>NZ_JAAXMM010000009.1 GCF_012276985.1 Agrobacterium sp. a22-2 | reverse complement strand
AGCAAACCTCTCCCGCCGCCCCCCATCCGCCCTTCGGGCACCTTCTCCCCGCGAGCGGGGAGAAGGAAAGGGGGGCCTTACTCCGCGGCCTCGGCATACTCGCTCATCGGCGGGCAGGTGCAGACGAGGTTGCGGTCGCCGTAGACATTGTCGACGCGGTTGACCGGCGACCAGTATTTGTCCACCCGGAAGGCGCCGGGCGGGAAGCAGGCCTGTTCGCGGCTATAGGGCCGGTTCCACTCGCCGACCAGGTCTTCCACCGTATGCGGGGCATTCTTCAGCGGATTGTCGGTGCGGTGCAGGGTGCCGTCCTCGATCGCCTGCGCTTCCGAGCGGATCGCCAGCATCGCCGCGCAGAACCGGTCGAGCTCGGCCTTGGTTTCCGATTCCGTCGGCTCGATCATCAGCGTGCCGGCCACCGGCCAGCTCATGGTCGGGGCGTGGAAGCCGCAATCGATCAGCCGCTTGGCGACATCGTCGACCGTGACGCCGGCACTTTCGACCAGCGGCCGGGTGTCGATGATGCACTCGTGCGCGACGCGTCCGGCCTTGGAGGTATAGAGCACCGCATAGGCGCCCTTCAGCCGGGCGGCGATATAGTTGGCGTTGAGGATCGCCACCTTGGTCGCCTGGGTCAGGCCTTCGCCGCCCATCATCAGGCAATAGGACCAGGAGATCGGCAGGATCGACGGCGAACCGTAAGGCGCAGCCGACACGGCGCCGGGGCGGCCGTCGGTGGTCGGATGGCCGGGCAGGTGGGTCGCCAGATGCGCCTTGACGCCGATCGGACCCATGCCGGGACCGCCGCCGCCATGCGGGATGCAGAAGGTCTTGTGCAGGTTGAGATGGCTGACATCCGAGCCGATATCGCCCGGCCGCGACAGGCCGACCATGGCATTCATGTTGGCGCCGTCGAGATAGACCTGGCCGCCATGGGCATGGACGATCTCGCAGATCTCCTTGACCGTCTCCTCGAACACGCCGTGCGTCGAGGGATAGGTGATCATGCAGCAGGAGAGGTTGGCCGCATGTGCTTCAGCCTTGGCGCGGAAATCGTCGAGATCGACGTCGCCATTGTCGCGGGCCTTGACCGGAATGACCGTCATGCCGGCCATCTGCGCCGAGGCCGGATTGGTACCATGCGCCGAGGTCGGGATCAGGCAGACGGTGCGATGAGTATCGCCGCGCGCGAGATGATAGTTGCGGATGGTCAGCAGGCCCGCATATTCCCCTTGCGCGCCCGAATTCGGCTGCATGGAAATGGCGTCATAGCCGGTGACCTGGCAGAGCTTTTCCGAGAGGTCGTCGATCATCTGTTTGTAGCCGAGCGCCTGGTCGACGGGGGCGAACGGATGGATATCGGCGAATTCCGGCCAGGTGATCGGCAGCATTTCCGCTGTCGCATTCAGTTTCATCGTGCAGGAGCCGAGCGGGATCATCGAGCGGTCGAGCGCCAGATCCCGGTCGGAAAGCCGGCGGATATAGCGGGTCATCTCGCTTTCGGCGCGGTTCATGTGGAAGATCGGATGGGTCAGATACTCGCTCTTGCGCAACAGGTCCTGCGGCAGGCGGTATTCCGGGTCGAAATCGGCAACCTTGAAATCGCCGCCAAAGGCCCGCCAGACCGCTTCCAGCGTCGCCGGGCGGGTCCGCTCGTCGAGGCTGATGCCGATCCTGGTGGTGCCGACGCGGCGCAGGTTGACGCCTTCGGCAACGGCGGCCCGCAGGATCAGGCCCTGCATATGGCCGACATCCAGCGTCACCGTGTCGAAGAAGGTTTTCGGCTCGACGACAAGGCCGAGTTTCTCCAGGCCCTTGACCAGCAGGACGGTCTTCTGGTGCACCTGCTGGGCAATCGCCTTCAGGCCCTTCGGCCCATGGAACACGGCATACATCGAGGCCATCACGGCCAGCAGCACCTGCGCGGTGCAGATGTTCGACGTCGCCTTTTCGCGGCGGATATGCTGTTCGCGGGTCTGCAGCGACAGGCGATAGGCGCGGTTGCCGCGCGCATCGACGGAGACACCGACGAGACGGCCCGGCATGGAGCGCTTGTAGGCATCCTTGACGGCCATATAGGCGGCATGCGGCCCGCCATAACCGACCGGCACGCCGAAGCGCTGGGTCGAGCCGATGGCGATGTCGGCGCCCATGTCGCCGGGCGAGGTCAAAAGCGTCAGCGCCAGCGGATCGGCGGCAAGGGTTGCAATCGCGCCGGTCTGGTGCAGGCGGGCGATGAGACCCGTGAAATCGCCGACATGGCCATGGGTGCCCGGATACTGGAAGATCGCCCCAAACACGTCGACCGGGTCGAGATCGGTGAACGGATTGCCGACGATCACCTGCCAACCGAGCGGGGCGGCGCGGGTCTGGATCACGGCGATGGTCTGCGGATGGCAGTTCTCGTCGACGAAGAAGGCTTTTGCCTTGGATTTCGCGACGCGCTCGGCCATCGCCATGGCTTCGGCGGCAGCGGTCGCCTCGTCGAGCAGCGAGGCATTGGCGACGTCGAGGCCGGTCAGATCGGTGATCATCGTCTGGAAGTTCAAGAGCGCCTCCAGGCGGCCTTGCGAAATCTCGGGCTGGTACGGCGTATAGGCCGTGTACCAGGCCGGATTTTCCAGGATATTGCGCTGGATGACCGGCGGGGTGATCGTGCCGTAATAGCCCTGGCCGATCAGCGAGGTCAGGACCTTGTTCTTGTTGGCCGTCTCGCGCATCGCGTCGAGCGCCTCGCGCTCGGTCATCGCGGCCCCCCAGACCAGCGGCGTGGTCTGGCGGATCGAGCCCGGCACGGTCGCATCGACCAGCGCGTCGAGGCTGTCATAGCCGATGACCTGCAACATCTCGTCCATTTCGACCGGCGAAGGGCCGATATGGCGGCGATTGGCAAAGTCGTAAGGCTGGTAATCGGTGAACTGGAATTCGGTGGGCGAGGTCATGCGATCAGCTCTTTGTAGGCAGATTCATCAAGCAATGCATCGGCATCGGCGACGTTCTTAAGTTTTAGCTTAAAGAACCAGCCGGCACCCTGCGGATCGGAATTGACCAGCGCCGGATCGTCGACGATGGCCGGGTTCACTTCCGCGATCTCGCCGTCCAGCGGACAATAGACATCCGAGGCCGCCTTGACCGATTCCACGGTTGCGGCATTGTCGGCTTTGGCAAATGTCGCGCCGACCTCCGGCAGTTCGACGAAGACCAGGTCGCCCAGCTGCTCGCTGGCATGGGTCGTGATGCCGACGGTGGCGATATCGCCTTCGATCTTCAGCCATTCATGTTCGGCGGTAAATTTCAGCATGTGTTCTCTCCGGACGTTCGTTTAACGCTTGTAGGTCGGCGTGATGAAGGGAAGGGCGGTGACGGTCATCCGCAGGTACTTGCCGCGGACCTCTGCAAAGACGGATGTGCCCGGCGCAGACAGGGCCATCGGCACATAGCCCATGGCGACAGGGCCTTCGACGGAGGGGCCGAAGCCGCCCGAGGTGACCTCGCCGATCGGCTGCGTGCCCTGCTCGTCGGCAAAGAGCGGCGCATGGGCGCGCACCGGCGCCTTGCCGTCCGGCTTCAGCCCGACGCGGCGGCGGGTGGCACCCTGGTCGAGTTCCGACAGGATGCGGGCAGAGCCCGGAAAACCGCCGGCGCGGCCGCCGCCGGTGCGGCGCGCCTTCTGGATCGCCCATTCAAGGCCGGCCTCGACCGGCGTCGTCGTGGTGTCGATGTCGTTGCCGTAAAGGCAGAGGCCGGCTTCGAGCCGCAGCGAGTCGCGGGCACCCAGCCCGATCGCCTCGCAGTCGGGATGGCCGAGCAGCGCTTTGGCGATTTCCTCGGCGCGATCGGCCGGCACGGAGATTTCAAAGCCGTCCTCGCCGGAATAGCCGGACCGCGACACGATGCAGTCGACATCGTGCAGGGCGAGGTCGCGCACATCCATGAATTTCATCTGCACGATGCCTGCCCAGAGCTCGGCGATCACCCGCTCCGCCTTCGGTCCCTGCAGCGCCAAGAGCGCCCGGTCGTCGAGAAGCTCGATGTCGCAACGGTCGGAAAGATGCGCCTGCAGATGGGCCAGATCGGCCTCCTTGCAGGAGGCATTGACGACGACGAACAGATGGTCGCCGCGATGGGTGATCATCAGGTCGTCGAGAATGCCGCCGTCCTCGTTGGTGAAAAAGCCGTAGCGCTGACGGCCCTGCTTGAGGCCGAGGATATCGACGGGCACCAGGCTTTCGAGTGCCAGTGCGGCGTCCGTGATATCGCCGGATTTCGGACGGATGATCACCTGGCCCATATGGGACACGTCGAACAGCCCGGCCTTTTCGCGGGTATGGAGATGCTCCTTCAGCACGCCGAGCGGATATTGCACCGGCATGTCATAGCCGGCAAACGGCACCATGCGGGCGCCGAGCGACAGGTGAAGGTCGTAAAGAGGTGTTTTCTTCAGGGCAGGGGTGTCGTTCGAGGAACTGTCGTTCACGAAACGCCTCCGGTTTTTGCGCTCAAGCGCGGGCTCAGTTTTGGGCGCGGTTACGCCCGGTTCATGAGCCCCCTCTGTCCGTTTGCCTGAGATTGTTATCCCTTCGGCGCGGCCTTTCCATGGCAGGAAAGACCTCTCTCCAGAGTCCTGTCGGCACCTTGTGGTCCTTTTGCCTGAGAGTTTCCGGGGCGGTTGCTCCTTCGGCACCGGAGTGAACCGGTTTCTCCCTACAAGGTTGGCTGCCATTATCGGGCTCACCCCCGGCTTGGCAAGAGGCAAGTGTCGTTGCGAAGCAATTTTTTGTCGCAAGGCACAAGGGAAATCAAAAGTGCCGCCCTGTTTGTCCTGCGACAAAGTGCGAGGGTGGCAACCGCATCATTGTCGGTTGCGAGAAGCAACAGGGCTTTGATTTTCGGATCGATTGCGTCTATGCACGAGATCGCCGAGCGGAGGACTTTCATGCGGGCTGTCAACAAGGTTTGGTCGGGATTGCTGCGCACGCTCTGTGCGGTCGCACTCCTGTCACTGGCCTTCGCCCACAAGCCGCCGCAGGTCATGGCAGCCGCGTTTGAAACCGTGTCGCTGCAATTGCCCGACGGCACCTATGCCGATCTTTGCGTCAGTGAGGCCGGCACCAAGCATCCGCTGGCCACGCAGTTCTGCGAAGCCTGCATGCTGTCGGCCTCGGCCCTGCTGCCGACCCCGGATCCCAATGGCTGGCTGCTGTCCTCCTTTGCAAGCCTTCTCAACAGTGCCGCGACCCCGTCGGATGTTCCGGTAGCACTTGCGGTCGACCGCCCGCGGTCGCGTGGACCGCCTTCGATCTCCTGATCTTCGTCGAAAAACAATCCACAAGATCCGCCGTCGATCGGCAGGCCCGGACATGCGTCGCATGGACCTGGTCAGGAGAAAACACCATGAATTCCGTTTTGAAATTCGCAGCCGTCTCGCTGCTCGCCTCGTCTGCCGCCAGCGCCGCCTTGGCCCACGCCACCTTTGCCAATGGCGAGGTCAAGCCCGAGGGTTATGTCGCCGCCGTCCTGCAGGTGCCGCATGGCTGCGACGGCAAGGCGACCAATGAAGTGCAGATCAAGCTGCCCGAGGGTTTTATCAGCGCCAAGCCGATGCCGAAGGCCGGCTGGGAGCTGGAAGTGATCACCGGCGACTACAAGAAGAGCTACGACAATCACGGCAAGGCGATCACATCGGGTGCGGTCGAAATCCGCTGGAAGAACGGCGATTTGCCGGACGGCTTCTACGATACGTTCACGGTCTACGGCAAAGTTTCGGGCATCGAAGGCGGCTCGGCGCTGCCGTTCGTCACGACGCAGCTGTGCGGAACCGACGGCAAGGTCGCCTGGGATGAAATCGCTCCGGCCGGGACCGATCCGCATTCCCTGAAGAGCCCCGCGCCGGTCTTGACGGTCGCCGCTGCCGAGGACACACAGGGCGGCCATCAGATGATGCATGGCAATATGCATGGCAACATGCAGGGCGCTGGCATGGCCGTGAGCGATCCGGGCGGCATGGCGCCGGCCAAGATCGGCGATGTCGAACTGTCGGGCGGCTTCACCAGGGCCATGCTGCCAGGCCAGCCGGTTGGTGGCGGTTTCGTGACCATTCACAATGCCGGCGCTGCCGACGACCGGCTGGTGTCGGCCGAATCGCCGTCCGCCGGCCGTGTCGAGATCCATGAAATGGTGATGCAGAACGACGTGATGAAGATGCGCCAGTTGAATGACGGTGTCGCGGTGCCGGCCGGGACCACGGTCGAACTGAAGCCGGGTGGCCTGCACCTGATGTTTATGGACGTCAAGAAGCCCTTCGTCGAAGGCGAAACGGTCGACCTCAAGCTGACCTTCGAAAAGGCCGGGACGGTCGATCTGGTCCTGCCGATCGGCCCCGCCAAGGGCAAGTAAGACCAGTCGACGGAAAAGGGACATATAAAAGCGCCGGGACCGCCTCATGGCAGTCCCGGCGTTCTTTCGTCCGGGAGGAATCAGGCTGCGGAGTTGCGATAGGCTTCCAGCGTCTGTTGAAGCGTCGCTTGCTGGTTGTTCTGCTGGCTGGCGGTCAGGAAATAGAGCGCGAGCGCCGGCGGCTGGATCACATTGAGGAGCGCGCGCAAAGAATAGTCATCGCTCTTGGCGACCTTCTCGGCGATAATCCGCGTTTCCTGCTCAACGATACTGTCGCGCACGGCTTTTTGTTGCGGCTTCAGCAAGTCGGTTGCATAGCCGGCAGTGGTTGCGGAGACGGTCAGTACCTGTGTCATGTGGATCACCAGCCCATTGTCATAAAAGTAATATATACTTCATGAATGGAAGCACCTTTAAACTGCACGTTTAAGTTTTATTCGATTTTTAGCGAAGGATCACAATGACGCAGTCGACCAATGGACCGGCTGTCCGTCTTGCCAAAGGTCGAAAATTGTTCAACCTTGGCGCAATTGGGTGAGGGGGCGGCGCTGACGGCCGGCAATGCCGGGCATCGCAGGGCGGTCCGGGCCGAGGAGGAGGAATTCATGACCATTCTTGTCGCTTATACCAGTATCGAGGGCCAGACGCGCAAGATCGCCGAGCATATCGCCGCGCAGGTCGAAAAGGCTGGCGAGCGTGCGGCGCTGTTCAATGTCGCCTCCATGGCCGAATATGCGCTGGAGCGCCCCGATGCCGCCATCCTCTGCGCGCCGATCCATGCCGGGCGTTATCCGGCGCCGTTTGTGGATTTCGTCGAGCGGGAAAAGGACTGGCTCGCCTCAGTCCCGAACGCCTTCGTCTCGGTGTCGCTGTTCATCCGCAGTGACGATGCCGCCGAACGGGAGGAAGCACTGCATTTCCCCGACGCCCTGATGGCGCAGTCCGGCTGGATGCCGGGTGCCGTGCATCACGCGGCCGGCGCCCTACGCTTCACCGAATACGACTTCTTCAAGCGCTGGATGATGAAGCGCATGGCCGAGCGCGAAGGCGCCCCGACCGATGTCGGCCACGATCACGAGTTCACCGACTGGGCGGCACTCGACGCGTTCACCGTCGATTTCGTCAGCAACGCCAAGTCGTGATAGCCGGGTGCATTCGCTCGGTTGCGGCCTTGGCGCAGGCTGAGATTTCGGCTAAGCACTGAGCCATGAATCATATGCTTCTTGTCGCCGCCGGTGGCGCGGTCGGATCCGTTGCGCGTTATGCCGTGGGCGCCTGGACGATCAGGGCCTTCGGCACCGCTTTGCCCTGGGGCACCTTCATCGTCAATATCGTGGGGTCCTTCGTGATCGGCCTGTTTGCCGAAATGGTGGCGCGCAAGTTTTCCGCCTCGCCGGAACTGCGCCTGCTGCTGATCACCGGCTTTCTCGGTGGCTTCACGACGTTTTCCGCCTTTTCGCTCGATGCGATTACGCTTATCGAACGCGGTGCGTCCACATGGGCGCTGGCCTATGTCGTCGGCAGCGTCACGCTCGCCATTGCTGCGGTGATCGCGGGATTGGCGCTTGGCCGGCAGTTTTTCTGACAGATTCCGGCTTTCGTGACGCGTAACCGGGCGTTTTTTATAGGTTCCTGTTTCCCCTTGCGGCCAAAATGCTCTAGAGGCTGCAGTTCTGGACGGAAGGCGCGGGGCGCCGAGCGGATTTTGAAAGAGTTATCATGGCGGGCATAGAGCATATCACGGTGAACGAGGACGAGGCCGGCATGCGCCTCGACCGCTGGTTCAAGGTGCACTATCCGGGCCTCGGCTTCGGCCCGCTGCAGAAGCTGCTGCGCTCCGGCCAGGTGCGCGTCGATGGCGGCCGCGTCAAGACAGATGCCCGCGTGCAACCGGGCCAGGTGGTGCGCATTCCGCCGATGGATGTCGATGCCAAGGGCGGCGGCCCGATTGCCGGTCACGACCTGAAACATGCCGGCGACCACGAATTGCTGTCGCGCATGCTGCTGCATGAGGATGAAAAGGTCATCGTGCTGAACAAGCCGGCCGGCCTTGCCGTGCAGGGCGGATCGGGCCTCAACCGTCACATCGACCAGATGCTGGAAGCCTGGACCAGCCGCAAGGGCGAAAAGCCGCGTCTGGTCCACCGCCTCGACCGCGACACGTCGGGCGTGCTGGTGGTGGCCCGCACCCGTGGCGCTGCCCAGAAGCTCACCGCCGCATTTCGCGAACGCGACACCAAGAAGACCTATTGGGCGCTGGTCAAGGGCGTGCCGCGCAAGCACGAGGACAAGATCTCCACCTGGCTGGTGAAGGACCAGACCGACGAAGGCGACCGCATGCGCATCGCCCGGCACGGCGAAGACGGCGCCGACCATGCCATTTCCTATTACCGCGTTCTCGAAACCGCGGCGCAGAGCCTCGCCTGGCTGGAGATGGAGCCCTATACCGGCCGCACCCACCAGCTGCGTGTCCACGCCCTGCATATCGGCCACCCGATCATCGGCGACCCGAAATATTTCGACGAAGACCACAATTGGGATTTCCCGGGCGGCATGCAGAAGCGTCTGCATCTCCATGCCCGCCATATCGATATTCCTCATCCGGACGGCGGGCGCCTGAAAATCACCGCGCCGCTGCCGCCCCATATGGTGCAGAGCTGGAACCTTCTGGGCCTCGATATGGAAAATGGCCGCAGGGACGACGAATGAAGCTTGTTCTGTTCGATTGCGACGGCACGCTGGTCAACAGCGCCGCCCTTATTCACGAAGTGATGGTGCGCACCTTTGCGCAGTTCGGCCATACCAGGCCGACCATGGAGAGCACCAAGTCGATCATTGGCCTGACCCTCGACATTGCCATTGCCCGCATGCTGGGCAAGCCGCATGCCGATGACGAAGCGGTGCAGATGATGGCCTGTTACAAGTCGTTCTTCCCCACCGTGCGCGCCGAAGCCGGCTATGAGGAGAGCCTCTACGACGGCATCGCAGACCTCATCTCGACGCTTGCCGCACGGGATGACATTCTGATCGGCGCGGTGACCGGCAAATCCCGGCGCGGGCTGGATCTGGTGCTGAACGGCCACGGCTTCAAGCCGCATTTCATCGTGTCGCGCACCGCGGACGATTGCCCCTCCAAGCCCCATCCGGCCATGGTGACCGAATGTTGCGACGAGACGGGCATGGATGCCGCCGACACTATCGTCGTCGGCGATGCGATCTATGACATGCAGATGGCCAAGGCGGCCGGCGCCAGGGCGCTCGGTGTCTCCTGGGGCTATGCCTCCGTCGATCAATTGCAGACGGCCGGTGCCGACGTGATCGTCGATCACCCGGCCGATATCCTGACCCACCTGAACTGAGGCAAAGTCGATGCGCGACATCCTGAGCGATCTTGGCCCCGAACTGAGCGATGCCGATCCCGTGCGCCGGGCGCAGATCCAGATGAAGAAGCCGCAGATCAAGCGGTTCTATACCGTCGTCAGCATGGAGCCCGAGGCCGATCGCGTGTCGGTGCGGCTTGATGGCCGCAGCGTCAAGACGCCGGCCAAGAAGACCCTGACGCTGCCGAATGCCGCAGCGGCCGAACTGGTGGCTGCCGAATGGCGCGCCCAGGGCGAGATCATCGAGCCCGCCACCATGCCGGTGACGCGGCTTGCCAATACCGCCATCGACGCGATTGCCGACCAGGCCGATGACGTGTTCGCCGATATCGTTCGCTATGCCGGCAACGACCTGTTGTGCTACCGCGCCGAGACACCGCAGGAACTGGTCGATCGTCAGGCGCAGGCCTGGGACCCGGTCCTGGAGTGGCTGGCGACCACCCACGGCGCCCGTTTCATCCGGGCCTCCGGTATCGTCCACCAGGCGCAGCCGGAGGACGCCATTGCGGCTTTCCGCCATGCGCTGTCGCGCTATGCGACGCCGTTCGAACTGGCGAGCCTGCATGTGGTGACCGCCATGACCGGCTCGGCGATGCTGGCTTTGGCCTTTGCCGATCAGCATCTGTCGCTCGACGAGATCTGGCAGATTGCCCATCTCGACGAGGACTGGACCGACGAGCATTGGGGTGCCGATATGGAAGCGCAGGCCCGCCGGGTGGCGCGTTATAGGGATATCGACGCGGCGGCCCGGCTTTTCAACGCCCTGCGGCCGGCGAAGTGACGCCAACCGCGCAACGGTTAATCCTTCGCTAACCATAACAGGCGAAACTTCGCGGCAACCTCATCGCGCCGTCGGGGAAGATCGCCATGGTTTGCCGCATCGTTCAAGCTGTCGTCGTGCTCGTCGCCTGCGTGCTGCTGGCCTCCTGCAGCGTGTTCAACCGCCGCCCGATCGAACGGCCGCTTTACTATGATGTCCGCGATATCTCCGTCATCGCCGATTCGCGCGTCTCGCCCGTGCTGATTGCCGGGATCGACCGGCGCATCTCCGCATCGATCGGCGCGACACGCCGGCCGGAGCCTTTGCCGCGCGTCGTTCTGGCGGTTCGCGTCGAAAACTATGCCGTTGGCACCGGCATCGGCCGCCGGCTGAATGAGGCAAGGTTCCGCGTTTCCGCCATTTCGGTGGAGAATGGCGAGACCATCGCAACCGGCGTGTTCGACGTTTACAGCACCAGCGAGAATCCGCTGATGGCCGAGGAGAGCCTCGCTGAAGAGATCGCGGCACGGGTGCGTTATGCCTTCTCGCTGACCACGCCGTCGCTGCCGAAGCCGCCAAGGGCAAGGGCCGCCACGGTTCGGCCGGTCACGTCGCCCGACGTGCCGGATGCGGCGGCAAACCCGGCGCCGGTTACGGTCGAGCCTGTGCCTGCACCGATCGATGGCGGCGTGGAAGTCTCGCCCGAAGCCCCAGGGCCAGCCCCACAGACCGGTGCGGTTTCGCCCGGAACCAATACCGAAGAGGGCGCGCTGGCGACCATCGACCTGTCGAGGCGCGGTCCGTCCAAAACGGTCGACTGCAAGAGCGCGCAAGGGCAGGCCTGCCCGCCGGCGCAGCCGTGAACGCCAGCCGCGATTGATTGACTTCACGCGGCCTTGCGCCTATTTCTGGAGTTACGAATGGTTTCCGAACCCGTGTGATGCGGATCGGGAAGCAAAAGGGAATACGACGGCATGGACCCAATCCGGGCATGCCGGAAGTAGCCGACCCCGCGACTGTAGAACAGCGAGGGTCTTTCGTCCTTTTGACACCGTCGCGTTGCCGATCGTCCGCCTGGTGCGGGCAGGGGCGCGGCGATCACGGAAGGAAAAGCCACTGGAGTGGCCATGCGATCTGCCGGGGCTGGACGCCTCTATCATCTACGAATCGTCCACCTTTTCGCAAAGCCAGACACTCCGGGAAGGCGAGAAAGACCCGCTGGCGTCTAGCCGGAGGAACTGATGTCATCGACGTCATTCGTCCGGCTCAAGCGCCTGAAGCTGCGAGCCAGGAGACCTGCCTTTCGTGCCGGGCACATGCCCAAGACTGGGGGAGTTTTCCCCGTTGCCTGCACGGAGGTTGGCGTGGCGACAGATCGTTTCAACGGGACAGGACTGTCCCGCGCCGGCCGGTATTCCGGCTCTTGTGATTGCGCAGGCGCTCCGCGACCGGAGGCGTTCGCATGACCCTTTCCTATACTCATGTGACCCTCATATCCGCAGCTGTCCTTGTGCTCGCCGGGCTGGGCTTCGCCCTGTTTCCGCGCGGCTTTGCCGAGCCTGCCGATTCCGTCGTGACGGGCTCGACAGGTCCGTCGACCGACCGTGCTGCGTCAGAAAATTCGCTCGCCGACCCTGAAGGCAAATGGCAGCCGACCCCATGGCCGGCCTTCGCGCCGCGCTCCGGTGGCCTCTATGCCGCCCCTGGCGCCGACGACTGAGCCATGGAAAACACAGCACACCGCAGCCTCCTGGTGCTGGGAGGCGCCCGTTCGGGCAAATCCCGTTTCGCCGAGGGCCTTGCCATCGAGGCCGGGCTCGAGCGCCACTATATCGCCACCGGCCGCGCCTTCGACGACGAAATGCGGGATCGTATCGCGCAGCACAAGGCTGATCGCACTGGGCGCGGCTGGACCACCCATGAGGAACCGCTGGCGCTCACCGAGACGCTGACCCGCATCGATGCTCCGGGCCGCGTCGTGCTGGTCGATTGTCTGACGCTGTGGGTCACCAATCTGATGATGGAGGAGCGCGATGTCGCCGCAGACAGTGCCGCACTGGCGGCGCTGCTGCCGGGCCTGAAGGCGACCGTCATCCTCGTCTCCAACGAAGTCGGGCTCGGCATCGTGCCCGACAACGCCATGGCGCGCGCCTTTCGCGATCACGCCGGGCGCCTGCACCAGATCGTCGCCGAACAGGCGACCAATGTCTATTTCGTCGCGGCCGGATTGCCGCTGAAAATGAAGGGTTGAACCAATGCTGCAATCGAAAATCCCCGCCACCGTCATCACCGGCTTTTTGGGCGCCGGCAAGACGACCATCATCCGCAACATGCTGATGAATGCCGGCGGCAAGAAGATCGCGCTGATCATCAACGAATTCGGCGATCTCGGCGTCGATGGCGACGTGCTGAAGGGCTGCGGTGCCGACAATTGCACCGAGGACGACATTATCGAGCTGACCAATGGCTGCATCTGCTGCACGGTGGCCGACGATTTCATTCCGACCATGCAGAAGCTTCTGGAGCGCGGCGTGCTGCCGGATCATATCGTCATCGAGACCTCGGGCCTGGCTTTGCCGCAGCCGCTGGTCACTGCCTTCAACTGGCCGGATATCCGCACCCGCGTCACCGTCGACGGAGTCATCACCGTGGTCGACAGTGCCGCGGTGGCCGCCGGCCGGTTCGCCGACGATCACGACAAGGTGGCGACGCAACGCGCCGAGGACGACAGCCTCGACCATGACAGCCCGATCGAGGAACTGTTCGAGGACCAGTTGACCTGCGCCGACCTGATCGTGCTCAACAAGACCGATCTGCTCGACGCTGCCGGCATTGCTGCCGTGCGCGCCGAAGTGAGCGCCCGCGTCAAGCGCAAGCCGACCATGGTGGAAGCCCGCAATGGCGAGGTGCCGTCGATGGTGCTGCTGGGTCTCGGAGCCGGTTCCGAAGACGATATCGACAACCGCAAGTCCCATCACGAGCTGGAACATGAGGCGCTGCACGACAGCGGCGAGGCCCATGACCATCATCACGATCACGACGAATTCGAAAGCTTCGTGCTGAAGCTCGGTTCGATCGCCGATCCCGCAGCCTTTGTCGACCGGCTGGTGCCGGTCATCGAGACCCACGACATCCTGCGCCTGAAGGGCTTCATCGACGTGCCCGGCAAGCCGATGCGTCTGGTGATCCAGGCCGTCGGCAGCCGCATCGACACCTATTTCGACCGGCCCTGGACCTCGGGCGAAAAGCGCGAGACCCGCCTGGTGGTGATCGGCCTGCATGACTGGGATTTTGCAGCTGTGGTCGAGGCCGTCGAGAAGGCGGTCTGATCCATGCACCTGCTGCTCGCCCAGAAAGGTTCGATTGCCGACGGCGAAGAGGCGATCGACCTCGGCCAGACGCCGGGCGACATTCTCTTCCTGTCGGCGGCCGATACCGAGCTTGCGGCCATCGCCGCAGCCGTGGCTGCCCGCGCCGAAGGCCCGAGCTTTCGGCTGGCAAGCCTGATGAGCCTGAAGCATCCGATGTCGGTCGACACCTATGTCGAGCGCACGGCGCGCCATGCCCGGCTGATCGTGGTGCGGGCACTGGGCGGCGCCAGCTATTTCCACTATGCGCTGGAGGCCCTGCATGCGGCGGCCCGCCGCTCGGGCGCGGCGATCGCCGTGCTGCCCGGCGACGACAAGCCGGACGAGGGGCTTGCCGCGTTTTCGACGGTCTCTCCCGAAGACCTCGCCGCCTTGTGGTCCTACCTGATCGAGGGTGGCGACGCCAATGCACGGGCTTTCACCGACTATGCCGCAGCCTTGATCGGCCACGGCGACCGCCCGCAGCCGGCAGCGCCATTGCTGAAAGCCGGCATCTGGTGGCCGGGCAGGGGCGTGGTCGGGGTGGAGGAGTGGAAAGGCCTTGTGGCCGTTGCCCCCTCATTCCCGGCGCAACATGTTGCGCCTGCCGCTTCGGGCCACCTTCTCCCCGCTGGGCAAACGGCCCATCCTGGGGCCTTGTCGCGGGATCCAATGATACCCCCCTCTGGCCTGCCGGCCATCTCCCCCTCAAGGGGGGAGATCGGACGCGGAAACCACGCCACGCCACCTCCAGAGCTGGCATTTGTGGAAAGGGTTTCTGAAGGCATGGTGCCCGATGAAGCTGGGAACGCCTGCCGCGAGTCGATCTCCCCTCTTGAGGGGGAGATGGCCGGCAGGCCAGAGGGGGGTGAACACACGCCAGCCCCCATCATCGCCCTCTGCTTCTACCGCGCCCTCGTGCAAAGCGGCGAGACCAGGCCGGTGGAGGCAATGATCGAGGCGCTGCGGGCCGAGGGACTGATCGCCCTGCCGGTGTTCGTCTCCAGCCTCAAGGATGCCGTGTCCGTCGAGACACTGCGGGCCATCTTTGCCGAAGCGCCGCCGACCGTAGTGGTCAACGCCACCGGCTTTGCCGTCTCGGCCCCCGGCGCCAGGCGCATCTCGACCGTTCTCGACGAGGGCGGCGCGGTCGTGCTGCAGGCGCTGTTTTCGAGCTCGACCCGCGAGGCCTGGGCCGCGTCCTCGCAGGGGCTCTCTGCCCGCGACCTCGCCATGAACGTGGCGCTGCCGGAGGTCGATGGTCGCGTCATGACCCGCGCCGTCTCCTTCAAGGCCGCTGCCCGTTTCGATGCCCGCGTCGAAGCCAATATCGTCACCCACGCCCCGGATGCCGACCGTTGTGCTTTTGTAGCCAGGCTCGCCGCCAACTGGGCGCGCCTGCGCAAGGCAGCACCGCCAGAGCGCAGGGTCGCTGTGATCCTCGCCAACTACCCCAACCGCGACGGCCGCCTCGGCAATGGCGTCGGCCTCGATACGCCGGCCGGCACGATCGAGGTATTGCGCGCCATGCAATCCGCCGGCTATGCGGTCGGCGATCTGCCCGCCGATGGCGATGCGCTGATCAACCATCTGATGGCCGGTCCGACCAATGCGGCGACCCACGGCCGCGAGATCCGCGAAACCCTTTCATTCAACGATTATATTAGCTTCTTCGAATCTCTTCCCGGATCTGTTCAGGATACGATTACCGCCCGTTGGGGCGATCCCCCGACCGATCCATTCTTTCTGGACGGGTGCTTTGCCCTGCCGCTGTCGCGCTTCGGCAATGTCGTCGTCGGCATTCAGCCGGCCCGTGGCTACAATATCGATCCCAAGGAAACCTATCATTCTCCGGATCTGGTGCCGCCGCACGGTTATCTCGCCTTCTACGCCTATCTGCGGACGAAGATGGATGTCCATGCGGTGATCCACATGGGCAAGCACGGCAATCTGGAATGGCTGCCGGGCAAGGCGCTGGCGCTGTCTGAGACCTGTTATCCCGAAGCCATCCTCGGGCCGCTGCCGCATCTCTATCCCTTCATCGTCAACGATCCCGGCGAAGGCACGCAGGCCAAGCGCCGCACGGCGGCTGTCATCATCGATCACCTGACGCCGCCGCTGACCCGCGCCGAGAGTTATGGGCCGCTGAAGGATCTGGAGGCGCTGGTCGACGAATATTATGAGGCCGCCGGCGGCGATCCCAGGCGGCTGCGCCTGCTGAAGAAGCAGATCCTCGATCTGATTGCCGATATCGGCCTCGACCAGGATGCAGGCATCGCCAAGGGCGAGGCGGAGGATACGGCGCTCGAAAAGCTCGACGCCTATCTCTGCGACCTCAAGGAAATGCAGATCCGCGACGGGCTGCACATTTTCGGCCTGGCGCCGGAGGGCCGCTTGCTGACCGACCTGACCGTGGCGCTGGCCCGTGTCCCGCGGGCCTTGGGGCAGGGCGGCGACCAGAGCTTGCAGCGGGCGATTGCGGGGGATTTCCTTGCGAAGGAAAACCCCTCCCCAACCCCTCCCCACAAGGGGGAGGGGCTTCCGCTCGAGCCTGACGCTGCCGTCGAAACCCACGGTAAGCCGCGGGTTTTCTCCCCCCTTGTGGGGGAGATGGCCGGCAGGCCAGAGGGGGAACTTTCCGACAGCGCCGCTGATTTCGACCCCCTCGACTGCACCATGTCCGATCCGTGGACCGGCCCGAAACCGCAGATCCTCGCCGCTCTCTCCGACGCCCCCTGGCGCACCCAGGGCGACACCGTCGAGCGTATCGAGCGTCTGGCAGCAAGGCTGGTGGACGGAACGCTGGCGTGCCCCGACGACTGGCAACAGACCCGCGCCGTGCTCGACGAGATCGAAACGCGGCTCAAACCATCGATTGTCCGCTCCGGGCCTGCCGAAATCGCCGGCCTGCTGACCGGGCTTGACGGCTGCTTCGTGGCGCCCGGCCCCTCCGGTGCGCCGACCCGTGGCCGCCCGGACGTGCTGCCGACCGGCCGCAATTTCTACTCGGTCGACAGCCGCGCCGTGCCGACGCCGGCGGCCTATGAACTGGGCAAGAAATCCGCCGAACTGCTGGTCATCCGTTATGCCCAGGACCATGGCGAATGGCCGACCTCGCTCGGCATCACCGCCTGGGGCACGTCCAACATGCGCACCGGCGGCGACGACATAGCGCAGGCTCTGGCGCTGATCGGCGTCAAGCCGCTGTGGGACATGGCCTCGCGCCGCGTCACCGGTTTCGAGATCCTGCCGCAGGCGATGCTCAGCCGGCCGCGCGTCGATGTCACCCTGCGCATCTCCGGCTTCTTCCGCGATGCCTTTCCCGAGCAGATCGCTTTGTTCGACAAGGCGGTGCGGGCGGTCGGGACGCTTAACGAGGACGATGCCGACAACCCGATCGCCGCCCGCATGCGGACCGAGACGGCGTATCTGATCCAGAAGGGCCTGAGCGACGCGGACGCTGCCCGCCGCGCCGGCTACCGGGTCTTCGGATCCAAGCCGGGTGCCTATGGCGCCGGCCTGCAGGCACTGATCGACGAAAAGGGCTGGCAGAACCGCGCCGATCTGGCCGAGGCCTATCTCGTCTGGGGCTCCTATGCCTATGGCGCCGGCAGCGAAGGCAATGCCGAGCGCGGCCTGTTCGAGGAGCGCCTGCGGTCTGTCGAGGCCGTGGTGCAGAACCAGGACAATCGCGAACATGATCTGCTCGACAGCGACGACTATTACCAGTTCGAAGGCGGCATGACCGCGGCGATCGAGTTTGTCGCCGGCAAACGCCCCAGCGTCTACCACAACGACCATTCCCGGCCGGAGAAGCCGGTGATCCGCAGCCTTGAGGAAGAAATCGCCCGCGTCGTGCGCGCCCGCGTCGTCAATCCGAAATGGATCGACGGCGTCATGCGCCACGGCTACAAGGGTGCTTTCGAGATCGCCGCCACCGTCGACTACATGTTCGCCTTTTCGGCAACCACCGGCGCCGTGCGCGACCACCATTTCGAGGCGGTCTATCAGGCCTTTGTTGTTGATGAACGGGTGCGCGATTTCATGGCGGACAAGAACCCGGCCGCGCTGAAGGAAATGGCCGAACGCCTCAAGGAAGCGATCGACCGCGGCTTGTGGACGCCCCGCAGCAATTCGGCGATGTTCGATCTTTCGCGGCTGGCACGCGGTGGCGCCGATGCTTGAAGCCGACTGTGAAAAGATGTACATGAAGATGTACGTGGAGGTATGCTGATGGCCCATGTGAATGTCAGTGAATTTCGCCAGAACCTCGCATCGCATCTGGATGAGGTGGCCGACAGTCGTGCGCCCCTGGTGGTCACCCGCGGCAAGGGCAAGTCGGTCGTCGTGCTTTCGGAAGAAGAATATGACAGCATGGTCGAGACCCTGCATCTGCTGGCCAGCCCGATCAATGCCGAACGTCTGCGCTCGTCGATCGCCGAACTCGATGCAGGGCAGGGCGCCGAACGGCAACTGTCCGGCGAGCAGCCGTGAGGCTCGTCTGGTCGGAGAAGTCCTGGGCGGACTATCTCCACTGGCAGGAGGCGGATCGCGCCATGGTCGTCAAGATCAATGTCCTGATCCGGGAGTGCCTTCGGACACCCTTTTCCGGCACCGGCAAACCCGAACCACTGAAGGGCGAGTTTCAGGGCTTCTGGTCAAGGCGGATCACCGGAGAGCACCGGTTGGTCTATCGGATGAGCGGCTCAGGCGACTCACAGGAACTGCAGATCGCGGCGTGCCGCTATCACTACCGTTGACATGAAGGAGAAGAAGGCGATGAGCGACGCACACCAAGGCAGCGAGGCCGATCTCGCCCGCCACGCCGAGAAGATGGCCAAGAAGAAGGCGGCCCGTGAGAAGATCATGGCGACCAAGACAGGCGAAAAGGGCCTGGTGATCGTCCATACCGGCAAGGGCAAGGGCAAGTCGTCGGCGGCCTTCGGCATGATCTTCCGCCACATCGCCCATGGCCGGAAATGTGCGGTCGTGCAGTTCATCAAGGGCGCCATGTCGACCGGCGAGCGCGACCTGATCCTCAAGCACTTTTCCGACCTGTGCGAATTCCACACCATGGGCGAGGGTTTCACCTGGGAAACCCAGGACAAGGCCCGCGACGTGGCGATGGCAAGAGCCGCCTGGGACAAGGCCAAGGACCTGATCCGCGACGAGAGCAATGCCATGGTGCTGCTCGACGAGATCAACATCGCGCTGCGCTACGACTATATCGACATTGCAGAAGTGGTCGAGTTCCTGAAAACCGAAAAGCCTGAGATGACCCATGTCGTCCTGACCGGCCGCAATGCCAAGGAGGAACTGATCGAGGTCGCCGATCTGGTCACCGAGATGGAATTGCTGAAACACCCGTTCCGCTCCGGCATCAAGGCACAGATCGGCGTCGAATTCTGATGAGCCAGAGCTGGATTTTCTGGGCGCTGCTGTCGGCGGGCTTTGCCGCCCTGACGGCGATCTTCGCCAAGGTCGGCGTGGCCGGCGTCAATTCCGATCTGGCGACCCTGTTCCGCACGGTGATCATCTTCGTCGTCCTGTCGGGCATCGTCATCGCCACAGGCCAGTGGCAGCCGCTGTCGTCGATCACCGGCCGTACCTGGATCTTCCTTTGCCTGTCCGGACTGGCGACCGGTGCGTCGTGGGTCGCCTATTTCCGCGCCTTGAAGCTCGGCGATGCTGCCCGCGTCGCGCCGATCGACAAGCTCTCCATCGTTCTCGTGGCAATCTTTGCGGCGATCTTCCTCGGCGAGAAACTCAGCCTCGCCGCCTGGGGCGGTGTCGCCCTGATCGGAGCCGGTGCGGTAGTCGTCGCGGTGTTCTAGGGATCAGCGGAGTTTGTCGTCTGGTAGCATCCGGCTGTGCAATATGGCGAGCACTTCGATGAAATCACCGGAAATCCTGTAAAAAATGACGTGTTCTCCTTCTGGAAAGCAGACAAGGCCTTCGCGAATATCGGGGCGCGGTCTCCCTAAGCGAGGGTTCTCCGCGAGCCATTCGATGCGCCATTTCAGTTTTGCGATATAGAGCCTGCGCTGTTTATTTCCCCATATCTTTCCGGTGTAGCGGTTGATCGATCTTAGATCATCCGCCGCCTTTGGGCTGAGATGAAACGGCGGATCACCGCTCCTCTTGTTCGACATCTTCGTCAAGAAGGCGTTGGAGAAATCCATCTTCCGCAAATTCGCCGCGCTCCGCCTGCTGCCAGCCGATATCGATCTCGCGGCGCAGAACGTCGAGCTTGTTCTCTCGCTCTTGCAACCCCTGCAACGCGTCGCGCACCACCTCGTCGGCGGAGGCGTAACGTCCGCTGGTCACTTGCGCTTCGATGAAATCTTCCCAGTGGGGGCCGAGATTGAGGGCCGTCTTTGCCATCGACAGTCTCCGAGGTCAGTCGTCAGAACAATCGGAATATAGATCAAGCAGCAGAGCTTGCAAAGTTGCCCGTTTCAGACGCCGAGCCACACCCGCACCGGATTGGCGGGATCGGCCAGAAGCCGGATGGCCATGGCGAGGCAGGAGACGATCAGCAGCGGCTTGATGATCTTCGCGCCGCTTTTCATCGCGAAGCGCGATCCGACCTGGGCGCCGAGAAACTGGCCGAGGCCCATCAAGAGGCCGATCTTCCAGAGAACCGCGCCGCTGAACAGGAAGACCAGAAACGCGCCGGCATTCGATCCGAGATTGAGAAGTTTCGTATGGGCCGTCGCCTTCAGCATGCCAAAGCCTGCCAGCGACACGAAGGCCAGCATGAAGAATGATCCCGTTCCGGGACCGAAAATGCCATCGTAAAAACCGATCAGCGGCACGAAGGTCAGGCCGAACAGCAGGGCCGAAATACGGCGATGGCTGTCGAGATCGCTGAGGTTTGGTTTCAGGGCGAAATAGAGCGCAATGGCGACCAGCAGAAAGGGCATGATGGCGCGCAACACGTCGCCGGGCACGATGATGGCAAGGGCTGCACCCAGCGCCCCGCCGAGCGTCGCCATGGCGGCCATCGGCAATTGTGCCTTCAGATCGACATGGCCGCGCCGCGCATAGGCAATGGTCGCCGATGCTGCGCCGAATTGCGATTGCAGCTTGTTGGTGCCGAGCGTCTCCAGCGGCGGAATGCCGGCAATCAGCATGGCAGGGATGGTGATCAACCCGCCGCCGCCGGCAATCGAATCGACGAAACCGGCAAAGAAGGCGGCAATGAACAGCAGGAGCAGCGTATGAAACAGGATGTCGGGCAAGGTAAAGGTCCGCCGGGAGGAAAACGACAGGCGGATGTCTTCGCCTGAACGCTCCCTATGGCACAAACCGGATGGCACAAAAAGCCCGATCGTCGCGCTCTTTGACGTCTATCGCTCCGCCGACCGGAGTTTGCCCGGCTCCGGCAGCAATCACATGCCTTTGACGAGATTGCCCAGCAGCAGGAGAACGAAGGCAGCCGTCATGATCCAGAACGACGGAACAGCCGTAAACGGCAGAATATTCAGGAAAATCAACAATGCCGCAATGGCAAGCAGAACCGCGATGACAAAAATGGCCTGGGTGGGGCGGCTCAGATACATGGTGTGGTTCTCCAGATGGACGGTCCTTGAGGTCAGGACGACGTCCTATAATGCCGTGGATGCGCGAAGGTTCCATGACGACATGAAAAACCGTCTCGGGAAAGCTCTGCCGTCGACCGCTGCCGTTCGCGCGCGGATGACCCACAGAATGGCGCAAACAGGTTTGACCTGATGGCGCCGACTGGATAAACCTCTTGCCGATGTGCGACGGCGCCTGTTTGACAGGCTGGAAAATAGTCCGGTGCGGCCGACCCAATCAGGGGGCCAGATCCGGAGCTGTCCCAATGGCCACAGAACCGATTGCGTTCTGGCGCTTCGTACATGGTGTTGGAACGAAGCAGGGAGGCCTATCAGAACAATGGCTGAAAAACTCGGTATCATGGTCTGCGGTCACGGCAGCCGCAACCAGAATGCGGCCCGTGAATTCGCGGTGATCGCGGAAGCTCTGCGAGCCCGCAATCCCGATATGCCGGTCGAATACGGCTACCTCGAATTCTGCAATCCGGTGATCTCGGCGGGCCTCGACAGCCTACGCGGCCAGGGCGTGACGCGGGTGCTGGCCATTCCCGGCATGCTGTTTGCCGCCGGCCACGCCAAGAATGACATCCCGTCGGTGCTCAATACCTACCAGGCCCAGAACCCCGGCATGGTCATCAACTATGGCCGCGAACTCGGCATTGATCTCAAGATGATTCGCGCCGCCGGCGACCGCATCCAGGAGGCGGTCGATGCCGCCAATGCGGAACTTGGGCCCGTCGACAAACACGAGACGCTGCTGATGGTGGTCGGCCGCGGCTCGTCGGATCCGGACGCCAATTCCAATGCGACCAAGGTCATGCGCATGCTGTGGGAAGGCATGGGCTTTGGCTGGGGCGAGACCTGCTATTCCGGCGTCACCTTTCCGCTGGTCGAGCCGGGCCTGACCCATGCCGCCAAGCTCGGCTACAAGCGCATCATCGTCTTTCCGTATTTCCTGTTCACCGGCGTGCTGGTCAAGCGCATCTACAGCTATACCGACGAAGTCGCCGCCCGCCATCCGGAGATCCAGTTCGTCAAGGCGAGCTATCTCAACGATCACCCGCTGGTGCTCGACGCCTTCCAGGATCGCGTCGGAGAGGTGCTCGAAGGCGCGGCGCTGATGAACTGCCAGATGTGCAAATATCGCGAGCAGGTGCTGGGTTTCGAGGCCGATGTCGGCCAGCCCCAGGAAAGCCACCACCACCATGTCGAAGGCATCGGCGGCGGGTTGGAGGACTGTCCGTGCCAGGGCGATTGCGATGCGGCCTGCCGCGAGGAGGAGTTCTGCCGCGAACACGGCCTGCCGTGGACGCCGCTGCATTCCCATGCCGAACCCAACCCGCTGGAGCCGGCCTTCGACTATACGCCCTCGACGACGCTGGGCGGCAAATATGCCCATCTGATGAATGCCAGCCCCGATGCCGGGCTGGAAGCGGTGATGAACGCACCCTCCAGCGGCAAGGCGCCGGCCCACGAGCATGGCCCCAACTGCGGCTGCGGGCATGATCATGCACACGACCATCATGGACATAGCCATGACCATGGGCACGATCATGGTCATCACCACGCCCCGTATCCCCATGCTGACCATCCGCTGGGGCCAAAATCGATGCAGAAGAAAAAGTAATGGGTATGTTCGCGCAATCGGAGCCTGAAGTCCGCCCCTCATCCCCCTGCCGGGACCTTCTCCCCGTTCTGACGGGGAGAAGGAGGATGGAGCGCCGACTGTGCCACAAGTCCCTTCTCCCCGCTTGCGGGGAGAAGGTCCCGGCAGGGGGATGAGGGGCGATCCATGACGATGCTCGACTACATCCGCGATCCCGCCGAAATCTATCGGCAGTCCTTCGAGACCATCCGGCGCGAGGCGGATCTGGCGCGGTTTTCGGGCGGCATGGAAATGCTGGCGATCCGGCTGATTCACGCCTGCGGCATGATCGATCTGGCCGGCGATGTCGCCTTCTCAGAAGGCGCCTTCGAGGCTGGCGCGCAGGCTCTGGCCCATGGCGCGCCGGTGCTCTGCGATGTCGAAATGGTCCGCCACGGTATCATCCGCCGGCTGCTGCCGGCCGGCAACGAGGTGCTGTGCCTGCTGAACGACGAGCGGGTGCGCCCGATCGCTGTCGATAGCGGCAATACGCGCTCGGCCGCCCAGGTCGATCTCTGGGACGACCATCTGGCCGGCGCGGTGGTGGCCATCGGCAATGCTCCGACCGCGCTGTTCAGGCTGCTGGAGCGCATAACCGCTGGCGCGCCGCGCCCGGCGCTGATCCTCGGCCTGCCGGTCGGCTTCGTCGGCGCTGCCGAATCCAAGGACGCGCTGATCGCCAATGATCTCGGCATTCCGTTTATCGCGGTGCGCGGCCGGCGCGGCGGCTCGGCCATGGCATCGGCGGCCGTCAACGCGCTGGCCGGGGGGCTCGGCGCCAATGACTGACCGCTGGCTGACCATCATCGGCATTGGCGACAACGGCCTGTCGAGCCTGACGCCGGAGGCCCAGGCGTTGCTCTGGCAGACCGAGACCGTGGTGATCGGCGAGCGGCTCGATCATGTGCTGGAAGGCGGTGCCCTGCCGGAACTGAAGCGCATCCTGAACTGGGGTGGCGGTTTTCGGGAGACCCTGAACGAGGTGCTGAAGCTGCGCGGCACGCCGGTCACGGTATTGGCTACCGGCGATCCCATGCATTTCGGCATCGGCGCGACGCTCAGGCGTTATGTGGCGCTGGAGGAAATGTATATCGTTCCGTCGCCTTCGGCCTTTTCGCTGGCCGCCGCCCGGCTCGGCTGGCCCCTGCAATCCGTGGCGCAGATTTCTCTGCATGGCCGCCCGCTGGCCAGCCTTAACCGTCACATTCTGCCGGGAGCGCGCATCCTGGCGCTGACGTCAGGTGCGGAAACCGTGCACCAGGCGGCCGACCTGCTGGTCGAGCGCGGCTTCGGCGCCTCCATTCTGCATGTGCTGGAGCATATGGGCGGTGAGGAAGAGCGCACCGTGATCATGACCGCCCAGGGCATGGTCGATCATCGGCCCGAGATTGCCGAGTTCAACACGCTCGCGATCGACTGCGCCTATGATGGTGCGCTGCTGTCGCCGGTGCCCGGCCTGCCGGACGATGCCTTTCGCCATGACGGGCAATTGACCAAGCGCGAAGTGCGCGCTGCGACGCTCGCTTTGCTCACGCCGTTTCCCAATGCACTGCTCTGGGATGTCGGCGCCGGCTGCGGCTCGATTGCCATCGAATGGCTGCGCTGCGGCATGGGAACAAAGGCTGTCGCCATCGAGCCGAAGCCGGAGCGGGTGGCGATGATCCGCTTCAACGCCGACACGCTCGGAACGCCGGACCTGAAGGTGGTCGAGGGCGAGGCGCCGGCAGCGCTTGCGGACCTTGATGTGCCCGATGTGATCTTCATTGGCGGCGGCATCACCCACGAGGGCCTGTTCGAGACCTGCTGGGCGGCGCTGCGCAGCGGCGGCTGGCTGGTGGCCAATGCGGTGACCATCGAGGGCGAGGCGCGGCTGGCCGAATTGCGCGGCCTCTTTGGCGGCGACCTGACCCGCATATCGGTGGCCCGTGCCGCGCCGGTCGGGCGCTATTGCGGCTGGAAGTCGCTGATGCCGGTGACCACGTGGTCGGTGACGAAGGGGGCGGATTGACATGACCGGCAAACTTTATGGCCTCGGCCTTGGCCCCGGCGATCCGGAGCTGCTGACCCTGAAGGCCCATCGTATCCTGACGCAGGTGCCGGTGATTGCCTATCCGGCCCCGGATACGGGTCCCAGCTTCGCCCGGCAGATTGCCAGCAGCTATCTGTCCGGCGATCAGGTGGAAGTGCCGATCGTCGTGCCGATGCGAGTCGAGCGCTTTCCGGCCCAGGATATCTATGACGCGGCGGCACTGACCCTGTCGCGCCATCTCGATGCCGGCTCGGATGTCGCGGTTCTCTGCGAGGGCGATCCCTTCTTCTATGGCTCGTTCATGTATCTGTTCGAGCGGCTGGACGGGCACTACCAAACCGAGATCGTGCCCGGTGTCTCGTCGATGATGGCCGCCGCCGCCGCCCTCGGCCAGCCGCTGGCCGCCCGCAACGATGTGCTGAGCGTCGTGCCGGGACCGCTGGACGACGCTGACATCAGCGCTCGAATCGAGGCGGCCGGCGCGGTCGCGATCATCAAGGTCGGCCGGCATTTCGCCCGGATCCGCGCGCTGATCGAGACCATGGGGCTGACAAGTGCCGCAGGTTATGTCGAGCGCGTCAGCCTGCCCGAACAGCGCATCATGCCGCTGGCCGATGTGCCGGAGGCAAGCGCGCCCTATTTTTCGATGATCCTGATCTACAAGGGCAGCGAGGGCTGGGCATCCGGCTCGGCCCATAATGCCCGCAATGGAAGTGCCTCATGACTGTGATTGTGAAACCGGCCGTCCTTCTTCTCTCGCCATCGGCTGCGGCCATCGGCGCCCGGATCGCTGCGGCGATCGGCGGGGAGATCCACGGCGCGAAGGCGCGGCTGGCGGACGCCGATGTGCTGTTCGACGATGTGAAGGCGCATCTGCAGGCGCTGTTTGCCGCCGGCCGCCCGATTGTCGCTGTCATGGCCTCGGGCGCCGTCATCCGCCTTCTGGCGCCTGTTCTGGCCGACAAGCAGTCCGAACCGCCGGTAATCTCTGTCGCCGAAGACGGATCCTCCGTCGTGCCGCTGCTCGGCGGCCATCACGGGGCCAACGATCTGGCGCGCGCCATCGCCGCAGCGATCGATGCCCATGCCGCGATCACCACCGCCGGCGACCTGAAATTCGGCGTGGCCCTCGACCAGCCGCCGGAGGGCTATGTGCTGGCCAATCCGGACGCTGCCAGGGCCGTCATGGCCGAACTGGTGGCGGGGGCCGGCGTGACGCTCGACGTTCCTTCTCCCCGCCTGCGGGGAGAAGGTGCCCGAAGGGCGGATGAGGGGCCGTTGCACGACGAGCGAGATCTGCCCCTCACCCCAACCCTCTCCCCGCAGGCGGGGAGAGGGAGTGTCGCCGCCTGGCTCACCCAATCAAGGCTGCCATTCCAACATGAGGCCCGCGTGACGCTCATCGTCACCGACCAACAGAAGACCGCAGGCGAGCTGGAGCTGGTCTATCACCCGAAGACACTCGTTCTCGGCATGGGTTGCGAGCGCCATGCCTCAAGCCAGGAAGCGATAGCGCTCGCCGAACAGGCCCTGACAGAGAGCGGCTTGGCGCCGCAAAGCCTTTCCGCCGTCGCCTCGATCGACCTCAAGGCCGACGAGACGGCCATTCATGCGGTAGCCGATCATTTCGGCGTGCCGGCCCGGTTCTTCTCAGCGGTTAGGCTGGAAGAAGAAGCGCCAAGGCTGAAGAATCCTTCGGACGTCGTGTTTGCCGAGGTTGGCTGCCATGGCGTTGCCGAAGGGGCGGCGCTGGCCGCAGCCGGTTCGGACAGCGAACTGGTGTCGGAAAAAATCAAGTCGAAGGGCGTCACCGCGGCGATTGCCCGGTCAGCCCAGGTCATCGACCCGCAGACGGCGGGCCGGGCGCGCGGCACGCTGTTCGTGGTCGGCATCGGGCCGGGGGCAAATCAATGGCGCTCGCCGGAGGTCTCCGCCATGGTCTCCGCCTCCACCGACCTGGTCGGCTATTCGCTCTACCTGGATCTGTTGGGCCCCCTGGTCGAAGGCAAGGTCCGCCACGACTTCGACCTCGGCAAGGAAGAAGCGCGCGTCGTGCATGCCATGGAACTGGCCGGGCAGGGCAGGACCGTGTCGCTGGTCTGTTCCGGTGATGCCGGTATCTATGCCATGGCGACGCTGGTCTTCGAACTGTTCGACAAGGGCGGCATTTCGGATGCCGCGTCGCGCATCGAGGTGCAGGTCTCGCCCGGCATTTCCGCCTTGCAGGCCGCCGCCGCGCGGATCGGCGCGCCGCTCGGCCACGACTTCTGCACCATCTCGCTGTCGGATCTGCTGACCCCCTGGGAGCATATCCAGAAGCGCGTCAGGGCGGCCGGCGAGGGCGACTTTGTCATCGCCTTCTACAATCCCGTCTCGATGAAACGCCGCACGCAACTGGCCTTTGCCCGCGACAAGCTGCTGGAATACCGCCCGGCCGACACCCCGGTCATTCTGGCCACCAATCTCGGACGGCCCGGCGAACACGTCCGCACCGTGCCGCTCGGAAGCCTTGATGTCGACGATGTCGACATGCTGACCGTGGTGGTGGTCGGCTCGTCTGAAAGCCGCACGGTGACCACCGGCGACGGCAAGACATGGGTCTACACGCCGCGCGGTTATTCGGGCAAGGCCGAGAGCGGCATGAAGGTGGGCTAGTCGGTAGTGTGGTGGTGGTGGTCGGCTGTCCCTCATCCCCCTGCCGGGACCTTCTCCCCGTCTGGACGGGGAGAAGGGAGTTGCGGCACGGCCTCGGCTCCATCCGCCTTCGCCCCACTTGCGGGGAGAAGGTCCCGGCAGGGGGATGAGGGGCACCGGAACGAACTGAAATTGGATAAGGAATATCAAGCATGACCGTCTATTTCATCGGTGCCGGACCGGGCGCTCCGGATCTCATCACGGTGCGTGGCCTGAGGCTGATCGAGCGGTGCCCGGTCTGCCTCTATGCCGGCTCGCTGGTGCCGGAAGAAACGGTGAAGTGCGCGCCGGAAGGGGCTATCGTCAAAGATACCGCTCCGATGCATCTCGACGAGATCATCGCCGAGATTGTCGCCGCCCATGCCCGGGGAGAGGATGTGGCGCGCGTCCATTCCGGCGATCCGTCGATCTATGGCGCTATCGCCGAGCAGATGCGCCGGCTCGACGCACTCGATATCCCCTATGACGTGGTGCCCGGCGTGCCGGCCTTCGCCGCAACCGCCGCACGCCTCAAGACGGAACTGACCCTGCCGGAAATCGCCCAGACGGTGATCATTACCCGCACCGAGATGAAGGCATCGTCGATGCCGGAATTCGAGACGCTGGAGATTCTCGGAAAATCCCGGGCGACGCTGGCGATCCATCTGTCGATCCGCAACCTGCCCCATATTCGCGACACGCTGGTGCCCTACTATGGCGAGGATTGCCCTGTGGTGATCGCCTATCGCTCAACCTGGCCGGACGAGTTGCTGATCCGCTCGACGCTGAAGGACATGGCCGATGATGTGCGCAAGGCCAAGGTCACCCGCACCGCGCTGATCATGGTCGGCAAGGTGTTCGGCCACGTCGAATTCCGCGATAGCGATCTCTACAATTCCGACTTCACCCATGTGCTGCGCAATGCCGGCAAGAAGAAAAAGAAGGTGGCGGGATAGACGCGAAACGAACCCGGCAGACTGCCGGGCCAATAGCCTGAAACGAGGAGACTGGGATGTCCGAGGATGACGTGACCCATGGCGGTGGATGCCGGTGCGGCCAGGTGCAGATGAAGGTCAGGGGCAAGCCCTTGATCACCATGGCCTGCCATTGCAGCGGCTGCCAGAAGATGACGGCCAGCGCCTTTTCGCTGAGTGCGCTCTATCCGCTCGATGCGGTCGAGATCAGCGGGCTTGAGCCTGTTATCGGCGGGATGCACGGCGAGTTGCGTCATCATTTCTGCCCCCATTGCCTGAGCTGGATCTTTACCCGCGCCGAGGTGATGGGGCCGCTGATCAATATTCGCGCGTCCATGCTCGACAACGTCGCCGAACTGGCGCCTTTCATCGAGACCGGCACCAGCGAGAAGCTGCCGTGGGCGCAGACGCCGGCGGTTCACAGCTATGACATGTTTCCGCCCATGGACGATTTTCCGATTCTGATGCAGGCCTATGCGCAATCCGTCTCCTGATGTCCTGGTGGGATCTTTCAGGGGACGGATCAGGTGTCCGGAGCTTGCGGCTTGAACCGCTGCCTGTCCTCCGATAAGCCGAAAGGGATCGCGGCAGACGACCTGCCGCTCTTCCTCTCAGGCAATATGGCGGCGTCTCATGCATAAGGTCATTTTCGATACGGATCCGGGCGTCGACGACGCCATGGCGCTGCTGTTTCTCCACCACCATCCGGATATCGATTTGATCGGCATTACGACTGTCTTCGGCAATGCCCGCATCGAGACCACGACCCGCAATGCGCTGTTTCTGAAGCGTGAATGGAAAATCGATGCGCCGGTGGCCAAGGGGGCCGGCGACACGTTCATTCCGCACCGCGTCAGCCATGAGCCGCCGACCTTCATTCACGGCGATGATGGCCTGGGCAATATCGGCGTCCCTGATGTCATAGACCTGCCGCTCGACCCGCGGCCCGCCCATCGCTTCATTGTCGAGACGGTTCGAGCAAATCCGGGCGAGGTGACGCTGGTGGCCGTCGGCCGCATGACCAATCTTGCCAATGCCCTGAAAGACGATCCGGATATCCTCGGTCTCGTCAAGCAGGTCGTCATCATGGGCGGCGCCTTCGACACCAATGGCAATGTGACACCCGCGGCAGAGGCCAATATCCATGGCGATCCGGAAGCCGCCGACGTTGTGATGACGGCCAATTGGCCGGTCGTCGTGGTCGGCCTCGATGTCACGCTGCAGACCGTGATGACCAAGCAGGCGCTGGCCGACATCCGCGACGCTGCCGGCAAGCGTGCCGAACTGCTGTTCGATCTGTCACAGTTCTACATCAAGTTCTACGAAAGCCGCGTCGTCGACGGCATGGTGGTCCATGACAGCTGCGCCTGCGCCTATGTCGTGGCGCCTCAGCTGTTTGAGACCCGCTCTGGTGCCATCCGCGTCGTCAGCGGCGGCCTGGCCGATGGCCAGACGATCCAGAAGCCCGACAGCAAGGGCTTCGGCCCGAGCGATTGGGACAATCTGCCGTCCCAGAAGGTCTGCATGGGCATCGATGCGCCGGCCGTTCTGAAACTGATCCACGACACGATCGTGGCTGTGAAGGAAGACTGATCCGTTTCCTTACCAGTCCCGGGCAGTCTCGATTGCCGCCAGCGGTTAGGGTCGTTTCGCTGCTTATGTCGAGACAATGATCGACCTTAACTCGCATTTGTTGTATTTTTATATATTACAATTCGTAAAATTAGCCTTATCGTGTATTATCAACCCAACAACGAATGGAAGGTTGGTGATTATGGCTTTCAATAGGCATGGCGGCACGACAATGCGAGCAGGTGGGCAACCGACGCGACGTGTCACGATCAGCCAAGGCCAATACGAAGTGCTCGATGATCCCGATGCGGTGATAACCACAATTCTTGGTTCCTGCGTTGCAGCCTGCGTCCGGGACATCCATCGCGGGTTTGGCGGCATGAACCATTTCGTGTTGCCGGGCCCGCAACACAAAAGCAACAACGTGGGCGATCCGGCGCGCTACGGGGATCGTCTTATGGAACTGCTGGTCGATTCCCTGTTCAAGCGGGGCGCCAACCGCAACAGTCTGGAAGCGAAAATATTCGGTGGCGCCAACCCGCTCAACACCTTTTCCACGGTTGGGTTGCAGAACGCCGCTTTTGCCAAGCGTTTCCTTGAGGAGAAAGGTATTGATGTCGTCGAGGTCAATGTCGGTGGACCTTATGGCTGCAAGCTCGACTATTGGCCCGTCTCCGGAAAGACCAGGCACACGCTGCTGACGGGTACTTAGCTCAGGGACGGATGTTCATGGCGCTGGCCGCCCGACCATCACGACATCGATGCCCATTTGCCGGGCAGCGGCGATCTTGCCATAGCCGGCAGCACCGCCGGAATTGCGGGCGACGAGACAGGTGATCGAATGGCTTTCAAACAGCGCTCGTTCCGCGTCCGGGTCGGACGACGCCTTACCCAGAACGACAACGGCGTCCGGCAACGGCAGGGCATCGACCGGCCGGTCGATCATGCGGATCACGAACCGGCAATCCGCGCGGCCGGCAAAAGCCGCGATATGTTGACGTCCGAGGGCGAGAAAAACGGTCGCGCCGAGGGGTAAGGCTTCTACTGCGGCGTCCAGTGTGTCCACCGTCAGCCAGCGATCGCCCGGTTCGCGGCGCCACTCGTTGCGCGTCAGGACCTCCAGGGGCACGTTCGACAAGGCACAGGCAGCGCGCGCATTTTCCGATATCCGGGTCGCGAAGGGATGGGTGGCGTCAATGACTTTGGAAATTCCGTTGGCGCGCAGATAGGCGGCAAGACCCTCGATGCCGCCAAACCCGCCGATCCGCACCACGCCGGCCAGCGGTGCCGGCTCCTTCGTTCGGCCGGCAAGCGACGTCGTCACCTCTGCGCCGCCCTGTGCGACGAGACGCGCTGCCAGATCGGCCGCCTCCGCCGTGCCGCCGAGAATGAGGATTTTTTCAAGGGGCATGGGCGAGGATCTGTCCCTTGCGATCGGTGACGATGATATCGACCTCGACCGGCGCGCCGCGCAGCGTATCCAACGCTGTCTGGCGCGCTTTTCCGGCAATTATATGAGCAATGTCGAATTTGCTTTCGGAAGCCAGTTCAAGGACTTCCATCGCCGTGTTCGCAGACTGGATGCGGTTCTTAAGGGCTTGCCCATCGGCAGTCTGCGGGATCAGTCCGGCCAGAAAATCCATGTCGACCTGGCTGCGGCCGGAATGCAGGTCCAGCGCGCCCTGGGCAAGCTTGGTGAGCTTGGCGAACCCGCCGGCGATCGTCAGGCGGGGGACCGGGTGCACGCGCAGATATTTGAGCAGCCCGCCGGCAAAGTCGCCCATGTCGAGAAGCGCACCATCCGGCAGGCCGTGGAAATCCCGCGCCGCCTTCTCCGAGGTCGAACCGGTCGCGCCGAGCACATGGGTCAGCCCCTCGGCGCGGGCGACGTCGATGCCGCGGTGGATCGAATGGATCCAGGCCGAGCAGGAAAACGGATGCACCACGCCCGTCGTGCCGAGCACCGACAAACCGCCCAGAATGCCGAGCCTCGGGTTCCAGGTGTTTTCCGCGATCTTTTGTCCGCCGGGAATGGCGATGGTGATCTCGATATCGGCGGGCACGTCGTGCTCCCGGCACAGCGCCTTGACCTCTGCCTGCATCATGGCGCGCGGCACCGGGTTGATCGCCGGCTCGCCGACGCCGATCGGCAGGCCGGCTTTGGTCACTGTGCCGACGCCATCGCCGGCGACGAAGCGGATGCCGGCACCCTCCGGCAGGCGCCGCACCGTGGCAACGACCGTGGCGCCATGGGTGACATCGGGATCGTCGCCGGCATCCTTGACGATGCCTGCCGAGGCAAAACCGTCACTTAGGATCTCGATGGCCAGCGCGAAGGCCGGCTCTTCGCCGCGCGGCAGGCGGATCGTCACGGGATCTGGGAATTGGCCTGATATCAGTGCGGTCAGCGCCGCCTTGGTGGCGGCCGTGGCACAGGCACCGGTGGTCCAGCCGCGCCTGTGCGCACCCTCCGGCCGGCGGGCGTCCGCAGGCGTCGAAAATGTCGGATCTGGGGGCGCGCTGGCGGGATCGTTCATGGCTTCCTTATAGGCGAGCCGGGGCGGCTTCGAAAGCGCCAGAAACAGCCTTTGCCGATTGCATTTTCAAAAGGGCGGGCATAGAGCAGGACCATGACTGACACTCCCTTTTCGCATCTTCCCTCGATCGCGCCCGGCCATGTCTGGCTTGCGGGCGCCGGTCCGGGTGATCCGGGCCTTTTGACGCTGCTGGCGGCCAAGGCGCTCAGCGAAGCGGATGTCATTGTCCATGATGCTTTGGTCAACGACGATTGCCTGAAAATGGCCCGGGATGGCGCGCTGCTCGAATATGCCGGCAAGCGCGGCGGCAAGCCGTCCGCCAAGCAGCGCGACATCTCGCTGCGCCTGGTGGAACTCGCCAAGGCCGGCCATAAGGTGCTGCGGCTGAAGGGCGGCGATCCCTTCGTCTTCGGCCGCGGCGGCGAGGAGGCCCTGACGTTGATCGAACATGGCGTGCCATTCCGCATCGTGCCGGGCATTACGGCCGGGATCGGCGGCTTGGCCTATGCCGGCATTCCGGTCACCCATCGCGAGATCAACCATACGGTGACCTTTCTCACGGGACATGATTCGTCCGGACTGGTGCCCGACCGGATCGACTGGCCTTCGATCGCCAAGGGATCGCCGGTTATCGTGATGTATATGGCGATGAAGCATATCGGCCGCATCAGCGCCAATCTGATTGCCGCCGGCCGCTCGAAGGACGAGCCGCTGGCCTTCGTCTGCGATGCCGCCACGCCCCAGCAAAGGGTGCTGGAGACCACGCTGGGCGAGGCCGAGAGCGCCATGACGGCAGCCGGCATCGAACCGCCGGCCATTGTCGTCATCGGTGAAGTGGTGCGGCTCAGGCCGTCCCTTGATTGGCTGGGCGCCTTGTCCGGCCGTAAATTGCAGCCCGACCCGTTTGCCGGTCGTGGCCGGAAGGAAAGCGCATGAGCGGCCTGTTGATAGCGGCACCGTCTTCCGCCTCGGGCAAGACCACGGTCACGCTCGGCCTGCTGCGGGCGTTGAAAGCCAAGGGGTTCGCGATTGCACCGGGCAAGGCCGGGCCGGATTATATCGACCCGGCTTTCCATGCGGCGGCAAGCGGCGAGGCCTGTCTCAATTTCGATCCCTGGGGCATGCGGCCGGAACTGCTGCTGGCCAATGCCGCTCTGCATATGTCCGGCGGCAAGGTGCTGGTCATCGAGGCCATGATGGGCCTGTTCGACGGCGCCGCCGACGGCAAGGGTTCGGCCGCCGATCTCGCCACCATTCTCGGCCTGTCCGTCGTGCTGGTGGTCGATTGCGCTAGGGCTTCCCATTCGATCGCCGCGCTGGTCAGCGGCTTTGCCAATTTCCGCGTCGACACCCGCATCGTCGGCGTCATCCTCAACCGGGTCGGCAGCGAACGCCACGAGATCATGCTGCGCGGCGCCCTTGCCGGCATCCGCATGCCGGTCTTCGCCGTCATCCGCACCGACAAGTCGCTGACCCTGCCGGAGCGCCATCTGGGCCTGGTGCAGGCCGGAGAGCATGCCGAACTCGATGCCTTCATCGACCGGGCGGCCGACATTGTCGCTGCCGATTGCGACCTGGACGGGCTGATGCGCACCGCCCGCCACATTCCCGATCGTGCCTCGGATGCCAATATCGATCGGCTGCCACCGCTCGGCCAAAAGATCGCCGTGGCGCGCGATCTGGCCTTTGCCTTTTCCTATGAGCATATGCTGCTCGGCTGGCGACGGCGCGGTGCAGAGATCTCGCTCTTCTCGCCGCTTGCCGACGAGGCGCCGGCAGCAGACGCCGATGCCGTCTATCTGCCGGGCGGCTATCCCGAACTGCATGCCGGACAAATTTCGGCAGCGGCCAATTTCCGCAGCGGCATGGCGGCGGCTCGCGACCGCGGCACCAGGATTTTCGGCGAGTGCGGCGGATACATGGTGATGGGCGACAGCCTGATCGATGCCAAGGGCAAGGGTCATGCGATGCTCGGCCTGCTGCCGCTCACCACCAGTTTCGAGACGCGGCGGCGCCAGCTCGGCTATCGCCGGCTGAAGCCGGTGGACGGCTCCTTTTTCGCGGCCCCGATGAGTGGCCACGAGTTCCACTATGCTACCATCGTGTCGGAAGGGGCGGGCGACCGGCTGTTCGATGTCGAGGATGCGCTGGGGACGTCGCTCGGATCGTTCGGCCTCAGGCAGGGCAAGGTCGCCGGCTCCTTCATGCATCTGATCGATCTTGCCGCGAGTGCCGTCTGATGAGTGCCGCGATCGTCCATGGCGGCGGCATCGCCGCGGCGGCGACGCTTTACGGCGGACGGCCAGAAGACTGGCTCGACCTGTCGACCGGCATCAATCCCTGTCCGCCTGAACTGCCGGACATCCCGGCGCGCGCCTGGCACCGCCTGCCGGACCGCGAACTGGAGGCGGCGGCCCGCCTTGCGGCGAAGGGCTTCTACCAGTCGGGTGAACGCCTGCCGCTGCCGGTGCCCGGTACGCAATCGGCGATCCAGCTGCTGCCGCGCCTGGCCGATCCGGCCAAGCGCGTCGCCATTGTCTCGCCGACCTATGGGGAATATGGGCGCGTCTTTGCCCAGGCGGGCTTTGCCGTCGACGCGGTGACCTCGCTGGAGGAGATCGACACCCGACATGGCCTGGTCGTCGTCGCCAATCCCAACAATCCGACCGGCCGGACCTTTTCTTCCGCGGACCTGGCGGCCCTGGCGGCGCGGTTGCAGCCGAGCGGTGGCTGGCTGGTCGTCGACGAGGCTTTCGGTGATATTGCGCCGCTGGCCAGCATGGCCGGCCGGACCGACGCCAACCTCATCGTCCTGCGCTCCTTCGGCAAGTTTTTCGGCATGGCCGGCATCCGGCTTGGTTTTGTCATCGCCGACGACAGCGTCACGGCTCGCTTGGCCGATTGGCTGGGACCATGGGCCGTCTCAGGCCCGGCCTTGGCGATTGCCACGGCGCTTTTCTCGGCGGATCGCCAGCCGATCCACGCCCGGATCATTGAGCGTTGTGCAGCCCTTCAGCAGATCCTCGGTGGCGCAAGACTGCGGATTGCCGGCGGGGCAGGGCTGTTCGCACTGGTCGAGGATCCCGATGCCGCTGCGCTCCACGCACATCTCTGCGCGGCCCATATCCTGACGCGCCGTTTCGACTATGCGCCGACCTGGCTGCGTTTCGGTCTGGCGCCGGATGACGAGGGGGATGCGCGGCTGGCGGCAGCACTCGACGACTGGCGGCAGCGCCAGCGATGATGCAACTCCTCACGCTCCTGCTGGCCTTGCTGCTCGACCGGCTGGTTGGCGATCCGCCGTGGCTGTGGAAGCGCCTGCCGCATCCGGTCGTGCTGTTCGGCGCCGCCATTTCCGCCTGCGACCGAGGACTGAACCGGGCGCACTGGTCGCCGCGACGCAGGCGGTTTGGCGGCGTTCTGGCCATCGTCATCCTTCTTGCCGTGTCGCTTCTTCTCGGGACGGTGCTGCACCGTCTGCTCGGTCCTCTGGGCCTCTTCGGCTTTGTTCTGGAAAGCGTCATCGCGGCTATCTTCCTGGCGCAGAAAAGCCTGACCGATCATGTCTCGGCCGTGGCCGCCGGACTGCGCGACGGCGGGATCGCCGGTGGGCGCAAGGCGGTGTCGTTGATCGTCGGCCGCGACCCGGAGACGCTGGACGAGCCCGGCGTGTGCCGCGCGGCAATAGAGAGCCTTGCGGAAAACTTTGCCGACGGCGTCGTGGCGCCGGCGCTCTGGTACGCCTTGCTCGGCCTGCCCGGCATCCTTGCCTACAAGATGCTCAACACCGCCGATTCGATGATCGGCCACAAGTCGGACAAATATCGGGATTTCGGCTGGGCCTCGGCGCGCCTCGACGATCTTGCCAATTGGCCGGCGGCGCGCCTGTCGGCCCTGCTGATTGCAGCCGGCGCTTTGTGGAGCGACGGGCGCCGCGCCGGTGGGCATTCGCTCTCGGTCGCGCTGCGGGATCACGGCCTGCACCGCTCGCCCAATTCCGGCTGGCCGGAAGCGGCCATGGCCGGTGCGCTCGATATCGGTCTTGCCGGTCCAAGGGTCTATGCCGGCCAACGTGTCAGCGAGCCGATGATGAACGGCGCCGGTCGACGCAATTTGGGTGCGGCAGATATAGACGCCGCCGTCAGAGTTCTGCAGGCGGCCTGGCTCGCCTTGTGGCTTGTCGTGCTGCTCGCAGTGGTCGTGTCGTTGTAAAAATATCTTGTTAATCGTGATTTTTACCATTTGTGTTAGCGATAATGCACGAATGGCAAGTCGAGCCGTGTACATTTTTTAAGAACTATTGTTCCATGCTGAAGGAAATCGGAAATCTATCGATCCGGATGGGGGAACAATGAAGAAAATCTTGATTTTGATGGCCGCTATGCTGGGTAGCCAGTGTCTTCCTGTTGTTTCGGAAGCGGCAAACCTGGTGGCGCGCGTCAGTCTGGAACATCAGACCATGACGGTCACGGAAAACGGCTTCGTCAAGTATCGATGGAAAGTTTCGACTGGCCGAAAGGGCTATATAACGCCAACTGGCAGCTACAGCGCCAAATGGGCCTCGAAGAATCATCGCTCCCGCAAGTATGACAATGCGCCGATGCCATTTGCGATCTTCTTCAAGGGTGGATATGCCGTGCATGCCACCTATGAAACCAAGCGGCTCGGCCAGCCGGCCTCTCATGGCTGCGTGCGCCTGCATCCCGAAGATGCGGCCCGGTTCTTCTCGCTGGCGACCCAGACAGGCCTCGGCAACACGAGGATCGTCATCACCCGCTGACGCGGGTGTTGACGAGGACAGACCGGTAATCGGAGTGAGACGTCAGTCGATGCCGGCGGCGTTGCGCAGGCGGCGCGGGTCCGGCACGATGACATGCCGGTTGTTCTCGATGACGATAATGCCTTCCTTGCGCAGCTTGGTCATCTGCCGGCTGACGGTTTCGATCGTCAGGCCGAGGAAGTCGGCGATGTCGGCGCGCGACAGCGGCAGGTCGAATGTCGTGCTGGTGGCCTTCATCGGGTCGATATGGGTGGCGATCAGATAGAGAAAGCTGGCGACCTTTTCCTGCGCCGTCTTGCGGCCCAGCGTCAGCATCCAGTCGCGTGCCTCGTCGAGTTCCTTCAGCGACTGGCTATGCAGCTTGCGCTCGAAATCGGGAACTTGCGTGACCATCCGGTCGATCAGGGCGCGCGGGAAGGCGCAGATTTCCGCGTCGGTGGCCGCCTCTGCCGTCAGGCTGCTTTCCTCGAGAAAAGGCCGACCCATGAAATCGGGGGCGAATTGCAGCCCGACGATCTGCTGGCGTCCGTCGGCCATCATTTTCGACAGCTTGACGACGCCGGCCAGGATATTGCTGTAGGACGAGACCTGTTCGCCCTGGCCGATCACCTCGCTGCCTGCATCCACCTTGCGGCGCGTCGAATGTTTGTTCAGCTCGACCAGCTGGGATGCCGTCAGGGTTGCGCAGACACCACCATGTCGAGCTTCGCAAGCGCGACAAACCTGTGGGGCTTCGCTATCGGCATAGGGTTTCGAATTCTGCGTGTCCATATCCGCTCCCGGTTCGGCCAAATTGCCGAAGCATGATGTGATGCTCTTTGACACGATTGTTTCCAGAGATTCGTCCGAAAAGTGCTCGGACGAAGATCATGCGGATTAGCTTCCGTCAATTATCCAAATCTAGCAGGAAATTGATCGAAGTCAAAGGCTGGAAGGCCTGCCGGCGTTATCAGCTAGTCTAATGATGTTCGCCTCGCAAGGGTCCGGAGGAACGATGAACAACGCCTTGTTAGCCAAATATTCCAGCGCTGTACCGCGTTACACAAGCTATCCGACGGCGCCACATTTTCATGATGGCATCGGGTGCGGCATATATGCGCAGTGGTTGCAGGAACTGCATTCCGGCCACGATCTTTCGCTCTACATCCATATTCCCTATTGCGACCGGCTGTGCTGGTTCTGCGCCTGCCATACCAAGCACACCCTGAAATACGAACCCATCACCGCCTATCTTGCGGCCCTGAAGCATGAGATCGAAAAGGTCGGATCGCTGGTCAGCCCCGATGTCCGCGTCAGCGCGGTGCATTTTGGCGGCGGCTCGCCCACCATGCTGCGGCCGGACGACATGATCGCGCTGATGGCGGACCTGCGGGCAGCCTTCACCTTCCGCGACGATGTCGAGATCAGCGTCGAGATGGATCCGAACGATCTGGACGAACCGCGCTACGATGCACTGGCGGTGATCGGCATGACGCGGGCAAGCCTCGGTGTTCAGGATTTCAATCCGACCGTGCAGAAGGCCATCAACCGCATCCAGACCTTCGAGCAGACGCGCTCCGTGGTCGAGGCGGTGCGGGCGAGGGGCGTGCATTCCGTCAATTGCGACATTCTCTATGGCCTGCCGCACCAGACGCTGGAGACGCTGACGAGTACGGTACACGATATCGTCTCCCTGTCGCCGGACCGCATCGCTTTGTTCGGTTATGCCCATGTTCCGTGGATGAAGAAGCACCAGACGATGATCCCGGAGGATATCCTGCCGGATATCGAGGAACGGTTCCGGCAGATGAGCCGTGCCGCCGAGCTTCTGGTGGCTGCCGGCTACGAGCCGATCGGCATCGACCATTTTGCAAGGCCGGACGACACGCTGGCGGTCGCGGCACGAGAAGGGCGTCTGCGCCGCAATTTTCAGGGCTATACCGACGATGCCGCCGACGCGCTGATCGGGCTTGGTGCATCCTCCATCGGGCAATTGCCGCAGGGCTATGTGCAGAACATGCCGGCAACCGGCGAATATCAGCGGCTGGCGACCGATCAGGGCCTGACGGTGGTGCGCGGCATCGCGCTGTCGGAGGAGGACCGCATGCGCGCTCTGGTCATCGAGCGGATCATGTGCGGCTTCGCGTTCTCCTTTGCTGAAATCCGTGGCCTATATCCCGCACTCGCCGAAGATGTCATCGCCGAAGCACGGCTCTTTGCGGCAGGCAACCAGGACGGTATCTGTCAGATCGACGCCGAAGGGCTCAGGCTGACGGACCTCGGCAAGCCATTCGCACGCAGCGTTGCCGCGGCCTTCGACAGCTATCTGTCGAACGGCAAGGGGCGCCATTCGATTGCTGTTTAGGCAACACTGACACGCCATTTTGTTCCACTGCGCAATCTGGCCATTGGCTTTTGGGATTGTTTTGCCTATGTGGGACGCTGAATAGGATTTTTACGAGGATGATTGGCGTGACTGCTACATTTGACAAAGTTGCCGACATTATCGCTGAGACCAGCGAAATTGACCGCGAGACCATTACGCCGGAAAGCCACACGATCGACGACCTCGGTATCGACAGCCTCGACTTTCTCGATATCGTCTTCGCCATCGACAAGGAATTCGGCATCAAGATCCCGCTGGAACAGTGGACCCAGGAAGTCAACGAAGGCAAGGTTTCGACCGAAGCGTATTTCGTGTTGAAAAATCTCTGCGCCAAGATCGACGAACTCAGGGCAGCCAAGGGCTGATCAAGCCAGGCGACCGGAGGTCCCCATGCTGCTGGAATATTTCCAGATGATCGACAAGGTGGAGGCGGTCAGCCTTCGCGACGGAAAGCTCAAGGCGCGCTCGGTCGTGCCTGAGAAAAGCCCCGTCTTCGAGGGCCATTTCCCAGGCATGCCGCTCGTGCCGGGCGTGTTGCTGATCGAGACCATGGCCCAGGCATCGGGCATGCTCGTGCTGGCCGTCACCGATTTTGCCGCCATGCCCTTCCTGATGTCTGTCGACGGCGCCAAGATGCGCACCTTCGTGGAACCCGGCGCCGTGCTGGACATCGAAGCCGATCTTGAGCATGACGGTTCCGGTTTTGCCGTCACCAAGGCGCGCATCACCTCGGGCGGCAAGAAGGTTTGCGATTGCCAGCTCAAGCTGCGCACCATGCCCTTCAATGAAATTCCGCTGGCCGATATCGTGCGCAAACGCGCCGAAGAGGTCGGCCTGATGGACGCCATCGCCGCCAATTCCTGAAGCGACGTCCGCCGAAGGCCCTCGGGCGCGAAGATGGAGCGGCCGTCCTTGTCGACCAAGGACCGCCGGGCTCCACACAAGAGGATATGAAATGGACAAGACGCCGAACGATGTGGTGATCACCGGCATAGGCATCGTCACCTGCCACGGCACCGGCAAGGATCCGCATGTCGCGCTGCTCTGCGGGCCGACGGCGCCTCGCCCCCCGATCGAGGCGGAGGCTTTCAAGCCCTATCCGATCCATCCGCTGCCGCCGATCGACTGGTCGCAGCAGATTGCCAAGCGTGGCGATCAGCGGCAGATGGAGAACTGGCAGCGGCTGGGCGTCTACACCGCCGGCCTGGCGCTCGACGATGCCGGTCTGAAGGACGACCTGGAAGCCTGCGGCACCATGGACATGATCGTCGCCGCCGGTGGCGGCGAGCGCGACGTCACGGTCGATACGCTGATCGTCGACGAGGGCCTGAAGCGCAATGATCGCGACATGCTGCTCAACGAGAAGCTGACGACCGAGCTGCGGCCGACGCTGTTCCTGGCGCAATTGTCCAATCTGATGGCGGGCAATATTTCCATCGTCCATAAGGTGACCGGATCGTCGCGTACCTTCATGGGCGAGGAGTCGGCCGGCATCTCGGCGATCGAGACCGCTTTTGCTCGCATCAAGGCCGGTCAGTCGACCCACACGCTGGTTGGTGGCGCCTTCGTGGCGGCGCGCGCCGATATCTTCCTGCTGGTCGAGGGCATCAATGCCCATGCAACGGGAGACTGGCAGCCGCTGTGGTCGCGTGCCGGTGGCGGTGAGGGCGGCGGCATGGTGCTCGGCACGGTCGGCGCGTTCCTCGTGCTGGAATCGCGTGCTCATGCCGAGGCGCGCGGCGCCCATATCTATGCGGCGATCGATGCGATCGAGGGCGACCGCGGCAGCCGCGACCAGGGCAAGTTCGAAGACCGGCTGGCCCGGCTTTCGGCAGACATGGGCCAGCCTGTGCCGGCCGACACGGTGGTCTTTTCCGGTGCCAGCGGCCTGCATGATCTGTCGGCCCGCGAGAAACTCGCGCTGGAAACGGCCTTTCCGGGCGCGCCGTTGCGCGCCTATGGCAGCATGACGGGTCACGGGCTTGAGGCGCAATTCCCGCTCGGCCTGGCGCTCGCAGCGCTTGCCATCGATACCGGCGCGACGGTGCCGCCATTCGACCCCGCCCACGAAACCGTCATGACCAGCGGCGCGCAGCACGCCGTCGTAACCACGGTCGGCTATACCCGCGGCGAAGGCATGGCCATGCTTTCGGCCGAGGCGTAAGGAGAGTTGCAGCCATGACACAGTCCCGTTTCAAGGATCATCTCGGACGCCCGCTCGTCGCCGTCACCGGCATGGGCGTCATCACATCGCTCGGCCAAGGCCTTGACGACAATTGGTCGGCGCTGACCGGCGGCGTCTCGGGCATCCATGCCATCAACCGTTTTCCGACCGAGGGTCTTTCGACCCGCATCAGCGGCACGGTCGATTTTATCGACCTGCCCGCCGCCAATGCGGTGGAGCGTTCCTATGCCATGGCGCGCGAAACGACTATCGAGGCGCTTGCCGCCGCCGGCCTGTCGGGCGATTTTGCCGGACCGCTGTTTCTCGCCGCCCCGCCGGTCGAGCCGGAATGGGCCGATCGTTTCGCCCTTGCCGACCGTGCTCCGCCGCCGAGCCATCCGGGCGATGCCTATGAACGTTTCCTGGCCGCCATGCGCCAGAAGCCCGATCCGGTTTTCCTCGAGGCCGTGCAGTTTGGCTCCATCTCGGAACGGTTGGCCGACCGGTTCGGTACGCGCGGCCTGCCGGTGACCCTGTCGACGGCCTGCGCCTCGGGCGCCACGGCCATCCAGCTCGGCGTCGAGGCGATCCGCCAGGGCCGGACCGAACGCGCCCTGACCGTTGCCACCGACGGCTCGGTCAGCGCAGAGGCGCTGATCCGCTTTGCCTTGCTGTCGGCTCTGTCGACCCAGAACGACCCGCCGGAGCGCGCCTCGAAACCCTTCAGCAAGGATCGTGACGGCTTCGTGATCGCAGAAGGCGCAGCGACGCTGGTGCTGGAAACGCTCGAATCGGCCGTGTCGCGTGGCGCAAAAGTGCTCGGCATCATGCGCGGCTGCGGCGAAAAGGCCGATCATTTCCATCGTACCCGGTCCTCGCCGGACGGCGGCCCGGCGATTGCCACGATCCGCGCCGCACTGGACGATGCCGGCCTGTCGGAAGAGGGCATCGGTTACGTTAATGCTCATGGCACCTCGACGCCTGAAAACGACAAGATGGAATATGGGGCCATGCTGGCGGTCTTCGGCGATGGGTTGAAGGATATCCCGGTATCCTCCAACAAGTCGATGATCGGCCACACCTTGACGGCGGCCGGCGCCGTCGAGGCGGTGTTCTCGCTACAGACCATGCTGACCGGCACCGTGCCCCCAACCATCAACTACAACAATCCCGACCCGACCGTGGTGCTGGACGTCGTGCCGAACGTGAAGCGGGACCAGAGCGTTTCGGCCGTGCTGTCGAACTCCTTCGGCTTCGGCGGCCAGAACGCCAGCCTTGTCATGACACGTGAACCGGCTTAATCGGATCACGCGCGCGAACCGGCTTAATCGGCTCGGCAAAGACGAACAGGCAAGACAGAACGCCTTTGGGCGAAGGATGGAATTCATGCGCGCTTTGCAGCTTATCGATGACCGCAAGCTTGAGATCACCGATCTGCCGGAACCCGACGCTCCGGGCCCGGGGGAGGTCACCCTGCGCGTCAAGGCCGTTGCCCTCAACCATATCGACGTCTGGGGCTGGCGCGGCATGGCCTTTGCCAAGCGCAAGATGCCGCTGGTGATCGGCGCGGAGGCCTCCGGCGTGGTCGAGGCGATCGGGCCTGGCGTCGGCAGCATTCTGCCGGGCCAGCTGGCCGCCGTCTACGGCGCGCGCACCTGCGGCCTGTGCAAGCCCTGCCGCGAGAAGCGCGACAATCTGTGCGAGAATGTCGCCGGCGTGCATGGTTTCCACCTCGACGGTTTCGCGCAGGAGAAGATCAACATTCCGGCCCGCCTGCTGGTCCCGGCTCCTCCCGGCGTCGATGCCGTGGCTGCCGCCCTGGCGCCCGTCACCTTCGGCACCGTCGAGCACATGCTGTTCGACAATGCCAAGCTCGAGCCCGGCGAAACCATCCTCATCCATGCCGGCGGCTCGGGCATCGGTTCGGCTGCCATCCAGCTTGCCAAGAAGATCGGCTGCACCGTCATCACCACCGTCGGCTCCGATGACAAGATCGAGCGGGCCAAGGCGCTGGGCGCCGATCACGTCATCAATTACCGGGTCGACCGGTTTGAGGGCGTGGTGCGCAAGCTGACCAAGAAGAAGGGTGTCGACGTGGTCTTCGAACATGTCGGCAAGGATACCTTTGCCGCCTCGATGTTCTGCCTGAAGCGCGGCGGACGGCTCGTCACCTGCGGCTCCACCTCCGGCGTCTCGACCGATGTCAACCTGATGATGCTGTTCCAGCAGCAGCTCAAGCTGCTCGGATCCTTCGGCTGCCGCATGGAAAACATGGCCGACGCCATGCAGAAGATGGCCCGCGGCCTGGTGCATCCGGTCATCGACACGGAAATCCGCCTCGAGGAGATCGACCGGGCGCTGCTGCGCATGGAATCCCGCGAAGTCTTCGGAAAAATCGTCCTGCGGATGGATTGACCCCGGTGAAGATGATCCTCACCCGCCTCGTGCTCGGCTTCAGGCGCTTCCAGCAATGGCTGGTGGCGCAGGTGATTTTCGGTTTCCTGAGCGTCCTGAAGCTCTTGCCGGCCGATCCGGCGATCCGTTTTGCCGACTGGCTGATGCGTCGGATCGGACCGAAGTTGAGCCGCCATCGGCTGATGCTGGTCAATCTGCGCAACGCCTTCCCGGAAAAGAGCGACGAGGACATTCAATCGATCGCGCTGGCGAGCTGGGGCCATATGGGTCGGCTTGCCGCGGAATATATCTTCCTCGACCAGATCTTCGATTTCGATCCGCAGCGCCAGGGCGAGGGGCGAATCGAGGTGTCCGGCATTCCGATCTTCATGGATCTGCGCGACAACCCGCGGCCGTTCATCGTCTTTACCGCACACACCGGCAGTTTCGAGCTGCTGCCGGTGGCGGGGGCTGCCTTTGGCCTTTACGTAACCGTGCTGTTTCGTCCGCCGAACAATCCCTATGTCGCCGACAAGGTCTTCGAATTCCGCAAGGCACGCATGGGCAAGCTCGTGCCGTCCCATGCCGGCTCGTCCTTTGCGCTGGCCCGGCAACTGGAGGCGGGCGGCGGGGTCGGTGTTCTCGTCGACCAGAAGTTTCAAAAGGGCGCGCCGACCTCCTTCTTCGGCCGGGACGTCCGCACCAATCCGCTGCTGGCCAAGCTGGCGCGCCAGTTCGATTGCGAGATCTATCCGGCCCGCTGCATTCGTCTACCCGACAATCGCTTCCGCCTGGAAATAGAGCCGAAGGTCGACTTGCCGCGTGACGCGAACGGGCTGCTGGACGTTCAGGCGACCGCGCAGCTCCTGAATGACAAGGTCGAATCCTGGGTGCGGGAATATCCCGAACAGTGGCTGTGGTATCACGACCGCTGGGACATCAAGCGACAGCTCTGAAACCCTGTGGCGGAGGCCACGAAAGCCAGCATCTTCACCGAACGGTGCGCGCCGGCAGGCCTTGCCGGGTAGCGACGATTCGTCACCGTTTCCAAACGGCTGGCCGATCGTCGCGCTATCATGTAATCGCGGGTTTATACAAATTGAATGTCTAATTTAATATAATATGAAATTATCGACCACCCCGGTTTGTGAGCAACGCAATCGGATTTTTCGAAGATATACTTTATTTAACATCGCTTGCGGGCCACCCTAAACTTGGTTGGTTGAATGTGAGGCGTATTCATGTTAATATCGAAGAATGGATCGAGGGCTTTGGTAACCTAGGGCTCGGCGTAGTTCAGTGGGTTTCGGGTCTGGAATGCACGTATTCCTTTCGAAAGGTGGTTGCGTCGGCGATGTCACAGGGAACACGGGAGGGACATCTGCCAGCGTTGTTCGATGCTGTTTTGCTGCGGACACGCCAGTTGCAGCAGGCAGTTCGGGTGGGCAATGACGAACTGGTCCTGCTGCTGGACCGCGAACTGGACCCGCTGATTTCGGCCATTATCGACTATCAGGCAGAAACTCCTCAACAAATACACCAGCAGCTTCGCTTCGTCGGCGAATTGGTTCGCCAGGACGCGGACGACCGTTCGTGCGTCGTACGGCATTCGGCGGCGCTGGCTATCCTTCTTGATCGTTATTTCGGTGACGGCAAAGCGCCGGTCGACGGGGCGTTGCCGCTGCGCCCGGCCAGAAAGGTCCCGAACGATCAGTCGTTCAGCAACGATATCGTGCTGAACGAAGCCATACTCGATGCCCTTCCGGATCGGATTTTCGTGCTGACCCGCGACTACCGCTATCTCTATGCGAATGCCGCCCATGCCGCGGCGGTTCATTTTGATTCTCTGGACCTGATTGGACGACACGTGTCCGATGTCATGGGCGAAGATTTATTCGAGACTGTGGCGAGGCGGAATTTTGATCTGTGCTTTGCCGGTCAGCCGGTCGAATGTCGCGGCAGGCGATCGCTCGGGTCGACCGAGATTTCGGTTTGTTTCCGCTTTATGCCCCTGCAGGCCGGCGATGGTCCCGTCATCGGCGCGATTATGGTAGAGCGCGACCTGCCGGAACCGGCAGGCGAGAGCGCCGGCTGACGACGCAGGCATTGATCATGGGCCGATCCGTCAGTTTCGATCGGTGACCATGGTGTCCTCGGGAATTTCTTTGAGCAGATGTTCGCGTTCGAATGCGATATGACGTCGCATGCCCTCGAAGAATCCGCGCAGCATATAGCCGACCGCTTCCATGTTGACGGGCGCACCGGAGCCGAGCTTCAGCAGGGCATCGGTCAGTTCTTCGGCGAAGCACTCGTCCTCGCAATGCTCGAATTTCAGCCGGCTGAGGGTTTCCGGCATGGGGCGGGCCTTGTCGATTCGGCCCTCCAGCCATGGGAAAAGGACGTTTTCCTCATAATGATGGATGCCGCGGATCAGCGGCCCCAGTGCTTTTGCCGCATAGATGCATTTCTGGCGGTTGATGCTGCCCGGCAGAGAATCGGCGATTTCTTCCAGTTCGCGACACAGGGAAAGCTGTTCCTCGTGGGCGCGGTTGAGCCAGGCCAGCGATCGCGCCTCTTTCAGCGCGCAAAAAGGCACCGGCTTTCCCGCCGTGTCCTCCGCGCCTGTTGTGCCTTGTTTTGACTGCATGTCCGCATCTCCGTCTCCAGGGCCTGCGAAGGCTCAGAGCTTTGTGATCATGGCGAGAGGAGCAATTTGGCGGGCGCCACATGGCGCCGCTCTTTTGAGCAATCGACCTGAAGCGTCACGGATTCCAGCCTGCACCTTTGCCGTTATTCTTTGTCCGAAAAACGCGGCCGACTTGCATTGATTTAAATCAAGGTGTCTTCTCGGCATGGATGGCAATTCTGCATACGACGCAGAGGATATCCCAATGCCAAGTGTGCAGAAGGTATGCCTGTGAGAGATCAGCAAGCCGTTGGGGGATTCCAACAATGAATTACACGTTAGAGACCATGGCGATGGCCGTTCTGGCCTTCGCCGCGCTGCTCGGGGTCGCTTTTGCCCATGACAGCCTTTTTGCCGCCCATATGTGGGTGGCCTTTTTCGCGCTGCTTGGCGGCACGATCATCATGTTGCGCCGTGCCAGTTTCGCTCCCGCGAACGTCAAGACGGCAGCGCAGCTGAAATCCGAATATTTCGACGAGGTCGTCAAGTACGGCGTCATCGCTACGGTCTTCTGGGGCGTCGTCGGCTTTCTCGTCGGCGTGGTCGTTGCGTTGCAACTGGCCTTTCCCGACCTGAACATCGAGCCCTGGTTCAACTTCGGCCGTATGCGGCCGCTGCACACATCAGCGGTCATCTTCGCCTTCGGCGGCAATGCGCTGATTGCAACCTCCCTTTACGTCGTGCAGCGCACCTCGCGCCAGCGGCTGTTCGGCGGGTCTCTCGGCTGGTTCGTGTTCTGGGGATACCAGCTCTTCATCGTCATGGCGGCAACCGGCTACCTCCTCGGCATCACCGAAGGTCGTGAATATGCCGAGCCGGAATGGTATGTCGACCTCTGGCTGACCCTGGTCTGGGTGGCGTATCTGGTCGTCTTCATGGGTACGATCATGACCCGCAAGGAGAGCCACATCTATGTCGCGAACTGGTTCTATCTGTCCTTCATCGTCACCATCGCGATGCTGCATATCGTCAACAATCTGTCGATGCCGGTGTCCTTCCTCGGCTCGAAGAGCTACTCGGTCTTCTCCGGTGTCCAGGACGCCCTGACCCAGTGGTGGTACGGCCATAACGCTGTCGGCTTCTTCCTGACGGCCGGCTTCCTCGGCATGATGTACTATTTCGTGCCAAAACAATCGGGACGTCCGGTCTATTCCTACCGCCTGTCGATCATCCACTTCTGGGCCCTGATCTTCATGTATATCTGGGCTGGTCCGCATCACCTGCACTACACGGCTCTGCCGGACTGGGCGCAGACGCTCGGCATGGTCTTCTCCATCATGCTGTGGATGCCCTCCTGGGGCGGCATGATCAACGGCCTGATGACGCTTTCGGGCGCCTGGGACAAGATCCGTACCGATCCGATCATCCGCATGATGGTCATCGCCATCGCCTTCTACGGCATGTCGACCTTCGAAGGTCCGATGATGTCCATCAAGGCCGTCAACTCGCTCAGCCACTACACGGACTGGACCATCGGTCACGTTCACTCCGGCGCGCTTGGCTGGGTCGGCATGATCACCTTCGGTGCCGTCTACTACCTGACGCCGAAGCTCTGGAACCGCAACCGGCTCTACAGCCTGCGTCTGGTCAACTGGCACTTCTGGCTGGCCACCCTCGGCATCGTGCTCTACGCCGCCGTCATGTGGGTTGCCGGTATCCAGCAGGGCCTGATGTGGCGCGAATATGACGATCAGGGCTTCCTGGTCTACTCGTTCGCCGAATCGGTCGCAGCCATGTTCCCGTACTTCGTCCTGCGTGCGCTGGGCGGCGCCATGTACCTCGCTGGCGGCATCATCATGGCCTTCAACGTGGTGATGACGATCCTTGGTTACGAACGGCAGGAAGCTCCGATCCCCGGATCGGTTGTGCCCGCTGCAGTTCAGCCGGCTGAATAAGGAGGACTGAGATGTCTATTCTCGACAAACACCAAATTCTCGAAAAGAACTCGAGCCTCCTGTTCCTCGGTTCGCTGCTGGTCGTAACCATCGGTGGCATCGTTGAAATCGCTCCGCTCTTCTACCTGGAGAACACCATCGAAAAGGTGGAAGGCATGCGGCCTTATTCGCCGCTGGAGCTGGCCGGTCGCAACATCTACATCCGGGAAGGCTGCTATGTCTGTCATAGCCAGATGATCCGTCCGTTCCGCGATGAAGTGGAACGCTACGGCCATTATTCGCTGGCCGCGGAATCGATGTACGACCATCCGTTCCAGTGGGGATCGAAGCGCACCGGGCCGGATCTGGCCCGGGTCGGGGATCGCTACTCCAACGAATGGCATGTCCAGCATCTGACCGAGCCGCGCGACGTCGTGCCGGAATCGGTCATGCCGAGCTACTCGTTCCTGAAGCAGACGCCGCTGAAGATCACCGATGTCAGCATGGACCTCAAGGCCAATGCGATCGTCGGCGTTCCTTACACGGATGAGATGGTGGAGAACGCCAAGGCCGATCTGGCAGCGCAGGCTGACCCGAATGCGGATACGGCGGGGCTTCTGGCCCGCTATCCCAAGGCCAAGATCGGCGATTTCGACGGCAACCCGGCTCAGCTGACCGAGATGGACGCACTCGTGTCCTACCTCCAGATGCTCGGCACGCTGGTCGACTTCACCACTTACGACGACGCAACCGGATATCGTTGAGGAGGCTGTTATGGAAACCTACACGGCCATGCGCCACTTCGCCGACAGCTGGGGCCTTCTGGCCATGGCCTTGTTCTTCGTTGGCGTAATCTTCTTCACGTTTCGGCCCGGCGGAAAGTCATCCGCCGACGAAGCGGCAAGCATCCCTCTCAAGGAGGATTAAGAGATGTCTGGAAAGCATATTGACGAAATCAGTGGCGTCGAAACCACTGGCCACGAGTGGGATGGCATCCGCGAACTGAACAACCCGATGCCGCGCTGGTGGGTCTGGACCTTCTATGCGACCATCGTCTGGGCGATCGGCTACGCCATTGCCTATCCCTCGATCCCCTTGCTGACCGACTCGACAAAGGGCCTTCTGGGCTATTCGAGCCGGGCGGATGTGGCAAAGGAACTGACGGTTGCCAAGGCGTCGCAGGCTGTCTATCTCGACAAGATCGCAGCTTTGCCGTTGAGCGAGATCGTGGCTGACAAGGAACTGGCCCAGTTCGCCGTGGCTGGCGGTGCCGCCGCCTTCAAGGTGAACTGCACGACCTGCCATGGGTCGGGTGCTGCCGGCGGTCCGGGCTACCCGAACCTCAATGACGACGACTGGTTGTGGGGTGGCGATCTGGAATCGATCTACACCACGCTGTCCCATGGCATCCGCTATGAAAGCGATCCGGACACCCGCGTCTCCGAAATGCCGGCCTTTGCCGACATTCTTGAGCCGCAACAGGTCAAGCAGGTCGCCGCCTATGTGGTCAGCCTGACCGGAACGCCGGCCGATGCGGCGATGGTTGAGCCGGGCAAGCAGCTGTTTGCCGACAATTGCGCCTCGTGCCACGGCGAAGATGCCAAGGGCGGTCGTGATTTCGGTGCGCCGAACCTGGCCGATGCCATCTGGCTGAAGGCCAACGGCGAGGCGGGCATTGCCAGCCAGATCGCCGGACCCAAGCATGGCGTCATGCCAGCCTGGACCGCGCGCCTGGGAGAGACCACCGTCAAGGAACTGGCCATCTACGTCCACCAGTTGGGCGGCGGCGAATGATCGCTGAGATCAGGACGACGTCGTTTCCGTCTTGAAAGATGTCCTGCCGAGGTCGAGAACCGTCTTCGGCAGGACGTCGCTTTTTGGGTTGGGCAGCACCGATCTTCCCCACTGCTACTTGCGCGTGAGCGAAATGTCCGTCTTGAGTTCCGATTTGTCGTCCATCTTGAGGGTGACGCGCATCATATTTGCTGCCGGCGGCACCGTATCGCCCTCTTTTAGCATAATGAGGAATCGATCCGCTTTGCCGCTTTCAACCGTCTGGCCCAGCGACAGCGCGACTTCCATCACTGGCTGTCCGGCAAATGGGAGATTTTGCGTGACTGTTCGTGAAATGCCATCGCCGCTCGACGCGGAGAGGCCCGCCTCGCTCCTGGCGATCACATAGGTTGCGCTGACCGGCTGGTTGGACTGAAGCCCGGAGAGATCGAGCTTGTCCTTGTAGTAGATCAACTCCGCACCGGTGATCGCTAAGATCTTGCCTGTATTGTTTGTAACCATGACCTCGAAAATAAGGGCGCCAGGTGCGTCCTCGCGAAACACCTGTTCGAACTTGCTCAACGTTACCTGCGGCTTGGGGGCTGGCGGCGCGTTGAATAACAGGGCGACATAGGCGACGCTCCAGAAAACCGCCGTCCCGACCATAATGGCGCGGATATAGGTGGGATAGGTCGGCAGGATCGCGGGCAGGGACGTGATATCCATTTTTAGGGATCCTCTTCTTTTTCGAAAAATGCGGCGAGCGCGTTCGGAAGTTGTATGTCGGGCTGCTGCAGGAATGCCAGAAGCTCCGCCGCCCGCCGATCTCCCGGCGCGATGTCGAGAAGACGCTGCAGTGTGGCTATTGCCTTCGGCGCGTCAGCAAGATTGGCCGCAGCCAGCGCATTCAGCCAAAGAGCTTGTGGGGCGGGTGTACCGGCTGAAAGGGCGATCAGTCGGTCAGTCTGCGTAAGGGCTTCCTGCGTTTGTCCGAGCCGGAACCGGGCGGCGGCATCCAGATAAAGGGCAGACAAATGATCGGGATCCTTGCGCAGCACCTCATCGAGCATCGACACTGTGCCTTGGTCGTCGCCAGCGGCTAGGCGGGCTTGAGCTGCCGCCACGAGAAACCCGATGCGGTTCACTGCCAACGGCCGCGGAGCCGTGACGCTACCCGTCCCTGAACTGGGCTCGTCGCTGGCGGTGACCATGATGTTGGGGCCGTCGCAGGCCGCAGGGATCGGCCGCCAGTCTGGTCCACGATTTCCCGCTGCCACGACGAAAAAGATCGTCGGATGTCTCGCAATGCTGGCGCAGATCGAATGCACCTCGGCGACGGAGGGATCGAAACCCAAGCTCATGTTGATGACGTCGACATCCACTGCTGCCAGCCATTCGATGGCATCCACAACGGCCGCAACCTGAGGGCGGTGCCCGCTGTCCGTAACTTTCGCCGAGTACAGCGCCGCAAACCCGCCGCTAGCGCTCATCGCCGTCGCTGCTACTGCGGTGCCGTGGCCAATCGTGTCCTCGGCGCCCTCATCTGTAAAGGATTTGGCTCCCGCAAGATAAGGTGCGATCTGGGGATGCAGGAAGTTCACGCCGGAATCCACGACACCGATCGCGATTGTTCTTGCGGAGGCGGGATTCGCGAGTTCAGGCGGCGGCTGGGCTGCAAGCGAATACGTCAGTTTGTCCGGATCCGAGCCGAGGAAGCCAGACAGATCGTCTGCCGATCCGAGCAATTCGCCATGACCTGATGTTTCGTCTGCAAACGCCGTCATCTCAGCGTCCCCGAAGACAACCGCCAACCAGACAACGCCGAAAGCGAGCCGCAAGTGCCTCATTCTACAGCCTCTGGCAACCGGTTTGATGGTTGCACGATTCCAGCGAGCTTTCAAATGGAAACCATAACTGCCTGTGCTGCGGCTGCGTTGACTGCCATCGGCGTTGCGGAGGACGGTGCGGCGAGTAAAGGGTGACAGCAGCGAGCAGCGACGCTTGGTCGCTGCTTGATATAAGTCAAGGCGGGGCAAGAACGGAAATGGGAGAAGAAGCGAAAGAACGAGAGGTCTTTTCCAATGAACTTGCAGGAAGCCAATGACAGGGCGGCGGCATCCGCCGAAGTCGAACGTTCGGATGCGGAAGCGGTAAACTCGGCCAAGACCCGCCGTCCGCTTTATGAAGCCCGCGCCAAGATCTTCCCCAAGCGCGCTTCCGGGCGTTTCCGGCAGTTCAAATGGCTGGTCATGCTGGTGACCCTCGGCATCTACTACCTGACGCCGTGGCTGCGCTGGGATCGCGGCGCCTATGCGCCGGATCAGGCCGTGCTGATCGATCTGGCCCATCGCCGCTTCTATTTCTTCTTCATCGAGATCTGGCCGCAGGAGTTCATCTTCGTCGCCGGCCTGCTGGTCATGGCCGGCTTCGGCCTCTTTCTGATCACCTCGGCGGTCGGGCGTGCCTGGTGCGGCTATACCTGTCCCCAGACCGTCTGGGTCGATCTTTTCCTGGTGATCGAGCGGTTCATCGAGGGCGACCGCAATGCGCGGATCAAGCTCGATACCGCCCCCTGGACCATCGACAAGATCTGGAAGCGGGTGACCAAGCATGCCGTGTGGCTGGTCATCGCTGTGTTGACCGGTGGCGCCTGGATCTTCTACTTCGCCGACGCGCCTGATCTGGCGATGGAATTCATCCAGGGCAATGCGGCACCGGTGGCCTATATGACCGTCGCCGTCCTGACGATTACGACCTATGTCTTCGGCGGGCTGATGCGCGAGCAGGTCTGTATTTATATGTGCCCCTGGCCGCGTATCCAGGCAGCCATGCTCGACGAAGATTCGCTGGTCGTCACCTATAACGACTGGCGCGGCGAGCCGCGCACCCGCCATGCCAAGAAGGCGGCCGCGGCCGGTGAAAGCATCGGCGATTGCGTCGACTGCAATGCCTGCGTGGCGGTCTGTCCCATGGGCATCGATATTCGCGATGGCCAGCAGCTCGAATGCATCACCTGTGCCCTGTGCATCGACGCCTGCGACGGCGTCATGGACAAGATCGGCAAGCCGCGCGGCCTGATCGCCTATGCGACTCTGGACGAGTATCAGGGCAACATGGCGCTTGCCACCAACAACGGCACGACGGGAATCATTCCGGAAAATGTCCGCAAGCCCGATGGCAGCTTCAGCGACAAGGTCCGCCACTTCAACTGGCGCATCATCCTGCGCCCCCGCACGCTGCTCTACATGGGCGTGTGGCTGGCCGTGGGCGTCGGCCTCGTGGTGGCGCTGCTCGGTCGCGACCGGCTTGAGCTCAACGTGCTGCATGATCGCAACCCGCAATATGTGCTGGAATCGGACGGTTCGATCCGTAACGGATATACCGTGCGCATCTTGAACATGATCCCCGAACCGCGCAATATCATCGTATCGATCGACGGCCTGCCGGATGCGACGATGAAGGTAAACGGTCTTGCTGCGGACGAAGTGCGTTCGTTCTCCGTCTCGGTCGAGCCCGATGAAGCGACCACTTTGAAAATCTTCGTAACGATGCCGGGCGATCAGGTGGCATGGACCTCGGAGGAATTCCGGGTCATTGCCAAGGATGCCGCCAGCGAGGAACAGGATGCCTATACGGCTGTCTTCAACGGACCAGGAGTAAAGAAATGAGTGCAAGAGAGGAGAAGGCCGGCTTCGTCTTCACCGGATGGCACATGTTCGGCGTGCTGATCCTGTTCTTCGGAACGATCATCTCGGTCAACCTGACCATGGCCTATTTCGCCACGACGACATGGAGCGGCCTCGTCGTCAAGAACACCTATATCGCCAGCCAGGAATTCAACGGCAAGGCGGCGGCGATCCGCGACATGCTGGCAACCGGCATCAAGGGCAAGCTGACGGTGTCGAAGGGCGAAATCCTCTATGACCTCACCATCCCCGGTAGCGGCCCGGTCGAGGCGGACAAGGTCACGGCCCATTTCAAGCGCCCGGTTGGCGAACATCAGGATTTCATCGCCGAAATGCTGCCGATCGGCAATGGTCGCTACAGTGCTCAGCATGACGTACTGCCCGGCCACTGGATCGTCGAAGTGATCGCGATCAAGGGCGACAAGACCATCATGCACGAAGCCAATCGTATTGCGGTAATTGGAGAGGCAAAATGAGCTGCTGCGCGGCGGGAACGGAAGGGGCGCTGGATATCGAGCGGGCCAGCCACGGTCTGCCGTCCCCGGAGGAATTGCGGCTTTCAAGCCGTGACCTCGGCGACGGTCTGTGGCAGATCGACCTCAGCGTCCCCGCCGTCTATTGCGGCGCCTGCATCTCCACCCTGGAAAGAGCCTTGCGGGCGCTGCCCGAAGTCGAGCGGGCCCGCGTCAATCTCTCCTCGAAGCGCGTCGCCGTCGTCTGGAAGGACAAGGTCGGCGACATCCCGACCGATCCGACCGTCATCGTGCGGGCGATTGCGGCGACCGGCTACGAATCCCATCTGTTTACCGCAGCGGAGGGAGCCGCCGACGAGCTGCGCAACAAGCTGATCCGCGCCGTTGCCGTCTCCGGCTTTGCCGCGACCAATATCATGCTGCTGTCGGTATCGGTCTGGTCGGGTGCGGATGCGTCGACCCGCGACATGTTCCACTGGATCTCGGCGATGATTGCCGCACCGGCCCTGATCTATGCCGGTCGCTTCTTCTACCAGTCGGCCTGGAACGCCATCCGGCATGCCCGCACCAATATGGACGTGCCGATCGCGCTGGCGATCACGCTCTCCTATTTCGTCTCGCTCTGGGAGACGATCTACCATGGCGAACATGCCTGGTTCGATGCGACGGTATCGCTGCTGTTCTTCCTGCTGATCGGCCGGACGCTCGATCACATCATGCGCGAAAAGGCCCGCTCGGCGATCAGCGGCCTGGCGCGGCTCAGCCCGCGCGGCGCCATGGTCGTCAATCCAGACCGTACGCGCGAATACCGTCCCGTCGAGGACATCAAGGTCGGCGACCATATCGCCATTACCGCCGGCGAACGGGTGCCGGTCGACGGTATGGTGATCGCCGGTGCCACCGACATGGATGTCTCGATCGTCAATGGCGAAAGCGCGCCGCTGCCGGTGACTGTGGGGTCTGCTGTACAGGCCGGCACATTGAGCCTCACCGGATCGCTGACGATTTCCGCAACCGCGACGGCGCAGAATTCGTTCCTGTCGGAGATCGTCCGCCTGATGGAGGCCGCCGAAGGGGGCAGGGCGCGGTATCGGCGCATCGCCGACCGGGCGGCGCAATACTATTCTCCCGCCGTGCATTTGCTGGCGATCACCGCCTTCGTCTCCTGGGGGCTTTACGACGGCGACTGGAAGCATGCCATGCTGGTCGCCATCGCCGTGCTGATCATCACCTGCCCTTGCGCGCTGGGTCTGGCCGTTCCGGTCGTCCAGGTCGTGGCCGCCGGCCGCCTGTTCAAGAACGGCATCATGGTCAAGGACGGCTCGGCCATGGAGCGGCTGGCCGAAATCGATACGGTCGCTTTCGACAAGACGGGAACGCTGACGCTGGGCCGGCCGCGGCTGGTCAATCGGGCCAATGTCAGCGCGCAGAACCTGGCCATTGCCGCCGGCCTGGCATCGCTCTCGCGGCACCCGCTGTCGAGGGCCATCTTCCGGGCGGCCGAAGGCGTCATGCAATATTTCGACGGTGTTCGCGAGATCCCCGGCTCGGGCGTCGAGGCCGAGGCTGCCGAAGGCATGTACCGGCTCGGCAACCGGCGATTTGCCTGCGGCGATGCGGATGACGCCACGGCCGATCCGGCGTCGCTCTCCGAGGTCGTGCTGTCGCTGAACGGCGTCGAGCTGCAGACTTTCCAGTTCGAGGACACGCTGCGCTCCGGCGCGCAGAAGGCGGTGTCAGACCTGAGGCAAAAGGGCTTTTCCGTCGGCATCCTGTCCGGCGACCGCCCGGCCGTCGTGGCGGCGCTCAGCGAGCGTCTTGGCATCGACTACTGGCGGGCCGGCCTGTCGCCACGTGACAAGGCGGAGGCCTGCACGGATGCCCGCGACAGCGGCCACAAGCTGCTGATGGTCGGCGACGGCATCAACGATGCACCGGCCCTGTCGGCCGCCCATGTGTCGATCGCACCGGCGACAGCTGCCGATGTCGGTCGTCAGGCCGCCGATTTCGTCTTCATGCACGAAAGCCTTGAAGCCGTGCCCTTCGCCATCGAAGCATCCCGCCGCGCCGGCCGGCTGATTCGCGAGAATTTTGCCCTGGCGATCGGCTACAACGTCATTGCCGTGCCGATCGCTCTGGCCGGCTACGCAACGCCGCTGATCGCCTCCATTGCCATGTCGACCTCGTCGATCATCGTCGTGGTCAATGCCCTGAGATTGAACCGTCTCAACCTCAAACGGTCGACGGAGGCCAGTGAGCCACGCCTGCCGCCGGTGGTGGCCGCCGGCACAAGGCTTGCGTCATGAACATGCTCGTCTACCTCATTCCGATCGCCCTGTTTCTGGGCGGTCTGGGGCTGTTCGCGTTTCTCTGGTCGCTCAAAAGCGGCCAGTACGAGGATCTCGAGGGAGCCGCCTGGCGCGCCCTCGACGACGACGACGACCGCCCGTCGCCCTGATTACGAGCGATCCCATGCTGCTGAAAACGGAGCCGACCGCGGCAGCATGGCCATTTTCTCCCGTCTTTGTTTCATCCGTTTTTCAGAAACTGAGTTTACGCATCATCGCGCGGCAGCCCTTGCCGCGTCGTCCAAGGAGTGCCACAAAAGCCACCTTGATTTGACGTGTTTCAATTGAAATGGAGAAGCGGGATGCAAAAGGCGGAAATCGGACTGATCGGCCTCGGCGTCATGGGATCGAACCTTGCCCTGAACATTGCGGAAAAGGGCAACCGGATCGCAGTGTTCAACCGGACGCCGGCCAGGACGCAGGAATTCGTCGCCGAAGCAGGCGCTCTTGCCGGCAATATCATCGGTTGCGCCACCGTCGAGGAATTCGTCGAGGCGATCCGACCGCCGCGCCCGATCATCATCATGATCAAGGCTGGCGACGCGGTCGACCAGCAGATGGATCTTCTTAAACCCTATCTGTCCGCCAACGATATCATGATCGATGCCGGCAATGCCAATTTCCGCGATACGATCCGCCGGTTTGACGCGCTGAAGGACAGCGGCCTGACCTTTATCGGCATGGGCGTATCGGGTGGCGAAGAGGGCGCCCGTCATGGTCCGTCGATCATGGTCGGCGGCACGGAAGAAAGCTGGAAGCGGGTCGAGCCGGTGCTGACCTCGATTTCCGCGAAGTTCAACGATGACCCTTGCGTCGCCTGGCTCGGCAATGACGGCGCCGGCCATTTCGTCAAGACCATCCACAACGGCATCGAATATGCCGATATGCAGATGATCGCCGAAATCTACGGCATCCTGCGCGATGGCCTCGGGATGAGTGCTTCGGCCATCGGCGATGTCTTCGGCCAGTGGAACACAGGCCGCCTCAATTCCTACCTGATCGAAATCAGCGAAAAGGTTCTGAAAGCCACGGATCCGGTCACCGGCAAGCCGATGGTCGATGTGATCCTCGATAGCGCCGGACAGAAGGGCACCGGCAAATGGTCGGTCATCGAGGCTCAGAACATGGGGGTTGCCGCAACCGCCATCGAGGCGGCCGTCGCCGGCCGTGTACTCTCCTCGCAGCGCCAGGAGCGCCTGGCTGCCGAAAAGATCTTCGGCCTGCCGCCGAAGGTCGAACGCAAGAACCATGACGGCATGGCCTTCCTGGCCGATCTGGAGAGCGCGCTGCTGGCAGCGAAGATTGCCGCTTATGCTCAAGGGTTTGCCGTGATGGCGGCAGCCTCCAAGGACTTCGGCTGGTCTCTGCCCATGCCGACCATTGCCCGCATCTGGCGGGCCGGCTGCATCATCCGCTCGCAGTTCCTCGACGAGATCACCTCGGCCTTCACCAAGGAGCCCGATGTCGCCAACCTGATCGTCACGCCGGCCTTCTCGAAAATGGTCAAGGACACCGATGGTGCGCTTCGCCGGGTCGTCTCCTATGCGGCGCTGAACGGTCTGCCCGTTCCGGCCCTGTCGTCGGCGCTGTCCTATTTCGATTCCTATCGCCGCGGTCGCGGCACGGCCAACCTGATCCAGGCGCAACGCGATTTCTTCGGTGCCCATGGCTTCGAGCGCCTCGACGGCGTGGATCGCCCGCATGGTCCCTGGGGCAGCGGGGCGGCATAACCCCGCCCATTCGGCCTAAAGCATGTCGCACGAAAGTGGGCACCGGTTTCGGGATGACGACATGCGACAAAGCAAAGAGGTAAAGCGTGACGAGCGAATCTGAAAGATCGCGACACGCTTTAGTCCATGACCGTCCAGTTCGGTTCGCTGATGCTTTGCAGCGTCAGCGGGCCGGCGCCATCGATCTGGCCGATCACGGCTTTGGCCAGTTCGCGGCCGGCTGTTCGGATGTCCTCGTTCATGGTGATGATATCCGGCCGGATCCAGTTGAGGATGCCGCTGTTCTGTTTCGAGACCAGTTCGACATCTTTGCCGATCGCCTTGCCGGCCGCCTCGATGCCGGCCATCACTGCGATCGTTGAATTGCCGCTGCACGAGATGAAGCCATCAGGCGCATCTGGCCCCTGCATCACCTGCTCCACAGCATCCCGGATTGCCGAAAGCCGCGAGTCGATATTGACCGTCGGTATGGCGACCTCTTCGCATCCCGTCGACTTCAACCCGGCGAGATAGCCGGCCCGCGTATGCGACCAGAAGGTCAGCTGCGGTGGCGGCATCAGGATGGCGATCCGCCGACAGCCCTTGGCGGCCAGCCGCGCCACGGCCTCGCGCGCAAAGCGCTCGTTGTCGAAATCGTGAAAGGGATGGACGATGCCCATGTCGGTGCGGCCATGGGTGGCAAACGGCATGTGCCGCTCGGTCAACAGCCGCACGCGCGGGTCGTTCGGTTCCATGCGAGAGATGATCACGCCGTCGGCCGAGCCGGTGTCGAGAATGTAGCGGATCGGCACCATCGGGTCGCGGCTGTTGGAATGGGGCGTCACGACAAGATGATAGGAGGTGCTGTTGAGAACTTCCGAAATGCCGAACACCAGGTTGGAGGTCAACCCCATGACCTCTTCCTCGACGCTGAGAACGAGCGCAATGACATTGGTCTTGCCGGTCCTGAGCCTGACGCCGGCGCGGTTCGGCTGATAGCCCAGCTGCCGGGCCACCATGCGCACCCGTTCCTTGGTCTCCGCGCCGATATCGGAGGCATCCTTCAGGGCGCGCGAAACGGTGGTAATGCCAAGCCCCGTCATGAAGGCGATGGTTTTGAGCGTTGGCCGCTCCCGTGACGTCGCCTCGACGCCGGCCTTGTCACCCTCGATGTCCTGTTTCATGCCTACCCCGTCACTGCCTGCTGTTCGTGAGTATAGTTGTCATTGCCCCTGCTGCAAACGGGTGTGGTTGCCTGTCAGGCGACTGTCGGAAATGTCAAATCTGTAACGATACAGTAGATTTGTCGAGCGATTTATTCCGGGATCCGGGCAAGGAGTTACCGAGGGTTGAATGGCGGCGGAAAGGCTGCGTGTTTTTGCAGCTGCGAGAGCCTGTTTTTGTTCTTGTGGCAACTATTTGGCCAGATAGCGGCATTATGGAAGCATTTTCAATGCAAGAACGACATGTTGCGTTGCGAGAACTGCACGATTGCGAGGCAGGGAGGATCGAGGTCGTATACACCTAATGAGTGTATAAAATCGCAGAAAGAAAAAAATCGCTCTGAGTGGTTGCGTCGCCAAAATGATTAGACTAGGTTTTTACGGCAACGTTTCAGTGAGGGAGGAGACTCATGAATTTTCGTAGCGTAGCGGTAGCTCTAGCCGCAAGCGTCGTATTGCCTTTCGGGGCGGCACATGCCGCCGACCTGGAGGTAACCCATTGGTGGACATCCGGCGGGGAGGCCGCGGCGGTCGCCGAATTGGCCAAGGCATTCGATGCCACCGGCAACAAATGGATCGATGGAGCCATTGCCGGATCCGGCGGTACCGCCCGTCCGATCATGGTCAGTCGCATTACCGGCGGCGACCCGATGGCCGCCACCCAGTTCAATCACGGCCGCCAGGCCGAGGAACTGGCCGAGTCAGGCCTGATGCGGGACCTGACCGATGTCGCCGAAAAGGAAAAGTGGAAGGATTTCATCCGCCCGCTCAGCCTGCTGGACTCCTGCACCATTGACGGCAAGATCTATTGCGCACCCGTCAACATCCATTCCTGGCAGTGGCTGTGGTTGTCCAATGCGGCCTTCAAGACAGCCGGCGTCGACGTGCCGAAGAACTGGGACGAGTTCGTCGCAGCGGCCCCGGCGCTTGAAAAAGCCGGCATCCGGCCGCTCGCGATGGGTAGCCAACCGTGGCAGGCCACCGGTGCCTTCGGCGTTCTGATGATCGCCATCGGCGGCAAGGACGCCTATCTCAAGGTCTACCAGGACAAGGACGCCGAAATGGCCGGCGGTCCTGAAATCGGCAAGGTCTTCAAGGCCGCCGACGATGCACGTCGCATGTCGAAAGGCAGCAATGTGCAGGACTGGAACCAGGCGACCAACATGGTGATCACCGGCAAGGCCGGCGGCCAGATCATGGGCGACTGGGCACAGGGTGAATTCCAGCTGGCCGGCCAGGTCGCAGGCACCGACTATACCTGCCTTCCCGGTCTCGGCGTCAACGAGATCATCACCACGGGTGGCGACGCCTTCTACTTCCCGGTTCTGAAGGACGAGGAAAAGTCCAAGGCCCAGGAGGTTCTGGCCTCCACACTGGTCAGCGCCAAGACGCAGGTTGCATTCAACCTGAAGAAAGGCTCGCTGCCGGTCCGCGGCGACGTCGATCTGGCGGCTGCGAACGACTGCATGAAGAAGGGCCTCGACATTCTGGCCAAGGGCAATGTCATCACCAGCACCGACCAGCTGGTATCCGCCGACACCCAGAAGCAGCTCGAGGATCTTTTCTCGGAATTCTTCGCCACTGCCACGATGACGCCGGACGATGCGCAGAAGCGCTTCACCGACATCATTGCCGCGGCCGACTGAACTTAAAGGTTCGTTGTCTTGAGAGGTCGGTCCCGCATTGCGGGGCCGGCTGTCGAACCCGAAACACTTTTGCTGTGACTGCCCGCCCGTAAGCGACCGCTCGTAGAGCGTGATGCATTTTTGCGGAACTGTCTGCGTCATTTGCGAAAGTCGTTGTGAGCCAGGAGGACCAACCCATGACGGGCCAAGCGCGCACCGGCCGGCCAAACCAATGGCTGCGCAATCTGAATTCGAAGATTGCCTCCATCCCGATGATCATCACCTCCGTCGTCATCTTTCTGGGTGGCACCCTGTGGACGGTGTTTTATTCCTTCACCAATTCCAAGCTCCTGCCGCGCCTTTCCTTTGTCGGGCTCGACCAGTACGAGCGCCTCTGGGCGGCACCACGCTGGGTCATGTCGATCCAGAACCTGGCGATCTACGGCCTTTTCTCGCTGATCTTCAGCCTGTTCATCGGCTTCGTGCTGGCGGCTCTGATGGACCAGAAGATCCGCTTCGAGAACACCTTCCGCACCATCTTTCTCTATCCCTTCGCCCTGTCCTTCATCGTCACCGGCCTCGTCTGGCAATGGATCCTCAATCCGGAATTCGGCGTGCAATCCGTGGTGCGGTCGCTCGGCTGGACGAGTTTTGCCTTCGATCCGCTCTACAATTCCGACATTGTCATCTACGGCATCCTGATCGCGGCGCTGTGGCAGGGCACCGGCCTCGTCATGTGCCTGATGCTGGCCGGTCTGCGCGGCATCGACGAGGATATCTGGAAGGCCTCGCGCATCGACGGCATACCCATGTGGCGAACCTATATCTTCATCATCATCCCGATGATGCGCCCGGTGTTCATCACCACGCTGGTGATCATCGCCAGCGGCATCGTCCGCGTCTACGACCTGGTGGTGGCGCAGACCTCCGGCGGTCCCGGCATCGCCTCGGAAGTGCCGGCCAAATATGTCTATGACTACATGTTTCAGGCGCAGAACCTCGGCCAGGGCTTTGCAGCCTCCACCATGATGCTGCTGACGGTCGCCATCATCATCGTGCCCTGGGCCTATCTGGAATTTGGCGGAGGACGTAAACGTGGCTGACATCATCGCTGACAACACCATGGCTGCGGGGCGCAGCGCGCGTATGGCCGAGGGGCCGCGCGGCAAGAAGCCGAAGCGCACCCTCTCGGCCCGCAACATCATGCTCTACGGCACGCTGTTCGTGGCGGCCGCCTATTACCTGCTGCCGCTCTACGTGATGGTCGTGACCTCGTTGAAGGGCATGCCGGAAATCCGGCTCGGCAACATCTTCTCGCCGCCCGTGGAAATCGTCTTCGAGCCCTGGGTCAAGGCCTGGAGCGAGGCCTGCACGGGTCTGAATTGCGACGGCCTGTCGCGCGGCTTCTGGAATTCGGTGCGCATCACCATTCCGTCCACCATCGCGTCGATCGCCATTGCCTCGGTGAACGGCTATGCGCTCGCCAACTGGCGCTTCAAGGGGGCGGAGATCTTCTTCACCATCCTGATCATCGGCGCCTTCATTCCTTATCAGGTGATGATCTACCCGATCGTCATCGTGCTCCGCGAAGTCGGGCTCTACGGCTCGCTGACCGGCCTGATCATCGTGCATTCGATCTTCGGCATGCCGATCCTGACGCTGCTGTTCCGCAACTACTTCGTGTCGCTGCCGGAAGAACTGTTCAAGGCGGCCCGTATCGACGGTGCCGGCTTCTGGCAGATTTTCCTGCAGATCATGGTGCCGATGTCGCTGCCGATCTTCGTCGTCGCGATGATCCTGCAGATCACCGGCATCTGGAACGACTTCCTGTTCGGCGTCGTCTTCACCCGGCCTGAATATTACCCGATGACGGTGCAGCTCAACAACATCGTCAACTCGGTTCAGGGCGTGAAGGAATACAACGTCAACATGGCAGCCACGCTGCTGACCGGCGCCGTTCCGCTCATCGTCTATTTCGTTTCCGGCCGTCTGTTCGTCCGCGGCATCGCTGCCGGCGCAGTCAAGGGTTAAGCCATGACCATCAGTGTATCGATCAAGGACCTCTCGCTCAGCTTCGGTGCCGTCACCGTGCTGAAAACCCTCAACCTCGACATCAAGGATGGCGAATTCCTCGTGCTGCTCGGCTCGTCCGGCTGCGGCAAGTCGACTTTGCTGAACTGCATCGCCGGCCTGCTTGAGCCGACCGAGGGGCAGATCTTCATCAAGGACAAGAACGTCACCTGGGAAGAGCCCAAGGACCGCGGCATCGGCATGGTGTTCCAGTCCTATGCGCTCTATCCGCAGATGACGGTGGAGAAGAATCTGTCCTTCGGCCTGCGCGTCGCCAAGGTGCCGGCCGACAAGATCAAGGAGAAGGTGGCGCGTGCTGCCGAAATCCTGCAGATCGAGGCGCTGCTGAACCGCAAGCCGGGTGAACTCTCGGGCGGCCAGCGCCAGCGCGTCGCCATCGGCCGTGCCCTGGTGCGCGATGTCGATGTCTTCCTGTTCGACGAACCGCTGTCGAACCTCGACGCCAAGCTTCGCTCCGAACTGCGCGTCGAGATCAAGCGGCTGCATCACTCCCTGAAGAACACCATGATCTATGTCACCCATGACCAGATCGAGGCGCTGACGTTGGCCGACCGCATCGCCATCATGAAAAGCGGCGTCATCCAGCAGCTCGACGACCCCATGGTGATCTACAATCGCCCGACCAATCTTTTCGTCGCCGGCTTCATCGGTTCGCCGTCGATGAATTTCCTGAAGGGCGAACTGGTCGAGCGCAACGGCACCGTCGTGTTCGAGACCGGTGGCGTGACCTTCTCGCTGGCCGGATATGATGCCGGTGAGCCCTTGAAGGCAGGCCGCAAGGTGACCCTTGGCGTCCGGCCGGAGCATATCAAGGTGGACGACGACATCCCGGCCGGTGCCGAGATCCATACCGCCGTGGTCGATATCGAGGAGCCGATGGGTGCCGACAACCTGCTCTGGCTGAAACATGCCGGGCATATCATGTCGGTGCGCATCGGCGGCACGCGCCGCTTCGCGCCGGGCGCCTCGGTGCGCCTCAGCTTCGACATGTCGGTCGCCTCGCTGTTCGACGCGGCAACCGAGGAGCGGATCTAAAGCCACTCGACGCGCTTCTGGGAATGAAGCGCCCGCGGCACAACGATCTCCCCCGTGTGGGGGAGATGCCCGGTAGGGCAGAGGGGGGCGAGCTTGCTCCGACATGAATGATCTGGATTGACCCATGACGAATACACCCGAAACACCCAAGACCATCGATCTTTCCGGCACCTGGCAGTTGCGCTCGGTGGATGGCGACCATGCAACGGACATGCGCGTGCCGGGCGACGTGCATTCGGCGCTGCAGGCGGCCGCCATCATCGAGGACCCGTACCAGGGTCGCAACGAGATCGACGTGCAATGGGTGGCAAAGCGCGACTGGGTCCTGGAGCGGAGCTTTACGCTGAGCGACCTCGAGGCCGGCTGGTATCTCGATATCGACTATCTCGACACGGTCGCGGTGGTCTTCGTCAACGATATCCCGGTGCTGTCGGCCGACAATTGTTTTCGCCGCTACCGGCCCGATGTCTCCTCGGCCCTGCAGCCGGGCGACAATACCATTCGCATCCACATCCATTCGAGCATAACCGCCGGCGCCGAGCGCCAGGCTCGCCAGCCGTTCTACGTGCCGTATTCCACCGACAATTCGCCGATTCCCAATGGCAATATGCTGCGCAAGCCGCAATGCCATTTCGGCTGGGACTGGAACATCGCCCTGGCACCGCTCGGTCTTTACGGCACCGTAGCGCTGAAAAAGCTCGACCCGGCCCGCATCGAGCATCTGGTCACCCGCCAGGTCCACCATGGCGACGGCAGCGTCGATCTGCATGTGGCTTTGACGCTCTACTCCGAAGACCCGGCCATCGTGCCGGTGCATTTTGCTCTCGACGGCGAACGGCTCAGGCTCGATTGCGGCATCGGTGCCGGCGAGACGGTGGTCAACCACGTCTTCCACATCGACAGCCCCAGGCTCTGGTGGCCGGCCGGCAGCGGCGAGCAGGCGCTCTATGCGCTTGAGGTCGACATCCCCGGCGAGACCGCCCACCGCCAGATCGGGTTCAGAACCATCGAACTGCTGACCGACAAGGACGAGGCAGGCAGCCGCTTTGCCTTCCGCATCAACGGCCGCGAAATCTTTTGCCGCGGCGCCAACTGGATCCCCGCCGACGCCCTGTTCTCGCGCACCAGCCCGGAAAAGACCGAGGATCTGCTGCGCTCGGCAGTGGACGCCCATATGAACATGATCCGCGTCTGGGGCGGTGGCTTCTACGAACAGGACCATTTCTACGATCTCTGCGACCGGCTCGGCCTGCTGGTCTGGCAGGATTTCATGTTTGCCTGCAATCTCTATCCCTGCACCGAGGATTTCCTGGAAAATGTTGCGGCCGAAGTCGATTATCAGGTCAAGCGGCTGTCGTCCCATGCCTCGATCGCGCTGTGGTGCGGCGATAACGAACTGGTTGGAGCGCTCAATTGGTTCAAGCCATCGCGCGACAACCGCGACCGCTATCTGGTCGCCTATGACCGCCTGAACCGGGTGATCGAGCAGGGGCTGAAGAAGGCCGCGCCTGAGGCCCTGTGGTGGCCGTCGAGCCCGGCGTCCGGCTATCTCGACTACGGCGATGCCTGGCATGCCGATGGTTCGGGCGACATGCATTACTGGTCGGTCTGGCACGAGAACAAGAGCTTTGACAATTACCGGACCGTGCGGCCGCGCTTCTGCTCGGAATTCGGCTTCCAGTCCTATACCTCGCTGCCGGTCATCGAGAGCTTCGCAGCGGCCAAGGACCTGAATATCGCCTCGCCGGTGATCGAGCTGCATCAGAAGAACGCCGGCGGCAACGAGCGCATTGCCGGCACGATGTTCCGCTATTTCCGCTTTCCCAGGGACTTTGCCAATTTCGTCTATCTGAGCCAGATCCAGCAGGGGCTGGCGATCAAGACGGCGGTGGATTTCTGGCGCTCGCTGAAACCCCATTGCATGGGCACGCTCTACTGGCAGCTCAACGACACCTGGCCGGTCGCCTCCTGGGCAAGCCTCGACTACGGCGGCGGCTGGAAGGCAATGCATTATATGGCGCGCCGTTTCTTCCAGCCGGTCGCGGTTGCCGCCATTCCATCGCAGGACGGCCGGTCCATCGCCTTTTCCATGGCCAACGATACGGCCGAACCCCTGACGATCGACATGAATCTCTATGCGCTCACCCTGGAAGGTTTGCGCGTGCCCATGAAGACCGCCAACGACGTCTGCGAACCTGATCGCGCCGGCACGCTGATGACGCTCGACGCGGCAGAGATCAAGCCGGGTCAGTTGATCGCCTGGAGCTTCATCGCCTCGAACGGCATGAGCGGCGAGGGCCATTACGTGCACGGCACCTACAAGGCGCTGGAGCTTCAACCCTCCGGCCTGACGGTCACGGCGGCGGCGCGTGGCGAGACTTACGAGTTGACCATCAGCGCAACGGGCCTTGCCCTGTTCGTGATGATGACAAGCGATGTGCCGGGCCGTTTTTCCGACAATGCCTTCGATCTCACGGCCGGTGAAAGCCGCCGCATCCTGTTCACGCCGTCGGCCGCGATGCCGGGCGGCCTGAAGCCGAAATTTACCGCCTACGATCTCCATTCCTGCCAGCAGGCAGCGTAGGCCATGACCCACCGGAACAAGCAGCATCGGCACCCGACCGTTGCAGCAACCAGTCTTCAGGAGGAGACGATATGACCAAGCTAGGTTTCCAGCTCTACAGCGCCCGCAATTTCCAGCCCTTCAGCGCCATCCTGCCGCTTCTGTCGGAAGCGGGATATGCCTCCGTCGAGGGTTACGGCGCCATGTATGCCGCCGCCGACGAGGCGGGCCTGCAATCCCTGAAGGCCGATCTCGACAAGAACGGCCTGACCATGCCGACCGGCCATTTCGGCCTTGATCTGCTCGAAAGCGATCCGCAGCGCGTCCTGAAGATTGCCGCAACGCTCGGCATCGAGGCGGTCTATTGCCCCTATCTGCTGCCCGACCAGCGGCCGACCGATGCCGCCGGCTGGTTTGCCTTCGGACAGCGCCTGCAGGCGGCCGGCAAGCCGATCCGCGACGCCGGCCTGCGGTTCGGCTGGCACAATCACGATTTCGAATTCGCCACGCTGGAAGACGAATCGACGCCGCAGGAACAGATCTTTGCCGGCGGCCCCGATCTGCTGTGGGAAGCCGATATCGCCTGGATCATCCGCGGCGGCGCCGATCCCTTTGCCTGGATCGAGAGCTATGGCAAACGTATTTCCGCCGTCCACGTCAAGGATATCGCTGCCGCCGGCGAGAACAAGGACGAGGATGGCTGGGCCGATGTCGGCCACGGCACCGTCGACTGGAAGGGCCTAATGGCAGCGCTGAAACCCTACAATGTGCGCGATTTCATCGTCGAGCATGACAATCCGAGCGATATCGGCCGCCTGATCAGCCGCTCCATCGCGGCCTTCAATTCCTATTGATCGAAACCTGATCTGAAAAAACTGGATAGACCCATGACACGCGAACTCGGCGTCGGCATCATCGGATGCGGCAATATCTCGACCACCTATTTTTCGCTGGCCCCGCTGTTCAAGGGGCTGAAGGTGCTGGCCTGCACAGACCTCAACATGAATGCCGCCGAACTCCGGGCGGAGGAATATGGCGTCATCGCCCAGCCGATGGAGGAACTGCTCGCCAACCCGGATCTCGACATCATCGTCAACTTGACGATTCCGGACGCGCATTTCGCGGTTTCGAAGCGCATCCTGGAAGCAGGCAAGCACGTCTATTCGGAAAAACCGCTGGTGCTGAGTCTGGAGGAGGGCGAGGAACTCAGGCGCATTGCCAGGGAAAAGGGCCTCTCCGTCGGCTGCGCACCGGATACGTTTCTCGGCGGTTCGCACCAGCTGGCACGCCAGTTCATCGACCAGGGCGGCATCGGCCGCATCACCTCGGGCACCTGCCATGTGATGAGCCCGGGCATGGAAATGTGGCACCCCAATCCGGACTTCTTCTTCCTGCCCGGCGGTGGACCGATCCTCGACCTCGGACCTTATTATATCGCCAATCTGATCAACCTGATCGGCCCGGTCAAGCGGGCGGCGGCGCTGACCTCGATGGCGTCTGAGACCCGCACGATCACCAGCCAACCCCGTAGCGGAGAGACCATTCCGGTCAAGACGCCGACCAATATCCATGCGCTGCTGGAGTTCCAGAACGGTGCGACGATCACCCTGTCGGCAAGCTGGGATGTCTGGTCGCACCGCCATGCCAATATGGAACTCTACGGCACCGAGGGGTCGCTTTATGTGCCGGACCCCAATTTCTTCGGCGGCACCGTCGAGGCCAGCGGCCGCAACAAGGAGATCGCACCGCTTGCCGACTGGGATCATCCGTTCGGCATCAACAACCAGGAACACGCCAACGGCCCGCGGGCCAATTATCGCACCGCCGGGCTTGCCGACATGGCGCTGGCGATCCTCGGCGGGCGTGATGCGCGCTGCTCGCTGGACCGCGCCCTGCACGGCGTCGATGTGATGGTGTCCATCCTGAAGTCCGGCGAGACGGGTGAATTCGTCACTTTGTCGACCACCTGCACGCAACCAGCGGCGCTCGGGGTAGACGAAGCGCGGGCTTTGCTTAGATAAGGCGTGGCATCGTCCGCATTTAAGAGAGAACCATCCATGAACTATACTCCGGCCGGAAACCGCTATGAGCGGATGACCTACAATCGCTGCGGCAAGAGCGGCCTCAAACTGCCGGCCATTTCGCTTGGCCTCTGGCACAATTTCGGCAATGACACGCCACATGCCACCAAACAGGCGATCTGCCGCACGGCGTTTGATCTCGGCATCACCCATTTTGATCTGGCCAACAATTACGGCCCGCCGGCCGGCAGCGCCGAGACGGCCTTCGGCGAGATCCTCAAAACCGATTTTGCCGGCTACCGCGACCAGATGATCATCTCGTCCAAGGCCGGCTACAACATGTGGCCGGGACCCTATGGCGAATGGGGCAGCCGCAAATACCTGATCGCCTCCTGCGACCAGAGCCTGAAGCGCCTGGGCCTCGATTATGTCGACATTTTCTATTCGCACCGCTTCGATCCCGAGACGCCGCTGGAGGAAACCTGCGCGGCGCTCGATCACATCGTCCGGTCGGGCAGGGCGCTCTATATCGGCATTTCCTCCTATAATTCCAAGCGTACCCGCGAGGCTTACGAGATCCTGAAACGCCTCGGCACGCCGCTTTTGATCCATCAGCCGAGCTATTCGATGATCAACCGCTGGATCGAGGAGGACGGCCTCGTCGATACGCTCGAAGAGCTGGGCGTCGGCTCCATCGTCTTCTCGCCGCTGGCACAGGGCATGCTGACCTCGAAATATCTCGGCGGCATTCCGGAGACCAGCCGCGCGGCCCAGGAGAAGTCGCTCAACAAGGATTTTCTGACCGAACGCAACATCGAGAATATCCGCAAGCTCAACGCCATCGCCGAACGGCGCGGCCAGACCCTGGCGCAGATGGCGCTAGCCTGGGTGTTGCGCGGCGGCCGCATCACCACGGCACTGATCGGTGCCTCGAAACCGTCCCAGGTCGAGGATTGCGTCAAGGCGCTCGACCGGCCGGATTTCACGGCGGAAGAGCTGGCCGAGATCGACGTGCATGCCAGGGATGCCGACATCAACCTCTGGGCTGCGTCTGCCGAACGCAAGGGGCCGGCCAGGAAATAGCATCAGTTAAGTCGTCATGCTCGGGCTTGTCCCGAGCATCTGCCAAGGTCGAAGACGGTTTCGATCTCGGTGGATCCTCGGCACAGGGCCGAGGATGACGGCAGCCGGGATGCCGGCGACAGGGGGCCGGCGCCGGCGGATCATCTCCCCCCATGTGGGGGAGATGTCGGCGTCGCCGACAGAGGGGGGTGCCCCACATATGGAGGATAGAAGGCGCATGATCCAAAACCCCATCCTGCCGGGATTCAATCCCGATCCGTCGATCTGCCGGGTCGGCGAGGACTATTATATCGCCACCTCGACCTTCGAATGGTATCCGGGCGTGCAGATCCATCATTCGCGCGACCTCGCCAACTGGATGCTCAAGCGCCGGCCCTTGGAGCGCAAGAGCCAGCTCGACATGCGCGGCAATCCCGACAGCTGCGGCATCTGGGCGCCGTGCCTTTCCTATGCCGATGGTCTGTTCTGGCTGGTCTATACGGACGTCAAGCGGCTCGACGGCAATTTCAAGGACGCCCATAACTATATCGTCACCTGCCCGACCGTGGATGGCATCTGGTCGGATCCGGTCTATGTCAATTCCTCCGGCTTCGACCCCTCGCTGTTTCACGACGAGGACGGTCGCAAGTGGTTTCTCAACATGCAGTGGAACCACCGCACGGAGAGCTATGGCGGCTCGCCGAAGCATCCGGCCTTCGACGGTATCCTGTGCCAAGAATGGGATCCGCAGGAGAAGACGCTTGTCGGCCCGATCAAGAATATTTTCGCCGGCAGCCCGCTCGGTTTGGTCGAAGGGCCACATCTGTTCAAGCGCAACGGCTGGTACTACCTGACCACCGCCGAAGGCGGCACCGGCTACGATCATGCCGTGACCATGGCCCGCTCAAGGCGCATCGAGGGTCCGTATGAGATGCATCCCGACATCCATCTCATCACGTCGAAGGATCACCCGGAAGCCCCATTGCAGCGGGCCGGCCATGGCCAGTATGTCGAGACGCCGGACGGTCAGGCCTATCACACCCATCTCTGCGGTCGTCCCCTGGCGCCGAAGCGGCGCTGCACGCTGGGTCGCGAAACCGCCTTGCAGAAATGCGTCTGGAAAGACGATGACTGGCTCTATCTGCAGCACGGCGGTCCCGTGCCGGCACTCAAGGTCGAGGCGCCCGGTGGCGCATCCTCTGCAGTAAAGACGGCGCCGGTGCGTACCGACTTCGACAGCGCGGACTTACCGATGGACTTTCAGTGGCTGCGCAGCCCCGAGCCCGATCGCCTGTTCAGCCTCAAGGCGAGGGCCGGGCATCTGCGCCTGTTCGGCCGCGAGAGCATCGGCTCGTGGTTCGAGCAGTCGCTGGTCGCCCGCCGCCAGGAGCATCATCGTTTCCGCGCCCTGACCGTCGTCGATTTTGTGCCCGATACCTATCAGCAGGCGGCGGGCCTCACCCATTACTACAACCGCCACAAGTTCCATGCTTTGGCAGTCACCCTGCATGAAAAGCTCGGACGGGTGGTCACCATCTTCTCCTGCCCGGGCGATTTTCCCCATAGCCGCATGCAGTTTCCAGCCGACAATGGCGTGCCCGTGCCGGAGGGGCCGGTCGAGCTGTCGATGGAGATTTCCGATAATGACCTGCGGTTCGCCTGGCGTCCGGCCGGGTTCAATGACTGGCAGCCGATCGGGCCGGTGCTCGACGCCGGCGTGATTTCCGATGAGGGTGGCCGTGGCGAACACGGGTCCTTCACCGGCGCCTTTGCCGGACTATTCGCCTTCGATACCAGCGGACGCGGCAAACCGGCCGATTTCGATCACTTCACCTACGAGCCGCTTTGAAACTACAGGAAAGGTTCCTCGCGCGGCGCCAGCGCCGGCACGTCGAAATGCTCGGGCGCCAGGCCCTGGCGCGCCCGGTCCGCCATGGTCTCGAAGGCCGTTTCCAGATGCCGGCAGAATCGCTCGGCATCGAACAGCGGCGCGCGGAACCGATTGTAGGCGAGCTTTTCGCGGATCGCGGTGATGCGGCCCGGCTCGTTGACGATGGCAGTGCAGAGCGTCACGAATGCCTCGGCATCCTTGGCGACCAGATCCGCAAGGCCGACGGCGTTCAGCAGGCTTTCCGACACGCGCGAGGCAAAATTGCTGCCCTTGAACGTGACGACCGGCACACCGGCCCACAGCATGTCCGAGGTCGTCGTATGGCCGTTATAGGGAAAGCTGTCGAGGCCGAGATCGGCCGCCTGCGCCCGCGCCATATGGGCGGCATAGGCCATTTTTGGCGCAAACAGGAACTGGTTGGGTTTGACGCCGAGCCGGCGGAACTGATCGGCGGTGTTCTGGCGCGCCGTGTTGCCGTTGACCATCAGCCACAGCATGGCGTCGGGATTGGCCCGCAGCACGGCCGCCCAATGCGCCATGGTTTCCGGTGAATTCTTGCGCTGGCTGTTGAAGGCGCAGAACACGAAACGGTCGGTCGGCAGACCATAGGCACGCCGCGAGGCCGGCATGGGCGAGACCCGGTGCACGGGGTCGTTCGGCTGGTAGGTTTCCGGCAAGCGGCAGAATCTCTCGTGATAGTGGGGTTTCGAACTGTCCGGCAGCACAAAGGGATCGCCGATCACATAGTCGCAGCCGACATTCACGCAACTGCCCGGAAAGCCCAGCCATTGCACATGCACCGGCGCCACCGGCTGGTTCATCAGCTGCGACCGGGTGTGGCTGGTATGGCCCTTGAGATCGACGAGGATGTCGATGTTGCGGGCGCGGATCGCCCTGATCGCCTCGGCATCGTCCATCGCCTCGATGCGCACGATCCGTCCCCAGCTCTGGCGGTTGCCGCCGTCGAAGGCAATGAAGCGTTCCGGCGTGTAGCAGAACAGCGTCACCTCGAAACGATCGGGGTCATGGGCCGTCAGCACGCTCTGGAACAGCCGCATCGTGGCATGGTCGTCCCACAGATCGTTGGAGAGATAGCCGATGCGGATCTTGTCGCCCCAGCGATGCGGCATGGCGCGGCGCCGGGCTGCGGCATCGCTCGGAGGCGGCGCGACGGGAACATTGCTGGCCAGCCGATTGAGCGCCTCGTCGCCAAGCCACATGAGATTGTAGTGCGGCGTCTCGGCGGCAAGGGCCGCGGTCCGGCCCTCGGCAAGCTCCAGCCGCAAGGCGGCTTCCTCGGTCTCCAGCACCTCGAAATCGCAGAACTCGCGGGCAAAGGCCAAAAGCGACATCCGGATATGGGCATCGTCAGGATGCAGCCGGCGCAGCTTCTTGTAGAGGATGAGGTTGTTCTCGTTGCGCTTATCGCCGCCGATCAGTTCTGCCGCCAGCACCAGATGCGCCGGGTCGTCGCTCGCCACCAGATCGTTCTTCATGGCGTCGACGAAGGTGTCGCGGCCCATCCGCCGCGTCACGGAAATCAGGATATAGGCTGCTTCCGGATCGTCCTGAACCCGGCCACGCAGGTCAAGCGCCAGCGCCGCGGCCTTGTCGGCGTCGCCAGCGTCGAAATAGAGCCGCGCGGCCCGGCGCAGGTGCGTTTCCGGCGAATCGCTGTCGCGCCGGGCTGCGTGTTCGAAGGTCTCTGCCGCAGCGGTCGGCAGGCCGAGCTTCAACAGCGTCTCGGCCAGCAGCAGCACGGGGGCAAGGTCGGGGGAGGTGGCGATCAGTCCGTTCAGCGCCGTCAGCGCATCGTTATACGCACCGGCGTCGAAGGCGGCGCGCGCGTCCGCAAGGTTGTCGTTGAAAGGCAAGCCGATTCTCCCGGATCATCGCTGCGATGGACTGCCAAGCTAGGCAGTAAGCCTTGTGCAAAGCTAACCCGGAAAGTCCTTGGCAAAGACCGGAACGGGCGCGTTCCGATCTTACGGCACGGCGTTATGCACGGGTCCAGGCCGCAAAGGGATCGGCCATGTGTTTCCAGCGATCCGGATGAAAGCCTTGCGTGTCGACGAGACAGGCATCCAGCAATTCCGTGATCTCGACCTCGTTCATCGGGTCGCTGCCGATGAACACGATCTCCTGGCGCCGGTCTCCCCAGATTGGGTCGAGATAGGGTGACATGGCCCGCAGGAAGTCCGGATTGTCCGGCCATTGCACACGTGGCACGGAGGCCCACCAGAGCCCCATGCGCCCGGTGCGCACCAGCGGCCCCGCCTGGCTGATCTCCCCGACATGATGAGGCCGGGTTGCCAGCCAGAAGAAGCCCTTGGCACGGATCACGCCCGGCCAGACGCTGTCGATGAAGGTTTGGAACTTTGCCGGATCGAACGGCGCGCGTGCCCGATAGACGAAGGAGCGGATGCCATATTCCTCCGTCTCCGGCACATGGTCCTTAAAGCCGTGCAACTCCTTGAACCACAGCGGATGGGTCTCCGCCTTGGTGATGTCGAACAGGCCTGTGCCGAGAATGTCGACCGGCTTTACCATGCCGAAATCGGTCTCGATGATCCGGGCATCTGGATTGAGGCCGGTCACGATCTTGCGGGCGGCGTCGAGTGTCTCGAGCGTTGCGATGCCCACCTTGTTGAGGATGACGATATCGGCGAATTCGATCTGCTCGACCAGCAGATCGACCAGCGTGCGGTTATCTTCGTCGTCCGCGGTCTCGCCGCGGTCGGCGAGAAAATCGGCCGAGCTGTAGTCGCGCAGCAGATTGGCCGCATCGACCACGGTGACCATCGTATCGAGGCGGGCGATATCCGACAGGCTGTGGCCGTCCTCGTCGCGGTAGTCGAAGGTGGTGGCGATCGGCAGCGGTTCGGCGATGCCGGTCGCCTCGATCAGCAGATAGTCGAACCGGTTCATCGCCGCCAGCTTGCGCACTTCGGTCAATAGATCTTCGCGCAGCGTGCAACAGATGCAGCCATTGCTCATTTCCACCAGTTGCTCGTCGGTGCGCGACAGATTGGCGCCGCCCTCGCGCACCAGCGCCGCATCGATATTCACCTCGCTCATGTCGTTGACGATCACCGCCACCTTCAGCGCACTGCGATGGGAGAGCACATGATTGAGCAGGGTGGTCTTACCGGCGCCAAGAAAACCCGACAGGACTGTCACGGGCAGTTTGTCTATGGCTGACATTCGATTTCACCTCGATTGTAATAGTATTACATCTGTGTATCTGAAAAAGGCGGGCATGTTGGCCCGCCTTGTTGATGAAGCGCTTGCTCAGTTGGTCTGCGACAGGCAATTGACCAGCGACGTACCGATGCCGCGCATCAGTTGGAAATAGAGATCCGGACCGGCCTCAAGGGTCGCTGCTTCCGGGTCGAGCGTGCCGGCCTTGGCCGGTGTGCCTTCGGTCACCACCTTGACCAGTTTCGGTTCGAACTGCGGTTCGGCGAACACGCAGGTCGCGCCAAGCTCGATCACCTTCTTGTGGATCTCCGAAATCCGCTCGGCGCCCGGCGTTGCCTCCGGGCTCACCGTGATCGATCCGGCCACCCGGATCCCGTAGCGGTGCTCGAAATACTGATAGGCATCATGGAAGACCACGAAGGGCTTGTCTTTGATCGGCGCAACGGTGGCCTTGAGTTCCGTGTCGAGTGCGTCCAGCCTGTCGGACAGCGCCTTGGCATTCGCGTGATAGGTCGCGGCATTGTCCGGATCGGCAGCCGACAGGGTCTTTTCGATGTCGGCCGTCATCGCCTTGGCGTTGATCGGATCGAGCCAGAGATGCATGTCCTGGCCGCCATGCTCATGGTCGTGCTCACCATGACCTTCCTCGGCGTGACCTGCCTCGGCTGTGTCATGATCATGGCCTGCTTCAGCGGCATGATCGTCATGGTCTTCATGCTCGTCGCCATCATCATGCGCCTCGAAAGCGCCGCCTTCGCGAAACGGCAGGGTCGTCACACCGGGCGCCTCTTCGAGCTCCACCACGGTCGCCTTGCCGGCGAGCGCCTCAAGCGGCTTTTCGAGGAAGGCCTCCAGGCCGTGTCCCACCCAGAACACCACATTGGCATTCTGCAGCGCGCGGGCGTTCGATGGCTTCAGCGTATAGGTATGGGGCGAGGCGGCCCCTTCGACGATCAGCTTCGGCTCGCCGACGCCGTCCATCACGGCTGCGACCAGCGAGTGGATCGGCTTGATCGACACGACGACCTCGGGCGCCGCCGCCAGTGCCAAAGACGGCAGGAGCGACAGACCGGCCACGCCGGCCAGCAGGGACAGTTTCGAGTGGGGCATCGGGTTACTCCGGCTTGATATGAGGGTGTAATGTTATTACATCAATTGCGTTATGCTATAACGTGTGCCATAGCCTCATGCAACAGCGAAAATTTGGAAAATCCATGGACGCTCCGCGATCACTTCGTCAGACGCCGCTCGTTTCCCTCACCAATGCCGGCATTTCGCGTGGCGGACGCTGGTTGGTGCGCGGTGTCGAGTTTTCGGTCAGCCCCGGCGAGATCGTCACCCTGATCGGCCCGAACGGTTCCGGCAAATCCACCAGCGCCAAGATGGCGATCGGCGTTCTGGAGCCGAGCGAGGGCAGGGTGGAGCGCCGCCCCGGCTTCAAGGTCGGCTATGTGCCGCAGAAGCTGGCTGTCGACTGGACCATGCCTCTGACCGTGCGCCGGCTGATGACGCTGACGGGCAAGCTTGCCACCCGTGAGGTCGACGAGGTGCTCGACTCCGTCGGCATTGCCCATCTGGCCGGCGCCGAGGTGCAGAACCTGTCCGGCGGCGAGTTCCAGCGTGCGCTGCTGGCGCGGGCGATCGCCCGCAAGCCCGAACTGCTGGTGCTCGATGAACCGGTCCAGGGCGTCGATTTTACCGGCGAGATCGCGCTCTACAATCTGATCACCTCGATTCGCGACCGCACCGGCTGCGGCATCCTGCTGATTTCCCATGATCTGCATGTGGTGATGGCCGAGACCGACACGGTGATCTGCCTCAACGGCCATGTCTGCTGCCGCGGCACGCCCGAGGCTGTCAGCCAGAGCCCGGAATATACCCGGCTGTTCGGCGCCGCCGCCGGCCGGACGCTGGCGGTCTACAATCACCATCACGACCACACCCATCTGCCCGACGGCCGCGTCCAGCATGAGGACGGCACGGTCACCGACCATTGCCATCCGGATGACGGTCATCACCACGATCATGACCATGCACATGCTCACGATCATGATCATCACGACCATGGACACGATCACGATCATGCCGCCGCTCCAAAGCACGAGGACCATCCCCATGCTTGACGATTTCTTCATCCGCGCTCTTCTGGCGGGAATTGGCCTGGCGCTGACCGTCGGGCCGCTCGGCTGTTTCGTCATCTGGCGGCGCATGGCCTATTTCGGCGATACCATGGCCCATTCGGCGCTGCTCGGCGTGGCGCTGTCGCTGCTCTTTTCGCTTAACCTGATGGTCAGCGTCTTCCTGGTCGCGGCGCTCGTCTCGCTGCTGCTGATGGCCCTGCAGCGCCGCCAGGGCCTGTCGGCCGATGCGCTGCTCGGCATCCTGAGCCACTCGACCCTGGCCATCGGCCTCGTGCTGGTCGCCTTCATGACCTGGGTGCGCATCGACCTGATCGCCTTCCTGTTCGGCGATATCCTCGCCGTGACGCCGACCGATGTGGCGATCATCTGGATCGGCGGCCTGTTCGTCATTGGCGTGATTGCCATGCTCTGGCGCCCCTTGCTGGCCTCCACCGTCAATGCCGAACTGGCCGAGGCGGAAGGCATGAAGCCCGAGCGCGCCCGCCTGATTTTCATGCTGCTGATGGCGCTGGTCATTGCCATCGCCATGAAGATCGTCGGCATCATGCTGATCACCGCGCTGTTGATCATCCCGGCCGCCGCCGCCCGCCGCTTTGCCGCAACGCCGGAAATGATGGCGGTCTATGCCTCGCTGATCGGCGCCGTCGCGGTGGTCGGCGGCCTGTTCGGATCGCTGAGCTATGATACGCCATCCGGTCCCTCGATCGTGGTGGCGGCGCTGATCCTGTTTGTCGTAAGCCTGCTGCCGTTTGCCCGAAAGCGGTCCGATGGCGCGGTCCTGAAAGGATAAAACACGATGACGATACCGAAGCTGACACGTAACCAATCGCTGGTCTTCGGCGCGCTCGAAACCGCAGAGGGCCCGCTTTCGGCCTATACCATTCTGGACAAGCTGCGCGACAACGGCTTTCGCGCGCCTTTGCAGGTGTACCGGGCACTGGAGAAGCTGCTGGAACTGGGTCTCGTGCACCGGCTGGAAAGCATCAACGCCTTCGTCGCCTGCTCCCATCCGCAGGACAATTGCGGCAGCCACGGCACGGTGGCCTTTGCCATCTGCAACGGCTGCGGCCAGGTCATCGAATTCCATGATCACGCCCTTGATCATCGCCTGGCCGATTGGGCCAAGGGTCAGCATTTCAAGGCGGAAAAGACGACGATCGAAATCCGCGGCCTGTGCCAAGCCTGCGCCTGAGCCTGAGCGAACAGGAACCGTTCAAAGCTGGCGCAACTCTTTCGAAAATCGCTGCCAATTGCCGATATAGCTGGCGGCCGAGCGTCTGAGCCCGGCAATGGCGGCCTCGTCGAGCACGCGGATGGCGCGGGCCGGTGAACCGACGATCAGCGAATTGTCGGGAAATTCCTTGCCCTCGGTGACCAGCGCATTGGCGCCCACCAGGCAATTGGCGCCGATCCTGACGCCGTTCAAAACCGTGGCGCCCATGCCGATCAACGAATTGTCGCCGATCGTGCAGCCATGCACGATGGCATGATGGCCGATCGTGCAGCCCGTGCCGATGGTAACGGGAAAGCCGGGATCGACATGCACCATGACACCCTCCTGGATATTGGTGCCGGCGCCGACGGTGATCGGCTCGTTGTCGCCGCGCAGCACCGCGCCGAACCACACGCCGACATCCTCGCCGAGTTCGACCCGCCCGATCACATGGGCGTCCGGGGCGATCCAGAACCGGTCGGTTTTCGGTGTTTTGGGCTCATGGGCACCAAGAGCGTAAAGCGGCATATATCCCTCCCGGAAAATGCAAAAGGCCGCCATCGAATGAGGCGGCCGTTTGATCAGTGCGGACCTTAGGCAGATTACGGTCAACGAAGCCGGATGACAACCGGATAGCGTCCGGACTGCTTGCCGACATGCAGGTGAATGCGGGCCTCCGGCTGCGAATAGCGCCAGGCGCGGGCACCATGGCAGATCAGCAGATTCATCAGGTCCTTGGTGCGCGACCGCGACCGGTTGAGGCCGAAATCCGCAAGCCGGACCGCGGCCTCGTGCAGCGGGTTGAGGGCCAGACGCGGATTGCGTCTGGAACGGTCCGGCAGGTTGCCGATGTCCAAGTGGTCTTCATTCAGTGCCATGACAAATGCCTCGTACGAAATACAAATCGAGGGTTGATGAGACGGCTGGGCTATTGCATTGCAGCCCAGCAGCCAATTCCAAGTTTCTTCAGTGCCTTGCAGGTGTTGACTGCGGTTTTCTGGTTGTCGAAGCCGGCAAATCGCGCCCGGTAGAGCTGATCGGCCCCGTCGCCGTAGGCCACGGTAAAGGGCTTTGCGGACCCCAGGACCTTGCCGCCTTTATCCTGCGCGTTGCGCAGCAGATCCATGGCCATCTTCTGGTCGGGGGAGGCGCCAATCTGAATGATCCAGCCCGATTGCGGAGCGGTCGAAGAGGTGACGGTGCGGTCCACGGCAACGCTCGGAGCGGCAGGCGCCTTCAGGATCTGGGCAGGCGGCGCCTTGGCAACGGACTGTTCGGCCGTCTTTGGCGCCGGGCTTGCCACCACGGCCAGTGCCGATGCGGCCGCATTGGCCGGCGAGGGGGCGGCATAGGCAACTTCGCCATTGCCGTCGTCATAGCGGGTCACGGGCACAGGCCCGTTATTGGGCAGGGCGAACCGCTCCTGCGCAAATGGCGCGTCTGTCACCACGGTTTCGGCAACGGCCACTTCGACGGCGGTGCCCGGATTGCTCGGCAGTGTCGAGCCGTGCTTGGCAATCAGGTTGTTGCGGCCGCCCGAGCGGCTGGCTTTCGGCATGTAGGTAGCGACCAGCTGGCGCATGGTGGCATCACGCTTGGCGCCCGACTGACCGCCGAGAACGACGCCGACGATCGACCGTCCGTCCGCTTCGGCAGAGGTCACCAGATTGAAGCCGGCGGCCCGGGTGTAGCCGGTCTTGATGCCGTCGACGCCGCGCACATTGCCGAGCAGCCGGTTGTGATTGCCGATCACCTGCTTGCCGAACTTGAAGCTGCGGGTCGAGAAGTAGCCGTAATACTGCGGAAAATGCTGGCGCAGGGCGATGCCGAGGCGGGCCTGGTCGCGCGCCGTCGTCATCTGCGCGGTGTTCGGCAGGCCGTTGGCATTGCGATAGGTGGTCTTGGTCATACCGAGAGCCCGCGCCTTGGCGGTCATCTGCTGGGCAAAGCGGGATTCCGATCCGCCGATGAATTCGCCAAGCGCCGTGGCGATGTCGTTGGCCGAACGGGTCACCAGGGCCTGGATGCCCTGTTCGATGGTAACGCTTCCGCCGGCGCGAACGCCGAGCTTCGACGGCGGCTCGGCCGCGGCCTTGGCCGAAACGGGAACCTTGGTGTCGAGGCGGACACGACCGGATTCCAGTGCTTCGAAGACGAGGTAGAGCGTCATCATCTTCGTCAGCGACGCCGGGTAGCGCAACTCGTCGGCGCTCTCATCATAGAGAACCTTGCCGGTCTTGGCATCGACGACAATGCCGGCATAGCGCGCCGCGGCATGGGCGGGCTGCACCATGACGAAACAGGCTGCAATCAGCATCAGGACGATCGCTGCAAATCGAGATCTTTGGGGGGAGGAGCAACCCCGGCGATTTAGACTTGAATTTGTATGTTTCACCACGAAACTCTTTACCCGACATTCGAATTTGAACCAGCCGCCCCCCGACGACGTTGAAAGGGGAGTGTAGGGCGGTAGCGTTACCAAGTGGTTTATGATGAATATTAGGTTTCGCTGTCCGCTCGATTTTTATCGATCGCTGGCGCGGCAAGTGGTGCCTCGCTGATCCGGGATTCGATATGGGAGCGCACCGCAATATCGATGCGGTCCCAATCGGCCAAGAGGGTGCTCGAGAAGCGGTAGAGAACCGACAGATCGCGCCCCACATGGATATCGCGCTGGCAATCGCCGCTCGATGCCGGCGTGCCGGGCTTGGGAAGGATGCAGCGCACCGCATAGTCCGGCAGTCCAAGGCGCGGCGCCGTCAACAGGACTTCGTTCTCATAGCCGGTTTCGCCGCGCAGGTGATGCAGCGTCAGGCCGTGCGGGCCTTTTTCCGGCGGTCCGGTAAAGAGTTGCGAATAGATCGGCCCGACTCGGCCCGACATGTCGCGCGACATCGTGCTTTGCGAAATCTGCAGGAAGAGCAGGGAGCCGGACAGCGAGACATCGTCGAAGCGGCGGCGATACTCCTTATGGTAGCCGGTCATTTCCGGCCAGAGGAAGTGCAGGTCCACCCGTTGCGCCACGCCATCATGCCGCTGGCCTTCGAATCGGATCGTGTTGGCCGATAGCCGCAGGCGATCCTGGCCGATGGTCACCTCGTGTATGTCTGTGCTGTCGCTGTGTCCGGCCAGCGACAGGCGCTCGCCGAACCAGTGGCCGGCGACGCTGATGCCGGCTGACAGCAGTGCCAGCACGCCGATCACGATAGCCGTGCCGAACAGGAAACGGTTGGAAACCAGCGGAGACTCGTCCGCGGAAATGGCTGATGAAATGCGATTGTCCATGGCAAGGCCCCGCGCCTGGGCGCAATCGACGGCATCCATCAATAACGCCGGCCATTCCGGCCGAATCCGTGGAGAGTCGATCACGCGAATTCAAAAATTGATGCAATATGGTTAATCGGCGGTAAACGTGAGCGCCTTGGCTTGCGCGACGATTGCGCTGCGAAAGCGGGCGGCGGCTATCTGGTTGCTACGGCCGAAAAAGGGAGAGCCGGTCCCGCGGGGAGCGGGACCGGCTCTTGGCTCCGGTCGGGGACGGGTATGCGGGGGGGACTGACCGGGCCAATGGCAAAATTGGCTGTCGTCTGCTCGGATTACTGCGACTTGACACTGCCGACGGCCGTGGCGCGGCCGTCCTGGAGCTTGACCCAACGCCCCGGATCATCCGAGGACTGGCGCTTGAGATAGGTATATTCCGTATCCGACCACAGCAGCACCTTGTTGCGCATGTTGTCGAGAATGAAGTCGCCGTGATCCGTCCTGACGGTCAGCACCGCATGGCCTTCGCCGTTGGGCTGCAGCACTACGGTCAGCAGCAGGTCGGATGGCTCGAAGCCCTGCTCGATCAGCAGCTTGCGCTTTTGCAGGGCGAAATCCTCGCAGTCGCCGACGCTGCTTGGATAGTCCCAGCGCTCCTCGACGCCGTAGATCTCCTGGTCGGTCAGCGGTTGGACTGCCGCGTTGACGGTGTAATTGACATCCAGCAATTCCTTCCAGCGCGCTTCGGTGAGCGGCGCCGGGCCTGGATCCGATTGCTTGGCTCGGCACTCGTCACCGTATGTCTTGCAGAATTCGTAGTGGCCGATCGGTGGATTGGCCTTGCCGGCCAGCCGCATGTTGGCGGGCAGGGCGGATGCCGGCAGCGTCATGGCGCCGGTGATGATGGCAGTCAGGAGGGAAAGTCCCAAAGTCTTCTTGTTTGTCATTTCTTGTCTCCCCGTGATGAGGAGACAATGGCACCGACAATTTTATCGCTCGCAAAATATCGTGGTAAAATACAGTATTAAATCAAGTAAAAACTAGAAGTTATAAGAATAAATAGAGAATAAAATTCGAGTTGTATTTGTCGGACATTTGACGAAAATTTTCGGAAAATTTGAACGATCGGGCCGGCCAGCGGTGTCGATTTCAGCGTTAAAATACTGAAAAATATAAATATAACTTCGAAAATTCAAAACAGGAAAACAGACACCGGCAGGCCCGAAAGATCCCCGATCTATCCGTACGGCGCGCCACGAACGCGGTCCCGTTAGGGCAATGCTTCGATTCTATTCAAATTGCAGGGAAATAGGTTATCAAAATGAGACGAAAAAGTTTGGCCCATAGCCAAGGATTCGTGCGGCTGGCCAGGCGAAAATGTCCCGAGCCGGTTCATTTTGGGGCGATGGGCTTCGGTCATGCGGCCGGGTGCTGCGGAAAAGGCCGACGGAACGGTCTCTTCCCGGGCGCAGGGCGCAGGCGAGCTGAAACGGAAATGCTGAAACAGGGCCGCAAAAGGCCCGGACTGCGCTGCTCAGAGAAATTCTGTCAGGGCTTCGCGCGATTGCAAGGTGGTGAACTCGATGGCGACGCCTTCGAGAAAATGGCGGATGACGCGGCCGCGCATACTGCCGAGGCGAACCGCCGTGCCGATGGCCGGGCGGAAATCGATATCGACCGCTGCCCCCGACAAGGACAGGTCCATCAGCCGGCAGGGATAGCGCCGGCCGTCGTCGAGCGTCAGCTCGGTCAGGGTCTGGCGGGGTGTCAGGCGGTCGTGGCGGCGGTCTTCGGGCAGGCCGAGTTCGTGCTTGTTGGCAATCCAGGTCAATTGCGCCGCAAGTTTCTCGCGCTTGCGTTCGGTGGCGACGAGCGACATGACGAAGCCGTCTTCCGTCAGCTTGAGCACCGTGCCTTCAAGCCGGCCGAGATGGTCGATATAAGCGATGATCCGTTCATGGGTGCGCGGTCGCCCGGCACAGGCAAGTCGCGCATCGCCCGGCGACATGTCGACGACGGAGCAGACATACTCGTCCTGGTTGGCAAGCATCAGGCGCCCCTGCAGATTGACAGTCACGCGCTGAAAGGCCCGCTGAGTGGCGGGGGGCGTAGTTTTACTGTTCTGCGTTGCCTGAAACGAATACATACAATAACTTCTTGCGTCGTTGCGCCATGGTTAAAGTCTTACTCCCAAGGCGTTAACAGAAGGTTTGGGAGAGTATTCGGATTTCGTGTGCAACTGCCGCTTCTCGTTGCAATTAAGGTTAACAAAGCCTTTCGATTGCCCCGGCCGGCGGCATGTGGCATTGGCAGGTCAAGACTTCACGACATCGTGTTGTCCAGCACAAGACTTTCGGGCACGGGATATATCCTGCGGGGGCCCTGAAGCCGTCCGGATCAAACCGGGCGGCTTTTTTTTCGATCGGCCGTGCGCTATGGCTGACGGCGCCGTCCGCCACGAAAGAGATGCAGTCCATGAATGCCATACCCGAGCCGCCGGAAGGCGAAGACCGACCGGTCAACGACGAGCCGCCAAGGCGGCCGGATCGGGAGCCCGTCTTCAATCTGCCGACCGGTATCCTCGTGTCGCTGCTGCTGCTGGCCGGCATTTATGCCGCCCAATCGCTGCTGTTTGACGCCGCGACCGAGGAATGGTTCGTCACGACGCTCGGCTTTTCGCCGGTGCGTTACGTCTATCCGCTGTCCGAACAGGGATTTGAGTGGCTCTGGACACCGGTAACCTATTCCCTGCTGCATGGCGGAATCGAGCATCTGGTGTTCAACAGCTTGTGGCTGGCGGCTTTTGGTACCCCGGTCTATCGGCGCATCGGTGCCACGCGATTCGTTCTGTTCTGGATCGCCTCGTCGGCCGCTGGCGCCTTGCTGCATGCGCTCGTCAACTGGGGCCAGCCAACCCTGATGATCGGCGCCTCGGCCGTCGTTTCGGCCTTGATGGGGGCGGCCTGCCGCTTCGCCTTTGCGGGTGGACGGCAGATCCGCCGGCATGACATGGGATTTCAAGTGCGCCGGCTTTCCGTCTTTGAGGCGCTTGGCGATCGCACGATCCAGGTCTTTGTCGGCGCTTGGCTGTTCGGCAATATAGCGATTGCAGTCGGTGTGCCGCTGTTCGGCGATCTGTCGCAGGCGGTTGCCTGGGATGCCCATATCGGCGGCTTCGTCTTCGGCTTCCTGCTGTTTGCCCTGTTCGACCGCCCGGCAAGGTCCTTCACACCTTAAAGCCTGCGTCCGGCGGCATGCGACTTCGTATTGCATTCCTTTCTAAATAAGGGCACCATTTCGGGATCGGACCAGCGACGCGGGAGGGGCGGCGGTGGTTTGGCCGCATGATCCATGCGGCGGCCTTTTGAAGGAGGATAAGATGTCGGCTACAGTCAGGAGCATACTTCAGGAAAAAGGGCGCGACGTCGTGACCGTCGGTCCGAATATCACGCTCGCGGAAGCAGCGCGCATTCTGCAGGAAAACCGTATCGGCGCCGTCGTCGTGGTGGGAATGGAGGGCCGCATCGTCGGCATCTTCACCGAACGCGACGTGGTAACCGCGATCGGGCGGGGCGGTCAGGACAGTCTTTCACAACCGGTCTCGACCATGATGACCGCCAATGTCTATCGCTGTGCGGAAGAGGCGACCGTCAACGAACTGATGGAAGTCATGAGCGCCCGGCGCTTCCGCCACGTGCCGGTCGAGAGCGGTGGTAAGCTGTGCGGTATCATCTCCATCGGCGACGTGGTGAAATCCCGTATCCGCGAGATCGAATTGGAAGCCGAGCAGATCAAGGCCTATATCGCCGGCTGATAGGGGCCGGCCGCAGGGTGTCTGCGGCCGGTTTTTTTGGATTTTTGGCAATGGCGAAGGAATAAGAGTCCGCGTCGCGGCTCAACGCATGTAGGCGTCCTGCATGCGGCGTAGCTCGGCGATTTTCGCCTTTGCCTCGTCATAGCCGCGATCGATCGCTTCGCCGGCCCGGTGGAATTCCGACAGGCCGATATCGTTGATGCGCGGATGCAGGGCCAGATCCGGCGGGTCGCCGGCCAGCCGCGCCCGCGAGATCCGGTCCTGGATGATGTTGAAGGCCTGCACCATCACGCCGGTCATGCCGAGCCGCCCTTGCGAACGCGGTGCTTCATCGACAATTCCCAGATCGCTCGCCTTGTGTTTGACGACGGCCGAGCGCCCATAAAGGTCGTAATGCAGGTTGACGGCCATCACCAGCGGCTGCTCGTAGGAGCGGCAGACGGAGACCGGCACCGGATTGACCAGGGCGCCGTCGACCAGGGTGCGGTTGTTGCAGCGCACCGGCTCGAAGATGCCGGGCAGGGCATAGGAGGCGCGCAGCGCCGTGACCAGGTTGCCGCCGTCGATCCACACTTCGTGGCCGCTGTGCAGTTCGGAGGCCACCGCCACGAACGGGCGCGGCAGATCCTCGATGTTCAAGCCTTCCAGATGTTCCTGCATGCGCTTGGTCAGCCGCATGCCGCCCAGAAGGCCGCCGCCGCCGATCGTCAGATCCAGTAGCGAGGCAATGCGGCGCATGGTGAGCGAGCGGGCGAAGACTTCCAGTTCGTCGAGCTTGCCGGCCAGGTAGCAGCCGCCGACCAGTGCGCCGATCGACGTGCCGGCGATCATGCCGACCTCGACGCCTTCCTCATCCAGCGCACGCAGCACGCCGATATGGGCCCAGCCACGGGCAGCGCCGCCGCCCAGTGCAAGTGCGATCTTGGTCTTCAGCGGAGGTGTCGGAAGCTGTTCAGGAGGAAGAGTGGTTTTCAGCGGCGTTTCGCCCTTGGGTGCCGTCGGCACCGCAGCAGCATGACCCTTCAAACTCCAGTTCAGCATATTGCACACCCTCTTGGCTGAACGACTCCCAGTGCAGCATCAAAGCACCAGATGTTTACGAATTCGTTTAGCGCCTGCCGGGTGTCGTCCAACAAATGAGCAGATGCTTATTTTTTATCGTCGCCCGGATAGACGACATCCGGATCGAAATGCCGGTGATTGTCGGTTATTTCAAGGCGGGCCTCGCCGCCGTCGACCGTAACGCGCCGATAGAAGCAGGAACGCCGCCCGGTATGGCAGGTGGCATCGTGGCCGGCGACCGAAACCTTCAGCCAGATGGCGTCCTGATCGCAATCCGTCCGGATTTCCGTCACCGTCTGCAGATTGCCGGAGGTCTCGCCTTTTTTCCAGATCTTTGCGCGCGAGCGGCTGAAATAGTGGGCGATGCCGGTCTCAAGCGTCAGCGACAGCGCCTCGGCATTCATATGGGCGACCATCAGCAATTCGCCGTCGCGGCTGTCGGTGACGACAGCCGTCAGCAATCCGTTGGCGTCGAATTTCGGCGTGAACGCGCCTGCGGCTTCCAGCGCATGGCTGTCGGCAGGCGGGGCTTGGAAGGTGATGGCCATGCGAAGGGGTTCCGGACGTGAGGGCGACCGTTTACCGGCCGCGGACCATGGACATGAAGCGGACCTGCTCGGTGGCATTGTCCTTGAAGATGCCGGTGAACGTCGTCGTCAACGTCGTCGATCCGGACTTCTGGACGCCGCGCATCGCCATGCACATATGTTCGGCCTCGATGAATACGGCGACGCCACGCGGTGCAAGGCTTTCGTCGATCGCCAGGGCAATTTGCGCCGTCATCGCTTCTTGGGTCTGCAGGCGCCGGCCGAAGACCTCGACGATACGGGCGATCTTCGACAGGCCGAGGACGCGACCGTCCGGCAGATAGCCGATATGGGCCTTGCCGATCACCGGCAGCATGTGATGCTCGCAATGGGAAAAGAACGGAATATCGCGCACCAGCACCATGTCGTCATAGCCGGCCACTTCTTCGAACGTCGTGCCGAGAACGTCCTCGATATCGGCGCCATAGCCGGCAAACAGTTCCTCATAGGCCTTGGCGACCCGCTTCGGTGTGTCGAGCAGGCCTTCGCGCTCCGGATCGTCGCCGGCCCAGCGCAACAGAACCCGCACGGCGGCCTCGGCCTCCTCGCGGCTCGGCTTTGTGGTGTCTTGCTGCAATTTCTTCACAATGGCATCCATGCCCTTGGCCTCCAGGTCAGCGACCTTAGAACGTGTCTGTTTGGCGTTTCCAGCCTGTAAATGCGCAACTCGGCTCATCTTGGCAAGCCCAATCCTTCTTGAGGGTGCATCAAACGCTCATGGACACCGTTGATCTCTTTGAACCGCGGCACCACTTATTCTATAATACGTTCTCTTATATAGATCGGTTTTGCGGCCTGTGAAGAAAGGATGGCGCGACACAGTGTTGCGCCGGCGACGACAATCGCCTCGACCGGCAACGACCTGACATGACCCTTGGAGTGTCTTTTGACCATGGACGACATCTACAACAGCAGAATTCTGGAGTTTGCCGGCAATATCGAGCGCACTGGGGTTCTTGATGACGCCGATGCGGTGGCCGAGAAGCACTCGAAACTCTGCGGTTCGCGGGTCAAGGTGTTCGTCAAGATGGACGGTGAGCGCGTTTCCGATTTCTCCCATGTGGTGAAAGCCTGCGCGCTCGGCCAGGCATCGTCTTCGGTCATGGCCCGCCATGTCATCGGCGCCACCGCCGCCGAGATCCGCCAGGCGCGGGAAGACATGCTGGCCATGCTGAAATCCGATGGCGAGGGACCGTCCGGCCGCTTTGAGGATATGCGCTACCTGAAGCCCGTCAAGGACTACAAGGCCCGCCATGCTTCCACCATGCTGACCTTCGATGCCGTGGTCGACTGTCTCGACCAGATCGGCGCCAGGAATGTTGTTGTCGCCGAGGTCGGATGAAGCAAGAAAGCACCCCCAAGGCCGCAACGGGCCTTGCGAAAGCCAGTGTGGCCTGAATGTGCAACTCCCACGACCATGATGCGGAAAAGCCGGTACCCAAAGGCCGCAATTATGCCGGCCCCTTTCGCAAGACGCCGGACCGCCTGCTCGGCATGGGCCTCATCCGCCTCTACCAGCTGACGTTGTCCGGCTTCATCGGCAATTCCTGCCGCCACATGCCGACCTGTTCCGAATATGGCTATGAGGCGGTGGCGCGCCATGGGCTCTGGGCGGGCGGTTTTCTGACCCTGTTCCGGGTCGGGCGCTGCGGGCCGGGCGGCACCTGGGGCTATGACCCGGTGCCTGAGACGCTGGAGGCGCGCTATCGCTGGTGGACGCCGTGGCGCTATTTTTCGCTCGGCCTGCACCGGTCCGATATCGAGCGATAGATCAGGCGACGCTTGCTCACTCGACAGCCTTTACTCTGTCGGCTTTTGCCAGTATCACGCGGCGCGTTAGCAGCCGGTTCGAACCGGCCATTTTTACCACCCGCATTGGTTGGCGGGACTGGATAAGGAGAGACCCATGTCAGAAGCCATTTCCCTTACATTTCCCGACGGTTCTGTCCGCGTTTACGACGCCGGCACGACCGGGCGCGATGTCGCCGAATCGATCTCGAAGTCGCTTGCCAAGAAGGCCGTGGCGATTGCGCTCGATGGTCAACTGCGCGACCTGTCCGATCCGGTGACCTCCGGCAAGCTCGAAATCGTCACGCGCACCGACGACCGCGCGCTGGAACTGATCCGCCACGACGCCGCCCATGTGATGGCGGAAGCCGTGCAGGAACTGTGGCCCGGCACCCAGGTGACGATCGGCCCTGTCATCGAAAATGGCTTCTATTACGACTTTGCCAAGAACGAGCCGTTCACGCCGGACGATCTGCCGAAGATCGAAAAGCGCATGAAGGAGATCATCCAGCGCAACAAGCCCTTCACCAAGGAGATCTGGCCGCGCAACAAGGCGCGCGAGGTCTTTGCGGCCAAGGGTGAGGCCTACAAGGTCGAGCTGGTCGATGCCATTCCCGAAGACCAGGATCTGAAGATCTATTATCAGGGCGACTGGTTCGACCTCTGCCGCGGGCCGCATATGGCGTCCACCGGCCAGATCGGCATGGCCTTCAAGCTGATGAAGGTGGCTGGCGCTTACTGGCGCGGCGACAGCAACAATGCGATGCTGACCCGCATCTATGGCACGGCCTTTGCCGAGCAGGAACAGCTCGACAATTACCTGCATCTGCTGGCCGAGGCCGAAAAGCGCGACCACCGCAAGCTCGGCCGCGAAATGGACCTGTTCCATTTCCAGGAAGAAGGCCCGGGCGTCGTCTTCTGGCACGGCAAGGGCTGGCGCATTTTCCAGACGCTGGTTGCCTATATGCGCCGCCGCTTGGCCGGCACCTATCAGGAGGTCAACGCGCCGCAGGTGCTCGACAAGTCGCTGTGGGAAACCTCCGGTCACTGGGGCTGGTACCGCGACAACATGTTCAAGGTGACGGTTGCCGGTGACGAGACCGACGACGAGCGCGTCTTTGCCCTGAAGCCGATGAATTGCCCCGGCCACGTGCAGATCTTCAAGCATGGCCTGAAGTCCTATCGCGAGCTGCCGGTCCGCCTGGCCGAGTTCGGCAATGTGCATCGCTACGAGCCCTCGGGCGCGCTGCATGGCCTGATGCGGGTGCGCGGCTTCACGCAGGACGACGCCCATGTCTTCTGCACCGAAGAGCAGATGGCGGCCGAATGCCTGCGCATCAATGACCTGATCCTGTCGGTCTACGAGGATTTCGGATTCCAGGAAGTGGTCGTCAAGTTGTCGACGCGCCCCGACAAGCGCGTCGGCTCCGACGAGCTCTGGGATCGCGCCGAAGGCGTGATGCTGGAGGTATTGAAGACCATCGAGGAGCAGTCCGGCGGGCGCATCAAGACCGGCATCCTGCCGGGCGAGGGCGCTTTCTACGGTCCGAAGTTCGAATATACCCTGAAGGATGCCATCGGCCGCGAATGGCAGTGTGGCACGACTCAGGTCGACTTCAACCTGCCGGAGCGCTTCGGCGCCTTCTATATCGACCAGAACTCGGAAAAGACCCAGCCGGTGATGATCCACCGCGCCATCTGCGGCTCGATGGAGCGTTTTCTCGGCATCCTGATCGAGAACTTTGCCGGCCATATGCCGCTTTGGGTGGCGCCCCTGCAGGTCGTGGTGGCGACGATCACCTCCGAGGCCGACGACTATGGCCGCGAAGTCGCCGAAGCTTTGCGCGAGGCCGGCCTCCAGGTCGAGACCGACTTCCGCAACGAGAAGATCAATTACAAGGTCCGCGAGCATTCGGTCACCAAGGTTCCGGTGATCATCGTCTGCGGTAAGCGCGAGGCCGAGGAGCGGACGGTCAATATCCGCCGTCTCGGGTCGCAGGACCAGACGCTGATGTCGCTGGATGCCGCCGTGGCCAGCCTGTCGGACGAGGCAACGCCGCCGGATCTGAAGCGCAAGGCCGCCAAAAAGGCCGCCGCCCGCGCCTGACCTTCCACCATTGACAGGGCCTGCCAAACAGGCCCTGTCAACAATCCGTCACATCCGTGTCATGTCTCTGCTATAGCGCTCCGGGGGAGAATGCCGGATTGCCGGAGGAAGATCATGCGTTTCAAAGAGCTTTCCTATGCCAACGAGCGGGATCCCCGCCTGAAGCGCTGGTTCATCCGCTCCATCGAGGGCCTGTCCGGCCGCGATCGTTATGTGCGGCTCTACGATATCTGGCGCAACGACATCGTCGGCAAGACGGATCGCATTTTCGGCAAGATGCTCGACCTGATCGATATTCGCCTCGACCTGCAGGGCCAATGGCCGCCGGCCAATCTGCCGGATGGTCCGCTGGTGATCATCGCCAACCATCCGTTCGGCATCGGCGACGGCATTGCCGTTCTGGCCATGGCGGAAGAGCTTGGTCGCCCGTTCCGCGTGCTGATCAATAACGAACTTCTGAAAGTGCCGGAAATCCTGCCCTATTCGCTGCCGGTATCCTTCGAGGAGACCAAGGAGGCGCTGGCCGTCAATATGCAAACCCGCCATGAAGCGGTGCGGCTGCTGAAGGAAGGCGTGACCGTCATCGTCTTTCCGGCCGGCGGCGTGGCGACGGCGAAGAAGGGTTTCGGCCGTGCCCAGGACCTGCCGTGGAAGATCTTTCCGGCAAAACTCATCCAGGCCGCCAAGGCCAATGTCATTCCGGTCTATTTTGAAGGCCAGAACGGCGCGCTGTTTCACATCGCCAGCAAGCTGTCGATGACGCTGCGGATCTCGCTGCTGATCCGCGAATTCCGCCGGCTGTCCGGCAGCACGATTACCGCGCGGATCGGCGGCGTTATCGCGTGGGAAGAAATGTCCGAACAGTCGGACCGCAAGGCGCTGCTCGCCACCCTCTACGAGCGGGTGTTTTGCATGGCGCCGGTGCGCCGTCGGCTCAGACTGCGCCTGGTGAGCTAAGGTTGGCTGTCACGGATTGAGCAGCAACTCGACATCGCTGTTGCGACCGGCGGTCACCGTAAACTCCTGCTGGTAGATCTTGTCCTTGTTGCGGGCGATGGCGGTATAGCCGCCTTCGGCCAGCACCATGGTCGGAAAGGCACTGACGCTTTCCGCAACGATATCGCCCGCCGAGGTCAGAACCGACCAGGCCGTGTCGGCGATGGCTTCGCCGCCATGTTCGGACACCAGCTTCAGATTGATCTGCGAGGCGCGATGCTGGATGGTCGCTTCGGTCAGCTTGCCGGCCTCGACCTTGATGTCGGCGCGCACCACGGCATTGACGTCGCCATATTCGGACACGATGTGATAGGTGCCCGAATTGAGCCTGACGATCGTATTCGCCTTGACGTCGTCCATGACCAGGCCGCGTTCGCCATCGTCGAGGACTTCCGAGGAGTAGATCTTGAATTTCAGGTTGGTCGGCGGAATGCGCGTGTCAGGGCCCGATACGGCATTCAGAACCATGCCGCCGGCGTCCAGCACCATCACCTGCTTGTCGAGCGTGCCGTCCTTGTGGATCGACAGCTTTTTGGTGGCGCCGGCCCGGCCGAACGAGACGTTGACGAAATAGTCGCCGGGCACCAGCTGGAAATCGGCCGTTCCGCCTTCGGCGCTCGCCAAAAGCGGCAGCTTACCGTCGGCGGAAGGAATAGGACTGAACACGCGCCAGGACAGGCCCTGCTGCATGGGCTCGCCGTCGCTGGTCAGTCGTGCCTCGAACGTAATGCTCTGGCCCTGTGGTGCAGCGGCTGCCCCCGGCAAGCTCGGGGAAAACGCATTGAGCTTGGGCATCTTCGTCGTGCTGTCGAGCTGCTTGAAGGTCTTGAAGGCATCCTGGCCATTCGCATGAACGACAGGCGCCAACGCAGCCGTGAGGGCTAGCACTAGGCGCGCAGCGAAAGGTATGACTGTCATTGAATGTGCAACCGGTTGACTTCCTCAGCAATGCTAGCAACTTCAACCGCAATGCGGTGGCAATTTCAAGACAATTGATTCACAGCGAACGTCCCAATAGCCTCGAAAGCACAGAAACATGAATGTTAATCGCGAACTTGTCGAATTCCTGAAGATCCGCCGCTCCATGCCGGCCTTCCAGATGTGCGAACCAGGTCCGTCCCGGACGGAAATCGAGGATATGCTGCGGCTTGCGGTCCGGGTCCCGGACCACGGAAAACTGGCACCCTGGCGCTTCATCGTCTATCGCGGCGCCGAGCGGGTGAAGATCGGTGAACAGCTGCTGGCCATGGCGCTCGTCAAAAAGCCCGATCTAAGCGACGAGATGATCGAGGTCGAGCGGACGCGGTTCACCCGGGCTCCGGTCGTCATTGCCGTGGTCAGCACCGCCGCCTCCCACGCCAAGATTCCCGAATGGGAACAGATGATGTCGGCCGGTGCCGTTTGCCTCAACCTGCTGATGGCGGCCAATGCCCATGGCTATTTCTCCAATTGGCTGACCGAATGGTTTGCCTATGACCGTGATGCCCATCCCTTGCTCGGCATCGCCGAAAGCGAAAAGGTCGCCGGCTTCATCCATATCGGCTCCAGCACCTTCCCCGTGGTCGAGCGGCCGCGTCCGGCCATCGAAGACGTCACCAGCTGGGTCGGTGGTGACGACTGATGTTCTACGACACCGACGGCAATCATCACGGCCTGGCGCACGATCCCTTCAAGGCGATCGTAGCACCTCGGCCGATCGGCTGGATCGGCTCGAAGGGCAGGGACGGTTCGATCAACCTCTCCCCCTATTCCTTCTTCAATGCCGTCAGCGATCGGCCGAAGATCGTCATGTTCTCCTCCAGCGGCCGCAAGGATTCGCTGCGCAATGTCGAGGAGACCGGCTGCTTCACCACGAGTTTCGCCGGCTACGATCTGGCAGCCCAGATCAACGCGTCCTCGGTGGCTGTGCCCTATGGAGTCGATGAATTTGCCTTGGCTGGCCTGACGGCGATCCAGGGGCAATTGGTCGATGCGCCCTATGTCGGCGAGGCGCTGGCAGCGCTGGAATGCCGGGTGACGGAAATCCATCAGCTGAAAACGCTCACGGGCGACAAGGCCGAGGCCTATGCGGTGTTCGGCCAGGTGGTCGGCATCCATATCCAGGAAAAGGCCATCCGCGACGGCCGGTTCGCAGCAGACCTCAACCGCCCGCTGGCAAGGCTCGGCTACATGGATTTCGGCGATGTCAGCGAGACCTTTGAACTGCTAAGGCCGGTGCGGCCCGGTTTCAGCCGCTAGCAGCCGCTGTTGCGGAACGCCGCATTGATCGCCTCGATCTGATCGGTACTGCTTCCGACGAGGGCCGCAAATCCCTCGTCGCGTGCCGTCTTGCAAGTTTCCGCCAGCCGGTCGCCGCTCAGGTGCGGATCGAGCCAGTTGAAGCAGCCGAGCCGTGCTGATGTCGCGGCAAGCTGCAACAGCCCGCGGGCAACGGTGATCGCGTTTGGAAGCGCCGTGCCGGGGTTCGGCGCGGGGAGACGCAGGGCGCGCGCCAGCCGTCCAGCATGGAAGCCAAGTGCGGCAAGCCGTGCTGATGTCTCGGCATGTCCTTGCTGCGCCGCCAGCACGCCGGCCGGATTGTCACCGCATAGCGCCAGAATGGCGGTCGTTCCAGCAGCCCTGCCAAGTCGGGCCTCGGCAACGGACAGCATCACGTCGAGTCGCTGGATATCGGCGCCAACCGTAATGCCGCAGAGAATCACCCCGGCCGGGCTAAACGTCATCAGGGCAGCAACCTCTGCCGCCATCACTTCGCTGTCGGCATGGTTTTTCGTGGCGAAGAATAGCAAGGGTCGGTCCGGCCGCGCCAAATCATCCGCAAGATCAATCCGCGGCATGGTGGCACCCTGCGCCGTCAGATCGACCACCAGCCCATCCGCTTGGCTCGAATATGCGTTGGCCAGGCGTGTCTCATCACAGACCGGTACGGCCAGCAAAGAGCGGACGACGCGCCCCGCAATCACGATGGCTTCATGCGGTGAGGGGGCATTGTCATGGTTAATCAACATGGTGAACCAATCATAAACTTTTTATCGGTAGCGTGAAGTCGTGGCCACTTGGTCATAGCGTCGCCTCTTTGCACCGGTTGGGACTGAAAGTGATAGTACAGGCTTTTCTTCGTTGGGCGGAAACGGCAAAGACGGTCGAGCGTGCGAAAGCGGCCAATGCGCTGGGGCGGGCTTACCTGACATCGGCGATGGCAGACGACGAACGCCGCGCCGCCTATGTGGCAATGACCTATCTGCTCGATGATCCGTCGCCGCGCGTTCGCCTGGCTCTGGCCGAAGCGCTGGCCGATTCGGCCGCAGCACCGCGTCCGCTTCTGGTGTCGCTCGCCCAGGACCAGACGGAAATCGCCTGCGCCGTCATCCTGCGCTCGCCGGTTCTGACCGATTCGGATCTGGTCGATCTGGCCGGCCGCGGCGATGTCTGCGCCCGCTCGCTGATTGCCGCCCGCCGCGGCCTGTCACGCGCCGTGGCCGCCGCTCTTGCCGAAATCGGCGATGTGCCGGAGCTTGCCGTGTTGCTTGAGAATGAAAGCGCCGCCATATCCCGATTTTCCCTGAAGCGGATCGCCGAACGGCTTGGCAATGACGACAGCATCCGCGGCGCCCTGATCGAGCGCGACGATCTGCCGGCCGACGCCCGCCATCTCCTTGTGCAGCATGTGACTGCGGCCCTGTCCGGATCCCGTCTCGTCCAGGCCGCGATCGGCAGCCGTCGCATCGAGCGCGTCACCCGCGAGGCCGATGCCGCGGCAACGGCGGTCATCGTCGGCAATGTGCCTTACGCGGACATTCCCGCGCTGGTCGACCATCTGCGCCTGGCCGGGCGGCTCACACCTGCCTTCCTGATGCGCATCCTGTGTCTCGGCAAGGCGGATTTCTTTGCCTGCGCGGTCACGTCCCTGTCGGGTCTCGACGAGCGTCGCGTCCGCTCAATCCTCGCCACGGGCCGCCAGCATGCCGTTCGCGCGCTGATCGAATCGGCGGCCCTCGATCGCGCCATCAGCCCCATTTTCGTCGAGGCCGTCTTGCTGTGGCGCCAGGCGGTTCAGTCTGCCGTCGACGTGGAACTGGAGAGCATTTCGGCGCGCCTTCTGGAGCGATGCCGTCGAATCGAGCAGAGTACCGCCGTGACCGGACTTCTCGACCTGGTCGAGGCCCTGGAAATGGACGAGCAACGCCGCAAGGCGCGCGATTATGCCAGTGGCCTGGCCTTGGCCGCCGCTTGAGGCGGCAACCGCTTTTCAAGCGATATTATTGCGTCAGTTTCTTGGCGACCCAGGAATAGCTGTCGGCGATGACATGCACGGGTGTCTCAAACACCATGCGGATATCGGACCGACCGGGCAGCGCCTCGCGGATGCGCGCCACGGCCCTGGCCGCGAATGTCCGCTTGGTCTCTTCCGGGATCGGCGCTTCGGGCACCGGCGATACGGGGGCGGCCAGATCCGGAGCGGGTTCGACGGGCTTCGGCGCGCCCGCAACCTGCGGACCGTCCTTGGCATCGGGAGGCTGGCACACCGCCACGACCATCGGATAATTGACATTGGAATACCGCTCCAGCACCTTTTCGGATGCCGCGTCGCAGAGTTCGACGGACACGTAGTGCTGCTCGGGTTTGGCGATGAAATGGCACTGGCTGACGCTGTCGTCACAGCCGAGAATGGTCATCATGATCAGGGCGGTATTCATCGGGCCTGCTTTCGCAACGAGGATCGGGCAACTCCCGTTATGCCGAACAATCGAGCAGCACCAAGGCGAAAATCCTTTCGATTCGGTCCTTCCCGCAACAACGTCCACAATATCGCAATTGGCCGCCCCTTCGAGGCTGGAGACGACCGACGTGCCCTTGCACTGTCCGCAGGCACGACGATCCTGTCGGCTACGGCCGGTTTAAAACCCGAAAGGCGTAGAACTGGGTTTTCTGACTGGCGTTGAAATTGTTGTCGGAGGCGAGGATCAGCAGGTCCGTGCCGTCTGAACCCTTGGCAAAGGTCAGCGCCTCGATATTGTCGGGAACCAGTCCGACGGCGCGCAGATCCAGCAATTCGCTCTTGCGCAGCGGCACGACCCGTTTGTCGGCGGCGGCAAGCGACGGGATGGACGAGACGTCTGTCGCGCCCTCGAGATCCGTCATGAACAGTTTGATCGAACTGCCGAAATCCTCCGCAAAGCCGCGCTCGACGGCCAGCAGGCGATGATCGTCGAGTGCCAGCAGTTCCGGCAGACCGTTGTCGTTCCAGCCGTTTTCCTTGGCCGGAGCCTGGGGAATAGGCGACACGGGATAGACATATTGTGCCGTCGGCTCACCGGATTTCGGGTTGTAACGGATGACGCGGGCAAGACTGCCGGACACCAGGGTCGCCGCCGGCCCATCCTGATAGAGAGCCGCTTCCAGCGCCACCAGCAAGTCGCCCGAGGGCAGCAGCGTCATGCTCTCGAATGCATTGTTGTTGCGGATGCCGCTGGTCTTGTCTGCGGTCGGCGCAAAGCCGTCCGGCAGTTTGAACTCGCGCAGGAAGGTGCCATCCCGCCCGGCCAGGTGCACGAAGGGGGCGATGCCGGCCTTCGCGTCGCCTTCGCTGGACCAGTACAGGCCTTCGGAACCTATGCGTACCGACTCCGGGTCCACCGTCTTGGCGGCAAAGGCCTCGCCGTTTCGGTCCTTGAGCGTGACCGTTTTGGCGACGGTGACGCCCTTGATGCCGCTGGCATCCGCATCGATGGCCAGCTCATAGAAGCGGGCGGGGCCTTTTTCCGAACGATCGTCGCAGATCGCGATATACCGGCCGGTCGAGGCGTCGAAATCGAGGCCCGAAATGCCGCCGAACTCGATCCCGTCGACCATCTCGCCGGTCGGGATCGAGAATTCGCCGAGATAGGCAAGCGCCATGCCCGCCTGGCAGTCACCGAACGGGCAGGGCAGGTCGAAGCTTTTCCCGGTCTCCAGCGCGCCGGCCGGAGCCACGGCGATGATCAGGCAAAGGGCAGTGGCGGAAAGCGACAATCTCAACATGGCTCTCTCTCAAATGGTGTGACGACAACGGCGAGGCGATCGGTCGGCGTGACCGCGCCGAACCGTTGCCATATCGCCATTCGTGCCCCTTTTTCTTGTCGGCGGTATTACCGTTCCTTGTCGATTCGGTGACAACCGACCGTTCCGGATGGCTTTGGGTGGCGCCAACCGTGGAGGCGAATACGGCCGATAAGCGGCGATTGCTCTCAAATTGTCGGCCGGGTCTTGGCCTGCCGACGGAAATATGAGAGGAAACGACAAGTTTGTTGATAGAGCGCCGGCGCACGCATGTCGTCCATGCGGCAAGGCCAAAGCGCAGAAAGTCCGATAGTCATGCTGAGGCGGTTTTTTGCCTATTATCGCCCTTATCGAGGGCTTTTCATTCTCGATTTTTCCTGCGCCATCATCTCAGGATTGCTGGAACTCGGCTTTCCCATGGCCGTGAAGGTCTTTGTCGATGACCTGCTGCCAGGCGGCGAATGGGCGGTGATCGTCACAGCCTCGATCTGTCTCTTGGCGATCTACGCCATCAACACGGGCCTGATGGCGACGGTCACCTATTGGGGCCACATGCTCGGCATCAATATCGAGACCGACATGCGCCGCCTGGCCTTCAGCCATGTGCAGAAACTGTCGTTTCGCTATTTCGACAATGAGAAGACAGGCCATCTGGTCGGCAGGCTGACCAAGGACCTGGAAGAGATCGGCGAGGTCGCCCATCACGGACCGGAAGACCTGTTCATCGCCATCATGACCTTCATCGGCGCCTTCCTGCTGATGCTGTCGATCAATTGGCAGCTGGCCGTGCTGACGGCCATCGTCGTGCCGCTGACGGCCTGGGTCACCAGCCGCTACGGCAGCCGCATGACCGCCAATTTTCGGGCGCTCTACGGTCGCGTCGGCGATTTCAACGCCCGCATCGAGGAAAATGTCGGTGGCATCCGCGTCGTCCAGGCCTTTGCCAACGAGGACCACGAACGCTCGCTGTTCGAGACCGACAACCAGAACTACCGACTGACCAAGCTCGCCGCCTATCGCATCATGGCCGCCAGCACCTCGCTCAGCTACATGAGCATGCGGCTGATCCAGATGATCGTGATGATCGCCGGCGCCTATTTCGTCCTGTCGGGCGAATTGACCAATGGCGGCTTCGTCAGCTTCCTTCTGCTGGTCGGCGTCTTTTTCCGGCCGGTCGAAAAGATCAATTCGGTGATCGAGACCTATCCCAAGGGCATTGCCGGCTTCCGCCGCTTTACCGAGTTGATGGACACCGCCCCCGATATCGCCGATGCCGCCGACGCTATCGCGGCGCCGGCGCTCAAGGGTGATATTGCCTATCGCGATGTCAGCTTTGGTTATAGCGAGGGCAAGCCGGTGCTGCGCCATATCGATCTGGAGATCCGCGCTGGCGAGACGGTGGCTTTTGTCGGTCCCTCCGGGGCCGGCAAGACGACGCTCTGTTCGCTGCTGCCGCGCTTTTATGATGTTCTGGGCGGCGCCATCACGGTCGACGGCATCGATATTCGCCGGATGACGCTCGCCTCGCTGCGCAGCCAGATCGGCATCGTCCAGCAGGACGTCTTCCTGTTCGGTGGCACGGTGCGCGAGAATATCGCCTATGGCAAGCTCGGAGCCAGCGACGCGGATGTGATGCAGGCGGCTCGCCGCGCCAAGCTTGACGGCGTCATCGCCGCCATGCCGGAAGGCCTCGATACGGTCATCGGTGAGCGCGGCGTCAAACTGTCCGGCGGCCAGAAGCAGAGGCTGGCAATCGCCCGCATGTTCCTGAAAAACCCGCCGATCCTGATCCTCGACGAGGCGACCTCGGCGCTCGACACGGAAACCGAGCGCGCCATTCAGCAATCGCTGGGCGAGCTTGCCAAGGGCCGTACGACACTGATCATCGCCCATCGCCTGGCCACCATCCGCGACGCCGCGCGGATCGTCGTGGTCGACGAGACCGGCATTGCCGAAGTCGGCGCCCATCGGGAGTTGATTGCCGCCAAGGGCCCCTATAGCCGGCTCTATGACGCCCAGTTTGGCATCCAGGCGGCAGAATAGGCGGTGGTGTTCGGCTTGGCCGGGCGCCGTCCGGTCAGGCGGACGACACTTTCTTGGCGGCCGGTGGCTCGTCCGGTATCGGTGGTGGTGCGGCAACCGGCTCCGTCACATCGGAAAGTTCGATTTCCCGCATCCATTCGCGCCAGATCGCCACGATCAGCGCCATCAGGACGGGGCCGATGAACAGGCCGAGGAAGCCCATGGTCTTGACGCCGCCGACGAGCCCGAAAAAGGTCGGCAGGAACGGCAGCTTGATCGGTCCACCGACCAGACGCGGCCTCACCGTCTTGTCGACGATGAACAGTTCGACCGTGCCCCAGATGAATAGGCTGAATCCGGCGATATAGGATCCCCGCGCCAGCAGATAGCCGCTGACAAGGATGAAGGAGAGGGGAGCGCCACCCGGTACCAGCGCCAGGACGCCGGTCAGGACACCCAGCGTCACGGGCGATGGCACGCCGGCCAGCCAATAGGCGATTCCGAGAACGAAGCCCTCGCCGATCGCGATCAGCGTCATGCCGGTCACGGTCGAACTGATGGTCGCCGGCACCACCCGCGACATTCGTTCCCACCGCAAGGGCAGGATGCGCTCGCCGAGAAGGTCGAGCTGCCGGGCAAACGACGCACCGTCGCGATAGACGAAGAACAGGGCAATCAGCATGAACAGCATGGTGAGCAGCAGATGGAAGGCCCCGTCACCCGCCGCAATCACCGCCCGGTAGATATTGCCGATATTGGCGCCGCTGACCAGCTGCACAAGCTCGCCGATAGCCCCCGGCGAGCCGATGTGCCGGTCCCATTGTTCGCCCAACCATATCCCGACGCGCGGCAGCGCCACGATCCAGTCCGGCGGCGGCGATCCGGATCGGTTGGCCTCGATCGCCCAGCCGATCAGTACACGCAATTCGCCGACGGTATAGGTCGCCGCGATGCCGATCGGCACGACCAGGAAGGCCAGGATCAGCAGGATCGCAAGCGTTGCGCCGATGGTTTTATTGCCGCCGACATTGGCCAGCAGCTTGCGATAGAGCGGCCAGCTGGCAAAGGCGATGACCAGGGCCGCCAGAACCGGCACGATGAAACCGTGAAAGAAGTAGATCGCGGCAACGGCGATCAGAAACATCAGCCAGCGTGCGGCGGAAATCGGCGTGACGAGCGCCGTCCGGCTCGGAGTTACCGGCCCCAGCCAGCGCGGCATGTCCTGGGGACTGCGATCCTCTTTTTTTCGCACGATGAATACTTCCTGTTTGCACAGCCAAGACTATGAACGATTTCGCGGATGCAACGCAAGCGCCGGCTATCGAGACCCTGAGATAGTATCCTCGGGCTGCCAGCGCAATTCCAATCTGGAAACCGACGCGGCTATCTTCATCCTGTCATATTCGGCGCAAAGCAGACAAATCGAGCGCTGGAGCGTAACAGAACCATCCCAGCGCACCGGCCGTTTCGTCAGATATCGAGGTTTTCGGCAAAGGCCGCCCGGTCCTGGATGAAGCGGAAGCGGGCGTCGGGCTTGGTGCCCATCAGCGCATCCACGGCGTCGCGCGTGCCTTCGAAATCGACATCGTCGATCGCCACCCTGAGCAGCATGCGCTTGCCCGGATCCATGGTGGTTTCTTTCAGCTGCGCCGGCATCATTTCGCCAAGGCCTTTGAAGCGGCCGATCTCGACCTTCTTGCCCTTGAACATGGTCTCCATCAGCTCGGCGCGGTGGATGTCGTCGCGGGCATAGGCGGTCTTGGCGCCCTGGCGGATGACATAGAGCGGCGGCACGGCCAGATAGAGATGGTTGCCGCGGATCAGCTCCGGCATTTCCTGATAGAAGAAGGTGATCAAAAGCGAGGCGATATGGGCGCCGTCGACATCGGCATCGGTCATGATGATGATGCGCTCGTAGCGCAGGTCCTCGTCGCGATATTTCGACCGCGTACCGCAGCCCAGCGCCTGGATCAGGTCGCCGATCTGCTGGTTGGCCGTCAGCTTGTCGCGACCGGCACTCGCCACGTTGAGGATCTTGCCGCGCAGCGGCAGGATGGCCTGGTTCGAGCGGTTGCGTGCCTGCTTGGCCGAGCCGCCGGCCGAATCGCCTTCGACGATGAACAGTTCGGCGCCCTCGGCGGTGTTCTGCGAGCAGTCGGCCAGCTTGCCGGGCAGGCGCAGCTTGCGCACCGCCGACTTGCGGTTGACTTCCTTCTCTTTGCGCCGGCGCAGCCGCTCCTCGGCGCGCTCGATCACCCATTCGAGCAGCTTGGCCGCTTCGTTCGGGTTGTCGGCGAGATAATGGTCAAATGGGTCGCGCAGCGCGTTTTCGACAAGACGCTGCGCCTCGACGGTCGCCAGCTTGTCCTTGGTCTGGCCGACGAATTCCGGCTCGCGGATGAACACCGACAGCATACCGACCGCCGAAATCATCACATCGTCGGTGGTGATCTCCCGGGCGCGCTTGTTCTGCGTCAGTTCGGCATAGTTCTTCAGGCCCTTGGTCAGGGCGATGCGCAGGCCCGCCTCATGGGTGCCGCCTTCAGGCGTCGGAATGGTGTTGCAATAGGAATGCAGCTGCGGATCGCCGCCATACCAGGTGACCGCCCATTCCATGGCGCCATGCCCGCCGCTCTTGTCCGTCCGGCCGGCAAAGATCTCGCGGGTGACGGTAAAGTCCTTGCCGAGCGTGGCCGCCAGATAATCCTTCAGGCCGCCTGGAAAATGGAAGACGGCCTTTTCCGGAATGTCGCCACCCTCCGGCACCATGCCCGGATCGCAGGACCAGCGGATCTCGACGCCGCCGAAGAGATAGGCCTTGGAACGTGCCATGCGAAAAATCCGGCCCGGATCGAATTTCGCATGGTCGCCGAAAATCTGCGGATCGGGATGGAAGCGAACCCGCGTGCCGCGGCGATTGTGGACTTCGCCCAGCTCCTCCAGCCCGCCGACCGGCACGCCGCGCGAAAAGGTCTGGCGGTAGAGCTTGCGATTGCGGGCCACTTCCACTTCGAGGAGGTCGGACAGCGCGTTGACCACCGACACGCCGACGCCATGCAGGCCGCCTGACGTCTCGTAGGCCTTGCCGTCAAACTTGCCGCCGGCATGCAGCTTGGTCATGATCACTTCGAGCGTCGACTTGCCCGGCACCTGCGGATGCAGTTCCACCGGAATGCCGCGGCCATTGTCGGTAACGGTCAGGAAGCCTTGCGTGTCGAGGTGAACGTCGATGAAATTGGCATGGCCCGCCACGGCTTCGTCCATCGAATTGTCGATGACTTCGGCAAACAGGTGATGCAGCGCCTTTTCGTCCGTGCCGCCGATATACATGCCGGGACGCATGCGCACCGGCTCGAGGCCTTCCAGCACCCGGATCGACGAGGCGCCGTATTCGCTCTCGCTGCTGGTCTGCGCCACGCGCGGCTTTTCGACCGGAGCGGCTGGCGCTTTCGGGGCAGGGGTGGTCGTTTCCGGCTTGGGGGCAAGCGGCAGGCCGGCAAAGAGATCGCTGTCATCGTTCATGGCGTCGTTCAATAATCTGTTCCATCTGGCAGCACGAGGGCCGGAATGCCGTGCGCAACTCTCGCCGCATGTCCGTGTCAGTCTTGCGAATCGGCTGGATTTTGCCAGAAAGGCGGCGCGTGCGCGACTTTGCCGGCAGGGCCCGCATGCTTTTGGGAGAGCATTGCGTTTCTCCGGTTCTAAAGGCAAGGCTGACGCCCAAGGGAGACACCGTTGTCATGCAGATGTCCACAGCTCATTTCCGCATTGCGGCAGGTTTTTTGGCCTGGCTATCACTGGCAGGCTTTGTTGCCGCCGACAGCCTGGTCCTGAAGCCCTTCAAGGACGAGCTGTTCTCCCGGCAGACCGTGCTGGAAAGCCGGGACGGTGGCGATTTCGAAGTGATCGATTACGATGAAATGCGCGATATTAACGGTCGCGACCAGATCCCCGAGCGCCGCGTCAAACAGGCCTATGTCGCGCTGGGCGCCCGCCGCTCCCAGGTCAACGAGGTGCTCGATTTCGGCGCGCGCAAGCTGGAGGTGGCCCGTGTCGGCGCGGCCAAGGGCGGCCGCTTCACGGTGATCTTCGTTCACGGCCGCGGCGGCGACCGGCGGCTTGGCGTCAACGATTTTTCCTTCGGCGGCAATTTCAACCGGCTGAAGAACCTCGCCGTCGACAACCAGGGCATCTATTACGCGCCGAGCGTCACCTCCTTCGACAGCAACGGCGTGGCCGATATCGCAGCGCTGATCGCCTATAGCGCGGCGCAGTCGCCTGGCCGGCCGGTGGTGCTGGCCTGTGCCTCGATGGGCAGCAGCATCTGCTGGGATATCGCCCGCAACCCCGCGGCGTCGTCCGTCTTGACCGGGATGGCCATCCTCGGAGGCGCAACGGACCCGGATTTTGCCAGGAGTGCTGCGTTTAAACGCAAATTGCCGATCTATTTTACCCATGGCAGCGCCGACAGCGTCTATGCCGCGCCCACGCAAATCGCGCTTTACGACAGCCTGCACGCCAAGGGATACCCCGTGCGCTTCACCCTGTTCCAGACCGGATCGCATGGCACGCCGGTGCGCATGACGGACTGGCGAAAGATCCTTAACTGGTTGATAGGGCAGGGCTGAAAGGACTCGCATTTGCTGTTTTATTCTGACGCAAAAGGCGATTCCGCCTCGATTTTCACCATATCTGCCGATTTAACAGCCAAAACGCGGTGATAACCTTTCCTTTGTCCTCGACTTTTGCTAGTTCCCCCTTAAATCAATTGGATTGGGGGCTCATATGACGCCGGATGTACGTCCACTTGTGGCCGGTAATTGGAAGATGAACGGCACCCGTGCTTCGCTCGACCAGATCAAGGCGATGGCCGAGGGCGTCAAGTCGCCGCTCGCCGAAAAGGTCGATGCGCTGATCTGCCCGCCGGCAACCCTTCTCTATGTGGCGACGGCCCTTTGCGATGACAGCCCGCTCTTGATCGGCGCCCAGGATTGCCACCAGAATGTCTCGGGCGCCCATACCGGCGAGATTTCTGCTGACATGATTGCCGATTGCTTTGGCACCTATGTCATCGTCGGCCATTCCGAGCGTCGCACCGATCACGCCGAGACCGATCATCTGGTGCGCGCCAAGGCCGAAGCCGCCTATGCGGCCGAGCTGACGGCGATCATCTGCATCGGCGAGACGGCGGACGAGCGCAAGGCCGGCCAGACCCTCGACATCCTGAAGCGCCAGCTGGCCGGTTCCGTGCCGGACAGTGCCATGGCCGACACCACCGTGATCGCCTATGAGCCGGTCTGGGCGATCGGCACGGGCGTCACGCCGACCACCAGGGACGTCGCTGAAGCCCATGCCTTCATGCGCGCCGAGCTGGTCAAGCGTTTCGGCGCAGAGGGCGCCAAGATGCGTATTCTCTACGGTGGCTCGGTCAAGCCCTCCAATGCGCGCGAACTGATGGCCGTCGACAATGTCGATGGCGCGCTGATCGGCGGTGCCAGCTTGAAAGCCTCCGATTTCCTCGCCATATACGGCGTCTACAAGGATCTGGTGTCCTGAATTGACGGCGAGGGGCTTTCCATGCCTCGTCACCTCATGTAAAGAGCCGCCGAAGCTTTAGAAGATTTTGCCCTGATGAGGGCAGGACGGATTACACATGCAGACCGTATTGATTGTCATTCACCTCATGATCGTGCTGGCGCTTGTCGGCGTCGTGCTGATCCAGCGCTCCGAGGGCGGTGGTTTGGGCATCGGCGGCGGCTCCGGTTTCATGTCGGCCCGCGGCACTGCCAATGCGCTGACACGCACCACGGCCATCCTTGCGGGCCTGTTCTTCGTGACTTCGCTTGGCCTCGGCATTCTGGCCCGCTACGAGTCGAAGCCCACCGACATTCTCGATCGCATCCCGGCCGGTACCTCGCAGGGCCAGGGCAGCAATGTTCTTGATCAGCTTCCGGGCGCCGCCGCTCCCGCAGCTCCGGCCACCAATGGTGCTGCACCGGCCGCGACGCCGGCAGCCCCCAAGCCGGATCCGAACGCCGTTCCGACTGGAAACTGATCGTTTCGTCGCCTAAGCTCCGGCGGGCTCATCGAGTCCGCCGGTTTTCTTTTGTCCATATTCCGGCCGGCTGATAAAAAATCGGGGTAAATCCTCTTTTGGGCTGGTGGAATCAATTTCAAATCGGTATCCGGTGAAGCCCATGGCGCGATATGTATTCATCACTGGCGGCGTGGTTTCCTCTCTTGGTAAGGGAATAGCGGCCGCAGCACTCGGAGCTTTGTTGCAGGCCCGCGGTTACCGCGTTCGCCTTCGCAAGCTGGACCCCTATCTCAACGTCGATCCCGGCACCATGAGCCCCACCCAGCACGGTGAGGTTTTCGTGACCGACGACGGCGCCGAGACGGACCTCGACCTCGGTCATTACGAACGCTTCACGGGGCGTTCGGCCACCAAAACAGACAACATCACCACGGGTCGGATCTACAAGAACATCATCGACAAGGAGCGGCGCGGCGACTATCTCGGCGCCACCGTTCAGGTCATTCCGCATGTCACCAACGAAATCAAGGATTTCGTGATTGAGGGCAATGACGATTACGACTTCGTCATCTGCGAGATCGGCGGCACGGTCGGCGACATCGAGGCCATGCCCTTCATGGAAGCGATCCGCCAGCTCGGCAACGACCTGCCGCGCGGCACCGCGATCTACGTGCACCTGACGCTGATGCCCTATATCCCGGCGGCCGGTGAATTGAAGACCAAGCCGACCCAGCATTCCGTCAAGGAATTGCAGGCCCTCGGTATCCATCCCGATATCCTGCTGGTGCGGGCCGACCGGGAAATCCCAGAAGCCGAACGCCGCAAGCTGTCGCTGTTCTGCAATGTCCGTCCGTCCGCCGTCATCCAGGCGCTTGATGCGGCCAATATCTATGACGTGCCGATCGCCTATCACAAGGAAGGCCTGGATTCAGAAGTGCTGGCTGCCTTCGGCATCGAACCGGCGCCCAAGCCGCGTCTGAAGGCCTGGGAAGACGTCTGCAACCGCATCCGCACCCCTGAGGGCGAGGTGACGATTGCCATCGTCGGCAAATATACCGGCTTGAAGGATGCCTACAAGTCGCTGATCGAGGCCCTGCACCATGGCGGGATCGCCAATCGGGTCAAGGTCAAGCTGGAATGGATCGAGTCGGAAGTCTTCGAGAAGGAAGACCCGGCACCGTGGCTTGAAAAGGTGCATGGCATTCTGGTGCCCGGCGGTTTCGGCGAGCGCGGCTCCGAGGGCAAGATCCTGGCGGCGCAGTTTGCCCGAGAGCGCAAGGTTCCCTATTTCGGCATCTGCTTCGGCATGCAGATGGCGGTCGTCGAAGCGGCCCGCCATCTGGCCGGCATCGAACATGCCTCCTCGACCGAATTCGGCAAGACCGAAGAACCGGTGGTTGGCCTGATGACCGAATGGATGAAGGGCAATCAGCTCGAGAAGCGCGCGGAATCGGGCGATCTCGGCGGCACGATGCGCCTGGGCGCCTACAAGGCTTCGCTCAAGAAGGGCACCCGGATCGCCGAAGTCTATGGTTCCACGGATATTTCCGAGCGCCATCGCCATCGCTACGAGGTCAATGTCGACTACAAGGAGCGCCTGGAAACCTGTGGCCTGGTGTTCTCCGGCATGTCGCCGGACGGCCTGCTGCCCGAGACGGTCGAATACCCGGATCACCCGTGGTTCATCGGCGTTCAGTACCACCCGGAACTGAAGAGCCGCCCGCTCGACCCGCATCCGCTGTTTGCCAGCTTCATCGGTGCTGCCATGGAGCAGAGCCGCCTGGTCTGAAGCGCTGAGCAATCCAGTTCTGAAAAGCAAAAGGCCCAGAGCGATCCGGGCCTTTTGCTTGCGTGGTTGTAGAGACAGGGCAGGGACAAACAAAAAGGCGACGGCCTGTTTGCAAGCCGTCGCCTTTCAAGTGTGACTGCAGGCGCCGATTAGGCGGCAGCAGCGGCCTTGCCGAGCGGAACTTCGGCAATGGTCTTCAGGACCTGCGAAGCGATCTGGTAAGGGTCGCCCTGGCTGTTCGGGCGGCGATCTTCGAGATAGCCGCGATAGCCGTTGTTGACGAACGAGTGCGGAACGCGGATCGAGGCGCCACGGTCGGCCACGCCATAGGAGAAGCTGTGGATCGAGGCGGTCTCGTGCTTGCCGGTCAGGCGCATGTGGTTGTCCGGACCGTAAACGGCGATGTGCTCTTCGCGGTTCTTTTCAAAGGCTGCCATCAGCGCTTCGAAATATTCCTTGCCGCCCACTTCGCGCATGTACTGGGTCGAGAAGTTGCAATGCATGCCCGAACCGTTCCAGTCGGTGTCGCCGAGCGGCTTGCAGTGATACTCGATGTCGATGCCATACTTTTCCGTCAGGCGCTGCAGGAGGTAACGAGCCATCCAGATTTCGTCGGCGGCCTTCTTGGAGCCCTTGCCGAAGACCTGGAATTCCCACTGGCCCTTGGCCACTTCGGCATTGATGCCTTCATGGTTGATGCCGGCGGCCAGGCACAGGTCGAGATGTTCTTCGACGATTTCGCGAGCAACGCTGCCGACGTTCTTGTAGCCGACGCCGGTGTAATACGGGCCCTGCGGAGCCGGGAAGCCGTGTTCCGGGAAGCCGAGCGGGCGACCGTCTTCGTAGAAGAAGTATTCCTGTTCGAAACCGAACCAGGTGCCTTCGTCGTCGAGAATGGTTGCGCGGCTGTTGGTCGGATGCGGGGTGACGCCATCGGGCATCATGACTTCGCACATGACAAGAACGCCATTGGTACGAGCCGGATCCGGGTAAACGGCAACAGGCTTCAGCACGCAGTCAGAGCTGCGGCCTTCGGCCTGCATGGTCGAGCTGCCGTCAAAGCCCCAGAGCGGGAGCTGTTCGAGCGTCGGGAACGTCTCGAATTCCTTGACCTGTGTCTTGCCGCGGAGATTTGGTACCGGAGTGTACCCGTCGAGCCAAATATACTCGAGCTTGTATTTTGTCATTGCGAACCTCTCATGGGTTAGTGATGCGAAGTGAGGGAGGTCGTTCGGCCAGCACCGCGGTCAAATCCCACCCGTCAACATCCGCGAAGTCCCTTGCATTTGACGTGCCAAACGGACCGGTTGTGTCGAAAAAACTTCAGGAAGATTGGGAGTCACGCGAATCAAGTGTCGAAAGTCGTCATTGTCGAGCCCTGGCGACACCTATCTGCGAGTCCGCTGATATTGCAAAAACATCGGCAGAACGGCGGATTCTGGCCGATTGCGGACGGTTTTCTCACGAAAATCATCAAAAAAGGCTCGTCATTTTTTAAGCGGCCGGCAAATTTGCCCAAAATGGTGCCTGAGGCGCAGAATTCCGTTCTCTCCGCGTTCGGCAAAACGGCACATAGCGATGGTGCATAATAAATGGGCAATTGATGATTTATTTTTAGGCAGATGATGCAATCGATATACAGGTCTGCTATATTAGGAGTTGAAAAAGATATTCAGGGTAGCATTGCTTTTAGAAGGAGACGCCCCAATGACGATGAGTTTCCATCGCGAAACGGCAAAGATTTACCAGTTCCCGCAGATCGCCCGCAAGGCGTTCCGGGATCTTCAGGCCCTCGAACGCACGGCGGGCGACGCCGCTTCGATGACGCGTTGCGACGCGGCGTCGGGCGGAAGCTGGTATCATGAAGAGGCCATTCGCGACGCCGACAAGACGACCAAGTCCTGACGCCATCCACAACCGGACGCCAACCGCAGGGTTGGCCGAGGCGTGAGTGCGGACTGGAATGGGTCGTTCAGCCGACGAACGGCCTCAGCAGCATGACCGGAACGGCAGCGCCGATCTCGACGAGTTCCCCATCGGGTGGTCGCACGATCAGGCAGTCGGACTGCGCAAAGATCTTCATCATCGATGAATCCTGCTTGCCGTAGCTGGTGACAATCAGCGCGCCGGCTTCATCGCGCCCAAGCCGGGCGCGCAGATAGTCCTGCCGCTTGTCGTTGGCGGCAAGCGGCGTTGCCGTGATGGCCATTGCATCGCGCCGGAAAGGCGTGAGACGCGTCATCCGGCCGAGCAGCGGTTCGAGAAACAGCAACGCACAGACCATGCTGGACACCGGATTTCCCGGCAGCCCCAGCACGCGCATGTCGCCCAGCGAGCCGACCATCAGCGGCTTGCCCGGGCGCATGGCGATCTTCCAGAAATCGAGCTGCATGCCGCAGGCGATCAGCGTCGACTGCACCAGGTCGTGATCTCCGACAGAGGCGCCGCCGAGCGTTACCAGAATGTCGGCCTTGGCAAGCCGGGCTTGCTCGATGGCGTCGGCGATGGCTTGCGGCTGGTCCGGCACGATTCCAAGGTCAAGCACGTCGGCGCCATTCTGACGGGCAAGCGCTGCAATCCCGAACGTATTGGAGCCGACGATCTGGCTGGGACCGGGAACCGTGCCCGGTCGGACCAGTTCGTCGCCCGTGGCGATAAGGGCCACCAGCGGCTTGCGGTAGACGGTAATCTCGGCATGGTTCATCGCAGCGATCAGTGTCAGGCGGGCGAAATCCAGCGGCGTGCCATCGGCAAGCACGGCTTCGCCCTGAAGAAAGTCCTGCCCGCGCGGCCGCACATGCCGGCCGATGGTGATGGGAAAGGTCGTCTTGATGCGGCGACCGTCGTCCAGCCGTTCGGCATCCTCCTGGATCAGCACCGTATCGGCGCCCTCCGGCATGGGCGCGCCGGTAAAGATCCGCACGGTCTCGCCGGGTCCGACCGAGCCGGAAAAGCCATGTCCGGCCGCTGATTCTCCGATCACCGTCAGAATGGCGCCGGGCTGCGGCGCATCGGCACCCCGCAGGGCATAGCCGTCCATGGCCGAGGCGTCGAAGGGCGGCTGGGTCAGCCTGGCTGCAATGGCGCCGCACAGCACCCGTCCGTCGGCATTGTGCAGGCCGACGGTCTCGCTGGCGGCAATCGGGGTCACGCCGTCCAGCAGGCGGCCTTGCGCCTCGGCGACCGTCAGCAGGCTCACGGAGCGGCCTCCGGACGGCGATAGGGGCCAGATTTTCCACCGGTCTTTTCCATCAGCCGGATACCGCCGATCTCCATGGATTTGTCGGCAGCCTTGGCCATGTCGTAGATCGTCAGGCAGGTGATCGACACCGCCGTCAGCGCCTCCATCTCGACGCCCGTCTTGCCGGTCAGCTTGACGGTTGCCGTGACGCGCAGGCCGGGCAGGGTGGCATCGTCCTCGATATCGACGGTGATCTTGCTGAGCATCAGCGGATGGCAGAGCGGAATGAGGTTCGATGTCTGTTTGGCGGCCATGATACCGGCAATGCGCGCCGTGCCGATGACATCGCCCTTCTTGGCATTACCCTCGCGGATCAGTGCCAATGTCGATGCCGCCATCCGGATATGGCCCTCGGCCACCGCCACGCGAACTGTCTCGGCCTTGTCGGCGACGTCGACCATATGGGCTTCGCCGGAGGCGCCGATATGGGTGAGGCCGGTCATTCGGCCGCCAGGGTGCCAGCGGTGCCGGTCAGCAGTTCGATCGTCGCCTGGGTCACATCGTCCCGGCGCATCAGGCTTTCGCCGACCAGGAAGGTGGTAATGCCGCTTTCCTTCATGCGCAGGCAGTCCGCATGGGTGAAGATGCCGCTTTCGCCGACCAGCAGGCGGTCGCTCGACACCAGTGGCGCCAGACGCTCGCTGACGGAAAGGCTGACCTCAAACGTCCGCAGATTGCGATTGTTGACGCCGATCATCGGCGAGGTGAGTTTCAGGGCGCGTTCGGTCTCTTCTTCGTCATGCACCTCGATCAACACGTCCATGCCGAGGCCCATGGCTTCCTGCTCCAGCCGTGCCGCGTCACTGTCGGATAGCGAGGCCATGATCAACAGGATGCAATCGGCGCCCCAGGCGCGGGCCTCATACACCTGATAGGTGTCGAACATGAAGTCCTTGCGCAGCGTCGGCAGCGTGCAGGCAGCCCGTGCCGCCTGTAGAAATTCCGGCGCGCCTTGAAAGCTCGGGCCATCGGTCAGAATGGAAAGACAGGTGGCGCCTCCCGCCTCATAGGCGCGCGCCAGCGCCGGCGGATCGAAATCCGGCCGAATCAGGCCTTTTGACGGGCTGGCCTTCTTGATCTCGGCGATCAGACCGAACTGCCCGGCGGCCTGGCGGGCCATCAGCGCCGCATAGAAGCCGCGCGGCGCGTCCTGGTCGGCAGCCATGGCCTTCAACTCGGCCAGCGGACGCGCCAGCTTCGCGGCGGCGATCTCGTCGCGCTTGTACTCTTCGATCCGCTTCAGGATATCGGTCATGCCTAGAACCTAACCTCAATTGCTGGCGTTGGAAACAGCCACGAGTTTTTCAAGCGCCGTCGCCGTTGCGCCGCTGTCGAGCGACTGCGTGGCAATCGCCATGCCGTCGCGCACGGTTGACGCCTTTCCGGCAATGACCAGGGCTGCGGCGGCGTTGCAAAGTGCAATATCGCGATAGGCGTTTTTGGCGCCGTTCAGCACGGCGGTCAGGGCTGCCGCATTCTCTACGCCGTCGCCGCCCTTCAGCGCCGCCAGATCCACCGTTTCGACGCCGAAGTCCGACGGTTGCAGTTCGAACGTGCGGATTTGGCCATTCTCCAGGGCCGCCACCTGGGTCATGCCCGTGGTGGTGATCTCGTCAAGACCATTGCCATGCACCACCCAGGCGCTTGTCGAGCCGAGGTCGCGCAGCACTTCGGCAAGCGGCATCACCCAGTCGGGCGAGAAGACACCCAGCAATTGCTGCCGCACGCCGGCCGGATTGGAGAGCGGTCCGAGCAGATTGAAAATGGTGCGCGTGCCCAGCTCGACGCGGGCCGGCCCGACATGGCGCATGGCCGAATGGTGCAGCTGCGCAAACATGAAGCCGATGCCGGCCTTAGAAATGCAGCGCGCAATGCCGGCCGGATCGATATCGAGCTTGACGCCCAGCGCCGACAGGCTGTCGGCCGCCCCCGATTTCGAACTCAAGGCCCGGTTACCGTGCTTGGCGACCGGCAGGCCGGTGCCCGCCACGATCAACGCGGCAAGCGTTGAGATATTATAGGTTCCCGTTCCGTCGCCGCCGGTCCCGACAATGTCGATGGCGTTGGACGGCGCATCGACGGGCAGCATCTTGGCGCGCATGACGCTGACGGCGCCGGCAATCTCGCCGACCGTCTCGCCGCGAACCCGCAGCGCCATCAGAAAGCCGCCGATCTGCGCCGGGGTCGCCTCGCCGGACATCAGGATTTCAAATGCCTCGCTGGCCTCGGCCCGCGACAGCGCGTCTCGATTGGCCACCTTGGCGATAAATGGCTTGAGCCCCGACATCAGCTGCGTCCCCCCAAATACTCGCGTCGATCAGCGAACCATGGCCTGTTCGGCCAGCGCCTGATTGACCCTGACACCGTAGTCCGCCTGCAACTGGTTGACCATCTGGTCGAGAATGTCGTCGCCGGCAGCCTTGGCCGTGGCCGTCAGCTGCTGCTCCTGGTCATCCAGCGCATTGGTGGTCGGCTGGCTATTGATCTCGGTCACCTTCAAAAGGATCTGCGTGTCCGGATCGTTGCCGGGTGCCGAGCCGAACGTTCCGACCGGGCCGGTAAAGGCGGCAGCGACCGCGGCCGCACCCAGAACAGCGTCCTCGCTGCTGCGGCGCAAGCCGGACTTGTTCTCCACCGAAATGGCCAGTTCCGCGGCGATGTCGGCAAGGGTCGCGCCCTGTTCGGCCCGTTCCTTGAGGCTCTCGACCTTGGCGCCGAGCGCGATCTTCTGCTGTTCGGCGGTCCAGTCGGCGACAGCCTTTTCACGCACTTCGGAAAGCGGGCGATCGCGTTCGGCAACGATGTCGCGCACCTCGAACCAGACATAGCCGTCGTTGCCGATCGACAGCGGCAGGGCTTCGACGCCGACTTCGGTCTGGAAGACTTCGGCAATCAGCGCCTGCTTTTCCGGAATGCCGGCAATCTCCTTCTCGGACTTGTCGAGGCCCTGGCGGTCGATGGCGTCGACGATCACCGGCTTGAGGTTCAGTTCCTTGGCGGCGTCCTCAAGCGACGAGCCGGAGGCGCGCAGGTCTTCGAACCGGTCATGGGCAGTGGTGATGTCCTCGATCGCGGCCGCGGTGGCCAGGCTCTCGCGGATCTGGTCCTTGACTTCCTCGAAGCTCTGGGTACGGCCCGGCTTGATATTGGAAACGCGCAGCACGACAGGCCCGAACGAGCCGTCGATGACCGGCGACGTTGCCCCTTCCTTCTCGATGGCGAAGGCCGCCTCGGCGAGCGCCGGATCGGGAACCTTGTCCTTGGTGAAGTCACCGATCAGCACGTCGGTGGCGGTCTTGCCCTGATCGGCAACCAGCTGGTCGAACGTTGTGCCTTCCTTCATCGCTTCCACGGCGGCCTCGGCCATTTCGCGGTTCTCGAAGGTCAGCTGCTCGATCGTCCGTGTACCGGCGATTTCGTATCGCGCCTTGCGGGCCTCGTAGTCCTGCCGCGCCACCTCGTCGGAAATGCTGGCCGGATCGGCAAGATCGGCGGGCTGGAGTTTGACATAGGAAAAGGCGCGGTATTCCGGCGCCCGGTAGCCGGCCTTGACCGTTTCGAACCAGGCGGCGAGCGTCGCCTCGTCCGGCGCCTTGATCGGGTCGATATTGGCGCTGGTCAGCAGCAGATAGTCGATGGTGCGGCTTTCGTTGCGGTACTGCCGCAGGGCATCGACCAGCGTCTGCGGCGGCGTAAAGCCGTCCGAGGTCGCCTCGACGATCTGGCTGCGCACGGCAACCTTTGAACGCTCGAGAATATAGTCTTCCTCGCGCAGTCCCGAATTGCGCAGGCGGGAGGCAAACAGCTGACGGTCGAACTGGCCGGTGCTCTCGTTGCGGAAGGCCGGGTCATCGGCGATCAGGCCAGCCAGCCTGTCCTTGGAAAGGCCAAGGCGCATCTCTTCGGAGAGCTGGTCCAGTGCCGCACCGGCGGCGAGCTGGGCATAGACCTGCGTATCGATGCCCAATGCCCGCGCCTGCTCGGTGGTCAGCTGGGTTCCGAACCGGCGGCTGAGATCGGACATCTGCCGTTGATAGGCCAGCCTGAACTCGTTGGTGGAGATCGTCTGGTCGCCGACGGTAATGACGGCATCGGAATTGTCGCCAATGAGGGAGCTCGAAACACCCCAGATGCCGAAGGACCCGACAAGCAGCAGCAGAAGGCCCTTGGCAAACCAGGTACGTGAAGCTTTTCTCAGTAATTCGAGCATCGGAACGCAAACCTCAATGAATGATCTTCGCAAGCCTGCGAAGCAGTTGACGTTCCTTAAATCAAACTGTCACGGAAATGAAGGCGTGTTTGGTGAAAAGCGGATGGGACGAACATGATCGAGGCGGGCTTTCGGGTCTCCTTGTCGCCACAACCGGCGCGGCAACGGTGGAGCGAGGTCCGCGTCGGTTGACAAATATCAATGTCTCGCCGCCGGGTTGCCTCCTATAGTGCGCCGCACACTGCCTGTGACCAGCTTAAGGATGATTGCGTGGAAAATCTCGATGGCAAGACCGTTTCGCCAGCAGCGAGCGGGTTGACGTCCGGTCAGGCAGAGACAGCATTGCAGCATTTCGGGCCGAACCGTCTTCCGGTCGTTCCGCCGCCGACCTTCCTGAAGGTCCTGGCGCTGCAGTTTCTCAGTCCGCTGATCTATATCCTGATGGCCTCGGCGGCCCTGTCGATGGTGCTGAGCGAAATCACCGATGCCCTGTTCATCGCCGTAGTGCTGATCATCAACGGCATTGTCGGCGCCATCCAGGAATATTCCGCCGGAAAGTCCGCCGATGCGCTGCGCGCCCTGGAACAGCCTCATGCCACGGTGGTGCGCGACGGAATGCGCCGGATGATCGATGCGGCCGACCTCGTGCCGGGTGATCTGGTGATGCTTGAATCCGGCGAGCGCGTGCCGGCCGATATCAAACTCCGGGAGGTCGAGGGCCTGCAAAGCGACGAAGCGGCCCATACCGGTGAATCCCGGCCGGTTGCCAAGACGGATGGTGACATGGTCTTTGCCGGAACCATCGTCACGCGGGGCAGGGCGCGCGGCATTGTCACCGCCACCGGCAGCCAGACCGAACTCGGGCGCATCGCCGGCGCGATCCAGGAACGATCAATCGCCAAGCCGCCGCTGATGATCCGCATGGAAGGTTTCACCCGGCTGATCGCCATTGCGGTGGGTGTCGCCATCATCTTTTTGGTGGCGGTCGGACTGTTGCGGCAGATGGCGCTCGGCGACCTTTTGACCATGTCGATCGGCCTTGCCGTCAGCGCCATTCCCGAAGGCCTGCCGATTGCCATCACCGTGGCGCTGGCGATCAGCATGCGGCGCATGGCCGGCGCCAATGTCATCGTGCGCAACCTGCCGGCGGTCGAGGCGCTCGGATCGTGCACGATGATTGCCACGGACAAGACGGGCACCCTGACCCTCAACGAGTTGACGGTGACCGATATCCGGCTGCCCGACGGCACCCATTGGCTGCTCGACACCGGCACGGATCCGGTCGCCGGCGGTATTCGCAGCCATGACGGTGTCCACGAGGTGCCGAATGCGGCCGTCACTCGTCTGCTGACGGCGGCGAGTCTGCCGAATGAGGCTCAACTGACGGGCGGCAATGACACGTTCGAGCCGATGGGCGACACGGTGGACATTGCTTTGCTGGCAGCAGCCCACAAGGGTGGCGTCACGCGGACGCAGCTGCTGGAAGACTTCCCGCTGCACAGCCGCATTCCCTACGAGCCCGAGCAGAAATATGCCGCCTCCTTCCACCATGCGCAGGATGCGTTGCGGGTCTTCGTCAAGGGCGCGCCGGATATGCTGATGGCGATGTGCGAGACCATGCAGGTCGCCGACCGACCCGTGTCCCTCGACCAGCATCTTCTACGTGCCCAGATCGACGCCATGGCCAGCGAGGGCCTGCGGGTGCTGGCCTTTGCCGAGGGCCGGATTGCCCGTTCCGGCGACCTTGCCTATGACGGCCGCGTGCTCATCGACCTCAATTTCCTGGGCCTTGCCGGCATGCAGGATCCCATCCGTCCGGAAGTGCCGGCTGCCCTGGCTGCCTGCCGCAGCGCCGGCATCGACGTGGCCGTCATCACCGGCGACGACCCGAAAACCGCGGCCGTGATCGCCCGCCAGGCCGGCCTGATGTTTGGCGACGGCGATGTCGCCAGCGGCGAGCACGTCGCCGAGGCAAGCGCAGCCGGCGACACGGTGCTGGACGAGCTGACGCGCCATGTGCGGGTTTTTGCACGGGTCAAGCCGGAGCAGAAACTGTCGATCGTCCGATCGCTCGCCCGCAACGGCCATTATGTGGCCGTCACCGGCGACGGCGTCAACGATTCGCCCGCCCTGAAGCATGCCCATGTCGGCGTGGCGATGGGGTGCAAGGGCACCGATGTCGCCAAGGAAAGTGCCGACATCATCCTGACGGACGATAATTTCGCCTCGATCGTTGCCGGTATCCGCGAGGGGCGGGTTGCCTATAACAATATCCGCAAGGTCATTTTCATGCTGGTTTCGACAGGGGCGGCCGAGGTGCTGCTGTTCGTCCTGGCCATGATCGCCGGTACGCCGATGCCGATGACCGCCGTGCAGCTTCTGTGGCTCAACCTCGTCACCAACGGCGTGCAGGACGTGGCGCTGGTGACCGAACCTGCCGAGGGCGACGAGCTGCTGCAGCCGGTGCGGCGCCCCGGCGAGCCGATCTTCGACCGCTTGATGTTGCGGCGGATCGTGACGGCCACCGTGATGATGGGCGGCGGCGGTTTCGCACTGTTCTACTGGCTAAGCTCGCAGGGCGTCTCGGCATTTGCGGTCAGCAACCTGCTGCTGCTCCTCTTCGTGCTGTTTGAAAACTTCCAGTGCCTCAATAGCCGCTCGGAGCGGCGCTCGGTCTTCCGCCAGAGACTGTCGTCCAATCCCTACCTGCTGTTCAGCATCATCGGTGCCCAGGCGCTGCATATCGGCGCCATGTATGTGCCGGGACTGAACAGACTGCTGGGGATCGCGCCGATCAGCCTGTACGAATGGCTGCTGTTTCTGCTGGCCGCCTCTTCGGTGCTGCTCGTCAGCGAAGTGGACAAATGGCTCGACCGCCGGCACCGCAACGCGGCCAAGGCGGGCGCTTGAAAAAGAAGAAACCCGGCAGGCCATCTGGCTTGCCGGGTCTCTGTTGATCCATTGTCGTTTCGGTGATGGCCAGCGCTTAGCGCTTGGAAACCGGAACGTAATCGCGCTGCGGAGCGCCGGTATAGAGCTGCCGCGGACGGCCGATGCGCTGCTGAGGATCCTCGATCATCTCGTTCCACTGGGCGATCCAGCCGACGGTGCGGGCAAGGGCGAACAGCACGGTGAACATGGTGGTCGGGAAGCCGAGCGCACGCAGCGTGATGCCGGAATAGAAGTCGACGTTCGGATAGAGCTTCTTCTCGATGAAGTAGCTGTCGCTGAGCGCGATCTTTTCCAGTTCCAGAGCGACCTGCATCAGCGGATCGTCGCCGTGGCCGGTGGCTTCCAGCACTTCGTACATGGTCTTCTGCATGATCTTGGCGCGCGGGTCGTAGTTTTTGTAGACCCGGTGGCCGAAGCCCATCAGACGGAACGGATCGTTCTTGTCCTTGGCGCGGGCGATATATTCCGGAATGCGGTCGACCGTGCCGATTTCCATCAGCATGTTGAGCGCCGCTTCGTTGGCGCCGCCATGGGCCGGGCCCCAGAGGCAGGCAATGCCGGCCGCGATGCAGGCGAACGGATTGGCACCGGACGAGCCGGCCAGACGCACCGTCGAGGTCGACGCATTCTGCTCGTGATCGGCATGCAGGATGAAGATGCGGTCCATGGCGCGGGCCAGAACCGGATTGACCGTATATTCCTCGCAAGGCACGGCAAAGCACATGCGCAGGAAGTTCGAGGCATAGTCGAGATCGTTCTTGGGATACACGAAGGGCTGGCCGATATGATACTTGTAGGCCATGGCGGCGATTGTCGGCATCTTGGCGATCATGCGCAGCGAAGCCACCATACGCTGGTGCGGATCGGTGATGTCGGTGCTGTCATGATAGAAGGCCGAGAGCGCACCGACGGTGCCGACCATGACGGCCATCGGATGGGCGTCGCGGCGGAAGCCGGTAAAGAATTTGCTCATCTGTTCATGCACCATGGTGTGATGCGTGACGCGATGGTCGAAATCCTTCTTCTGGGCAGCGGTCGGCAGTTCGCCGTAGAGCAGCAGATAGCAGACTTCGAGGAAATCGCCCTTTTCGGCCAGCTGTTCGATCGGGTAGCCGCGGTGCAGCAGAACGCCTTCGTCGCCGTCGATATAGGTGATCTTGGACTCGCAGGATGCGGTCGAGGTGAAACCCGGATCATAGGTAAACGCGCCGGTGTGCTTGTAAAGCGCGCCGATGTCGATGACGTCAGGGCCGATGGTCCCGCCCTTGACGGTCAGCTCGACCGATTTGTCTCCAAGTTTTAGTGCAGCGCTTTTGTCCGTCATGCGAATCCTCCGGAAGTGGCGGGAAGGCGCCCGAGGCGCCACAGGTTTTAAGCGTTCGAATTAGCTATATGATCCGGAGGTTAATGCCAAGCTATCCGAAGGGCAAATTGTGCATCGCGATATAATCGTTATGGATCACTATTTTCGCGTTTTGGGGCAATTGCCGATTCTCCGCCGCCGCTTTCCTCGGCTCTCGTTGCTTGTTACCATTATCTTTCAGAGCGGCCGTGAGATCGGCGCGATAGTCGACAGGGCGATGCATCATGCAGGAGCCGTTCGTGACCGAAGCCAGGCGAGCTCCGGTGGGCATGACCGCCCGCCTGGAGGCGCTGCTGGTGCGGTCGGGAGACCCTGGCGATGATGATGATCCCGGTCCGCTTGCCGTTCTGTCCGATGACGCAAGGTCCGAGCTTGCACTCTCCCCGATCAGCCGGCTTGCCCGGCGGGCAGCTATCGCCTGGGACAGGGAAGTCGCCTTTGGCCATGCCTTCCTGTTTGTGCCCGTCTGCCTCGGCCTGGGCGCTGTCGTCTGGTTCACAGCGCGGACGTCACCGCATTTTCTGGCCGTCATCCTCGCCCTTGCGGTCCTTGTGCCGTCTGCGATTTATGCCTGGAGCCGCAACCGTGCCCTCTGCCACGGGCTTGCCGCCCTGGCGCTGATGGCGCTCGGCATGCTGCTCGCCGATTTTGAGACCTGGCGGCGGCGCACGGTTCTCATCGACACGCCGGTCACCACCTGGATCACCGGCAGCATCGAGGCGCGGGAATCGGACGGCGCCGGGCGCTGGCGTTATGTCGTGCGACTTGAGGGGACCAAAGACCCGGTGCTGAAACGCCCACCGACCCGCGTTGCCCTGTTGGCCCGAAGCGCCCACCAGCCCTTATTGTTGGGGCAGGGTATATCCGGCAGGGCCCGGCTGCAGCCGCCCTCCGGTCCGGCCCTGCCGGGCCTCACCGATTTCGCCTTCGCATCCTATTTTTCAGGCATCGGCGCGATCGGCTATTTCTAGGGCCGCCGCAGGCGGTTGCGGTCACGGCCGCGCCAGCCGGGAACGGCTGGCTGTCGCAAGCGGAGGCGCGCCTGTCGACGCTACGCGGCGCGGTGACGCTGCGCATTCGCAGTCAGATCCCCGGCGATGCGGGCGCCTTTGCTGCCGCCATCGTCACCGGCGAGCGGCGGGCTTTGTCCGAGGACGCCAACGAAGCGCTGCGCATGGCGGGTCTCTTCCATATCATTTCCATTTCCGGCCTTCACATGGCTTTGGCCGGCGGCCTGTTCTTCGTCGGCCTGCGGTTTCTCCTCAGCCTTTCCGGCGCGCTGGCGGAGGCCTATCCGATCAAGAAGATCGCGGCAGCCGGTGCACTGCTGACGACGACCGGTTATTTTCTGATCTCCGGCTACCAAGTGACCGCCCAGCGCGCCTTTCTGATGATGGCCATCATGCTCTGCGCCGCCTTCGTCGACCGCCCCGTCATCAGCATGCGCAATGCCGCCGTCGCCGCCATCGTCGTGATTGCCATTGCGCCTTCGCAGATCCTCGGACCCAGTTTCCAGATGTCCTTTGCCGCCACCGTGGCGCTGATTGCCGGCTATGCGGCCTGGCGCCGGCGGCCGCGATACGAAACCGCTCTGGCAAACCTTCCCGGAGCCCGCCTGGCAAAGCTCGTGGCAACCGTGTTTGGCGGGATCTTCCTGACATCGTTGATCGGGGGCCTGTCGACGTCGATCTTCGCGCTGTCGCATTTTCACAGGCTCGGTGCCCACAGCATCGAGGCCAATCTCGCTGCCATGCCGATCATGTCGCTGCTGGTCATGCCGGCCGGCCTGATCGGCATGATCCTCATGCCCTTCGGCCTTGATGCCATCCCCTTGAAAGTCATGGGATTTGGCCTCGATCTGGTGATCGTCATTGCCGAGCATGTCGCCGGCTGGGGCGGCGAAGTGGCAACCGGCCGGCTCTCTCCCGGCTTCCTGCCGCTGGCCTCCGCCGGCCTCATTGCCTTGACGTTGCTCGGCTCAAATCTCCGCCACATCGGCACGGCCTGCCTGCTGCTGGCAGTTGCCATCGAGATTCTGGTCCCACCGGCCCGCCCGGCCGATCTCGTCATTGCCGAGGATGGCCAACTCGTCGGCCTCTTGCAGGACGGGGCGATGGCCACCAACCGCCGCCGCCCGCCGGACTTCGTCTATCATCAATGGCAGACCGCCCTGCGCATCGCCAAGCATGTCGGGCCGGTTTCCGTCGAGCCGAAGGGATTCGTGCCGGCCGGTCTGCGCTCGGCTGCCGAGCCCGCGACCAGCCAATCCACGACCCGAGAGCACCCGGCCGGTGAGCCATCAACCGGAAAGGCCTCGGTCGATGAACGCATCAAAGCACAGCCCGCAAGGCAAGAGGACCAGGACGCCGCCCTGAAAGCCGCACGCGCCGCCATGGGCGAAATGGTCCGGCAGACCCCGACCGGACAGTTTTCCTGCATCGACAAAGCCTGGTGCGTGGCGCGAACCGCAACCGACTGGCGCATCATTGTGGTTGAACATTATGCCTATGCCGGAATGGCCTGCGACATGGCCGACCTCGTCGTCACGACGCAACGGCCAAGTTTCACTCAATGCCGCTCCGGCGCGCAGCTGATCACGGTTGAAACGCTGCGCCGCACCGGCTCACTCGAACTCGCCCTTGGCGACCCGTCGAAGCGCGAGCTTGTCCAGCGGGCAGCCCTCAGCGCCACCGATCGACCCTGGTCAGTCCATCGTCGCTATGACTGGCGCGCCGACGCCTATCTCGACGTCGCGCCGCCCTATCGCCCAAGAACAGTCAGTGATAACGGCGGATGAGGCCGACCAGCTTGCCCTGGATCTTCACCCGGTCGGGGCCGAAAATCCGGGTCTCATAGGCCGGGTTTGCCGCTTCAAGCGCAATCGACGCGCCGCGGCGGCGGAAGCGCTTCAGCGTGGCTTCCTCGTCATCGACCAGGGCCACGACGATGTCGCCGGGATTGGCATTGCTGGCATTGCGGATGATCACGGTATCGCCGTCGAGAATGCCGGCCTCGATCATCGAATCGCCCTTGACCTCCAGCGCGTAATGTTCGCCGGATCCCAGCATTTCCGCCGGCACCGAAATATCGTGGGTATTGTTCTGGATCGCCGAGATCGGCACACCGGCAGCGATGCGGCCCATCATCGGTACCGATGTCGAGCGGGACGCCTCGTCGGCGGAACTCTTTTGCGGCACGGCGGCAACCGGCGGGTTCTTGCCGAGGCTGCCTTCGATGACGCTGGGCGAGAAGCCGCGGCGCGGCTGGAGGCTAGGCGTATAGGCTTCCGGCAGGCGGATGACCTCAAGTGCCCGGGCCCGGTTCGGCAGCCGGCGGATGAAGCCGCGTTCTTCCAAAGCCGTGATCAGCCGGTGAATGCCAGATTTCGACGCCAGGTCCAGCGCATCCTTCATTTCGTCGAAGGACGGAGGCACGCCTGACTCCTTCATCCGCTCATGAATGAACAGAAGCAGTTCCTGTTGTTTGCGCGTCAGCATCTGGCCAAATCCCCGAATTTTGTGAAACAAATCCAGAACATACACTATATGTTCCATTTGTGTTCCGCAAGTCCCTAATTTGCGGTGAATCCCGTTGACCGTTTCGACTTTTTTTTGAAAGGTTGCCATCAACGATGACGCGGCTGATAGTCGCGCTCAGGTCCGGAGTTCAAATATGACAGGTTCCACAGAGATGGTGCGCGCCATTGACCATCTGGTGTTGCCGGTGGCCTCGCTGGAAGAGGCGAGGGGGCGATTGACCCTGCTGGGCTTTACCGTGGCGCCGGATGCCCGTCATCCCTTCGGAACCCAGAATGCCTGCGTCTTTCTGAAAAGCGGCAGCTATCTGGAGCCTTTGGCCATCGCAAGCGTCGATGAGTGCCAGGCGGCTGTCGACCATGGCAATGTCTTCGTGGCGCGGGACCAGGACTTTCGCCGACGCCACTCCGAAGGCCTGTCGGCGATCGTCGGCGCGACGGCCGATGCGGCAATCGATCACGCCCGCTTCCTGGAGCACGGTTTGTCCGGCGGCGAGATGCTGGCCTTCGAACGGCCGGTTCTGCAGCCAGACGGCCGGATCGCCCGCGCCGGCTTCAAGCTGGCCTTTTCGGCCGATCCGCGATCGCCGGATTTTTGCCTGTTCACCTGCCAGCGGGTCAGGCCGCTTGCCTTTGATAAAGCGGCTCTGGAGCGCCACGGCAATGGTGCGCTGGCCATTGCCTCGGTGGTTCTGACGGCGAAGGATCCGGCCTCCTACCTTCCCTGGCTGCGGGTGGCGCTGGGCGAGGGATGGGCCGAAGCCCGACCGAACGGCGTCAGCTTTTCGACTGCCGCGGCCCAGATCGAGATCGTCGACCCGGCCGGGCTCATGGAGATGACGGGCCTGCCGCAAGGGGAGGCTGCCGAGGGGTTGGCCGGGGCCGCGATCGTGTTTTCGGTTGCAGATCTGCTAGTGACAGAGCGTGTGCTGACTGATAATGGCGTGGCCTCTGTAAGCCGGCAAAACCGCCTGGTCGTGCCGCACGAAGCCGGGCAGGGCGTGCCCTATCTATTCCAGGAGGTTCCATGAGCAATTCGACCAATTCCACCGTCACCGTCGGCGACGGGGCCACCCAGGTCGCTTTTTCCAACAGTGCCCGCTTCTCGCTGATTGCCGGTCCGTGCCAGATGGAAAGCCGCGACCATGCCTTCATGATGGCTGGCGCTCTTAAGGAAATCTGCGACAAGCTCGGCATCGGCCTGGTCTACAAATCGTCCTTCGACAAGGCCAACCGCACCTCGCTGTCGGCCGGGCGCGGCATCGGCCTTGAAAAGGCGCTGGAAGTCTTTGCCGATCTGAAGACGGAATTCGGCTTCCCCGTCCTGACGGACGTGCATACCGAAGAACATTGCGCCGCCGTGGCGCCGGTTGTGGATGTTCTGCAGATCCCGGCCTTTCTGTGCCGCCAGACCGACCTGTTGATCGCCGCCGCCAAGACGGGCCGCGCCATCAATGTCAAGAAGGGCCAGTTCCTGGCGCCCTGGGACATGAAGAACGTGCTGCACAAGATCGTCGCCAGCGGCAATCCGAACGTCATGCTGTGCGAGCGTGGCGCGTGCTTCGGCTATAACACGCTGGTCTCCGACATGCGCTCCCTGCCGATCATGGCCGCCATGGGCGCGCCGGTGATCTTCGATGCCACCCATTCCGTGCAGCAGCCGGGTGGCCAGGGCGGCTCGACGGGCGGCCAGCGCGAATTCGTCGAAACCCTGTCGCGTGCGGCCGTGGCGGTCGGTGTCGCCGGCCTCTTCATCGAATCCCACCAGGATCCCGACAATGCCCCTTCGGACGGTCCGAACATGGTGGCATTGAAGGACATGCCACGTCTGCTCGAAAAGCTGCTGGCGTTCGACGCGATCGCCAAGGCAGCGTAATACCAGCCAGCCCACAGCCGAAACTATAGTTTCGGCCGTGGTGGCCATGACCCGTTGGAATAGGGGTCCCGTTTGTCGCAGACGCCAGTCGTCACCCTCGGCGCCCTGCGACAAACCCGTTAACGGCCTTGAACCATCATGCACACCGCTTGGAATGATGCGCCAACGCGCTCAACGCATTTGGAGCTTTCGAAAGATGTGCGGCGCCATGCCGGTTGCCTGGCGGAAGGCAGTCGCAAACCGGCTTGCGCTGCCAAACCCGCTTTGCCGCGCAATATCCCTGAGTGCCAGGTCTCCTTGTCGAAGCAGCCGCGCCGCCGTCTCCATTCGCCGCGTCACCAGATAGGCGTGCGGCGGAACGCCCATGCTCTGCTTGAAACAACGGGTAAAATGCCAGGGGCTCAAGCCGGCGATGCGCGCGAGTTGCGCCACCGAGATCTGGTGTCCGGCACCATCCTCCACCGCCTCCAGGACGCGCTGCAAGCAACGACCCGACAATCCGCCGCTGACGCCGTGAACAGCCTCGACAATGGCTTCTGCGACGCTGCCTGGAGAACTCAGTACCCCATAAAATCCCACCGGCAGATCCCGACGGAACCAGCCTCGGCGTGTCGCCGCACGGCGCGCGAAATCGGTATAGAGGGACGCCGATGGCGCAATTGAATGTGCCGAGCAGTGAATATAGTGACGCGGAATGGCCGCGAGCACATCACTTCGCGTGACGAGGTCGGCGGGTTGGTCGAAGCTGGCGAGCGGCTGTGGCGATATCCGGCCTGCCACCAGGGATCGATCACCGGCATTCCGCAAATCCGACATGGGTCCCGGTGCCGGCAGGATAACAGGCAGGCCGCCATGTGCTGCGCGGCGGGCGCGATACGCATCGGTGAACGCCATGGGAATCGTCTCCAGCATGGATTTGCCGTGCTCGGGAAGAATAGCATCGATATAGACCAGCGCCGCGATCTGGGCAGGCACGCGTGCGGCCGCGGCAGTTGCAACGATGCCTCCGTAACTCTGCGCGACAAGGACCACTTGGGTCGGCGTGAAATGCGAAAGTAGGTCCAAAAGCTCGGCCACATGCGACGACAAGGTTGCTCCGTTTCCCGCATGCTCGGCGGCGAAGGAGGGAGCAATCGCCCTGTGCCCCATCTGGCGAAGACGATCCGACACGCGGCTCCAGATCCAGTCGCCGTGAAACGCGGCGTGCACCAGCACGAATGTCGTCATCGCCTTCCTCGCAACCTGTTACCGGACCACACCGTGTCGATCATAAACAGATATGTCCCATTGCAGCCATCGCGCATTCGGGCCAGTTTACGTTTCTTGCTGCAATCGGCGAAGCACGCGACGTCAAGGCTTGTCACCGGCGGTGCGGCAGGCAACTGTCACGGTCCCTCCAAGTCATTCGAGGTCAGGATTGTGACGACAGATCTGTACAGAATAGCGGTGATCGCCGACATTCATAGCAACGTTGCGGCTCTCGAAGCCGTCCTGGCGGATATCGCCGGGCAGAATTGCGACACGACTGTCAACCTTGGCGATATCGTTTCCGGCCCGCTCCATCCGCGCGAGACGGCTGAGCGGCTGATGCCGCTCGGTTTCCCCACCGTGCGCGGCAACCACGAGCGTCAGCTCCTGACATTTGCCGTGCCGGACCTGGGGCTGTCCGATACGTTCGCGATGGATGTCCTGACTGGCGAGCACCTGGCTTGGATCCAAGCCATGCCGGAGCGGTTGGTCCTCAGTCAGGGCGTTCTCCTTGTTCACGGGACGCCGTCGAATGATCTTGCCTATCTCCTGGAAACTGTCGAACCTGAGGGCTGTCGTGCGGCCACGCCCGCGGAAGTCGAAGACCGGCTTTCCGGCGTCGATGCGGCGGTCGTCTTGTGCGGACACACCCATCTGGCGCGCGAGATGCGCCTGGCCGATGGACGTCTTGTCGTCAACCCTGGAAGTGTCGGGCTGCCGGCTTATCAAGAAGCGCACCCCTATATGCATCGCAATGAAGCGGGCTCACCCTATGCCCGCTATGCCATCGTCGAAAAGCGGTCCGATCGCTGGCATAGCGAATTCAGATCCGTTGCCTATGATTGGGAAGGGCAGGCCATGCTTGCCGAGCAGCGGCAGCGTGTCGATTGGGCGTGTGCCCTTCGAACTGGCCATGTGTAAGGACGGCTTATAGCCGATATCTGGGTTTCGGAATATGTATGGGCATGGCGAAGTTTGGATGCGTTCGGTTGGTAGGCGGTTTTTTGATGCGTCAAATGCCGTTCGCTTCTGTCATATTGCCGCCATTGTATTTTCCGCATCTTCGATTAAGACAGGCCATCCTCAAGTCCCACAGAAGCAGGGAGGCCCCCCATGACTGCAATCACCGACATCATCGGCCGAGAAATTCTCGACAGCCGCGGCAACCCGACCGTCGAGGTCGACGTCTATCTGGAAGACGGCAGCATGGGCCGTGCCGCTGTTCCCTCGGGCGCCTCGACCGGCGCCCATGAAGCCGTCGAGCTTCGCGATGGCGGCAAGCGCTATCACGGCAAGGGCGTCGAAAAGGCCGTCGAGGCGGTCAATACCGAACTGTTCGACGCCATCGGTGGCCTGGATGCTGAAAACCAGATCCAGATCGACAATATCATGATGGAACTGGACGGTACGCCGAACAAGTCGCGACTCGGCGCCAACGCCATTCTCGGCGTGTCGCTGGCCGTCGCCAAGGCTGCTGCCGAAGCCTCCGGCCTGCCGCTCTACCGTTATGTCGGCGGCCCGAACGCCCATGTCCTGCCGGTGCCGATGATGAACATCATCAACGGCGGCGCCCATGCCGACAATCCGATCGACTTCCAGGAATTCATGATCATGCCGGTCGGCGCCGATACGCTGCGCGACGCCGTGCGCATGGGCTCGGAGATCTTCCATGTCCTGAAGAAGGAACTGGCAGCCCAGGGCCACAACACCAACGTCGGCGACGAGGGTGGTTTTGCGCCCGGCCTGAAGAGCGCGCCGGAAGCGCTTGATTTTATCATGAAGTCGGTGGAGAAGGCCGGCTACAAGCCGGGTGACGACGTTTGCCTGGCGCTCGATTGCGCCTCGACCGAATTCTTCAAGGGCGGCAAATACGTCATGGAAGGTGAGGGCCGTACGCTCGAATCAGGCGCCATGGCCGAGTACCTTGCGGAACTCGCCGGCAAATATCCGATCATCTCGATCGAAGACGGCATGGCCGAAGACGATTGGGACGGTTGGAAGGCTCTGACCGATCTGATCGGCGATACCTGCCAGCTGGTGGGCGACGATCTGTTCGTCACCAATTCGGCCCGCCTTCGCGACGGCATCAAGATGGGCGTTGCCAACTCCATCCTCGTCAAGGTCAACCAGATCGGCACCCTGACGGAAACGCTCGATGCCGTCGAAACGGCGCACAAGGCGGCCTATACCGCCGTCATGTCGCACCGCTCGGGCGAGACCGAGGACTCGATCATCGCCGATCTCGCGGTCGCCACCAATTGCGGTCAGATCAAGACTGGCTCGCTGTCGCGCTCCGACCGCCTGGCCAAATACAACCAGCTGATCCGCATCGAGGAAATGCTTGGGCCCCAGGCCCGCTACGCCGGCACCTCCATCCTGCGCGGCTGATAATCGCCCCAAATACCGCTTTGACCAGCCCGCGCCTCTTCATCGAGGCGCGGGCTTTTTCGTGTCGCCTTCGTCGTGGTCAACGATCGGTTAAACAATCGACGCTACGGTGTACTCATAGTTTTGCGTATCAGGGCATCTCAAGCATGTGGACTCGGCACCATAAAAAGAGAAAATTCGGTCGCCTTATTCTCCCCGCAGTCACCACGGCCTTTCTCGGCTATTTCGGCTATCACTCCGTGCATGGCGATTACGGTCTGCGCGCCGCCGAGACGTTCGAGCAGTTGCGCAGCGCCCGCAGCGCCGAGCTCGCCTCCCTGGTTTCCCGCCGCAAGATGTTGGAAAAGCAGGTCGAATTGCTCAGCGACGGTTCGCTTGAGCGCGATATGATCGATGAGAAGGCGCGCTACCAGCTGAATGTGTCTCGCCCCGACGAGATTGTTATCTTTAATAGCTACTTCTAATTAACCGAAATTCGGTTAATCCTATTAAATCGTTTATTTTCAACAATATAGCCTGAATGGATGCTATGCATTTATTGCATTGCCGACCGGTCTATTCTTGCATATGGTGTCGGCAACAAAAGAGTTTGATCTCAAATATCAGGGAGGGATATATGGCGCCGCGAAAATCCGCGACTGCTTCCAGCCGCAAGCCCACGGCCAAGCCTGCCAAGAAGGATTTCGTCGATGGTCTGATCGCTGAATTCGATCGGGACACCGAATTGAAGGCCTACCGCGAAATGCTGCTGATCCGGCGCTTCGAGGAAAAGGCCGGCCAGCTCTACGGCATGGGCTTCATCGGCGGCTTCTGTCACCTCTATATCGGCCAGGAAGCTGTCGTCGTCGGCATGCAGATGGCGCTGAAGGAAGGCGACCAGGTAATCACCGGTTACCGCGACCACGGCCATATGCTGGCCACCGGCATGAGCGCCCGCGGCGTCATGGCGGAACTGACGGGGCGCAAGGGCGGCTATTCCAAGGGGAAGGGCGGCTCGATGCACATGTTCTCCAAGGAAAAGAACTTTTACGGCGGCCACGGCATCGTCGGCGCTCAGGTGTCGCTCGGCACGGGTCTGGCCTTCGCCAACCGCTATCGCGGCAATGACAGCATTTCGGTTGCCTACTTTGGCGATGGCGCGTCCAACCAGGGCCAGGTCTACGAAAGCTTCAACATGGCCGAGCTGTGGAAGTTGCCGGTCATCTATGTGATCGAGAACAACCGCTACGCCATGGGCACCTCGGTGTCGCGTGCCTCGGCCCAGACCAATTTCTCGCAGCGCGGCGCATCCTTCAACATTCCGGGCCTGCAGGTCGACGGCATGGATGTCCGGGCTGTGCGGGCGGCGGGCGAACAGGCGGCCGAATTCTGCCGGGCCGGCAAGGGTCCCGTCATCATCGAGATGATGACCTATCGCTATCGCGGCCATTCCATGTCGGATCCGGCAAAATACCGGTCCAAGGACGAAGTGCAGAAGATGCGCTCCGAGCATGATCCGATCGAGCAGGTGCGGCTGCGGCTCCTTGAAAAGGGCTGGGCAACCGAGGACGAGTTGAAGGCGATCGACAAGGATGTCCGCGATATCGTCGCCGACAGCGCCGATTTTGCCCAGGCCGATCCGGAGCCGGATGTATCCGAGCTCTACACCGATATCCTGTTGTGATTGGGGAGCATTAGCCCATGTCCGTTCAAATTCTGATGCCCGCCCTGTCTCCGACGATGGAAGAGGGCACCCTGTCGAAATGGCTGAAAAAGGAAGGCGACAAGGTCGTCTCCGGCGACATCATTGCCGAAATCGAAACCGACAAGGCCACCATGGAAGTGGAGGCCGTCGATGAGGGCGTGATCGGCAAGCTGCTGATCGAAGCCGGCACCGAAGGCGTCAAGGTCAATACGCCGATCGCCATCCTGCTGCAGGACGGCGAAAGCGCCTCTGACGCCGCCGCGCCGAAGGCGGCAGAAGCCGCAGCGCCTGCTGCCTCGGATGCCGCAGGCGGCAAGGCCCGCGAAGCGACCGACGAGCCGACCGCCACCAAGCCGGCAACCGTTCCGGCCGCACCCAAGCTCGAAGTCGCCTCCGATCCGGATATCCCGGCCGGCACCGAAATGGTGTCGATGACCGTTCGCGAAGCCCTTCGCGAGGCCATGGCCGAGGAAATGCGCGCCAATCCCGACGTCTTCATCATGGGTGAGGAAGTCGCCGAATATCAGGGCGCCTACAAGATCACCCAAGGCCTTTTGGCCGAGTTCGGTCCGCGCCGTGTCGTCGACACGCCGATCACCGAACACGGCTTTGCCGGCGTCGGCGTCGGTGCGGCGATGGCCGGTCTTCGGCCGATCGTCGAATTCATGACGTTCAACTTCGCCATGCAGGCGATCGACCAGATCATCAATTCGGCCGCCAAGACGCTCTACATGTCGGGCGGCCAGATGGGCGCGCCGATCGTGTTTCGCGGTCCGAACGGGGCCGCGGCCCGCGTTGGTGCCCAGCACAGCCAGGACTATGCGGCCTGGTACAGCCAGATCCCGGGCCTCAAGGTCGTCATGCCCTACACGGCAGCCGACGCCAAGGGCCTGCTGAAGGCGGCGATCCGCGATCCGAACCCGGTCATCTTCCTGGAAAACGAAATCCTTTACGGTCATTCGTTCGACGTGCCGAAACTGGATGATTTCGTCCTGCCGATCGGCAAGGCGCGCATCCATAAAGTCGGCAAGGACGCGACGATCGTCTCCTTCGGCATCGGCATGAACTATTCCGTCAAGGCGGCCGAAGAGCTTGCCAAGATCGGCATCGACGTCGAGATCATCGATCTGCGCACCATCCGTCCGATGGACCTGCCGACGGTGATCGAATCGGTCAAGAAGACCGGCCGTCTGGTCACCGTGGAAGAAGGCTATCCGCAGTCGTCGGTGGGCACCGAAATCGCCACCCGCGTCATGCAGCAGGCCTTCGACTATCTCGATGCGCCGATCCTGACGGTCGCCGGCAAGGACGTTCCGATGCCCTACGCCGCGAACCTCGAAAAGCTCGCTCTGCCGAATGTCGGCGAAGTGGTCGAGGCGGTCAAAACCGTCTGCTACAAGTAACGGGAGGGTTTGCACATGCCGATCAACATCACGATGCCGGCACTCTCCCCGACCATGGAAGAGGGCAATCTGGCCAAGTGGCTGGTCAAGGAAGGCGACACCGTCAAGTCTGGCGATGTGATTGCCGAAATCGAGACCGACAAGGCGACCATGGAAGTGGAAGCCGTGGACGAGGGGATCGTCGCCAAGCTGGTCGTTCCGGCCGGCACCGAAGGCGTCAAGGTCAATGCCCTGATCGCCATCCTGGCGGTCGACGGTGAGGACGTGGCGGCAGCGGCATCCGGCAGCGGTAGCGCTGCTCCGGCTCCCGCCAAGGCTGATGCCGCTCCGGCACCGGCCACCCCGGCAAGCGCCCCGGCGCCGGCGGCGGCACCGGTTGCAGCCGCGGCACCTGCGGCTCCGGCAGCACCGGCCAAGGCCGCTGGCGAACGTATTTTCGCTTCGCCGCTGGCCCGTCGTCTGGCCAAGGATGCCGGCGTGGATATTTCCGCTGTCGCCGGCTCCGGTCCGCATGGTCGCGTCGTGAAAAGCGATGTCGAAAAGGCGGTTTCCGGCGGCGTTGCCAAGGCCGCTCCGGCGCCGGCGTCTGCCGCGACACCGGCCGCTGCCGCCCCGGCAATGGCCAAGGGCGCATCGGACGAGGCCGTGCTCAAGCTGTTCGAGGCCGGTTCCTACGAACTCGTGCCGCACGACGGCATGCGCAAGACCATTGCCAAGCGCCTGGTGGAATCCAAGCAGACCATTCCGCATTTCTATGTGACGGTCGATTGCGAACTGGATGCGCTGCTGGCGCTGCGTGCCCAGCTGAATTCTGCCGCCCCCCGCAAGGAAGGCGCTCCGGCCTACAAGCTTTCGGTCAACGACATGATCATCAAGGCGATGGCCCTGGCGCTGACGGAAGTGCCGGATGCCAATGTGTCCTGGACCGAGACCAACATGGTCAAGCACAAGCATGCCGATGTCGGCGTGGCCGTGTCCATTCCGGGCGGCCTGATCACGCCGATCATCCGCAAGGCCGAGACCAAGAGCCTGTCGGCGATCTCCAACGAGATGAAGGATCTCGGCAAGCGCGCCAAGGACCGCAAGCTGAAGCCCGAGGAATACCAGGGCGGCACGACCTCCGTGTCGAACATGGGCATGATGGGCGTCAAGCAGTTCGCCGCCGTCATCAATCCTCCCCATGCCACGATCCTGGCGGTCGGCGCCGGCGAGGAGCGGGTGGTCGTCAAGAACGGCGAGATGAAGATCGCCAATGTCATGAGCGTGACCCTGTCGACCGACCATCGCTGCGTCGATGGCGCTCTGGGTGCCGAACTGCTCGGTGCCTTCAAGCGCCTGATCGAAAACCCGTTGGGCATGCTGGTCTGATCCGGAGGCTAAGATGACCGAACTGCAGAACACGGTATCCTTGGGAATGCGCCTGAAGCGTACACTCTGGATGTCGTTTTCTGCATCGGTGCTCTCTGGCATTGGCGGTTTGCTGGCATTCGGGATTGTAGCGGGTCTTTTTGCGCCGGATGGTACCGACAAACTTAGCGTGGATCAGGATTTCTTTATGGTGATCTTCAACGTACCGCCGGTGTCGATCGCTTTGGGAATCGTGTCGTTTTTTGCGCAATTGGCGGCGAGGCCATACGTTATGGATTTGGTGATGCTATGTTTGGCGGCGCTGTTTTTGGCCGGAGTGCTGAACGTGTATTACAATTATGCGGATCCGTCCTCCGCCTCTGAAAAGATCTATCTTATTGGGGCGCTTGTTCCTGGTTTGATCATGATTGTCGCGCACTGGTCGTTTTTCAAGATCAGCGCCGTGAACAGGCATGGTCGCGCGATGGTGAGCGCGGCATGAAGTCCGTTCTCTGCTACGGCGACAGCCTCACCTGGGGATACGATCCGGTCAATCCGGGTCGTCATGCCTATGAGGACCGCTGGACGAGCGTCTTGCAAAAGGCGCTCGGACACGGCGTCAGGGTGATTGCCGAGGGGCTGAACGGCCGCACTACCGCCTATGATGACCATCTCGCCGATTGCGAACGCAATGGCGTGAAACTGTTGCCGAGCGTGCTGGAAACCCACGCGCCGGTCGATCTGGTCATCCTGCTGCTCGGCACCAACGACATGAAGCGCGGCATCGCCGGCACGGCAATTGCCGCGGCCAAGGGCATGGGGCGTCTGGTCAAGCTCGTTCGCCATCATGAATGGGGTTTTGACTACGATGCGCCGGAAATCCTGATCGTTGCGCCGCCGGCCATTTGCGAAACCGCCAATGCGCCGTTTGCCGCGATGTTCAAGGGGAGCCTCGAAGAGTCGGCCATGCTGGCGAGCCTCTACCGCGATCTGGCCGACGAGACGGGCTGCGGCTTTTTCGATGCCGGATCTGTTGCCAGCACCACGCCGCTTGATGGCATTCATCTCGATGCGGACAATACCAGGGCTCTCGGTCGTGGTGTGGAGCCGGTGGTGCGCATGATGCTGGGGCTTTGATGTGACGGCGCCTTGTGTCGCGTCGCGCGTTTCGCTGCGGGACGCGACCCGGGGCGACGCTGCGGATCTGGCGCTGCTGGTCGATATCGCCTCCCATGGCTTTGCCTCCTGGCTCTGGCATGGCGCGGTGGTGACGGGCACAGCCGATACGCCCCTGGAGCAGGGCCGGTCGAAGCTGGCCGAGGATGGCGGCATTGGCGCATGGCAGGATGCGACGGTTGCCGAACTGGAGGGCGAGATTGCCGGGGCGGCGATAGGGTACCGGTTGACGGAAGCAGTGCGTGATATGGAGGCGGCACACGCCAGGCTGGAACCGGTCATGGCGTTGCAGAAGCAGGCGGTCGGCAGCTGGTTCATCAGTACGTTGGCCGTCTATCGCCAGCAACGGGGCAAGGGTGTGGGGCGTTGCCTGCTGCTGGACCAGATGAGACGGGCCGACGGTCGACCGGTCAGCCTGATCACCGAGAGCCATAACGAGGTGGCTCAGGCGCTCTATCGGCGCCATGGTTTTTCGGAAAGGGCACGTCTGGATGCCGTGCCGCTTTTCGAAAAGGCAAGGCGTTATGCCTGGGTCCTGATGGTCGCCGACGGCCGCTGACGTCTGAGGAAATACAGTGCGCAAACCGCACTGACGACGAGAAAAATTGATTGAGATCAAGGAGTAAAGGGTTCGAGTGGTTAGGCTCATCGTATCGACCGTCATGAAAGAGGAGATACGATATGTCGAACACCCCGCACCAACTGGCGGAAGAATTCCCCGAACATGCGGCCAGGATGCACGCCCTGAAAATGAGCGACACCCATTTCGCCAAGCTGTTTGAGGAATATCACGACGTCAACCGCGCCATTCACCGCGCGGAAACGGATGTGGAACCGGTCGGCGACACGCATATGGAAACGATGCGCAAGCAGAGAGTGGTTCTGAAGGACGAAATCTACGGGATGCTGACAAAGGCCTGACGGCTTCTGCTTCATCCCGAGGGCAAGGGGTCTGGCCGCAAGGTGAGGCCCCGAACCTGACCAAGAGGAGATGAAGGCAGTGTCCAACGCTTATGACGTCATCATTATCGGTTCCGGCCCCGGCGGTTACATTGCCGCCATTCGTGCCGCCCAGCTTGGCCTGAAAACCGCGATCGTCGAGCGCGAGCATCTGGCCGGCATTTGCTCGAACTGGGGCTGCATCCCGACCAAGGCGCTGCTGCGCTCGGCCGAAATCCTGCATTATGCCCAGCATCCCGGCGATTACGGCATCAAGATCGAAGGCGCGGTGACGCCGGATCTGAAGGCGATCGTCAAGCGTTCGCGCGGCATTGCCGAGCGCATGAACGGCGGCGTCGGGTTTCTGATGAAGAAGAACAAGGTTGATATCATCTGGGGCGAGGCAAAACTTTCCAAGCCCGGCGAGATCGTTGTGTCCAAGACCACCAAGAAGATCGTCGAGCCGCAGGGGCCGATCCCGAAGAACACGCTGGGCGAGGGCACCTATACCGCCAAGCACATTATCGTCGCCACCGGCGCCCGTCCGCGCGCACTGCCCGGCATCGAGCCGGATGGCAAGCTGATCTGGACCTATTTCGAGGCGATGAAGCCCGAAGAGATGCCGAAATCCCTGCTGGTCATGGGCTCCGGCGCCATCGGCATCGAGTTTGCCTCCTTCTATCGCACCATGGGCGTCGATGTGACCGTGGTCGAAGTGATGAAACAGGTCATGCCGGTCGAGGATGCCGAAATCTCGGCTTTCGCCAAGAAGCAGTTCGACAAGCAGGGCATGAAGATCCTGCTCGAAGCCAAGGTGTCCAAGGTCGAAAAGGGCGCCAATTCCATCACCGCCCATGTCGAGCTGAAAGATGGCACCATTCAACAGATCACCGCCGACCGGATGATTTCCGCCGTCGGCGTCCAGGCCAATATCGAGAATATCGGCCTTGAGGCATTGGGCGTGAAGACCGACCGCGGCTTCATCGCCATCGATGGCTATGGCAAGACCAACGTGCCCGGCATCTATGCGATCGGCGATGTCGCCGGTCCGCCGATGCTGGCCCACAAGGCCGAGCACGAAGCCGTCATCTGCGTCGAGAAGCTGGCCGGCCTGCCGAATGTCCATCCGATGGACAAGGCAAAGATCCCCGGCTGCACCTATTGCCATCCCCAGGTCGCCTCCGTCGGCCTGACCGAGGCCAAGGCCAAGGAACAGGGCCGCGACATCCGCGTCGGCCGTTTCCCCTTCGTCGCCAACGGCAAGGCGATCGCGCTTGGCGAAGACCAGGGCATGGTCAAGACGATCTTCGACAAAAAGACCGGCGAACTGCTCGGCGCCCATCTGGTGGGCGCGGAAGTCACCGAACTGATCCAGGGCTTCGTGGTCGCCATGAACCTCGAGACGACGGAAGAAGAGTTGATGCACACCATCTTCCCGCACCCGACGATTTCCGAGACCCTGAAGGAAAGCGTTCTGGACGCCTATGGAAGGGCGCTCAACGCCTAAAGGCTGGTTGTGACGCTAGCTTCCGCAGCCTATATAGGCGGCGGGAGTCCTCAACAAAGGAGTGGACTATGACGGGATTTCAAATTGGCTGGTTTCTGACGATCATCGTCGGCGGCCTGGCGGGCTGGCTCGCCGGCAAGTTCATGAATGTGCGCTTCGGCATCCTGATGAACATTCTCATCGGCATCGTCGGCGCGGTCGTCGCGTCGGCCATCTTCCGTCGCCTGGGCATCGGCGTCGAAGGCGACTGGCTCGGTTATCTGATCACCAGCTTCGTGGGCGCCAGCATTCTGCTGTTCGTCGTCAAGCTGGTGCGGCGCTAGAATAAGGATCCGCTCTCTGACAGCGGATAGACGGGTTTTGCTACCATGGTGACCATCCTCGACAGGACCAATCTCGACGAAAAGCGCGTGCGCCATCCGGAAAAGGCCCACAAGCCCGATACCGAAGTGCTGCGCAAGCCGGAATGGATCCGGGTGCGAGCGCCGACCTCCAAGGGTTATGCCGAGACCCGCGATCTGGTGCGCAGCCACAAGCTGGTCACCGTCTGCGAAGAGGCCGGCTGCCCGAATATCGGCGAGTGCTGGGACAAGAAGCACGCCACCTTCATGATCATGGGCGAGATCTGTACCCGCGCCTGCGCCTTCTGCAATGTCGCCACCGGCAAGCCGAATGCGCTTGACATGGCCGAGCCGGAGAATGTCGCTAAGGCCGTCAAGCAGATGGGCCTGATGCATGTCGTCATCACCTCGGTCGACCGCGACGATCTGCCGGACGGCGGCGCCGAGCATTTCGAAAAGGTGATCTGGGCGATCCGCGCCGCCTCGCCGGAAACCACCATCGAAATCCTGACGCCCGACTTCCTGAAGAAGCCCGGTGCGCTGGAGCGCGTCGTTGCCGCCAAGCCGGATGTCTTCAATCACAATCTGGAAACCGTGCCGGGCAATTACCTGACCGTTCGCCCGGGCGCCCGCTATTTCCACTCGATCCGTCTCCTGCAGCGGGTCAAGGAACTCGATCCGACCATGTTCACCAAATCCGGCATCATGGTCGGTCTTGGTGAAGAGCGGAACCAGGTCCTGCAGCTGATGGACGATCTGCGCACCGCCGATGTCGACTTTATGACCATCGGCCAGTATCTGCAGCCGACCCGCAAGCACCACAAGGTCGAGCGTTTCGTCACGCCGGAAGAGTTCAAGTCCTATGAGGATATCGCCTATACCAAGGGCTTCCTGATGGTCGCCTCCAGCCCGCTGACCCGCTCCTCGCACCACGCCGGCGACGACTTTGCCCGGCTGAAGGCCAATCGGGAAAAGCTGCAAGCGGGGCGGTGATGCACGAGGCTCTGTCTGCGACTTGTAATTCATGATAAAGGGGTTCAAGGACAAGCGGACGGAGCAACTGTTCCTCACCAGCAAGGCCCGAGGACTGTCGACGGAAATTATTGATCGCGCCCGGCGCAAGTTGATGATGCTAAACGCAGCGAACTCGCCGGACGATTTACGGGTGCCACCGAGTAACAGACTGGAATTGCTGAAGGGCGACCGCGCCGGCCAGTATTCGATCCGTATCAATGACCAGTGGCGGATTTGCTTCCGGTGGCTGGATGGCGATGCGCTTGATGTCGAAATTTGCGACTATCACTGAGGAGACGCATGTTGCACATTCCCCAGGACCCCATTCATCCCGGACAGATACTGCGAGAAGAGTTTCTGGCGGACTACGGGCTGACCCTTGACAGGGTTGCGGCCGATACCGGGATTGACCTCCACGAGCTCACTGCTGTTGATAACAGCGCCGCGCCTGTGAGCGCGGAAATGGCGTTGCGGTTGTCACGCTATTTCTCCAACAGCCCAGAATTCTGGCTCAATCTGCAGCGAACCTATGACCTATCGCTTGCCCTGAAATCCGCACAGGGGCTGGACAAGATATCGCCGGTCCGCGCCGCGTGAGACGACCAGGCGATGGCGCGCTTGATATCAATCACTGATGCTGCCGAACACCTGCGCTCCTCCAACCGGATCCTCGTGATCGGTTGCTCGGGCAGCGGCAAGAGCACACTGTCACAGGCGCTCGCCGGCAGGCTCGAATTGCCTTACGTGTCGATGGACCGCGAGGTCTTCTGGCTGCCCGGCTGGCAACAGAGGCCGCGCGAGGAGATGGTTCAACGCATTTCGGAGATTGTGGCGAGGCTGCGTTGGATCATGGACGGCACCAACCCGAGCACGCTGCCTCTGCGTCTGCCACGCACCGACCTTGTCATCTGGATGCGGCCGCCGCGTTGGGTGTCGCTGTATGGTGTCTTTTCTCGTGCCATCCGCTACCGAGGCCTGTCCCGCCCGGAGATGGCGGAGGGTTGCCCAGAGCGCGTGTCGCTTGAGTTTCTGCGCTACGTCTGGAACTTCGAAAACAGTGCAGCGCCGCGGATCGAGGCGCAGTTGGCCGCATTCCCGGTTGAAATTCCCGTTCTGGTGTTGAAATCCCATGCGGAGAGCCGTCGGCTACTTGCCATTCTCGATCGCGGTCATTAGCTCAGTTTCATGCCGCAATTCGAAACCCGCCGTCCCGTCAAGCATTCTCCCGAACGGATGTACGATCTCGTCGCCGATATCGAGCGCTATCCACAATTCCTGCCGCTCTGCGAGGCCCTGGTCGTCCGGTCGCGCAAGGAGCGCGATGGCAAGGTGCTGATGGTGGCCGACATGACGGTCGGCTACAAGGCGATCCGCGAGACCTTTACCACGCAGGTGCTGCTGAACGCCGCCGAGCGCGCCATCGACGTCAAATATATCGACGGGCCGTTTCGCTATCTCGAAAACCGCTGGCGTTTCGAGCCGGCCGGCGAGGGCGGCTGTTCCGTTCATTTCTTCATCGACTACGAGTTCAAGAACCGCCTGCTGGGCGCCTTGATGGGGTCGATGTTCGACCGCGCCTTCCGCATGTTCAGCGAGGCCTTCGAGGCCCGCGCCGACAAGATCTACTCGGAGTCCTGACCGAGTTCGCGTAACAGTTCGAGAGCCGTTCTGACGGTCGCCAGCCGGATGCCGTTGCGACCGAGATCGCCATAGCGCATTTCCCGATGCATCGTCTGGCCGCCTCTGCTGACGGCTGCCAGGTGCACCAGGCCGACCGGCTTGTCCGCCGATCCGCCGCCAGGCCCGGCAATGCCGGTGACGGCAACGGCGGCTGACGCGCCGGACCGCATCAGGGCGCCTTTTGCCATCTGCAGCGCGGTTTCCTTCGAGACCGCACCAAAGCTGTCGAGCGTTGCGGCTCTGACGCCCAGCAGGTCCGTCTTGGCCTGGTTTGAATAGGTGACGAAACCCCGGTCGACCACGGCGGACGATCCGGCAATCTCGGTGAGCGCAGCAGCGATCAGGCCACCGGTGCAGGATTCGGCCGTGGCGATCGTCAGGCGACGTTCGGTGTAAAGGCCAATGAGCAGCCTTGCCTGCGCTTCGATATCGCCCGGAAACAGGCTCATGACGGCTGTCCTGCAAAAACGACCGTCGCCGTGGCGATGGCGGCTATGCCCTCGCGCCGGCCGACAAAGCCGATGGTCTCATTGGTCGTCGCCTTGACCGAACAGCGCTCCAGCGAAATGCCGAGGATTTCGCTGAGCTTCTCGCGCATCTCCTGCCGATGCGGGCCGATCTTCGGGGCTTCGGCAATCAGCGAAATATCGGCATTCATGATCGTGCCGCCATGGTCGCGGACGATCTTGGCGGCATGCTCCAGGAAGATGCGTGACGCAGCCCCTTTCCACTGCATGTCGGACGGCGGGAAGTGGTCGCCGATATCACCGGCCCCGCAGGTTGCCAGCAGCGCGTCGGTTAGCGCATGCAGCGCCACGTCGGCGTCCGAGTGGCCCTTGAGCTTCTGGTCATGCCTTATGAAGATGCCACAGAGTGTCACCCCATCGCCGGGTTCCAACTGGTGTACGTCATAGCCGTTGCCGGTTCGCACATCGGGCAGGGCAGGTGCGGACAGTTTGGCATCGGCCATGGCGATATCCCTCTGGACGGTCAGTTTTACATTATCCGGCGAGCCCTCGACAAGCCGGACTGTAAGGCCGGCCCATTCGGCAATCGCGGCATCGTCGGTGAAGTCGGTCCGGCCATCCGTCTCGGCCCGTTGGTGGGCGGCAAGGATCGCCTCATAGGCAAAGCCCTGCGGCGTCTGCGCGGCAAACAGGTTAGCCCGTGATACGGTTCCGTCGCTCAACCCGTCCGGCGTGCCGCGCTTCAGCGTATCGGTGACCGGCATGACAGGCAGCGCGCCGTCCGCCCCGTCCGCCAGGGCTGATATCACCCGTGCGATCAGATCCGCCTCGACAAACGGCCGGACGCCATCGTGGATCAGCACGGTATCGATCCTGACGTCGCGCAGCGCCCGCAGGCCGGCCAGAACGGAGGCCTGTCGAGTCTGCCCGCCCGACACGATCCTGATATCCCCTTCGCACTGCGGCAAAAACGTCAGGGCCTTGTCGAGCAGCGCTCTGTCGTCGGGATGGATCACCACGACGACAGGCATATCAGCGGCAAAGCTCTGGAAATGCTGGATTGTGTGGGTAATAACAGGCTTGCCGCCGATCATCCTGTATTGCTTGGGTCCCTCGACGGAAGCGCCGGCTCTTTCACCGCGACCGGCCGCGACGATGACGATTCCGGTTGACCTTGCCTTGTCATGTTGCATATGCACAGCAAATCCCGAATTGCTGGTGGAGCCCGACAGTCCTCTATCGGCTCCGGCGCGAAGATTCCAGCATCTGCCCGGATTATTATCGCCCCGCCGCGATTTCGCTTGGCAAAGGCTTATTCTTTGTCTAAAAATCGTGCAGAAATGTGACGTGCCCGAAAGATAGTCATTTGTGTTCCGAAAAACTTGAGGCGCCTTTCCAGATCGGGCCCATTGCCATCCGCAACCGCGTCGTGCTTGCGCCGATGTCGGGCGTCAGCGATCTGCCGTTCCGAAGCCTTGCCTGGCGATATGGTGCCGGACTTGTGGTGACCGAGATGGTGGCAAGCCGCGAACTGGTTCATAATGCCGAGGAGTCCTGGGTCCGCCTGAAAGGTGCCGGCCTGAAGCCGCATATGGTGCAGCTTGCTGGCCGTGACCCTCACTGGATGGCTGAAGCCGCAAAAATCGCCGAGGCCAATGGCGCCGATATCATCGATATCAACATGGGCTGCCCTGCCAAGAAGGTGATCGGCGGTTATGCGGGTTCGGCGCTGATGCGCGAGCCGGATCATGCGCTCGCCATCGTCGAAGCCACGGTCAAGGCAGTGAGCGTGCCGGTCACGCTGAAAATGCGGCTCGGCTGGGACGAAAATTCGATCAATGCCCCGGATATCGCCCGGCGCGCCGAGCAGGCCGGCATCCAGGCCGTCACCATCCACGGCCGCACTCGCATGCAGTTTTACGAAGGCCGCGCCGATTGGGATGCGATTGCCGCCGTCCGGCAGGCCGTCACCATCCCGCTGATTGCCAATGGCGATGTCGATAGCCGTCAGGACGCGCTTGATATTCTGGAACGGTCGGGCGCCGATGCCGTCATGGTCGGCCGCGCCTGTCAGGGCCGGCCCTGGCATGCCGGCGTGCTGGCAGGCGGTGCGCCGCCGCCGCCTGATAGGATTGCCGATATCGTTGTCGAGCATTACCGCATGATGCTGGAGCACTATGGTGCGGCGGTCGGCGTTCGCCATGCCCGCAAACATCTCGGCTGGTATCTCGAGCGCTTCGCGGCCGATCTCGATCCGCAGCAGAAGGCCGAGATCATGACCTCGAGGGATGCGGATTTCGTCGAGAAAAGCCTGTATCGCGCCCTTGATGGCCGCGCGGTCGAACAGTGTCAGGAGGCCGCATGAGCGCGGACGGCGTGATCTCGGGAAGCGGCAACGGGCTGGCCATGGCGGTTCTGAACGCCATCCAGAACCCGGTGATACTGGTCGATGCCAACGGCCATATCGCCTTTGCCAATTGGGAGGCGGAGGCCTTTTTCGGAGCCAGCGCCAGCCATCTGGCGCGCTACCGCGTCTCCACCTTCATTCCGTTCGGCAGTCCGCTGCTGGCCTTGATCGACCAGGTGCGCGAGCGCCGCGCCCCGGTCAACGAATACCGGGTGGATCTCAGTTCGCCACGATTGGGGCAGGACAAGCTCGTGGACCTCTATGTCGCCCCCGTGATGAGCGAGCCGGGCGCCGTGGTCGTGGTCTTCCAGGAACGTTCCATGGCCGACAAGATCGACCGGCAACTGACCCATCGCGCCGCCGCCCGCTCGGTAACGGGTCTCGCCTCCATGCTGGCGCATGAAATCAAGAATCCGCTGTCCGGCATCAGGGGCGCTGCGCAATTACTGGAAATGTCCGTGCCGGACGACGATCGGGCGCTGACCCGGCTGATCTGCGACGAGACCGACCGGATTGTCTCGCTGGTCGATCGCATGGAGATCTTTTCCGACGAACGGCCGGTCGATCGCATGTCGATCAACATTCATTCGGTCCTCGACCATGTCAAAGCCATCGCCAAGGCCGGCTTTGCCCGCAATATCAAGATCACCGAGAGCTACGATCCGTCCCTGCCGCCGGTCTATGCCAATCGCGACCAATTGGTGCAGGTCTTCCTCAACCTGATCAAGAATGCCTCGGAAGCGGTCGGCGACAAGCCGGATGGCGAGATCCAACTGACCACAGCCTACCGACCGGGCATCCGCCTGTCGGTTGCCGGATCGCGCGAGAAGATCTCCCTGCCGCTGGAATTCTGCGTGCATGACAATGGTCCCGGCGTGCCCGAGGACCTGCTGCCGCATCTGTTCGATCCGTTCATCACCACCAAGACCAACGGATCCGGGCTTGGCCTGGCGCTGGTCGCCAAGATTATCGGGGGCCATGGCGGTATCGTCGAATGCGACAGCCAGGCCAGCCGCACGACATTTCGGGTTCTCATGCCGGTCTCAAAGGCCGACGTGATTGACGACTTCACCCCTGCGAAATCCACAGGAAAACGCTGATGACTGCCACGATTCTTGTCGCCGATGATGATGCAGCCATTCGTACCGTGCTGAACCAGGCGCTGACCCGGGCCGGATACGATGTTCGCATCACCTCCAATGCCGCTACCCTCTGGCGCTGGATTTCCGCCGGGGAGGGCGATCTCGTGGTGACCGATGTCATCATGCCGGACGAGAACGCCTTCGACCTGCTGCCACGCATCAAGAAGGCGCGGCCCGAACTGCCGGTTCTGGTGATGAGCGCCCAGAACACCTTCATGACGGCGATCAAGGCCTCGGAAAAGGGCGCATACGATTATCTGCCGAAGCCGTTCGACCTGACCGAACTGATCGCCATCATCGGTCGGGCGCTCTCTGAGCCGAAACGAAAGCCGGCGCGGCTCGATGACGACATGCAGGACGGCATGCCGCTGGTCGGTCGCTCCGCTGCCATGCAGGAAATCTACCGCGTTCTAGCCCGGCTGATGCAGACGGATTTGACGCTGATGATCACCGGCGAATCGGGCACCGGCAAGGAACTGGTGGCCCGCGCCCTGCATGACTACGGCAAGCGCCGCAACGGTCCCTTCGTCGCCATCAACATGGCCGCCATTCCGCGCGATCTGATCGAATCGGAACTGTTCGGCCACGAGAAGGGTGCCTTCACCGGCGCGCAGAACCGCTCCACCGGCCGTTTCGAGCAGGCCGAGGGCGGTACGCTGTTTCTCGACGAGATCGGCGACATGCCGATGGATGCTCAGACCCGGTTGCTGCGCGTGCTGCAGCAGGGCGAATACACGACCGTCGGCGGCCGCACCCCGATCCGCACCGACGTGCGCATCGTTGCGGCCACTAACAAGGACCTCAAGCATTCGATCAATCAGGGCCTGTTCCGCGAAGACCTTTATTATCGCCTGAACGTCGTTCCGCTGCGCTTGCCGCCTTTGCGGGATCGCGCCGAGGATATCCCCGACCTCGTCCGCCATTTCATCCAGCAGGGTGAGAAGGAAGGCCTGGATTCCAAGCGTTTCGACACCGAGGCCATTGAGGTCATGAAGTCCTATGCCTGGCCCGGCAACGTGCGCGAACTGGAAAACCTCGTCCGCCGGCTGATGGCGCTTTATCCCCAGGATGTCATGTCCCGGGAGATCATCGAATCGGAATTGCGCTCCGATATCACCGACAGCCCGATCGCCAAGACCGGCAATGGCGGCGGCTCCATGTCGATTGCCCAGGCGGTCGAGGAAAACATGCGCACCTATTTCGCCAGCTTCGGCGATGCCCTGCCGCCGTCCGGCCTTTACGACCGTGTTCTGACCGAAATGGAATACCCGCTGATTCTGGCCGCCCTGACGGCCACACGCGGCAACCAGATCAAGGCGGCCGATCTGCTTGGCCTCAATCGAAATACCTTGCGCAAGAAAATCCGGGAACTCGGCGTTTCGGTCTACAGAAGCTCTCGCGGCGCTTGACAATCGACGGAGCTGCGTTGCAATTTCGCCACATTGCGTTGCTCAATGGCAACGCAGTCGTGATAATCCGTGACCGCACTCGCCTTTGCCCGGTTGTCCGGACGGGAGCGCGCGGGCGGAGATCGCGATAAAGGTCGTGTGCCGGGCTGACCGGCTTTCTGACCATAATGATGTCGGCGATACCCCGGACGATCGTTCGGGGCGGGGAGTGGAATTTTCATGGCGAAGCGCCAGATCGTAAGCAGCGCCGACGAGGAAGCGTTGGCCGTCGCGCAGGATCGCCGGGCATCCTTCGCTTTGCCTGGCCTGCTGCTGGCCGGCGGCGCGCTGCTCTGCGCGATCTTCACACTGCCCGTTCTGCTCGGCCTGACACCCATCGAGCCGACCTCCAAGGTGCTGATCGCCTCGGCCGTCCTCAATGCGCTGTTCGTGGTCGGCCTGATGTTTCTGATCGGCCGCGAGGTCGGGCGCCTATTGAAGGCACGCACCCGCGGACGGGCCGCCGCCCGCCTGCATGTGCGCATCGTCGTGCTGTTTTCCATCGTCGCGATCACGCCTGCCATTCTTGTTGCGATCTTTGCCAGTATCACACTGAATGTCGGGCTCGATCGTTGGTTTTCGCTCCGAACCCAGTCGATCGTCAGTTCGTCGATGAATGTCGCGCAGGCCTATATGCTGGAAAACGCCAGCTATCTGCAGGGCCAGACCATTTCGATGGCCAACGATCTGGAGCGCAACCGGGCGCTCTATTATCTCGATCGCACCGGATTCGTGCAGTTGATGACCCGTCAGGCCAAGGGCCGCGGCCTTCTCGGCGCCTTTCTGGTGCGCCAGGACGGCTCGGCCATGGCGCAAGCCGACATTCCGACCGAAAAGCCGCTGCCCGCCATTCCGACCGACGCGCTTGAAAAGGCTGCAGCCGGCCAGCCGACTCTCATTCCCCCTGGCGTGACCAACCTGGTCGGCGCGATCATCAAGCTGGATTCGATCACCGGCGCCTTCCTCTACACGATCCGCGCCGTCGATCCGAAGGTCATGTCGGCGATGCGCGAGATGGAGGAAAACACCGCCGAGTACCAGTCGATGGAGGCCGGGCGCACGACCCTGCAGATTGCCTTTGCCGTGCTCTATCTCGGCTTTGCGCTGATCGTGCTTCTGGCCGCCATCTGGACGGCGATCGCGGTGGCTGACCGGATCGTCCGGCCGATCCGTCTGTTGATCAGTGCCGCCGACAACGTCGCCTCCGGCAACATGAACGTCATCGTGCCGGTGCGCGTCGCCGATGGCGATGTCGGCAGCCTGTCGCGCACCTTCAACAAGATGATTTCCCAGATCCGCACCCAGCGCGACGAGATCCTGGAGGCCAAGGACGAGGTGGACGACCGGCGCCGCTTCATCGAGGCCGTTCTGTCGGGCGTGACGGCCGCCGTCATCGGCGTCGAGGACGACGGCGTCATCACCATCGTCAATCCTTCGGCGGAACTGTTCCTCGCCCAATGCACCGAGCAGTTGATCGGCGAGAAACTGGAACGCGTGGCGCCGGAGATCAATGCCGTCCTGTCCGAGGCCTCGATCCGCCATCGCGGCAATTTCCGCAAGCAGATCAACCTGATGCGTGGCGGCAAGGAACGGACCTTGAGCGTGCAGGTCACCCGTGAGGAGACCCGTAATTCGGTCGATTCCTACGTGATCACCCTGGATGACATCACCGACCTGGTGATTGCCCAGCGCTCCACCGCCTGGGCCGATGTGGCGCGGCGCATCGCCCACGAAATCAAGAACCCGCTGACCCCGATCCAGCTCTCTGCCGAACGGCTGAAACGCCGCTACGGCAAGCAGATCGACGAGAGCGACCGCGCCGTCTTCGACCAGTGCACCGACACCATCGTCCGGCAGGTCGAGGACATCGGCCGCATGGTCGACGAGTTCTCGTCCTTTGCCCGCATGCCCAAGCCGACCAAGCAGAAGTCCGACCTGCGCGATATTCTGCGCGACGCGGTCTTCCTGCGCGAGATGGGCAATACCGACTGCCAGTTCCTGCGCGAGTTTGGCGACGAGCCGCTGGAGGGCATGTTCGATGCGCGCATGCTGTCGCAGGCCGTCGGCAACCTGATCAAGAACGCCGTCGAGGCGATCGAGGCCGTGCCCGGCGATCAGCCGCGCCAGCAGGGCAAGGTGCTGGTCCGGGCGCAGCGCGACGAGGCGCAGGATCGCTTCGTGGTCGACGTGATCGACAACGGCAAGGGCCTGCCGATCGAGAACCGTCACCGCATTCTCGAGCCCTATATGACGATGCGCGACAAGGGCACCGGGCTTGGCCTGGCCATCGTCAAGAAGATTATTGAAGAGCATGGCGGACAGCTCGAACTGCATGATGCACCGGCGGAATTCGATCATGGCCGAGGTGCGATGATCCGCATCATCCTGCCGCGCCAGCCCGTGCAGTCGGCCGCCGATACTGACATTGACAAGGAAGCAGCATATGGCCTCTGATATTCTCGTAGTGGATGACGAGGAAGATATTCGCGAAATCGTCTCGGGCATCCTGAGCGACGAGGGCCATGAAACCCGCACGGCGCATGATGCTGACAGTGCGCTCGCGGCCATTTCCGACCGCGTGCCGCGGCTGATCTTTCTCGACATCTGGATGCAGGGCAGCCGGCTCGACGGTCTGTCGCTGCTCGATGAAATCAAGACGCGTCACCCCGACTTGCCTGTCGTGATGATCTCCGGCCACGGCAATGTCGAGACCGCGGTGTCGGCCATCAAGCGCGGCGCCTTCGATTTCATCGAGAAGCCGTTCAAGACCGATCGACTGATCCTGATCGCCGAGCGGGCGCTTGAAAATTCCAAGTTGAAGCGCGAGGTCTCGGACCTGAAGCGCCGCACCGGCGATGCCGTCGAGTTGATCGGCACGTCTGTTGCCGTGTCGCAATTGCGCCAGACGATCGAGAAGGTCGCTCCGACCAACAGCCGCATCATGATCGTCGGCCCGTCCGGTGCCGGCAAGGAACTGGTCGCCCGCATGATCCACAAGCGGTCGGCGCGCGCCGGCGGTCCGTTCGTCACGCTCAATGCCGCGGCGATCACGCCGGACCGCATGGAGGTGGCTCTGTTCGGCACCGAGGGCGCACCGGGCCAGGCACGCCGCATCGGCGCCCTGGAGGAAGCCCATCGCGGCATTCTCTATCTCGACGAAATCGGCGAAATGCCGCGGGAGACCCAGAACAAGATTCTCCGCGTGCTGGTCGACCAGCAATTCGAGCGCGTCGGCGGATCGAAGCGCGTCAAGGTCGATGTGCGCATCATCTCGTCCAGCGCCTATAATCTGGAAGGCCTGATCGCCGAGGCGCGGTTCCGCGAGGATCTGTTCCATCGCTTGGCCGTGGTGCCCGTGAGGGTGCCGGCGCTGGCCGAGCGCCGCGAGGATATTCCCTTCCTGGTCGACATGTTCGTCCGCCAGATCTCCGAGCAGGCCGGCATTCGCCAGCGCAAGATTGGCGAGGACGCCATGGCCGTGCTGCAGGCCCATGATTGGCCGGGCAATATCCGCCAGCTGCGCAACAATATCGAGCGGCTGATGATTCTCGCCCAGAGCGACAGCCCGGAAGCGCCGATCACCGCCGACATGCTGCCGACCGATCTCGGCGACATGCTGCCGAAAATGTCCGGCAAGAGCGACTATCACATCATGACGCTGCCGCTGCGCGAGGCCCGCGAAATGTTCGAGCGCGACTATCTGATTGCCCAGATCAACCGCTTCGGCGGCAATATCTCGCGCACGGCGGAATTCGTCGGCATGGAGCGCTCAGCCTTGCATCGCAAACTGAAATCGCTTGGCGTATAGAATGTCCCGCAGCAGGCGAGCAGCGGCGGCGCCGATGCCGGTCATCTCGATGAAAGAAACGTCATGAAAGTCATCATTTGCGGTGCGGGGCAGGTCGGTTACGGCATTGCCGAGCGTCTGTCCCAGGAGGACAATGACGTCTCCGTTATCGATACCTCGGCCTCTCTCGTCGCTCATATCACCCAGACGCTCGATGTGCGCGGCTATGTCGGCCACGGCGCCCATCCCGATGTGCTGGCAAAGGCCGGTGCCGACCAGGCCGACATGATCATCGCCGTCACCCTCTACGACGAGATCAACATGGTGGCCTGCCAGGTCGCCCATTCCCTGTTCAACGTGCCGACCAAGATTGCCCGTATCCGCGCCCAGAACTATCTGCGGCCGGAATATTCCGACCTGTTTTCCCGCGACCATATGCCGATCGACGTGACCATTTCGCCGGAGATCGAGGTCGGCAAGATGGTGCTGCGGCGCATTTCCTTTCCCGGTGCCACCGACGTGGCCCGCTTTGCCGAAGACAATATCGCCATGGTGGCGATCGAGTGCATGGAGGAATGCCCTGTCGTCAACACGCCGCTGCAGCAGTTGAGCCAGCTGTTTCCCGACCTGATGGCAACGGTTGTCGGTATCTATCGCAACGGACAGCTGATCGTGGCGCGCTCCACCGATCAGCTGCTGGTCGGCGATCTCGCCTATGTGATCTGCGAGCGCGGCCACACAAGGCGTACCCTCGGCCTGTTCGGCCATGAGGAACAGGAAGCCGGCCGCATCGTCATCGCCGGCGGCGGCAATATCGGTTATTACGTGGCCCGCACCATCGAGGACCTTCAGCCGAAAACCAAGGTGAAGATCATCGAGAGCGACCGCGACCGTGCCGTCGTGGTTTCCGACCAGTTGCGCCATACCATCGTGCTGCATGGCTCGGCGCTCGACCAGAACGTCCTGTCGCAGGCCGATATCCAGGATGCCGACCTGGTCGTCACCCTGACCAACAGCGACCAGACCAATATGCTGTGCGCTGCCATGGCCAAGCGGCTCGGCTGCCGCTCCGGCATGGTGCTGATCAACAACCCGTCCTTCCAGGAACTGACCACGTCGCTGGGCATCGATGCCTATATCAACCCGCGCGCCGTCACCATCTCGCGCGTGCTGCAGCATGTGCGCAAGGGCCGCATTCGCTCGGTCTATGCCGTCCAGAAGGGTGCTGCCGAAGTGATCGAGGCGGAGGCGCTGGAGACCTCGCCGCTGGTCGGCCGGCCGTTTCGCGATCTCGAACTACCGGCCGGTATCCGCATCGGCGCGCTTTATCGCGATCGCCGCGTCATCCGGCCGGATGGCGATACGAAGATCAAGGCGAAGGACCGCGTGGTGCTGTTTGCCACCGCCGGGGCAGTGCGCGTGGTGGAGCAGATGTTCCGGGTTTCGATTCAATATTTCTAGCCGAAGAGCGCATCGCCTTGTGCTTGGCGCGACGCGGTGCGGAAGGCCCCTGATGGCGTCATAACGGCCACCCAGGCCTGGTTTCGCCGAAAATTCCCCGCGCCTTTTTCGACATTGCGGAAAAGACTGCGATTTGATACCAACTTGTCGTTACGGGGCATTTTGGGGCCACAGTGATCCAAAAAGACTTGATACGATAATTCACCGGTCGAAGGGCCGGCAAGAAAGAAAGAAGCGGCGCGATGGCGGAACGTTCTCAGAATTTGCAGGATCTATTTCTCAATACGGTTCGCAAACAAAAGATTTCATTGACAATTTTCCTGATTAACGGCGTCAAGCTGACCGGCGTCGTGACATCTTTCGACAATTTCTGCGTTCTGCTGCGCCGCGACGGCCATTCGCAGCTGGTTTACAAGCACGCGATCTCGACGATCATGCCGGGCCAGCCGATGCAGATGTTTGAAAGCGAAGAAGCCGCTTCGTAACGGGAATCAAGGCTATCGCCACCAGAGACACAACTAGCGATTCGATTATTCCGGAGCTCGAAAAGCACCGCGACGACATGCGCGCCGTGGTCATCGTACCGGTCTTGAAGCAATCGCGATCCGCCGCCCAGAGCCAGTCCGATGCACCGCCGGCGCCGACGCGCTCCAGCGAGGCGCGGCTTGAGGAGGCCATGGGTTTGGCCCGCGCCATCGACCTGGTCGTGGTGCAGGGCCTTGTCGTGCCGGTCAGCCAGCCACGTCCGGGTACGCTGCTTGGCAGCGGCAAGATTGCCGAGATCAAGGCGCTGCTCGATGAGCACGATGCCGGCCTGATCATCGTCGATCATCCCTTGACGCCCGTGCAGCAGCGCAATCTGGAAAAGGAATGGAACGCCAAGGTCATCGACCGCACCGGCCTCATTCTGGAAATCTTCGGCCGCCGCGCCTCCACCAAGGAAGGCACGCTGCAGGTCGATCTGGCCCATCTGAACTATCAGAAGGGCCGTCTGGTCCGCAGCTGGACCCACCTTGAACGCCAGCGCGGCGGTGCCGGCTTCATGGGTGGCCCGGGTGAAACCCAGATCGAGGCCGACCGGCGCATGCTGCAGGACAAGATCATCAAGCTCGAAAAGGAGCTCGAGCAGGTGGTGCGCACCCGGCAATTGCACCGCGCCAAGCGCCGCAAGGTGCCGCATCCGATCGTTGCCCTGGTCGGCTATACCAATGCCGGCAAATCGACGCTGTTCAACCGCATCACCGGCGCCGGCGTGCTGGCCGAGGACATGCTGTTTGCCACGCTCGACCCGACGCTGCGCCGCATGAAGCTGCCCCATGGCCGCACCGTCATCATGTCGGACACCGTCGGCTTCATTTCCGATCTGCCGACCCATCTGGTCGCCGCCTTCCGCGCCACGCTGGAAGAGGTGCTGGAAGCCGATCTGGTGCTGCATGTGCGCGACATGGCCGATCCGGACAACGCAGCGCAGGCCGGCGATGTCATGCGCATTCTCGGCGATCTCGGCATCGACGATAAAGAAGCCGGCGAGCGCATCATCGAGGTCTGGAACAAGATCGACCGGCTCGATCCGGAGATGCACGATGCGCTGCTGCAGAAGGCGGCCACCCGCGACAACGTCATCCCGGTCTCCGCCGTCAGCGGCGAGGGCGTCGACACATTGCTCGACGTGATCTCGCAGCGCCTGTCGGGCGTGCTGACGGAGGCGACGATCTCCATTCCCGCCGACAAGCAGGCGCTGATTTCCTGGGCCTATGAAAATGCCGTGGTCGACGGCCGCGAAGACCACGAAGACGGTTCCGTCAGCCTCGACCTGCGCCTGACCGCCCGCCAGGCGGACGAGCTTGAGCGAAAGCTCGGCACGGGGCAGAAGTCTGATCGCGAAGAGTGGGAGCGGTAGGTTTTTCTGCTGCTGACAAAACCGGGCTTGGTATCTGATGGCGGATGGTGATCTTCAGCAGTTCAAGGAAATCCGGTTCCGCTATTCCTCCAAAGCGGCCTATCTGGTGGCGATAGTGGTGGCGATTGTCGTGTGCCAAGCGTCGCTCGGATTGCTCGAACTCGTGACGGGCGACGATGTTTCGCCTTCGGCCCGTGTTCTCGTACAGATCAGTCTTCTCGTGCCGCTCGTTTCGTTAGCCCCTTGGCTGTCGCGCAGCCACCCCATGAAGCGCACGCAATTGGTGATATCCCCTGAAGGGATATTGCGCCCACTGCGGGCCGACGACAGGCCTCTGCCCTGGCCGTGGGTCGCGCGCATCATCCTCGAAACCCCTGGTCCCCGTAGTTTGACGAGACGTGTCTTTGTCGTGTTTCGCGACGATCTCGACGATGAGGATCGCTCCAAGGTCGTCAAAATGAACAACGGGTCTGGCACGATCATGTCCGTCGATATGAGGCTTTTGGTCGACGAAGATACCGGCGCGACGTTGAGCAATGCCGCCTTGCTGGATCTAATGAACGCATACTGCCGCCGGTTCAGCCCTTCGCCGGCGCCCGAGGAGCCAGAGGATGCAAAGGCATACTCATCCGCGGCGTGGACAGGACTCGACTAGCGGCTGAACGGTCCCGCGGCCGCTCCAGACGCCTAATCCGCACGAGGTTCCCCTTTCTTCGCCGCCTGCCAGAGCGCCTTCGCCCGCTCTAGCTTCGCAACTTGCGGGGTCTCACTATTTGCTTCAAGAGTCCGCTCTCTGTCCGGACGGCTTTCGGCCAGCGCCTGACGAAGCTCGCCGATTTCCTCTTCCACCTTGTCGAGGATCGGAGCTGCCTCCGACCAGGCGAAGCCACCCTGGCGTCCAGTCAATGCGCTGCAGGCGGAATGGAGTGGCCCGGAGCATCGGATAGTGTCTTGCGGACGGCGGCGAAATACACTCTAAAAGAACAACGGAGCAAACTCGGGGGAGTTTCCAGTTGTCGACAAAGTTATTCTCTGAAATTCTGATTTCGTGTCTCCCCACCCACAGACTCCGGCAAGGCGCTCGAAAAAGACTTCTGTCCACCCGCAGGGCCACCGTCAATGACATGTCATTCGAGGTGGAGCCAAGTGAATTTTGGTATAAATTCAACAAGGGCACGTGGGAGCCGGAAGCCTTTGATTTCTATAAAAAATATGTTTCGCCCGTCAAGGACGTCATCGACATGGGCGGCTGGATCGGTCCCACCATGTTGTTTGCCTACGCCTTCAACGCGCGCAGGATCAGCGTGATAGAGGCGGATCCGGCCAATTTTCAAGTGTTGAAAAATAACGTCAGGAAGAACTTCCTCGAAGACCGCGTGCTTCTCTACAATCTATGCCTCTCCGAACGTTCCGGCGATATCGTCAGCTTTGGAGCGGCATCGAAGAAGAAGGGGTCGTCGACCAAGCACATCGGCGGCGGGCAGACCAAGGTCAGGACCACGTCGATGATGGAATTCATTCGGTCCCAGGATCTGAATGAGGTCAGCATCATCAAGATCGACATTGAGGGCGCCGAGCAGGATGTCGTGGACAGCCTCGATTTCATAGCAGGCTTCAAGGACATTGCCGTGCTGTTTTCCATCCACGTGCCTCTCTGGCGGGACGCGAAGAAGACGACCATGGCTATCCTGGAGAGCCTTCAAAAATTTGACGTATGCACGGATAGCGATCAGCCGATGTCCAGAGAGGACACGCGCAAGAGGCTGGAAAAGGGCGGGTATTTTTGCCTGATCCTCAAAACGAAGGTAACAGAATCAAACGCGTTGCCCGTTTGACCACCGGCGGTGATGGTCGTTTGTTCGGCCGTCCATCCGTGACCAACTCAACTGGGCTGCTTCGCCGCCTGCCACAACTCTTCCATGCGCTCCAGGCTTGCCTCTTCCAGCGTCTCACCTGATGCTTTAAGATTTTCCTCTATAAACCTGAAACGACGCCGGAATTTTGTATTCGTACCGCGCAGCGCCTGTTCCGGTTCAGCGTCCACATGCCGACCGATATTGACCAGCGCGAAGATCAGGTCGCCCAGCTCATCCTTGACCTTGTCGGGATGCCCCTCGGCCAGCGCCTCGCGCAGCTCGCCGATTTCCTCCTCGATCTTGTCGAGGATCGGAGCTGCCTCCGACCAGTCGAAGCCGACCTTGGCAGCCTGCTCCTGGAGTTTGAGGGCTTCGGTCAGGGCCGGGAAGCTGCGCTGGACCGAGCCGAGGAATCCGGCCTTCGGATCGTCGGGCGCGGGCTTTCCGGAAGCCCTGGCGCGGGCCGCGTGGCGTTCGGCGCGTTCCTGCTTCTCCTCCCGTTTGATCTCGTCCCACTGCAGCTTCACCGCTTGCGGCGTGTCGGCATCCGAGACCGCAAAGACATGCGGATGGCGGCGGATCATCTTCCTGGTGATCGCCTCGACCACGTCGCCGAAAGAGAACAGCCCGGCTTCCTCGGCGATGCGGGCATGAAACACCACCTGCAGCAGCAGGTCGCCCAACTCGTCGCAGAGATCGTCGGGATCGTTGCGCTCGATCGCGTCCGCCACCTCATAGGCCTCCTCGATCGTATAGGGCTTGATCGTCTCGAATGTCTGGACCAGGTCCCAGGGGCAGCCGGTCTCGGGCTGGCGAAGGGCTGCCATGATCTCGATCAGCCGTGAAATATCCTGGGATGCGTCCATGGTCTTTTGCTCCGATGCCTTGCGGCCGGCCTCTTAGTTCAGGGGCCAGTCTTTTAGTTCAGGGGAATGTGGTTGTCGGCCTTGGTCGATTGGTAGCGCTCCGAGAGCTCGGCATAGGTCTGCCGGATGCGGCGCGACTGCTCCGACAGCGTTTCGCGCAGCGGCGCTTCCTCAACGGCGACCAGATCCGCCATGGCATGGCAATGCCAGAAGGCATTCTGCCTGCGATAGCCGCCGGGCTCCAGGCCGAAAACCTCTTTCAGGATCTTCAGGTCATGCGGGATGGCAAAGGCGTCGCGGCTGTCTTCATGGCTGAAAAAATAATAGAAATTGTCGAATCCGGCCCAGGTGATCGCCGACATGCACATGGTGCAGGGCTCATGGGTCGACAGGAAGATCAGGTCCTTTGTGTCGGGCCGCTCGCCCAGTTCGTAGAAGCGTTTCAGCGTGTGCACCTCGCCATGCCAGAGCGGATTTTCCAGCTCGTTGTTGGTCTCGGCCAGCACCAGCGACAGATCGGATTTCCTGAGGATCGCCGCGCCGAAAACCTTGTTGCCGGCCTCCACCCCCTTGGCCGTCAGCGGCAGGATATCGTGTTCGATGACATCGAGCAGGCGACGGGCGAGGGCCGTTTGGGTCAAGGTAATTGTCCTTTTTCAAGATGTGCGGCGATCCTATGCGCATCTCTCGCCATGCGAAAACCGAAAAGTGAACATTGCACGGATTTTTCCCCGATACAGGGAGCGTCGTCACGGGCCGGATTTTCGCAAGTTTCGCGCATCGGTGATATTTGCTCAGCATCCGCGAATGCGGAGCAAAGAAATATCCCGCGGTAGAGGTGGGGGAATTTCTGTTTCTTCAATTTATCCCAAGAATTAGCCATTATCCTGCCAATCGCTAAAGGATTGAGCCCGTGTCCGCATCCGATCATCAGCTTGCCGTGTTCCCGGCCTTCTTCCGCATCGCCGGCCAGGTGGCGGCGGTGTTCGGCGATGGCGACGAGGCCTATGCCAAGGCGCGGCTGCTGCGCAATACCTCGGCACGCATCGTCGCCTTCACGCAAAATCCGATCGCCTCCTACGCGGCCCTTCTGACACGCCACGACATCGAGATCGACAACCGCGACTTTTCACCCGAACAGGTGCAGGGCGCCAGCTTGGTATTTGCCGCGACCGGCGATGCTGAGGCCGATCGCGAGATCGTTTTGGCAGCCCGCTCTGAGCGCATTCCGGCCAATGCCGTCGACCAGCCGGATTATTGCGATTTCTACACGCCCGCACTGGTCAATCGCGCCCCGATCGCCATTGCCATCGGCACCGAAGGTGCGGGACCGGTTCTGGCGCAGATGATCCGTGCCGAGATCGATCGTCGCCTGCCGCGCTCGCTCGGTCGCCTCGGCCGGTTGGCGGAAGACTATCGCTCCGCCGTCGACCGCCTCATCCCCCGTGGCGTCGGCCGCCGTCTGTTCTGGCGCTCGTTCTTCAAGGGCGATATTGCCGATGCCGTCGAAAAAGGCGACATCGCGGAAGCCCGTCGTGGCGCCACCATGCTGATGCTGGCCGGCGCGCGTCGGCCGATCGGCCGGGTCTTCCTGGTCGGCGCCGGACCGGGTGCCGAAGACCTGCTGACGCTGCGCGCCCATCGCCTGCTGATGGAGGCCGATGTCATCGTCTATGACGCGCTGGTGCCGCAGGCCGTCGTTGACATGGGCCGCCGCGATGCGACCCGCATTCCGGTTGGCAAGCGCAAGGGCTGCCATTCGAAATCGCAGGATGAGATCAACGATCTGCTCGTTGAACTCGGCCGCGAAGGCAAGCGCGTCGTGCGGCTGAAGTCAGGTGATCCGCTGGTCTTCGGCCGGGCGGCGGAAGAAATGACGGCATTGCGCGATGCCGAGATCCCTTACGAGATCGTGCCGGGCATCACCTCGGCGCTGGCTGCCGCTGCGGATTTCGAACTGCCGCTGACCCTGCGCGGTGTTGCCTCCTCGCTGGTCTTCACCACGGGCCATGATCTGACCGGCGACATTCTTCCAGATTGGGCCAGCCTTGCTCTTTCGGGCGCAACGGTTGCCGTCTATATGGGCCGCACCGTTGCGGCCTCGGTCGCCGAGCGGCTGATGGCGGCAGGTCTTGCCGAAGACACCACGGTGGCGATCGTCGAGAATGCCGGCCGGCAGGACAAGCGCCTGCTGCATGGTACGTTGAAGGAACTGCCGGGTCTTGAAGCCCGGGTTGAACTGACCGGCCCGGTCATGGTGATTATCGGCGATGCGGTGGCAGGTGCCGATTTCAGCCGCTCGCAGCCGTTGAATGGCGCCGCGTCAAACGCGCCTGTAGTGTTGAGGAATTATTGAAGATGGCAGAGAAAGTCCTGACCGCAAATCGCCTGACCGACGGTATCGCCGTCTGGCTCGATGCCGCTGGCCAGTGGAATGAGAAGCTGCAGGATGCCCTGGTCGCCCGCCATCCGGAAGCCGTGGCGGCCCTTGAGGCAACCGGCAAGCAGGCGCTGGCCGACAATCTCGTCGTCGACGTCAATGTCATCGATGTGGAAGAACGCAATGGCCGTCTGCATCCGCTGCGGCTGCGGGAACGCATTCGCGCCGAAGGGCCGACCATGGCCTATGCCGAGGGACACGGCTTTGCCGATCCCGACTTTATCGCTGCCTGAGGAACATCATGTACCGTTACGATGAATTCGACCACGCCTTCGTGTCTGCGCGCGTTGAGCAATTTCGCGACCAGGTGGCACGCCGGCTGTCGGGGGAACTGTCCGAGGACGCCTTCAAGCCCCTGCGGCTGATGAACGGCGTCTATCTGCAATTGCACGCCTATATGCTGCGCGTCGCGATCCCCTACGGTACGCTGAACGGCCGCCAGATGCGCATGCTGGCCCATATCGCCCGCCGTTACGACCGCGGCTACGGCCATTTCACCACGCGCCAGAACATCCAGTACAATTGGCCCAAGCTTTCCGACACGCCGGATATCCTCGATGAGCTGGCAAGCGTCGAGATGCATGCCATCCAGACCTCGGGCAATTGCATTCGCAACGTCACGGCCGATCATTTCGCCGGTGCGGCCGCCGACGAAATGGCTGATCCGCGCCCTTATGCCGAAATCCTGCGGCAGTGGTCGTCGGTGCATCCGGAGTTTTCCTTCCTGCCGCGCAAGTTCAAGATCGCTGTCACCGGCGCGCCGAGCGACCGCGCCGCCATCCAGGTCCACGATATCGGCCTGCATCTGAAGAAGGACGAGGCCGGCAATCTCGGCTTTGCCGTCTATGTCGGCGGCGGGCAGGGGCGCACTCCGATGATCGCCAAGCTGGTGCGCGATTTCCTGCCTGAAGAAGATCTGCTGTCTTATGTGACGGCCATTGTCCGGGTCTATAACCTGCATGGCCGCCGCGACAACAAGTACAAGGCGCGAATCAAGATCCTGGTGCACGAAACCGGCGTCGAGGAACTGACGCGCGAAATCGAGGCGGAGTTCGATGCGCTGCGCCACGGCGAATTGAAGCTTCCGGACAGCGATATCCGCAGCATCGAGGCCTATTTTGCGCCGCCAGCACTCAACGACCGGCCGGAAGGCTGGGCCGATCTGGCCCGTGCCAAGAAGGCCGATGCCGGCTTTGCGGCCTGGGTCAACCAGAACGTCGCGGCCCACAAGCATCCCGACTACGGCATGGTGACGATTTCGCTGAAGCCGATCGGCGGCATTCCCGGCGATGCCAGCGACAGCCAGATGGATGCCGTCGCCGACATTGCCGAACGTTTCGCCTTCGACGAAGTCCGCGTCAGCCATGAGCAGAACCTGATCCTGCCGCATGTCGCCCGCGCCGATCTCTACGCGGTCTATTCGCTGCTGGAGGCCGCGGGCCTTGCCACCGCCAATGCCGGACTGATCACCGACATGATCGTCTGTCCGGGGCTGGATTACTGCGCGCTGGCCAATGCCCGCTCCATTCCCGTCGCGCAGGAAATCTCGACACGCTTCGGTTCGGCCGCACGTCAGGCGGAAATCGGCGAGCTGAAGATCAAGATCTCCGGCTGCATCAATGCCTGCGGCCATCACCATGTCGGCCATATCGGCCTGCTGGGTGTCGAAAAGAAGGGCGCCGAACTCTACCAGATCACCCTTGGCGGTTCCGGTGACGAGAACACCTCGATCGGCGAGATTATCGGTCGCGGCTTCGAGCCGGAAAAGGTGACCGATGCGGTGGAAACCATCGTCGACACCTATCTTGGCCTGCGGCTTGACCCGAAGGAGACCTTCCTGGCCGCCTATCGCCGGGTGGGTCCGCAACCCTTCAAGGACGCGCTTTACGGCGAAGCGGCCGAAGCCGCGTGAGGAGCCTGACATGACCCGTATCTGGACCGAAAACGGCTTTGCCGACAGCGATGCCTGGATTGTCGAGACCGACGAGCAGAAGGCCGGCGAGGGGCAGCGCCCGCTGCTGGACCTTGAGGCTTTCCTGGCAGCAGCCAGCGACACCAATGACGGCGATTTCGGCGTGCTGCTGAAGCCGGCCGACGATGTCAGGCGCCTGGCGCCGCATCTGGACCGCCTGGCGCTGGTGGCCGTCGCCTTTCCCGCCTTCAACGACGGCCGCGGCTTCAGCCAGGCCTCGCTGTTGCGTGACCGTCTCGGCTATCAGGGCGAGTTGCGCGCCGTCGGCGACGTGCTGATCGACCAGATCCCGCTGATGCAGCGCACCGGTTTCGACAGTTTCGCCGTGACCAATGCCACGGCGCTGAAGCGTCTGGCCGACCGCCACCTGACCGGCATTGCCGAGCACTATCAGCCCGCTGCCCGCGGTGATGGCGAGGCAGGTGCCTATAGCTGGCGCCGGCGGGCGGCTGTATAAAATATTAAAATATCGCTATGTAAATGGCGGCCGTTGACGGAAGTCAAAGAGCAGCGGCCGCCTTTCGGGCATGTTGCCCTGCAAAATTAGATCAGGATCCGGCAAACGGGCCATGATCCTGCAATTGCCCTCTTGAAGCATCGGGAAACTTTCGGCAAGGGTTCAACATTCCGCCGTGCCCCCAAGATGCAAGCCATACGTTTGAGGAACTGACCGCGCATGAATGCTCCAGCCAAGACCGAGACAGCCGAACTGATCGTGCCGGAAGGCGTCTACGCCGAAACCGTGCTCAGCGTCACCCATTATACCGACCATCTGTTCCGCTTCCGCATGACCAGACCGGCCGGTTTCCGCTTCCGCTCCGGCGAGTTCGCCATGATCGGGCTGATGGTCGAGGGTAAGCCGATCTATCGCGCCTATTCGATCGCCAGCCCGTCCTGGGACGAGGAGTTGGAATTCTTCTCGATCAAGGTGCCGAACGGCCCGCTGACCCAGCATCTGCAACGCATCCAGCCGGGCGACCGGGTGCTGATGCGCAAGAAGCCGACCGGCACGCTGGTGCTGGACGCCCTGACGCCGGGCAGGCGCCTCTATATGTTCTCGACCGGCACCGGCATCGCGCCGTTTGCCAGCCTGATCCGCGATCCGGAAACCTATGAGAAATTCGAAGAGGTCATCCTGACCCACACCTGCCGTGAGGTGGCGGAACTGAAATACGGCTTCGACCTCATCGAGGAAATCAAGGCCGACGAGATGCTCAGCGAAATCGTCGGCGACAAGCTCAAGCACTATGCGACGGTGACCCGCGAGGATTATCCGTTCAAGGGTCGCATCACCGACCTGATCGCCAATGGCAAGCTGTTTGCCGATCTCGGCCTGCCGCCGCTCGACCCCACCGTCGACCGTGGCATGATCTGCGGCTCGACCGCCATGCTGAAGGACACCAAGGCAGCCCTTGAAAAGGCCGGGCTGACCGAAGGCGCCAACAACAAGCCCGCCGAATTCGTCATCGAACGCGCCTTCGTCGGCTAAGCGTCATCGGTCCAGGATGTAAGCGAGGCGAGCCCGGCGGAAAAGCCGGGCTTGGTTTGATGGCAGGCCGCTGTTGTTCTGCGACGTCATGCTCGGCCTTGTGCCGAGCATCTGCAACCGTCGGATTTCACAGCCAAGTTCAATTCATGACGCTCGGCAGCAGACCCTCGGGACAAGCCCGAGGGTGACGAAATGCCGTCCCTTTCTCGTCTGGAGCGAGGGGTGTTCGGTGTATCAGCAAACGCTCACCCCCTTACGCCTCCGAGAGATAGCCGATCAGGTTTTCCATGGCCGATTGCGCCAGGCTCGCGTCGCCTTGCTGGATGGCGCGGATGACGCCGACATGCAGCGCCACGGAACGATCCATCTTCTCCAGCGTCGCCTGCGCATACCACAGCCGGCGCGAATGGGTCTGTAGCGGCTGCAGGGCGGCGATCAGGAATGCATTGGGACAGGCGCATTCCAGGATCTCGTCGAACAGCTTGTCGGCGGCCAGGAACCCGTCGATATCACCGCCGGCCGCAGCCCCCGTCATGGCCTTGGCGCACTCGACGAGCGCCGCCCGTTGTTCCCCCGTCGCGGAGGCGGCTGCAAGGCCGGCAGCCAGGGGTTCCAGCTTGCTGCGGACCGCCATGATCTGCTGGTGGTCTTCCGCATGGATCTCGGCGATCTGCAGCCCGACGCGCGGCCGGATCAGGATCAAACCCTGCCATTCCAACTTCTGGATCGCTTCGCGCACCGGCGTTCGTCCGTGGCCGGACCGCTCGATCAACTCGCGTTCATTCACAAGGGCGCCCGGCGCAAGCTTCAGGGTGACGATCAGGTGCTCCAGGGCCCGATAGGCCAGGTGGCTCTGCGATTGGTGCGGACCGGCCATGTCGCCTCCCGTTTCTAATATATCACATTATCGCATGGCGGGTTTAGGATAGCAAACTTCACTGATATATCTGAAGCCATGGACCACAGGAGACAGATGGTTCGCGCCATCACAGCGCGCCTCGATAAGTTGCAGACGAAACAGAAAACCCAATGGCTTATTCGTGCCGCAGAGCCTCGATCGGGTTGAGTTGTGCCGCCCGCCGGGCCGGGAAATAGCCGAAGATCATGCCGATCGCCGCCGAGAAGGCAAAGGCCAGCAGGATGACCGAGGGGCTTGCCACGAAGGGCACGCTCAGAAGGGTGACGGCCGTATAGGCAAGGCCGAGGCCGAGCAGGATGCCGACCACGCCGCCGAACACCGACAGCGTCACCGCCTCGACCAGGAACTGCATCAGCACCTGTTGTTCGACGGCGCCGATTGCCAGCCGGATGCCGATCTCGCGGGTGCGCTCGGTCACCGAGACCAGCATGATGTTCATGATGCCGATGCCGCCGACCAGCAGGCTGACGGCGGCCACTGCCCCGAGCAGGCCGGTCATCAGCGTCGTGGTGCCGGTCAGGGTTGCTGCCATCTGGGTCATGTCGTTGACGGTAAAATCGTCTTCGCGGCCTGCGATGATCTTGCGCCGCTCGCGCAGCAGCCGTTCCACGTCGGCCTGCACCTTGGAGGTCGAAACGCCGTCATTGGCAGACAGCACCATGCTCGACACCTCGTTCGAGCCGCCGATCCGCCGTTGAAAGACCTTGAGCGGCATGACGACGATATCGTCCTGGTCGCTGCCCATGCTGCTCTGGCCCTTCTCCGCCAGAATGCCGATCACCTCGCAGGAGACGCTGCCGACCCGCAGGTTCTGCTCGATGGCCGGTGTCGAGCCGAAGAGCTCGCTTTTGACCGTCTCGCCGATCACGCAGACGGCCTGGCCGCCGCGCTCCTCGGATGCCAGGAACGTCCGACCGCTCTTGATGGTCCAATCCTGGGCGATAAAATAGTCGCCGGTCGTGCCGGTCACTGTCGTCGAATGGCTCTCGCCGCCGAAAATGACCGTCTGCGTCGATTGGTTGACGCCGGCGGTGGCGCGCAGGCCGTTGATCTGGTTCTTGACCGCCTCGATGTCGCGCTCGGTGAATTTCTTGGCTTCGGTACTGGCGCGCCCCGGCCCGAACTGCCCGGGCCGCACGAACAGCAGATTGGTGCCGAGCTTGGAGATTTCGGCCGAAACCTGCGCCGTCGTGCCATTGCCGATCGTCACCATGGCAATGACCGCAGCCACGCCGATCACCACGCCGAGCACGGTGAGGAAGGAGCGTAGCATGTTGCGGCTGATGGCGCGCAGCGCCAGCTTGATCGTCTCATAGAACATGGGCTGCGACCTTGTCGTTCTGGCTGTCGGACTGCAGGCGCCCATCGACGAAGCGCAGGTTGCGCCTGGCATAGGCGGCAATGTCGTCCTCATGCGTCACCATGATCACGGTGATGCCATGGTCGCGGTTGAGCCCGGTGATCAGTTCCATGATTTCCTTGCTGGTCTTGGTGTCGAGATTGCCGGTCGGCTCGTCGGCGAGCAGCACGGCCGGGCTGGTGACGATTGCCCGCGCAATGGCGACGCGCTGCTGCTGACCGCCGGACAGCTGCTGCGTCGTGTGGTTTTCGCGGCCGGCAAGGCCGACCTGCGCCAGCGCGATGGTCGCCAGCCGCCGTCGTTCCCGCGCCTCCATGCCGCGATAGACCAGCGGCAGTTCGACATTCTCGACCGCCGAGGTGCGGGCCAGAAGATTGAACCCCTGGAACACGAAACCGAGCATATGCCGGCGCAGCAGCGTATGCTGGCCGCGATCGAACTCGGAAGTCTTGATGCCCTGGAACAGGTATTCGCCGGACGACGGCACGTCGAGGCAGCCGATAATGTTCATCGCGGTCGACTTGCCGGAGCCGGATGGCCCCATGATGGCGACGAATTCGTGCTTCTCGATCACCAGGTCGACCCGGTCGAGCGCATGAATGGTCGCCTCGCCGGTACCATAGACCTTCGAGACCTGCTGCAATTCGATAAGGGGAGGGGGTGCCATGGCGATCAGCCGCTCTTTTCCGAGGCATCGGTGATCAAAAGTTCGCCCTCGACAAGCTCGCCCTTGGTAACGACCGTATTCTGCCCGTCGCTGGAGCCGATCTCGATATTGACGGCTGTCGGCACGCCATTGCGCAGCACCCAGACCGTCCGCTCACTGCCTTCCGGCTCGGGCGCCGAGATCGAACCCGTGCGCGGCGGACGAAACAGGCTGAACATGCCGCCACCGCCGCGGCTCTCGCCCTCTGCCGTCCCAGCATCGGGCGGCGAATAGCGTAGCGCCGCATTGGGGATCAGAAGGGCGTTCTCGATGGCCTGCACGGTGATGTCGGCCGTTGCCGTCATGCCCTGGCGCAACAGCAGCTTGTCGTTCTCGACGGCCAGAATGCCCATATAGGTGACGACATCGTTGACCGTCTCGGAGGCATAGCGGATCGAGGTGATTTCGGCGGGAAAGCGCATGTCGGAAAAGGCGTCGACCGTGAAGGTCGCCTTCTGACCGACGGCAACCTGGCCGACATCGGCCTCGTCGATGTCGACCTGCAACTCCATGTGCCGGAGGTCGCCGGCAATGGTAAAGAGGGTCGGCGCCTCCAGCGATGCGGCCACCGTGGCACCGGGATCGACATCCCTGGACAGCACGATACCGTCGATCGGCGAGACGATCGTCGCCTTGGACAGATTAACTTCGGCCAGTTCCAGGTCGGCTTCCGCCGACAGCACATCGGCCTCCGCGCTTTCCTTGGTGGCGACCGAAGCTTGATAGGTATACTCGGCGGCGTCGAGGTCCTGCTGTGTCGAGACGCGGCTGCCGACCAGGGTCTTCAGGCGCTCGAAGGTGGCTTTGGCCGATTTCATGTCGGCATCGGCCTTGGAGACGGCCGCCTTGGCGCCCAGCAGCTTGGCCCGATTGCTCTTGACGTCGGCTTCGAGCTTGGCGGTGTCGAGCCGGGCGACGACCTCGTTCTCCTTGACCATGCTGTTATAGTCGACGAGAACCTCGCGCACCGTGCCCGATTGTTCGCTGGACACGTCAACCTGCACCGTCGGCTCCACCGAACCGGTGGCCGTCACGATCACGGTCAGATTGCCTGTTTTGGCGGCGGAGGTGGTATAGCTGTAGTTGGTCGCACCGGTGCTGTAGAGGTAATAGGCGCTGCCGATCGCCACAATGGCGCCGAGGCTCAGAATCCGCCACAGCCAGCGCGATCCGCCGCCACGCTTCTTGGCCGTCGCCAGTAGCGTGGCAAGGTCGACGGTTTCGACCTTGGGTGCCGGAGAGGGGGGCATGTCGCCAGTGCTGCTCATTGGGAATCCATGTTGGGTTGTCGTCTTGACTTGCTTGCTCTTATCGGCGGGATCGATCCGGAATGGATTGACCGTAGTCAATTTCCAACGACGAAAACACAAATAAATGCGCAGTGGCCGAAAGGAGTACGATAGGCCGACGCGACGGTAAACTCCCACATATCGCTTTGAAATTAAAGTGAAATAATCGTAATGCACGGGCGCCCGGCAGATAGGGCGCCGACGCAAACCGCCGAGCCGGCTTCGCCCAACAAATTATGAAATACAACAAAATCAGCGGCTTGGTGCAAGGGGAGTCGACATCGTTGCGGGTGGCCTTCCGCTTGGCTCGATCATCGTATCTGCACTGATCGAGAAATCCCGGAAGGGGAACGTCCTGCAGGTTCTGCCGATCCGCACGGATCGGCAGAATCGGTTCCCAACAATGACGCCGCCAGGAGGCGCGCAGGCATAGAGGTCTGAGGTTGTTGGCACAGGTGCTGCACAGGCGGGCAAACGCCACAATGGGGATGCCCTGCATGCGCGACGGGTTCGTTTACGTCTGAATGAATTCCAATCCCCTGGACCGCAGCCGGGTTGGAGACGATTAGACGTAGCCGATGACGTCAGGATTGACCTTGCGCTCCATGCCGTAGTCGCGTCCATGCGGATTGCTGCGCCGGTCCTGGCGCGACAGGGCCTGCAGGTCGAGCGAGGGAACGCTCGTCACCCCATCGGCAAAGGTGCCGGTGTCCGGCGTCTCGAGTGTCATCTGGCGAATGGCGGTCAGCAGTGCGAACATGATGGTCCCTCCCTATGGCTGCAAAAACGGCTCAGCCGCGGATTGGTTCCCAGTCTAACCAAGGGGTGGTTGAGCAATCGTTAACCATGTTCGGATCGGGCCAACCGCAACAGGGATCGCCCGATCATTTGCCCGGCAGGTCAGCCTCGGAAGCGGGAGTCGTTCGGATCGATGCAGCCGCGCTCGTTGCAGATCGGGCGGTCATCGCCGCGAGGACGGTACCGATCGTCCCGGTCTGCGTCGTAACGGTCGGGATTGACCGGGCGCCGCGGGCGATAGTCGTTCGTGCGGTAATAGTTGCGGTCTTCGACGATGGGCTCCCGATAGACCGGCGGGCGGGATCTGTAAGGTTCGCCTTCGCTGACGCACCCGGCAAGGGTCAGGCTCGAAAGGCCGATGGCAACAAAGGAAATCAGGGATTTACGGGTCATGGCGTCTCCAATCAATGCCGAGCTATGGCATGATCTCCCCTGAACGCAAGGCCTGGGGAAACAGTTCCCTAAAATGATCAGGACGATCGTGCAGAGCGAGCCCCGCACGGCCGTGTCCCTGTTTGCCGCCTGGGCTGACGGACTATTTTTGACGATTGTCCAACGGCTCTTGTCCCCTGCCGGAAATGCCGTCATCAAATCGATGTGGCCTCCTTCACGTCTTGCAGGAGGTCCACCCCATAACGGCGCAGGCGCGCTCCTTAATCCTCAGGGGAATAGGTTCCATGACTTCAATATCTCGACTGGGCCTTGCGGCCCTCGTTCTCTCCGCCTCGCTCACCGCATCGACAAGCTCGGCATTCGCCTGGGGCTGCATCGCCGTGTCCGATGAAGGCAGCTATGGCTATAGCTACAACTACGACAACGAAGGCAGCGCCCGCGAAAAAGCGCTCAACGAATGCGCCGCCCGCACCACGGAAGATTCCGTCTGCGAAATCACCGAATGCGACGACGAGACCTGAGAAAGCCGCAACACGAGAGCCCGCCCGACCAGGTGGGCTCCTTCACCGGCAGACTGCAGCATGTGGACGCCGCGCGCCGTGAACGCCGCTGGATATCTTTATGTCTTCGGCTTGAAAAATGGTGAGAGCGCCGGGGTTCGAACCGGCCCGTTTCCGCACCTCCTAGGGCTGGCTCTCATCCTCGATGCATTGCTGGATGGTCTTGATGGCGGCCTTCAGAGGAAGGGTGTTTTCCGTTACGACAACCCAGATCACGTCATCCGCAATCTTATGGTACTCGTGGCGCAAGACATTGCCGATCCCGCGAATCTTCTTCCACGGGACATCGGGAGCGAGATTCAAAAGCTCGTCAGGTATGTGGCGGCAAGCTTCCGACACAATTTCCAGTGCCCGCTGGGTGCCGAGGCGCAGCAGCCAGTCGTTTTTAAACTCTGCAAGGGACTTTCCGGCGGTGTGGGCTTCGATGCCTTCGATGGCATCCATAATCTCAGCCAGAACCGGACCGACCTTGCGCTTGACCATCAGAAAACACGAATGGCGGATTGTTCGATATCGGTGCGCAGCATCGGGTGCAGGCTGCTACGGGTCGTGACGTCAACCTCTACGGAAAGCTCTTCCTCCAGAAACTGCTTTATCCCGACTAGGTCGAGGAGCGAGAACCGTTTGGCCGGATCATAGTCAATGAACAGGTCGAGGTCGCTCGACCTCTGAGCTTCGTCGCGGACCGTCGATCCGAAAAGGTACAGAGCCGTTGCGCCCATGCTTTTTATGGCATCGGCATGCCGTTGGAGCTTCTGAATGGCCTCGCTTCTGTTCATGATCATAGCTTACACGATTTGGCGCAAAGCTTCCATGGTGATCATCCGGCGGGATACCGTGCAATACATCTACGCAATTCCAGCCCTTTTAGGACTCAAATTCAACAGTTAAGGTATTGATTTCATGGTGAGAGCGCCGGGGTTCGAACCCGGGACCTACTGATTAAAAGTCAGTTGCTCTACCAGCTGAGCTACGCTCTCCCGAGAGGCGAGCAAATCAGCTCCCCTGGAAGTGCGCGGAACATAGGCAGGTGACCCCGGCGGGTCAACCCAAAAAACGTCGAAAATGCGTGTCTCCTGCGGTTTTACGTCACGTGCGCGAAAAGGTGATTGGCAGAGCGGCCAGCCGGGCGATAGGAAGGGCCGCTTAAAGCATGTCGCCCGAAAGTGGGCACCGGTTTTCAAGATGACGACATGCAGCATAATAAAGAGATAGGCGTGACGAGCGGATCCGAACGATCGCGGCATGCTTTAGGTGGTGAAGTGGAGCCTGCGCCGTGTCGATTGCCGATATATCCTTCTTCAGCGCGCTCCTGGCCGGGACGCTGTCCTTCCTGTCGCCCTGCGTGCTGCCGCTGGTGCCGCCCTATCTCTGTTACATGGCCGGCATATCGGTCGAGCAGTTCCGCGGCGAGACGGCCAAGGCCGCCGCCGATACGCGCCGCGCCGTGCTGTTGTCCTCGCTGCTCTTCACGCTCGGCTTTGCCACCGTTTTCGTGGCGCTCGGGGCAGGGGCCTCCACCATTGGCGTGCTGCTGCGCCAGCATCTCGATCTCTTGTCCAAGCTCGGCGGCCTGATCATCATCCTGATGGGGCTGAATTTTCTTGGCGTGTTCCGTATCGGCTTGCTGTCGAGCGAAATGCGGTTTCAAGGCAGCGGCAAGCCGGCGACGCTGACCGGCGCCTATGTCATGGGCCTTGCCTTCGCCTTTGGCTGGACACCCTGCATCGGTCCGGTGCTGGGCGCCATTCTGGGCGTTGCGGCGTCGCGCGAAACGGTCGGCGACGGCGCCCTGCTGCTCGCCGTCTATTCGCTGGGCCTAGCCGTGCCGTTCTGGATCGCCGCCGGATTTTCCGGCGCCTTCATGCGCTTTTTGACCCGGTTCCGCCGCCATCTCGGCCTGGTCGAAAAGCTGATGGGCGGACTTCTCGTGCTGACCGGCCTTGCCTTCATCTTCGGTTTCGTCAGCGATCTGGCGATTTGGTTCCAGCAGACCTTTCCAATCCTGTCACAAATCGGCTAAGGCCGAAGGAGGGAAGAGTGGCTGGGTCTTCGTGAGGTTCGGCATATTGAGGCGGAGCCGCAACACATGGCCGACATTGTCGCATTGGTTTTGCCGTTTTTCGGGCTCATCCTGATCGGCTATGTCGCCGCAAGGCTCACCCACCAGCCGGCCGGTGCCTTGGGCTGGCTCAATGTCTTCATCATCTATGTGTCGCTGCCGGCGCTGTTCTTCAAGCTGGTGTCGCGCACACCGATCGAGCAACTGACCCGTATCGATTTCATTCTGGCTTGTCTTGCCGGTACGTATACGATCTTTCTGCTGGTCTTCCTGATCGGTCGGCTGTGGCGCGGCAACAGCCTGGCCGACAGCACCATGCAGGCGCTCGGGGCCGCTTATGGCAATATCGGCTATATGGGCCCCGGCCTGGCGCTGCTGGCGTTCGGGGAGGCAGCTGCCGTACCCGTGGCGCTGGTCTTCTGCTTTGAAAATGCCGTGCATTTCATGGTGGCGCCGGCGATGATGGCGCTGGCCGGCGGCGATTCCCGGCCGCGCGGGCTGCTGGTCCTGGATGTGGCGAAGAAGATCGCCTTCCATCCCTTCATTCTGGCCACGGCTGCCGGCTTCGTGGCGGCGGCCGGTCAGTTCGAACCGCCGCTCGCCCTGCAGCGCCTCATCGACTATCTCGCCCAGTCTGCCGCCCCGTGCGCGCTGTTTGCCATGGGGGTGACGCTGGCGCTCAGGCCGCTTACGCGCATTCCGGCCGAGATCGTCTATATCGTGCCGATCAAGTTGATGCTGCATCCGCTGGTGGTCTACGTCGTGCTGGGCGCCGTCGGCAATTTCGATCCGCTGTGGATCTATACCGCCGTGCTGCTGGCCGCCCTGCCGACCGCCACCAATGTCTTCGTCATCGGCCAGCAATACGGCGTCTGGCAGGAGCGGGCCTCGGCCACCATCCTGCTGACCACGGTGTTTTCAGTCCTGACCGTATCCGGCCTGCTTTTCGCCATCACCACCGGGCGCCTGCCGGCGGATCTTTTTCCCTAACAAGGCCGGAAACGAACCGAAGCCGCGGCCGGGCTCGACGCCTTCGCGCATGACCAGATGGCGCAGCGGCGCCACCGAATTCAACAGATGCAGGCCCGCCGCCCGCAGCATCTGCACCGGCAGGAAGCTCGACAGCAGCGAGCGGTTCAAAATGTCGACGCTTGCCGTGCGGCTGATGACGTCGATCCGCCGACGGCGGTCGAAGACATCGCCGGCATCCGCGGCAATCGGCTTGTGGCGATCGGCACACAGGATGTCTTCGAGCGTCATGACATCGCGCAGGCTGAGGTTCAGCCCTTGCGCGCCGATCGGCGGAAAGGCATGCGCGGCCTCGCCGATAAAGGCGGCACGCCCCTTGCCGTATCGTAGCGCCGTCATGCCCGACAGCGGCCAGCACTGCACGCCGTCCTCGACGGTCACCTTACCGAGCAATGACTGCATGCGCGTTTCGACCAATCGGCTGAGGTCTTTAAGCGGCAGGGCCGCAAGCCGCGTCGCCTCCGCCGGCTCGACCACCCAGACCAGGCTGGAGCGCTGGCCGGGCAGCGGCACCTGTGTGAAAGGCCCGGTCTCGGTGTGGAATTCCGTCGAGACATTGTGATGCGGCACGGTATGGGCGAAATTCAGAACCAGGGCCGATTGCGGATAGGACCAGTTGCGCACGGCGACGCCGGCGCTGTCGCGGGTCTTCGATTTGCGTCCGTCCGCGCCGATGACGAAATCGACCGCGAGCGTCTCGCCCGTATCCAGCGTGATCGTCACGCCACCATCGTCGAACGACACGCTGTCGGCCTGTGCGGTCAGAATGCTGACGCCTTGTTCGTGCGCCAGCGCCTTTTCCAGAACAGCCATCAGATCGCGGTTGGCCATGTTGTAGCCGAAGGCGTCGATGCCGATCTCGGCGCTGCGGAACGCCACCGGCGGCGCCCGCAGCAGGCGCTTGGTGCCGTCGATGATCTGCATGGTCGACAGAGCGGCGGCAAAGGGCGCGATCTCTTCCCACAGGCCAAGGCGGGCCATGAAGCCGATCGACTGGTCCATCAGCGCCGTCGTGCGCCCATCGGCAACCGTCCGCGCGCCGGCCACCAGCACCACCGAACGCCCGCCGCGCGCCATCGCCAAGGCCGCCACGCTCCCGGCCAGGCCTGCACCGATTACCGCTATGTCAAACTGTCTCATCATGGGGATCCATTGTTTTCTGCCGGCAATCTAGTGCGTCCGCCGATCGAAATCCATGGGTTGAATTGGCGCAGTCATCGCGCCACGACAATCGGGACTCGGCGGGCCAATACTGTATTGCCGCGGCTGCGTTGTTGCAAAACGAACGGATTCGGGGAATATCCCCTGCACCGGGAGCAATGAGGGACGGTCGGACCGATATGAAGATTTTCAACTACAGGCGCGTGCCCTATGCGGAAATCCGCGCCTTCTCGGTTCATATCCTGACGGCGTCCGGTTCGTTCCTGGCCTTCCTCGGTGTGGTGGCGGCGGCCGAGCATCGATTCGTCGACATGTTCTGGTGGCTCGGCCTGGCGCTGGCGGTCGACGGCATCGACGGTCCGATCGCCCGCAAGGTGCGCGTCAAGGAGGTGCTGCCGAACTGGTCCGGCGATACGCTCGACAATATTATCGACTATGTCACCTATGTGCTGCTGCCGGCCTTTGCGCTCTATCAGAGCGGCATGATCGGCGAACCCCTGTCCTTCGTGGCGGCCGGCATGATCGTGGTGTCCAGCGCCATCTATTATGCCGACATGGGCATGAAGACCGACGAGTATTTCTTCTCCGGCTTTCCCGTCGTCTGGAACATGATCGTCTTCACGCTGTTCGTCATCGATGCCTCGGCGACCACGGCGATGACCGTCGTCACCGTCTCGGTGTTCCTGACCTTCCTGCCGATCAATTTTCTCCATCCGGTGCGCGTCAAGCGCCTGCGGCCGCTCAATCTGGCTGTCTTCTTCCTGTGGTGCGGGTTAGGCGGAGCGGCCCTGCTGATGCATTTCGACAGCCCGTCCTGGCTGGTCATTCCCTTCGTCGTAACAGGGATTTACCTCTATGTGATCGGCGGTGTGCTGCAGTTCGTTCCCGCGCTCGGTAAGTCGTAAGCACCGCCTCTCTGGGCCTTCAGGCGAGGAAAGCTTGGGCATGCACAAAAAATGGTCGGTTGACTGTTGTGCGTGGCAGCAATCCGGGTATCAATAGTGGGAAATGAGCCCGGACCGGTCGCAAGCGGCAAGCCGGTCGGGGCAATGAGTATCGGTAACGACCACGCATGGGGATCGGGCGGTCATCGCCCGGAGACTGCGTGGCAAGGGGGATATGTGTCGCAAACAGCAGTACCGGACGCGCTGCTTTCGGTCAGCCAGCTTACCAAGATGTTCGGCGCCTTCACGGCCTGCAATGCCATCGACCTGGACATCCGGCCAGGCGAAATTCACGCGCTGCTGGGTGAGAACGGCGCCGGCAAATCGACCCTGGTGAAAATGCTGTTCGGCGTGCTGGCGCCGACATCCGGCCGGATCGTCTGGCAGGGCAGGCCCGTCGAAATCGCCTCGCCGGGAGCGGCCCGCCAGCTCGGCATCGGCATGGTCTTCCAGCATTTCTCCCTGTTCGAAGCGCTGACGGTGGCCGAGAATATCGCCCTGTCGCTCGACGGCAAGACATCGATCGGCACCATTTCGCAAAAGGCCGCCGAACTGTCAAAGGCCTATGGCCTGCCGCTCGATCCCGACGCCCATGTGGCCGATCTGTCGGTCGGCGAACGCCAGCGCATCGAGATCGTCCGCGCCCTGCTGCAGAACCCCAAGCTGATCATTCTCGATGAACCGACCTCGGTCCTGACGCCGCAGGAAGCCGACCGGCTGTTCGAGACGCTGGAAAAGCTGAGGAGCGAGGGCCGCTCGGTTCTCTATATCAGCCACCGCCTTGAAGAGGTGCAGCGCATCTGCGACCGCGCCACGGTGCTGCGTCACGGCAGGGTGACCGGCGCCTGCGATCCCCGCCAGGAAACGCCGGCGTCGCTCGCCCGCATGATGGTCGGCGGCGAAGTCGCCAGTGTCTACCAGGAAGAAGACGCGCCGCTTGGCGCCGTGCAGCTGGAGATTACCGATCTCACCGTCCGGCCGCGCTCGCCCTTTGCCATGCCGCTGAAAAAACTGTCCCTGTCGGTCAAGGCAGGCGAGGTGCTGGCGATCGCCGGCGTGGCCGGCAATGGCCAGTCGGAACTGTTCGACGCGCTGTCCGGCGAATATCCCGTCGAAGACAACGAGCGCATCCGCATCCGCGGCAAGGCGGTTGGCCGGCTCGGCATTTCGGCGCGTCGGTTGATGGGCGCCGGCTTCGTGCCCGAGGAGCGCCATGGCCATGCCGCCGTTCCGGCGCTCAGCCTCTCCGACAACCTGCTGCTGGCGCGCAACCAGTCGGATCGCAAGGCCTTTCTCGGCGGCGGTTTTCTGAAACTGATCCGCCACGACGCCGTCCGCACGGCCGCCGCCCGTATTTCGGAAGCCATGGACGTGCGCAAGAGCGGCGTTGACCCTGCGGCAGGCTCCCTGTCGGGCGGCAATCTGCAGAAATTCATCGTCGGGCGCGAACTCGACCGCCAACCCGCCGTCCTGGTCGTCAACCAGCCGACCTGGGGCGTCGATGCCGGCGCTGCCAGCCGCATCCGCCAGGCCCTGGTCGATCTGGCCCGCAGCGGCTCGGCTGTCGTGGTCATCAGCCAGGATCTCGACGAGATCTTCGAAGTGGCGACCAGCATTGCCGCGATCTCCGAAGGCCGGCTGTCGGAAAGTTATCCCGCCAAGACCATGACCCGCGAGCGGATCGGCATCCTGATGGGCGGCATGCATGCCGGGGAGGCTGCCCATGCGCATTGAGCTGGAAAAACGCAGCCGCACATCGGGCCTGTTCCAGGTGCTGTCGCCGCTGTTGGCATTGGCGCTGACGGTCTTGTTCGGCGGCATCATGTTCGCGCTGCTCGGCAAGGACCCGGTGTCGGCCCTCTACAGCTTCTTCATCGAGCCGCTGCTGGAAGTCTGGTCGCTGCACGAACTGGCGATCAAGGCGGCACCTTTGATCCTGATCGCCGTCGGTCTGTCCCTCTGTTATCGCTCCAACAACTGGAACATCGGCGCCGAGGGCCAGTTCACCGTCGGCGCGATGACGGGGTCGATCCTGCCGATCCTGTTCTACGAATGGCATTCGCCGCTGCTCCTGCCGCTGATGCTGCTGATGGGCATGGCCGGCGGCGCGCTCTATGCCGCGATCCCGGCGCTGTTGAAGACAAGGTTCAATACCAACGAGATCCTCACCAGCCTGATGCTGGTCTATATCGCCCAATTGCTGCTCGACTGGCTGGTGCGCGGACCCTGGCGCGATCCGCAGGGCTACAATTTCCCGCAGAGCCGCTCCTATGTCACCGAGGCCGTGCTGCCGGAAATGCTGGCTTCTGGCCGCGCCCATTGGGGCTTTGCCTTTGCCATTATCGCCGCCATCGGCGTCTGGTTCCTGATGCGCTATACGCTGAAGGGCTTCGAAGTCGTGGTGCTCGGCCAGTCCGAACGGGCAGGGCGGTTTGCCGGTTTCTCGTCGAAGGGCATGGTGTGGTTCTCCATGCTGGTCTCCGGCGCGCTGGCGGGCCTTGCCGGCATTTCCGAAGTGTCCGGCTCGATCGGCCATCTGCAGCCGAGCATTTCGCCGGGTTACGGCTTCACGGCGATCATCGTCGCCTTCCTCGGCCGGCTCAACCCGCTGGGCATCATCGCCTCGGGCCTTGTGCTGGCGCTGACCTATCTTGGCGGCGAGGGCGCACAGCTGTCGATCGGTGTCTCCGACAAGGTGACCCGCGTTTTCCAGGGGCTGCTGCTGTTCTTCGTGCTCTCCTGCGACGCGCTGATCCTCTACAAGGTGCGCATCGTCTTCGACAAGAGCCGTCGCCTTCTGAAGGGAGATGCAAGATGATCATCGAAGCCATTCTCCTGACCGTCATCACCGCCGCCACGCCGCTGGTCATCGCCTCGGTCGGCGAACTGGTGACCGAGCGCTCGGGCGTTCTCAATCTCGGGGTCGAGGGCATGATGATCATGGGCGCGGTCTGCGCCTTCGCCGCCGCCCAGCTGTCCGGCTCGCCCTTCGTCGGCCTTCTGGCCGGCATCGTGTCGGGCGCTGCCTTTTCGCTGCTGTTCGGCTTTCTCACTCTGACGCTGGTGGCCAACCAGGTGGCGACAGGCCTGGCGCTGACCATTCTCGGCCTTGGTATATCCGGCATGCTCGGCGAGAGCTTTGTCGGCATTCCCGGCGTCAAGCTGCAGCCGATCGTCATTCCGCTGTTGTCCGATATTCCTTTTGTCGGACCGCTGCTGTTTCACCAGGATATCGTCTTCTACCTGTCGATCGCGCTGGTCGTCGGCGTCAACTGGTTCCTGTTCAAGAGCCGGGCCGGCCTGAAGCTTAGGGCCATCGGCGACAGCCACAGTTCGGCCCATGCCCTCGGCATCTCGGTCATCCGCACCCGTTATCTCGCCGTGATGTTCGGCGGCGCCTGCGCGGGACTTGCCGGTGCGCAGCTGTCGCTGGTCTATACGCCGCAATGGGTGGAGAACATGTCGGCCGGCCGCGGCTGGATCGCGCTGGCGCTGGTGGTCTTTGCCTCCTGGCGTCCCTGGCGGGTTCTGGCCGGTGGATACCTGTTCGGCGCCGTGTCGATCGGCCAGCTGCATGCCCAGGCCTTCGGCATCGGCCTGCCGTCGCAATTCCTCTCGGCAATGCCCTATGTCGCGACCATTGTCGTGCTGATCATAATTTCCCATAATCGGCGCACCACGCTGATCAACACACCGGCATCCCTGGGCAAGCCCTTTGTGCCGGACCGCTAAAACACCTGGATATCAACGAAAACGGATAGGGGTTACCATGAAGAAACTGCTCATAGCACTCGTTGCGACGACGGCCGCGCTCGGCGGGTTCACCGTCGGGGCCGAGGCCCAGGAAAAGACCAAGGTCTGCTTCATCTATGTCGGCACCAAGACCGATGGCGGCTGGACCCAGGCTCATGATATCGGCCGCCAGGAGCTGCAGGCCCATTTCGGCGACAAGATCGAAACGCCGTTCCTCGAAAGCGTGCCGGAAGGCCCGGATGCCGAGCGGGCCATCGAGCGCCTGGCCCGTTCGGGCTGCGCGATGATCTTCACCACCTCCTTCGGCTTCATGGATGCGACTATCAAGGTTGCCGCAAAATTCCCGGATGTGAAGTTCGAACATGCCACCGGCTTCAAATCGGCCGACAATGTCGCCACCTACAATTCGCGTTTCTATGAAGGCCGTTATATCGCCGGTCAGATCGCCGGAAAAATGTCTGCCAAGGGCGTCGCCGGCTACATCGCCTCCTTCCCGATCCCGGAAGTCGTCATGGGCATCAATGCCTTTGAACTCGGCGCGAAGTCGGTCAATCCCGATTTCAAGATGAAGGTCATCTGGGTCAACACCTGGTTCGACCCGGGCAAGGAAGCCGACGCCGCCAAGGCGCTGATCGACCAGGGCGTCGATATCCTGACCCAGCACACCGACACGACAGCGCCGATGCAGGTCGCGCAGGAACGCGGCATCAAGGCCTTCGGCCAGGCCTCCGACATGATCGCCGCCGGCCCGAACACCCAGCTGACCGCCATCAAGGATACCTGGGGTGCCTATTACATCAAGCGGACCCAGGCCCTGCTCGACGGCACCTGGAAGTCGCAGCAGAGCTGGGACGGCCTGAAGGACGGCATTCTCACCATGGCGCCCTATACCAACATGCCGGACGACGTGAAGGCGATGGCGGAAGCCACCGAAGCCAAGATCAAGTCGGGCGAGCTGCATCCCTTCACCGGCCCGATCAAGAAGCAGGACGGCTCGGAATGGCTGAAGGACGGCGAAAAGGCCGACGACGGCACGCTGCTGGGCATGAATTTCTACGTCGAAGGCGTCGACGACAAGCTGCCGCAGTAAGCGGTTCTGTATTGAACCCGACGAGAATGACGAGGGCGCCCCGGTGGCGCCCTTTGCTTTTGGCGAAGCGATGGCAGGATCCACTCAGTCGCAGAACCGTCGCGTCGGTCGGACAGACTGTCTGAAAACTAGGACGGTTTGGTTGCTGCCATTGAAGGCCGTAGCGCCATACGGGTCCACCAATCCTGGAGATTTCCGTATTGACGGATGAGTTCCGCCCCTTCGGATGTCATCAGGAAATAGTCAAACATGGGCGCGGCGTACAAATCGGCTAGCGTTAGCTGCTCGCCAACCAGCCATGGACCGTCTCTCATCAGTTGGGACATCGCCGCCAGGCAGTTTCGTGCTTTCGCGAGAGCTGCCGCGAGCTTGTCCTCGTCAGTGGGAACACCTCTGCCGGGTTTCGATATCAGCTCCACGTAAACACCCCACACCAGGTGAGGATAGGCATAGTTGTCAGCAATGCTGATCAACTGATTGCATCGTGCACGCTGCACCGGATCTGAGGGCTGAAGTTGCGGCCCCTCGAACGCTTCATCAATATATCGAGCGATGGCACCGGTCTCATAGAGGCTAAACTCGTGATGCTCGAATGCAGGAATGCGTCCGAATGGGTGCTTCGCCAAGTAGTCGGTTGGAGGACCGCCGTCTGCAAAGATATCGAGCGGAACAAGGTGATATTCGATGCCTTTCTCCATCAGGCATAGTCGCGCAATTCGCACGTAAACGCTGTAATCTGCTCCGAAGAGGCGCGGTTGTGCGGTCATCTGCTTACCCTCCGGCAAATGCCATGTGATCCAAACCCGGCCGCGTCCATGAGGGTTTATGCCATGGCAGACCTCTCAGCAACAGGTCGCGCCCACTGCTGCTTATGCTCGAAACGTTGCACTTTTTGAACCAAATAGCCCATCTCAAAACGCCCAACAACGCCGCCTCGGGCTATTGGGCATCGAAATCAGGCGCACTTGACGAGGCATGTCCGCAACGCTTTCGGCCTTACACCTAGCCGCTGGGGGAAACTGACCCGGTTGAGCGCTGCACAATCGTTCAAGATCAGAGCGGCGTAAATTCCTAGTGTTGCTCATTGAACAATGGAGCAAGATAAAATGGTAACACAACACCACGCCATCAACTTCTCGGAAAAGCTTGCGAAGATCACCGATCTTTGGCAACCGCGTGTCATAGCGGAAATGAACGACTACCAGTTCAAGGCGGTGCGTATCGAAGGGGATTTCATCTGGCATCAGCATGCCGATACGGACGAAACATTCATCGTTCTTAGCGGTCAGTTACGGATTGATTTTCGCGATGGCTCGGTGTCGATAGGCCCCGGCGAAATGTTCGTTGTTCCGAAGGGAGTCGAGCATAAGCCTTTCGCGGAGAGGGAAGTTCACCTTCTCCTAATCGAACCACGCGGCGTCCTTAACACCGGTCATGCTGGCGGCGACCGCACAGCCCAGAACGATATCTGGGTCTAACTGTCGCGAAAACCAGGTACAAAAGTCCGAATGTCGCGATTGGCTTTTTGCGACAAAGGGGATTCCAGCTTTCAGCCAGGAACTGGGCGTCCCGGCGGCGCCCTTTTTGTTTTTCCCAATTGATTTCTGGTAATTCCCCGCAAGGCCACATTTACAAAAGTCATATTGTATGATTAATGGGGCGTGTCACGGGAGGTGACACTTAGGGAGGAAATCATGAAGTTTTTTAAAGCGCTTGCCAGCGCCACGATGCTTGCTGGCTGCATGTTCGCCACGGCCCAGGCCGAAGGCCTCGTCGTCGGATTTTCGCAGATCGGTTCTGAGTCGGGTTGGCGCGCGGCGGAAACCACGCTGACCAAGCAGCAGGCCGAAAAGCGCGGCATCGACCTGAAATTCGCCGATGCCCAGCAGAAACAGGAAAACCAGATCAAGGCGCTGCGCTCCTTCATCGCCCAGGGCGTTGACGCGATCCTGGTCGCGCCGGTCGTTGCCACCGGCTGGGACGAAGTGTTGGAAGAAGCCAAGGAAGCCGAAATCCCGGTCATCCTGCTCGACCGCACCGTCGATGCCGACAAGGAACTCTACATGACGGCGGTCACGTCCGACCTCGTGCATGAAGGCAAGGTTGCTGGCGAATGGCTGGCCAAGACGGTGGGCGACAAGGCCTGCAACATCGTCGAACTGCAGGGCACCACCGGCTCCTCGCCGGCCATCGACCGCAAGAAGGGCTTTGAAGAGGGCATCACCGGCAAGGCGAACCTCAAGATCGTCCGCAGCCAGACCGGCGACTTTACCCGCACCAAGGGCAAGGAAGTCATGGAAAGCTTCCTGAAGGCCGAAGACGGCGGCAAGAACATCTGCGCCCTCTACGCCCATAACGACGACATGGCCGTGGGCGCCATCCAGGCGATCAAGGAAGCCGGCCTGAAGCCGGGCACCGACATCCTGGTCGTGTCGATCGACGCCGTTCCGGACATCTTCCTGGCCATGGCGGCCGGCGAAGCCAATGCCACCGTCGAGCTGACGCCGAACATGGCAGGCCCGGCCTTCGATGCGCTCGAAGCCTTCAAGAAGGACGGCACCCTGCCGCCGAAGTGGATCCAGACCGAATCGAAGCTCTACACCCAGGCCGACGATCCGAAGAAGGTCTACGAAGAGAAGAAGGGCCTCGGCTACTAAGACTTCATTTCCCGTCAGGGTTAGCTGTTCGCAGGAGAAGCCGACCCTGAACAGAGATAACTCGCCGGAGTGCGAAAGCCTCCGGCGGGCCAGTTGAAGTGGTGGCTGAGGCAAGCATGACAGAAATTTCGAACGCTATTCTCGCGGCCAGCGGGGTGTGCAAGTATTTCCCCGGTGCGACCGCCCTCGACCATGTCGATTTCCATCTTCGACGCGGCGAGATCCATGCGCTGCTCGGCGAAAACGGTGCCGGCAAATCGACCCTGGTGAAATGCCTGACCGGCGCTTATCGGCGCGATGACGGGCGGATCGTGCTCGACGGCGCCGAAATCGACCCGAAAGACACCCACGCCGCCCAATCGCTCGGCATCGGCACCGTCTACCAGGAGGTCAATCTGCTTGGTAACCTCACGGTCGCCGAAAACCTTTATCTCGGCCGCCAGCCGCGCCGCTTCGGCCTGATCGACACCCGCCGCATGAACGAACAGGCCCGGCAATTGCTGGAAGGCTACGGCATCGACATCGATGTGAAGGCCGAACTCTCGGTCTATTCTGTCGCCATCCAGCAGGTCGTGGCGATCGCCCGTGCTGTCGATCTCTCCGGCAAGGTGCTGATCCTCGACGAGCCGACCGCCAGCCTTGATGCGCAGGAGGTCGAGATGCTGTTCCGCATCATGCGCGATCTCAAGGCGAAGGGCCTTGGCATCGTCTTCATCACCCATTTCCTCGGCCAGGTCTATGAAGTCGCCGACCGTGTCACGGTGCTGCGCAACGGCTGCCTGGTCGGCACGGCGGAAACCGCGTCGCTGGACCGCAAGGCACTGATCTCGATGATGCTCGGCCGTGAACTGGCTGCCATCGAGGCCGGCCACCACGCTACCACGGAGCCGGACGGCCCCATCCGCTACAGTTTCAGCAACTTTGGCCGGCGAGGGCGCGTCCAACCCTTCGATCTCTCGATCCGCGCCGGCGAAGTGGTCGGCATGGCCGGCCTTCTCGGCTCGGGACGGACAGAGACCGCCGAGACCTTGTTCGGCGTGCGCCCCTCCGATAGCGGCACGGCGGAAATTGACGGCAAGCCGGCCAGGATCGGCAGTCCGCGCGAGGCCATCCGCCTCGGCTTCGGCTTCTGCCCGGAAGACCGCAAGATCGACGGCATCGTCGGCGACCTGTCGATCCGCGAGAATATCGCGCTGGCCCTGCAGGCGCGGCGCGGCTGGCTGAAGCCCATGTCGATGCGCGAACAGGTGGAACTCGCCGATCACTATATCGCCGCCCTCGACATCCGCACCACGGATCGCGAAAAGCCGATCCGTCTGCTGTCGGGCGGCAACCAGCAGAAGGTCATCCTGGCCCGCTGGCTGGCCACCGATCCGCAATTCCTGATCCTCGACGAGCCGACCCGCGGCATCGATGTCGGGGCGCACGCCGAAATCATCAAGCTGATTGAGGAGTTGTGCGCCAAGGGCCTGTCGCTGCTGGTCATTTCCTCCGAACTCGAGGAGTTGCTGGCCTATAGTTCGCGGGTCGTGGTGCTGCGCGACCGGCGCCATGTGGCCGAACTGTCGGGACCGGAAATGACCACGGCGCATATCGTCGAGGCCATTGCCGCGCAGGCGGTCGAAGGGAGTGCGGCATGATCCAGCATCTGAAACCGCTCGCCGGCCGTCTGGCCCCGCAACTGATCGCGCTGGCCGTCATCCTGACCCTCAATGTGCTGGCCTTTCCAGGCTTCTTCGACATCGAGATCCAGAACGGCCGGCTCTATGGTAGTCTGATCGACGTGCTGAACCGCGGTGCGCCGGTGGCGCTGCTGGCCGTCGGCATGACGCTGGTCATCGCCACCAAGGGCATCGACCTTTCCGTCGGCGCGGTGATTGCCATCACCGGTGCCGTGGCTGCCGCGACGATCTCCGGCGGCGCGTCGCTTCTTTACACGCTTGGTCTCGTTCTGGTCACCGGCCTGTTGTGCGGGTTGTGGAACGGCGTGCTGGTCGCGGTGCTCGGCATCCAGCCGATCATCGCCACCCTGGTGCTGATGGTGGCCGGCCGCGGCATTGCGCAGCTGATCACCGAGGGCACGATCCTGACCTTCACCGATCCGGGCCTGGTGTTCATCGGCAGCGGCGCACTGTTTCTGCTGCCCATGCCGGTGCTGATCTTCATCGCCTTTGCCATCGCCATTGCCTTTCTGGTGCGCGGCACGGCGCTCGGCATGCTGGTCGAATCGGTCGGCATCAATCGTCGCGCCAGCACCTTGTCGGGGGTCGGCACGCCCGTCCTGCTGATCGTCGTCTATGGCCTCTGCAGCCTGGCCGCTACCATCGCCGGCCTGATCGTTGCCGCCGACATCAAGGGCGCCGACGCCAACAATGCCGGCCTCTGGCTGGAACTCGATGCCATCCTGGCCGTGGTGGTCGGCGGCAACTCGCTGCTCGGCGGCCGGTTCAGCATTGCCGGCTCGCTGCTCGGCGCGCTGATCATCCAGTCGATCAACACCGGCATCCTGCTCTCCGGCTTCCCGCCGGAATTCAACCTGATCATCAAGGCCGCCATTATCGTGATCATTCTCGTCATCCAGTCGCCCGCCCTGCAGCAGCTCGGCGCCTATGTCCGGCGTGCGCCAAGCGGTGCCGGGGAGTGATGCCGATGACCCTGAATGCCCGCTATCTTCCGGTCCTGGCCACCGTCGTCATCTTCATCACCGCCTATGCGGTCTGCGCCCTGCAGTTCCCGGCCATGCTGTCGGTCCGGGTGATCAGCAATCTCCTGACCGACAACGCCTTCCTCGGCATTGCCGCCGTCGGCATGACCTTCGTCATCCTGTCGGGCGGCATCGATCTCTCGGTCGGCGCGGTGATTGCCTTTGCCGGCGTGTTTCTGGCGGTCCTGCTCGAAAACACCGGCGTTCATCCCGTCGTCGCCTTTGCGCTGCTGTTGGTCATCACCACGGCCTTCGGCGCCCTGATGGGGGCGGTGATCCATTATCTGGAAATGCCGTCCTTCATCGTGACGCTGGCCGGCATGTTTCTGGCGCGCGGCATGGCGTTCGTGCTGTCGATCGACAGCATCCCGATTGCCCACGACTTCTACTCGGTGATGCGCAAGACCTTCTACAAGCTGCCGGGCGGCGGGCGCCTGACGCTGATCGGCGGCATCATGATCCTGGTCTTCATCGTCGGCGCGCTGATTGCCCACCGCACCCGCTTCGGCGCCAATGTCTATGCGCTGGGCGGCGGTGTGCAGACGGCACGGCTGATGGGCGTTCCGGTCGGCCGCACGACGATCCTCACCTATGCGCTATCGGGCCTGCTGGCCGGTCTGGCCGGCATCGTCTTCTCGCTCTACACCTCGGCCGGCTATCCGCTCTCGGCGGTCGGCGTCGAACTGGACGCGATCGCAGCCGTGGTGATCGGCGGAACGCTGCTGACCGGCGGGTCTGGCTTCATCGCCGGCACATTCATTGGCATTCTCATCCAGGGATTGATCCAGACTTACATTACCTTTGACGGGACCCTTTCCAGTTGGTGGACGAAAATCCTCATCGGCCTACTGTTGTTTGCCTTCATCCTGTTGCAGAAGGGCATCCTCGCCCTGTCGCGCAAAGGCAGTGGATGACGAGAGAGAAGGGGCTTCATCTTGTACAACGGATTGCTCGGACCCGTGACGATAACCGGCTCGCGCACCAGCCACGGCCAGGTCGTCGATGAGATCGGTACGGCGATCATCAGCGGCGAGTTTCCGGTCGGCAGCGTCCTGCCGGGCGATCTGGAGCTGGCGCAACGCTTCCACGTATCGCGCACGGTGCTGCGCGAGGCGATGAAGACATTGGCCGCCAAGGGGCTGGTCGTGCCGAAAGCCCGTATCGGCACTCGCGTCACCGACCGGCAATTCTGGAACATGTTCGATGGCGATGTGCTGACCTGGCATTTCGAATGCGGCGTCAGCGAGGAATTCCTGCTCAGTCTTTATGAAATCCGCCTGGCCTTCGAGCCGGCAGCGGCCGCCCTTGCCGCCGAAAAGGCAACCCCGGAGGCGATCGACATCCTGCGGCGTCTGGCCGAGGATCTCGGCAATCCCGACCACACCACCGAAAGCCTGGCGATCGCCGATCTGCGCTTCCATATGGCGCTTGCCAATGCGTCCGGCAATCCGTTCATGCGCACGCTCGGCAGCCTGATCAAGGCGGCGCTGGTCGGCGCCTTCAAGCTGTCCTCGACACCCGCCGATAGAATGCGGGTCTCCGACGTCAAGGCCTCGCACATGGCCATCGTCGCGGCGATCGAGACCCGCGATGCGGCCGGCGCACGTGCCGCCATGGAAAAGGTCATCCTGGTCGGCCGGGACCGGGCGCAGGCAAGCTTTGCCGCGCAGCGCGGCTGATCCTTCCGTCCCCTCATCGTTTGATCTGCCCAAGGCGAGCCGCTCTTCGCCGTGCCTTGCCGAAAGGCGGTTCTGCGTGGTAGCTGATCCCACCTTTTTGACGACGCATATTCGGGAGTGTGACATGGACCGCAGCTGTCTGGCCGTTATTCTTGCCGCGGGCGACAGCACGCGCATGAAATCCTCGATGTCGAAAGTGCTGCATCCGGTCGCTGGCCGGCCGATGATCGCCCATGTCATGGCGGCCATCGCCAAAGCCGGTATCGCGGACGTGGCGCTGGTCGTCGGCCGCGACGCCGAGGCCGTGGCCAAGGCCGCTAGAGTCGATGGCCTGCAGGTGACGCCCGTCCTGCAGACTGAGCGCCTTGGCACCGGCCATGCCGTGCTGACCGCTCGCGACGTGATCGCCCAGGGTTATGACGAAATTCTCGTCGCCTATGGCGATGTGCCGCTGATCACCGAAGGCCCGCTTCTGGCCGCCCGGGCCGCCCTTGCCGCCGGCAATGACATCGCGGTGATCGGTTTTCACACCGACCGGCCGACCGGCTATGGACGACTGCTCGTCGACAATGGCGAACTGGTCGCCATCCGCGAGGAAAAGGACGCCACCGACGCCGAGCGCCAGGTCACCTGGTGCAATAGCGGACTGATGGCCATCAACGGCCGCAAGGCTCTCGACCTGCTGCAGCGCATCGGCAATGCCAATGCCAAGGGCGAATATTATCTGACCGATCTGGTCGAAATCGCCCGCTCGGCCGGCGGCAAGGCCGTCGCTGTCGATGCGCCGGAGGCCGAGCTTGCCGGATGCAACAACCGCGCCGAACTGGCACAGATCGAGCGGGTCTGGCAGGAGCGCCGCCGCCATGAGCTGATGCTGTCCGGGGTCAGCATGATCGCGCCCGAAACCGTCTTTCTCGCTTATGATACGGTGATCGGCCAGGACGCGCTGATCGAGCCCAACGTCGTCTTCGGTCCGGGCGTCGTGATCGAAGCCGGCGCGGTCATCCATGCCTTCTCCCATCTGGAAGGCGCCCATGTGGCAAGCGGCGCAACGGTCGGCCCCTTCGCGCGGCTGCGGCCCGGCGCAAATCTGGCCGAGGGTTCCAAGGTCGGCAATTTCTGCGAGGTCAAGAAGGCCGAGATCGGCAGGGGCGCCAAGGTCAATCATCTCACCTATATCGGCGACGCCTTCGTGGGGGCTGACACCAATATCGGCGCTGGCACCATCACCTGCAATTACGATGGCGTGAACAAGCACATCACCCGGATCGGCGAGGGGGCTTTCATCGGCTCCAACTCGTCGCTGGTAGCCCCGGTGTCGATCGGCGACGGCGCCCTCGTTGCCTCGGGCAGCGTCATTACTGACGACGTGCCAGCCGATGCGCTGGCGCTCGGCCGCGCCCGTCAGGAGATCAAGCCGGGCCGCGCCAAGGAGATCCGCGCTCGCAACCTGGCAGCCAAGGCAGCGAAGAAAACCGGACACTGAGTTCGTCCGGAAAGCGTAACCGTACGATACCGAATGTGACCGCCTTCGCGATTGCGGAATTTGCGAAAATCATTAGGACTGGCGCCACAGAGTAAAGCCAGACGGAGAATTTCATGTGCGGCATCGTCGGTATTGTCGGTAACAGGCCGGTGGCGGAGCGTCTTGTCGACGCCCTGAAGCGGCTCGAATATCGCGGTTATGATTCCGCCGGCGTCGCCACCATCCACGACGGCGCCATGGAGCGCCGCCGTGCCGAAGGCAAGCTGTTCAATCTTGAGAAGAAACTGTCCGACGAACCGCTGGCCGGCACGATCGGCATTGCCCACACCCGCTGGGCTACCCATGGTGTGCCCAACGAGACCAATGCCCATCCGCATTTCGTCGAGGGCGTCGCCGTCGTGCACAATGGCATCATCGAGAATTTTTCCGAGCTGCGCGATGCGCTGACGGCGGAAGGGGCCGAATTCACCACCCAGACCGACACCGAAGTCGTCGCCCAGCTGCTCGCCAAGTATCGCCGCCAGGGCCTCGACAACCGCGCCGCCATGCTCGCCATGCTCAACCAGGTGACCGGTGCCTATGCGCTGGTGGTGATGTTTCAGGACGACCCGGATACGATCATGGCGGCCCGCTTCGGCCCGCCGCTGGCCATTGGCTTCGGCAAGGGCGAAATGTTCCTCGGCTCCGATGCCATTGCCCTCAGCCCCTTTACCAACGAGATCGCCTACCTGGTCGATGGCGACTGCGCCATCATCCATCACGGCGGCGCCGAGATCATGGATTTCTCCGGCAAGCCGGTGAAACGCCCGCACCAGATCTCCCAGGCGACCGCCTTCATGGTCGACAAGGGCAATCACCGCCATTTCATGGAAAAGGAAATCTACGAGCAGCCGGAAGTCATTTCCCACGCGCTGTCGCACTATGTCGATTTCCAGGACCATTCGATCAAGCCGAATGTCTCGGCCATCGATTTCAAGGCCTTGCGGGGTCTTGCCGTCTCGGCCTGCGGCACTGCCTATCTGTCCGGCCTGATCGGCAAATACTGGTTCGAGCGTTATGCCCGCCTGCCGGTCGAGATCGATGTCGCCTCCGAGTTCCGCTACCGCGAAATGCCGCTGTCCACGGATCAGGCAGCCCTGTTCATCTCGCAGTCCGGCGAAACCGCCGATACGCTGGCCTGCCTGCGCTATTGCAAGGACGAGGGCCTGAAGATCGGCGCCATCGTCAATGTTAAGGAATCGACCATTGCCCGCGAGGCCGACGCGGTGTTCCCGATCCTGGCTGGCCCGGAGATCGGCGTCGCCTCGACCAAGGCCTTCACCTGCCAGCTGGCGGTTCTGGCGGCCTTGGCCATCGGTGCCGGCAAGGCGCGCGGCACGGTGACCCCCGCCGATGAAAGGCAGCTGGTGCGCAGCCTTGCCGAAATGCCGCGCATCATGAGCAAGGTGCTGAACGATATCCAGCCGCAGATGGAGAGCCTTGCCCGCGAACTGTCGAAGTTCAAGGACGTGCTCTATCTCGGCCGCGGCACCAGCTATCCGCTCGCCATGGAAGGCGCGCTGAAGCTGAAGGAGATTTCCTATATCCATGCCGAAGGCTATGCGGCGGGCGAATTGAAGCATGGTCCGATCGCGCTGATCGACGAGAACATGCCGGTCATCGTCATCGCCCCCCATGACCGCTTCTTCGAAAAAACCGTATCGAACATGCAGGAAGTCGCCGCCCGCGGTGGCCGCATCATCTTCATCACCGACGAGAAGGGGGCGGCCGCCTCCAAGCTGCCGACCATGGCGACCATCGTTCTGCCGAATGTCGCGGAAATCATCTCGCCGATGGTCTTCTCGCTGCCGATCCAGCTGCTCGCCTATCACACCGCCGTCTTCATGGGCACCGATGTCGACCAGCCGCGCAATCTGGCCAAATCGGTCACGGTGGAATGATGATCCGCGCCGAGCAAGCGGGCGATGAAGAGGCGATCGGCGAAATCACTGAGGCAGCCTTTGCCGGCAAGGATTACAGCGACCAGACCGAACACCTGATCGTGACGCGCCTGCGCGCCGCCCATGGCTTGACCATCTCCCTTGTGGCCGAAGACGAGGACGGCATCATCGGCCATATCGCCTTCTCGCCCGCGACGCTGTCGGGTGGCGAGCGCGGCTGGTTCGGGCTCGGACCGGTATCCGTGCGTCCGGATCGCCAGGGTCAGGGCATCGGCGCCAAGCTGATCCGCGAGGGTCTGGACCGCCTGCGGGATCTGGGAGCTGAGGGCTGCGTCGTGGTCGGCAGCCCGCAGCTTTACCCCAAGTTCGGGTTCGGTCATCACGCCAGTTTGACCTATCCGGATTTGCCGGCCGAATATTTCATGATTTTGCCCTTGCGAGGGTCTGTGCCATCCGGCATTGTCGCCTTCCATCCTGCGTTTTATGGCAGTGCAGCATAACGGCGGTACGATGAACGACAGCCCAGAGAAAATCTCCGTGGCGACGCGCCTCCGGAACAATTTCCTGACGGGATTGATTATTTGCGCGCCGATCGCCATCACCATCTGGCTGACCTGGTCCTTTATCCGCTGGGCCGACAGCTGGGTGAAACCCTACATTCCCGATCGCTACAATCCCGAAAGCTATCTGAAGTTCGCGGTGCCCGGTTTCGGCCTGCTGATTGCAGTGGTCACCATCACGGCCATCGGCTTTCTCGGCAAGAACCTGATCGGCCGCTCGATCGTCACCTTCGGCGAGCAGATCTTTCACCGCATGCCGCTGGTGCGTACGCTCTACAAGAGTTTGAAGCAGATCTTCGAATCGGTATTGAAAGACCAGTCCTCGTCCTTCAAGAAGGTCGGGCTTGTCGAGTTCCCCAGCCCCGGAATGTGGGTTCTGGTGTTCATCGCCACCGATGCCACCGGCGAGATCGCGGCGCGGCTCAATGAGGATGGCCAGGAAATGGTCGCCGTCTTCCTGCCGCCGACCCCGGTGCCGACCGCCGGCTTCCTGATGTTCGTGCCGCGCCACAAGCTGAAACTGCTGGACATGACCCCGGAAGAGGGCGCCAAGCTGCTGATTTCAGGCGGATTGATCGTGCCGAATTACAAGCTGCCGCAGGCTGCGGCTCCCCCTATCCCGCCCGCAGAAACCTGATCGCCTCGTCGCGACGGTGCAGGTAGAGCAGGACGCGCATGGCTTGGCCGCGCTCCGACATCAGGTCGGGATCGCGCTCAAGCAGATAGGCGGCATCCTTGCGGGCGATTTCCAGCAGATCGCCATGGGCCTCGAGGCTGGCAATGCGGAAGCCCGGCGTGCCCGATTGCCGTGTGCCGAGCAGCTCGCCTTCGCCGCGCAGTTTCAGGTCCTCCTCGGCGATCAGAAAACCGTCCTCGCTGTCGCGCAGGATCGACAGCCGCGCCCGGCCGGTCTCGCTGAGCGGTCCCTTGTAGAGCAGGATGCAGGTCGAGGCATCGGCGCCGCGCCCGACCCGGCCGCGCAGCTGGTGCAGCTGGGCCAGGCCGAAGCGCTCGGCATGCTCGATCACCATGATCGTCGCATCCGGCACGTCGACGCCGACCTCGACCACGGTCGTGGCGACCAGCAACCGCGTCTCGCCAGTCTTGAACGCCATCATCGCGGCATCCTTTTCCGGGCCGCTCATCCGGCCATGCACCAGCCCGACAGACGGTCCGATCGCCTGGGTCAGCACCGCGTGGCGTTCTTCCGCCGACATCAGGTCGGAGACATCGGATTCTTCCACCAGCGGGCAGATCCAATAGGCCTTCTTGCCATCGGCGACGGCAGCCCGCAGCCGCTCGACGATCTCGCCGGTGCGTTCGCTCGGCACCGTCACCGTCTGGATCGGCTTGCGGCCGGCCGGCTTTTCCGTGAGCTTCGACACGTCCATGTCGCCGAAGGCGGCCAGCACCAGGGTGCGGGGAATGGGCGTCGCGGTCATCACAAGCATATGCGGCGAGATGCCCTTGGCCGTCAGTCGCAACCGCTGATGCACGCCGAACCGATGCTGCTCGTCGACCACGGCCAGCATCAGGTTGTGGTAGGTGACCGAGTCCTGGAACAGCGCATGGGTGCCGATGACGATCTGCGCCTGGCCAGAGGCAATGCGCTCGGTAATCGCCTCGCGCTCGCGGCCCTTGGTGCGCCCGGTCAGCACCTCGACCGTGATGCCGGCCGCCGCCGCATAGGTCGAGATCGTTGCATGGTGCTGGCGGGCCAGAATCTCGGTCGGCGCCATCAGCACCGCCTGGCCGCCGCTTTCGATGACGGCTGCCATGGCGAGCAGCGCCACCAGCGTCTTGCCCGCGCCGACATCGCCCTGCAGCAGCCGCAGCATGCGCTGGTCGCTTGCCATGTCCTTCAGGATATCGGCCACGGCCGCTGCCTGGCTGGCGGTCGGCGAAAAGGGCAGGGCGGCCAGAATCTGGGCCGATAGGGTGCCCGTGGCTCTGACGGGCGTGCCTGCCACCTTGCGCAGCTTCTGGCGCACCAGCGCCAGCGACAGTTGCCCGGCTAGGAATTCGTCATAGGCAAGTCGGCGCCGCACCGGCGCCTGCGGGTCGATATCCATCTCGTCGCGCGGGTGATGCAGCCCGATCAGGCTGTCGCGGGCGCTGGGAAAGCCCTGACGCTCGACCAGCGGCCCGTCGATCCATTCGGCAAACTCCGGCACCCGCTCCACGGCGTGTTCGATGGCCTTGCGCAGCACTTTGGGCGACAGGCCTGCCGTCAGCGGATAGACCGGCTCGACCATCGGCAGGTTGCCCGCTTCGCTCGCCTTTACCATGTAATCGGGATGGACCATCGACGGCCGGCCGTTGAACCAGTCGACCTTGCCCGACACCATGACCGTCTCGTCGATCGGCAGGGCGTTTTCCAGCCAGTTTGCCTTGGCGCGGAAGAAGGTCAGCGCCAGTTCGCCGGTCTCGTCATGCAGGAAAACCCGATAGGGCAGGTTGCTCTTGCCGCGCGGCGGCGGCTGGTGGCGGTCGACCCGTCCGGTGACGGTGACGATGGCGCCCTGCTGGGCCAGCGCAATGCCCGGCTGGTTGCGCCGGTCGATCAGCCGGTGCGGCGCCACGAACAGGAGATCGATGACCCGGCAATCCTCGGCATCCTCGCGCCCCAAGAGACTTGCCAGCAATTGCGCAAGCTTCGGCCCGACGCCGGACAAGGACGCGATGGGCGAGAACAGGGGATCGAGCAGGGTGGGACGCATGATGGCTGGCAAAATGCGACGAGAATTACGCTCTTGGCAAGGCTGACAAGGCGGGAGTGAAGCGTTATAGAGGCGCATCAACAGGAAGGTGGCATGGCAATGACTGGATTGACCCGTAGCAGTTCCGATCTGGATCCCCGCCGCAAGCGTATCCTGTTTCGCTGTTGGCATCGCGGCATCCGCGAAATGGACCTGGTACTCGGCGAATTTTCCGAAGCCGAGCTTGCCGGCCTGTCGGACGCCGACCTCGACGAGCTGGAAGTGATCATGGCCGAGGAAGACAACGACCTGGTGCGCTGGATTACCGGCGCCGACCCCTTGCCGGAACGCTTCCGCACCCCACTTTTTGCACGTATCGCCTCCTACAAGCCGGATTTTTCCCCGGTCACGGTCGAGGCACTCGGTAAGGCCTGATGACATCCTTCTTCGACGCCAAGACAATCGCGCGGACTGACGCCGCGCTGACGCTCGCAAATGTGCCCGACGGCATGGACGCCTTCCTGCTGGCGGATCTCGCCCGCCAGGGGCGGCCCGTCGCCTATGTGCTGTCGGATGGCCAGCGCATGGCCGATATCGAGCAGATGCTGTCCTTTGCGGCACCCGAAATCCCGGTCCTGACGCTGCCCGCCTGGGATTGCCTGCCCTATGACCGGGTGTCGCCCAGCGCCGATGTCTCGGCCCGCCGTCTTGCCGCCCTGACCGGGCTGATTGCCCATGCCAAAAAGCCTCATGCCGGCATCGTGCTGGTCACCGTCAATGCCCTGCTGCAGCGCCTGGCACCGGCCGAGATCATCGAGAGCCTGGCCTTTTCCGCCCGGCCCGGCAATCAGGTCCGCATGGACGATATTGCCGCACGGCTGGAGCGCAACGGTTTCGACCGGGTGGCGACCGTGCGCGAGGTCGGCGAGTTCGCGGTGCGCGGCGGCATTCTCGATGTCTTCGTACCCGGCTCCGAAGAGCCGGTGCGGCTAGACTTTTTCGGCGATACGCTGGAAAGCATCCGCTATTTCGATCCGGCCAGCCAGCGCACCACCGGCCAGGCCCGCTCGCTCGACTTGAACCCGATGAGCGAGGTGACCCTGACGCCGGAAACCATCGGGCGTTTTCGTAAAAACTACCTGTCGCTGTTCGGCGCCACGACCCGCGACGACGCGCTTTATGCCGCCGTCTCCGAAGGCCGACGCTATGCCGGCATGGAACACTGGCTGCCGATGTTCTACGACGGGCTGGAGACGGTCTTCGACTATTTGAACGGCTTTATGATCGTCACCGATCATACTGTGCGCGAGGCCGCCCAGGAACGCGCCAAGCTGGTGCGCGACTACTATGAAGCGCGCCTCAACTCCGCCACTCCCGGCAAGGGCCACCTCAGCCAGGGCACGCCCTACAAGCCCGTGCCGCCGGAGCATCTCTATCTCGGCGCTGCCGAATTCGGCAAGGCGCTCGATGCGGTCAATCCGCTGCGGCTGACGCCCTTTGCCGAACATGACGGCGAGACCCGAAAGGTCATCGAGATCCAGGCGCGTTCCGGCCCGCGTTGGGCCAAGAACGCCACCGAGAGCGCCGACGAAGGCCGCCGCAACGTCTTCGACCAGGCGGTCAAATATATCGCCGAAAAACGCGCCGCCGGCGCGCGCGTGCTGATCTGCGGCTGGTCGGAAGGCTCGCTCGACCGCCTGCTGCAGGTGCTGAACGAACATGGTCTGGAGCGGCTGAAGCCGGTCGCCTCGTTTGCGGATCTCGACACGCTGAAGAAGGGGCAGGCCGCCACCGCGGTGCTCAGCCTCGAGGCAGGCTTCGAGGCGGGCGATCTGGTGATCGTCGGCGAACAGGACATTCTCGGCGACCGCATGGTGCGCCGTTCCAAGCGCCGCAAGCGCGCCGCCGATTTCATCTCTGAGGTGGCCGGCCTCGATGAAAACTCCATCGTCGTGCATGCCGAACACGGCATCGGCCGGTTCATCGGCCTGCGCACCATTCAGGCGGCCGGCGGCCAGCATGCCTGCCTCGAGCTGATGTATGCCGACGAGGCAAAGCTCTTCCTGCCGGTCGAGAATATCGAGCTCTTGTCGCGCTACGGCTCGGAAAACAGCGACGCGCAGCTCGACAAGCTCGGCGGCGGCGCCTGGCAGATGCGCAAGGCGAAGCTCAAGAAACGCCTGCTCGACATGGCCGGCGGCCTGATCCGCATTGCCGCCGAGCGGATGATGCGCTCGGCACCGGTTCTGGCCACCCAGGAAGGCCTCTACGACGAATTCGCCGCCCGTTTCCCCTATGACGAGACGGAAGACCAGATGAACGCCATTGAGGCCGTGCGCGGTGACCTCTCCGCTGGCCGGCCGATGGACCGGCTGATCTGCGGCGACGTCGGCTTCGGCAAGACCGAAGTGGCGCTGCGCGCCGCCTTTGTCGCCGCCATGAACGGCATCCAGGTGGCCGTCGTCGTGCCGACCACGCTGCTCGCTCGCCAGCATTTCAAGACCTTTACCGAGCGCTTCCGCGGGCTACCCGTCCGCATCGCCCAGGCCTCGCGCCTGGTTGGCTCCAAGGAACTGGCGCTGACCAAGAAGGAAGTGGCCGAAGGCAAGACCGATATCGTCGTCGGCACCCATGCGCTGCTCGGCGCCGGCATTTCCTTTGCCAATCTCGGCCTGCTGATCATCGACGAGGAGCAGCATTTCGGCGTCAAGCACAAGGAGCGCCTGAAGGAGCTGAAGTCCGACGTGCATGTGCTGACCCTGTCTGCCACGCCGATCCCGCGCACCCTGCAGCTCGCCATGACCGGCGTGCGCGAACTGTCGCTGATCACCACGCCGCCCGTCGACCGCATGGCGGTGCGCACCTTCATCTCGCCCTTCGATCCCCTGGTGATCCGCGAGACGCTGATGCGTGAGCATTATCGCGGCGGCCAGAGTTTTTACGTCTGCCCGCGGCTCGCCGATCTCGCCGATATCCAGGCGTTTTTGCAATCCGATGTACCGGAGCTGAAGGTCGCCGTGGCCCACGGCCAGATGCCGGCCGGCGAGCTGGAAGACATCATGAATGCCTTCTACGACGGCAGCTATGACGTTCTGCTGTCGACCACCATCGTCGAATCCGGCCTCGACGTGCCGACCGCCAATACGCTGATCGTGCATCGCGCCGACATGTTTGGTCTCGCCCAGCTCTACCAGCTGCGCGGCCGCGTCGGCCGCTCCAAGGTGCGCGCCTTCGCGCTTCTGACGCTACCGGTCAACAAGGTGCTGACCACCACGGCCGAGCGCCGCCTGAAGGTGCTGCAGTCGCTCGACACGCTCGGCGCCGGCTTCCAGCTCGCCAGCCACGACCTCGATATCCGCGGCGCCGGCAATCTGCTTGGCGAAGAACAGTCCGGCCATATCAAGGAAGTCGGCTTCGAGCTTTACCAGCAGATGCTCGAAGAGGCGGTCGCCGAGGTCAAGGGCGATGACGAGGTGCGCGACACCGGCTGGTCGCCGCAGATCCAGGTCGGCACATCGGTGATGATCCCCGACGACTATGTGCCCGACCTGCACCTGCGCCTCGGCCTCTATCGCCGCCTCGGCGAAATCACCGACCTCAACGATATCGACGCCTTCGGCGCCGAGATGATCGACCGCTTCGGCGCCATGCCGGTCGAGGTCCAGCATCTGCTGAAGGTCGTCTACATCAAGGCGCTGTGCCGCAAGGCCAATGTCGAGAAGCTGGAAGCGGGTCCCAAGGGCGTCGTCGTGCAGTTCCGTCACCGCGAATTCCCCAACCCGGCTGCCCTTGTAGGCTATATCGCCAAGCAGGGCTCGATGGCAAAAATCCGCAGCGACCACAGCGTCTTCCTGACCCGCGACCTGCCGACGCCGGAAAAGCGGCTACAGGGCGCGGCCGTGGTTATGACGCAGCTGGCGGAACTCGCCCGCCTGCCTTGATGGCGGGACTATAGCGATCGGGACAGTTTAAGACCGGAACGATCGGCGGCGGTAGGTCTCCCTCTTCTCCCCGCTGGGGAGAAGACAGGCAGCAGACGTCCCGCTTATGTGACATACAGCAAGATTAGGCGAACCTATTCAGGATATGTGACTCTTGTCGGCGACCCAGCCGCGCGCCTCAGCCCGCGCTCTCATCTTCCGGCTTGCCTGCCAGAGCCGCCTGGCTGTCGGCGGCGGCGAGCGGCGGTGGCAGGGCGACGCCGCGGGTGCGTTCGCGCAGGATGGTCAGAAGGCCCGAGCCGACGATCAGTGCCATGCCGACCAGCATCGGCATGTCGACGATATCGTTGAAGAACAGGTAGCCGAGCAGGATGCCCCACAGCATCTGGCTATATTGCGTCGGCCCGAGCACGGCGGCCGGCGCATAGAAGGCGGCATACATCAGCAGCACGCTGCCGAGCGCCCCCAGCAGACCGTAGCCGGCCAGCATCAGCCATTCCTCGCCGCTTGGCGGCACGAAGGACGGCAGCATGGCGACGCCACAGAGCAGCAGCGTGCCGAGCAGGCCGGCGCCATAGAGCGAGATATTCTTTTCCGACGGGCCGATGGCGCGGAAGATGACGATCGACATCGCGCCCGACAGGCCGGCAAACACCGCCCCGACATGGCCGATCGACAACTCGCGGAAACCGGGCCTGAGCACGACCAGAACGCCGATGAAGCCGATGATCACCGCACTCCAGCGCCGGATCCCGACCTGTTCCTTCAGGAACACCACCGACATGATGGTGACGAAAGAAGGCAGCAGGAAGATCAGGCAGAAGGCCTCGGCCATCGACAGATGGGTAAAGGCCGTGACGCTGCCGATCGATCCGGCGCCGCTGGAGAAGAACCGCAACAGCCAGAGCGGCCGGTTGGTGGTCTTGACCACGTCGACCCAACGGTCGGTGCGCTTGAGCAGGAAGGGTAGGGCGGCAATGCCGAAACAGGCGCCGAAGAAGGCTGATTCGATAGGGCTGATGCGACCGTCGATCATTTTCACGGCCGCGTCGCTGATGGAATAGGCAAGGAAGGCCGCGAAGGCCAGCAGAACACCCTTAAGGGTCATATCGGGAGACAAGGCAGCACATCCTGGGAGAAGGCGGGAGACCGTCGTGCTTAAAGCATGTCGTTGTCCCGAAAGTGGCCACCGGTTTCGGGACAACGACATGCAATAAAACAAAGAGATAAAAGCGTAAGGAGCGAATCTGAAAGATCGCGATACGCTTTAGGAGTGAAGTCCGTCTCCGTCAATTGAGTTTCTGCAATTCCTCGGCTTTGGCCGCGGCAATTTCGCGGAAGGCATTGACCAGCACCTCGGTCGGCTGCGCGCCGCTGACGGCATATTGCTGGTCCACGATAAAGAAGGGCACACCATTGACGCCCATCTGCCGTGCCGCATCGATTTCGCCGCGCACCAAGTCCTTGTCGGCATCGCCGGCCAGAAGCGTTGCAATCACCGGACGCTCGAGCCCACTCGTCTCGGCAATGTCCAGCAATACAGCGGGGTCGCCGACATTGCGGCCTTCTTCGAAATTGGCCTTGAACAGGGCGGCTGCCACCCTGTTCTGGATCTCGCGGCCTTCGGTGGCGGCCCAATGCAGCAGCCGGTGCGCGTCGAGCGTGTTCGGTCCGACCTTGATCGCCTCGAAATCGAAGGCAATGCCGACCTCGGCGCCCAGCTGTTTCAGCTGCGCATGGGCGCGGTCCATGTTACCCTTGCCGCCGAGCTTTGCCGCCAGCGCCACCTGGTGATCGACGCCTTCCGGCGGGTAGTCGGGATTGAGCTGATAAGGGCGCCAGTTGATGTCCACGCCGATCTCGTCCTGGATCTCGGCCACGGCAAGGTCGAGGCGCGCCTTGCCGAGATAGCACCAGGGGCAAACCACATCGGAGACGAGGTCGATGGTGATGTGCTTCATGGGGGTCTTCCTTTCCTGGCCGGGCGCGGCAGCGGGTGAGCGAACTCCCGCCACTTAAGAGCAATGGTGCATCAGTTCAACCGGTTACCAAAAGGGAACCGCCGGGGAGAGAGCCTGCAACCGGCCGATCACTGCGCCCGCGTGTCGAACCAGACCGGCAGTTGATAGCCGTAGAGCGGGGTCGTCTCCGGCCGGCCGATCCGTGTCCAGCGGGCCACCCACTGCTCGCCGATATGGTAGAGCGGCACCACGTAATGGCCATTGACCAGCAGGCGGTCCAAAGCACGCACGGAGGCCTGGAAATCCTCGTCGCTGCGTGCATTGACCAGCGCGTCGATCATCCGGTCGATATCCGGATCGGCGACGCCGGCATAGTTGAAACTGCCTTGGTTGTCGCGCGAGGAACTGTGCCAGCGCTGCACCTGTTCGGCGCCCGGGGACAGCGACGACGGATAGGCCTTGATGATCACGTCATAGTCGAAGCTGTTGGAGCGCGCCTGGTACTGGGCATCGTCCACCGTGCGGATCGACATGCCGATGCCGATCAGCGCCAGCGCCCGCTGATAGGCGAGCGCCATCTTTTCCTGGCTAGGGGTCTGCGTCATCACCTCGAAGGCGAGCGGCTTGCCGGCGCCATCCACCATCTTGCCGCCCTTGATCGTGTAGCCGGCCTTGGCCAGAAGCCCGACGCTTTCGCGCAGGATCTTGCGGTCGGCGCCGCTGCCATCGGCCACCGGCATCTGATAGGTGCCGGCGAGGATAGCAGGATCGATGCGGTCCTTGGCGGGGCCAAGCAGGGCCAGTTCGCGTTGGTCGGCCGGATTGCCATAGGCGCCGAGCTTGGAATTCTGCCAGTAGCTCTGGGTGCGCTTGAAGGCGCCGCCGAACATGTTCTTGTTCATCCACTCGAAATCGAGCGCCAGCGTCAGGGCCTCGCGCACGGTCTCGTCGGCAAAGATCGGCCGGCGCAGGTTGAAGACGAAGCCGAGCATGCCCGAGGGCAGGCCAGGCTGGAAGGTTTCGCGCACCACGTCGCCGCTTTTCGCTGCCGGAAAATCATAGGCCCGCGTCCAGTGGCTCGCGTCACCTTCTGGATAGATATCGACATCGCCCTTCTTGAAGGCCTCGAACAGCGTGCTGTCCTGCAGGAAATAGGTGACGGAAATCTCGTCGTAATTGTCGAAGCCGACCTTGGTCGGAATATCCTTGCCCCAGTAATCGGGATCGCGGGCGTAGACGATCTTCTCGCCCGGGCTGATCGACTTGATTTTGTAGGGACCGGATCCAACCGGAACCGCCAGCGACGTCTGCTCGAACGTCTCGGGATCGATCGCGTGTTTCGGCAGGATCGGCGAGCCCATCGCCAGGATGAGCGGCGTCTCGCGGTTGGCCTTGTCGTTGAAGGTGAAGCGCACGCTATGCTCGCCAACCTTCTCCAGCTTGTCGACGACGGTCAGACGGCGGTTATACGGCGGACGCCCCTTTTCCTGCAGCAGGTTGAAGGAGAAGATCACGTCCTCGGGCGTCACCGGCTGGCCGTCATGCCAGCGGGCTTTCGGGTTGAGGTTGAACTGCACGAAGGAGCGGGCATCGTCCCATTCGACGCTTTCGGCCAAGAGGCCATAAAGCGAAAAGGGCTCGTCGCTGGAGCGCTGCATCAGCGTCTCATAAAACAGGTTGCCGTATTCCGGGTCCCACATGCCGCGCGCGGTGGTGCGCATACCCTTCAGGACGAACGGGTTCAGCGCATCGAAGGTGCCGACCACGCCATAAGCGATGTTGCCACCTTTCTTGACGTCCGGATCGACGTAAGGGAAATGCGTGAAATCGGCTGGCAGCGCCGCTTCGCCATGCATGGCGATGCCGTGCACCGGCTCGGCCTGGGCAAGGCTGCAGAGGGGCAAGAACAGGAGGCTCAAGAGAAGACGCCGCACATCAGATCCTTTCGAGGAGACTGCAGATTCGCGCGCAAATTATCATGAACCTCCTTAAAACCAACACAGTGAGGGTCAAATAACCCATATTCGCGGCCTTTCTAAGAAATGGAACCAAAAGAAGTGCTGGATATTCCGGACGCCGCAATGTAACAGGATGGCCCATAGACCGAGGTCATCTATTTGCCTTATTTGAACCACAGGGGGTGGGCAAAGGGGCCAAGCAATCTCGGATCGGAACCGCGGTTCGACAGTGGATTTCAGGAGACGGATTTCGTTATGATGTTCAAAAAAGCCAGATCAGCGCGCGCGGCCATGTCCGCACTCGCCTTCACCATCGCCGCTTCCGGCGCCGCCCATGCGCAGCAGGCCGCCGCACCGGATGCGCCGCCGCAGGGCTGGTTCAAGACCTGCTCCAAGCAGGAAGACAATGACATCTGCACCGTGCAGAACATCCAGGTCGCGCAGAACCGCCAGATGATCATCGCCGTCGGCCTGATCTCGATCGAGGGCAAGATCAACCGCAAGCTCATGCAGGTTTCGGTTCCGTCGGCCCGTCTGATCCCGCCTGGTGTCATGATGCAGATCGACGGCGGCAAGGGCCAGAAGATCGACTACGCCGTCTGCTTCCCGGATCGCTGCACCGCTGAAATCCCGATGACCGATGCCATGATCGCGGCTCTCAAGAAGGGCGGCGAAGTGGTCTTCACTTCGATCAACTTCCGCCGTGCGCCGAACCCGATCAAGCTGTCGCTGGAAGGCTTCACCGGCATCTACGACGGCGAGGCCATCACCCAGAACCAGGCGCAGGAACGTCAGCGTCTTCTGGAAGAAGCCATGCAGAAGAAGAACGAAGAGAGCAAGAAGGCTCTGGAAGACGCTCAGAAGGCGGCCAAGGAAGGCCAATAACCGGCCCCTTCAACGTCAAGGTTTCACGAGAAAAGGCCCGGATTGCTCCGGGCCTTTTTTGCATAGGGTCAGCTGACAGTCGTTAGTGGGTGAAATTGGCCTTGGGCCTGTAGCGGCCGGCCTGTTCCTCGACGAAGATCTGCTGGACATGCGGATTTCTCAGCGGCTCGCCGCTGCCGTCATGTTCCAGGTTCTGTTCCGAGACATAGGCCACATATTCCGTCTCCGAGTTTTCGGCCAGGAGATGATAGAACGGCTGGTCCTTGTCGGGACGAACATCTGCGGGAATCGAGTTCCACCACTCTTCCGTATTGGCAAATTCCGGATCGACATCAAACACGACGCCGCGGAACGGAAAAAGCTTGTGGCGTACGACTTCGCCAATTCCAAATTTTGCGCTGCTTTGTTTCATGGTTCGATTTCCTTTCCTTGCTATATTTGGGAAAGACCTTGGCCAACATCAAGGGCTGCAAGGCTGAGTGTGATGATTCCCGTCAGGTGCGGCGCTTCCACGGGATGGGTGCAGAGGCCAGGATCACGCCGCCCATGACAAGCACGATTCCTGCCGCGTGATAGGGTTCGAACCGCTCGCCCAGGAAGACGACCGCCATGACGATCGAGATCGGCGGCATCAGGTAAAGCGTGATCCCGGCCAGCGCCGGGCCGAAGACGCGCACCGCATGCTGGAAACAGTAGAAGGCCGCTAGCGAGGCAAACAGGATGATCCCGCCGAGCTTGATCCAGTCGTCCAGGCTGTCGGGCCGCGGTGCCCCGGCCGTCCACTCGATGAGGGCAGGCGGTTGCAGCAGCAGGGCACCGGAGAGCGACAGCAGCCCGAACATCGCCAGCGGCTTGACGCGGCCGGTCGCTGGATGACGCAGCAGCATCGAATAGATGGCAAAGGCGATGGCCGCGACCAGAATGCCGAGATCGCCGACATTGAAGCGGAAATGCAGCACGGCCATCAGATCGCCCTTCAGCACGATGACGGCCACCCCGGCAAAGGCGATCGTCATACCGGCCAGTTCGCGCGCGGCCAGCGGCCGGCCCTGGAAGACCCGCTGGAACAGGATGATGAACAGCGACGATGTCGTGTAGATCAGCGTTGCATTCGACGCGGTGGTCCGGGTCAGCGCCCAATAGACCACGCCGCCGCAAATGCCCATGCCCAGAAATCCGAGCAGCAGCCAGAGACCGGTATGGTGGCGAACGAAGGCAAGGGCAGCCTTGCGGTCGGCGATCACGAAGGGTGAAATGATCAGCGCCGCACCGGCCCAGCGGATCAGCGCCGTGGTATAGGGGCCGATCTCGCCGGTGATGCCCCGTCCGAAGATCAAATTGCTGGAGAAGAAGACCGGGGCGAGAAAATACAGCGCCCAGTCCAGCGGCCGCGGCGCGCCACCATTGTTACTCATCAAATGAACCGATCCGGATTGCGTGACGAAATGAAGGATGCCCTCGGGCATATGGCAAACATCTGCGAACCTTATCGCCCCCTGCCGCCGGCGCAAGCACTGCTGATGCTCGATCCGCCGTTTCCTTGCGCCTGCCGATAATTCGCGCTACCTCACGGTGAGGGATGATACGAAGCAATGGCAGGAGCGACCGTGAGCAACAACAACTGGGGCAGGGATCAACAACCGTCGAATGCCGGTGGCAGCGGATCGTCCATGGGCTTGATCGTCGCCGTTCTTGCAAGCCTCGTCGTCGGCGCGGGCGGCGGCTACGGCGCCGTGCGGCTCAGCGGCCAGGACAAGACCGAAGCATTGCAGCAGCTCAGCACTGAAAAGGCCGACCTGCAAAAGCAGCTGGACCAGGCAAAGGCCGATCTGGCCGATCTGAGCGCCAGCGCGTCGAACGGCAACAGCACCGTGGCCGACCTGCAGGACAGACTGGCGGAGCGCACCCGCGAACTCGACCGGCTGAGCGAAAGCCTGTCGGCCGCAAGCGCTGCCCAGCAGAAGGAAGCAGACGCCCATGAGAAGCGTCTGGCAGCGCTTGCCAGCGAGCGCCGCGATCTGCAGGCTACGCTCGCCGCTCAGGAAAAAGCCCTGACATCGGCAGAGACCAGAACCGTCGTCCTTGAGCAGAGAGTCGCGGAGCTTTCGACGCAACTCAGGCAAACCGACGGCGCCGACCGGGAGGAGCTGATCCGTCTGACGAACATCGAACTGCCGCGCCTGCGCGACCGTCTGGCGCGTGCCGAAGAGCACGCTGCCGCCCTGGAATCGGCCAATGCGGATCTGCAGAACCAATTGACGGCCGCCGATAAAAGGATGGCCTCGCTCGAAAGACAACTGGCCGCGGCGCGCGACACGACGACCGAGCCTCCGCGAGACACGACGGCCGAGCCGGGACGCGAGCGGCCACCCGTTCCGCTGGATCGCAAGCGCCGCCAGGATAAGGTGGTCATCGAGGCGCTGAACAACACGCCGGGTGTCGAGCGCCTGTCAAAAGCGGACTACGATCGGCTGAAATCCATGCTGATTTCCGGTCAATGCGTCACTGCCGGCCTGGAGGCCGTGTTCGACCGCGTGCCGGTGATCACGCTGCGCAACCTGATGCGTGACCTGAAGAGCAAATGTTAGCCAATGCCGGGAGAGGCGACCATGATCTCTAGAATAGCAAAACGACTGCTGCTGGCCGTCATCGCCCTCTGTCTAGTGCCTCTGACCGCCATGGCCGCGGAATTCGAGCGCAACATCATGACCGGCGGCCCGAGCGGCACCTATATCCGCTTCGGACGCGATATCGCCAATCTCGGCAAGGCCTGCGGCCAGACGCTGAATGTCGTTGAAAGTGCGGGATCGCTGGAAAACTTCGTCGGCGTGCGCAATCGCCGCAACACCCAGTTCGGCATCGTGCAGAGCGACGTGCTGGAATATCTGAAGACCTATGAGGCCAACGATCCGGACGTGCAGCAGGCCGTGCGCGGCGTGCGCATCATGTTTCCTCTCTACAACGAGGAAGTCCATGTGCTGGCGCGCAAGGACATCGTTTCGCTGAAGGATCTGCAGGGCAAGAAGGTCGCCGTCGGCAAGAAGGACAGCGGCACCTTTCTGACCGCTTCCCTGATGCTCGATATCCTGCAGATCGGCTCGGTGGAACGCCTGCCCGACAATCCCGACCAGGCGCTTCCGAAGCTGCTTGCCGGCGAGATCGATGCCTTTTTCTATGTGGCCGGTGCGCCGGCGGCGCTGTTTGCCAATGCCGAGATCGACAAGGAAAAGTTTCATCTGCTGCCGATTACCGATGCGCCGCTGCTGGCCACCTACAATGCTGCCAATATCCCGGCCGGCACCTATTCCTTCATGGACCAGCCGGTCGACCTCGTCGCCGTCAAGGCCGTGCTGATGACCTATGACTACGATCCGAAGAAAAACGCCTATCACCGCGACAGCTGCAAGACGGTGTCCGATTTCTCGAGCCTGATCCTCAACGGCCTCACGGAGCTCGAAGAAACAGGCCATCCGAAATGGAAATCCGTCGATCTGACCGCGCTGCCGCCGGGCTGGCAGGTCGGCAGTTGCGTGAAGGTTGGGCTGGCTGTCGACTACAAGCCGACCTGTACGGCTCCCGCCACACCGCCGGCTTCGACCGACGCCAACGAGGAATATCTCAATCTGCTCAAGCAGCGCCTGAAGAAGTGACGGTAACGTCCCAATAAATCAGAAATATCTAATGCTTTGCGGCGTCAATCGCGCAAAAAAGAACCGGCAGGAGCCATCAAGCTCCTGCCGGTTTTTCGGTCTTAGCCGAGGGCCGTAAATGAGCCCCTGCCGGTTGGCCGATCAGGCCGAATAGTACATGTCGAATTCGACCGGATGCGGGGTCATGTCGTAGCGCATGACTTCCTGCATCTTCAGTTCGATGAAGCTATCGATCTGGTCGTCGTCGAACACGCCGCCGGCGGTCAGGAACTTGCGGTCCTTGTCGAGGCTTTCCAGCGCTTCGCGCAAACTACCGCAGACGGTCGGGATCTTCTTCAGCTCCTTCGGCGGCAGGTCGTAGAGATCCTTGTCCATCGGCTTGCCGGGATGGATCTTGTTCTTGATGCCGTCGAGGCCGGCCATCAGCATGGCGGCAAAGCCCAGATACGGGTTCTGGGTCGGATCGGGGAAGCGAACTTCGACGCGCTTTGCCTTCGGATTGGAGCCGAACGGAATGCGGCACGAGGCCGAACGGTTGCGGGCCGAATAGGCCAGCAGAACCGGTGCTTCATAACCCGGAACGAGACGCTTGTAGGAGTTCGTCGTCGGGTTGGTGAAGGCATTGATCGCCTTGGCATGCTTGATGATGCCGCCGATATAGTAGAGGCAGGTTTCCGACAGGCCGGCATATTCGTCGCCGGCAAACGTCGGCTTGCCGTCCTTCCAGATCGACTGGTGCACGTGCATGCCAGAACCGTTGTCACCGAAGATAGGCTTGGGCATGAAGGTCGCCGTCTTGCCATAGGCATTGGCAACCTGATGCACGACATACTTGTAGATCTGCATCTTGTCGGCATTGCGCACCAGCGTGTCGAACTTGACGCCGAGTTCGTGCTGGGCAGCGGCCACTTCGTGGTGCTGCTTTTCAACCGTGACGCCCATTTCCGACAGGACGGTCAGCATTTCGGAGCGCATGTCCTGGCAGCTGTCGATCGGCGGAACCGGGAAATAGCCACCCTTGACGCGCGGGCGGTGGCCGAGGTTGCCGGTCTCGTAGTCCATGTCGTCATTCGACGGCAATTCGCTGGAATCGAGCTTGAAACCCGTGTTGTAGGGGTCGGCCTTGTACTTGACGTCGTCGAAGACGAAGAATTCCGGCTCCGGGCCGACGAAGACCGTATCGCCGATGCCCGACGCCTTCAGATAGGCTTCGGCTTTCTTGGCGGTGCCGCGCGGATCGCGGTTGTAGCTCTCGCCCGAGATCGGGTCGAGAATGTCGCACAGGATGACCATGGTCGACTGGGCGAAGAACGGGTCCATGTGGACGGTGTCGGGGTCCGGCATCAGCACCATGTCGGATTCATTGATCGCCTTCCAGCCAGCGATCGAGGAACCGTCGAACATCACGCCATCGGCGAACATGTCGTCGTCGACACAGGAAATGTCCATCGTGACGTGCTGCAGCTTGCCCTTCGGGTCCGTAAAGCGCAGGTCGACGAACTTGACGTCGTTGTCCTTGATCTGCTTGAGAATATCATTTGCGGTCGTCATTTATCGTATTCCTTGAGTGAGATGACGATGTGGGAACCCGGTTCCGGTTGCGGAACCAGAGTCAACTAGATGGCATCTATGCCTGTTTCGCCGGTGCGGATTCGAACGACTTCCTCCACGTTGGACACGAAAATCTTTCCGTCTCCGATGCGGCCGGTTTGGGCGGCGTTGCGAATAGCGTCGATAACGGCTTCCACATTCTCGTCAGCCAGCACGACTTCAACTTTAACCTTCGGCAGAAAGTCCACGACATATTCCGCGCCGCGGTAAAGTTCCGTGTGACCCTTCTGACGGCCGAAGCCCTTGGCTTCTGTGACCGTTATACCCTGCAAGCCGACCTCCTGAAGAGCTTCCTTCACTTCGTCGAGCTTGAAAGGCTTGATGATCGCTTCGATCTTTTTCATGAGAAAATTTCTCTCCGCTTCCCTCATTATGGCAGGATTTCTACCCCGCTCGCCCTGCAATGATGCACGTAACGTGCCAATTTGGTCCGCGAAATGCGAGAAATATGCAAAAAACTCCGCGTCCCCACGCAATCTCGCTGAAACCCATGCAAAAGGCTAGAGCCATTTGCCTAATTTTTGTGAAGCCGGGGTGCATCTGCCAATCCGTTCACAATTCCTTCGGATCGCCTGCACAGGTGCCGGGTTTTACTGTATTAAATATAGGCAAATGCATAAAATATGCCCTGAAGTCTCGTGATTTCAACCGTTGTCTTCCCGCAGGAATTTGCGTTTAGTGTCGGCATGAAACCAGAGCTTCCCATGCTATTGCTGACCCCTGACGCCATGGCTGCCGTGGATGCCGCCGCGGCGGCCTCCGGCCTCGATTCGTTCGGATTGATGATCAAGGCCGGCGAGGCAGTGGCGGCTGCAGCCTTGCGGCTTTATCCCGGCGCGCGGCGTTTCGTGGTTCTGTGCGGACCGGGCAACAATGGCGGTGACGGCTATGTGGCGGCCACCGCGCTGGCTTCCTGCGGCGCCACCGTGGTCCTCCATCACCTTGGCGATGCTGCCCGCCTGACAGGGGATGCGCAAAAGGCCCACATGCGCTGCGGCCTGACCGGCCATCCGGTCGAGGCGTATCAACCGCTTCAGGGAGATGTGGTGCTCGACGCGGTCTTCGGTGCCGGACTTGCCCGCGATGTGCCTTCCGCCATAGCGGATCTTGTCGAGCGTGTTGCGACGGCGGGCCTGCCGGTCATCGCCGTCGACCTGCCGTCGGGTCTCGACGGGCGCACCGGCATGGTTCGGGGTGCCGCGTTCCGCGCCACCCACACCGTGACCTTCATGACCCGCAAGCCGGGCCATCTTCTGCTGCCCGGCCGCGATCTCTGCGGCCCGATCGAGGTCTACGATATCGGCATTCCCGCTCGCCTCGTGGAGGCCCATGCCGGAGACATCACGCTGAACCATCCCGGCGTCTGGACCGACAAGCTCCCCAAGGCTGCGAGCGATAGCCACAAATACCGCCGCGGCCACCTGACCGTCTTTTCCGGCGGATCCGCCGCCACCGGCGCCGCACGGCTATCGGCAATTTCGGGCCTGCGCGTCGGCGCCGGACTGGTGACGCTGGCCTCGCCGGACGAGGCGATGGCCGCCAATGCCGCCCAGACGACCGCGGTCATGGTCAAACCGGTCGATGATCTCCCCGATCTCCAGGCCTATTTGCAGGATGGCCGCCGCGGCGCCTTCGTGCTTGGTCCGGGCTTCGGCGTCGGCGTCAAGGCGCGCGATTTTGCCTTGGCCCTGAAGGATCGCCTGCTGGTTCTCGACGCGGACGGCATCACGGCCTTCAAGGAGGATCCGCAGTCGTTGTTTGTTGCCTTTGCCGGCGGCGACACCCGTCTGGTGCTGACGCCGCACGAGGGCGAGTTTGCGCGGCTGTTTCCCGATCTGGCCGCCGACACCTCCCTCGGCAAGGTCGACAAGGCCCAGGCCGCCGCGGCCCGCGCCCATGCGGTCATCGTCTATAAGGGCGCCGATACGGTGATCGCGGCCCCCGACGGTCGCGCCCTGATCAACGACAATGCCCCGCCATGGCTTGCCACCGCCGGCTCCGGCGACGTTCTGGCCGGCATGATCGGCGGGCTGCTGGCCCAGGGCGTGCCGGCTTTCGAGGCGGCCGCAGCCGGCGTCTGGCTGCACGGCGAGGCCGCCCGGCAGGCCGGCGAGGGCCTGACCGCCGAGGATCTGGCTGCCGCCGGCAAGCCGTTTTCGGCTCTGTAGCGCTCAAGCGATCATCGGAGGCGACGCGGGACCTGCGCAAGAAAACAGAAGCATTCTATAACAGCCGGCTGCGGCGGAGCATGCCTTCGCCTTCGAGCAGCGGATAACCGATCGACACCACCAGCGAGTTGATTTCCTTGAGGTCGCGCATCGTGTCGATATGCAGCGAGCTGGATTCGAAGCTGGCGACATTGCCGGCCCGCAGCCTTTGCAGATGCTGCTCTTCGCTGAGCCGCACCAGGTTGCGCACGGCCTCCTTGCGCGCCACCAGCTGGCGGGCATGCTCCACATCGGGATTGACCAGCAGGTTGAAGGCGAGGTGGGCATTCTTCACCACCTCGTTGTGCATGGCGGTCAACTCGCTCCAGCCTTCGCCGGAAAACACCGTCTTGCGGTCGTGCTTCTTGGCGGCCCGGGTCAGCATGTTCTGGGAAATGATATCGGCCGCCTGCTCGATCTTGATTGTCGTGCTGAGCAGGGTCTGACACTGGGCGGCCGACGCCTCGTCCAGCTCGCTCTGGGAGATGCGGGCCAGATAGAATTTGATGTCGCGGTGGATATGGTCGATCTCGTCATCCAGCTTGGCGATCTTCTGCATCTTGGCTTGGTCATAGGTCTCGTAGAGCTCGAAGATCCAGTTCAGCATGATCTCGGTCTTTTCGCAGACCGCCAGCACTTCGCGTGTCGCATTGCTGATCGCCTGTCGGGGATGGGCAAGATCGGCTGTGTTCAGCGAAGACAGACGCTCGTCCTTGTCCGCGACATGGTTGACCGGCGCGGGCGCTGCCAGCAGGCTTTCCAGCACCTTTGCCACGAGACCGCAGAATGGCAGCCCCAGCAGGAGCACGGCGGCGTTGATCGCCAGGTGGACCAGCACCACGGCGTCGCCCGGCTTGTCGGCAAACAGCGCCGGCGAAAGGTCGAAGGTAAATTGCAGACCCAGCGCCACCAGCGTTCCGAAGCCGCGAATGGCGACATTGCCGAGCGGCACGATGCGGGCGCTGGTCTCGGCATTTTTCGTCAGCATGGCGCCGATCACCGCCGCGCCGAAATTGGCGCCGAGCACCATGGGGATGATCAGGGCGCCGGGCAACAAGGCGCGATCGGCCAGCGAGGCAAACAGCAGGATGGTGGCGACGCTGGAATGAAAGGCCCAGGCGAGCAAGGCGGCCAGCAGGAAGGCGGTTATCCAGTCGCGCGCCAGGTAATTGAAGATCAGCGGCAGGATCTCGCTTGAGCGCAAGGGATCGGAGGCCTCGCCGATCAGCCGCAGTGACAGCAGCAGCAGGCCAAGCCCAAACAGAATGCGGCCTGCTTGCCGCAGGTCGCGCGCCTCGGAGGCCCGAAAGGCGATCGTGCCCATCAGCAGCAGAACCGGGATCAGCAGCGACAGGTCATGGCGCAGGATGCGCACCACGAAGGCCGAGCCGAGATCGGCGCCTAAAAGCGTGGCAATGCCGATCGCCGAGGACACGTAACCGCCGGCCACGAAGGACGAAATGATCAGGGCGACAGCGGTCGCACTCTGCAGGGCGACGGCGAAGAAAAAGCCGGCCAGCGCCGCGGTGATCCGGTTGCCCACCGCCAGCCGCAGCTTTTCCTTCAGGACATTGCCGTAGGCGCGCTCGATCCCGGTTCGCACCATGCGCGTCGCCCAGAGGAGCAGCGCCACCGCACCGGCGAGATTGATGAAAACGACAATGCCTGACATGAAAATTCCGGTCTGCGGACGAACGCGGCGAGAGCCGCGATCTCCATTGATAATGGCAGGGAAACTCCGGCAAATCCGATGGCGATGCAGGCAGAGACACGACTCAGGATATCCCAGAATCGCCATTGTCACAATTTGCCGACTTGCGGCTGTATCAAAGGGAAGGCGGCTGCAACTTATCCGACAGATTTCTGCAGCAACCGCGCGCCGTTCGGCGCATTGACCTTGCCGCCGGTGATGAAGAAGGCAAAGACATCGCGCGGTTTTGCCTCTGCCTTGCGGGCAGGGGCGATCAGTGGCAGATCGTCCGGCACGCCGCCAGACGCATAGGTCTTGAAGCGTTTCGCCCAGGCGTTGATATCATCTTTCGGATAGCAGCTGGCGACATCGTCGCTGCCCTTCTGCAGGCGGGCATAGACGAAATCCGCCGTCACATCGGCAAACATCGGATAGTCGTGATGGTCGGCGCACACCGCCGCCACATTGTATTTCGCCAGCATGTCGATGAACTCGGGCACGCAGAACGAGGCATGCCGCGGCTCGACCACATGGCTGAGCGGGATACCGTCCTGGCTTTTCGGCAGCAGGGCCAAAAAGGCCTCGAAATCCTCCGGCTCGAACTTCTTGGTGCCCATGAACTGCCAGAGGATAGGCCCCAGGTGATCGCCCAGTTCCGTCAGCCCCTGGCCAAGAAACTTTGCCATGCTGTCGCCGGCCTCGGCCAGCACCTTGCGGTTCGTCACATAACGACTGGCCTTCAGCGAAAAGACGAAAGTCTCCGGCACTTCGGAGGCCCACTTTGCGAAGGTCGCCGGCTTCTGGCTGGAATAATAGGTGCCATTGACCTCGATCGCCGTCAGCTCGCGGCTGGCAAACTCCAGCTGCTTCTTCTTGGTGAGTTTGTCAGGATAAAACGTGCCTTCCCAGGGCTCGAAGGTCCAGCCGCCGATGCCGGTGCGAATTGTGCCTGTGGTCATGAAATGCCTCCCGTTGAAATGCGCTGGGCGATTGGCTAATGTAAAAGACGTTATGGAGCGGACAATGACAATCGTCACCCTTCACCAGGCCGAGACCGAACTGTCCAAACTCGTCGCCCGCGTCGAAGCGGGCGAGGAAATTGTCATTGCGCGCGGCGACGAACCGGTGGCGAAACTGGTGGCGATCCAATCGCCGAAACACCCGGTTCGCGGCTATGGCCGCTTTGCGCACCTGCGCGACAAAATTCCGTCGGATCTGTTCCTCCAGCCGATGTCCCAGGATGAGCTTGATGCCTGGGAAGGCAAATACTCCTTTCCCGGTGACAATGGCGAATGAGTTTCCTGATCGACACCCATGCCTTTCTTTGGTGGGTGTTGGCAGACCCAAACCTGAGTTCCAAGGCCAAAGCCGCCATCGATGACGCAGACGCCGTCCGCTATGTCAGTTCTGTCACGCCCTTTGAAATTGCCAACAAGCTCCGGATTGGAAAACTGGAATTTGCCAGAGAGATTGTCGAAAATTACGATACGGTCCTCCACGAAGCCAATTTTCTCACCCTTGACATCACGTCGTCTCACGCCCTCTTGGCCGGCCGATTGGCCGGCGAGCACAAGGATCCTTTCGACCGGCTTCTGGCCGCCCAAGCCAGCCTCGACGCCCTCGTCCTGATCAGCGCCGACAGGGCCTTCGATGGCTTTGACATCGACAGGCTCTGGTAGCGACGGTTCACTCCGCCGCTTCCGCCTTCTTCATCGGCCGGCGCTCCAGCAGGTCCTTGAGGAACTGCCCGGTATAGGAACGCTCCTCCTTGACGATCTGCTCGGGCGTGCCCATCGCCACGATCTCGCCGCCGCCGTCGCCGCCTTCGGGGCCGAAGTCGAGGATATAGTCGGCTGTTTTGATCACTTCGAGATTGTGCTCGATGACCACGACGGAATTGCCCTGGTTGACCAGTTCCTGCAGCATTTCCAGGAGCTTGGCGACGTCATGGAAATGCAGCCCGGTGGTCGGCTCGTCGAGGATGTAGAGCGTGCGGCCGGTCGAGCGTTTCGACAGTTCCTTGGCGAGCTTGACGCGCTGCGCCTCGCCGCCCGACAGGGTATTGGCCTGCTGGCCGACCTTGATATAGCCGAGCCCCACGTCGAACAGCCCCTGCAGCTTGTCGCGCACCGCCGGCACCGCCGAGAAGAAATCGACCCCTTCCTCGACCGTCATATCCAGCACGTCGGCGATGGACTTGCCCTTGAAGGTCACATCCAGTGTCTCGCGATTGTAGCGCTTGCCGTGGCAGACGTCGCAGGTGACATAGACGTCGGGCAGGAAGTGCATCTCGATCTTGATGACGCCGTCGCCCTGGCAGGCCTCGCAGCGGCCGCCCTTGACGTTGAACGAGAAGCGCCCCGGCTGGTAGCCGCGGGTTTTTGCCTCGGGCAGGCCGGCATACCAGTCGCGGATCGGCGTGAAGGCGCCGGTATAGGTGGCCGGGTTGGAGCGCGGCGTGCGGCCGATCGGCGACTGGTCGATATCGATCACCTTGTCGATGAACTCAAACCCGTCGATGCGGTCGTGCTCGGCGGGATTCTCCCGCGCGCCCATGACGCGCCGCGCCGCCGCCTTGTAGAGCGTCTCGATCAGGAAGGTCGACTTGCCGCCGCCCGACACACCGGTCACCGCCGTGAACACGCCGAGCGGAATGGCTGCCGTGACATTCTTCAGATTGTTGCCGCGCGCCCCGACCACCTTGATCTGCTGGCCCTTCTTCGGCTTGCGCCGTGTCGCGGGCACGCTGACCCCCAGTTCGCCGGAGAGATATTTGCCGGTCAGCGATTTCGGGTTGGCCATGATCTCGGCGGGCGTGCCTTCGGCCACGACATGGCCGCCATGGATACCGGCCGCCGGGCCGATATCGACCACGTAATCGGCGGTCATGATGGCGTCTTCGTCATGTTCGACGACGATCACCGTATTGCCGATATCGCGCAGGTGCTTCAGCGTTTCCAGCAGTCGCGCATTGTCGCGCTGGTGCAGGCCGATCGACGGCTCGTCGAGCACGTAGAGCACGCCGGTCAGGCCCGAGCCGATCTGCGACGCCAGTCGAATACGCTGGCTTTCGCCGCCCGACAGCGTGCCGGAATTGCGCGACATCGAGAGATAGTCGAGCCCGACATCGTTGAGGAAGCGCAAGCGCTCGCGGATTTCCTTGAGGATCCGGACCGCGATCTCGTTCTGCTTGTCGGTGAGCGTAGCAGGCAGGGCCTCGAACCAGCTTCCGGCATTGCGGATCGCCATTTCGGTGACCTGGCCGATATGCAAGCCGTTGATCTTGACCGCCAGCGCCTCCGGCTTCAGCCGATAACCGGCACAGGCCGGGCAGGGGGCGGCCGACATGAAGCGTTCGATCTCCTCGCGCGCCCAGGCGCTGTCGGTTTCCTTCCAGCGCCGCTCCAGATTGGGAACGATGCCCTCGAACGTCTTGGTCGTGGTATAGGAGCGCGCGCCGTCGGCATAATGAAAGTCGATCTTGTCTTCCGTGCCGTGCAAAATGGCGTTCTGCGCGGTTTCCGACAGTTCCGACCAGCGGCTCGACATCTTGAAGCCGAAAGCCTTGCCGAGCGCTTCGAGCGTCTGGTTGTAATAGGGCGACGAGGATTTCGCCCATGGCGCAATCGCCCCGTCATTCATGCGCCGTTCCGCTTCGGGAACGATCAGCGCCTCGTCGATCTTCTGCTGGCTGCCGAGCCCGTCGCAGGACGGGCAGGCACCGAATGGATTGTTGAAGGAAAACAGCCGCGGCTCGATTTCCGGAATGGTGAAGCCGGAGACGGGGCAAGCGAACTTCTCCGAAAACATCACCCGCTCATGGGTGTCGTTCAGCGACTTGTTGGCCGAACCGCCGGCCGAGGTGTCGGATGCCGGCAGCGGCTTGTCGGCGAATTCGGCGATCGCCAGCCCGTCGGCGAGCCTGAGGCAGGTCTCCAGGCTGTCGGCCAGTCGCGAGGCGATATCGGCACGCACCACGACGCGGTCGACCACCACGTCGATATCGTGCTTGTATTTCTTATCCAGCGCCGGCACGTCGGCAATCTCGTAGAACTGCCCGTCGACCTTGACGCGCTGGAACCCCTTTTTCATCAGGTCGGCGAATTCCTTCTTGTATTCGCCCTTCCGGCCGCGGATCATCGGCGCCAGGACGAACAGCCGCGTGCCTTCCTCATAGGCCAGAATCCGGTCGACCATCTGGCTGACGGTCTGGCTCTCGATCGGCAGGCCGGTGGCCGGCGAATAGGGAATACCGACGCGGGCAAACAAGAGGCGCATATAGTCGTAGATTTCGGTGACGGTGCCGACCGTCGAGCGCGGATTGCGCGACGTGGTCTTCTGCTCGATCGAAATGGCCGGCGACAACCCGTCGATCTGGTCGACATCTGGTTTCTGCATCATCTCGAGAAACTGGCGGGCATAGGCCGACAGGCTTTCGACATAGCGCCGCTGCCCCTCGGCATAGATCGTGTCGAAGGCCAGCGACGATTTGCCGGATCCGGACAGCCCGGTCATCACGATCAGCGAATTGCGCGGCAGATCGAGGTCGATCCCCTTGAGGTTATGCTCGCGGGCACCGCGGATGGAAATGGTCTTCAGTTCGCTCATGGACAAGGCTCGTTTGGGAGGAGGTCAGTCCTTATTTAGTCATGGGAACGCCCCTGTCGAGGCGCAATGCGCGTTTGTCGGCCGAAATCGCTGGGAGACGACGATTCGGTTGACAGGATGATAGCGGAAAGCTAGAACATACCAAGAACATTTTTCGCTGTGGATTACAAAGGAACGACAGCCCCTCGGCAGCCGTTATGGTTTAAGGTAGCTTGAATTCTGTTTTGAGACGCCGTCGATGGGCGGCAGCAAGGTGAGTGTTATGGCTGGCAGCGTGAACAAGGTAATTCTGATTGGCAATCTCGGTGCGGACCCGGAAATCCGCCGCACCCAGGACGGCCGGCCGATCGCCAATCTGCGCATCGCCACGTCGGAGAGCTGGCGCGACCGCAATACCGGCGAGCGCAAGGAAAAGACCGAATGGCATACCGTGGTGATCTTCAATGAAGGTCTCTGCAAGGTCGCCGAGCAATATCTGAAGAAGGGCTCGACGGTCTATATCGAAGGCGCGCTGCAGACCCGCAAGTGGCAGGACCAGAGCGGCCAGGATCGCTACTCGACCGAAATCGTGCTGCAGGGCTTCAACTCGACCCTGACCATGCTTGGCGGTCGCGGCGACGGGCAGGGCGCTTCCCGCGGTGGCGATTTCGGCGGCAGCTATGGTGGCGGTGACGATTACAGCCAGGCAACGCCGGCCCGCGGCGGCGGCAATGCGCCGCGCGGCGGCGCCAGCGCCCCTCCGGCCGGCAATTTCTCGCGCGATCTCGACGACGACATTCCGTTCTGATCAGGCCGCCCCTCTTTGGGGCGGACCGCGCAGGGGCGCCAGATACCCCTGTGCGTCCGGCAACCTTCTTTCGGCTGACGGTGTTCGGCCGGAATTTGCCGGTGTTTCTCTAGGAGTTTGACCTCATGGCCTTGGTTTCTCCAATTGCCAGCGCAGGTTGGCTTTGACGGCGGGCCATTCGGACGGGATGATCGAATAGACGGCCGTATCGCGGATGGTGCCATTGGGCATCACTAGATGCGAGCGAAGCACGCCGTCGAGCTTGGCGCCGAGCCGCTCGATCGCCCGGCGGCTTTGATGGTTCATGAAATGCGTCCTGAACTCCACGCCGATGCAGTCGAGCCTTTCGAAGGCATGTTGCAGCAGCAGCAGTTTGCATTCGGTGTTGAGGGGCCCGCGCTGCATGGACTGGCGATACCAGGTCGAGCCGATTTCAACTCTGCGGTTTGCCGCATCGATGTTCATGTAGCTCGTCATGCCAACGGCTTTGCCGCTTGCCTTGTCGACGATGGCGAACGGCAGCATGGAGCCGCTGGCGCGAAGCCTGAGCCGCCTTTCGATCTCGGCCGCGACTGTGGCCGGCGCCGGCACGACCGTGTACCAGAGGCGATGCAGCTCACCGTCGCCGGCTGCTTCATAAAGGTCGCCATGATGCGCCATCGTCAGGGGCACGACGGAGACGAAATCGCCTTCAACCGTGAAAAGATCCGGCCAGACTGACATTCAGAACACTCCAATACTCTGTTTCGATCGGATGGAACGCGCCCGTTCAGGCAAAGGCGGATTTCACCCCGTCGACGACGAACTGCACGGAAAGGGCGGCCAGCAGCACGCCGAGCAGCCGTGTCAGGATGGCGCGGCCGGTCATGCCGAGCAGGCGGTCGAGGCGGTCGGCGATCACCAGGGCAGCAAACACCAGGCCGAGGCAGACGGCGATCACGCCGATCAGTTGGCCGCGCTCGACGGCGCCCGGCATGGCGCCGGCCAGCAGGATGGTGGCGGAGATGGCGCCCGGCCCGGCGATCAGCGGCAGGGCGAGGGGAAAGACCGCCAGGTTGTGGATGTGGTCCTTGGTGATGGCATTGTCGGTGGTCTTTTCCTTGCGTTCCTGCCGCTTCTCGAAAATCATCTCGAAGGCGATATAGAACAGCATGACGCCGCCGGCGATGCGGAAGGCGCCCATGGAGATGCCGAGCAGGCCGAGCACGCCGGCCCCGAAGACGGCAAACAGCGCCAAGATGGCGAAGGCGATCATCGAGCCGCGCACCGCCACCTGCCGGCGCTGCGCCCGCGACATGCCCTGGGTCAGGCCCAGAAACAGCGGCGCCAGTCCCGGCGGATCGACGGTAACCAGGATTGTCGTGAATGCGTTTATCAGTGCTTCGGCACTTGCCATGATCCGCCCTCTGCCCGATAGCTACAGCATGTCGCCCGAAAGGGGCACCGGTTTCGGGACACCGACCTGCGACAAAAAAGAGATAAAGCGTGACGAGCGTATGGGATAGATCGCGACGCGCTTTATTGTGAGGCCAGTGCTTGACGCTTGGCAAGGGTGGCAATCCGGCATGCCCCGGCCAAATGGCGATGTGCCTTTGCATTGCCGCAAAAGACTGTTCAAAACCTCCGGCGAAATTGGCGCTGACGCGCCCTTTCCGCTATAAACTTCACAGTGATTCCGAAAAAAGATCGTGACCTGATTTGACTGAGCAAAACACTTCCGGCGGCAAGTTCCCGCAAGGCATCGAGCCGATTTCCATCATGGAGGAAATGCAGCGGTCGTATCTCGATTACGCGATGAGCGTCATCGTGAGCCGCGCCCTTCCCGACGTTCGTGACGGTCTCAAGCCCGTGCATCGGCGCATCCTGTTCTCGATGAGCGAGATGGGCATCGACTGGAACAAGAAATACGTCAAGTCGGCCCGCGTCACCGGTGACGTGATGGGTAAATACCATCCGCATGGCGACTCGGCGATTTATGACGCGCTGGCCCGCATGGCGCAGGACTGGTCGCTTCGGCTGCCGCTGATCGACGGCCAGGGCAATTTCGGCTCGATCGACGGCGACCCGCCGGCCGCCCAGCGTTATACCGAGTGCCGCCTGCAGAAGGCCGCTCATTCGCTGCTCGACGATCTCGACAAGGAAACGGTAGATTTCCGCGAAAACTACGACGGCACGCTGAGCGAACCCTCCGTCGTGCCCGCGAAGTTCCCGAACCTCCTGGTCAACGGGGCCGGCGGCATCGCCGTCGGCATGGCGACCAATATCCCGCCGCACAATCTCGTCGAAGTGATCGATGGCTGTATCGCCCTCATGGAAAACCCATCCATCGAGCTGGCCGATCTCATGCAGATCATTCCCGGCCCGGATTTCCCCACAGGTGCGCTGATCCTTGGTCGCGCCGGTATCCGCTCGGCCTATGAGACGGGCCGCGGCTCGGTGATCATGCGCGGCGTGGCGCGGATCGAGCCGATGCGCAACGACCGCGAGCAGATCATCATCACCGAAGTTCCCTTTCAGGTGAACAAGGCGACGATGATCGAGAAGATGGCCGATCTGGTGCGCGAAAAGCGCATCGAGGGCATTTCCGACCTGCGCGACGAGAGCGACCGCCAGGGCTACCGCGTGGTGATCGAGCTGAAGCGCGATGCCAATGCCGAGGTGATCCTCAACCAGCTTTATCGCTATACGCCGCTGCAGACCTCGTTTGGCTGCAACATGGTGGCGCTGAACGGCGGCAAGCCGGAACAGATGACGCTGATCGACATGCTGAAGGCTTTCGTCAGCTTCCGCGAGGAGGTCGTTAGCCGGCGTACTAAGTACCTGTTGCGCAAGGCGCGCGACCGCGCCCATGTGCTGGTCGGCCTTGCCATTGCGGTCGCCAATATCGACGAGGTCATCCGCGTCATCCGCCAGGCGCCCGATCCGCAGACGGCGCGCGAGGAGTTGATGACCCGCCGCTGGCCGGCCTCGGATGTCGAAGCGCTGATCCAGTTGATCGACGATCCGCGGCATCGCATCAACGAGGACATGACCTATAATCTGTCCGAGGAGCAGGCCCGCGCCATCCTCGAACTGCGTCTGGCCCGCCTGACAGCCCTTGGTCGCGACGAAATCGACGAGGAATTGAACAAGATCGGCGCTGAAATCAGCGATTATCTCGATATCCTGTCGTCGCGCCTGCGTATCCAGACTATCGTCAAGGACGAGCTGATTGCCGTGCGCGATGAGTTCGGCACGCCGCGCCGCACGCAGATCATCGACGGCGGCCTGGAAATGGACGACGAGGACCTGATCGCCCGCGAGGAGATGGTCGTGACCGTCTCCCATCTCGGCTATATCAAGCGCGTGCCGCTCGTGACCTACCGTGCCCAGCGTCGCGGCGGCAAGGGCCGCTCCGGCATGGCGACACGCGACGAGGATTTCGTTACCCGGCTATTCGTCGCCAATACTCACACCCCGGTGCTGTTCTTCTCGTCGCGTGGCATCGTCTACAAGGAGAAGGTCTGGCGCCTGCCGATCGGCACGCCGACCTCGCGCGGCAAGGCGCTGATCAACATGCTGCCGCTGGAACCCGGCGAGCGTATCACCACCATCATGCCGCTGCCGGAAGACGAGGCAAGCTGGGCCAATCTCGACGTGATGTTCTCCACGACGCGCGGCACGGTGCGGCGCAACAAGCTGAGCGACTTCATCCAGGTGAACCGCAACGGCAAGATCGCCATGAAGCTGGAAGAGGACGGCGACGAAATCCTGTCGGTCGAAACCTGCACGGAACGCGACGACGTGCTGATGACCACGGCGCTCGGCCAGGCCATCCGCTTCTCGGTCGATGACGTGCGCGTCTTCGCCGGCCGCAATTCGATCGGCGTTCGCGGCATCGTGCTGGCCGAAGGCGATCGCATCATCTCGATGACGATCCTCGGCCATGTCGATGCCGAGCCATGGGAACGGGCAGCCTATCTGAAGCGCTCGGCCGTCGAACGGCGCGCCAGCGGCGTGGACGAGGATGATATCGCACTGGTCGGCGAAGAGGTGACGGAAGAAGGTCAGCTTGACGACCAGCGCTATGAGGAACTGAAGGCCCGCGAACAATTCGTGCTGACGGTCTCCCAGAAGGGCTACGGCAAGCGCTCGTCCTCCTACGACTTCCGCATTTCCGGTCGCGGCGGCAAGGGCATCCGCGCCACCGACACCTCGAAGACCGGCGAGATCGGCGAACTGGTCGCTGCCTTCCCGATCGAGGACAAGGACCAGATCATGCTGGTCTCCGATGGTGGCCAGCTGATCCGCGTGCCGGTCGACGGTATCCGCATCGCCAGCCGCGCCACCAAGGGCGTGACGATCTTCTCGACCGCCAAGGACGAAAAGGTCGTCTCGGTCGAGCGCATCAGCGAGCCGGAAGGCGACGAAGAGGTCGAAGCGCTGGCAGACGAGGCCATTGTCGCCGAGGCTGGCGAAACCGATCTGCCGGAAGCCGACGACACACCGCCGCAGGAGTGATCCATCCATAGGAAAAGCCCGCCGGAAGAGTTTCCGGCGGGCTTTTATACCTGCTCCCGCATGGGGGACGACACGAGGGCAGGGCAGTTTCAAGGATTGTCAAGCTCGCAGGTGTGGATCCCTGCGGGGAGGTCGTGCCGGCAGATCGACGCTCTGGGTCGTCCGCCAGTTCCGTCAGAACGCCTTGTTGCGCTCGACGAGGTTTTTGAAATCGTCACGTTCGCGGCGGAGAGCCGAAACCGTGGAAGCCACGGACGCGACGAACATGGCGCTGATCAGCGCCGCAAGTACGGATAGTGTCACGAACATAGGTCTTCCTTTCCGGTCTGGCGTGGGCCGTGACGGCATTGGGAAACGGGATTTGGCGATCGAAGCGTCAGTGCCCGAAGCTGTGATAGCGGGCAGTGATCGGCGGTCCGTAGAAGGTGCCACCCTCGTCTTCACTGGTGTGAAAGCCGAGCGTGGTTGCCAGCATGGCGCCCATGAGGGCCATCCATACCACATTGATCATCGTCACTTTATCGGGCATCGGATTTATCCTTCCTAGGAAGCATCATCGACTTGAGCTAACAACTCATCGGAATGATGTTTGTTCCAGTGTTTCTAGAAGTTGGTAATATGACGGCCGGCCTGAAGCTCGCCTTAACGCCTCGTTCATCTCCCGTTCATGTCAGGGCGCTCGCACCCGAGCCGTTGGGGGCCGGGCGGCAGCTCGTAGTCAAGCACGAGCGAGAGGACGATTTCGAAAAGCAGCGACGCCAATATCGCAAGGATGACGAGAACAGCAAGCATATGTTGCACCGAACAATAAAATCAGGATCTGGGTGTCATTATTGACACGCTCGCCCTGAAATCGCGCTGAATGGCGCGTTCATCGGCGGTTCACGCGGCCAGCGCCGCAACTATGCCTAAATTGCTTGCGGTCCCGGTTCTTCCATGACAAAAGGCGTGAAAATCCACTCCTTGGGCTGCCATGACCAAAGCATTCTATCCGGGCTCCTTCGATCCGATGACCAACGGACATCTGGACGTTCTTGTTCAGGCGCTGAACGTGGTGCCTGAGGTCATCGTGGCGATCGGCATTCATCCCGGCAAGCCGCCGCTGTTTTCCTATGAAGAACGGGCCGAGCTGATCCGGCAGAGCCTTTCCGATGCATTTCCCGATCGGGCCACCAGCATTTCCGTGGTCGCTTTCGACGGGCTCGCCGTCGATGCGGCCCGCAAGCACGGCGCCCGGCTTTTGGTGCGCGGCCTGCGCGACGGCACCGATCTCGACTATGAGATGCAGATGGCCGGCATGAACCACCAGATGGCGCCCGACCTGCAGACGATTTTCCTGCCGGCCGGAACGGCCTCCCGGCCTATTACCGCCACATTGGTCCGGCAAATCGCCGCCATGGGCGGCAATGTCAGCGCCTTCGTGCCCGCGGCCGTGCTGCGGGCGTTGCAGTCCAAGCTCAAGACGTGAGCCGGTTTTTTTAATTCAAAGCTTATGGAGCCCCCATGAAACTGCTTCATCTCGCCCTTGTTGGCGCACTCGCTCTCGCATCAACGGCCGTCGGCGCCTTTGCCGGCGAGGATGATTTCCTGACGATCCAGCTGAAAGACGGCCCGGTCGTCATCGAACTCCTGCCGGATGTCGCGCCGAAGCACGTCGCGCAGATCAAGGAACTCGCCAAGAAGGGCGAATATGACAATGTCGCCTTTCACCGGGTGATCGATGGTTTCATGGCCCAGACCGGCGATGTGCAGTTCGGCGACATGGAAAGCGGCTTCGAAGCCGGCCGTGCCGGAACCGGCGGCTCCAGTCTGCCCGATCTGCCGGCCGAATTTTCCAACATTCCCTTCGAAAAGGGCACGGTCGGCATGGCGCGCAGCCAGGATCCGAATTCGGCCAATTCGCAGTTCTTCATCATGTTTGCCGATGGCGGCTTCCTGAATGGCCAGTACACGGTCGTCGGCAAGGTCATTGCGGGCATGGACTATGTCGACAAGATCAAGCGCGGCGAGGGCGGCAATGGCGAAGTCACCGACCCCGACCGCATGATCAAGGTCACGGTCGGCAGAAAATAATACCCAAACGGGCAATATCCCGCAGCAAGGAGAAAGTGCATGGCCGAGATCAAGGATCCCGAAAACACCATCATCATGGAAACCACCAAGGGCAAGGTCGTCATCGCCCTTCTGCCCGAACTGGCCCCCGAGCATGTCGCCCGCATCAAGGAACTGTCGCGCGAAGGCGCCTATGACGGCGTCGTCTTCCACCGCGTCATTCCCGACTTCATGGCCCAGACCGGCGACGTACAGTTCGGCAAGCAGGGCGGCGAAAGCTTCAACCCGGCCCGCGCCGGCATGGGCGGCTCGTCGAAGCCCGACCTGAAGGCGGAATTCTCCGCGACCTCCCATATCCGCGGCACCTGCTCCATGGCCCGCTCGCAGAGCCCGAACTCGGCCAATTCGCAGTTCTTCATCTGCTTCACCGATGCTCCCTGGCTCAACAAGCAGTATTCGGTCTGGGGCCAGGTCATGGAAGGCATGGACATCATCGATCAGATCAAGAAGGGCGAGCCCGTGCGCGACCCCGACTCGATCGTCTCGATGAAGGTCGCCGCCGACGCCTGATGGCGCGGTCTAAGGATCTTTATTCCTTAAATGATATTGGAGCCGTGCTTGTTAAGGCACGGCTCTTAACTTCTGACGTTCTATCCCCTTTCAATCAACAGTGGCTAACTCTGCATCAACGCTCAGTAGAAGTTATGAAACGTCGAGAGCAGAAACCCGAAAAGCACCGGATATTTGCAGCACCTGACTTCGCTCATAGTCATTTGTGGGGTGCCATATTCTCTGCCAATTGCTACTTTCTCTACTTTGAGATTTTTACAGCCACATCTGGATATCAATCTGACCTAGATATCAATTCAGCGGCAATCGATGCGGCTCACATTCATGCAGATGTCGTTCCAATCGACCTTTACAATTTTCGCGAAACCATATTTTCACCGGAGATTTTGGAGATATGCGGCGGTGATATCAAGGAGCTGAAGGCGATATTTGATCTTGATTTTCATAACCTTACTGAGGCTAGGGATGCGGTGGCGCATGCCCATGATCGGCAGTTTGCGCGTGTTCGTAAAGCGTCATTGAATGCAGAAGTAGGATCACGTTCACTTTCTGAACGCGGGAAAAACTTCTTGTCGTCAAGTGGACGTGATTTCCTCTTTGATTTCAGGATTTGCCAATTTGAGAAGTTGATCAGCAACTTAATGATGAAGTTAGTTTAGCATGCGCGTTGACCTGTTCGACTTCGACCTGCCCGACGACAACATTGCGCTGCGGCCCGCAAGCCCGCGCGACAGCGCCCGTATGCTCATCGTCCGGCCGGAGGAAGCCGCTTTCGAGGACCGCAAGGTCTTCGACCTGCCATCCTTCCTGAGACCCGGCGACGCGCTTGTCTTCAACGATACCAAGGTCATTCCGGCCCAGCTGGAAGGCATCCGCCTGCGCGATGGCGCCGAGCAGACGCCGGTCTCCGCAACGCTGCACATGCGCGTCGGGGCAAACCGCTGGCTGGCCTTTGCACGGCCCGGCAAGCGCATCAAGCCGGGCGATCGCATCGTCTTCGGCAAGGGCAGCGATACTTGCCTGCTCGGCGAGCTGATCGCCACCGTCACGGAAAAGGGCGAGGCGGGTGAAATCACCCTGTCCTTCGATCTCTCCGGCCCGGATCTCGATGCCGCCATCGCCACGACAGGCCATATTCCCCTGCCGCCCTATATCGCCGCCAAGCGCCCGGAGGACGGGCAGGACCGCACCGACTACCAGACCATCTATGCGCGGGAAGAGGGGGCCGTGGCCGCCCCCACCGCCGGCCTGCACTTCACGCCGGACCTGTTTGCAAGGCTCGATGCCGCCGGCGTCGAGCGCCATTTCGTCACCCTGCATGTCGGCGCTGGCACCTTCCTGCCCGTCAAGGCCGATGATACCGACGATCACAAGATGCACCTGGAAACCGGCCATGTTTCTGAGAAGACCGCAGCCGCGCTCAATGCCCTCAAGGCGCGCGGTGGCCGTATCGTCTGCGTCGGCACCACCTCGCTGCGGCTGATCGAGAGTGCTGCGCAGGAGGACGGCATCATCCAGCCCTGGTCGGGCGCCACCGGCATTTTCATCACGCCCGGCTACCGCTTCAAGGCGGTCGACATGCTGATGACCAATTTCCACCTGCCGAAGTCGACGCTGTTCATGCTGGTTTCGGCCTTTGCCGGCCTTGAGACCATGCGCGCCGCCTATGCTCATGCCATCGCGGACGGCTATCGCTTCTATTCCTATGGCGACGCCAGCCTCCTGTTCCGGAAAGCCTGATATGACTGAAAATTTCCAGTTCATCCTGAAGAAGACCGAGGGCAGGGCCCGTCTCGGCGAGATCACCATGCCGCGCGGCACCATCCGCACGCCGGCCTTCATGCCGGTCGGCACCGTCGGCACGGTCAAGGCCATGTATCTCGATCAGGTGCGCGACACCGGCGCCGATATCATCCTCGGCAATACCTATCACCTGATGCTGCGGCCCGGTGCGGAGCGCGTCGCCCGCCTGGGTGGCCTACATGAGCTGATCCGCTGGCCGCATCCGATCCTCACCGACAGCGGCGGCTTCCAGGTCATGTCGCTGTCGGGCCTGCGCAAGCTGGATGAGCAGGGCGTCACCTTCAAGAGCCATATCGACGGCAGCCTGCATCACATGTCGCCGGAACGCTCGATCGAGATCCAGGGCCTGCTCGGCTCCGATATCCAGATGCAGCTCGACGAATGCGTGGCACTGCCCTCGGAGCCCAAGGAGATCGAGCGCGCCATGGAAATGTCGCTGCGCTGGGCGGAGCGCTGCCGCGTCGCCTTCGGCACGCAGCCCGGCAAGGCGATGTTCGGCATCGTACAGGGCGGCGACATCCCGAAACTGCGCATCCGCTCGGCCGAAGCCTTGAAGGACCTCGACCTGAAGGGCTATTCGATCGGCGGCCTGGCGGTCGGCGAGCCGCAGGACGTCATGCTGCAGATGCTGAACGTCACATTGCCGGTGCTGCCAGCTGAAAAGCCACGTTATCTGATGGGCGTCGGCACGCCGGACGACATGCTGAAATCGGTGGCTGAGGGTATCGACATGTTCGACTGCGTCATGCCGACCCGCTCCGGCCGTCATGGCCTGGCCTTTACCCGCCGCGGCAAGGTCAATATCCGCAATGCCCGCCACGCCGAGGACATGCGGCCGCTGGACGAAGAATCCGATTGCCCGGCCGCCCGCGATTACTCCCGCGCCTATCTGCACCATCTGGTGCGCTCCAACGAGGCGCTGGGCGGCATGCTGCTGTCGTGGAACAACCTGTCCTATTACCAGGACCTGATGAAAGGCATCCGCAAGGCGCTCGACGAGGGCCGCTTTGCCGATTTCATGGCCGAGACCCAGGATATGTGGGCGAGGGGCGATATCGAGGCGCGATAACGGCGTCCCACACGCTCCAATGGCTCAGATGCCGCGGCTCAGCGTATCGACCGTCATCTTGACGCCGTTGATCACATAGCGTCCGTCCGGCTGGCGCATCAGGTCGTAATAGACCGCCCAGTCCTTGCCGTCCTTGCCGGAAATCAGCACTTCCTGGTAGGCGCGCTTGCCGTCCGCCAGGAACTTGGCCCGCCCGAAGGCATAGTTGCCGGGCCGGTAGACCGGCGTATAGGTCTGCTTCACCATGTCGAAGAACCGCTCGGCATCGGGAAAGCGCGCCTTGATATCGGGGGAGGCGAAGGAATAGGCCTTTTCCGCATCATCGTTCAGAAAGGCCGAGATCTGGCCGGAAATCGCCAGACGCGCGGCATCGGTCTTGTCATCGGCGAGCGCCGGCTGCAGCAGGCCGAAACTAAAGATACCAAGGAAAGCGAAGGCACTGGAAAGTCCGGCATGCATGGCAATTCCCCTTCTGGTTTTTTAAGTGATCCTGAAACAAGTATAGACCAGTTCGGAGATTCGAAAAGAGCGGGGGAAAAAGCCGCTGGATACCACCGCGAGAGCCCGGCGGACCTGGACGACGCTCAACGTCTTCCGCCAGGTAGAAACGCGACACTCGCTGCAAATAGTCAGGTCCCAATCGCCAACGAGGCGGCACATCACCATCGTGTGCATCGGTCATGGAGAGATAAAATTCACAAAATACTGGTCTTGCTGCACAGCGCAAATGGCGCGGATTGGCAGTCACCGCCGAAAGGCACAAGCCTGAAGACATTGAGTGAAGCCGAAGAACAGGGTTTCATCTTGATCCGCGGCGAATTTCAGAAAAGACAATTCCGTTTGACCGAACTCGGCTCCGACTATGTCGAGCGCGACAGGCGACGGCTCAATGCTCGCAAGTTCTGAACCGAGATCGCCGGCAAGGTGGGAATTGAGATGCGCAAGCTGGACCATAGATCCAGACGAAGGTCGCCTTGGTCATGAGAGGGATGGCGGCCAACGCAAGTCGCACTTCATCCTTGACCCCACCCGGCCGCACACGTAGATCGCATAAGATAGATTATGGAACTAAATCCTATATGGCCGCCACTGAACACCGTGAAATCACGGCCTTGGGAAAAGGCGAAAAACTCGGCCCCATCAATCACTTGACGGCATATCTTATCAGGCGGTATTCAGTCCGTGCCGTCATCGATCTCGATCTCGAACGCCATCTGATCATACGCCGGTTCCACATGATCCGGCGTTTCCGCCATCACGGTCGCGTAGTCGAGCGGCACATGCATGTGGGTCAGGATGGCGCGGCGTGGCTGAAGCCGATCGATCCAGCCCAGCGCCTGTTCCAGCGACAGATGGCTCGGATGGAACCGGTACTGCAGCGCGTCGATGATCAGCACGTCCAGGCCGCCAAGCTTGTCGATGGTCGGTTGCGGAAAGTCGCTGACGTCGCAGCAATAGGCCACATTGCCGATGCGCAGGCCCAGTGACGTGATGTCGCCGTGCTGCTGGACAAGCGGCAGCAGCGACAGCGTTCCACCTTTGCCGTCTATCGTGATCGGGCTGTCGAGATCGTCGATGATCCTCGGCGCCACGATCGGTGGATAATTGCTGCCCGGCGGCGTCTCGAGGCAATAGCCGAACCCCTGGCGGATCCGCTCCATGGTCTCGCGCTCCGCATGGATCGGGATGCGGTGATGCTGCGTGTGGAAATAGCCGCGCAGGTCGTCGATGCCGTGCAGATGGTCGGCATGGGCATGGGTGTAGATCACCGCTTCGACGTGGCTGACGCGGGCCGCAATCATCTGCTCGCGGAAATCCGGGCCGGTGTCGATGACCACGGTCGTCTTGCCACCATCCGGCGCAATCTGCTCGATCAGGAAGGATGCGCGGGTCCGGCGGTTTTTCGGATTGCCCGGATCGCAGGCACCCCAGTCGCCATTGATCCGCGGCACGCCGGGCGACGACGAGCAGCCGAGGATCGTGAAGCGACGTCGAAAACCCATGCCTCAGAGCCTCGGCATCTTGGAAAAGCAGCGGAAAGCGTTCTCGGTGGTGATCTTCGCCATCTCCTCGAAGCTCAATCCCATGGTCTCGGCCAAAACCTCGGCCGTATTGACCACGTAAGATGGCTCGTTGCGTTTTCCCCGCCAGCGCTTTGGGGCCAGATACGGCGCATCGGTCTCGACCAGCAGCCGGTCGAGCGGCAGGGTTTTGGCGATATCGCGCAATTCGGTCGATTTCGGAAAGGTCAAAATGCCGGAAAACGACACATAGCCGCCGAGCTCCACGCCGGTCCTGGCCAGATCCGCACCGGACGAGAAACAATGCAGGATGAAAGGGAAGGCCCCCTTCCCTGTTTCCTCGGTCAGAACAGCCGCCATGTCGTCGTCGGCGCTGCGCGCGTGGATAACCAGCGGCAATTGCGTTTCGCGCGCCGCCGCGATATGGCGCAGAAGCCCGGTCTTCTGGTCTTCCGGCGTCTGCGTGTCGTAGAAATAATCGAGCCCTGCCTCGCCGATCGCCACGACCTTTGGATGCTGGGCCAGCCGCACCAGGTCGTCGGCGGTGACGTCGAGTTCCTCATTGGCATTGTTGGGATGCGTTCCGACCGAGCAGAATACGGTCGGATAGCGCTCCGTCAGGGCCAGCAGCGTGTCGAGCTTCTTGACCCGCGTCGAAATCGTCACCATCTGCGCGACGCCGGCCGCATGGGCCCGCGCCACCAGATCGTCGCGCTCGGCGTCGAAATCGGCGAAATCGAGATGGCAATGGGTGTCGATCAGCATGCCGGTCCTCAGGCCTTGGCCGCCGCGTCGGGCGCGACATAACGCGGAAACACCGGCGCCGGGGCGTCCAGCGCCGTTCCCGGCGTCAGACGGCCGGCTTCGCCGAGATAAGCAAAGCTGCGCCTGTCCTCGGGCACCGCCACCAGATCGAGCAGCTTGGCCGCGCTGTCCGGCATGATCGGCTGCAGCAGGATGGCAATCTGGCGCACCACTTCGGCCGTCACGTAAAGCACGGTCTCCATCCGGGCCGGATCGGTCTTTTTCAACGCCCAGGGCGCCTGGCCGGCAAAATAGCGGTCGGCTTCCGACACGGTGCCGATGATCGCCGCCACGGCGCGGTGGATCATCTGCTTGTTCATCTCCTCGCGGCAGGTCGCCAGCATGGCGTCGGCCGCTGCCAGCATCGCCTTGTCCTCGTCGCTGAGCGGACCCGGCGCCGGCAACTGGCCGTCGCAATTCTTGACGATCATCGACAGCGAGCGGCTGGCCAGGTTGCCGATGCCGTTGGCAAGGTCGGCATTGATGCGCGTCGCGATAGCCTCTTCGCTATAATTGCCGTCCTGGCCGAAGGAGACTTCGCGCATCAGGAAATACCGCAGCGGATCGAGCCCGAACTGGTTGACGAGATCGAGCGGCCCGACCACGTTGCCGAGCGACTTCGACATTTTCTCGCCCTTGTTCAGCACCATGCCGTGGGCGAAGACCTTCTTGGGCAGCGGCAGCTTGGCCGACATCAGGAAGGCCGGCCAGTAGACGGCGTGGAAGCGGATGATGTCCTTGCCGATGATATGCGCATCGGCCGGCCAGTATTTGGCGCGCGGGCCATTCTCATCTTCGACATAGCCGGTCGCGGTGATGTAATTGGTCAGGGCATCGACCCAGACATACATCACATGCTTGGGATCGTCCGGCACCGGTATGCCCCAGTCAAACGTGGTGCGCGAGATCGACAGGTCCCTGAGGCCGGATTTCACGAAGGAGATGACCTCGTTACGCCGCTCGTTGGGGCCGATGAAATCGGGCTGGTCGTCGTAGAGCTTTAGCAGTCGGTCCTCGTAGGCCGACAGCTTGAAGAAATAGCTCTCCTCCTCGACCCATTCGACCGGCGTGCCCTGCGGTCCGTAGCGCACGCCGTCGGCGCGCAATTCGGTTTCCTCTTCCTGGTAATAGGCCTCGTCGCGCACCGAGTACCAGCCGGCATAGCTGTCCTTGTAGATGTCGCCATTGGCGGCCATGCGGCGCCAGACCTCCTGCACGGTTCTGTGGTGGCGCTCTTCGGTGGTGCGGATGAAATCGTCGTTGGATGCGTTGAGCAGTCTGCCCATGGCGCGGAATTCGTCGGAATTGCGCTTGGCCAGTTCTGCCGGCGATATCCCCTCGGCCCGCGCCGTCTGCTGCATCTTCTGCCCGTGTTCGTCCGTGCCGGTCAGGAAGAACACGTCGCGCCCGTCCAGCCGCTGGAAGCGCGCCATGGCATCGGTGGCGATCAACTCGTAGGCATGGCCGATATGCGGCTTGCCATTCGGATAGGAGATCGCGGTGGTGATGTAGAAGGGCGAAGTGTCTGTCATGGGAAGCATCAGGTCCGGAACTGGCTTTACAAATTTGTAGAAGCCGCTCTTACCCCATGTTTCGGCAAGGTGGAACAGCAAGTTTCGAGCCGGCGCGCCGTTTTGCCTGTTCTCGTGCTCCGTCGGCGCCTTGACAGCCAGTCAGCCCCGGCTTAACGCGGATATCGAGCTGATGATTTTCCGATTGCATTCCAGAGGGGACAGCATTTGTTTTTTGAAGGTCCTTTCAACCCGCTGTTCTCGATCACCGGCTTCTGCGTCGGCATGCTGGTCGGTATAACCGGGGTGGGTGGCGCCTCGCTGATGACGCCCCTGCTGGTCTTGTTGTTCGGCGTCCATCCCGCCATGGCGGTCGGCACCGACCTGCTCTATGCCGCGATCACCAAGACGGCGGGTGCGGCCGTGCATCACCGGCACGGCAAGATCAACTGGCAGATGACAGGCCTCCTGGCGCTCGGCAGCATTCCGGCCGCGCTCCTCACCCTGTGGCTGATGAGCGGCATCGACCGCACCGACATGGCAGCCGTCTCGACGCTGACCACGGCGCTCGGATGGATGCTGCTTCTGACTGCGACCATCCTGATCTTTCGCGGCGCCATCATGGCGGCCAAGACCCGCTGGGTCAAAACCCATGCCCTGCCCTCGAGCCGCACCATTGCCATCTACACGTTGATACTGGGCCTGGTCCTCGGTTTCGTCGTCACCATGACGTCGGTGGGCGCCGGTGCCATCGGCGTCACCATGCTGCTGCTGCTTTATCCCAGAACCGCCATCCAGGAGATCGTCGGTTCCGACATCGCCCATGCCATCCCGCTGACCTTTGTCGGCGGCATCGGCTATTGGTTGATCGGCGAGATCGACTGGTTCATGCTGCTGGCGCTGCTGGTCGGCTCCATTCCGGGCATCATTCTCGGCAGCTTTCTGGCGCCGCGCATGCCGGAAAGGCTGGTCCGCATCATTCTGGCCGTCACGCTGGCCATGGTCGGCGCCAAGCTGATCGCATCCTGAGGATACTCAGGTTCTGTCGGCCTATCGCGCCACTTCCCCCAGCACCTCGAGCAGCGTCTGCTTGCGATCGAGATTGTAGGCGGTACTGACCGCCATCCGCTCGCCGATCGACACCGACAGCCGCGCGAAGTGATCGGCCCCGAACAGGTCGCCGGCCGCCGCCGCCTGCCTGGCGCGGTCGATCAGATATTCGCCAAGATGGTCCTTGAAGAAATTGAAGATCACGTCGGTGTCACGGGCCGAGAGCGCATCGGCAAGCCTGTGCATTTCGCGGCGCGCGTCGGCGCCCTCCGCCGAGAGAACGGCTCGAAACGCGGCGATGATATCGGCGCCGCCATAGTTGACGAGCTTCAATGCCTGGGCGACGCTGCCTTTGGACAGCTGCAAGATGCCGTCGGGATCGTCGCCGACCGGTTCCAGCCCTAGATTGCGCAGTGCCTTGCCCATGGCCGTGCCGTCGAGCGGCGAAAGCTTGAGCGGCAGGCAGCGCGAGCGGATCGTCGGCAACAACTTGCCCGGCGCATGGGACAGCACCAGGAACAGCGCCCGTTTCGGCGGCTCTTCCAATGCTTTCAGAATGGCGTTTGCCGCATTGCGGTTAAGGTCGTCGGCCGGATCGATGATGACGATCCGCCAGTTGCCGGTGCCGGATGTCTGGGCAAAGAAATGTCCGGCCCGCCGCACCTCGTCAACGGTGATCGCCTGCTTCACCTTGCCGGTCTTCTCGTCGACCGGACGGGTCAGATGCAGGAGATTGTGCGAGGCGCCGGACGCGATCTGCCGGCCGACCGACGACACGGGGTCGGGATCGGCGATATGCTCCGGCGCCGTAGCCGGATCGGAATGGGTCAGCACGTGGTGGGCGAAGCGGAAGGCAAGCGTCGCCTTGCCGATGCCTTCCGGCCCTTCGATCAGGATCGCATGGTGGATCTTGCCCGAGCGGTAGGATTGCGCCAGGAAGGCCTCCGCCGCCTCGTGGCCGAACAGTTTGGGATTTTGCGCCGGCGCCAGGGCGCCGTCGAGCAGGCCGGATTGTTCTGCGCTCATTCGACGCGTTCCGTCTGGGGCGCGGCGGTCCGCACAGCGCTGCCGGCGCTATGACCGTGCCGGGCAAGCAGCGGCTGCACATGCGACAGGATCTGCCGCGCGATGGCCTCCACCGGCTGGCGCGCATCGATCACCTTGCAGCGCTGCGGGTCGGCACTCGCTATGTCGAGAAAGGCCTGCCGGCGCTTCTCATGGGTTTCAAGCTCCTCCCGCTCGAAACGGTCGGGCGCCACCTGGGCATCCGCCTCAGTACCGCTGCGCGCCTTGGCCCGGGCAAGGCCCACCGAGGCGGGCAGGTCGAGAATGATGGTCAGATCCGGCGTCACGCCGTTGACCGCCACCCGCTCCAGCGATTCGATGAAGTCCGGCTCCAGATTTCCGGTCACGCCCTGGTAGACGCGCGCGGAATCCATGAAGCGGTCGCAGAGCACCACCGTGCCGCTGGCAAGGGCCGGCCGAATGAGCGTTTCGACATGGTCGCTGCGGGCTGCGGCAAACAGGATCGCCTCCATGCGGATGCCGAACTCCTCGGCAGCGCCCGACAAGAGCACATGGCGCAGCGCCTCGGCGCCGGGCGAGCCGCCAGGCTCGCGGGTCTTCAGCACTGTCACGCCCTGTTTTGTCAAAGCCTCCGCGAGGCCGGCGATCTGGGTCGATTTGCCCGCCCCCTCGCCGCCTTCGAAGCTCACGAATAATCCCGTACCGATCGACACGATGCCTTTTCCCGCCCGAAGGCATTTCCATTTGAGTTTGTTTAGCGCAAGAAGCCGGCGCAGGGAACCGCCCGAACGGACAGGTCCCGGCCTATTCTCCGACCATCAGGCCGACGGGCCGTCAAAGCCAGAAAAACAGCAGTTCCAGCAGCGCATCGGTCGCCTGCCGGCGCAGCGACCCCTTCTCGACTGCGGCAGCCGTCTGCAACGGCACTTCGCGCAACAGGCGCTCGCCGGAAAAGATCCGCAGCACGCCCACTTCGCGGCCCGCCTCCACCGGCGCCGACAGCGGCCAGCGATAAACGATGCGGGCTGCCAGCCGCTCAGGGTTGGCGACCGGCACGAAGACCTCGACGGGTGCCGGGGTGATCAGGTCCAAACTCGACGCCGCGCCGCCATAGACGCTCGCCGCACCGATCACCTCACCGGCCTCGAACACCCGCTTGCGCTCGAAGCTGGTCAGCCCCCAATTGAGCACGCGGGCTGCCTCCTCGGTGCGTTCCTTGTCGCTGGCAAGGCCGCTCATGGCGAGAAACAGCCGCACGCCGCCGCGCTGTGCCGAGGCGACGATCGCATAGCCGCTCTGTTCGGCATAGCCGGTCAGCAACCCGTCGGCGCCGATATCCATGTTGAGCAACGGATTGCGGTTGCGCTGCAGGATCTTGTTCCACTCGAATTCGGGAAGCGCGTAGAGGCGATACTCTTCGGGATAGCTGGCGGCGATATGACGGGCCAGAAGCGCCATGTCGCGGGCGCTGGTCTTGTTCAAGGGATTGGGCAGTCCCGTCGCATTGGCGAAGACCGTATCCTTCAGGCCGAGCACCTTGGCGCGCGCATTCATGCGCTCGGCAAACTTTTCCTCGCTGCCGGCCATGCCTTCGGCCAGGATGATGCAGGCGTCATTGGCCATCTGCACGGTAACGCCCTTGACGAGATCCTCGACCCGGATGCGCGATTTGAGCGCTGCAAACATCGTTGCGGTGCGCGACGGGGCGCCGCCGGTCCGCCAGGCATGTTCCGATACCATAAACTCGGTATCGCCCCGGATTTCGCCGGATTTAAGCGCCGCAAACACCAGTTCCATGGTCATCAGCTTGGCAAGCGACGCCGACGCGATCGGCTGCGCCTCGTTCTTGGCATAGAGCAGCGTGCCGGTTTCCGCCTCGATCAGGATCGCCTGCGCCGCGCGGCTTTCAAAACCGGTTTGAGCCGTCTGCGAAGAGGCGGGAAAGGCCGCAAATGCGGCAAGCACCAAGGCAGCTGTGACGAGAAACAAACCCCTGCGCAAACAATCCGCCCTTCCCTCGCCCTGGTCGTCCGCGCGCCGCAGCGACAGGTCAGTCGGCGGCGCGGCGCTTGGCTGAATGGAGAATCGCAGCCGGCGTCAGGCCGTCATTGCGCACCAGAATGGCGTCGAAGGCAAGGCCATCGGACGAAATGGAACCGGGATCGATATAGGCCGAGGCATAGCTGGCGCCGCCTTGCCGCCCGCCCGGTCCCTCGATCGGCCGTTCGATCAACATCGGCCCGAATTCCGGCAGCACGACGAATTGCGTGATGGCGTCGAAGGCGGGGCTCTGCGTCGGCGTTGCCTGCAGGGCCATGGTCGAACTGGGCACGGCCGACGTCGCGACGCCGGGCAATGCGGCACTCTGGGCTTCGAACGTCTGCGCCGGCATCTGCACGGGGCCGGCGGAGGCCACCATCACGCCGCTGGCGATCTGGCCTTCCGGCAAGGTCTGCGGGAAGCGGCTGCCCTTGGCGACATAAGACGCCATCAGGAACGGCATGTCGTGACCGCTCATGTCGGCTGGCCCGACATATTGCACCCGCACCTTGGCCGTGCCGTGGGCCTTCATGTCGAGCATTTCGGCCGTCTTGTCGGAGACGTCGATGATGCGATCGGAATGGAACGGTCCGCGATCGTTGACCCGCACGATCACCGAGGCGCCGGTATCCTGGTTGGTCACCCGCGCGTAGCTCGGCAGCGGCATGGTCGGATGGGCCGCCGACAGGTGGTATTGGTCATAGACCTCGCCATTGGCGGTGCGGCGTCCGTGAAAGGCCGAACCATACCAGGAGGCATAGCCGGTCTTGTCGTAATCGGGATTGAGTTTCGGCACATAGGTCTTGCCGCGCACCTGATAGGGTTTGCCGACCATGGCGCGCCCGCCGCCTTTCGGCACGGCGCCAGAGGTGGTCACCCGCGGGCTCGCCTTCACCCCATATTCGGATTCGGCGAAATATTCCTTGGACCGGCTGCCCGACTTGCTGGCATGGGTCGTCGAGGTGCACGCAGCCGCACTGACGCCGAGCACGGCGACAACCGCCAGTCTGGCGCTGACAGTGAGCGATGCACGGCACGCTTTCAAGGTCGGCTTACGCATGGTTATCAACAAGATCCGACCTGGGCGTGCAACGATGTCTGGAATTCAAGCTTCAAAATCCTGTCCCCTGGCGTGAAGCATGTCACACTCCCATAGCAATCCCACAAAATGGCGAAATTGCGAATATGCGCAACATGCAATTCATCCAAGCTCTTGTATGGTTACTAAAGAGTTAATCTTGCGCGAAGCAAACCAGGTGTCGGGAACCGTCCGCTCCCGCCTGGCCCGGCCTCGCCAGGTCGACGGAAACGGTATATGGAGCAGGAAATCCGAACACGGGAACCCTCCGCCCATGAATACACCCTGGTCCAAGCCCGTCACCGTGCTGATCGGCGAGACACCGAGCGAAACGAAGATCGACACCACCCAGGCCGCCGCCTGGGCCCTGATCGAGGACTGGCCGATGGAAGACGGCACGGCGCTCGACCGCGCCCTTGCCGTCTGCGCCGCCGTGGATGCCGGAAAGCAGAAGCCCGAAGACGCCCGCAAGGCCTTCATCGACGCCGCAGTCGAGGCCAATATCCTGGTCAGCGCCTGAACCGCCCGCCCGCGCCTTCGACGGGTTCGCCCAGAGGCGTCGAGGCGAAGCAAGACCGCGCGGAACCTGTTGACGCTGCAATCCCAAAGGCTATAAAGCCAGCAAACCACGATTTGCGGTCTCTCCCGCGGTTCCGGCAAGACTTGCCCTGCACCGATGCGGAAAGACTAGGGATCGACGATACGGAAGAGTGTCCGAGTGGTTTAAGGAACCGGTCTTGAAAACCGGCGTGCGGGAAACCGTACCGTGGGTTCGAATCCCACCTCTTCCGCCAAACAATCTCGTCAAGACCGCTATGTTTTCACCCATGCCGGCGGGCGCAATCGCCACAAGGAGGCCGAGATGGCTCTGGATCCTATCAAGGCTTTCACCGAATTTGCCGAAGTCGATTGCTCGGTGCAATTCTGGACCCCCGACACACCGGCGGTGCAGGTCCGCTCGCTGCGCGCCGCGGTCATCTATGCCCGCGAAAACGGCGGGCGCTGGAACGACATCGAGATCACCGTGCATCTGCCGCGCGAAGATATCGTCTATGGCACCGAAAAGGTTCACCGGCTGATCGAAGCCCTTCGTGTCCGATCCCGGCGCTAATCGCGGGATAAACCGGCGCCGCCGTAGAAAACGTCGGCGCCGGCTGAGATCCGTGGTTTCCCTTCGCGACAAAATCTGACACAAGCCCCTCTGGGCGCGGCTGCCGTCATCTATAGGACGGGGTCGGGCAGGTTGATTGACGTCTCTCCTGCTGCCGCGAAACAACGTGGCCGCTCTATGTCGCTCCTTGTCGACGGGTGCGCATCGAGGCGACAGCGGCTCCGGCCCGCTGGAAAGCCATGTCCGTCCTCCTTATATGGGCGACACGCGACAAAATCCCGAAGAGGTTCGATGCCCTATAGATTGCCCCTCAAAAGCTTAGCCCGACGGATCGAGCCCCGAATCCTCAGCGCGCTCATCGGCCTGGCCGGTCTGGTCTTCCTGTTCGTCGCGGTCGCCGAAGACGTGCTCGAAAAGGAAAGTCACGCCTTCGACCGGGTGATCCTGCTTTCTCTGCGGTCGCCCAGCGATCTCAGCCTGCCCATCGGACCTGCATGGCTGGAATCGGCCTTTCGCGACATCACCAGTCTCGGCGGCTTTACCGTCATCACCCTGATGACCGTTCTGACCACGGCCTATCTGGTGGCCGCCGGCAAATACCGCTCGGGCGTGCTGGTGGCGATCGCCATTGCGCTCGGCTCGCTCGTCTCGTCGCTGTTGAAATATGTCTTCGAGCGGGCGCGCCCGGATGTGGTGCCGCATCTGGTCGAGGTGCAGACGCTCAGTTTTCCAAGCGGCCATGCGATGATGTCGGCGGTGGCCTATCTGACGCTCGGCGCGCTGGTGGCCCGCGCCCAGTCGAGCTGGCGGCTGCGCATCTTCGTCTTCTCGGTCGGCGTGATCTTGACGCTGCTGATCGGCATCAGCCGCATCTATCTCGGCGTCCATTGGCCGACCGACGTGCTCGCCGGCTGGGTGGCGGGTGCCGCCTGGGCGCTGACCTTCTGGCTGGTCGCCGAGACCCTGTTCGGCCGCCGCACACCGGGCAATGGCGAGCCGGAGGCTTAAGCGACGAGGTAGTCCTTTGACGCATGCCGGGGCTTGCGCCCGTCGCCGCTCCCCTACCCCATCAGATCGTCCAACCAGGTCTTGTCCAGCACGGCCTCCAGCTCGGCGGCCACCCCGTCCAGCGCCGCATCGACGCCGTCGCGATAATTTTCGCCCGCCTGTTCCACCCCGAATTGCCTGAGCAGCGCCGCCCGATAGGCGTCATTGGCAAACAGCCCGTGCAGATAGGTGCCCATCACCCGCCCGTCGACCGACACGGCACCATCGGCCCGCCCGTCGATGCTGATCGCCGGCCGCAGGCAATCCGGCCCGCGCGTCACGCCCAGATGAATCTCGTAGCCCGACAGCGCCACATCGTATTCCAGCGAGTGCGCCCGGCTGTTGCGCACCGTCTTTTCCGGCGCCATCTGCGTCTCGACGTCGAGCAGCCCCAGCCCGTCGACCGAGCGGGCGCTGCCCTCCAGCCCGAGCGGATCGTCGACCACCCGGCCGAGCATCTGGTAGCCGCCGCAGATGCCGATTACCCGGCCGCCGCGCCGCATATGCTGGCTGAGATCCCGGTCCCAGCGATTGCGCCGAAAATCCTCCAGGTCGCCGATCGTCGATTTCGATCCCGGCAGGATGATCAGCGCGGCGTCCGCCGGCAAAGGCTCGCCCGGCCGGACGAACACCAGGTCCACCGAGGGCTCGGCCGCCAGCGGATCGAAATCGTCGAAATTGGCGATGCGCGACAGAACCGGCACGGCGATCTTGACGGCGCCCGCCGAGGACCTCACCAGCCGCTCCAGCGCCACGGAATCCTCGGCCGGCAGTCGCGCCGCCGATTTGAGCCACGGCACGACGCCGAAACAGGGCCAGCCGGTATGGGCGCCAACCGCCGTTATGCCGTCTGAAAACAGCGAGACATCGCCGCGGAACTTGTTGATGATATAGCCGCGGATCATCTGCCGGTCCGGCTGCGACAGAACGGCATGGGTGCCGACCAGCGAGGCGATCACCCCGCCGCGGTCGATATCGCCGACCAGCACCACCGGCACGCCGGCCCGCGTCGCAAATCCCATATTGGCGATATCGCCGGCGCGCAGGTTGATTTCCGCCGGCGATCCGGCACCCTCGACGATCACCAGGTCGGCGCCGCGTTTGACCTCCTCGAAACTCTCGAGAACCGCCTCCAGCAGTTGCGGCTTCAGCCGCTGGTAGTCGCGGCCGGCCGCCTGGCCCCACACCCGCCCCTGCAGGATGATCTGGCTGCCCGTTTCGCTCTGCGGCTTCAACAGCACCGGGTTCATGTGCACGCTGGAGCGGACGCGCGCCGCCATGGCCTGCAGCCATTGCGCCCGGCCGATCTCGCCGCCGTCATCGGCCACGGCGGCATTGTTCGACATGTTCTGCGGCTTGAACGGCCGCACCGTCAGGCCGCGGTTGGCGGCCAGCCGGCAGAGCCCGGCCACCAGTATCGTCTTTCCGACATCCGAGCCGGTGCCCTGAAGCATGACGGTTTTTGTCATGTCGCAATCTCCTTCAAGACGCTCTTTCGAAAACCACTGTTTTGCCGTCTTCTTGCCGCGATTCAAGCCTGATGCGCCATCGTTTTCCGACATGCATGAGCCGTTTCCCATGGCGGTTTGTCGCATCGTCAAAATGCGACATTCCATGACGACTTCCGCCATGGCGGAGCGGCCCGAATAGGATTATCTCCACGTCGAAATCAACCGATCGGCTCGCCAAAGAGCCGGCACCAAGGAAACACCCAATGCTCTATATTTTCAGCCAGAACAATAGCCTGCAGATCGCCTGGGATTCCAAGACCCCGAAGAATGTTCGCGAGAGCCGCACGGAGCAGCTCTTCCCGCGTCTTGGCAACACGCGTTTCATCCGCACCTGGAGCGCCGGCTGATCCTCCGGCCGGTCGGCCACACACAGTTCTTGGCCTAAAACGCCGAAAACAGGCCTGCCGGAATGCGGCAGGCGACACATCCCCGGTATCGTCCTGAACGCGATCCGGCCGGGTCGCTGCGATTGCCGCGGCCCATTTTTCGGGCCTCCGACACTCGGTCGGCATGCCGTCTCGCCCCGGCAGCGGGAAAAATGCAAAAATAATCGTTCTTCCGACAAAAAAATTTCAACGCCCGCTATTGGCGCGTTCGCGACACCAAAGGTCTCATCTCGGGCGTGACATTTCGGCGCCTTTCGTTCCGCTGGCCGTTGCTGCGACTTTAACAGGCAATCGTTAGCCCACAACACGGTCAATTGCCCGGATTGATGCTCGAAGTCGAGGTGTTACAAAGGGTTGCACCGCCGGACTGGTGCGCGCCACAGCGAGGAGGCGGTTGATTTCTGTGCTGGAACCCTTAGGCTGCGAAGGCTGGCACAAAACGCGACAGGGCTGCGACAGGGTTACGCAGTCCTCAAAGAGACGGAATTCAGCCGGCCCGAATTGCCCGTTCGCCGAACCCTTGGAACGGCGGCGGATCGGACTCTTGAACCTCGCCATTGGAATGCCCGGAAGAGCAGTGCCAGGCATATCCCGTCCTTTGTATGCTGCAGATTAAGACTGGGAGGTCTTATCATCATGAAGAAGCTCCTCGCTTCCACCCTCTTCGCAACCGGCGTTTTCGCGCTGGCGGGCTCCGTGCAGGCCGCCGATTGTGGCGACGTCTCCATCGCTGAAATGAACTGGGCATCGGCCGGCGTCGCGGCCTATGTCGACAAGATCATCCTGGAAAGCGGCTACGGTTGCAAGGTGACCATGGTCACCGGCGACACCATGCCGACCTTTGCCTCGATGAACGAAAAGGGAGAGCCGGATCTGGCACCGGAACTCTGGGTCAACTCAGTCCGCGTGCCCCTGGATGCCGCCATCGCCGAAGGCCGCCTGATCCAGCTCGCTCCGCTGCTCAGCGACGGCGGCGTCGAAGGCTGGTGGATCCCGAAATTCCTCGCCGATGCCCATCCTGATATCAAGACGGTTCAAGATGCCCTGAAGCATCCGGAACTCTTCCCGGCGCCGGAAGATCCGTCCAAGGGTGCCGTGCACAATTGCCCATCGGGCTGGAACTGCCAGATTTCGACCGCCAACCTCTACAAGGCACTCGGCGCCAAGGACAAGGGCTTCGAACTGATCGATACCGGCTCGGCAGCCGGCCTCGATGGCTCCATTGCCAATGCCTTTGAAAAGAAGACCGGCTGGATCGGCTACTATTGGGCGCCGACCGCCATTCTCGGCAAATACGAGATGGTCAAGCTGAGCTTCGGCGTCGAGCACGACAAGGCCAACTGGGATGCCTGCACGGCCGTTGCCGATTGCCCGGATCCGAAGGTCAATTCCTATCCGGTTTCCGACGTCTACTCGGTGGTGACAAAGCGGTTCTCTGAAAACGCCGGCGTTGCCATGGATTACGTGAAGGTCCGCAAGTGGGACAACCAGACGGTCGGCAAGGTTCTGGCCTGGATGGACGAGAACCAGGGCACCAATGAGGATGCCGCCAAGTACTTCCTCGAAACCTTTCCTGACATGTGGACCACCTGGGTCGCCCCGGATGTCGCCGAAAAAGTCAAGGCCGACCTCTGATCGTTGCACGATAATGGAAGACGGACCCATCGGTCCGTCTTCCCTTTATGCTTGCCACGGCAGGCGACTGCTTCTGGTCGCGTCCTCATAAGGTCGCAGACAGAAAATCATACCCGCAGAAAAATCCCTTAAAGGGGCTGTGCAGTCTCCGCTTGTTCTGGAGACGGAACAAAGGGGTGGCATAAGAAGGTCTGGAAAGCCATACGGACCCGCCAGCCGAATGAACGGGTTCAAAAAGGGGAACTGACATGGCTTCTGGCATCTGCAATTACATTCCGGAGATCCTCTGCGATTTCCCCAAGATCGACGACAGCTACATGCGCGTGTTCAAGCTGACCGTCGACACCAATTTCAAGGCCTTCGTGCGCGCTTACGGCGACTTTCTGGATAACCTGCTGCAGCCGCTGCAATGGTTCCTGAACTGGCTGCAGGACGTGTTCGTCGATGCGCCGTGGATCGTCTTTCTCGTGGCCCTTGTGGCCGTCGTCTACCTGACGAGCCGCAACACGCGGATCGCCATCGGCACGGCGCTCTCCATGCTCGTCATCGGCCTCGTCGGCCTTTGGGAAGACACGATGATCACGCTGGCCATCGTCACGGTCTGTACGCTGATCTCCATCGTGATCGGCATACCGATCGGCATCCTCATGGCGCGCTCCGACCGGGTCCAGGCCGTCATCAATCCGGCCCTCGACGTCATGCAGACCATGCCGAGCTTCGTCTACCTGATCCCCGTCGTGATGATCTTCGGCATCGGCAAGGTTCCGGGCCTGATCGCCGTGGTGATCTATGCCGTGCCGCCGATGATTAGGCTCACCAATCTCGGCATCCGGCTGGTCGACAAGGAAGTTCTCGAAGCGGCAGACGCCTTCGGCTCGTCCAACCAGCAGAAATTGATGAATGTGCAGATCCCGCTGGCGCTGCCCACCATCATGGCCGGCATCAACCAGACCATCATGATGTCGCTCGCCATGGTCGTCGTCGCCTCGATGATCGGCGTCGGCGGTCTCGGCAAGAACGTGCTGCAGGCCATCACCAACCAGTATTTCACCATCGGCTTCCTGAACGGCTTTGCCCTGGTCGCCATCGCCATCATCTTCGACCGCACCAGCCAGGCCTATGGCAAGCGGCTTCAGAAGCACTCGGAGGTCGTCCATGGCTAGTCACGGCATTGAAATCCGCGAACTCTACAAGATCTTCGGCCCGTCCGGCCAAAGCTATATCGAGGCCGTCAAGAACGGCCTGTCGAAGGCCGAACTGAACGAGAAGCACGGCCATGTCCTGGGGTTGAAGGATATCTCCATCTCCATGCCGGCCGGCGGCATCACCGTCGTCATGGGCCTGTCGGGGTCGGGAAAGTCCACCCTGATCCGCCACATCAACCGGCTGATCGAGCCGACGGCCGGCGAAGTCCTCTATGACGGCGTCGATGTCTGCAAGATGGATCAGAGCGAGTTGCGGGAATTCCGTCGGCACAAGACCGCCATGGTGTTCCAGAAGTTTGCGCTCCTGCCGCACCGTACCGTCATGGAGAATACGGTCTACGGCCTCGACATCCAGGGCATCAGCCGCGACGAGAGTTTGAAGAAGGGACAGTACTGGATCGAACGGGTCGGCCTGGCCGGCTTCGAGAACCATTATCCCAACCAGCTCTCGGGCGGCATGCAGCAGCGCGTCGGGCTGGCCCGGGCACTGACCAACGATGCCGATATCCTGCTGATGGACGAGGCCTATTCGGCGCTCGATCCGCTCATCCGCGTCGACATGCAGTCGGTCCTACTGGACCTGCAGAAAGAGCTGAAGAAGACCGTTGTCTTCATCACCCACGATCTTGATGAAGCGCTGCGGCTCGGCGACAAGATCGCCATCCTGCGCGACGGCAAAGTCGTGCAGCAGGGCACCGGCCAGGAAATCGTCCTGACGCCGGCCGACGATTACATCTCGGCCTTCGTCAAGGAGGTGAACCGCGGCCGGGTGATCCAGGTCAAGACCATCATGCAGCCGCTGACCTCGGCCCCGAGCGGTCTTCCCCTGCCTGCCGATACCGTGCTGGAAACGGCTGCCAAGGCGATGACCGATGCCAATCAGTCACTGGCCCATGTCGTCGACGACAATGGCAACCCGGTCGGCTTTGTCGATCTCTCTGCCATCATTTCCGCCATGGTCACGCCGACCAGCCATCTCGACACACAGATGGCTGCCGAATAGGACCCGGTTGCAATCGACCGGGGCGCGTCCGATCGGCGCGCTCCGGTCGATTTCTTGGCACTCTGCATTGCAGACATATAAAGAAGTCTTTATATCATTGGGCAAAGGTTCTTCAAAGGATATCGCCATGCCCGTCGCTTCCAATCCGCTTTCGAAACTCCTGGCTGAGAAAGGTGTTCTGCTCGCCGATGGCGCCACGGGCACCAATCTGTTCGCCATGGGACTGGAGGCCGGCGAGGCTCCGGAAATGTGGAATGAGAACCACCCGGACCGCATCGTCAAGCTGCACCAGGATTTCGTCGATGCCGGCGCTGATATCATCCTCACCAATTCCTTCGGCGGCACCCGCCATCGCCTGAAGCTGCACAATGCCGATGACCGGGTGTTCGAGATGAACCGCAAGGCCGCGGAAATCGCCCGTTCGGTCGCCGACAAGGCGCCGCGCAAGGTCATCGTCGGCGGCTCCGTCGGCCCGACCGGCGAATTGCTGATCCCGCTCGGTGCCATGTCCTACGAGGATGCCGTCTCGGCCTTCGTCGAGCAGATGGAAGGCCTGAAGGCCGGTGGTGTCGATGTCGCTTGGATCGAGACCATGTCGGCCGTCGACGAAATCCGTGCCGCAGCCGAAGCTGCAACCAAGGTCGGCCTGCCCTATGTCTACACGGGCTCCTTCGACACGGCCGGCAAGACGATGATGGGCCTTGATCCGAAGGACATCCATGCGGTTGCCAAGGACATCGGTGCCGGACCGCTGGCGGTCGGTGCCAATTGCGGCGTCGGCGCTTCCGACATTCTCTCCAGCCTGCTCGACATGACCCAGGCCGATCCGACCGCCACCGTCATCGTCAAAGGCAATTGCGGCATTCCGGAGTTCCGCGGCGCCGAGATCCATTATTCCGGCACGCCGCCGCTGATGGCTGATTATGCACGCCTTGCCCGCGACGCCGGCGCGAAAATCATCGGCGGCTGCTGCGGAACCTCCTGCGGCCACCTCGCCGCCATGCGCGCCGCCCTCGACAGCTATACGCCCGGCCCGCGTCCGACCATCGAGACGATCGTCGACCGCATCGGACCGCTACGCAACAAGTCGGCCAGCGAAGCGCCGGCCGAATCGAACCGCGAGAAGCGCACACGTCGTCGCGGCTGATCGTTCGATTGGAAATAGACGCCGGCGCCTGATCAGCCCGGCGTCATCACCGCTTTCAGAAATTCGACATAGCGGTCTTTCAGACCCGGCTGCACCTTGTCGACCATCAGAAGGGCGATCTGGAACTGGCCGAAGCTGTCTTGCTCATCAAGCACCATGCTTGAGAGATGCCGCACCGTTCCGTCGAAATTGTCCGGATTGTTGGCGACCTGCTTGATGAACGGGCCGAGCAGCCGGCTATTGATCGACAGGGCCAGCTTCTGGCGCTGGTCCTGCGGCAGAGGCGTGCCCGGACGGGTCGAAAGAATAAACACATCGAGATACATCAACAGGTTCTCGAATTTTTCCGAGCCCACCGGCAGGCCGACACCGGTATAGAGCGCCTGGTACATTTCGGCGATCTTCCCGGCGGAATCCCATTTGTCCATGTTGTAGCGGAAGGTCGTGCCCGGATCGTGCGCCATCTTGCCATAGGAAACCAGCGCCTGGCTCAGCGCCCAGTCGCAATAGCTGCCCTTGGTCGGATGGTGCTGCGTGAAGGCATGCACCAGCGACACGAACACGTCGCGGCGATACATGCTGTAATAGAGGCTGTTATTGCCTTGCGCCTTGGCCATATAGGCGCTCATGCGCTCGCCGGGATCGTTCGAGTCCAGCGCAAAGCCCTTGGCCGGCATGTCGCCGTGTCGCGTCGTGAACGGCACGCTGACCGGCGTCACGCCGATATAGTCATAGCCGAGCGACGCCAGGTCGAAGGCCGGCAGGCTCGCATCGAAGCGGATCTCGTCGTCGTCGCCCATCGGCATCACAAAGGTGGTGCGCACCGCATCGAGCGCCCGTTCCATGTTCTCGATGGCGCTAGCATTCCCGGAATCAACCAGCACCAGCCGCGGCGACAGGTCTTTCAGGACGGCCTGCTTTTGCGCATCGCCCGAATTGTCCGACACGATCAGCACGGCATCGCGCGCCTCGCAATAGGCAACCGCGCTTTCGATCGAGCGGCGGGAGTTTTCGAGGTTCCGATGGCTCGGCATGCAGAGGGACAGTTCAGGCATTTCTGACTCCGGGCGGCGACGGACAGCATCGCAACCGCCAATCGATAACGGGGCAGGCCGCGAATCGCCGGCCCCTTGGATAAACCTCTGGATTGCTCGCCGTTCTGTCAACCTTTTAGCCCGGTGCAGGGCATGAGCGGGCAAGGAAGGACGGGATCGGTTTTCATCATTTTCAACGGGACCGAGAAGGAAAGAGGTTTGCACCCTTCCCCGTCCCGCTCTAATGACAGAATCGAGATAGACCTGCAACGCGACGGGAGGCCCCCATGACAAGTCCATCGACATCCTTTCCGGACGCCAAGACGGTGGCCGACAAGCTGGCCGGACTACAGGAGGCCGACCAGTCCTATCTGGCGCTGCTCTTGGAAAACCCGCTGCAGGACGAGCGCCTGCTCGAAGGGCTGGCGGTCTATCTCGACGCCGCCTCCGCATCGCGTTTCCTCAATTCGCTAAAGCTCGGACGCTGCGGCGAGTGGCTCGGCAACCATGCCCCTGCACGCCTGCAGATCCGCCTGATGGAAGCCGCCCGCTCGAGCCAGCACCCGGCCTATATGGCCTTCCGTGATGGGCTGACGCGCTCCGGCGGGCTTGAGCGCGCCTTTCCGAAATCTCCCACCTGAGCCACGGAATTCAGTCCGGCAGATTGCCGATCACCGCGATAACAGGTCCAAGCCGAAAGACATCGTCGCGCCGGCCACGCTCGGCAATCATCACGCTTGAAATCGTGCCGTCCAGATAAAGCGCATTGGCGCAGTGAAGTTCGTCGCGAAACAGCAGCGCAAAATCGTAGAACCGCACCGTATCTTGCGAAATTGCGAAAAACACCTGGCCCCGCGCATCGACACCGACCGCATTGCGCCGCTTCAGACTGTCGCTGTCGGGCAGGAAGCGGGGATGCATCTGGCCGTCGATGACCAGCATCGGGCCTGATTGCGTCGCGAAATCCGGCGCCACCCCTGCCCGCAGATAGGCCTGCGTCTCCATGACGGTGGCCCGTCCGTCTTTCAGGAAAAACACGCCGTTCGGCAGCAGGTGGAAGTTTCCCCAACCGCCGGCAGTGCTGATCGGCTGGCGCTCGATCCCATACTCGACGAACAGCCCGACCGGCGACAGGTCGTCGTGATACATGCCGCCATTGCTGGCAAAGACCAGCGTGTGGCGCTCCTTCCACAACTGCCGGGCCAGCGAATCAAACCCGCCGAACGGCTGCCCGTCCGGGCTGCGATCGTAGATGCGAATCGTCTGGCGCGCCGGGTCGAACTGGCAGACGGTATAGTGTGATTGGCGAAATCCCAGGTCGCGACACGATGGTGCCCCGAGGGCGCCGGTAGCGCCACAAAGCAGGCCAAGCAGCAGAAAACCAATTCGAAACAAGATCATACGCTGCAATGCCTCTTCGTCGAACACCTGCGGCGGCTGACCGGTTCGCAATCGGCCACAGGTGTTAATCAACAGTATCCGCCATTTACGTTTCATTAACCATAATTGCCAAAACTCATTCCCACGCAGCATGGATTCGGCGCTGCCCGTTTCAAGAGCGATCAACAGGCTCGATCACTGATTTCCAGAGGAACTGTTATGCCAGTCATCACTTTTGCCAATACCAAGGGCGGCGCCGGAAAAACCACGGCGACCCTCATCCTCGCCTCCGAACTTGCCCGCCGCGGCAATCGCGTCACCATTCTCGATACCGACCCGCGCGGCTGGATCAGCCGTTGGCATGCCATTGCCGGCGCCGGCAAGCTGATCTCGGTTGCCTCCGGCGTGACCGAAGAGACGATCGAGGAGATGACCGCCAAGGCCAAGAAGCGCGGCGGCTATATTCTGATCGATCTGCCGAGCAGCCATGATGCCCTTCTCGCCAAGGCTGTCGGCCTTGCCGATCATGTGATGATCCCGGTTCAGGGTTGTGCCATGGATGCCGCCGGCGGCGCCGAAGTGCTGGAATTGCTGAAGGAACTGGACAGCCGCTGCGGCATTCAGGTGCCTCATTCGGTGGTGCTGACCCGCGTCAACGCCGCCGTCACCACCCGCGCCCTGCAGGCCGCCAAGGATTTCCTGGCCAGCCGCGCCATTCCGACCCTCAGGACGCCGATTGCCGAACGTGCGGCCTATCGCGACATTTTCGACAAGGGCGGCGCTCTGCAGGCGCTGAACCCCGACGAGGTCAGCAATCTCGGCAAGGCACTCGAAAACGCTGCCCAGCTCGCCGACGAACTGATCGCCCTCCTGCCGCAGAAGGCGGCCCGCCCGGCCGCCCGCAAGCAGGTGATGGCCAAGGCCGCCTGAGGCGCAGCTGTTACAGGCGCTTCAGCGCCTGCATGTGAAAACGGAGCTGGCCTGCCGGATACCGGTAGGCCGCCCCGATGGGACAGGCATTTCGGGCCGCACAGCCCTTCACCATGCATCCGGCCTTGCCTTCATCGCTCGAAAGATACGACCGGCAAGACGCTACATCGAAGCGCTCCATGCCGACGGCTTCCACGGGACAGTGCGTAAGGCACGGCTTGCCGATGCATGTCTCGCAAGGCTGCGGCTGATGTCGCTGTTCTGCCCCGCCGTCGAGGGCCTCGGCAAAGCCCAGGGCGCCGCGATAGCCATGCCACAGCCCGTAGAGCGGATGAATGAGAATGCCGAGCGGCGAGGCCTTCAGGCCTTCGGCCCGCATCGCCCATTGCTGGAACGGCTGGTAAGGCTGGTCGGATGGAAAATAGGCGGTCGCGCCATAACGTGTGGCCAGCGGGCCTATCACTTGCGCCGACCAGCGATCGAGCGGATCCGGGCCGCCGCGATCCGGCTGCAGCTTTCGCCAGCGGCTGAACGGCTCCCACAGCGATCCGCCGGCATTGCCGATCAGCACGAGCGTTAGCGCCGGCTTGCCATCGGCAAGGTCAGGGCCGCCCTGCCCCGGCTCGAAGGGCACGACACCACGCAAAAGCAAGCCATGCGGCTCCAACGCCCGTGCCAACTCCTCGAGAATAAGAGAAAGGCCGCTCATCGCGGCCCCTCGTATTTGTAGTGCGGACGCCAGACCGATTCTTGAATCATATCAGCCACCTGTCGCGCGCCGCCTTGCTCCCTGGCGGTGTCGGGATGCCTTCAGGTGAAAGCGTCGGGCATCGAATCCTTGCGGTCCTTGATAAAGGCGAGCAGCGCCTCGTCGATGGCAGGATCGAGCGGCGGCGCTTCGTAACTGTCGAGCCATGAGCGGCACAGCGCATTGGCGCGGTCCTCGATGCGCTTCTCGCCTTCGATCTCCCACTGTTCGAAGGAATTGTTGTCCATCAGCGCCGAACGGTAGAAAGCGGTTTGGAAATTGGCCTGGGTATGGGAGCAGCCGAGATAGTGGCTGCCGGGGCCGACTTCGCGGATCGCGTCCATCGCCTGGCCGTCTTCCGACAGGTCGACGCCCATGGCCATCTTCTGCATCATGCCGAGCTGGTCCTGGTCGATCATGAACTTCTCGTAGGACGACACCAGACCGCCTTCGAGCCATCCGGCCGCATGCAGCACGAAATTCGTGCCGGCCAAAAGCGTGGTGTTGAGCGTATTGGCGCTTTCATGGGCGGCCTGGGCGTCCGGCACCTTGGAGCCGCACAGCGAACCGCCGGTGCGGAACGGCAGGCCGAGACGACGCGCCAGCTGCGCCGCGCCGTAGGAGACCAGCGACGGCTCCGGCGTGCCGAAGGTCGGCGCCCCCGACTGCATCGAGATGGAGGCGGCAAACGTGCCGAACAGCACCGGCGAACCCTTGCGGATCAGCTGCGTGAACGAGGCGCCCGCCAGCACTTCGGCGAGAATCTGCGTCAGCGTGCCGGCGACCGTCACCGGGCTCATGGCGCCCGACAGGATGAACGGCGAGACGACGCTGGCCTGGTTGTGGCGCGCATAGACCTTCAGTGCCCCGACCATGGTTTCGTCGAACACCATCGGCGAATTGGCATTGATCAGGTTGAGCGTCACGCAGTTGTTCTCGACGAAATCGTCACCGAACACCAGCTTGGCCATGGCGATCGTGTCTTCGGCGCGCTCGGGCGCCGTCACCGAGCCCATGAACGGCTTGTCGGAATATTTGATATGGCTGTAGACCATGTCGAGATGGCGCTTGTTGACCGGAATATCCACCGGCTCGCAGACCGTGCCGCCCGACGAATGGATCGACGGCGCCATATAGGCCAGCTTCACGAAATTGCGGAAATCCTCGATCGTCGCATAGCGGCGCACGCCTTCAAGATCGCGTACGAAGGGAGGGCCGTAGACCGGCGCGAAGACCGTGGCATTGCCGCCGATCTGCACATTGCGCTCCGGATTGCGGGCATGCCAGGTGAAAACCGACGGCGCGGTCTTCAAGAGTTCGCGGCACAGACCTTTCGGGAAATGCACGCGCTGGCCGCGCACATCGGCGCCGGCCTGCTTCCACAAATCAAGCGCCTCGGCATCGTCGCGAAACTCGATGCCGATTTCTTCGAGCACGATATCGGCATTGCGTTCGATCAGTTGCAGCCCTTCCTCATCGAGGACCTCATAGACGCCGATCTTGCGCTGGATATAGGGAAGCGACGGCCCGGCTCCGCCGCCGGTCCGCGAGGCGCGCCGTGCAGCCGCTCCCCGTCCCTCTCCACGCGACCGCCGGCCGGCGGCGCCTGACTGCTCTGTGATATCGTCCATGGTCGTTCCTCGCTCTGGCGCTCTCCGCGCTCTGTCATGTCTCTATGCTATTCGAATTCCGATCTCAAACCTTCCTTAATGCGCCAACCACTTGCACGGAACAGACATCGTTGGTCCGTTACCGTCGCTTTTCAAGGGTACGGCGTCGCTATCGAAAAGAGTTTTTAGCGATATTGAGGTTTAACTGCTGATCATGCAGTCTCTGATGACTGCGACACTGAATCGCGATCGAGCCAATCGGAAAGCACCATCATGTCAGACGACGAAATCATTCTCGAAGATCTGTCCGACGAAGAACTTGTGCAGCAGATGCATGATGACCTCTACGACGGCATGAAAGAGGAAATCGAGCAGGGCACGCGCATCCTGCTCGATCGCGGCTGGACGCCTTACGATGTTCTGACCCAGGCTCTGGTCGAAGGCATGCGCATCGTCGGTATCGACTTCCGCGACGGCATCCTGTTCGTTCCGGAAGTGCTGCTGTCGGCCAATGCCATGAAGGCCGGCATGACCATTCTGCGCCCCCTGCTGGCCGCCACCGGCGCCCCGAAGCAGGGCAAGATGGTGATCGGCACCGTCAAGGGCGATATCCATGATATCGGCAAGAACCTGGTCGGCATGATGATGGAAGGGGCCGGTTTCGACGTCATCGATCTCGGCATCAACAATCCGGTCGAAAACTATCTGGAAGCCATCGAGCGCGAGAAGCCGGACATTCTCGGCATGTCGGCACTTCTGACCACGACCATGCCCTATATGAAGGTGGTCATCGATACGCTGAAGGAAAAGGGCATGCGCGATGATTACATCGTGCTGGTCGGCGGCGCGCCGCTCAACGAGGAGTTCGGCAGGGCCGTGGGCGCCGACGCCTATTGTCGCGATGCGGCGGTGGCCGTCGAAACGGCGAAGGACTTCATCAACCGCAAGCACAACCGGCTGGCCGGTCGCGCCTGAGGCTAAAAGACCGGACGTCTAGCGCCCGGTCAATCCGGAGCCGGCGGCAAGATCCGCCGGCACCATCGAGGCCATCTCTGTGGAGCGGCCGGCGTCCCATGCGGAATGTCCGGCTGCGGACAAAAGCACCGCCAGGATATAGGCGGCGCTCAATTTGGCGGTGACAGAGAGCGACATCGTTCATCCCCTCCCTTGGGTCCAGTGTTACTGGGCAGCCTGTTCGACATTGCGGCCGGCGGCCTGCGTGGCGTCGACCGTATTGGCCGTATCCTTGCCCATGCCGCGAATGGTATTGCCGCAGGCGCTCAGCGACAGGACGGCGAGAACGAGAACAGCGGCGGCGGGAATTTTTTTGGCATACATGGTAGAATGACCCCTTGATCGACAATCGGTTGGTTTAAAGGCTTAGCGATGGAACAACGCACAACTCGGCAAAAGGTTCACGTGATCGCCTGCGGCGCCATCGCCCGGGAAATCATGGCCATTGTCCGGGTCAATCGGATGGATCATGTCGCGCTGCAATGCCTGCCCGCCATCTGGCATTCCCATCCGCAAAAGATTGCGCCGGGCCTCGAAAAAGCCATTGCCGAGGCAAGGGCCGAGGGTGCGGAACGGATTTTCGTGGGGTACGCCGATTGCGGCACCGGTGGCGCCATCGACGCCATTTGCGAGCGGGAAGGCATAACCCGGCTGTCCGGTCCCCACTGTTATTCCTTCTTTGCCGGAAACGCCGATTTCGAGGCGCGCTGGGACGAGGATTTCACCTCGTTTTTCCTGACCGATTTCCTGGCCCGTCAGTTCGAGGCCTTCGTGGTCGAGCCGCTCGGCCTCGACCGCCATCCAGAACTGCGCGACATGTATTTTTCAAACTACCGCAAACTGGTCTACCTCTCCCAGGAGGCAGACCCTGTTCTGCAGGACAAGGCCAGGCAAGCCGCCGCGTTTCTGGGGCTTGCCTACGAATATCGCTTTACCGGCTATGGCGACCTCAAGACCGAACTCGCGGCCCTCTAATCACCGACGGCGTCACTTCACCGAATTCGCCACGCTCTGGCCGGCATCCTGCGTCGCGTCGACAACATTGCCGACATCGCGCCCGACGCCGCGGATCGTATTGCCGCAGCCCGACAGCGAGATGAGCGACACGCCGATCACGGCAACGGTTGCGAGGCCCTTGGAAAGCGTGGACGTCTTGGTGACCATAAAAATTTCTCCCCGATGGAACAAAATCGACGATCGCGTTCCTCGCACCGGTTTTGGCGGAAATCAAGGCAGACATGCGACGCGGGTCCGCCCGTTAATCGGCCCTTTACGCTATTGGCGAAATTGCCCTTGCCCCGAGCCCCGACTTAAGCCCTTTCTAATCGACCTCCGCCAAGATGATCCCAGGTCAACAAAAATCCAAAAGGCAAGAAATGACCAACAGGGTGGCAACGCTTGACAGTTCCTTCGACAAATCAGACGAGGCGCAAGCGCCCGAGCATTTGTCCGATCTCCTCGTCCGCCTGTCGCGGACGTCCGCCTCCAGGATCACCATTCGCGACATCGCCGTCGCCCTGCAGGATCGCTCCTTCGGCGCCTTCCTGCTGGTTTTCGCGCTTCCAAACCTTGTACCGCTGCCGCCCGGCGCCACGTTCATTCTCGGCCTGCCGCTGGTCTTCGTCGCCTGGCAGATGATCGCCTCGCCGCACGGCCGTGTCTACCTGCCGCGCCGCATCGGCGACTACGGTTTCGAACCGCAGACCTTCGATCTCATCGTCAAGCGCATCGGCCCTTGGCTGAAGCGGGCCGAAACCTGGGTCCTGCCGCGCTTCTGGTTCCTCGGAACCCGCGTCTCCGAACGGGTCCTCGGCGTCTACGCATTGTTCCTCGCCGTCATCATCGTGCTGCCCATTCCGCTCGGCAACTGGCCGCCGGCCTTTGCCCTGGCCATCATCGGCTTTGCCCATTCCGAACGCGACGGCGCCGGCGTCCTCGTCGGCTGCCTGGTCGGCCTGCTCTCGGTCGCCATCGCCGGCTTCATCGTCTGCACGGCCGGCGCCCTGTTCTCTCTGGTCTTTTGAAGGTTCGGGTCGATATGGCGAGCGAAATAAACAAAAGAGTGGTGGTGATGACCGCCGGCGGCCCAAACCCGGCCATCGTCATCAACGCGCTCCATGCCCGTTATCCCGACCTGCACGTCATCGAGGAAAGCCCGGAATCCAAGGCCGAGATCTGGCGCCGCCGCGCCCGGCGCCTCGGGGTCCTGCAGGCGACCGGCCAGCTCGCCACCATGATCGCCGCACGACTGCTGCGCAAAGCCGCGCAAAAGCGCATCGATGAGATCTGCAGAACCTTCCGCGTCGACCCGAATCCCAATCCCCGGATTCCTGTGCACAAGGTCGCCTCGATCAATGGTGCCGACACGCTTCAACGCATCGCCGATCTGAAACCCGCCGTCACCCTGCTGGTCTCCACCCGCCTGCTCAGCCGGAAGGCCCTCGCCGCCATACCCTGTTCGGTCCTCAACCTGCATGCCGGCATCAATCCCGCCTATCGCGGCCAGATGGGCGGATACTGGTCGCTGGTCGAAGGGGATCGCGAAAATTTCGGCGCCACCGTGCATCTGGTCGATGCCGGCACCGATACCGGCGGCACGCTCTACGAGGTGCGAACCACCCCCGCCCAAGGCGACTTCATCTCCACCTATCCGATGCTTCTGACGGCCGCCGCCCTCGACATCGTGTCGCGCGCCGTCGGTGATGCGCTCGACGGCAGCCTTGCGCCGATCATGCCGGCCGGACCGTCGCATTTAAGATTTCCGCCCGCCCTCTGGACATGGATCTCTGTCGGTTTGACCCGGCGAATCTGGTAAATCTCCGCCGCGTCGTATTTCAGCATATGCGACGTCGTCGCAAGCGCAGTCCATTGTCGGAAGCGCGTGCATTGTGACGCAAAGGGAGATTGAAGGACATGGCGGATCGGATCATCGTCTACTGGCGCGACATACCCGCCCAGGTCATCATCAAGCAGGGTCGCAAAAACGCCAAGCGCGAGCTGTCGCTGCGCTTCACCGAGGCGATCGATATGGCGGCGATGCGCACCGGCGCTGCCGAATCCGGCGATTATCTCGCCGAATGGCGCAAGGCCGATCCGACGCCGGTCGGCGACGATCTGGAGGCCGAGGCCGACAAAGCCGTGGCCGAGATCGAGGCGGCCTATGACAAGGCCCGGCTGGTGGCCCTGGTTCACGCCGGAGGCCGCGCCGATGCCTGATCTCAAAGGCAATGCCGCCCCGGCCAAAAAGGCCGCCACCGGCGCCTATACTCCGGCCGGCGTGTCGCCCAACCGCCGCGCCCGCCGCAGCTACACCATCCGGCTCTGGTCGGTCCGCCATTCGCGCTTTCTCGAATGGGTCTATCACCGCTTCGCCCACACATTCCTGCTGCTGCATCCCGTGTGGAAAGCGATCGGCTACTCGCGCGTCGAAAAGCCGATCACCTTCGTCGAGCGCAATGTCAAAGGCCTGCTGTTCGACTGTCGCATGTGCGGTCAGTGCGCGCTGTCGTCGACGGGCATGTCCTGCCCGATGAACTGTCCCAAACAGCTGCGCAACGGCCCCTGCGGTGGCGTGCGCGCCAATGGCAATTGTGAGGTCGAGCCGGACATGCCTTGCGTCTGGGTTCAGGCCTGGAAGGGGGCCCAGTCCATGGAGAAGGGAAGCGCCATCATGACGGTGCAGAAGCCGGTCAACCAGTCGCTGCGCGAAACCTCGTCCTGGCTGCGGGTCACGGCGGAAGCCGCCGCCGCCCGCGAAACCGCACGGAAAGACGCCTGAGCATGGCCCATATCGACGAAAACCCGCTTGGCATTCACCTGCCGCTGGATCCCCTGCCCGGCCATTCCTCCCTTGGCCGGCTGGAGCGCGTGCTGCGCCGCGGCGAATTCGCCGTCACCGCCGAGCTGAACCCGCCCGACAGCGCCGACCCGCACGACGTCTACGAGCGCGCCAAGGTGTTCGACGGCTGGGTCGACGGCATCAACGCGGTCGACGCCTCCGGCGCCAATTGCCACATGTCTTCGGTCGGCATCTGCGCCCTTCTGACCCGCATGGGCTATGCGCCGATCATGCAGATCGCCTGCCGCGACAAGAACCGTATCGCCATCCAGGGCGATGTGCTCGGTGCCGCCGCCATGGGCGTCGCCAACATGATGTGCCTGACCGGCGACGGCGTGCAGGCCGGCGACCAGCCGGGTGCCAAGCCGGTCTTCGACCTCGACTGCATGTCGCTCTTGGAAACCGTGCGCACCATGCGCGACGAGGCAAAATTCCTGTCCGGCCGCAAGCTCACCACCCCGCCGCAGGTCTTCCTCGGCGCCGCGATCAATCCCTTCGCGCCGCCATACGATTTCCGCCCCTACCGGCTTGCCAAGAAGATCGAGGCCGGCGCGCAATTCGTGCAGAGCCAGTATTGCTTCGACGTGCCGATGTTCCGCGACTATATGAAAAAGGTCGTCGACCTGGGCCTGCACGAAAAATGCTTCATCCTGGTCGGTGTCGGGCCTCTCGCCTCCGCCAAGACAGCCAAGTGGATCCGCTCCAACGTGCCGGGCATTCATATTCCCGATCCCATCATCGCCCGCCTCGAAGGCGCTGCCGACCAGAAGAAGGAAGGCAAGCAGCTCTGCATCGACATCATCAACGAGGTGAAGGAGATCGAGGGTGTGTCGGGCGTGCATGTCATGGCCTATCGGCAGGAGGAATATGTCGCCGAGATCGTCCATGAATCCGGCGTGCTGAAGGGCCGCAAGCCCTGGAAGCGCGAGGCCAATCGCGGCGATGCCGAAGTCGCCCAGCGCATGGATGACATTCGCACGCACGACGAACAGGACCAGCAGCAACTGGCGGGCCTTGCCGCCGGAAATCCCCATTGATTTGTGAAGGGCCGTACGCGGCCCTGCCGCCCTTGTAACGCCTATACCGGCGCGCTAGACCTCGTCACCAGACGCGCCACGACCGGAGGACTGAAATTGACCCGTACCATCGTCGCATCCGCCACACGAGAAATCATCATCGGCTTCGACCAGCCCTTCTGCGTCATCGGCGAGCGCATCAACCCGACCGGCCGCAAGAAGCTCGCCGCCGAGATGATCGAGGGCAATTTCGACACGGTCATCAAGGATGCCCTGGAACAGGTCGCCGCCGGCGCCACCATGCTCGACGTCAATGCCGGCGTCACCTCGGTCAACCCCAACGAGACCGAGCCGGGCCTGCTGGTCAAGACCATGGAAATCGTGCAGGGCTTGGTCGACGTGCCGCTGTCGATCGACAGTTCGGTCACCGCGGCAATCGAAGCCGCGCTGAAAGTGGCCAAGGGCCGGCCGCTGGTCAATTCCGTGACCGGCGAGGAGGAAAAGCTCGAGGCCATCCTGCCGCTCTGCAAGAAATACGACGTGCCGGTCGTCGCCATCTCCAACGACGAAACCGGCATTTCCATGGATCCCGACGTGCGCTTCGCCGTTGCCAAGAAGATCGTCGAACGGGCCATGGACTATGGCATCAAGCCGCATGACATCGTCGTCGATCCGCTGGTCATGCCGATCGGCGCGCTGGGTGACGCCGGCCGCCAGGTGTTCCAGCTTCTCTATCGCCTGCGCAACGAGCTGAAGGTCAACACCACCTGCGGCCTGTCCAACATCTCCTTCGGCCTGCCGCACCGCCACGGCATCAATGCCGGCTTCATCCCGATGGTGATCGGCGCCGGCATGACGTCGGCCATCATGAACCCCTGCCGCCCCCAGGAAATGGAAGCCGTGCGCGCCGCCAACGTCTTGAACGGCACCGATCCCAATTGCGGCAACTGGATCATGACCTATCGCGACCACAAGCCCGCCGAGCCCGGCGCTGCCCCCTCCACATCAGCCCCCGGCGCCTCCTCCGGCCGCCGCGGCGGCCGCGCGGCAAGGGCCGGTGCGGGTGCTGCGACGGAGTAAATTTCGCCGCCTTGTTTTACATTCGTCTATACAAACGTGTAGTATGAAGCTATGAAGCAAAAGATTTCCGGATTCGATTGGGACGATGGCAACTGGCCAAAATGCGCCAAACATGGCCTGACGAAAACGGAAATCGAGGAGGTCTTTGAAGAGGGGCCAGACATCTATTCCGATCCAACGACGGATGAGGATCGATGGCGGGCGATCGGAACGACCACGGAAGGACGGTACGTTTTCATAGTCTTCACCCTTCGGCGGATCGCGACGAAGACTTATATCCGTCCGGTGAGCGCAAGGTTCATGCATCAGCGGGAGATCAGGCGATATGAGCAATGACAAAGGCAAGAAACTACCTGTTTTGAGAACCGATGAGGAAGCGGAAGCTTTCGTTGATACGGCTGACTTGTCCGAATACGACCTGTCGGGCTTCAAGCCCGCCCAGTTCGAGTTCGAAAAGAAATCCGCCCAGCTGAATATGCGGTTGCCGGAAGCCCTCCTGACGGCCGTCAAGGAAAAGGCCCGACAGCGCGGTATTCCCTATACCCGCCTGATCCGGGAGGCTCTGGAGCAGACGGTAGCCAAGTAATATCCGCTTGCTCGAGGCTCAGGGGCCGAGCCCAACGTTGATTTGAAAGACTTTGAATGACCGACGCCACCGATCCCCTCGTCCTCTTCATGCCCTCGGGCAAGCGCGGCCGTTTCCCTGTGGGCACGCCGGTGCTGGAGGCCGCACGCCAGCTCGGCGTCTATGTCGAGAGCGTCTGCGGCGGGCGGGGCATTTGCGGGCGCTGTCAGATCGAAGTGCAGGAAGGTCAGTTCGCCAAGCACGGCATCACCTCGTCGAATGACCACATCTCGGAGTTTTCGCCGAAGGAAGTGCGCTATGCCGAGAAGCGCGAGCTGAAGGACGGCCGCCGCCTGTCCTGCTCGGCCACCGTGCTCGGCGATCTCGTCATCGACGTGCCGCAGGATATCGCCGTCAATGCCCAGGTGGTGCGCAAGGATTCGGACGGCCGCGTCATCGAGCGCAACCCGGCCATCCACATGTGTTATGTCGAGGTCGAGGAGCCCGACATGCACATGCCGCTCGGCGATCTCGACCGGCTGAAGGCAGCGCTGACCCGGGACTGGCGCTACGACAATCTCGAAGTCGATTTCCACCTCATCCCCCATGTGCAGACGATCCTGCGCAAGGGCGAATGGAAGGTGACGGCCGCCATCCACCGCGACAACGAGACCGGCCGGCCGCATATCATCGCGCTTTATCCGGGCCTCAAGAACGAGGCCTATGGCATCGCCTGCGATATCGGCTCGACCACCATCGCCATGCATCTATCGTCGCTGCTGTCGGGCCGCACGGTGGCCTCGGCCGGCACCTCCAATCCGCAGATCCGCTTCGGCGAGGATCTGATGAGCCGCGTCTCCTATGTGATGATGAACCCGGACGGCCGCGAGGGCATGACGCTCGCCGTGCGCGAGGCGCTCAACACGCTGATCGACCGGGTCTGCGCCGATGGCGGCATATCGCGCCAGGATATTCTCGATAGCGTCTTCGTCGGCAATCCGATCATGCACCACCTGTTCCTCGGCATCGATCCGACCGAGCTTGGCGGTGCGCCCTTTGCGCTCGCCGTCTCCGGCGCCATTCACCTCAAATCCTCCGAGATCGGCCTGCCGATGAATGCCGGCACCCGCGTCTACATGCTGCCCTGCATCGCCGGCCATGTTGGGGCCGATGCCGCCGCCGCCACCCTGTGTGAAGGCCCGCATCGCCAGGACGAGATGATGCTGCTGGTCGATATCGGCACCAATGCCGAAATCGTGCTGGGCAATGCCGCCCGCGTCGTTGCCGCCTCCTCGCCGACCGGTCCCGCCTTCGAAGGTGCGGAAATCTCGTCGGGCCAGCGCGCCGCCCCCGGCGCCATCGAGCGCGTGCGGATCGATCCGGTGACGCTGGAGCCGCGGTTCCGCGTCATCGGCATCGAGCAATGGTCGAACGAGCCTGGCTTTGCCGAGGAGGCCGCCAAGGTGCGGGTCACCGGCATCTGCGGGTCTGGTATCATCGAGGTGATCGCCGAAATGTTCCTGGCCGGCATCATTTCCGAGGATGGCGTGGTCGACGGTTCCCTGGCCGAGCGCTCGCCCCGCATCCAGGCCACCGGCCGCACCTTTTCCTATCTGCTGCATGACGGCGAACCGAAGATCACCATCACGCAAGGCGACGTGCGCGCCATTCAGCTGGCCAAGGCCGCCCTTTATGCCGGCGTCAAGCTTTTGATGGACAAGCAGGGCATCGACCATGTCGACCGCATCGGCCTGGCCGGCGCCTTCGGCACCTTCATCGATCCGAAATATGCCATGGTGCTGGGGCTGATCCCCGATTGCGACCTCGACAAGGTCAAGGCGGTCGGCAATGCCGCCGGCACCGGCGCCCGCATGGCTTTGCTCAATCGCGGTTACCGCCGCGAGATCGAGGACACCGTCACCCGCATCGAAAAGATCGAAACCGCCCTGGAGCCGAAATTCCAGGAGCATTTCGTCTTCGCCATGGCCATGCCCAACAAGGTCGACAGTTTTCCGAAACTCTCCGCCGTCGTCACCCTGCCGGAACGCAAGGTTCTCGCCGAAGGCGAAGACCCCGGCGGCGGCCGCAGACGGCGACGGAATAGGGACGCCTGAGCAGGCCTTTCGCCGGCTTCGGTCAATTCCGCAGGGATGCGGCGCGAAGGAGTGCGGCGAGGATCATGAGGGAGCGGACCGCTCAACGATAGTTCACACCGAACAGCGCAACGCAGGAATGGTGAAAGCGTATTTGAGCGTTGCCCTCACGGACTCCCTCGACGATTTTCTACTCCCCTCGCTTGGGAACGATCAGGACCTTGTATTGCGGCCCATCATCTCCGTACATCACGGTACCGTCGATCAAAATGATATGAGGATCGCTCAGCCGTTCAAGCTGGGATGACGGATGTCGAAACTCGTAGTGGCAAGTCGGACACTTCGGATTTGCTCCCGGCACAAATTTGCCGCCGCACGCGCAATCTGGAAGAGACGATGCAATGATGTGCAAAACCTCCAGACTTTCACCGTTCCAGCTGATAAGGCGGTCTTTTTCACGAAGAATTGCATTGTTGCAGTCGGAGCAATAAAAATGCGGGCACATCTGGCTCATTCCGGATGATCTCCATGCTGGCATTTCCACCGCGCAATTGGGGCAGATCAGCTGTCCAACGCTGGGATACTCGACCGTTTTCATCTTGGGTTTTCCATGGATCGCCATAGCCAAAGGCCTTAGCATAGCCGCTCTCAGCTCTGAGGCAATAATCACCAAAGTGGACCCCATGACCCTACTGGGCCGACCACGGTTTGGCGCATGCGCCACGATATCGCCACCAGGGCCTGCCTTAAAATTCGGGACGGAACGGCTTCGTCTCCAGCCAGCGGCGCGCCGCGCGCGCGATCTCTTCGGCCGGAAAGCCGGAAAAGCCGATGATCAGGCCCTGGCGGGCGGGCGGGCCGAGATACATCGGCGACAGGGCACGCACCCCGAAGCCGCTACGCGCCGCATCGGCGGCCAGGGCGAGATCCGTCAGGGCGAGATCCGTCAGGGCGGGATCGGACAGGGCCAGATCGGACAGGCCGGGCGGCAGGCCTGCCACCAGGTGCAGGCCCTGCTCCGGCGTCGAAACCTCCAGTCCGCCGTCGGCAAGCGCTGACACCAGCATGTCGCGCGCCAGCCTCAGCCGTCGGCGGGCCCGCTTGATATGGGCGGCGAAATGGCCGTCGCGCAGGAATTCGGCGAGCGCCTCTTCGGCCAGCGTCGGCGGAAAGCGATCAGACAGCCGCCGCGTGTCAAGCAATGCATCGCGCAACGCCCACGGAGCCACCAGATAGCCGATCCGCAGGCCCGGCATCAGCGCCTTGGAAAACGTGCCGACATAGATCACCCGGCCCTGGCCGTCGATGCCCTGCAGCGAGGTGAGCGGTGGGCCGGCATAGCGGAACTCGCTGTCGTAATCGTCCTCGATGATATAGGCGTCCTGCTGCTCGGCCCATGCGATCAGCGCCAGCCGGCGCGGCATCGACAGCGTCACGCCAAACGGAAACTGATGCGACGGCGTGACATAGGCGGCGCGCGCCTGTGGGCCGAGCCGAATGCCCGCCGCCGGGTCAATCCCTTCGGCATCGACGGGAACGCCGATCAGGCGCATGCCGGCGGCTTGGAAGGCGGCCCGCGCCGCCGGATAGCAGGGCTCTTCGACCCAGACAGGATCGCCGGATTTCAGCAGCGTGCGGATGACCAGGTCGATACCGTGTTGCGTGCCGGCGGTGACGATCACCTGGTCGCCGGTGCACTGGACGCCGCGGGCGGCCCGCAGATAGGCCGCGATCTCGTCGCGCAGGTCCTGTCCGCCGGCCGGCTCGTTGTAGTGAAAATGCCGGATCGACGGCTTGGCCAGATGCCGGTTCAGCAGGCCGCGAAAGATCTGCAATGTCCGCTGGTCCGCCGTCGACGATCCGAGCACGCCCGGCAGCGGCGGCGGTTCGCGTTGCACGGTATTGCGCCGCAGTGGCGGTGGCGTCTCGATCACCGGCACGACGGACGCCACATAGGTTCCGGCCCCGATGCGCGCCTCGGCAAAGCCGTCGGCCACCAGCATGTCATAGGCTGCGACCGCTGCACCGCGCGACAGGCTGAAGCGCCGCGCCAGGTCGCGCGTCGTCGGCAGCTTGGCGCCCGGCGGCAGCGTGCCTGCCTCGATCATGCGCCGCAACTCGCCATAGAGCGCCTGGCGTCGTGGCCCGGTTTTCGGCAACACCGGCACGGAGGCCGACCAGTCGGGGAAATTGGTTCGGATAATCTTGGCCATATTGGATCTTCTTCAAACCAATCGATTGCCGTAGCTCTGCCTCAACCAGAGCCCGGAGGCAAGCATGACCGTTCACACCCCAGACAATTCCTTCTCCGCCACGCAGCGTAGCCGCATCAAGCGCCTGCACCAGCGCGGCAGCTACGATCATGAAGCGGTGTTTGCTGTGCTCGACAGCGCCTTTCTCTGTCATGTCGCCTATGTCATCGACGGACAGCCCTATTGCACGCCGACCATCCACTGGCGCGAAGGCGAGTGGCTCTATTGGCACGGCTCCTCGGCGAGCCGCATGCTGCGCAACCAGAGCCAAGGCACGCCGGTCTGCCTGACGGTCTCCCATCTCGACGGTCTGGTGCTCGCCCGCTCCGGCTTCAACCATTCGGCCAACTACCGTTCCGCCATGTGCTTCGGCACCGCTCAGATCATCGACGATCCCCAGCAGAAGGCCCGCGCCCTCAAGGGCGTCGTAGACCGCTTCTATCCCGGCCGCAGCACGGAGCTGCGCGCCAACCATGCCCAGGAGGAAAAGGCGACCATGGTGATCGGCATGCAGATCGAGGAGGCCTCCGCCAAAACACGCGCCGCCGGCGTTGGAGATGATGAAGAAGACATGGCAACGCCGCTGTGGGCCGGCGTCATTCCCGTGCGCACCGTGATCGGCGCCGCAGAGATCAGCCCGCATGTGCCAACCGGTGTCGAGGCCCCGGCCCTTCTGGACATCTATCGCCAAGGCCGCCCCCTAGACGAGGCACTGGCCGAATGCCAGGCCCTCTATGAGGGCAAGGACGCCTGATCGAAAAGTGCGGTCTGCCCGGCGTTAAACCTTACGCCGCCATCCCGACCATTTCGGAAAACGCAAAGCGCACGCTGTCGGCCACCGCCTTGACCGGATCGGAGCGCTCCGTTCCGGTCAGCAGCCGCACTTCGAAGCTGCCGAGATCGGGCATGCCATGCTTGGCACCAAGTGCCGCCATCTCGGAGGTCAGGTAGCTGCGCGGCAGCGGCGCGACGGCAAGGTCCGCCACCACGGCGGCGCGCTGTGCCATGGTATGGGCGCTGAGATAGGCGATGCGATAGGGCCGCTTGTCGCGTTCCAGCCGTGCCAGCGCATCGGCCCGCCAGCAGCAGCCGTCCTCCCAGATCGACACCGGCAGCGGATCGCGCAGATGCGCCGTGCCGCATTTGGCACCGGCCCAGACCAGCTGCTCGGTGTGGATCACCTCGCCCTCCGTTGTCACCGTACCGGGCGCGCAGTTGACGAGGGTGAGGTCCAGCCGCTGTTCCTGCAGTCGCCGCCGCAATCCGCTGCTATTGTCGACGGTCATGTCCACCATGATCGCCGGATAGATCTCGGCAAAGCGCCTGAGGATGGTCGGCATGAAGCGCTCGCCGATATCATCCGGCGCCCCGAGCCGCACCACGCCCTTCATGTCGGGCATGCGAAAGCGGCCGACCGCCTCGTTGGACAGGGCGATCATCCGCCTCGCATAGGTCAGCAGCATCTCGCCGCCCTCCGTCAGCGTCACCGAGCGCGCGTCGCGCAGGAACAGCACCGTATTCAGCTGCTCCTCGAGCTTCTTGATCTGCATGGACACGGCGGACGGCGTGCGCAGCACCAGATCGGCTGCGGCCGAGAAGCTGCCGCCCTCGGCGATCGCCACGAAGGTGCGCAAGACATCGTTGTCGAGCAGCGGCAAAGGTTGACGAAATGGCAGGGTCATGGCTCGCCTCATCAATATAATTGAAGTTAAGAGACATATCATTTCGTTTGATTGAATGTCAATCGGGGCGCATCTTCCTCATCAGACGCAACCATCGGGAAGGAGACTGACATGTTCATTGCGACCATCCTGCGTGCCGTTCGCTATCTCAAGGCCCGGCTGCAAGCACAGCGCCTGCGCCGCCTCCGTCACCAGGCCATCCACGAGATCACCGCTCTGCCGCCCTATCTCAAAGACGATATCGGCGTGCCGCAAGGGCATGGTCACCCCTGCCCCTAAGTCACCGGCACAACAGACGCATCAATATATCTCATGCCTGACATAAGAAACATTCGTTTGATTGATGAAACACCTGGGAGCATATCTTCATCATCGCCGCTTCCAACCTTGGAGGAAAGACAATGACACTGACACTGATCCATCACGACACCTTGACCGGCCCGCTGCGGCCGCATGCGCCGGTCGTCGCACAGATCGCCGGAGCCGTGCAGGCATCCGCGGCCGCAGTCATTGCCTGGCATCGCAACCGCCAGACCCTGCGCCAGATCGAGGCCATGCCGGCCGACATGCGCAAGGATCTCGGCTGGCCTGCCGCCGACCGCGCCCTGCCGCGGACGAACAAGTCCTGATTGCGACAGACGGCCTTGCACCCGTCGTGTTCCGGCCAATTCGGCGGACCATGACGGGCAATGTTCGGACGAGAAAATACCGCTGGAATTCAAGCGCATGCCTGCCTTTGCCGCCCCGCCCATTCGAGGCATAAGGTCGCAACTGGCAAAATTTCAAAAAAATGTCGCGTTTTTCTCGCCGGCCTGTCATGGCCGGCGGATTTCTCCATGCTATTGTCGCATTTGAGATATCCAGATTGCAAATTCCACGCGAGGAATGGGCATTCGCTGCGCAGCATGGTGGTCCGACATGAGCAAGACGCCTATCAAGAAACGCACTCTGGTTTTCTTTCTGGTCCCGCATTTCACGCTGCTGCCCTTTTCGGGTGCCATCGAGACCTTGCGCATCGCCAATCGCATGCTGGGTTATGCCGCCTACGAATGGCGACTGGCCTCCGTCGATGGCCAGAAAGTGTATTCCTCCTCCGGCATTGGCATCGAGGTGAATTCCTCGCTGGCCGACGAGCGCCGCTATCTCGGCGGTGAAAACCGGCCGAACATGGCGCTGGTCTGTTCGGGCATCTATGTCGAGGAATTCAACAACAAGTCGGTCAATGCCTGGCTTCGCGAGGCCTATAACCGCAACGTCGCCGTCGGTTCCCTCTGTACGGGCGCCCACGTCCTGGCGCAGGCGGGGCTGCTGAACGGCAAGCGCTGTGCCATCCATTGGGAAAACCTGCCCGGCTTTTCGGAAACCTTCCCCCAGGCCGAGGTCTATGCCGATCTCTACGAGGTCGACAGCAATCTCTACACCTGCGCCGGCGGCACCGCCTCGCTCGACATGATGCTCAACCTGATCGGCCAGGATTTTGGCGAGGGCCTCGTCAACCGCGTCTGCGAACAGCACCTGACGGACCGCGTCCGCAGTCCGCACGACCGCCAGCGGCTTCCGCTCAGGGCTCGTCTCGGCGTGCAGAATTCAAAGGTCCTGTCGATCATCGAGCTGATGGAAAGCCATCTGGCCGAGCCGCTGTCGCTTTTGGAAATCGCCGACGATGCAGGCCTGTCGCGCCGCCAGATCGAACGGCTTTTCCGGCAGGAGATGGGCCGCTCGCCGGCCCGCTACTATCTGGAAATCCGCCTCGACCGTGCCCGCCACCTGCTGGTGCAATCCTCCATGCCGGTGGTGGAAGTGGCGGTTGCCTGCGGCTTCGTCTCCGCCTCGCATTTCTCCAAGTGTTATCGCGAACTCTATAACCGCTCGCCGCAGCAGGAACGCGCCGAGCGCAAGCTGACCATGTCGACGACCCGCACCGGCGTCGTCGTCTGAACGAATAGCCTGTCGACCGCCAAGGGGATCGGCCGACAGGCTTCGTGCTTGCTCTACTGAACCGCCTGCCCCGGCGGCGTCACGGAAACCGGCTCGTCGGTGCCGATGCCATCGACCACCGGCTGGCTGGTGCTGCCCTCGGCAATCGCCATCGGGCCGTCCGCCGGTGCCGGTTGCGCCACGGGCTTGGGCTCGTCGGCCAGCAGATCCGGGCCTTCCGCCGTGCCCATCACCTCGTTGTCGATATTGATCCCCTCTTCGGGAACGATCATCTGGCCGGCGGCGGACTGCGACGGTCCGCTTTCGTCGGGTGCGCTGTCCGGCACTGCGGCCACCGTCTCGAGCGGCGCGCTGGAAACCGGCGCCGCCGTGCCCGTATCGGCAAGGTTCGGTGTATCGAGATAATCCGCATCGGCCAGCCCGCCCGGTGCCTCTGGGGCGTCCTGGACATAGCCGCTGGGCTCCTCCACGCGACCGATCGGGTCGCCGACGCGGCCGATCGGTTGGCCGACGCGGCCGATCGGTTGGCGCATCGACGATATCGAGCCGACCCTTGTTCCACCATCGATCTCCTCCGGCGGTATCAAGCCGTCCGAAGAGCAACTGGAAAGTCCGAGCGCCGCGATCGTCAGGATCGCCATGCTGTCTGAAACGGATCTTTGCGCCATGCTCGATGCCCGGTTTGGCGGATTTTCAGGCCGCGGGATGATTGCTCCATCATAAGCGCCAAGCGGTAAAGGCTTTGTTGCGATAGCTGTCGCTCCTCCCTGCCGGTTGCGGCACCATGGCCCGTGCTTTCGCCTTGTATCCATCCGCATAGGCTCATACGCTTTTTCTCAAGGTTCACGGCGGGCATGGCCAGGCCGTGATTCGACGCTGGCGCATTGCGCCGCCCGACGCAGACCACTCGGAGGAAAGACATGACCGACACCGCAGCCCCGACCGGCGAATTGACCTTGCGAACGCTGGCCATGCCGGCCGATGCCAATGCCGCCGGCGATATTTTCGGCGGCTGGGTCATGGCGCAGATGGACCTTGCCTGCGGTATCCGCGCGGCAGAGCGGGCCCGCGGCCGCGTCGTCACCGCCGCCGTCCAGGAAATGGCCTTCGCCATGCCGGTCAAGATAGGCGACACGCTCTGCGTCTATACCGATATCGCCCGCGTCGGCCGCACCTCGATCACCCTGTCGGTGGAGGTCTGGGCCCAGCGCTACCTGACCCACGTCATGGAAAAGGTCACCCAGGCGACCTTCGTCATGGTCGCCCTCGACGGCGACGGCAAACCAACCCCTGTGCCGGCCGAATGAACAGCCTTCGGCGCCTCGGCCTTAGAGGTAGGCGGACCTGTTGCTGAAATCGAGGCCGGGGAAAATCGTCGAGGTCAGCGCGCTCATCGGCACGTCGAATTGCCGGTAGAGCATGGCGGCGGCCACTTCACGCACGTCGCCGGTCGGCATCAGGTCGCGCCCGTCCAGCAGGTCGCCATCGCCCAGCCCGGCCCAGCGGCCGAGCACCCGTCCGCCCTTGATCGCCCCGCCTGCCATCACGCAGCAGCCGCCTGTGCCGTGGTCAGTGCCGGCGCTACCATTCTGGCGCACCGTGCGGCCGAACTCCGTCATCGCCACCACCGCCGTCTTGCTCCAGGCCTCAGGTCCCAAAGTCTCCTTGAGAGTCGTGATGGCCAGCGCCAATTGTTTGGCCGCTTTGGCAAAATCGGCGGCCTGGCGGATATGGGTGTCCCAACCGCTGATCGAGAAGGCGGCCACCCGGTATTGCTCGCGCAGCAATCCCCCGGCCAGCCGCGCCACGTCGTGCACACCCTGCCCGCGCTTGGTGTCCCCATAGAGCTTGTCGCTGAAACCATCGACGCTGACGGCTTCCGCCATGGCTGTCGCGAACACCGGATCATTTTCATAGAGCCGCGTCAGAAACTGCAGGGCATCACCATCCATCGTGACGTCCGATTGCGTCGACCAGACCTCCGACTTGTTCGGGCCGGCGAGAATGAGATCGCGCGATGTACTGACGTCGACGGCGGCAGTCGGCTGCGCCATTACCGACAGCGTGCGATTGAGCCAGCCAGATCGCAGTCCGTCGGTGGACGAACCGCCCGTCTCCAGAATGTCCTGACCATCGAAATGGCTGCGCGCGTTGCGATAGGGGGTGGAAACCGAATGCACGAAGGACAGTTCTCCCGCTTTCCACAGCGGCATCAGGTCCGCTGCTGCGGGATGCAGGCCGAAAAAGCCGTCCAGGTCGAGCAACCCTGCATCTGCGCCGACCACCAGATCGGGCCGCAATTGCTTCAGCAGCGGATCGCCATAGGGCTGCACCAATGCCAGGCCGTCCATGGCGCCGCGCAGCACGATGGCAACGAAGCGATTATCACCCGGCATCGCGGCAAAGGTCAACGGAGTGAATACAGGCGCGGCTGCCAGACAGCAAGCCGAGGCAATGAAGCCGCGTCGGGAGAGATTGGTCCTGTCGCTCATCGTCTGGATCCTATCGCCTGTTGAACTCGGGGGAGGCAAGCACCAGCGTAATGCCGATCGCCTTCGAGGGTGCCTGCCCGATGATCCGAATGGTCTCGTCCCGCGCCGCATCCGCAAGCGCAATCGTCGCAAACTCCCGGGGATCTCGGTCCTTGCCAAGGCTGGCGGACAACCGGCGTGCCCAGCCGATCCGTTCGGTCAACTGGTTGGCATTCATCCAGGACTCGGAATCGTCTTCGAACCCGGCTGGGCTGGGTGGCGCCCAAAGCTGCTGGCCCATTCGTCGCAAAACGTTGAGGCTGTTTAGTGATTTTGCTACCGGCACTGCCGACGGCTGGTCGTCCTGCATCGGCGCGGGGGCCATACCCCCCATCATTCCGTCTGTCTCTGTGACCGGTCCTACGGTCCCGGCTCCAGACAATGCCACCTCGTCGGCATCGAAAGCACGCAGCGACGAGACGACATAATCGAAGGGCAGCTTGATCTTTCCCCCGGGATTCTCCCAGGCAGACGGGTGCTGGACCAGCGCCCGGTAGACCTGGAACAGATCGCCATCGCTACGGCTCCAGGCCGCCATCATGGCATCGATCAGCGCTTGCGGCGCCTCGTCGCTGACGAAATGCACGGCAAGCTTGCGACAGATATGCACCGCGGTACTCGGATGGGCCGACAGGTCGTCGATCAGATCAAGGCAATCGTCCATGGCGCGTTTCTCACCACCATAGGTCTTCCCAAGCACCGTAAAGCGGCCGGGTTCCGCCCGGCGAGGCTGGAAGCGCACCTCCATGGTTTCCAGATCGGCGGCCAGACCGGAGAGGACATAAGCAGCCTGCCGCACATCATTCTGCGTATAGCCGCCGCCAACTCCAAGCGTATGCAATTCGATCAGTTCGCGGGCAAAATTCTCGTTGATACCTTTGCCCTTTTCCATGCCGACCACGGAATTGGGTCCGGTAGACTGCGTCTGGTCCAGATAGATCATCATGGCGGGATGCAGGGAGACGGTCTGGACCAGGGTGGAAAACCGCCCGGCCAGCAGCGGCCGAACAACTTCGGCCTCGAAGGCCGGCACCATGATGCGCATCATCGGGTTTTTGCCTGACCCGATGGCAAAGTGGTTGGTCCAGAAGCTGGCGAGCCGCTCATGAAACCCGTTTGGCGACAGCACGGCTTGGGCGATCCTCGCCTCGCTATCGGCTCGAAACAGGGCAGCCAGTTCCTTGTTGATTGCGCGGCTCTGTTCTTCTGTCGCCTCGCCGCGCCGCTTCTGCAACCGCAATTCCTTGAACTCGGACGCATATCTGACGATCTGCTCTCGTCGACCCGCAAGTCCCTCGCGCGGAAACAGAGGCGCTGCAGCCGCACCGCGCTCGACCTGTGCCAACAGTTCGTCCGGCCCGGAAATTCCAGGCTCTGACGGCCGCAGCCCGTAACCGAACCGCATGGCCGCGGTACTGGACACAGAGAGACTCATCGATGGGTTTCCTCGCAATTGGGCCGTTGCAAGGACGATACCGATTTTTACGGCGATTTGAAGAAGGCTCAGGCCCGGAAGATCAATGTCGCGCCGATAGCGATCAGCGCGAAACCGGCGGCATGATTCCAGGTCAGCGCCTCCTTCAGCCAGAACACCGAGAAGCCGGAAAACACCACCAGGGTAATGACCTCCTGCATGGTTTTCAGCTGGGCCGCCGAGTAGACTTCATGGCCGATCCGGTTGGCCGGAACCGCCAGGCAATATTCGAAGAAGGCTATGCCCCAGCTGGCGAGGATCACGACATAGAGCGGCAGGGAGGTGAATTTCAGGTGCCCGTACCAAGCGAATGTCATGAAGACATTGGACAGGAGCAAAAGGACGATCGGCCAGACGGCGGCGGCGCTCAGGGAGAAGGGCATCAGCTGATCCTTGGGATTCGAACGGAATTGAATGCCCATAAACGGCTGTGGCACGGTCGACAAGTCCGCGGGTTCGTGTGGCCCGGCCACCTCCAACTGCGTTAAATCAAAATTATCAGGGACGCGTTATATAAGCAGATGGGATGAGGAGCCCGTTTGCGGTCCGAGCCGGGTAGAGACTTGGGGCCACGATGGCTAAAAAGGCAGTCACAGCATGAAATTCGAGGACCAGATCCGCGCTGCCCAGGCCGACTCCGTGCTGGCGGTGCTGACCGTCTCCCTGCTTGCCAACAGTTTCATCGCGCTGACCACGGCCGCAGTCCTGTGGCTGCAGCAGCCCGCCACCGACCAGGCCATCTGGCTCGTCGGCATTGTGACCCTGAACATGCTGCGGCAGGTCGCGGCCGCCATCCTCAAGCGAAAGGATGTCGGCCGGCGCGACCCCAAGGCGGTTCTCAATCACCTCACCATCGGCGCCTTTGCCAGCGGCTGTCTCTGGGCCTTCGCGCCATTTCTCGGTCCAGGGCTTAGCTCCGACGGCGCCCAGGCCTATGTCATCTTCATCATTGCAGGCATTTCGGCCGGCGCAATCATCCAGAGCACCGCCTATTCCCGGACCGCCATCGCCTTCGGCGCACCGGCGATGCTGGCCGCCGTAGCCTCGCTGCTGCAATCGCCCAGCACCGTCAACACGGTCATCGCTGCCGACGTCCTGCTGCTGATGGTGATGATGTTCCGCAGCAGCCGCATGAGCGAGGTCAATTTCATCATAAGTCTGACCGATCGTCTCAAGGCCGTTTCCCTGGCCGCCTCCCTGTCGCGGGCCAACGAGGAGATCAGTTCGTCCAACCGCCAGCTGGAAATCCTTGCGAGCCGCGATCCGCTGACCGGCCTCGGCAATCGCGCCGCCTTCAACCTGCGGCTGGACCAATTGCTTGGGCAGCCTGAAGGCGATGTACCCATGGCCTTGCTGATCATCGACCTGGACCGCTTCAAGTCGATCAACGACACCATGGGCCACACCGCCGGCGATATCGTGCTCGCCGAATTTGCCCGCCGCCTGTCGGCGATTGCGGCCCCTGAGCATCTGGTCGCCCGCCTCGGTGGCGACGAATTCGCTGTGGTGATCGAAGGCGAGGACGCCGCAGCCAAGGCCCTCGCCCTCGGCACGGAAATCCTAGACCTGACGGCCCGTCCGGTGATGATCGGCGATCGCCAGGTCACCATCGGCTCAAGCGTCGGCCTCGCCCATGTGCCCGAACATGCCCGCTCGGCCGAGGCGATCTTCGCCTGTGCCGACATCGCCCTGTATGCCGCCAAGGAACAGGGCCGCCGTCGCCTGCGCGTCTTCAGCCCCGATATCAAGCAGCGCCTCGATCGCCAGAAACAGATCGAGATCGGCCTTGAGGACGCCCTCGCGTCCGGCGAGGTCGAAGTGTTCTTCCAGCCGCAGGTGGAATTGTCCGGCGAAACCGTCATCGGCTTCGAGGCGCTGGTGCGCTGGAACCATCCGGCGCTCGGGGCCATCAGCCCGCCGGAAATCGTCCAGGCGGCCCGCGCCCTGCATGTCTCGGAACGGCTGACCCGCCATGTGGCGACAGCGGCCGCCGACCTCGTCCTGCGCCTGCCCGCCCTCGGCCTGGCCGGCATCTGCGTCGCCATCAACGTCTCGCCGCGCGAATTCTCGCTGTATTCCCTGTCGAAGACGCTGGGCGAAGTGGCACGCGCCGCCGGCATCTCGCCGTCGCAGATGGAGATCGAGATCACCGAGGAGGCCACCCTCGACACCGCCGCCGCCGGCACCGAGCTGGAACTGCTGGAAAAGGCCGGTTTCCGCCTCGCCGTCGACGATTTCGGCATGGGTCACTCTTCGCTCGCCTATATCATCAGCCTCAAGGTCGATCGCCTGAAGATCGACCGCAGCTTCGTGCACGGCATCGCCGCCAGCCGCCAGAACCAGGCGCTGGTCGCAGCCCTGGTCGGCATGGGCCATGCCCTGTCGATCGACATCGTCATCGAGGGCGTCGAAACGCCCGAAGACGCCGAAGTGCTGCGCATGCTCGGCTGCCGTTTTGCCCAGGGTTATCTCTACGGCCGCCCGATGCCGGCCGCCGCCCTGCCCGCCTGGCTGGCCGCCCGTTCCCCAAAGGCGCAGCCGGAGAGCCTTGCCGGTACCGCCTGAAACCTACAAAAGTGTTTCCCTTTTGTACTCATGGCCCCTTTTCTTTCGCCGCGATCTTCTCCATATTCCGGCCATGGCCAAAGCACCCAAATCCCCCGCCCGCTCGACCGGGTTCGAAGAGTCTCCCCAGGCATCGTTTGAAGGCGCGCCGCTCGCCAGCAGCGTCTCCGACTGGGTCAAGCAGCTGGAGGCCGAGGCCGAGGCTTCCACCGTCGAGAGCCAGCGCGAGCTGGCCTCCAAGGCCGGCAAGCACCGCAAGAAGATCGAGATCGAGGCGCGCAAGCAATCCGAGAAGGTGGCTTTCGAGAAATCCGCCGCCGGCCGCAAGGCCGCCCCGGACGGCCCGAGCGCACAAAGATCCTCCCGCGGCACCTCGATGGGCGGTTCCACCGATCCGAAAACCCGCGCCGCCGCCGGTCTCAATCCGGTCGCCGGCATGGATACCTCGCTGGAGGATGCCGAAAGCCTGGCGCCCGGCGCCGTCACCGCCACGGTCGAGGCGCTGTCCTCGCTGATCGAGAGCGGCAATCCGCTGTTCAAGGACGGCAAGATCTGGGTGCCGCACCGCCCGGCCCGCCCGGACAAATCCGAAGGCGGCATCGCCATCCGCATGGTCTCCGACTACGAGCCGGCCGGCGACCAGCCGACCGCCATCAAGGACCTCGTCGAGGGGTTGCAGAACGACGACCGCACCCAGGTCCTGCTCGGCGTCACCGGCTCGGGCAAGACTTTCACCATGGCCAAGGTGATCGAGGCCACCCAGCGCCCGGCCGTCATCCTCGCCCCCAACAAGACGCTGGCGGCCCAGCTCTATTCCGAGTTCAAGAACTTCTTCCCCGACAATGCGGTCGAATATTTCGTCTCCTACTACGATTATTACCAGCCGGAAGCCTATGTGCCGCGCTCCGATACCTTCATCGAGAAGGAATCGTCGATCAACGAGCAGATCGACCGCATGCGCCACGCCGCCACCCGCGCCATCCTCGAGCGCGACGACTGCATCATCGTCGCCTCCGTCTCCTGCATCTACGGTATCGGCTCGGTCGAGACCTATACGGCCATGACCTTCCAGATGTCGGTCGGCGACCGCATCGACCAGCGGCAATTGCTCGCCGACCTCGTCGCCCAGCAATACAAGCGCCAGGACATCAATTTCGTGCGCGGCTCGTTTCGCGTCCGCGGTGACACCATCGAGATCTTCCCGGCCCACTTGGAAGATGCCGCCTGGCGCATCTCGATGTTCGGCGACGAGATCGACGCCATCACCGAATTCGACCCGCTGACCGGCCAGAAGACCGGCGACATGAAGTCGGTCAAGATCTACGCCAACAGCCACTATGTCACGCCCCGCCCGACCCTCAACGGCGCCATCAAGTCGATCAAGGAGGAGCTGAAACTCCGCCTCGCCGAGCTGGAAAAGGGCGGCCGCCTGCTGGAGGCCCAGCGCCTCGAACAGCGCACCCGCTACGATATCGAGATGCTGGAGGCGACCGGCTCCTGCGCCGGCATCGAGAACTATTCGCGTTATCTGACCGGCCGCACCCCCGGCGAGCCGCCACCGACTTTGTTCGAATATATCCCCGACAATGCCCTGCTGTTCATCGACGAGAGCCATGTCTCGGTCTCCCAGATCGGCGGCATGTATCGCGGCGACTTCAGGCGCAAGGCGACGCTGGCCGAATACGGCTTCCGCCTGCCCTCCTGCATGGACAACCGGCCCTTACGCTTCGAGGAATGGGACGCCATGCGCCCGCAGACCGTTGCCGTTTCGGCGACGCCCGCCGCCTGGGAACTGGAACAGGCCGGCGGCGTCTTTGCCGAACAGGTCATCCGCCCGACCGGCCTGATCGATCCGCCGGTCGAGGTCCGCCCGGCCCGCTCCCAGGTCGACGACGTGCTCGGCGAGATCCGCGAGACCGCCCAGGCCGGCTATCGCACCCTGGTCACCGTGCTCACCAAGCGCATGGCCGAGGATCTGACCGAATACCTGCATGAGCAGGGCGTGCGCGTCCGCTACATGCATTCCGACATCGACACGCTGGAGCGCATCGAAATCATCCGCGATCTTCGTTTGGGTGCGTTCGACGTGCTGGTCGGCATCAACCTGTTGCGCGAGGGCCTCGACATTCCCGAATGCGGCTTCGTCGCCATCCTCGACGCCGACAAGGAAGGGTTTCTGCGCTCGGAGACCTCCCTCGTCCAGACCATCGGCCGCGCCGCCCGTAACGTCGACGGCAAGGTCATCCTCTATGCCGACAAGATCACCGGCTCCATGCAGCGCGCCATGGACGAAACCGCCCGCCGCCGCGAAAAGCAGACCGCCTACAATCTCGCGCACGGCATCACGCCGGAATCGGTCAAGGCCAAGATTTCCGACATCCTCGATTCGGTCTACGAGCGTGACCATGTCCGCGCCGACATTTCGGGCGTCTCCGGCAAGGGCTTTGCCGATGGCGGCCATCTGGTCGGCAACAATCTCCAGGCCCATCTGACCGCGCTGGAAAAATCCATGCGCGACGCAGCCGCCGACCTCGACTTCGAAAAGGCCGCGCGCCTGCGCGACGAAATCAAACGCCTCAAAGCCGTCGAACTCGCCTCCATGGACGACCCGATGGCTCGGCAGGAAGCCAAGGCCATCGAGGGCAGCGGCAAAGGCCAGCCAAAAGGAATTACGTCCGGCCCCGGCAAGGCCGGCCCCCACCTCCCCCTTGAGGGGGGAGGTGCTG
>NZ_JAAXMM010000099.1 GCF_012276985.1 Agrobacterium sp. a22-2 | reverse complement strand
TTTGTTACTAATACTGCTCATGTTATTGACTGTGCTTAACTTGAGGAGCAACAAATGGATTTAAAACTGACTGGAAAAGTGGCTCTGGTAACTGGAGCCCGTACCGGAATTGGTTTCAGCATTTGTGAAGAATTGGCCATGAATGGTGTGCATTTAATCATGGTGGCCAGACGAGAACCTGAGCTGATTCTTGCTGCGAAAAAAATTTCAGAGAAATACGGTGTTTCGGTGCTGCCTATTGCCGGGGATGTGACTGATCCCAAACTACCTTCTTTAGTGGTTGAACAAGCGGAAAAGGTTTTTCAGCGTATTGATTTACTGGTGAACAATGCCGGAAGAGCCCATGCGGGCACGCTGTTAACCACTTCGGAAGAAGACTGACAGATAATGACTGAGACCAAAT
>NZ_JAAXMM010000098.1 GCF_012276985.1 Agrobacterium sp. a22-2 | reverse complement strand
GTCCTGGGGCACCCCGCGGCCGGTGGCGTGGAGATTGGCCAGGTTGTAGCGGGCCCAGTCAAGGCCGGCCTGGGCGGCGATCCGATAGTGGACGGCTGCCGCGGCTGGATCCGCCGGGCCGCCCCAGCCATGTTCAAGACAGCGAGCGAGCATATTGCGCGCCATTGCGTGGCCGCGTTCGGCGGCGATCGTGAACCAGGTCCGCGCCAGGGTCGGGTCGCGCTGGATGCCTTGGCCGTCCAGAAGGATCTGTCCGAGCAGGGCCTGGGCTTCCGTCAGGCCCTCGCGCGCAGCGCCAAGGATGGCCTGGGCAACCTCGCCCGGGGTACCGGCCAGTTGTGCGGCGAAACCTTCGGCGTCCAGCGCGTCGTGACGAAGCAGCAGGTGGCGCATGTTCAGAGTTC
>NZ_JAAXMM010000097.1 GCF_012276985.1 Agrobacterium sp. a22-2 | reverse complement strand
GCCTTGAACATCGCCACGGCCCAGCCCTCGTCGTCTTCGTTCTTGATGATCTGGGCGGTCCAGCCCTGGTCGCGCCAGAGTCGGGGTTCGTGCAAGGGGGCGTCGTCGAGGTCGGTCGTCATGGGCAGTGGGCAGAGCCGGCCACAAAAAAGCGGGCCGAAGCCCGCCATTGTCGAGGTGACGCGGTTGCAGTCTCAGGTGCCCGGTGTGGCCGCAGGTGCGACCGGTGCCACGCTGGGCGTGACGGCCGGTGCGCGGGTGATGCGGGTCTTGCCGCCAGTGGTGATCAGCACCACCGCCTCGCCGCCGCTGAAGCTCTCGCTGCCCTTGGCCTGGATGACGGAGCGGCGCTCGCCGTTGCGCAGTTGCACGATGATTTCCAGTGCCTCTTCCTTGGTGGCCGAG
>NZ_JAAXMM010000096.1 GCF_012276985.1 Agrobacterium sp. a22-2 | reverse complement strand
GCCTACGGCCTGGCCTTCCTCTGGATCGGCCAGTTCTGATCAACATCGGGGTGAACGTCGGCCTGCTGCCGACCAAGGGCCTGACCCTGCCGTTCCTCAGCTACGGCGGCAGTTCGCTGGTGATCTGCTGTGCCTGTCTGGGGATGTTGCTGCGCATCGAATGGGAACGGCGAACCCACCTGGGTAGCGAGGAATATGAGTTCAACGAAGAGGACTTTGCCGATGAAAGGTAATGTCCTGATCATGGCGGGTGGCACCGGCGGACACGTGTTCCCGGCGCTCGCCTGTGCGCGGGAGTTCCAGGCGCGCGGCTATGCCGTGCACTGGCTGGGGACGCCGCGCGGCATCGAGAATGACCTGGTACCCAAGGCCGGCCTGCCGTTGCACCTGATCCAGGTCAGCGGGC
>NZ_JAAXMM010000095.1 GCF_012276985.1 Agrobacterium sp. a22-2 | reverse complement strand
TTTCGTGGTAAGACAAAATTTTTATTTGCATATTCCAAAAGTTGGGCGTGGGGTTTTGTTGCAAATGGGGAATCCAAGCTAGGCTGTAAACGGCAACGGGGATAATTGCTAGGTAAATTAAAAGGTGTCCTATCTTAAGCTGAGTCAGGTTTTGCAAAGGTGTAGTATTGTGGCGACTTGGATAAGCATTTTTAAGCGGATTTACTAGCCGAATTGCCCACGCCGCCAGCCACAGAAGATAAATGCCTAGCAAGAACCATAAACCATTCCACTTAATTGCAATCGATGCGCCAAACCACACGCCAGAAAGGGCTAGATAAAGGCTGCGTTTAAGGTTATGAGTTTTGAGTCCTAATAAGACAAACAATTGCCCTAGTAGCCCAAAAATCACTAAATAGATATTATTT
>NZ_JAAXMM010000094.1 GCF_012276985.1 Agrobacterium sp. a22-2 | reverse complement strand
ATGCGGAACGCTGGAATCATGGATAGAACAAAATACATCGGAGGAAGCGATGTTGCAGGGATTCTTGGAATTAGCCCATGGCGCACCCCGCTTGAGGTTTATCTGGATAAGGTCCAGCCACGTGTCAAACCAGTAGACCCAAGCAAGCAGAAAGTTTTCACGCGTGGCCAGCGTATGGAGCCATACGTAATAGACCTGCTTTCTGAGGAAACAGGGATGGAAATCGTTCATCGCGGAAACCGCTATATCCACCGTGATTACGATTTTATTGCAGCTGAGATCGATGCAGAAGCAGCGTCAGGCGAGAACATTGAGATCAAAACAGTTAGTCCGTTCAAAGCCAAAGAATGGGGAGAAATCCAGACAGATGCAATTCCTGTGCATTACACGGCCCAGGCCATGCACGGG
>NZ_JAAXMM010000093.1 GCF_012276985.1 Agrobacterium sp. a22-2 | reverse complement strand
CTACATCAATGCCGGCTCGGTCGAAACCCTGCTGGATAACGCACAGGATCTGGCGCGCATTGCCAAGGCGGCCGGTGTCGACGTCACCTTGTCCGTGGTTGACGGCATGCAGCACGTCTTCCCCTTCCTCGCCGGCCGAGCCCCTGAGGCAGACGACGAACTGCGTCGCATCGCCCAGTGGTTCAAGCGCAACTGAACGGCGCAAGCGATTCAACAAAAATATAGGAGACAACACCATGGACAACGAGCAAAGCTTCGACGCCATCGTCATCGGCAGCGGCTTCGGCGGCATCTACATGCTGCACAAACTGCGCAACGAACTCGGGCTGAAGACCCGTGCGTTCGAGAAGGGCGGCGGTGTGGGCGGAACTTGGTACTTCAACCGCTACCCCGGCGCCAAGTCTGACAC
>NZ_JAAXMM010000092.1 GCF_012276985.1 Agrobacterium sp. a22-2 | reverse complement strand
GGGATAGGCGTGGCGGAAGTTGGCAATGAGCCGGTCGTGATAGCGGCCGGGCACCTTGGCCGCCAGCGCCCCCAGCCAGCCGCCCAGCGCCTGCAGCGCGGATAGGGGCAAGCGTGAAAACAGCCAGAACAGGAAGGTCATGCGTGCGGTCGCAGCAATGTGTTGGTCGCAGTCGACAGGGGAGCAGGGTCTTGACAGGCCTTGCTGCGGCCCCGAAAAGTGCCGCGTATAATAACGCGATTCGCCGAGTTAACTGACAACTTGCGGGGCGAATCCTTGCTTGGCCACAAACCTCGGCAAGGTTGCTAAATACCGCTAAAGCGTCGCCGGCCGTGGCTCAACGGATTGGCAAAGTGATAGCCAATCTGGAGCTAACAGCCGTGTCAAACGACTTCCTCTTCACCTCGGAG
>NZ_JAAXMM010000091.1 GCF_012276985.1 Agrobacterium sp. a22-2 | reverse complement strand
CCGTAGAATTAGCGTCTAATGGCAACTATGCCCAAATTAAAGTTACTGATACAGGCAAAGGCATTAATTCAGACTTTTTACCTTATGTGTTCGAGCATTTTCGGCAAGAAGATGGCGCAACTACCCGCAAGTTTGGTGGATTGGGTTTAGGACTTGCCATTGTCAAACAAATAATTGAAATGCACGGGGGAACAGTAACGGTAGATAGTCTGGGGAGCGAACAAGGGGCAACTTTTACCGTTCAAATTCCCTTAGCGCGATCGCCCTTACCATCAAATCCAACGCCGCCGGACGATCCAAAAAGCAGTTTAAGAAATAAGCGCATTTTGGTAGTAGATGATGAAGCAGATTCGCGCGAATTTCTTGCCTTTGTGCTAGAACAAGCCAATGCTGTTGTTACTACTGCAAGT
>NZ_JAAXMM010000090.1 GCF_012276985.1 Agrobacterium sp. a22-2 | reverse complement strand
GGGTAAGCTACCCGGTCGCTCAGGTTGAAGAAGCCGAAGTGCAGACCGAAGCCGTAGAACAGGCTGTGGCACCGGTTGTCGCTGCCGCGGTTGAACAACACAACGTTGCCGTGGAAGAAACCCAGGTGGCGGCCAGCGTCAACCCGCCTGCGCCAGAGGCCGCCGTTGAAACTGCTGCCGTTACCGTAACGGAAGAAGCTGCAGCCGTAGCGCCTGTCGTGGCTATCCCGGCCGAGGAAATCCCGGCGCCGGTGGAAACCGCCCCGGCAACTGTTGCAGTTGAACAGCCGAAAGCGGAAGAGACTGCCCCTGCAGTGGAAGCCGAGCCGGTAGCTGAAACCGTAGCTGTAGAGCCAGTGGTTGAACCTGCGCTAGCGGAAGACGAGCCTGTGGTCGAAACTGCACCGGTGGTA
>NZ_JAAXMM010000008.1 GCF_012276985.1 Agrobacterium sp. a22-2 | reverse complement strand
CTCCCCACCCTCCCCATAAGGGGGAGGGCTTAACCCGACCGCAGCGTCGAAACCCAAATCGGGCAAGACGGTTACGGCAAAGTTTCTCCCTCTTGTGGGGGAGATGGCCAGCAGGCCAGAGGGGGACTTGGTTTACGCAATCAAACGAGTCGTCTCGATCAGAAAATCTTCGAGAACTCGTCGATGTTCGATGCGTCGTAGACGAAGGGCAGAGCCATGGCGGCTTCGCCATTGTCGCCGACCTTGATCTTGCCCATGCGGCCGGCTTCGATTTCCGAGCCGGGAGCGCCATCGGTATCGCCCTTGACCAGGTGATAGGCGATCTGTGTGGCCGAGTAACCGAGGTCGATCGGGTTCCAGATCGCGAATTCCTTGGTGGCGCCCGACTTGATGGCACCGGCCATTTCAGACGGCAGACCGAGGCCCGTCACGAAGACGTCGCCGATCTTGCCCGCATCCTTGACGGCCTGCGAGGCTGCCAGAACGCCGACGGTCGTCGGGGCGACGATGACCTTGACATTAGCCTGCGAGGTTAGGAGACCATTGGCTTCGCGATAGCTCTTGTCGGCCAGGTCATCGCCGTAAACGGTGGTCACCAGGTTGAGGCCGGGGAAATCCTTCAGCTGCTTCTTCATTTCCTCGATCCAGATATTCTGGTTGGTCGAAGTCGTGGTGGCCGACAGGATGGCGAAATCGCCCTTGCCTTCCGGCAGATGGCTTGCGGCCAACTGCAGGCACATCTTGCCGATCAACTCGTTGGACGACGGGTTGAGATGCATGATGCGGCCTTCGGCGGCAACGCCGCTGTCCCAGGAGATGACCTTGATGCCGCGCTGTGCGGCCTTCTTCAATGCCGGCACGACGGCATCCGGATCATTGGCGGAAATGGCGATGGCATCGACGCCCTGGGCGATCAGCGAGTTGATCACTTCGATCTGGCCTTCGGCCGTGGTCGTCGTCGGACCGGTATAGATGATCTCGACGCCGCCGAGTTCCTTGGCAGCTTCCTCGGCGCCTTTGTTGGCGGCCTCGAAGAAGCCGTTGCCCAGCGACTTGACGACCAATGCGATCTTCATGTCGGCGGCTTCGGCTGCCGTCGTCATTGCGACAACGGCAAAGGCCACGCCCATGAGCAGTTTCTTGGATAGTTTCATTTCATCTTCCTCCCAAAGTTGATTGACAGTCTAACTCCCCCCGACAGTCGTCACTCTCTATGCGACCGAAGTGGTATCCTCCTTCTCGGCCGAAGCGATCGGCTTGACCGTTATGAGCTTAATACCGGCATCAGCGACCATGGCCGCTGCCTCCTCCGGAATCTTGTCGTCCGTGATGATCGTCGAGACATTGTCGAGCGGGCACAGGATCATGCTGGAGCGCTTCGAAAACTTGCTCGAGTCGACCATGATGATCAGCTCGTCGGCCTGGCGCATCAGCTTCTGCTCGCTCTGGATGACCAGGGCATCCGATTCCATGATCCCATGCGAACTGACGCCCTGCGCGCCGATGAAGATCCGTCGCGCATAGAAATTGCGGATGGCGTCGTTGTCGAAGGGCGACAGGATCAGGCTCTGGTCGCGATAGATCGCGCCGCCGGGAATACTGACCGTGCACTTGGAATGCTTGACGAGATGTTCGGCGATTGCAAAGGAATTGGTCATCACCTGCAGGCGCCGCGCCGACATGAAATGCACCATCTGGAACGTCGTCGTGCCGCCATTGATGATGATCGAATCGCCCTCTTCGCAGAGGTCGACCGCGCCGCGGGCAATTGCGCGCTTTTTATCGATATTGACGGATTCGGATACCCGAAACGGCCGGGCCGCCAGATTGCCGAGCTGCGGCGGATGCACCGCCTCCGCGCCGCCACGCACGCGTCGAAGCTTGCCCTGTACATGAAGGGACGCGATATCACGCCGGATCGTGGCTTCCGATGCCTCGGTCAGTTCAGCGATATCCTGCACCGTGATCACGGGCTTTTCCTGGATCGCGCTTAATATGATGCGATGGCGTTCACGTTCGTGCATGGGCTCCTCCTGATCGGGATTTAGGCGGATAACGATTATCCTGTCAATCAAAAACGATCAAAATAGTTTATGTTGCGCCGCAACATGCAAATTTATGATCGATTTTGATTGACAATAACGCTGCGCTTGCGCGATACCGTCCGCAGAAGGAGATGGGCCGCCACGTGGCTGTTCATGAATCGACACACCTGGGAGGAAAGCAATGACGGGCCAAACCCGCCTTCTCGAAAACCGTTGGGACGACGCTTACGCGGCCAAGCTCGATGAGCCGGCCAAGCTGTTGTACCGGTCCAATCTCTTGGGTGCCGACAAGCGCATCACCAATTACGGCGGCGGCAACACCTCGGCCAAGGTCATGGAAACCGATCCGCTGACCGGCGAAAAGGCCCGCGTCATGTGGGTCAAGGGCTCCGGAGGTGATGTCGGCACGATCAAGCTCGACGGTTTCGCCACCCTCTACATGGACAAGCTGGAAGCGCTGAAGGGCATCTACAAGGGCGTGGAAGACGAAGACCGCATGGTCGGCTTCCTGCCCCATTGCACCTTCAACCTCAACCCGCGCGCAGCCTCCATCGACACGCCGCTGCACGGCTTCGTGCCGTTCACCCATGTCGACCACATGCACCCCGACGCGATCATCGCGATCGCCGCCTCCAAGAACTCAAAAGAGCTGACCCAGCAGATCTTCGGCGACGATATCGGCTGGCTGCCCTGGCGCCGTCCGGGCTTCCAGCTCGGGCTCGATCTCGGCGCCTATGTCGCCGCCAACCCGAATTCCAAGGGCGTCGTGCTCGAAAGCCATGGCCTGTTCACCTGGGCCGACGATGCCAAGGATTGTTACCTGCTGACGCTCGACATCATCAACAAGGCGATCGAATGGTTTGCACAGCAGACCGAGGGCAAGACGATCTTCGGCGGCGCGGTTGCCAAGAGCCTGCCATCCGAAGAGCGTCGCGCCATCGCAGCCAGGCTGATGCCCGAAATCCGCGGCCGCATCGGCAAGGCGGAACGCAAGCTCGGCGATTTCGACGACCAGGATGCCGTGCTGGAATTCGTCAACTCGAAGGATCTGCACGCGCTCGGCGCGCTGGGCACCTCCTGCCCCGACCATTTCCTGCGCACCAAGATCCGGCCGCTGATCGTCGAGTTCGACCCGGCCAAGCCAGATGCCGATGCCGTCATTGCCGGCCTCGACAAGGCGCTGGAAGCCTACCGCGCCGATTACAAGCGTTACTACGACAGCTGCAAGCATGACAATTCCCCTGCCATGCGCGATCCCAATCCGGTCATCTTCCTGGTTCCGGGCGTCGGCATGCTGTCCTTTGCCAAGGACAAGGCGACCGCCCGCATTGCCGGCGAATTCTACGTCAACGCCATCAATGTCATGAAGGGCGCCTCGACGGTTTCGGAATATCAGGGCCTGCCCGAACAGGAAGCCTTCGATATCGAATACTGGTTGCTGGAAGAAGCCAAGTTGCAGCGCATGCCCAAGCCCAAGAGCCTGGCGGGCCGTGTCGCCTTCGTCACCGGCGGTGCCGGCGGCATCGGTCGCGCCACGGCGGAGCGCCTCGTCGCCGAAGGCGCCTGCGTGGTGCTGGCCGATATCGATGCGGAGACGCTGGGCGCGACCGTCGCCGATTTCGCCAAGCGCCACGGCGCCGATGCCGTTCGCGGCGTCACGCTGGACGTGACCAAGGAAGACGCTGTCATCTCGACCTTTGCCGAGGCCTGCATCGAGTTCGGCGGCGTCGACATTCTGGTCTCCAATGCCGGCATCGCCTCCTCCGCTCCGGTGGAAGACACGACGCTTGCCATGTGGAACAAGAATATCGATATCCTGGCCACCGGCTACTTCCTGGTGTCCCGCGAAGCCTTCCGGCTGTTCCGCCGCCAAGCGATCGGCGGCAACGTGGTCTTCGTGGCCTCGAAAAACGGCCTCGCCTCCTCGCCGAACGCGTCGGCCTATTGTACGGCGAAGGCCGCCGAAATCCATCTCGCCCGCTGCCTGGCGCTGGAAGGCGCTGAGGCCGGTATCCGCGTCAATACGGTCAATCCGGATGCGGTGCTGCGCGGCTCGAAAATCTGGAACGGCGAATGGCGCGAGCAGCGGGCAGCTTCTTCGAAGATCGAGGTGGACGACCTTGAGGAACATTACCGCAAGCGGTCGATGCTGAAACTCAATGTCCTGCCCGAGGACATTGCCGAAGCCATCTACTTCCTGGCGTCCGATGCGTCCGCCAAGTCGACCGGCAACATCATCAATGTCGATGCCGGCAACGCCCAGAGCTTCACGCGCTGACCAGAGCTCCCAAGCCCGCCACGGCGCAAATGCCGTGGCGGTGACCGCTACTTTCTCAGAATGACCCAGATGGCATGGATGATGCCGGGCAGATAGCCGCACAGCGTCAGCAGAATATTCAGCCAGAAATGCAGGCCTATGCCCACCTGAAGAAAGACGCCGACCGGCGGCAGGATGATGGCGAGCAAGATTCGTACGACGTCCATGAATACCTCTGACTAGAATGATCGAATTGAATGACAACGCGGAGCGGCCAAAATCGTTCGCGGACGGGAGGAAAAAACAATGACCGACAGCCAGATTTCGCCGGAACTCATCGGCACTGAAAACGACAAGCGCGCATCCGCCCTCAAATCCGATTACGCCGCCCTCGGTGAGAAACTCGCCCGCAGCCAGATCGATATCGAGGCGATCACGTCAAAGGTTGCTGACTTCTTCGTCGCCGTGCCCTCCTGGGGCGTCGGCACCGGCGGCACGCGCTTTGCCCGCTTTCCCGGTCTTGGCGAGCCGCGCAACATCTTCGACAAGCTCGATGATTGCTCCGTCATCAACGAACTGACGCGCGCGACGCCGACCGTTTCGCTGCATATCCCGTGGGACAAGGCTGATCCGAAGGATCTGAAGGCCAAGGGCGATGCCCTGGGCCTCGGCTTCGACGCGATGAATTCCAACACGTTTTCCGATGCCGCCGATCAGGCCCATTCCTATAAGTATGGCTCGCTGAGCCACGTGGATGCGGCAACCCGCGCCCAGGCGGTCGAGCACAATATCGAATGCATCGAACTCGGCGCGGCCCTTGGCTCCAAGGCCTTGACGGTCTGGGTCGGCGATGGCTCGAACTTCCCCGGCCAGAGTAATTTCACCAGGAGCTTTGAACGGTATCTCTCCGCCATGGGCGAGATCTACAAAAAGCTTCCCGAGGACTGGCGGATTTTCTCCGAGCACAAGATGTACGAGCCGGCCTTCTATTCGACGGTCGTGCAGGACTGGGGCACCAACTACCTGATTGCCCAGACCCTCGGACCCAAGGCATTCTGCCTCGTCGATCTCGGCCACCACGCACCGAACACCAATATCGAGATGATCGTGGCCCGCCTCATCCAGTTCGGCAAGCTCGGCGGCTTCCATTTCAACGATTCGAAATATGGCGACGACGACCTAGATGCCGGCGCGATCGAGCCCTACCGCCTGTTCCTGGTGTTCAACGAACTGGTCGATGCCGAATATCGCGGCGTCAAGGGCTTCCACCCCGCCCATATGATCGACCAGTCGCATAATGTGACCGATCCGATCGAGAGCCTGATTTCCAGCGCCAACGAAATCCGCCGCGCCTATGCCCAGGCACTGCTGGTCGATCGCACCGCCCTCGACGGCTTCCAGCAGGACAACGATGCGCTGATGGCATCCGAAACCCTGAAGCGTGCCTATCGCACCGATGTCGAGGCGATTCTTGCCGAAGCCCGACGCCGCACCGGCGGCGCTATCGACCCGGTCGCCACCTACCGGACCAGCGGCTATCGCACCAAGGTCGCCAGCCAACGCCCTGCTGTCAAAGGCGGCAGCGGCGGCATCGTGTGATCGCGCACAGTCCCACCACAGAGGCTGCGTCCGTTTTTAAAGTGCGGTTGCAGCCTGACACCGAAGCAGCATGCCGAACAGATCGCGGGGCTCGTCCGGATCGGCCAACAGGTCGAGTTCGGCGAAAAGGCCGGTTTCGGCAAGCTTGGTGCGCACATAACGCAGTGCCGAGAAATCCTCTGTCGCAAAGCCCACCGAATCAAACAGGGTGATCTGGCCTTGGTTCCGGCGGCCCGGAACCTGGCCCAGAATGACCTGCCACAGCTCGGTCACCGGATGATCCTGCGGCAGCTGCTGGATCTCCCCTTCGATGCGGGTCTGCGGCGGGTACTCGACGAAAATGTCGGAGCGCAGCAGGATATCCCGGTGCAGCTCCGTCTTGCCGGGGCAATCGCCTCCAACAGCGTTGATATGCACGCCGGGGCCGGCCATGTTGTCGGTCAGGATCGTCGCGCATTGCTTGTCGGCAGTTACGGTGGTGATGATATCCGCTCCCTCGACCGCCTCTTCCGCCGAGTTACAGGCGGTGATCGTGAAGCCGAGGCCTTCGAGATTGCGCCGGCATTTCTCGGTCGCGGCGGGGTCAAGATCGTAAAGCCGCAGGGTGTCGATGCCGAGCAGCGCCTTGAAGGCCAGCGCCTGGAATTCGCTCTGCGCGCCATTGCCGATGATCGCCATGGTCCGCGCATCCTTGCGCGCCAGATATTTGGCAGCAACCGCAGACGTCGCGGCGGTGCGCAATGCTGTCAGGATGGTCATTTCGCTGAGCAGCATCGGATAGCCGTTGCCGACATCGGCCAGCACGCCGAAAGCCGTCACCGTCTGGCGGCCTTCGCGCATGTTCTTCGGATGACCGTTGACATATTTGAAGCCGTAGAGCGTGCCGTCGCTGGTCGGCATCAACTCGATGACGCCTTCGGCCGAATGCGAGGCGATGCGCGGCGTCTTGTCGAAACTCTCCCAGCGGCGGAAATCCTCTTCGATCACCGCGGCAAGCTCGGTGAGGAAGGTGGTGACACCGACCTTCAACACCAGTTTCATCATGTGATCGACGCTGACGAAAGGCACGATATTGAGATTCTGTGTCGCTCCGGTCATTTGACGCTCCCTGAGAAATCGCGGGTCGGGCGATCCATGACCTGCCGACCCATCAGGCTGGCCGTCAGATCCGCCATCAAGGTGGCGGTGCGGCCGCGCTCGTCGAGAAATGGATTGAGCTCAACCAGATCAAGGCTGGAGACCAGGCCGCTGTCGTGCAGCATTTCCATCACCAGATGCGCTTCGCGGAATGTCGCGCCGCCCGGAACAGTGGTGCCGACCGCCGGCGCGATCGACGGATCGAGAAAGTCGACGTCGAAGCTGACATGCAGCAGGCCATTGGCTGCCTCGACCCGCGCCAGGAAATCCCGCAGCAGGACGGCAACGCCATGTTCGTCGATCATCCGCATATCATGCACGGTGATCCCGGTCGTCTTCAGCAATGTCCGCTCAGCGGGATCGACGCTGCGAATGCCGATCATGCAGATGTTACGTCCATCGACAGGATGGGAGAGCGGCGGATAATACCCTTGAAAATCCTCATGACCGGAGAAATAGGCGACCGGCGTGCCGTGCAGATTGCCGCTTTCGGTCGTTGCCAGCGTATGGAAATCGGTATGCGCATCGAGCCACAGGACGAACAGCGGTCGGCCCTCTTCCGCCGCGCGACGCGACAGGCCGGCAACCGTGCCGGCCGACAGCGCATGATCGCCGCCGAGGAAGATCGGCATGGCGTCGGCGCTCTCGCGATAGGCAACCTCACTTAAGCTCTCGATCCAGCCGATCGTCTCGGCCAGATGATGCACGGCCGCGTTGGGATGGCTCATATCCCGCAAAGGCGTGTGCGTGACATTGCCGATATCGGTCACCCGATGACCGAGCTCTTCCAGCGCCGTGCCGAGGCCGGCAATCCGCAGCGCACTTGGTCCCATCTCGCATCCGAGACGGCTCGCGCCAACCTGCAGAGGCACACCGATCAATTTGCAATGCATGGCCCGACATCTCCTGTTCAATCTAGGCTCGATTGGACCATGTCCGACTGGCGGAATGAACAGGACAGATTGGCAATTATCTTGAAATGACCTATCATTTCGGCAGATCAATTGCTCAAATTGGACAGTGAGGGATAATGACCGTGGACACGCTGGACGAAAAGCTGATCACCCTGCTCCGCCACAACGGTCGGCGCAGCATCTCCGATCTGGCAATTGAAACAGGCGCTTCGCGGGCAACGGTCCGCGCCCGGCTGGAACGTCTGGAAGCAAGCGGCACCATACTCGGCTATACCGTGATCCTGCGCGCCGACACGGTGGACCTGCCGGTGCGCGGCATCATGATGATCGAGATCGAGGGACACGTCACCGATCGGGTCATCCGCCTGCTGGGCGGATTCCCCGAGATCGCAGCGATCCATTCGACCAATGGCCGATGGGATCTGATCGTCGAACTGGGCACGGCGACGCTGACCGATTTCGATGCGGTCCTGCGCCGGGTCCGCTTGGTCCCAGGCATCACCGGCAGCGAGACGAGCCTGATCCTCTCGACACCACGCAGCACCCGCGCCCGTCTGGCGTGATGCGCTAAAGCGCGCCGGCCTTGGCGACCGTCTGCTCGATCGCCCCGAAGATGCTGTGACCGGCAGGATCCTTCATGGAAATGCGGATCACATCACCCACCGCGATGGATTGGCCTTCGCCGCTTGAGGCCAGTTCGACGATCGTCCCGGCGCTGAGCGGACGGGTGCGGGCTGCCTCAACAATGACATCCGCAAAACCGGTCGCAACGGCTGCGGCATTGGCCGCCACGACTGCCTTGCCGTTGATGCTCAGATTGAACGGCAGTTGCAGCGTGCCGTCCTTCCAGCTCTCGCCAAGTTCGTCGAGAGATACGGCAACTGGCGAATAGGACGGCGACAGCGCGGCCCCGTCGGCACTCAGATGATTGGCCAGCAGAACCAGCTGGATCGAAGCCAGCGCCTCGGCTTTCGTGGCCCCCATCGGCACATCGCCGAGAATGACGGCGACTTCCACGCCGGATGTCACCGTCGCTATATCGGCCGGGATCTCGATCGGGCTGCGCGGCGGCACCATGCTGTCGGAGGCAAGCTGCACCACCGCACCGGCAGAACGCTCCAGCCGCTGGAAGGCCCGCGGCAGCGGCGACGCCGCATCGTGTTCATGAAAGCGCAGGGTTGGCTGCGAACCGGTCTCGATGCCGATGGCAACCCGCGCCAGCCGCGGCCCGACATGGGCCCAATCGTCAAGTGCTGCCTGCAGCGAGCGGGCGATATGCCCGACCTCCGAGCAGCGGGTGAGATCCTTGGAAACCACGACGAGTTTGCCGTCGCGGGTGGAATCTTTCAGTGTGGCGAGCTTCATTGTCTTGGTGTTTCCCCGTTTCAGTCAGCAATGCACGGGGCCGTCTGACGCGACCCTTGCCCAGCATCCTACAAGGTTATGGCGGGCTGTCACTTGATTCCGCGCAAAGACGTTTACGGATAGATGACACCCTTGCGCAGGATGACATTGGCATAAAGCCGCGGCTCGCCGGTCTGTACGACCGTGTGGGCGGCGCGCACCCGCGGATAGAAATCAGGACCGAGCAACGGTATCACCGTGCGCTCCGGTTCGTGCCCGGCACAGCAGGCGATGATCTCGGAATGCACCGGCTCCAACCGGTCGCGCTCCGCTTTGAAGGTCGACCGGAAGATGGCATCCGGCACGAAATCGTCGATCGGCAGAACGGACAGGATGGCATTCAACACCGGGATCAATGGCACGCCATCCAGCCTGACAAGCCGCCTTGCATGCTCGAGCCCCGGATAATTGCCATCGACAATGGCGATTTCGTCCCCGTGGCCCATGGCCCGCAACGTGGCGAGCAATTCGGGGTTCAGGATGGGATCGATCCCTTTCAGCATTACGCAAGCTCCTTGAAAAGCACATTCTGGTCGAGAAGATAACGGGAAAACAGCGGCAGGCTGGCACCGCCAACCGATCGGGCCTGGCTGCCGACGGCACCTTCGACAATCTCCGGCATGACGACGCCCTGAAGGTCGAGTTGCTTGACGGCCGCCCGCGTGGCGACAACCACCCGCTCGCGCACCCAGGCCGGAAAGCCGCCATCGATGACGGCCGCCGAGAAATCGATCACCGAGGCGGAAGCGACGATCGCCTGGGCAAGGGCCGCCGCCGTATCCTGGATCCAGATTTCCAGCGGTTCGCCGAAATCGATCCAGTCCTCGGCGGAATACCACAGCGTTTCCGGATTGATGCCGTGCTCGCGCAGCAGGTTTTCCAGCACGAAGATCGAGGCGATTTTCAAAAGCTGCACGGTCTTGCCGTCGCGGCGCTGAACGGGAAGCGAGCCGACGGCGCCGGCCGTTCCCGTGCGGCCGGAAAACAGCGCGGAATTCAGGACGACGCCACCGCCGATGAACGAGCCGATGAAGAAATAGATGAAATCCGGATATTGCGGCCCGACGCCGAACACCAGTTCCGCCGCGCAGGCGCTGGTGGCGTCGTTCTGCAGAAACACCGGATAAGAGACCCGCGCTTCGATCTCCGCCTGTAGATCGACGCCCCGCCATTCGTTCATGTCCGATGGCGGCGCGCCGACTTCTTCGGCCCAGCTCCACAGCTCGAAAGGCGCGGCAATGCCGATGCCGGCGATCCTGGCGCGGTCTTGCGGTGTCAGCCGCCCCTCCAACTCGGCTATGCCTTCGGCAATGAAGGCCAGCAGAGGAGCCGGCATGGGATAGGGATAGGTGCGATGCACCTGCAGGCGGATGCGGCCGACAAAATCCATCAGCACCAGGTCGGCGCTACGCCGGCCGATCTTCACGCCGAAGGAATAGACGGCATCGGGATTGAGACGCATGGGTACCGAAGGCTGGCCGACCTTGCCGCGCACCGGCGTGCCGCGAATCAGCAGCCCCTCACTCTCCAGCGCGCGCATGATGACGGTCACCGTCTGGGCCGAAAGACCGCTGCGCCGTGCAATGTCAGCCTTCGACAGGCCGCTGTGCCGACGCACCAGCGACATAACAAGCCGTTCGTTATAAGCCCGCACACGGACCTGATTGGCGCCGCCGCTGGTCTCCAGAACAGCGCCCGGCGCTGCCTGTGCCGCTCCGGCTCTCTCCGACATTTCGGTCTCCTCCCAGATCATTGACTGCCGCCGCCTCGCCCGGCAGCACTCAACGACACGTTCCGTGGCACCTGTCCCAACAGGCACTCACGTATACGACTTCATTCAAGAGCCACATCTCCTGTAACCGAAGCATGCCACATTTAATTAATAATTCAATTCGATTTATTTATTGACAGGCATTTCATTTGGTGTTTCTTTCATAAGCGGAAGCAGCATTTGCCAGCGCAGGAGACGCTGTCGCGATCTGTAACCGGATGGTCCGAGGAGGGCGCATCCATTTTTTGTCCTTGGGAGGATTACATGAAGACCAATCTGATCACCGCCGCTCTCGGCGCGCTTGCGCTTGGCGTCGTTTTCACGTCGCCCGCTTCGGCCGCCGACGTATCCGCCTGCCTGATCACCAAAACCGACACCAATCCCTTCTTCGTCAAGATGAAGGAAGGCGCCACCGCCAAGGCCAAGGAACTCGGCGTGACGCTGAAGTCCTATGCCGGCAAGGTTGACGGCGACAGCGAAAGCCAGGTTGCCGCGATCGAGACCTGCATTGCCGATGGCGCCAAGGGTATCCTGCTCACCGCTTCCGACACCAAGGGCATCGTGCCGGCCGTTCAGAAGGCCCGCGACGCCGGCCTGCTGGTCATCGCCCTCGACACCCCGCTGGAGCCGATCGACGCTGCCGACCAGACCTTTGCCACCGACAACCTGCTTGCCGGCGAACTGATCGGCAAATGGGCCGCCGCCACCCTCGGCGACAAGGCCAAGGACGCCAAGATCGCCTTCCTGAACCTGACCCCGTCGCAGCCGTCGGTTGACGTCCTGCGCAACCAGGGCTTCATGAAGGGCTTCGGCATCGACGTCGCCGACATCAACAAGATCGGCGACGAGAGCGATCCGCGCATCGTCGGCCATGACGTCACCAACGGCAACGAGGAAGGCGGTCGCACCGCCATGGAAAACCTCCTGCAGAAGGACCCGACGGTCAACGTCGTGCACACCATCAATGAACCGGCTGCTGCCGGCGCCTATGAAGCGCTGAAGGCTGTCGGCCGCGAGAAGGACGTGCTGATCGTCTCCGTCGACGGCGGTTGCCCGGGCGTTCAGAACGTTGCCGAAGGCGTCATCGGCGCCACCTCGCAGCAGTATCCGCTGCTGATGGCCTCCATGGGCATCGAGGCGATCAAGAAATTCGCCGATAGCGGCGAAAAGCCGGCTGCCACCGAAGGCAAGAACTTCTTCGACACAGGCGTTGCCCTCGTAACAGACAAGCCGGCCGCCGGCGTCGAATCCATCGACACCAAGGCCGGCAAGGACAAGTGCTGGGGCTGATCCGCGAAGGGATCCCACGCTTGAAAGTCAAGGAAGGGCGGCCCGGCCGCCCTTCTCCCCAAGAGGGGACCATTGGAACGCTTTGCCCAGACTTGAGGTCGCACCGTCTGCGTACCGGTAATTCGCATGGAGCACGATCTCTGCATGCGGTATCATCGGACCGTGCGGGCCTTGGGAGAGGCCGTCGGGAGGAATAAAAATGAGCGAACCGCAATCCGCCACAAAACCCCATCATGACTACGAAAAAGTTCTGTCCGCGAGTTCGACGCAGGTCGCGTCTTTCGATACCCATGACAAGACGCCATTGCAACGCTTCCAGCATTTCCTGCATTCGAGCCCCGCGGCCGTACCGCTGATCGTGCTGGTGCTGTCGCTGGCCATTTTCGGGATCATCCTCGGCGGCAAGTTCTTCTCGGCCTTCACCCTCACGCTCATCCTGCAGCAGGTGGCGATCGTCGGCATTGTCGGCGCGGCCCAGACGCTGGTCATTCTGACCGCCGGCATCGACCTGTCGGTAGGGGCGATCATGGTGCTGTCATCGGTAGTGATGGGACAGTTCACCTTCCGCTACGGCCTGCCGCCCACTTTCGCGGTGCTCTGCGGCCTGGCTGTCGGCGCGGCCTGCGGTTTCATCAACGGCATTCTGGTTGCCCGCATGAAGCTGCCGCCCTTCATCGTCACGCTTGGCATGTGGCAGATCGTGCTGGCCTCCAACTTCCTCTATTCCGCCAACGAGACCATCCGTAGCCAGGACATCGAAAAGAGCGCGCCGATCCTGCAGTTCTTCGGCGAAAACCTGCGCCTCGGCGGCGCGGTCCTGACCTATGGCGTCATCTTCATGGTGCTGCTGGTGGCGCTTCTTTGGTACGTGCTCAACAACACGGCCTGGGGCCGCCATGTCTATGCGGTCGGCGACGACCCCGATGCAGCGGAACTGGCCGGCGTCAACGTCAAGCGCATGCTGATCTCCGTCTACACCCTGTCCGGTCTCATTTGTGCTCTCGCCGGCTGGGCGTTGATCGGCCGCATCGGATCGGTATCCCCGACGGCGGGCCAGTTCGCCAATATCGAATCCATCACGGCCGTGGTGATCGGCGGCATCTCGCTGTTCGGCGGCCGCGGCTCCATTCTCGGCATGATCTTCGGCGCCCTGATCGTCGGCGTCTTCTCGCTGGGGCTTCGCCTCATCGGCACCGACCCGCAATGGACCTATCTCTTGATCGGCGTGCTCATCATCAGCGCCGTCGCAATCGACCAGTGGATCAGAAAGGTAGCAGGCTGATGGCACACGAACCCATTCTCACCGCACGCGGTCTGGTCAAGCGTTACGGCCGGGTCACCGCTCTCGACAATGCCGATTTCGACCTCTATCCCGGCGAAATCCTCGCCGTGATCGGCGACAACGGCGCCGGCAAGTCGACCCTCATCAAGGCGATCTCCGGCGCGGTATCGCCCGACGAAGGCGAAATCCGCCTCGACGGCCAGCCGATCAACTTCCGCTCGCCAATCGAAGCACGCAAGGCCGGCATCGAGACCGTCTACCAGAACCTCGCATTGTCGCCGGCCCTGTCGATTGCCGACAACATGTTTCTCGGCCGCGAACTACGCAAGCCGGGCGTCATGGGCAGCTTGTTTCGCATGCTGGATCGTCCGGCGATGGAAATGATCGCCCGCGACAAGCTCTCTGAGCTTGGCCTGATGACCATCCAGAACATCAACCAGGCCGTGGAAACCCTGTCGGGCGGCCAGCGTCAGGGTGTCGCCGTGGCACGGGCCGCCGCCTTCGGGTCCAAGGTCATCATCCTTGATGAACCGACGGCCGCGCTCGGCGTCAAGGAAAGCCGCAAGGTTCTCGAACTGATCCTCGATGTACGCGCCCGAGGCATGCCGATCGTGCTGATTTCGCACAACATGCCGCACGTCTTCGAGGTGGCCGACCGCATCCATGTGCACCGGCTCGGCCGACGCCTCTGCGTCGTCAACCCGAAGGACTACACCATGTCCGACGCGGTCGCCTTCATGACCGGCGCCAAGGCTCCGCCGACGGAAGCGCTTGCCGCATGAGCATGACTGTTACCGGCATCGTCGACGAGATCATCCGACGTGCCGAAGGCAGGACACGCTTCATTCCCGGCATTGCCGGCCCTCCCGGGGCCGGCAAGTCGACGCTCGCCGATGCCCTGCGCGACGAATTGATCCGCCGCGGCGAACGGGCCGAAGTCCTGCCGATGGACGGCTTCCACATGAACAACGGCATTCTCGAAGAACGCGGCCTGTTGAAGCGCAAGGGCGCACCTGAAACCTTCGACGTGCGTGGCTTCATCGACATCCTCAAAGCGGTGAAAGCAGCCGACGAGGAGGTCCTGGTGCCCGTCTTCGACCGCTCACGAGAACTGGCGATTGCCTCGGCTCGCCCGGTTGCGCCCGACACCCGCTTCGTGCTGGTCGAAGGCAATTATCTGCTTCTGGATGAAGCGCCGTGGAACAGGTTGGACGGCATGTTCGACATGACGCTCTTCGTCGGCCCTTCCTATGAGGTGCTGGAAGACCGGCTGCGCCAGCGCTGGATCCATTATGGCCTGGATGAAGCCGGCATAGAGTGGAAACTCTACGGCAACGACCTGCCGAACGGCAGACGCATCATCGAGAATTCCCGCCCCGCCGATATCCGGCTTGATGTCTTCGACGTCTGACACTCCCCTCACGCGCCTTGCGGTGCATGCCACAGACCGTCATCGCCCTTGACCAGCATCGGCGTGGCAAACGTGCCACGCACCCGCTCCGGCCAATACGGCGCCGCCTCGGCCATCGCCTTGCGCCAGCGATCGGATTGCAGCATGGCCGCCCCCACCACCACCGGCTCTATCCCGGAAGATTGGAGCAGCGACAGCCCGGCCCGGATCGACGTGCCGCTTGAAATCACGTCATCAATCAGCGCCACCCGGCAGTCCTTCAGAAGCGGCAACATGCGCGGATCGACATAGAGCCGCTTCTGCTGCTCCGGCGTGGTGATCGACGACAGCGGCACCGACAATTCGTCGGAATACCAGAACTTTCGCGAGGTCCCGAGCGGCACGTAACGGCTGTGTCCAAGCTTCTGCGCCACCACCGACGCCAGCGTCAGCCCCAGCGTCGGCAGACCAACCACGACATCGGGGCGCAGCAGCGACAATTGCCCGGCGAGATCCTCTGCCAGCGCATCGAGCACGGTGAAACTGGCCTGGTTGACGATCAGCGAGGCCAGCGCATGCCGTCCATCGGAAAGCGGTCGGATCGGCAGCCGGATCTGCCGCCCGTCGGCTAGCGTTGCCGGAAAGAAGCTCGAATGCCCGCCGGCCGGATCGAAACTCGTCGGCGGATGAATCTCCTGCCAGAAATGATGGGGCTGCATGTCATCGTCCTTGATGGCCAGTCGCGCCGAGTGCGCCAAAACGCGCGCAGGCACAATGAAACGGTTCAAATCGCTCGGTTTTCCCTCTATACCAAGTGCCTGACGATTGTAACCTTTCTGAGCGCCCGAACGGGGCACAAGCGGCACTGGCCGAAGCTCATCTCTTCCACCGACGGGACACCGCAAATCCATGCAGATCAAGCCAGACATCGCCGCCGACCTTGCCTTCCTGACAGAACTTCGCCGCGATCTGCATCAGTATCCCGAGCTTGGTTTCGAGGAAGAGCGCACCAGCGCCATCGTCGCCAGACTGCTGGAGGAAGCCGGGATAGAGGTCACGCTCGGACTTGGCGGTACCGGCGTGGTCGGCACATTGCAGGTGGGCAACGGCACGCGAGCGATCGGCCTTCGCGCCGACATGGACGCGCTGGCCATGCCGGAACTGGCCGACCGGCCCTATAAATCAAAGATCGACGGCAAGATGCATGCCTGCGGCCATGACGGCCACACCACCCTGCTGATCGGCGCCGCGCGTCATCTGGCCCGGACCCGCAATTTTTCCGGCACCGTACATTTCATCTTCCAGCCGGCCGAAGAGGGCCGCGGCGGGGCGCGGCGCATGGTCGAGGACGGTCTATTTGAAAAATTCCCCTGCGACGCGGTCTATGGCCTGCACAATATGCCGGGACTGGACCCGGATGAGATCGCCGTGGTCGAAGGCTCGCAACTCGCCTCCTCCGACAGCTGGCGCATCACCTTCCGCGGCACCGGTACCCACGGTGCCAAGCCGCATCTCGGTAAGGATCCGATTACCGCGGCGGGTACATTCCTGTCCTCTTTGCAGACCATCGTCGGCCGTGTCGTCGATCCGCTGCAGCCCGCCGTCGTCAGCGCCTGTTCGGTCCAGGCCGGCAACCCGCAGGCCCTGAACGTCATTCCCGACACAGTCGAGATCGGCGGCACGGCACGCGCCTATTCGCCTGACGTTCGCGACCAGCTCGAAACGGAAATCGGCCGGCTGGCGAATGGTACCGCCGCCATGTACGGCATATCCGTGGACTACCAGTTCCAGCGCCGTATTCCGCCCGTCGTCAACGACGCCGGTGCCACAGGCCGGGCGCTTGCCGCCGCCCGGTCCGTCTTCGGCAAAAAAGTCCGCACCACCTTCCCGCCCTCGACGGCCGGCGATGACTTTTCGTTTTTCGCCGGAGAGGCGCCGGGCTGTTATGTCTGGCTCGGCAATGGTCCGGCCGTGGACGGCGCTCTGCATCACAACACAGCCTATGATTTCAACGACGCGGCCATCGGCCCCGGCGTCAGCTTCTGGAGCACGCTGGTCGAACAGGAACTCGCTCTCGCCTGACCCGCCCGGCCGATTACCTCAGGCATCGGCCAAAACAGGGCTTTCCAGCAGCCGGCCGGTGCCGACATCGGCGATGCCGCGGTCGGTCTGGTGCGGACCGGCATTGCAGGCAAGCGTCGCCCCGAAGCAGGCCTTGAACACCAGATAGGGTGGCTGCCATTCGACGATCCGGTCCATGGCCGAACGGACGGCCGCGAAATCGCGCGCCACATGCTCAAGCGGCGCGTCCGACACCAGGCCGGACAGCGGCAGAGGCAGGATCGCATCGATCCAACGGTTGGAGACCACCGCCATGCCGCCGCCCGCCGCGATCACCGCATTGGCGGCAATCGCCATGTCTTCCGGGTCGCTTCCGAACACCGTGAGGTTGTGGCTGTCATGGGACACAGTGGTGGCAAAGGCGCCGCGCCATTTGCCCCAGTTTTCCAGGAACCCGACCCGCGGCCGGCTATCGCCACGCCCGTGGCGATGGGCAACCGCGATCAGCACCGTGCCGTCCGGGGGCACCACGAAACCGTCTTCCACTTTTGCCCGCCGCTCGCCCCACTCGGTGAACCGCGGCCGGTTGATGGTGGCGATCCGGACGGATTTTCCATTCGAGGCAACCCGGAAATCATCGGCCGTCAGTGGCTCGATCTTCATCGACTGGGTGAGACCGGAATGGTCGACGGCTGCAGGCGCGTGAAGCAGCCGGCCGTTGCGTGCCGAGGGAACGCCATTGGCGATCACCAGCCGCGCCTGCAGATCTGTCAGATCGTCGAAAACGACGATATCGGCCCTTCGACCGGCAGCGATCAAGCCGAGATCGGCGCGTCCAAGCCGCTGAGCGGCATTCAGCGTCGCGGCCCGAAGCGCCCATTCCGGCTTCAGGCCATAGCGCACCAGCCGGCGCACCACATCATCGAGCCCGCCGCCCTGCAGGAGATCGTCGGGAAACACATCGTCCGTGCAGAGCGTTATCGTTTGCGGCAGATGGCCGAGTCGGTTGAGTTCTTCGACGAATTCCGGCAGCAGATGATCGTGCGAGCCGCGCAACTCGATCGTCAGGCCCGCCCTGAGCTTGGCCATCAGGTCGTCGCCGGATACCAGCTCATGATCGGAACTGACGCCCGCCGCCATGAAGGCTGCGAGATCGCCACCCCTCAGGCCGCGCGCGTGGCCGCAGATCAATTTATCCGACGCGAGCCCCGCCTGGACGATGGCGCTCATGCGCGGATCGCCATCGATCACGCCGCGCATGTTCATCACCTCAGCCACGCCGCCGACCTCCGGCCATGTGAGCAGATCGGCAATCACCGCCGCGTCGAAATCGGCACCGTTCAGTTCCAGTCCCGGTGCCGACGGCACGCAGGAGGGTGCCAGCAGGATCATCCTGAGGGGCAGCGCTCGAGAAGCCTCGGCCGCATAGCGAACGCCCGCCACCCCATGCACATTGCCGAACTCGTGCGGATCCCAGACGATGGTGGTCACGCCGCGCGGCAGCACCGCCTTGGCGTAATTTTCGGGCGTCACCATCGAGCTTTCGACATGCATATGCGTATCGATCAGACCCGGCGTCACGAAGCCACCTTCCGCATCGATGGTCTCGACGGCATCTGCCCGAGCAGCCGGCGCATGAACGCTGGCAATCAGCGGTCCGACCAGGCCGATATCGGCAGCCCGAAGCTCGCCCGTCACCATGTCGACAAGCGTGCCGTTGACGATCAGCCGATCAAACGGCGCCGCACCTCGGGCGGCGGTAACGGCGCGCGTGCGCAGATCCGCATCGTTGAGATCGGCGGGCTCTCTCATTGCTTGTGAGGTCACTTGGCCGCCTCCCATTGCAAGGCGCCAAGCACGATCGCCTTGATGGCCGCGGCATCGCAATCGGCCACGAATTCCGCATTGAACGTACCATGCGACGCCCGTGTTTCGACGACGGTGCGGCCGCGGGTGAGGCCGCTGCCGCATTCCATGTCGATGCGGGCCGGCTGCACGGTGACGAGATCGCCCCGCACGAAGGCGGCGGCGGCGGCCGGATCGTAAAGCGCCATGGCCGGACGGCCGCGGCTGGTGGCGATGTCGATGAAACCCGCCAGCATATCGGCGATCAGCGCCGCATTCCGTCCGCCGGCATTGCGGATCGGCGTAACCTCGTCCGGCGACGCCAGCACCTTGCGGCAGAAATCGAGATCGACCATGCGCAGCGGCAGGCCATGAGCTAGTACGATGGCGACGGCCTCGGGATCGGCCAAAGCGTTGAACTCGGCCGATGCGGTGTGGTTGCCGCGGGTCAATCCGCCCCCCATCCAGGTCAGATCGTCGATGCGCGCTGCCAAGTCCGGCCGGGCCAAGGCCAGGGCCGCGATATTGGACAGCGGACCGAGCGCCAGGATGCGGCGCGGCGACGCGGTGGTTTCCAGCCAGGCACAGAGTGCTGCAAACGCATTGCCAGTCGGCAGAGCATCCGCCTCGGGCAAGGTCAGGCCGGTCGTCGGGATGCCGGTATCTCCAAGGATTTCCTGTGCCGTCTCCAAAGCGCCCATGACCGGCCTTGTCCGTCCCGCATGGACCGGAAAGCGCCAGTCAAAGGCCTTTGCGGCACCGGCCGTATTGCGCAGCACCTGATCCAGCGGCGTATTGCCGAACACCAGCGATGCACCGTCGATCTCGAGACCCGCATGCATCACCACCAGAATGGCGGCAATGTCATCGAATCCCATATCCGTATCGATCCAGACACCCATGATCGTTCACCCGAACCGTTTCAAAGGAGCAGCGCTCTCGACCGGCAGGTCGAAGGCCACCTCGGCGCCCAGCGCGTGAGCCGGACTTGCTGCATCCACTTCCGCCTTGATCACGCCCAGCGCTGTCTCCAGCACATACTCGCGCGTGCCCCCGGCAAACGACACGCCGCGCACGACCCCCGTCAGAGGCCCAGCCCCCAAGGGGATCGTACGCGGACGCCAGGCAAGTCCCGCCGCCACGGGCAGCTTGCCTGAAAGGGTAATCTCGCCACCGGCCGTGACCAGATTGCCGTTGTGGATGGCGAAGATGTTTTCGAACCCGACAAAGTCTGCAACGAAGCTCGACACCGGGTGGTTATAGATGTCCTCCGGCGTGCCGATCTGCTTGATGGCGCCGCCCTTCATCACCACGATCCGGTCGGCAAGCGCGAGCGCTTCCACCTGGTCATGGGTGACGAAGATCATCGTCACACCGCTTTCCTTCTGCACGCGCTGCAATTCGGTGCGCATTTCAAGGCGTAAGCGCGCATCGAGATTGGAGAGCGGCTCGTCGAGCAGCAGCACTTTCGGCTCCATGACCATGGAACGGGCCAGCGCCACGCGCTGCTGCTGGCCGCCGGAAAGCTCCGGCGTCTTGCGATCTGCAAAGGCGGAAAGGCCCACCGACTTGAGGCCGGCCGTAACCTTTGCCTCCAGTTCGGCGCCGCGCATGCCCTTCAGCTTCAGGCCGAAGGCGACATTCTCGAACACCGAGAGATGCGGAAACAGCGCATAGGACTGGAACACCAGACCGACGGCCCGCTTGTTGGCCGGCACGCGGGTGATATCCACGCCATCGAGACGGATCCGGCCGCCGACCGGGGTCATCAGCCCGGCGATCGAGCGCATCGTGGTGGTCTTGCCGCAACCCGAAGGGCCGAGCAGCGCCAGCAATTCGCCCTTGCGGATCTCAAGGTCAAGATCCCGAACGGCGACCGTATTGCCATAGGCGAGCGACAGCTTGTCGAGCGTGAGGAAGGATGTGTCAGACATAACGGGAGAACCCCAGAAAACGTTCGGCCGCAAAAACGATGCCGATGGACAGGAAGGCGAGCAGCGACGACAGGGCCGCGACCGAAGGATCGAAGACGATCTCCATATAGCCGATCATGTCGATCGGCAGCGTGCGCACGCCGGGACCGGACAGGAACAGCGAGACCGGCACCTGGTTGAAGCTCGTGACGAAGCCGAGAATGAAGGCCGACAGGATACCGCCGCGAATGTTGGGCAGCACCACCCGGAAGAAGGCGCCAAGCCGCGACGAACCGAGCAGCACCGCTGCTTCTTCGATGTCCAAACGCAGGTTGTTGAGGCTGGCCGAAACCACCCGCACAGCATAGGGCAGAACCAGAGCAGTATGGGCGAGAAACAGCGCCAGCGTGATCGACAGGCCGATCGGCACGACGAAGTAACGCAACAGCGCCAGGCCGACGATGATTCCCGGCACGATGATCGGCGCCGAGACGATGGTCCGCACCGTTTCGGCAAACGGCAGCTTGTAGCGCGACATGGCATAGGCGGCCGGAATGCCGAGGACGAGCGCCGCAAACGTGCCGCCGATTGCCAAAAACATCGACATCACGAAGCTTTCGCGAAAGCTCTCGACGGTGAAGACCTTCAGGATCCACTTGAACGAAAAGCCCTGCGGCGGGAAGGCCAGCGTATCACCCGCCGAAAACGACGCGGCGACGATGATCAGGAACGGCCCGATCAGGAAGACAAGCACCAGAGCGAGCGTGATGGGTGCAAACAGTCTCTGGATCATGTCTTATTCCTCGCCGTTGCGATGCGCTTCAGGAGAATGTTGGCGGCAAAGCTCATGACGATCAGGATGAAGGCGATGACGCTGGCCGAGACGAAATTATTGGCGACCGTGACCTGCTGGTAGAGCAGGGTTTCGAGCATCAGCACCTTGGAGCCGCCCAAAATGGCGGGCGTGATATAGGCGGTCATCGACCCGGTGAAGACCAGCGTTCCGCCGACCACCAGGCCTTCCCTGGTGAGCGGCAGGATCACTTTCCAGAACACCTGGAACCAGTTTGCCCCAAGCACCCGGGCCGCCGGCACCGCATCTCTAGGCAAATTTTCGAGCGCGCTGACCAGCGAGATGATCATCAGCGGCAGGAAAAGCTGCAGCAGGCCGATAAACACGGCGGTCTCGGTAAACAGGATGCGGAACGGCTCGTCGCTCAAGCCCACCGCCATCAGCGCCTGGTTGACGATGCCGGTGCGCCCTAAAATGACGATCCAGGCATAGGTGCGGGCGACAGGCGAAATCATCAGCGGCAGAACGACCAGTCCGATCATCCGGCCCTTGGTGCCAGACGGCAGGCTGACAATGGCATAGGCCGCTGCATAGCCGATCACGGCAGCGACAACGGTCACCATGGCGCCAAGCCGCAGGGTGCGCAGGAACACCGTGCGGTTCAGCGGTTCGGAGAAGAAATTCCCATAGGCCGAGAGCGTCCAGCTATCGGCCGAGCTGAACCCTTCCGACAGCAGCAGGATGACCGGCACAAGGAACACTACCCCGGCAAAAATCGCCGCCGGCAGGGCAAGCGCCAGAGCTTCGGCCCGGTTGTTGAACATAGGATCTCGTCCTTGATGAACGGTTTGCAATGATCAGTCGGGGCGCGGCGGCGAGCCGAAGTCCGCCCGCCGCGCCCCTTGCCTTGGGAGGCATTCTTATGGCCAGAAATTACTGGCCGACCTTGGCGTTCCATTCAGACAACCAGGCATCGCGGTTATCGAGGGCGACGGCCGACGGGATGAGCTTCAGGCTCTTGGCGGTCTCTTCGCCATAGGTGATGTTGTTGGCGACCTCTTCGGAGACCTTCACATCCTTGTTGGCCGGGCTGTCGATCAGCTTTTCGGCCAGCTTGGTCTGGATCTCGGTCGACAGCCAGAAATCCATGAATTCGAGCGCCAGATCCTGGTTCTTCGAACCCTTGGTGACGACCATGACATTCATGCCGCCGGTCTGGCCTTCCTTGGGCGTGGCCCAGCCGAGCGGCAGGTCGAGCTTGGTGAAGGGCGCCCAGGAGAAGCGGCCAATCGGCGCCGCCCAGATTTCTTCCTGCTGCATGAGCTGAACGAGCTGCGACGACTTCACATAGAAGGTGACGATATCATCCTTCTTGGCGCCGACGGCTTCGATCGCACCCTTGAGATCCGGCGTATCGGTGCCGAGCGCCTGGCCCAGCATGTAGAGCGCCGGCGGACCCTGGTTGGTCGTGACATTCGGGAAGGCGACATGGCCGGCATATTCCGGCTTCAACAGATCAGCCCAGGATTCGATCTTCATCTTGTCTGTGCGGTAGACGATGGACGTTGCGTAGAAGGTGTAGCCGACGCTCATGCCGTCGCCGTTCGGATCCTTGGCGATATCGTAGAGCTTGTCGAAATTGCTGAGCTTGGACGTGTCGATCGTCTCGATCAGACCGCCGCGCGCCGCCGAAAGTGCATCGGCCATCGAAACGACCGCCATGTCGATAACCGGGCTTGCCTTGTTCGCCTCGATCTTGGCCAGCCGCTCGACGCTGTTACCGGTCTCGACCACCAGCTTGCAGCCGCATTTGGCTTCGAAGGGATCGTAGACGATTTCCTTGAACTCGTCCTGCGCAAAGGCATAGACGGAAATGGTCAGGGTCTTTTCCTGGGCCTGCGCAGCGCCCATCGTCAGCATCAGCGCGGTGGCCGAGGCCAGCATGGTCTTGGTCATATGCGTTCTCCTTTGGTCGGTTTTCTTGGGTCTTCACGGAAAAAAATCTTGAGCGAGGCGGATGTCTGGCGGACGACCAGCTCCATCGGCACGCTGGTCCGGTCGGCGGCGACCACCGTGCCCGTCGTTGTCCTCGGTGTGTCACCGCCACTGCCGGCATCCGCTTCGATCACCCGCACAAGGGCGGCAATGGCGATCTCGGCGATGGCCGCCATGTCCATGCGCACGGTGGTCAGGCTTGGTGTGACGACCGACGACCAGACGAGATCGTCGAAACCGGTCACGCTGACATCACCGGGAACCGAGACGCCGGCACTCTGCAATTCCGTGAGCGCCCGCAGCGCATGCAGATCGGAAACGGCGGCAAAGGCGGTAAACCCCTCGTCGACCTTGGCCTTGAGCCCGAGCAGACAACTCTTGCCGTGCCGCTGCTCATGCGTTTCGATCCACAGCACCTCCGCCTGACCGCCTTCCGGCAGCCGCGATTTCATGCCGCCGATGCGGTCGTTCTGAACGTTGGACGCTGAATTGTTGCCGATCAGCAGGAGCTTTCGATGGCCCAGCGATACGAGGTGCTCGGCCACCACCTGCCCGCCCTGCCAGTGATCGGCGGAAACCGTATTGCCCGGCGTCGAGGGACTGTCGATCACCGCGACCGGACAACCGATATCGGCAATCCGGGTGCCGCGGCGCGGCACGATGACGATGCCGTCGACACCCCGTTCAATCAGGCGATTGATCGCCTCCGTCTGCATCGACACGCTGCCGCGCGAGTCGGCAATCAGCACGCCATAGCCGGCGCTGGTCGCCGCGAACTCGATCGCCTGGGCGATCTGTGGGAAGAGCGGATTGGCGATATCAGGCAGAACCAGACCCAGCACGCCGCTGCGCCCGGTCCTGAGCGCCCGCCCGGCAAGACTGGGCGTATAGTCCAACTCGGCGGCCTTGGCGCGCACCCGCTCAATCAGTTCGGCCGATACCCGTCCCTTGCCCGATAGCGCATTGGACACGGTCGCGACAGAGACGCCGAGCGCCTTCGCGATATTGCCCAGGTTGGCTCCCGGCCGTTGGATCGCCATGTCTGGCTGCTCCACATGATTAAACGATTAATCATCGATAACGAAGGATATACTCCCTGTCAACCGGCAGCGTGGCAGGTTCAGGACGCCCAACACCGAACAGCCGAAATCACTCACGGCAATAGAGGCGAGTACAGAGCCCAGGCACTACCCCTGCAAGAATCTGGCTTCCTGAAAAAACTAAAAGTTGACATTCCGGGCATTGCCGCCTATCTATGCTTTGTCGATATTTGCTTGTTTGACTTTTGTTATTGCGCGATGACAACGCGCCCTGGACGAACTTCCCCTTCAAAAATCGAGACTATCAACCCGCGCACAACCGTGCGCCGGTTCTGCAATCGCTATGAAAGGGTTCGTTATGACCACTGGCACAGTTAAATGGTTCAATTCCACCAAGGGCTTCGGCTTCATTCAGCCTGACAACGGCGGCGCGGACGTATTCGTCCACATCTCTGCTGTTGAACGTGCTGGCATGCGCGAAATCGTCGAAGGCCAGAAGATCGGCTATGAGATGGAACGCGACAACAAGTCGGGCAAAATGTCCGCTTGCCAGCTCCAGGCTGCCTAATCAGTCTTGTGTTCTCCGGTGACCACGGATGTACTGGCATCGTCGAGGGCATAAGCACCATCAGAGGGCCAGGCAAAATGCCTGGCCTTTTCTTTATCGGTCAATCGCTTCCCGGCGACCAACACTCAGGATACCGGATTTGACAGACACCCCCAGCAAAGCCCGAGAGCATGCCGAGTCGGCCTTCGGAAAGACCCAGTCCCAGTTTCTGGCCCGCAGCCGCATCGTCTCGGAGCAGGACGCCGTCGTGCAGGCCCGCGACGAAAAAACTATCCGTCTGCGCGAATTGCGTATGGCCAAGGAAGCCATCGATCTGGCCTCCGTCCCTTCGACACCCGTCGCCAAACGCGCTGCAAAGCGTTAATCTGGATAGACGGTCAAATAAACGGCCGGCTTTGCGCGAGCTGAAGCTTAGCCCGTTTGACTTCTACTCTTCCAAAATGTCCAAAGCGGAACCAAAGATTTGAAAAATACGAGAGACAATGGCCTGTCCGATCGTCGCCAGGCGGCAATCGAGGCAAAGAAGTCCCTTCTTGAGGGCTTCCGGGCGGCCAAGGAAGCAAATGCACCGGCACTCCAGGCAAAGCTTGCCGAGCGCGCGGCCATATCGACAGCGCGCGAAGAGCGCCGAGCCGAGCGCGAACGCGCCAAGGCCGAGGAACATCAGCGCGCGCTGGCCGAGGCCGCAGCCCGGACCGAAGCGGCCGATGCCGAAGCACGGGCAGAAGCCGAGCAGCGCGAAGCTGCCGACAAGGAGCGCATCTCGCGCGTTATCGAAGATGAAGCGGCCCGCAAGGCCGAGCGCGACCGGCGTTATGCCAGCCGCAAGGCCCGCAAGGGCTGACTTGTACACAGCCAAATGTGTGCCATTGCGACCAACGGCCTGTCCGCCGTCGGTCGCAACCATCCCAGAATAAGACAGATCCCGCCTGACGGCAAACCATGCTCGCGGCTGAGGCAGCGCCTCGCCACGCTCATTTCGGCTCGGTCGACGCTGCCATATCGCCCCATGTCGTTGCAATCGACATTGAATACCTTATGGCCCTGCTCGACATCGAGATCAGATCGCCCGCAATTCGAGGTTTGGGTAACGTCTCCCGTATGCTGCGCCCCTATTGCGACATCTCGGACAGTACCCCGGCCCTCGCGCCTGATCGGCAATGACGCAACCTCGGCTATGCCGAGCGCCCCGGCATGCGGCAGACGTAGCCGAGGCACGAAATCCTCAGCACCTCTTCATGATTTCTTAACCTTCGAAGACGTCTCGACGCTGCCACGGGGTGTTCCGACTGTCGCTAAAGGCTAATTTAGCATGATTGGAGCATGAGCCGCAGGGGGGCTCTAATTCGGAGGATCTCCCCATGAAACTCGCAAGACTGTCGATCGGCATTCTTCTTGTCGGCCTGGCCGTCTTTGTCATCGTCGGCGAACAGCTAGCAGGTACGAGCGCCAATGCCTTTCTGAATGCGCGCCTTTCGACGATCCGCGCCCCGATCGCCGGTCGCGTCTCCCTCGACACGCCTGTTCTGGGCATAAGAGTTCGCAAAGGCCAGGAACTTGGCCAGTTGAACGACCCCCTCGTCGACAATGCCGTGGTCAGCGCTTTGCTGGGTGAACGAGCAAAGGTCGACACCGAAGTGACAAGGCTGCAAACTGCCCTGACGGCCGTGAGAGAGGCCATTGCCCGCCTCAATGACCGAGCCCTGCTCTACCATGACCATCGCTTGCGGCAACTCAGAGCGGAACTTGGTGCATTCAACGCTGCGCAGCAGGTGGCGCAGGCACAGTTGGCGCTCAACCGCCAGACGCTGACGAGAATTTCCAGGCTGTCATCAACTGGCATCGAAACCACCAGCGCGTTGGAACAGGCCCAGTCCCAGGTCGAGATTGCCGAGCGCGAAGTGGAAAAAGCAAAGGCTCAGTCGTCCGCCCTTCAAATCGGCCTGGAAGCTGGACACCGCGGCGTCTTTCTCGGTGATGGCTACAACGACGCCCCGTATTCGGAGCAGCGCATCAGCGAACTCCGCTGGCAGGAAGACGAAATGGCCGCCAGCCTGACCGCCCAAACGGCCATCCGGGACGTACTCAGCCGCCGCATCGATGCCGAACGCCTTCGCGTCAACCGGTTGACCCATAGCGCCCTGACATCGACTGTCAACGGCATTCTGTGGAGCCTGCAGACAGCCGATGGCGAAACCGTGCAGCGTGGCGAGAATCTCATCCAATTGGTGGACTGCGATTCCATGATCGTGACGCTCAGCGTCACCGAGCGAACCTACAACACCCTGCGCCTTGGGCAATCGGCCAGCTTCCGCCCAACCGGCACATCTACGATTTTCGACGGCGCGGTCATTCGCCTGGCAGGCTCAGGCGCGGCCACGATCTACGACAATCTGGCTGTCGCCCCCAGCCCGCAGCATCTTGAGCGGTATGACGTTGCGATTTCGGTTCCCGCTCTCCTGAGCGACAACCGTTTGCGCTGCGCCATTGGCAGGACCGGCCGCGTGTTTTTTGAAGCTCGACCGCTGGACTGGCTGCGGGATCTCTGGCGCTAGTCATGTTCCAGCTGTATCCAAGCGAATTGCAGTTGAGTTTCGCTATGCTCGCCATGGCATTCGGTGCCTCGCTGGTCGCGTCCCTGATCCTCAAATCGGACAACGTTCTCCATCGCTCCGCTCTCTTCACGATCGCCATTCTGCTTGCCATGCGATATCTCGCCTGGCGGGCGACGGAAACGCTTGCCCCCCTCGGCTTCACATGGAACTGCTTTTTCAGCTGGACCTTCTTTCTGCTCGAGGCGGCCTCGCTGATCTCGTCTTTCAGCGCATTCGTCATCCTGATGCGCCGCAAGGACCGAAGCCCGGAGGCAACCGCCAACAGGGGCTGGTGGCAGCCGGAGCCAGCACCAAGCGTTGCGGTTCTGATCGCAACCTATAACGAGGAACGGGGCGTGCTGGCACGCACGATTGCCGGTGCCAAGGCGCTCGACCATGACAGGCTGAAGGTCTATGTGCTGGATGACGGTCGGCGCGATTGGCTCCGCGACTTCTGCTCCGATCAGAAGGTCATCTACATGCGCCGCCCCGACAACAAAGGCTCAAAGGCTGGAAACATCAACCATGCGCTGGAACGGCTGCGAGAATCCGACGCGCCGCCGGACTTTATCGCCGTGCTGGACGCGGATTTCGTACCACACCGCAATTTCCTGAGCAGGTGCCTGGCCCTGTTCCATGAACAGAGCGTCGGCCTGGTGCAGACCCCGCAACATTTCTTCAATCCGGACCCGATCCAGCACAATCTCGGCCTCAGCAGATCCTATCCAGACGAACAGCGCTTTTTCTTCGACCACCTGCAGCCAAGCCGCGACGGCTGGGGCATGGCTTTCTGCTGCGGCACCTCCTCGGTCGTGCGATGGCAGGCGGTCTGCGATGTCGGCGGCTTCCCGATACAAAGCGTCACGGAGGATTTCCTGCTGACGCTGACGCTTGAGGAAAAGGGCTGGCACACGGTCTATCTCAACGAGCCATTGACCGAAGGCCTCGCGCCTGAGGGATTGAAGGAATATGTGACGCAGCGGTCCCGGTGGTGTCTGGGACTGATGCAGATCGCCCGCAGTGGACACGGGCCTTTATCGAAAGCCAAGCTTCGCCTGCGAGACCGCTGGAGCGTCATCGACAGCATGCTGTACTGGATGACGAGTTATCCATTCCGGCTGGCCGCCCTCGTCTACCCTCTGTTCTATTGGTATCTGGACATCACCGCCGTCTACGCCACGGTGCCGGAGGTCATCGCCTATTTCGGCGTCTATTTCATCTGGACGCTTTTTGTCCTGAACTTCATCTCCGGTGGCCTCGTCATCCCGATTGTCAACGATGTCAGCAAGTTGCTGTGTGCCGTCCCCATCATACGGGCAACCTGGTCGGGCCTATTGAGCCCTGCCAACCATGCGTTCAGCGTAACGGCAAAAGGTGGGGACCGGACTAGGGTCATCGTTCAATGGCGGCTGATGTGGCCCTTCTTGGTTCTCCTTGTGCTGACGGTCGCCGGCATGTTCCTCGGGATTGTCTTCGACAGCTTTGCCTTCAACGACGCCGGAGACGGAAAGATCGTGGTGCTGTTCTGGAGCATCTACAATGTCGCGACGCTCCTGGTAACCGTGATGGTCTGCATCGAGATGCCGCGTGTCGAGACCCATCTCGATGATCGCCCCCAGAGGTCGTTGATGCGCATCGACGACGGGCTGCACAGGGTTTGGGTCACGGAACTGACTCAGGAATCCGCCCGCGTGCGCGGCGTCACGCTGCAGACCGGATCGGCGGTCCTGATCGCCTTGCGCGGCATTGGCGACATATCGGCATTCGTTATCGAGACGACGCCGGACGGAGGAAGGCTTTCGCTGGAAACCACCGAGGTCCAGTATGAGGCCCTGCTACGCAAACTCTACGCCGAGGGCAATGCTCCCGGCGTGACCCGGACGCGGATCAGCGCCATCATCCACGATCTTCTGGTCGGGTCCCGCTCATCCTGAAGGGTCGCGGTCGCCAGACTGGTTGTGCCGATGCAACCGGCTCTGCAGCCGCGCCAAGGCGCCGCTGAGTGCCCGCAATTCGCTGGTCCTGGTCGGCTCATAGGGATAGACGTCGATGCCGTCGGCGATCTTCCTGGCGTTGCGCGACAAGGTGCTGATCGGCCGGATGAAGAACTGAATGAAGATCAGCGTCATCAGAATCAGCATGACGCCAAAACTGACCAGATAGAATATCATGCGTTCGGAGAAATTCTCCTGCGGCGCGAGGAAAGCTTCGGCCGGTATGCGCGCCACAAGGCTCCACCCGAAAGAGGGAAGCTCCCGGTAACCGACCTCGGGAACCGTGGCGCTGAAATACATCCGTCCGTCCGGCCAGCGTTCAAGATAGCTGGCAGCCGCACCCGTCCGTGCGGCCCGCATGCTGGGAATGTCGAGACTGCCATGGTGGGCATCGTCCGAGGCGATGACGACCGTTCCGTTCTCGTTGACAAGATAGACATCGATGTCGAGCGCGTCTGCGATATCCTTGATATAGGAAGCCGCCCAGTCGGCATTCAAATGCAGGCCGAGAACCCCCCGGATCTCGCCGTTGCCATCCCGCACGGGCATTGCCAGATCCAGGAATCGTGGCAGCGAGTCCTTTGACGAACCCAGTTTCTCGGCCAGCAGAACGGCGTCGTGAACGTCTCCCGCATAGGGGCCCTCCAGCCCCTCCTGAAACCACGGCCTGGACGAAACGTCTGCCCCGACCAGAAGATTGCCGGAGGCCGCCAGGATCGTACCGTCAACATTGGCGTAGCCACCCCAGGAAATCTGGCTACCGTCGCCAACGATCGTATCGAGTGTCATGGCAATCGCCGCGGCGTCGTGATCACCGATGACACCGGACAGATGCCGCAAGCGGCTCCACTGCTCGAATAGGGCATGGGCAAAGGCCGTCTGAACGCCCTCGGCTCTCGTGCCGATGGCCGAAATCATAACGTCGCGCTGATAGCTGTCGAATCTCTCCCGCATCAGCACGAAAAACAGCACGCCAACCACAACGGCGCTCGCCGCCACGAAGACGAAGGTAACCGTAATCAGTGTCGGAGCCGTGCGACGGTGTTTCTTTCGCGCCATAAAGCCTCCCGTGCCGGACGCTATCCATCCTGTCGGGGACATAGCGTCCGGCACAGTCGAATCAAGGCGCTGGAATGCAGGTTCCGCCATCTCGCCGTTGCAGTCTGTTGGGCGAGATCCACCCGATGAGGACCAAAAGCGACGCCGCCATGCAATCAGAAGCGATGGATGCGCAGGCCCAGAACCTTCTCCGACACGACCACAACAACGATTGTCAGCGCCACCGACAATGTCGAGACGGCCGCGGCCTCCGGCGTGAAATTGGTGCGCAGGTAGTCGTAGAGCTGGATCGGCAGGGTCGAGGTGCCGACACTCTTCAGCATGAACGAGATGGTGAAGATGTCGAAGGAGATGATGAAGGCGAACAGGCAGCCGCCGATCACTCCGGGCTTGATCAAGGGCAGCATGATGCGGCGAAAGCGCGTGAAGGGGCCGGCGCCAAGGCTCCGCGCCGCCATGCTCCATGCCGGATCGTAGGATTCCAGCGACGTCGTTACGTTGATGAAGACGAAGGGCAGCGTGATCAGCACATGGCCGACCAGCATCGCGAATGGCGTCTGGGTGCCGATGCCGATGGTATAGACGAAGAACAGCAGCGAAATCGCGGTGAGCACTTCCGGCAGCAGCAGCGGCGCCAGCATGGCGATGCGCACGGTTTCCTTGAGCCTTCCCGCATGCTGCACGAAATAGATGGCCGCCATGGTCCCGATGACGCCGGAAACAACCGTCGAAACCGCAGCGACCCACAGAGACGTCCGGATGGCGCGCAGGAACACTTCGTTCTGGAAGAACACGCCATACCAGCGCAACGACAGGCCCTGCGGCGGAAAGGTCAGGAAAGAACCGGCATTGAACGAGGCGCCGACGACAACCAAAATGGGCGCTAGCAGGAAGGCATAGATGATCAGGCAATAGACAGTGAAAAAGCCCCGAGACATCAGTTCGCCTTCCATTTCATGCGGGTTGCGAAGGTAAAGACGATCACGATCAGCCCGCCGGTCACCGCCAGGGATAAGGCAAGAGCCGAGCCGAACGGCCATTGGAACGTGTCGACCAGCGCATCGACCGTGGCGACCGCCATGGTCTTGACCTTGGAGCCGCCAATCAGCGACGGCGTCACATAGGCGCTGAGCGACAGGACGAAGACAAGGATACAGCCGGCCTGAATGCCGGGCATGGCAAGCGGCAGCACGATGCGCCGGAAAGCCGTGGCGCGCTGCGCGCCGAGCGATCGGGCGGCGGCCTCCAGCGACGGATCGATACCCTGGATGGCGCTCATGATCGGCAGGATCATGAAGGGCAGGAAGACATGCACCAGGGCGATCACGATGCCGAGCGAATTGTACATCAGTCCCACCGGCCGGTCGACGATCCCGAGGCTCAGCAGCGAGCGGTTGATGATGCCGTTATTGCCGAGCAAGATGGTCCAGCCATAGCTGCGGATGACGATGCCGACCAGCAGCGGCGACAGCACGACGCCATAGGCAAGGCCGCGAAACCGCGTGCCGCCGCGCGCCAGCTGCCAGGCAACGGGAAAGCCGAGCAGCAGGCAGAGCACCGTCGTCACGAAGCCGATCGCCAGCGTGTTGAAGGTCTGCTGCAGATAGAACGTATCCGACAGGAAGCGGATATAGTTGAGGAGCGTGAACCCCTCCCCGTAAGGCGTACCCTGCCCCGGCGTCCGAAAACTCATGACGACGATCGTTGCATAAGGCAGCACGATGAAGGCGAACAGCAGGATGGCCGCCGGCAGGATCAGCAAATGTGGCGCAAGCCGGGCCAGACGCGGCGACATCATGCCCGTTTCTCCACTGGCCAGAAGCGGTCCGCCGGAGCATGGATACGGACCATGGCGCCATCATCGAACCGGTGGCGCGGAAATGTCTGCACGTCAATCTCGTGGCCGCTGGCAAGTCGCAGCCGGTAATCGACCAGGCTGCCGGAATAGTAGCTGGATAGAACCGTCGCCGGAATGCCGGGCCCTTCGCCAGCGGCCGCAGCAATCTCGACCGCCTCGGGACGCAGGGCCAGCGTCAACATGCTTCCTTCGGCAAGCGAACCACCCGCCGGAATCTCCAGTTCACCGAATTCGGTCGCCACCGCCACGTGACCGGCACCGGCGCTGTGCAGCACACGGGCCTCGATCAGGTTGACCTGGCCGACGAATTTCGCCACTTCCGTGCTGGCAGGACGCTCGTAAATGTCCGAAGGGCTGCCGATCTGGGCGATCGTACCGCCGAACATCACTACGACGCGATCCGACATGGTCATCGCTTCGGCCTGGTCATGGGTGACATAGACCGTAGTGATGCCGACCCGACGCTGGATATCGCGGATAAAGATCCGCATTTCCTCGCGCAGCTTGGCATCGAGATTGGCCAGCGGTTCGTCGAGCAGCAGAATCTTCGGCTCGATCACCAGGGCGCGGGCCAGTGCCACCCGCTGCTGCTGGCCGCCGGACAGCTGGCGCGGATAGCGGTCGGCATAATCGGTCAACTGCACCATGTCGAGCACGCGGGCGATCCGCTCCTGCATCGCCGCCTTCGGCACCTTGCGCATCTCAAGCCCGAAGGCGAGATTGCCGGCAACCGTCATATGCGGAAAGAGGGCGTAGTTCTGAAAGACCATGCCGATGTCGCGCCGTTCGGCCGGCACATGCACGACGTCGTTGCCGTCGAAACGGATGGCTCCGCCCGAAACCTCCTCGAAGCCGGCAATCATCTTCAGCGTCGTGGTCTTGCCGCATCCCGACGGACCGAGCAGCGAAATGAACTCGCCCTCGCGGATCAGGATCGAGATTCCATCGACGGCCCGCGATGCACCGTAGTCCTTGGTCAGCGCTTCGATGCTAACCTCTGTCATATCGCTCAACTTTCCACTTGAATGCCGGATGACCAAAAGGCCTTTGCCCTGCACGAACCCCACCGGAGACGAAGGACCAGGCCGGCGTTGGGACGGCCGGCCTGGCCTGCGGACGCGGCTGGACCCTCATGGTCCGGCGCCCCGCCCTGCACGTGATATCACTTGACGGTCTTTGCCCAGGTCTCGGCAAATGCGCCCTGCTTCTCGTTCATGAAGCCCCAGTCCCAGGTCAGGATCTTGTCCATCTCAGGGCCTGAGATCGGCACGTCGGCCTTCAGATCGTCCGGCACGATGACCTTGGAATTGGTCGGCGAAACGAAGAATTCCTTCATCAGCAGGGTCTGGGTTTCCGGCGCCAGCATGAAGTTGGCATATTCGTAGGCCAGTTCCTTTTCCGGCGCATGGGCCAGGATGTTCAGCGTCTGGTCGAACATCAGCATGCCTTCTTCCGGAATGATGATGTCGATCGGCAGGCCCTGCTTGCGCAGGCGCGCCACCTCGCCGAAATCGAACGGGGCGACGATGAATTCGCCGGCGGCAATGCCCGTCGACAGATTGAAATCCGCCTGGATGACCGACCCGAGCTTCTCGAGCGCGGCAAAGCCGGCATCGATATCGTACTGGTCCTTGCCGAAGATCTTGGAGAACAGCATCAGTTCCATCTTGCCGGCGGTATTGGCAAAATTATAAAGGCCGATGCGACCCTGGAATTCCGGATTGTCCCAGAGGTCTTTCCAGCTCTTCGGCGGCGTCTTGACGAGATCGGTGCGATAGGCAAGGCCGATCGGCGAGACCATGGCGACGGCGCCCCAATCGTCAGTCTTCTTGGCTAGCGGATAGAGATCCGCATAATGCGGCAGCTTCGTCAGGTCGAGCTTTTCGAAAAAGCCTTCCTTGCGCAGGCTGGAGGCAAAGGCCTCGTTGGTCATCACAAAGGAATAGGGCGGCTTTTCCACGCCGGCGGCGCGCAGATTGGCGCTCCAGACGCGGCCGTTGCCGGCATCGAGCGTTACCGCCGCACCGCTCTTCTCGCTGAAGGACGGCACCAGCGATGTGCGCCAAAACTGTTCCCAGGCGCCGCCCAGCGTCGGCACCACCAGCGTCTTCTGCTGCGCCCCGGCCGGTAAGCCGAAGAACGAAGCCCCGGCCAAGGCGCCCATGCCTGCCAGTGTCTGCCGTCTCGTCAAAATCGTCATTGTCGTTCCCCTTTTTTTCAACATGTCGGTATGCGGTCGGCGGTACCCGGCAGGCCTAGTCTTTTCTGAAGGCCTGCCGGGTCTTGAGAGCAATGTAATCGCCATAGGTGATCGGCTCGTATTTGGCCTGCTGGCCACCGCTGCAGAACGGTTCAAGGCAGCGGATTACCGTGTCGGCGCTCGGATTGAGGAAGAACGGGATGGACTGGCGCCGGGCGCTGCCCTTCGCCTCACCCGGCGGGTTGGCGACGCGATGCGGCGTCGAGACCCATTCGTCATTGGTCCAGCGCATGAAGGCATCGCCGATATTGACGACATAGGCGCCTTCGATATTCGGAGCGTCGAGCCACTCGCCCGACCGCCTCTGCACCTGCAGCCCGCCCGGCGATGCTTCCGAGCGCAAGATCGTCATGAAGCCATAGTCGGTGTGCACGCCGGCGCGCATCTGCCCCGGCAGCGGCGTCTCCTCCTGCTCGGGATAATTGATGACCCTGAGTGCCGAGAGATGGCCTTCGAACGACGGCTCGAAATAATCCGCCGGCAAACCGATCGCCGCGCAGAAGGTCCGCCGCAAGTGCCCCGCAAGGCGCTCCATCTCGACGAAATAGTCGTGGAATGCCTGCTCAAGGCCTGCCGGCTCGTCCGGCCATTGATCCCCCTTGAGGCGCGGGCCGAAATTCAGGCTTTCCTTGTAGTCGCCGGGTGTCTTGATGCCGAGCGTTGCCGCCAGCGCCTCATCTGCTATCGGCGAAAAGGCCATGCCGCCGTCGATGCCGGTGCCGCGACCTTGGCCGACCTTCCAGCTCTGCGGCCGATCGAAAAAGGCGCGGGCCAGATCGTAGAGGCGTGCAGTCACCGCCGGCGGCACGCCATGGCCCGTCACGAGGAAGAAACCGGTATCGCGTGCAGCAAGCTCGATCTGCCGGACCACCTGCGCAGCCTGGGGACCACCGGCCACGAAAGGGGCAACGTCGATGACCGGAATGCACTCGGCGTCTGTCGTAGATCCGCGTATGTCATGCATCGTCAAAACCCCATTCCGCACAATGGCCGATCACGGCCGCTTACTCTTCCTATAAACAGATGTTGACAAAAACATCTGTTGTTGTCCATATCCAAAACAGAGCAATTTTTGAAAAGCGTGATCAGCCGCCGATGGACCATCTGGGAGAACAGGAACAGGCCGTATTGGACATGGTGAAGGCCAATCCCTTTGCCGGTCAGCAGGAAATCGCCACCATGCTGGGGCTGGCCCGCTCCACGGTCGCCGCCCACATCGTGCAACTGATCCAGAAAGGTTACATTCTGGGACGTGGTTATGTGCTGCCTGCCGCGCGTCGTGCCGTCTGCATGGGCGGCGCCGTGCTCGACCGCAAATACCGGGCCATCGAGACCCTGAAACCCGGCACGTCCAATCCGGCCGAGGGCTTTCGCAGCCCGGGCGGTGTGGCCCGCAATGTCGCTGAAAACCTCGCCCTTCTCGGCACCGAAACCAGTTTCGTCTCGATTGTCGGCAATGACGAGCCCGGCCGGGAAATCCTGCGCCACATGCGCGAGCGCGGCATCGATGTCACGCAGACCCAGGTCAGCGATAGCGGCCGGACCGCCGAATATGCGGCCATCCTCGACCCGTCCGGTGAATTGCAGATGGGCCTTGCCGACATGGCGATTTTCGACGAGTTCGGCCCGGCTATCCTTGATCGCGTCTGGCCGCATCTCGCAGCCGCGACCTGGATTTTTGTAGACTGCAATCTGCCGGCCGACACCATCGCCGCGCTGATTGCCCGCAAGCACGGAGCCCGCTTCCGCATTGCCATCGATGCCGTCTCGACGCCGAAGGTGCAGCGCCTGCCGCGCGACCTGACCGGCATCGATCTGATCTTCATGAATTTGACCGAAGCCAACGCTTTCCTCGGCCGAAGCGGCGAGGCCGACATCGACAATGCGCGCGCCGCCGCCCTTGGCCTTCAACAGGCCGGCGCGACACAGGCCGTGGTCTCGATGGGACCGCATGGCATTGCGGTTGCAGGCAGCGATGCGACCGTCGTGCTCCCTGCGGTCAAGGCCCATCCCGTTGACATGACCGGGGCCGGCGACGCGATGATTGCCGCCACCCTGCACCGGCTGATCGAAGGCGACGGCGTGATCGACGCCGCGCGCATAGGCTCTCTTCTGGCCGCCCTCACCACCGAAAGCCCGACCAGTGTCCACCATGCGCTGTCCGCGCATTTCCTCGAAACCAATCTCTACCGCCTGGACGCCTGACGGCGCCGGCCCTGACCGAATGGAACGACTGCTCTCATGACCCTGCTGAAGCCTGACCTGAGCCCCGAAGTAGCCGACGCCCTGCGCCATGGACAACCTGTCGTGGCGCTCGAATCGACGATCATCACCCATGGCATGCCCTATCCCGCCAACCTGGAAACGGCCCTGGCGGTCGAGGAAACCGTGCGCGCCAATGGCGCGGTGCCTGCCACCATTGCACTGATCGACGGCCGGCTTTGCGCCGGTCTTCAAGCCGATCGGCTTGGCGCACTTGCCAAGGCAGATACGGTGGTCAAGGCGTCCGGACGGGACCTGGCCGCCGTGATGGCGCGCGGCGGCTCGGCCGGCACCACGGTTTCGGCGACCATGCGTATTGCAGAACTGGCCGGCATCGACATCTTTGCGACCGGCGGCATCGGCGGCGTTCACCGCGGCGCCGAGCAGAGCTTCGACATTTCCGCCGACCTGACCGAACTGGGGCAGACCGGTACGGCCGTGATCTGCGCTGGCGTCAAGTCGATCCTCGATATCGCCAAGACGCTGGAGTTTCTGGAAACCCAGCGCGTGCCGGTGATCGCCTATGGCACGGATGACTTTCCCGCCTTCTTCACCCGCAAGAGCGGTTCCAAGGCCGACCATCGTCTCGACACGGCCGCCGATATCGCCAAGGCCATTGATCTGCATGGCCAACTCGGCTCCGGCAGCGGCGTCCTGATCGCCAATCCGATCCCCGAGGAGCACGCGCTGGCACCTGACTTCATCGACGCGACGATTGCCGATGCGATTGCCGAAGCCGCCAGCCGCGGCATTCAGGGCAAGGCCGTCACGCCCTTCCTGCTCGCCCGCATCAACGAATTGTCCGGCGGCAAAAGCCTGATCGCCAATATCGCCCTGGTCAAGAACAACGCTGCCCTTGCCGCCCGCATCGCCGTCGAACTGGCGGCCCTTAAGGCCCAAGGCGCGGCGCAGAAATGAAGAGACCGAACCACCGGCAATGCGAGATCCGCTCGCCGGCCAGCAGAGGACACCGGCATGACTGAAACAATCGAATTCGAGACGATCCTGTTCGACAAGGACCCGATCGACAAGTTCGCGACCATCATTATCAACCGGCCCGACAAGCTCAACGCCATGAACAAGACGGTGGTACGCGAAATCGACAAGGCGGTTGCCTTGGGCGTCGCCGATCCGGATATCAATGCCCTGATCATCACCGGCGCCGGCCGCGCTTTTTCGGCCGGCTACGACCTGCAGGGCGCCGACTATGACGTCGACATAGAATTCTGGCACGACGACATGAGCGAGAACGCCCAGTCCTTGCTCAATATCTGGAAGGCGCCGATCCCGGTCATCGCTGCGGTCAACGGCTATGCGCTGGCCGGCGCGCTTGAGTTGGTGATGAGCTGCGACCTGGCGATTGCCGCCGACAACGCCAAGTTCGGTGAACCGGAAGTCCGCCACAATTCCGGGCCGCCGTCGCTGTTCATGCCCTGGTTGCTGGCGACGCGCGACGTGCGCTGGCTGATGTATACCGGCGACGTCATTGACGCCGAAGAAGCGCTGCGCATGCATTTGATCAACAGGATCGTTCCGGCCGACCAGTTGAAGGAAAAGTCGGAGAACCTGGCGCGCAAGCTGGCCCGCATGCCGGTGCCGGCGATCAAATTCGCAAAATCCTCGATCAACAACCAGCAGCTTGCCGCCGGCCTGATGCCGTCCTTCGAATTCAACGTTCATTCGATCGCCGCCCTGCACGTCAGCACCAAGGGGCGCGAATGGATGGCCAATCTCGGCAAAATGAGCCTGAAGGAGTATCTCGAAGTTCGCGACGCCCCCTTCAAGGGTCTCGATTGAGAGAGCAGTCGCTTCCGACTTCGGGAGCAACGACATCCGGCGGTGATGACTGGTCTGTTGCACCGCCGGCCTCCTCTCAAGCACCGAGTCGGCGCAGCTGCGGGGCTGGACGTTGTGCTGCGAGCACACCAAGCCGCTCCGTCAGCAGCGCAAAGAAGGCCTCGTCGTCGACATCCCGAATGAACAGCGCATTGGCAGCCCGCCCGCTGACGCCCCACCAGTCCACCACTGTCATGCCCTTGGTCAGCTCGGATTCGGTCTCGATCTCGACATTGCAATGACGCCCGCCATAGATCTCGGGTCTCAGCAGATAGGCAATCACGTTGGGATCATGCAGCGGACCGCCGTCAGTGCCGTATTTCTGTTCGTCGAAGCGCTCGAAATAGTCGAGCCAGCCGGCTGCAACCGTGCCGAAATCGCCGCCCAGCGCCCGGATACGCTCGACGCGCGTCCGCGTGGTGCGCACCTTATGGGTCACGTCGAGCGGCATCATGACGATCGGCACGCCCGAGGCGAAGACCACGGTTGCCGCCTGCGGATCGACGAAGATGTTGAACTCAGCCGCCGGCGTGATGTTGCCGCCCTCGAACAGGCCGCCGCCCATCAGCACGATCTGCTTGATGCGCGCGGCAATCTCCGGCGCCTTGGTCAGTGCCTTGCCGATATTCGTCAACGGCCCGAGCGGGCAGAGCGTGACGGTTCCGGCCTCTTCGCGCAGCAGGGTCTCGATGATGAATTCGACCGCGTGCTGGTCCTGCAGCGGCATGATCGGATCGGGCAGATCGGCGCCGTCAAGGCCGGTCGCGCCATGCACGTGCTCGGCGGTCACCAGCTGGATCGCCATCGGCTGGGCGCTACCGGCATAAACAGGGATGTCGCTTCGGCCGGCGAGTTCGCAGATCTGCCGGGCATTCTTCTGGGTCAGCGCCAGCGGCACATTGCCGGCAACGGCGGTGATGCCGAGCACATCGAGCTCCGGGCTGGCAAGCGCCAGCAGGATGGCAAAGGCGTCGTCCTGCCCCGGATCGGTGTCGATGATGATCTTGTCTGCCATGACTTTTTTCCGGTACCTACTCGATTGACATCGTCTACTGTTCTGCGAACCCTCAGGCCGAACGTTCCAGCGCCGGGCTCGCCCGCCAGAGATCCAGCAGCTCGGCCCTGCGCGCCTCGTAACGCGCCGCATTGGCCAGCTTCACCGGGCCGAAACCGCGCACCATGTCTGGAAGACTCGCTAGATCAAATGCTCGGGACAGATCACCCGGCGTCAGCGATGCGGCTATATCGGCGATCATCCGCTCGTATTCCGCGATCAACCGGCGCTCCAGACGGCGCTCTTCGGTCCGGCCGAACGGATCGAGCCGCGTGCCCCGTAGCCGCTTGAACCGCGCCAGAACGCCGAACACCGGGCGGATCCATTCCCCGAAAGCCAGTTTCGCCGGATGACCCGTCCGGGCGTCGATCTTGCGCGACAGCAGCGGCGGTGCCAGGTGATGCCGGATCTTGAATGGCCCCTCGAACTGCTCGTGCAGCGCCTGTACAAAGGCCGGATCACGGTGCAGCCGCGCCACTTCGTATTCGTCCTTGTAGGCCATCAGCTTGAAGGCATTGCGCGCCACCGCCTCGGCAAGGACACCGGTGCCGCCCGCCTTGACCTCGGCGCGCTGCATCAGTTCGACCAATTGGCGATACCGCCCGGCATAGGCGCCATCCTGATAATCGGTCAGGAAAGCGGCCCTCCGCTCGACCAGCGCATCGAGGCTTTCTGCAACAGGCTCATGGCCGGCGGAAAGGCCGGCCTGGCGCAAAACACTCTCCGGTTCGAGTGCCGACTTGCGGCCCCAGCCGAAGGCGGCGCGGTTCATTGCCATGCCGGTTCCGTTAAGTTCGATGGCCCGATCGATGGCATCCAGGCTGATCGGCACAAGACCGCGCTGCCAGGCATGGCCGAGCAGGAACATATTAGCCGAGATCGCATCGCCGAACAGCGCCGTTCCCGCCCGTGTGGCAGGGACCAGAGCCAAGTCTTCCGCACCGGTCGCCTTGCGCAGCGCCCTGAGTGTCGCTTCCTGCTTGAGGTCGATGGCGGTATTCTGGACAAAAGCTGCCGTCGGCGCGAAATGGTCGTCGACCACGACATGGCTGCGGCCCGGCACCATGGTCGAAAGCACATTGCGCGCCGCTGCCACCACGACATCGAACCCCAGGACGAGGTCGCTTTCGCCAAGCCCGATGCGCACCGTGTTGAGTGCCTCCGGCCGGCGCGCGAGTCTCAGATGGGACACGACAGCGCCATTCTTCTGGGCAAGACCGGTCTGGTCCAGCGTCAGCACGGCAAGCCCGTCAATATGGGCCGCCATCGACAGGACGGCGCTGACGGTAATGACGCCTGTGCCCCCGATGCCGGCCAGCAACATATTGTACGGACGCTCAAGATCGGCTTCGATCACCGGCAGCGGCAGATCGGTAAAATCCTGGCTGCGCGCCCGGCCGGCCGGCTTGCGGATCGCGCCACCCTCGACGGTGACGAAACTCGGACAGAACCCCTTGATGCACGAAAGGTCGGTGTTGCAGCTCGACTGATTGATCTGCCGCTTGCGGCCGAATTCGGTTTCCTTCGGCTCGATCGAGATGCAGTTGGAGACAGCGGAACAGTCGCCGCAGCCCTCGCAGACCAGATCGTTGATGAAGGCGCGCTTTGGCGAAACCGGAAAGGCGCCCCGTTTGCGTCTCCGGCGCTTTTCCGCGGCGCAGACCTGGTCGTAGATCAGCAGGGTCACACCAGATAGATCACGAAGCTCGCGCTGCACGGCGTCCAGTTCGTCGCGATGGTTGATGGTCACGCCGCGCGGCAGGCGGCCGATCCAGATCTCGGGGTTTTCCGCAACGACGGCCACCCGCGCCGCCCCTTCCGCCAGAACCTGGTCGACGACCGCCGGCACGCTCAACTCGCCGTCATGGCGCTGCCCGCCGGTCATCGCCACCGCGTCGTTGAACAGGATCTTGTAGGTCGCGTTGACCTTGGCGGCGATGGCCGCGCGAATGGCCAGAAGACCGGAATGAAAATAGGTGCCGTCCCCCATGTTGACGAAGATGTGCTTCTCGTCGGTGAACGGCGACATGCCGATCCAGGCCCCGCCCTCGCCACCCATCTGGGTGAAGGTCGAGGTATTTCGGTCTTCGGCGCCGATCACCATCATGTGGCAGCCGATGCCGGTTGAGGCACGACTGCCCTCCGGCAGGCGCGTCGATACGCTGTGCGGACAGCCCGAGCAGAAATAGGGATCGCGCTTCAGGGCCGGAGTGTCGGTGAGTGCGGAACCGGCGACCGCTTCGATCTGCCGTGCCCTCTCCAACAGCAAGGCGTCCGCATCGCCAAGCCGGGACACGATGGCCCGGGCAACGGCCATGGCGGAAATCTCGCCGATCGAGGACAACAGGGGTGCGCCGCCATCGCCCGTCTTGCCGAACACCCGTGGCCGCCGATCGGCAGGCAGGTTGAACAGCAGCGACTTGATCTGCTCTTCGATAACAGGCCGCTTTTCCTCGACCACCAGCAACTCGTCGACGCGCGATGCGAAGGCCGTGATGCCCTCCGGCTCAAGCGGCCAGGTGAGGCCCACCTTGTAGAGAGTAATACCAAGTTCGGCGGCCCGACGCTGGTCGATGCCGAGCGCAGCCAGCGCGCCGAGCAGGTCGAGCCAAGATTTTCCGGTCGACACGATGCCCAGACGACAGCGGCCTTCGCCCCACATCCCACGGTCGATGCCGTTGGCACGGGCAAAGGCTTTCACCGCCTCGATCTTGCGCTCCAGCCGCTGCTCCATGGCATGCGGCCCGTCGGGCCAGCGCAGCGACAGATCGGTGCCATGGCCGTCCGTAGGCAGGACAATACGCGGCAAGGCAGGGTCGATCTCGACGGTTGCCGAGCATTCGACGATTTCCGTCTGGCATTTGAAGCCAACCCAGGCGCCGGAATAACGGCTCATCGCCCAGCCCAGGAGACCGTAGTCGATATATTCGCCGACACCGGCCGGCGACAGCAGCGGCACCATGGCCGAGATCAGATTGTGCTCGCTCTGGTGCGGCAGCGTCGAGGAGGCCGCGCCATGGTCGTCGCCGACCAGCAACAGCACGCCGCCCGTCGGGCTGGTGCCTGCCGCATTGGCATGGCGGATGACATCCATGCTGCGATCGACGCCCGGACCCTTGCCGTACCACATGGCAAAGACGCCGTCGTAACGGGCGCCTTTGAACAGGTTCGTCTGCTGCGTTCCCCAGACTGCCGTGGCCGCGATGTCCTCATTCAGCCCTGGTTGGAACTTTACATGGCTTGCCTCAAGATATTTGCGGGCGCTTGCCATTTCCCGGTCGAAGCCGGCCAGCGGCGAGCCGCGATAGCCCGAGACATAGCCGGCGGTGTTCAATCCGGCGGCAAGGTCGCGACTGCGCTGGATCATCGGCAGGCGCACCAGCGCCTGGGTACCGGACACCAGAATGCGGCCCTTTTCCAGCCGGTAGCGGTCGTCGAGCCGGATGCCTTCGTCTATGGCATGGCTTGCAACGATCCACGAAGAGGAAAGGGGAGCAGTCATGAGCGGTCAGGCCTCCCCGGCCAGCCCCGGCGCCATGTCGAAGACACGGCCCGGATTGAGAATGGACTTCGGATCGAAGACGTGTTTCAGCCGGCGCATGGTTGCGATCTCCGCCGGCGACCGCACCAGCGGCAGCCATCTCTTCTTGTCGAGGCCGATGCCGTGTTCGGCCGACACCGCCCCGCCGCAATGCGCTACCGCGTCGAAAACTGCATCCGCCACGGCATCATGGGCATGGCTCTGCACCATGTAATGCAGGTTGCCGTCGCCCAGGTGACCGAAGACGTACGGTTTTGCGGCAGGATCGACACGGACAACCCGATCGTCTGCATCCGACAGGAAGGCGCCAATGCCATGGGCCGGTGCGCTGACGTCGAAGCCGATCATGTGGTCCATGCTGAAGATGAAGGCGCTGCAGGCCTCGCGCAGTGCCCAGAGGCCCCGATAGTCGCGGGGCGATTGCGAGACGATTACGTCCTCCACCAGCCCGGCTTCGCAGGCCGCCATCAGCGCCGCAGCGAACCGGTCGCCGTCGCGAGCCTCGTCCTGGCCCTGGATTTCGGTGAGCACATACAGGCCGGCGCCGACCGGCACCGGCGGCGCAGCGAAACCACCGGCAACGACGCCTTCGTAGACAACCGGGAAAATGACCTCAAAAGCAGACAGCAGCGAACCGAGTTCCTGCCGCAACGCTGCCAGCAGCGCCTGTGCGGCGGCAAGCGACGGCACGGCGCAAAACGCATTGGCCTGCGAGACCGGCAAGGGATGCAGTTTCAGGCAGGCGCGCGTCACGACGCCGAGCGTGCCTTCCGTTCCGATGAACAGCTGGTTGAGATCGTAGCCGGAATTGTCCTTGGGCAGCCCTTTCAGAGATGTCAGCACCGCGCCATCGGCCAGCACGGCTTCGAGCCCCAGCACCTGAGCCCGGAACATGCCGTAGCGCAGCACCCGGATGCCGCCGGCATTGGTCGCCACATTTCCGCCGATCGTGCAGGAACCCCGCGCGCCGATATCGACGCCGAAGAAAAGGCCCGCCGCTTCCGCGGCCTCCTGGACAGACTGCAATGTGGCGCCAGCACCGACGGTTATCGTCGCGGCGTCCGTGTCGACCGGCTCCAGTGCCGTCATGCGTTCCAGCGACAGCGCGAGTTCGCCAGGTTGCGGGCGTGCGCCGCCGGCAAGACCCGTGCGGCCGCCCTGCAGCACCAGTGGCTGGTGGAATTCGTTGCATGTGGAGAGGATGAGGGAGACATCGGCCGTATTGCGCGGCCGCAGGACGGCATGGGGAACGGCGCCGACTTCGTCCGTCGCGTCACTGCTATAGGCAGCACCCACCATGTCGCCGACAAGGATCGCACCCTTGTCCAGACGACCGGCAAGAGCCGAAAGAAGCGCGGTCATCCGCCCTCCCGAATCCGCGCACGACTGCCCAGCAGCCGGGTTCATACCCGTCCCGACATTCATGTAATCCTGTTCCCCTGAAGTCTTATGAGGCCATGGTTATCCAGGTTTCGATATTTGTCAAACCTATATTTAAAAGTGGTGGCAATCCGTTTTCAGTCGTGGCATGCTTCGGTCTATCGCGGGGGAAGGAAGCCTAAATGATCCTGAAATATGATGAGGTTGTCCGTTCGGGCATTGCCAAGCAGGTCTCCGACAACATCCGTTCAGCCATCATGGATGGCCGGCTGAAGGTTGAGGAACGCCTGCCCAGCGAAGAGGACCTTGCCCGCAGTTTCGGCATTTCGCGGCCGACCGTTCGCGAGGCCTTGAAGCGGCTGGCCGCCCAGAACCTGATCCATTCCAAGCGCGGACCGACCGGTGGCAATTTCGTCAAGCGCCCTGATCCCGAGGGCCTGTCCAAGGCGATCACCGGTGCCGCGACCCTGCTGGTCGGCATTGGCGCTTTCGACATCGACGAGATCATCGTTGCCCGGCTGGAAACGGAAACCATCTGCTGCCGGCTGGCATCCGACAATCGTACCGAGGCTGACCTCGCCGCGATGGAAGAGGAAATCCGCGTTCAGAGTTCAGAGGCGTTGACCGACGAGGATTTCTGCGCCTCCGACGTGCGCTTCCACCGTGCCCTGGTCGATTCCACCGCCAACGGCCCGTTGAAGCTGATGATGTATACCGTCATCGAGGCCTTCATTCCGATCACCAACATGATCGTCTTCCGGGTGCGCGAACGGCGGCAGGTCGTCGCCTTCCACCAGGAAATTCTCGATGCCGTGCGCGCCCGCGACGTCGCAAGGGCAACGGCTGCCCTAGCCTCGCTGCTGCGTTACATCAGCGATTCCTATGTCGCAGCCGTCGCGGCCCGCGAAAGCCGCGCCGCAAGCGCCGCCATCACCACCGCCTGACGAGGTAAGAGACGCAGCCGCAAAGCGTCCGTCACAACAGGAGCCAAGCGAAAGACATGACCGAGACCTTCACCGCGATCGTTATCGATGCCGTCGACGGCAAACCGAAGGCCGGATTCCGGCAATTGTCGCAGGCCGACCTGCCGGACCACGATGTGCTGGTGGAAATCGCCTTCTCGACCCTCAATTACAAGGATGGCCTGGCGGTCTCCGGCAAGGGACGGATCGCCCGGCGCATGCCGCTGGTGGCCGGCGTCGATCTGGCGGGAACCGTTGTCGAATCCCGATCACCAGACTGGAAGCCGGGCGACCGGGTTGTCGTCAACGGCTTCGGCCTGTCTGAAACCGAATGGGGCGGCTATAGCCGTTTCCAGCGCCTGAAGGCGGAATGGCTGATGCGCCTGCCGGAGGCCTTCTCCTTCGAAGAAGCCATGGCGATCGGCACCGCCGGCTACACGGCGGCCCTTTGCGTCGATGCACTGGAAAGCTGGGGCTCGATCAAGCCGCAGGGACCGGAAGTGCTGGTGACCGGTGCAGCCGGTGGCGTCGGCTCGGTCGCCGTCAGCCTGCTCTCGGCGAAGGGTTACCGCGTCACGGCATCGACCGGCCGGCCGGAAACCCATGATTACCTCGCCTCGCTCGGCGCCACCGGCTTTGTCGAGCGCGCATCGCTGTCCGAAAAAGGCAGCCCCTTGCAGAAGGAGCGCTGGGCGGGTGCAGTCGACAGCGTCGGCTCAACCACGCTGGCCAATGTGCTGGCGCAGACCGTCTATGGCGGCGCGGTTGCCGCCTGCGGCCTGGCCGGCGGCGCCGATCTGCCAGCAACGGTGATGCCGCATATCCTGCGGGGTGTCGCACTTCTCGGCGTCGATTCCGTGATGGCACCGATGGCCAAGCGTGAACGCGCCTGGCAGATCCTGGCCGACCATCTCGACCGCGCCCATCTGAAGGCGCTGACGACGGTAGAACCCATGTCGAAACTGCCGGAACTGGCGGACGCCATCGTCGCGGGCCAGATCCGCGGCCGCGTCGTCATCGACGTCAACCGCTAAAGACCAGGCAAGGCTGCTCTTTTGCCGGAAGCAATCTTCGGTTCGCATGAACGGCCGTCAGCCAGATAAGCCTGGCGGCCGCCAAACGTCTCCCCGCCTTCCCATCAAATTCCTACCTTACCGCACTTGCGAAAGGATCCGTGGATTTTGCGTTGACTCCGTCGGCGAAGCTCTGTCTATTTGTATAGTCAATTAACGGCCGGGATCCCATTCATCGGCCGAATAAACGGGAACAGCGCCCGCTCGCGGGATTGAACGGTAAACTGGAGACATCACCATGCACAAGCGACTTTTCTTGAAGGCAGCCCTTGGCGCCGCTCTTCTATTCGGTGCGACCCTGTCGGCCCATGCCGAAGACGCGCTGGCGCGCATCAAGGCGGCCGGCACCATGAAAGTGGGTACTGAGACCGCGTTTGCCCCCTTCGACTTCATCGATGCCGGCACCCATGCCGGCCTGAACGTCGATCTCTTTGCTGAAATCGGCAAGGAACTCGGCGTTTCCATCGAGTGGATCGCCCTGCCCTGGGAAGGCGTCTTCCCGGGCCTGGAAGCCGGCAAGTTCGACATGGTCGCCGGCCCGGCCACCATCACCAAGGCCCGCATGGAGCGCTACCGCTTCACGCCGCCGATCGCCGAAGCAACGGTTGCCGTTCTGAAGAAGGCTGGCGACACCTCGATCAGCAAACCGGAAGACATTGCCGGCAAGGCAATCGGCGTCGGCAAGGCCACGTCGCAGCTCGCCCAGCTGACCGAATACTCGGCCACCCTGTCGGCCAAGGTCGACATCCGCGAATATCCGGCCTTCACCGAATCCTATGCCGACCTCGCAGCCGGCCGTATCGCCGGTGTCGCCAACTCGCTGCCCAATATCGCATTCGTGGCCAGCCAGCGTCCCGACACGTTTGAAGTCGTGCTGCCGCCCTTCGGCAAGAAGGCCTATTTCGGCTTCATCGGCACGAAGGATGCCGACCATGCCAGCCTGATGGATGCCATCGACGCAGCCCTCCTGAAGATGAAGGGCGATGGCCGCCTGGCCGAAGCCCAGAAGAAGTGGTTCGGCGCAAGCTTCGACACGCCGGACGCGGTCACCGATCCGTCGTTCTGAGCACCGACATCCCCGATCTTGGCTGCGCGCACGGTTGATGCGCGCAGCCCGTTCCCCCTGATGAAGACCGCGCCGGTGTCCATGGGACCCCAAGCCGACGGAACGTTGACCGATGTCTTTCAAACTGTTTGAACTTCTTGTCCAGGCCTCGATCTACACGGTAGCGATCAGTTTCGTATCGATCCTGATCGGCTTTGCCATTGCGATTGCTTTGTCCGGAGCCATGCTGTCGAAAAGCCGGCTCTTCTCTTTGCCGGCAAACCTGTTCGTCAGCTTCTTCCGCGGCGTGCCCCTGCTGGTCCAACTGCTGCTGATCTACAATCTTCTGCCGGTCATCGGCATCAACGTGCCGAGCATCGTCGCCGCCATTGTCGGCCTGTCGCTCTGCACCGCCGCCTATCAGGCGGAAAACCTGCGCGGCGGCTTTGCCAGCGTGCCGCATGGCTATATCGAATCCGCCGAAATGCTCGGCCTGACGCCCGGCCAGGCCTTCATGCGCATCAAGGTGCCGATCGCGCTGAGGCTAACCTTTCCGGCCCTTGTCAACGAAGCGATCCTCATCTTGAAGGCATCCTCGCTGATGTCGGTGGTGGGCATCGTCGAGCTCACCCGCATGGCGCAGGATCTGGCCGGCAGCACCTTCAAGCCGCTTGAGATCTTTGCCGCTGCCGGTTTCCTCTATCTGGTCATCAATTTCGTCGTGGCCCGCACCGGCGGGCTGATCGAGCGCTCGCTTCCAGGAGTGCCGCGATGATCTTCGATATCAATGTCATCATTGAGAAACTGCCCGAGATCCTAAGCGGCCTCGGCGTCACCATCGCCCTGTGGATTGCAGGCACGATCGGCTCGGTCATCCTCGGCTTCCTCGTTGCCACAGCCCGCAAATACGGCGGCAGGCCGGTCAACCTGGCGCTCGGCGTGGTGGTCGAGATCCTGCGCGGCACACCCTTCCTGATCCAGATCTTCCTGCTCTATTACGGCGGCCCCTTTATCGGCCTGGCGCTCGATCCCCTGCCTTGCGGCCTGCTCGGCCTGCTGGTCTATGGAGCGGCCTATTACAGCGAGATCTTCCGGGCCGGCTTTGCCGCGGTTCCCGCCGGCCATATCGAGGCGGCGGAATGCCTCGGGCTGACGAGGGTGCAGATCATCCGCCGCATCCTCCTGCCGGAAATGGCGCTTCTCGTGCTGCCGCCTTCCGTCAATATGTCGGTGATCCTGATGAAGGAAACCGCCATCCTGTCGATCATCACCGTGCCGGAACTGACGCTCACCGTCAGCGCCATCGGTTCGCAGCAATATGCCTTCCTGGAATCGATCTTCCTGCTCGCCATCATCTATTGGGTTCTCGTGGAAATCACCGGCCGCCTCGGCCGGCTTGCCGAAACCCGCCTGTCACGCCTGAGGTTTTCCCCGACATGACCCTACCTGCGATCGCCGTCAGCAAACTCGTCAAACGGTTCGGCACCAGCACCGTTCTGGACGACATCAATCTGGACATTCCCGATGGCAAGGTTTCCTGCCTGATCGGCCCCTCGGGCTCCGGCAAGTCAACGCTTCTGCGCTGCCTGGCCTTTCTGGAGGAAACCAGCGAAGGCATGATCACCGTTCATGGCGAAGCACTCGGCTTTTACGAAAACGCCAAAGGTGGCCGCGAGCGCCTGCCGATGGCCCAGATCCGCAGCGTTCGGTCTCAGATCGGCATGGTCTTTCAACAGTTCAATCTCTGGCCGCACATGACGGCGCTCGGCAATGTCTCGGAAGCGCTGAAGACCGTGCACAAATTGGCCAAGCGCGACGCCGAGGAACGTGCCATGGCACAGCTGAAAAAGGTCGGCCTTGAAAATCGCGCCGGCCATTATCCGGCGCAACTGTCAGGCGGCCAGCAGCAGCGCGTGGCGATTGCCCGGGCGCTGGCCCTGCAGCCGAAGATCATGCTGTTCGACGAGCCGACATCGGCGCTTGACCCGGAACTGACCGGCGAAGTGCTGAACGTCATGCGCGATCTGGCCGCAGAAGGCATGACCATGGTGGTCGTCAGCCACGAGATCGGCTTTGCCGCCACCGTCGGCCAGCAGATCAGCTTCCTGGATCATGGCAAGCTGCTGTTTACCGGCCCCCCATCGGAGGTTTTTGCAAAACCGCGCCATCCGCGCCTCGAACAGTTTCTCGACACCTATCTCGATCGCGGAGCCTCGATGCTGGTATGACTGCGCCACGGCCCATGGAGATTGGCGAAAACCCGCCGAAATCCCTGCATCAACGCATTCTGGATAACATTCAGGACAATATCGTCAGCGGCCGCTGGCCCCCAGGCCACAAGATCCCGTCGGAACAGCTGCTGACCGAGGAATACGGATGCTCCCGCATGACGGTCAACAAGGTGTTGACGCAACTCGCCCGAGCCGGGCTGGTCCTGCGCCGCCGCAAGACCGGCAGCATCGTCATGCCGCAGAATTCGCAAAGCGCGATCCTGGAAATCTACAATATCCGCGACGAGGTCAACGCGTTCAACCTGCCCTATCGCTACGAGATCCTCGACAAGAGCATCCGACCGCCGACAAAGGCCGAGCGCGGCGGTTTGAGCCTGGCGCCAAGGCGTCGGGTCGCCGCAATCACCTGCCTGCACTATGCCGGCGATGCCCCATTCTGCCTTGAGGAACGCCTGATCAATCTTGGTGTCGTGCCCGAGGCCGAGACGGAAGATTTCTTGAGCCTGTCGCCTGGCCCCTGGCTGCTCGACCATGTGCCGTGGAACGCCGCCGAGCACCGAATTGCCGCCGAAGGCGCCAGCCAGACGGCAGCCCGCACCCTTGCGATTGCCGTTGGCACACCGGTGCTGGTCGTCGAGCGCCAGACCTGGCGGCTGGATGAGACGGTCACCCATGTGCGCCTGACCTATCCCGGCGGCAGCCACGCGCTGACGGCGCGGTTCACACCATCTCAGAAACTGGTTTAGAGCGGTAAAGAAGGAAACTTGACATGGCCCGCGACGAGAAACTGAAGCTTGGCACCTTCGTCTATACGTTCGGCTTCAACCCGGCCGCCTGGCTGCATCCGGACAGCGACGTCAACGGCGCCAACGATATCGGCCACTTGCTCAACGTGGCGAAAATCTCCGAAGCAGCCAAGTTCGACTTCATGTTCGTGGCGGATTCGCCGGCCTCCGCTATCGGCGATGCGGATGCCCTGTCGCGCTCGCCGACCAAGATGAACCGCTTCGAGCCGTTGACGCTGATCACCGCTCTCTCCGTGCTGACGGAACGTCTCGGCTTCGTTGCCACGGCCTCCACCAGCTATTATGAACCCTACAATATTGCCCGCCTCTTTGCCTCCATCGACCATATGAGCGGCGGCCGCGCCTGCTGGAACGTCGTCACCTCCGACCACGACGAGACTGGCTATAATTTCAACATGGAAGGCCTTCCGCCCCATGCGCTGCGCTATGAGCGCGGTGCGGAATTCGTCGATGTCGTCTTCGGCCTTTGGGACAGTTTCGAGCCGGACGCCCTGTTGCTCGACCGTGAGAGCGGCCTCTACTACGACAAGACCAAGCTGCATACACTGAATCACAAGGGCAAGCACTTTCAGGTTCGCGGGCCGCTCAACATCGCCGCCTCGCCGCAGGGCCGGCCCATCATCGCCCAGGCTGGCGGCTCGGAGGCCGGCATGGAACTCGCCGCCCGCACCGCCGAGATCGTCTTCAGCCTCGCCTCCAATCTGGAGCGCAACAAGGCCTTCTACACCAACGTCAAGGACCGCATGCCGAAATACGGCCGCTCGCCCGACGATCTGAAGATGATGCCGGGCGTGGTCGTCAATGTCGGCGCCACCCGCGCCGAGGCGCAGGCTCGCGTCGATTTCCTGATCGACAATCTGCACCCCGATGTCGGCCGGTGGATGCTTGGCGAATTCCTGGAAACCGACTTGTCCGGTGCTCCCCTCGACCAGCCCTTCCCGATGGAACGCCTGCCGGCCGAGCCGAAGGGGTCGAAGGCCCTGTTCGAGGAACTCAAGGACTATATCGAGCAAGGCCACACGCTCGGCCACCTCATCCGCCACTATGCCGAAAAGAGCACCGGCAACGGCATTACCGGCACGCCGGTCGAAATCGCCGATTTCATGGAAGAATGGTCCGAGGCCCGTGCTGCCGATGGCTTCATCCTGATGTTCCCGACACTGCCGGCCAGCCTCAACGACTTCGTCGAACTCGTCGTGCCGGAGCTGCGCCGCCGCGGTCTGTTCCGCGAGGAATACGAGGGCACGACGTTGCGCGAGAATCTCGGCCTGTCGATGCCCGTCAATCGGTATGTCGCAGCCCGAGAAGGTAAGTAGAAGCGAACAGTTAGAAGGCGGCAATCAGCTCCCGCATCACCTTGCGGAACCGCGCACCAACGACTTCTGCATGCCGATGCCGGCCGCCTTCGACCTGTTTCTGGCCGGAGGACCACACACAGTCTATGCCGGCGCCTTTGGCGAAGATCCAGCTGTCGAGCAGGCTGTCCGCGGGAAGACCATAATCGTGGTGCGGCTTCAGGCTGAAGAAATCGGCAGACTGGCCGGCGGCCAATCCGGCATCGCACTGCAGGGCCGCGGCCCCGCCGGCAAGGGCGCCTTCGAACAGGTGCCGCCCGGTTGAGCCGCCGGGTACGGCAATGACGTTGCGGGCTCGCTTGCCAAGACGCTGCGCATATTCCAGCTGTCGCAATTCGTCGGAAATGCCGATCAGGACGTTCGAATCCGAGCCGATCCCGAACCGACCGCCATTGTCCAGGAAGGTTTCAGCCGGAAAGATGCCATCGCCGAGATTGGCCTCGGTGATCGGGCAGAGCCCGGCAACGGCTTTGGTTTTCGCCATGCGCACCGTCTCGTCGGCGGTCATGTGGGTAGCGTGGATCAGGCACCAGCGTTCATTGAGCCCGACATTGTCGAGCAGCCATTCGACAGGTCGCGCACCGGACCAGGCGACACAATCCTCGACTTCCTTCACCTGCTCGGCGGCATGGATATGGATCGGACCGTCGAAGGACAGGCCGAGCAGTTGCCGCATTTCATCCGGCGTCACCGCCCGCAGGCTGTGCGGGGCAATGCCGGTGACCATGCCCGGAACCTTAAAATGCAGTGCCTGGCAAGCCTCCAGCAGCCGTGAGAATTGCTCGACATCATTGATGAAGCGGCGCTGACCCGGCGACGGATCTTCGCCGCCAAAGGTGAAATGCGCATAGAAGACCGGCAGGAGCGTCAGGCCGATGCCCGCCGTCGATGCCGCCGCGGCAATGCGCTCAGCCATCTCGCCAAGATTGTCATAAGGCCGCCCGTCACGATCCTGATGCAGGTAATGAAATTCCCCGACCCGGCAGAACCCCGCCTCCAGCATCTCGACATAGAGCTGGGCGGCGATCGCCTCCATCTGCTCCGGGTTCATGGTCAGCGCGAAGCGGTACATCACCGTGCGCCAGCTCCAGAAATTGTCGTCGGCCGGGCCACGCATTTCCGCAAGCCCCGCCATGCCACGCTGAAAAGCGTGGCTGTGCAGATTGGCGACACCCGGCAGGATCATGCCATGGCGCTCGTCTTCAGGAGACGCCACCACGCCGGTCTCGATCGACGCAATGCGATTGCCGACCAGTGTCAGCCGCACATCTCTGGCAAAGCCGTCCGGCAGCAGCGCCGTCTCCGCATGGATTGTCGTCATCGCTTTACCTCCACCGATCCGGCACGCCGGATTTGGACTTGCGTCCCGCCTCATTAAGTATATACATAATGGCAAAACGACACGGACGCAATGCGGGAAATCGGGGAGCGAACCTGCAATGGCTGAAGCAAATCGCATCTGGCGCAACGCGCGTCTGGCCACTCTGAAGGCCGGCACTACAGGCCTCGGCATCATCGAATCCGGCGCCTTGGCCGCCAGCAATGGCCGCATCGTCTATGCCGGGCCGCAGGCCGACCTGCCCGCTGATCTTCTTGAAAGTGCCGAGATCATCGATTGCGGCAACCGCTGGATGACCCCCGGCCTGATCGACTGCCACACCCATCTGGTCCATGCCGGCAATCGCGCCAAGGAATTCCAGATGCGCCTGGCCGGCGCGACCTATGAGGAAGTGGCCCGCGCCGGCGGCGGCATCGTCTCTTCGGTGCGCCAGGTCGGGGCCGCCGGCGAAGAGGATCTATTGGCCGAGACCCTGCCCCGGCTCGATGCGCTGATCGCCGAAGGCGTGACGACGGTCGAGGTTAAATCGGGTTATGGCCTGACCGTCGATGACGAACTGAAGATGCTGCGCGCTGCCCGCCGGCTGGCCGACGAGCGGGCCGTGACAATCCGCACCACTTATCTCGGCGCCCATGCAACGCCCGCCGAATACAAGGGCCGCAACGCCGACTTCATCCGCGAGGTCGTGCTACCCGGCCTTGAGGCAGCTCATGCGGCTGGTCTGGCCGATGCCGTCGACGGCTTTTGCGAGGGCATCGCCTTTTCCGTCGAGGAAATGCGCAGCGTCTTCGAGGCAGCGCGAAGGCTCGGCCTGCCGGTCAAGCTGCATGCCGACCAATTGTCGAACCTGCACGGTGCCGCCCTCGCCGCCGAATTCGGCGGCCTCTCGGCCGATCATCTGGAATATACCGACGAGGCCGGCGCGATGGCCATGGCCAAGGCCGGAACGGTGGCTGTCATCCTGCCCGGCGCCTTCTATTTCATCCGTGAGACGAAAAAGCCGCCGGTCGACCTGTTCCGCAAGCACGGCGTGGCGATGGTCGTTGCCACCGACAACAATCCCGGCACCTCGCCGCTCACCTCCCTGCTCCTCACCATGAACATGGCCGCAACCCTGTTCGGCCTGACGGTCGACGAATGCATCGCCGGCACCACAAGGCACGCCGCCCGCGCGTTGGGGCTTCAGGATGAAACCGGAACGCTTGAGCCCGGCAAATGGGCCGACCTGGCAATTTGGGACATCGAGGACCCGGCCGAACTCGTCTACCGCATGGGCTTCAACCCGCTGCATGCGCGCGTCTGGAGGGGAATGTGAAGATCGCGCCACTGGTACCCCCCTCTGTCGGCCACGCCGACATCTCCCCCTCAAGGGGGGAGATTGAACGCAGGCCGCCTACCCCGGACCGATCTCCCCCCTTGAGGGGGGTGAAGCGCGACCGGCATGAGCCGGGCCAATCGATCCAGTGGATCGATTTGAGCGCCGAACGCCCGGCAGGGCAGAGGGGGGTAACCTCATTCTCATCCGCGTCAGGAGCCCACCCATGACCATCACCCTCCACCCCGGCCGCGTGCCACTGTCCGAACTCGCGCAGATCTACTGGACAGGCGCCGCCGCCAGGCTCGACCGCAGCTACGATGCCGGCATTGAAAAGGCGGCTGCTCGCATTGCCCAGATCGCTGCCGGCAACGAGCCGGTCTATGGGATCAATACGGGCTTTGGGAAACTGGCATCGATCAGGATCGACGCCGCCGATGTCGCCACCCTGCAGCGCAACCTGATCCTTTCCCATTGCTGCGGCGTCGGCGCGCCACTCGCCGTCAACATCGTCCGGCTGATCATGGCACTGAAACTGATTTCGCTTGGCCGCGGCGCTTCCGGCACACGGCTCGAAGTCGTCCGCCTGATCGAGGCCATGCTGGACAAGGGTGTAACGCCGGTCATTCCGGAAAAAGGTTCCGTCGGCGCGTCCGGCGACCTGGCACCGCTTGCCCATATGGCAGCGGTGATGATGGGCGAGGCCGAAGCCTTTTATGACGGCGAGAAGCTGCCCGGCCGCGTTGCCCTCGAAAAGGCCGGGCTGACCCCGGTCGTGCTGGCCGCCAAGGAAGGCCTGGCCCTGATCAACGGCACGCAGGTCTCCACCGCTCTCGCACTGGCCGGCCTGTTCCGCGCCCACCGCGCCGCCCAGAGCGCGCTGATCACCGGGGCGCTCTCTACCGATGCCGCCATGGGCTCGTCGGCGCCGTTCCACCCGGACATTCACACATTGCGCGGCCACAAGGGCCAGATCGACACCGCCGCGGCGCTCCGCGGCCTGCTGGACGGCTCAGTCATCCGCCAGAGCCATCTCGACGGTGACGAACGCGTGCAGGATCCCTATTGCATCCGCTGCCAGCCGCAGGTCGATGGCGCCTGCCTCGACCTGCTGCGCACGGTCGGGCGGACGCTCGAAATCGAGGCCAATGCCGTAACTGACAATCCGCTTGTTCTGTCCGATGATACCGTGGTCTCCGGCGGCAATTTCCACGCCGAGCCGGTGGCCTTTGCCGCCGATCAGATCGCGCTGGCGATCTGCGAGATCGGTGCCATCGCCCAGCGACGCATCGCGCTTCTGGTCGACCCCGCCTTGTCCTATGGCCTGCCAGCATTCCTGGCCAAGAAGCCGGGCCTCAATTCCGGCCTGATGATCGCCGAGGTGACGTCAGCCGCGCTGATGTCGGAAAACAAGCAGATGTCCCATCCGGCCTCGGTGGACTCGACCCCCACCTCTGCCAACCAGGAAGACCATGTCTCCATGGCCTGCCATGGCGCCCGCCGGCTTCTGCAGATGACCGACAATCTGTTCTCGATCATCGGCATCGAGGCGCTGACGGCAGCCCAGGGCATCGACTTCCGCGCACCGCTGACCACCAGTCCGCAATTGCAGCAAGCCATCAATGCGCTGCGCATCGTGGTGCCGACGCTGGACGTCGACCGCTACATGGCCCCCGACCTCGCTGCTGCCACGGACCTTGTAGCCAGCGGCGCGCTGAACGCCAGCGTTTCAGCAGGGCTGTTGCCGGGACTGGAGGGGTAGACACCATGCAAGCAGTGTTCGAAACCACCCAAGGCACCTCCCCCGTCATCCTCGCCTTCCCCCACACCGGCACGTCGGTGCCGCCCGAGATCTGGGGCCGGCTGAACGACAATGGACAGGTGCTGGCCGATACCGACTGGCATATCCACGAACTCTATGCCGGCCTGCTGCCGCAAGCGACGACGGTCCGCGCCACCTTTCATCGCTACTGCATCGACGCCAATCGCGATCCGACGGGCACCAGCCTCTATCCCGGCCAGAACACCACGGGCCTGATCCCCGAAACCGATTTCGACGGGCTTGCCATCTGGAAAACCGGGGCCGAGCCGGTACAGGCGGATATTGCCGAACGGCTCAAGCGTTTTCATGCGCCTTATCATGCAGCTCTTGCCGTCGAGATCGAAAGGGTCAAAGCCCTTCACGGCATCGCCATTCTCTACGATTGCCATTCGATCCGCTCGCGGATCCCTTTCCTGTTCGAGGGCAAGCTGCCGGACTTCAACATCGGCACCGACATGGGCAAGACCTGCGACCCGGCCATCGAAAACGCCGCCGTCGAAGCCACGGCCGCAGCAACGGACTATACCAGCGTGCTCAACGGCCGCTTCAAGGGCGGCTGGACGACGCGCCACTATGGCCGGCCGGAAACGGGCGTGCATGCCATCCAGATGGAACTGGCCCAGTCCACTCACCTGACGACCGAAGCGCCGCCCTTTGCCTATGACGAGGTGAAGGCAGCGACGCTTCGGGTGCATCTGAAAGATATTCTCACGCGCATCGAGACATTTGCGCTCGACAAGAAACGATAAGGGGAATTGCCATGACCGATCCGCGCCACAATATCCGCGATGTCCGCGCCGCCACCGGCAACGAGATCACCGCCAAGAGCTGGCTGACCGAAGCGCCGATGCGCATGCTGATGAACAATCTCGACCCCGACGTGGCTGAGCGGCCGCACGAACTGGTGGTCTATGGCGGCATCGGCCGCGCCGCGCGCACCTGGGCCGATTTCGACACCATCGTCGCCACCTTGAAAACCCTCAACGACGACGAGACCCTGCTGGTGCAATCCGGCAAGCCGGTCGGCGTATTCCGCACCCACAAGGATGCGCCGCGCGTTCTGATCGCCAATTCCAACCTGGTGCCCCATTGGGCAACCTGGGACCATTTCAACGAACTCGACAAGAAGGGCCTGGCCATGTACGGCCAGATGACCGCCGGCTCGTGGATCTACATCGGCGCACAGGGCATCGTCCAGGGCACCTACGAGACCTTCGTCGAGGCCGCCCGCCAGCATTACAATGGCAGCCTCAAGGGCAAGTGGATCCTGACCGGTGGGCTTGGCGGCATGGGCGGCGCCCAGCCGCTCGCCGCCGTGATGGCCGGCGCCTGCTGCCTGGCCGTCGAATGCGACGAGACCCGCGCCGATTTCCGGCTGCGCACCCGCTATGTCGACGAGAAGACCGACAGCCTAGACGAGGCACTCGCAAAGATCGACCAGTGGACCAAGGCCGGAGAGGCCAAGTCGATCGCACTGATCGGCAATGCCGCCGAAGTCTTTCCCGAACTCGTCAAGCGCGGTGTGCGCCCCGACATCGTCACCGACCAGACCTCGGCCCATGATCCGCTGCACGGCTACCTGCCGCTCGGCTGGACGGTTGCCGAATGGCGCGCCCGCCAAGAGAGCGATCCGAAAGCGGTCGAGGCTGCTGCCCGCGCTTCGATGAAGGTGCATGTCGCCGCCATGGTCGATTTCTGGAATGCCGGCATACCGACGCTCGACTACGGCAACAATATCCGCCAGGTCGCCAAGGACGAGGGCCTCGAAAACGCATTCGCCTTCCCGGGCTTCGTGCCGGCCTATATCCGCCCGCTGTTCTGCCGCGGCATCGGCCCGTTCCGCTGGGCAGCCCTGTCCGGCAATCCGGAGGACATCTACAAGACCGACGCCAAGGTTAAGGAACTCACCCCCGGCAACACCCATCTGCACAACTGGCTGGACATGGCGCGCGAACGCATCTCCTTCCAGGGCCTGCCGGCCCGTATCTGCTGGGTGGGTCTCGGCGATCGCCATCGCCTCGGCCTTGCCTTCAACGAAATGGTCGCCAATGGCGAACTTTCGGCACCGATCGTCATCGGCCGCGACCATCTGGATTCCGGTTCGGTCGCCTCGCCCAACCGCGAGACCGAAGCGATGAAGGACGGATCGGATGCCGTCTCCGACTGGCCGCTGCTGAACGCGCTGCTCAATACGGCGTCCGGCGCCACCTGGGTTTCGATCCATCACGGCGGCGGCGTCGGCATGGGCTTTTCCCAGCATTCCGGCATGGTGATCTGCTGCGACGGTACGGAAGATGCGGCCCGCCGCATCGAGCGCGTCTTGTGGAACGACCCGGCCACCGGCGTCATGCGCCATGCCGATGCCGGCTACGAGATTGCAGTTGAATGCGCCAAGGAACAGGGACTTCGGTTACCGGGCATTCTTGGCAACTGAGCCAAATCTCAGCCCTGCCATTCGCGCGCCAGCGGCGCGATTGGCAGGCCGAGCAGATCGATGGCGCGCACCGCCAGATAGTCGATAATTTCCTCGACGCTGGCCGGCCGGTGATAGAAGGCCGGCACCGGCGGCATGACGATGGCGCCCATCTCGGTGACCACGCACATGTTGCGCAAATGGCCGAGATGCAGCGGCGTTTCGCGGGTCAACAGGATCAGGCGGCGCCGCTCCTTCAAATGCACGTCCGCCGCCCGGATCAGCAATGTGTCGGAAAGACCGGTGGCGATGCCGGCCAGGCTGCGCATCGAGCAGGGCGCGACGATCATGCCGGCCGTCGTGAAGGAGCCACTGGCAATCGGCGCACCGACATTGTCGATCGCATGATTGCGGGTTGCCAACGACAGCATTCGCCCGAGTGCATCCGGCCCGACCTCCTGGGCCAGCGTCCTTCGCGCCGCATTGGAGACGACCAGATGGGTCTCGATGCCCTCGATCTCCGCCAGACACTCCAGGATGCGGACCGGAATGGCCGCTCCCGATGCGCCGGACACACCCACCACGACCCGTGAAACACTCATCGCCCCACTCCCAATCCAAGCTCCGACCAGAAGCTGTCCACCCGTTGCCTGACGTCCGGCGACATCGTCAGCACCCGGCCCCATTCACGGTCACATTCGGCGCCGATCTTGGTGGTCGCATCCAGACCGAGCTTGCCGCCGAGCCCCGGTTTGGGCGAGGCGAAGTCGAGATAATCGATCGGCGTATCGGCAATCACGGTGACGTCGCGGCTGGCATCGAAACGGGTCGACAGTGCCCAGAGAATATCCGGCCAGTTGCGCACATTGATATCCGGATCGACGGTGATGATCAGCTTGGTGTAGCTGAACTGCGGCAATGTGGACCACAGGCCCATCATGATGCGCTTGGCCTGGCCGGGATACCGTTTGTCGATCGACACCACCATGGCCCGATAGGAACAGGCCTCCGGCGGCAGCCAGAGATCGACGATCTCCGGAAACTGCCGTTTGACGATCGGCACGAAGAGTTCGTTCATCGCCTCGCCGAGTTTGGAAGGCTCGTCCGGCGGCCGGCCGGTATAGGTCGAGAGATAGACCGGCTTGCGCCGCATGGTGATGGCCGACAGCGTCATCACGGGGAATGTCTCTACCGCGTTGTAATAGCCGGTATGGTCGCCGTAGGGCCCTTCGTCGGCAAGCTCCGTCGCCGACACCATGCCTTCCAGCACAATCTCGGCATTGGCCGGCACCGGCAGCGACACGGTCAGAGCCGACGCGGTTTCCGGCCGTTTGCCCTTCAACAGCCCGGCAAAATTGAGTTCGCTCATGCTTTCCGGCAGCGGCATGACCGCCGACAGGATGGTCGCCGGATCCGCACCGATCGCAACCGCCACCGGCATGTCCTGTCCAAGCTTCTGCCACATCCGGTGATGGCGCGCCCCGCCGCGATGGGCAAGCCAGCGCATGATCAGCCGGTTCGGACCCAGCATCTGCATGCGGTAGATGCCGATATTCACATCCTGCGGATCATCCGGCGCACGGGTGATGACCAGCGGCCAGGTGACGAGCGGCGCCGGTTCGCCTGGCCAGCACCACTGGATCGGCAGGCGCCCAAGGTCCACCTCCCTGTCGCGCCACACGATCTCCTGCGCCAGCGGGCGGCCCGATTGTTTCGGCCGCATCGACAACGCCGCCGTCAGAAGCGGCAATTTGCTCCAGGCGTCACGCATGGTCTTCGGCGGACGCGGATCCCTGAGTTCGGCCAGCAGGTCGGCAAGGGCCGGCAGGCCATCTGCCTGAAGGCCGAAACCCCAGGCGATTCGCTCCTGTGTGCCGAACAGGTTGACCAGCATTGGAATGTCGCAGATCCGCCCCTCCGCATCCACCGGCTTTTCGAACAGCAAAGCCGGTCCTTCGGCCAGCAAGGTTCGGTGATGGATTTCAGTGATTTCGTGAACCGTGGACACCGGTCGGGAAACCCGCACCAGCCGCCCGCGCGCCTCGAGTTCGGCCATGAAATGCTGGAGATCGGAAAAACGGCGGACGGTCGGAAACGCTTCTGTCATCCGGCCTGTCTGCCGCAGGAAAATCCTCCTGTCTTTGCGCTGGCTCAAATGGTCCTGGCGCTCGACCCGCTAGCATGCCGAAACGACAAATGACCGCATAAGGCAATTTCATGCTCTTTCCACCCGCTTTGGCCATGCCGCTCACCGTCATTCCGGTCTCCGTGATCGAGCGAGCGGCCGGACTGGTGTTCTCGCGCGTTCTGAAAGCGCATCCGACCGTTTTCGACCGGCTCGACGATCATATGGCCAAACGCTACGGCTTTGTGCCGAGCGACCTGCCGATCGGTTTTCTGATCAGGCCTGACAGGCAGACCCTCTGTGTGATCCGCAAACCGGCCCGGCCGGAAGCGGACGCCTGCGTGGAGGGCCCGCTGTTTCTTCTGCTGGCGCTGCTGGAAGGCCGGTGCGACGCCGATGCCCTGTTCTTTTCGCGCGACCTGACCGTGACCGGCGACATGGAAGCGATGCTGGCCCTGCGCAATGCGCTGGATGACAGCGATATCGACCTGCCGCGCGATCTGGGAAATGCCGCCGGCCCGTTTGCGCCGCTCGTACGTCGCGTCGTCGGCGAATTGCGCAGCCGCGCGCTTGCCGGGGAGGCTGCCACATGGAATTGATCTGCCCGGCCGGAACACCGTCTGCCTTCAAGGAAGCGGTCAATGCCGGCGCCGATGCCGTCTATTGCGGTTTTCGCGACGAGACCAATGCCCGCAATTTCCCGGGCCTCAATTTCTCGCCCGCCGAACTCGGCGAGGCGATAGCCTATGCCAAGCGAAAGGGCGTGCAGACCTTCGTGGCCCTCAACACCTTCATGCGCGCCGGCCAGGAGGCGCTCTGGTACAAGGGTGCAGACGAGGCTGTGCGCCTCGGCGCCGATGCGCTGATCGTCGCCGATTTCGGCCTGATGGCGTATATTGCCGAAAGGCACCCCGAACAGCGGCTGCATGTCTCCGTCCAAGCCTCGGCCTCCAATGCCGATGCCATCAATTTCCTGGTCGACACGTTCAATGCCAAGCGGGTGGTCCTGCCGCGCACGCTCACCATTGCCGATATTGCCCGGATTGCCCGGCAGATCCGCTGCGAGATCGAGGTCTTCGTATTCGGCGGTCTCTGCGTCATGGCCGAGGGGCGCTGTTCGCTGTCGTCCTATGCGACCGGCAAATCACCGAACATGAACGGCGTCTGCTCGCCGCCGAGCCACGTGCACTACCGACAGGATGGCGGCGAGCTGGTCTCCGAACTCGGCGACTATACCATCAACCGCTTCCCGGCCGGCGAGGCCGCCGGTTACCCGACGCTCTGCAAGGGCCGTTTCGATGTCGCCACCGATCACGGCTATGCCTTCGAGGATCCGGTCTCGCTCGACGTGATGGACCAGCTCGATGCACTGCGCGACGCCGGTGTTTCCGCCCTGAAGGTGGAAGGACGCCAGCGCGGCAAGGCCTATGTCGCGGAAGTCGTGTCGACGTTGCGCCAGGCTGTGAATGCCGATGCCGCCGCCCGACCTGCCCTCATTTCGCGACTTCGCCTGCTGAGCGAAGGTCAGCGCACCACTTCCGGCGCCTACGAGAAGCGCTGGAGATAGGACGAGACCCGATGACTGCAAAACCCAAGTTCCCGACGCTCAGTCTCGGGCCTGTTCTCTATCTCTGGGACGGTCCGAAATGGCGCGACTTCTATTTCCGCATCGCCGACGAGGCCCCGGTGATCGATGTCTCGATCGGCGAAACGGTCTGTTCCAAGCGTCTGCACTTCACCGAGCCGCATGTCGCCGAGGTCATCGAGCGGCTGGAGTCCGCCGGCAAGACCGTCAGGCTCTCCACCCTGTCGCTGGTGACGCTGGAGCGCGAAAGCCAGAATGTCCGCAACCTCATCCGCGACAGCGAACACGAGATCGAAGCAAACGACCTCTCGGCACTCGGTCTTCTGAACGGAAGGCCGCATGCAATCGGCCCGGTGATCAACGTCTACAATGCCGCCACCGCAAGGCTTCTGGCCGCACGCGGCGCCACCCGCATCTGCCTGCCGCCGGAACTGCCGATGCGCTCGATCGCCGAGATCGTCGCTGACGCTCCTGGTCTCGAGTTCGAGATCTTCGCCTTCGGCCGCATGCCGCTGGCCATTTCGGCGCGCTGCGCCCATGCCCGCGCCAAGGGCCACATCAAGGACAATTGCCAATTCGTCTGCGCCGACGACCCGGACGGCCTACCCCTCAACACACTCGACCGGCAATCCTTCCTCGCCATCAACGGCGTGCAGACGGTATCCCACAGCTGCCAGGCGCTGCTGGCCGAACTGGACGAGCTTGTGGAGACCGGCATATCGCAGTTTCGCCTGTCGCCGCAGGATTGCGACATGGTGGCGGTGGCACGCCTCTATGACGACGTTCTGCACCACCGCCTCGACGCTGAAGAGGCGCTCGATCGCCTCAGGGCCGTCTATCCCGGCGTGCCGCTCTCGAACGGCTTTCACCACGAAAAGGAAGGGGCCGCCTGGGTGGCGCGCGCCCGCAACACGAGCTTCAGCGCCGGACTATAGTCCGGCGCCCCGGGACGGCACAACGGACGACGGATCAGACGACGGCGGCAACCTTTGGCAGAACCGTCTGCAGCGACAGCCGGACCGCCGCATCAGCATGCAGCAAGGTCGAATCGAAGGTCGGAATATCGAAATCGCCGGCATTCACCAGCAGGCCGATCTCCGTGCAGCCGAGGATGACGCTATCGGCACCCGCCGCCTTGCCCTTGGCGACGATCTGCTTGTAGCGCGCCTGCGACGACGCCTTGGCGACGCCACAGCACAATTCGTTGAAGATGATGTCATGCACATCCTGGCGATCGGCCGCATCCGGCACCAGCACCTCAAGGCCGAAGCTGGCTTCGACGCGGTTGCGATAGAAATCCTGCTCCATCGTATAGCGCGTCGCCAGGAGCAGCGGACGGCGGCATCCGGCATCGCGCACAGCTCTGCCCGTCACGTCAGCAATATGGATCAGCGGAATACCGACCGCGGCCTGTATCTGGTCCGCCAGCAGATGCATGGTGTTGGTGCAGATCAGGATCATCTCGGCCCCGGCCTTTTCCAGCTCGACCGCCACAGCGCCGAGCACCGCCGCCGCCTCGTCCCAGGCGCCTGCTTTCTGTAGCGTGACGATCTCTTGGAAGTTGACCGAGCGCAGCACCACGTCGGCGGAATTCAGCCCCCCCAGCGCGTCGCGCACCTGCTCATTGACCCGTTTGTAGTAGACGGCCGTGCTTTCCCAGCTCATCCCGCCGATCATGCCGATACGCTTCATATTACTGTCCCCAATTGTTCTCTTGCGATGTTGGGACTGATTGTAGCGACAGGGACGGGCGAATGTTTTGCTTTCTTGTGCGCCAAATATTTGAATACTGAGGATCTGTCCTATCACTGTCGATTCTAGTAGGATGAATAATCGCAATGACGAGATCTGTTGGATTACCGCTTCAGCAATCCCGCACAGCTTCATGGACAGGACGGAACCAGCAATGACGGAATCAAAAATGTTCGACGAGATAGACCGCAAGATCATCGAAATCCTGCAGGTGAATGCAGATCGGTCGGTTGTCGATATCGCCGAGGCGGTGGGCCTGTCCCATACGCCCTGCTGGCGACGGATAAAACGCATGGAGGATATGGGCCTCATCCGCAGCCGTGTCGTCCTGGTCGATCGTCGCATGGCCAATGTGCCAATGTCGGTCTTCATTTCCGTGAAGGTGCCGCGCCACACGTCCGAATGGCTGGATACCTTCCGCAAGGAGATCCAGAATATCCCGGAAATCGTCGAAGCCTACCGTCTGACCGGCGAGAAGGATTATCTCCTGCGCACCGTCGTGCCGGATATCGACGTTTATGATCAGGTCTACAAGAACCTGATCAGCCGCATCGAATTTTCCGACCTGAGCGCCTCCATCTCCATGGAGGAAATGAAGTTCACGACGGCCCTGCCGACCAAATACATGTAGGAGGCCGTGGCGCTGGGGCACAGCTGAAAAACCTGCGACAGGCTGCACGACCCGTGGCATAAGGGCGCCGCAACGTTTTGGACCCGTCACCACATGATTCGTATCGAGAATATCAGCAAGCAGCTCAGCCATCGGATTCTCTTCATCGAGGCATCCGCAGCCCTCAACAGAGGCGAGAAAATCGGACTTGTCGGTCCCAACGGCGCTGGCAAGACGACGGTCTTCCGGATGATCACCGGCCAGGAGAACCCCGACGAGGGACAGGTCTCCGTCGATAAGGGCGTGACGATCGGCTATTTCAACCAGGATGTCGGCGAGATGGAAGGCCAGAGCGCCGTCGCCGAGGTCATGGATGGTGCCGGCCCCGTCAGCATTGTTGCCGCCGAGTTGCGCGAACTGGAAGCGGCCATGGTCGATCCCGACCAACTCGACAAGATGGACGAGATTATCGAGCGCTACGGCGAAGTGCAGGCCCGCTACGAGGAACTCGACGGCTATGCACTCGAGGGACGAGCCCGCGAAGTCCTGGCCGGCCTGAGCTTCAGCCAGGAGATGATGGACGGCGATGTCGGCAAGCTGTCGGGCGGCTGGAAAATGCGCGTGGCTCTCGCCCGCATCCTGCTGATGCGGCCGGATGTCATGCTGCTCGACGAACCGAGCAACCATCTGGATCTCGAAAGCCTGATCTGGCTGGAGCAGTTCCTCAAAGGCTACGAGGGCGCCCTGCTGATGACCTCGCACGACCGCGAGTTCATGAACCGCATCGTCACCAAGGTCATCGAGATCGATGGCGGGACGCTTACCACCTTTTCCGGCGACTACGAATTCTACGAGCAGCAGCGGGCCCAGAACGAGAAGCAGCAGCAGGCCCAGTTCGAACGCCAGCAGGCGATGCTCGCCAAGGAAATCAAGTTCATCGAGCGCTTCAAGGCGCGCGCCAGCCATGCCGCCCAGGTGCAGAGCCGGGTCAAGAAGCTCGACAAGATCGAGCGCGTCGAGCCGCCGAAGCGCCGCCAGTCGGTCGCCTTCGAATTCCAGCCGGCGCCGCGGTCCGGCGAAGACGTGGTCAACCTGAAGAACGTCCACAAGAGCTATGGCAGCCGCAGCATCTATGAAGGGCTGAACTTCATGGTGCGTCGCCGCGAGCGCTGGTGCATCATGGGTATCAACGGCGCCGGGAAATCCACGCTTTTGAAGCTGGTGACCGGCAGCACCGATCCGGACCAGGGCAGCGTGGCGCTTGGGGCCAGCGTCAAGATGGGCTATTTCGCCCAGCATGCCATGGACCTGCTCGACGGTGAGCGCACGGTTTTCCAGTCGCTTGAGGACTCCTTTCCGCAGGCCGGTCAGGGAGCACTGCGCTCGCTTGCCGGCTGCTTCGGCTTTTCCGGCGACGACGTGGAGAAGAGATGCCGGGTCCTGTCCGGCGGGGAAAAGGCGCGGCTGGTCATGGCGATCATGCTGTTCGACCCGCCCAACCTGCTGGTGCTGGACGAACCCACCAACCATCTCGACCTCGACACCAAGGAAATGTTGATCAAGGCCCTGTCCGAGTACGAGGGCACCATGCTGTTCGTCTCCCACGACCGGCATTTCCTGGCAGCACTCTCCAACCGCGTTCTGGAACTGACGCCCGATGGCATCCACCAGTATGGCGGCGGCTACACGGAATATGTGGCCCGCACCGGCCAGGAAGCGCCGGGCCTGCGAAGCTGAACGGATGCGCTCTAGAACAGGGACTGTTGCAGGGGTTCGGGTGGCGCCATCCGAACCCCTTCGAGTTCCAGCATGCGCATCTTGGCGGATGAACCGCCTGGAGCCGAAAAGCCACCGATCTTGCCGCCGGCTGCCAGCACGCGATGGCAGGGAATGATCAGCGGCACCGGATTTTTGGCCATGGCCTGCCCGACATCGCGGGCAGCCTCCGGCCCGGCACCCAGTTGGCGGGCCAGCGCGCCATAGGTCGTGGTCTGGCCCCAGGCAATCCCGCGGGCTGCCGCGTAAACCTGCGTGAAGAATGCGTCCTGGGCACCCAAATCGACCCGGACATTGGAAAAATCCGTCTTCTCTCCCGAAAAATAGCGCTGCACGGCGGCGACCACTTCCGCCACGTCAGGCGTGGGTATAGCAGGTCGGGCATCGGTCAGACGACGCAGCAAAAGCCGCTCGGTGGCCTCGGCCCCTTCCGATGGCAGCTGGAAACGCGTAATGCCGGCGGCGTTCCACGCAAGACCGCAGAAACCACGGGGCGTGTCGAAGATATGATAGCGGATCGCTGTCCGGTCCATGAGATCTGTCCTCCCCATTCTGGCCTGTGCATTGAAGATCATCGCGCCAGGGAGGAAATTCAACCCGTTTCCTGCACGAAATGAGCGATGAGCAGGTGCAAGACTATCCCCCGGCCCTTGCCACCTGCACCCTGCCATCCAGCCGCAGTGCAAGCCGTCCCCGTCCAAGCGGCACGATACGGATCGGCATCTGCTTTTCATCCAGTCTGCGGCGCAGCAACAGCAACCGGGTTTCAAGATTGTCCTTGAGGTCCGGCAGGCGCAAACCGGCATCGAGGCGAATTTCACGATTGGTGAATTCCGTCCGTCCGTTGGCCAGATGCTGTTCCAGCATGGAGACGAGCAATCGTCCGGCGACCCCCTTTATCACATAGGCGCCATCGATGAAGACGCTGTCGTCGAAGGCATGATGCTGCACCGTCACGACACCGGCCAGCCCGACGTCAACCGGCCCGGCCTTGCTGTCCGGCTCGGTTTCCTGTGACAGCCTTTCGCTGAGGGCAAGGGCCAGGGCAACCGTTCTGGCAACGACCGTGAGCGTCGCCTCGTCTTCGCGCGTAAAGGCCAGCCGCTCGCGGCTCTCAAGGAACAGCACCCCGCGCGTCGTATTGCCGACGCTTACCGGAACCGCAATCTGGCTCATTGAATCATCGATGGACGGCAGGTGGATGGCACGCGTTCGATTTTCGTCGGACGACGAATCACGCACCGCCGCCGTGAACCGCTGAAGACGACTCGCATCGCTGACCTTGACGATCCGGCCGCTCGCTGCCGCCGCACTGATAATACCCTCGCCTGACGGCGCATCGGCGCCAATGCCCGAAGGCTGGTATCCCAGACTGCCGATCACCACGAGTTGGTCGCGCTCCTGATAGAGGTGCAGCAGCAGCCCGTGATGGTAGCCGAGGCGGTCCCTTATGCCCTTGAGTGCAGCATCGACTATGCCGTCTGCCTCCGTTTCCGAGGTTATCGCATCGACGATTGACGCCACGGCGGCCAGCCGTCCGCGGTCCTCCCTCGGTCTCGCTCCGACCACCGTCAGTGCTGGAAAGGCGTCAATCGTCACCACGCGGAAAACGTCGAGATTACGCAATCGCATGACTCCGGACATGCCGTTCTGGGCGCTGCTGGCGTCCAGTTGCAGTGACAGGTGATCAAACAGCGGCCCGGTTTCCAGGGAATAGGCGAAGATCAACTCGAGACGGAACTGTTCTCCGCTCCTGCCGTCGACCAGAAACAGCGTGGCCTGGGGATTGAGACGGATATTGGACGAGGTTTTTGCGAAGAACTGGTTGGACAGGCCGACATGGCCATCATCCACCATCACGACATGGGAGAGATAGGAAATATTCGGCACCCCATCCGCATCCGCCGTGCAGATGATCGACGGGATCACCCCTTCGAAGCACGCCTCGAGGTCCGCAAGGGCAAGGGTCATGAACCACGGCTCCACAATCTCGTGCCGGCTTTTGCCCCGGGCGTCTGCACGAAGATGCTGGAGACCTGAATGGCAATCAGCATCGGATCACGATTCGACAGCCAGGGCGAAATGATCTCCGCGGAAAGGCCGAGCCGCATCAGGGTCGAGACGATGTCGACCAGATAGCGGGACGAGCGCTCGATCTCCTCGGCATTGGCGGGACGCAGGATCGCATCACCTTTGATCTGATAGGACTCGTAGTCTGACGGTCGAGAGAACGTTACCGCGACACGGCCGTTTTGCCGCAGATTGGTAATCGTTCCCGGCCATTGCCAGGCGGAAACGACCATCTCCACGATGCCGCGCTCCATAGACACCCAGCCGCCAGCCCCCCTGCCGATCTCCGGGCGGCGCTGATCGTCCGCCGTGCCGATGATCTGCATCACCGGGCTCTGGACGAAATGTGCAATCTCCTCCTGAAACATCTGGCTCCTTTTCCATCTGCGTTTTCGTGTCCAGTTAGGCAGGTTTTAGGATTCGGGGAAAGTCCCTTAGGGGCCTTTTAGCAAAGGGCGTTGGGCGCAGGCGCTATAATGCGCCCCATCAACATGGAGCAACCCTATGCAACAGGAAAACCCGATCAACATGCCCAAGAATGCCGTTGCCGTAATTGGCGCAGGCCCGGCAGGCCTCGTCGCCAGCCGATGGCTGCGCGCCAATGGACTGGACCCCATCATATTCGAAGCCTCACCGCGATTGGGCGGTCAATGGAACCCCGCCTGCGCCAGCGCTGCCACTTGGCCTGGCATGCGAACCAATACCAGCCGGATCATGACGGCCTTTTCCGACATGGAACATGCGCCAGAGACTCCCGTTTATCCGCGTCGGGAGGACATGCTGGACTATCTGGAACGCTACGCCTTCACTTTCGGCCTGCTGCCGCATCTGCGCCTCAAGACTCGTGTCGAGCACCTGAAAAGAGCGGAAAATGGTTCCTGGCTGGTCCACTCCGTCAACGATCTGGAAGCCCGCACGGAGTGCTTTGCGCAGGTCATTGTCGCGACCGGACGGCAGAACGTTGCGGAGGTGCCGGAGATTGCCGGCCTCGAGAGCTTCTCCGGCTCCCTGGGCGCCCTTCATGCCGCACAATACAATGGTCCCGACCGCTACCGCGGCCGCCGGGTCGTGGTCGCCGGATGCTCGATCAGTGCGCTCGAAATCGCCTCGGATATCGCACTGGGCGGCGCGGCAGAAGTGGTATCCACACACCGCCGACAGCGCTACATCCTGCCAAAAATGATCGCCGGCGTGCCCACCGACCATGTGATGTTCACCCGCTCGGCTGCGCTTCTCGGCGATGTTCTCCCGCCGGATATCCTGGCGGAAGGTCTCACCGCGAAAACCTTGAAGATTGCCGGCTCGCCGGAACAGTTTGGCGCAGCGGCACCGGTCGGCAACGTCTTTGCCGCAGGTCTGTCGCAATCCCAGCATTTTTTGCCCGCCGTTGCCGAAGGCCGCATCAAGGTCCGCCCCTGGATCGAACGTATCGATGGCCGTACCATCTGGTTCGAGGACGGCACGACCGTCAACGCCGATGCCCTTCTCTTTGGCACGGGTTATCGGCTGTCCATGCCGTGGCTTGATGAAAACATCGCGACAACCATCGGCCTGACCGACCATCATGCCGATCTGCATGACCACACGTTCCATCCCGACCTGCCGGGCCTTGCCTTTGTCGGCCTTTACGACCTCGTCGGCCCGACCTTCCCGGTACTGGAATTGCAGGCGCGATGGATTGCCCGGTGCTTTGCCGGCCCGTCGTCTCACCCGTCCCGGCGGGAGATGGTAGCGGGATTGGAAAGATCCAAGGCAAACCGCGGCCAGGCGTCGGCACTTCCGATGCATGTGGCGGCTCTCACATTCGCGCGCAATCTCGGCGTTGAGCCGGACCTCGCGGCATGGCCCGAACTCGAGCGTGCCCTTCTGTTTGGACCGCTGTCGCCCGCATCCTTCCGGCTGCAGGGGCCACACGCTCTTGCCGATGCCGCGACGCGGACAATCTCCGCGGCGGCCGCCTTCGGCAATATCAAGACCGATGCCTTCAACGCGGAGGAAGAGGAGATCCGGCGGCTCGTCGGCATGCGCACACTCTTCAGCGCCGCGTGAGGCAATCGGCTTGACCGCCCGTCGCGCACCGGAATCGATCAGCCGGCCACCATGTCGACGGCGATTTCGGGGTGAAGCTGGAGGAACGACTGGATCGCTTCCGGTTTCATCAGGCTGAATGCCGTCGACATTGCATCGGCCGTGGTCGCGTCCGGTGCAATGACCGACATCCGTCTGTAGAGCGGCGGCACGTTGCCCCTGCGTGGATCAAGGATATGCCCGAACCGTGCCGCCGGATCGAAGTGGAATCCCGATGCACTCGAGGTTGAAACCGCCTTGTTGACAATCTCCAGGATAGTGTCCGGCGCCGAACCGGTTTCCATTTCCGCAAGGCCGATCCGCCAAGGACGGCCATCGGCCTGTGCGCCGATGGCGCGGTTTTCGCCCATGTTGACGAGGCTGCTCGTCATCCCAGCCTCGCGCAGGAGGTCGACGATCCTGTCCGTGACGTAACCTTGCGCAATGCCGTTGAAGCTCAAGGCCATCTCCGGCCGTGCAAAGGCGATGCGGTCGCGATTGAACCGGACGCCATCGAAGCCAACGCGGGAGAGCACTGCGTCCAGCGCCTGGCGCTCCGGTCCGGCCGGGTCGGCTCCAGGGCTCGAAAAATGCTGGGCATACAGCATCCAGAGCGGTTGTATGGTCGGGTCGAAGGCCCCGCCGCTGGCGTCCCACACGCTGCGGCACGCCTCCAGCAGCGCAACCATCTCAAAGGGCGGCGAGGCCAGCGCGCCGACCTTGTTGAGCTCCCGCAAGGTGGACCCGTCCTTGTAGAGGCTGAAGATCGATTCCAGCCGGGCGACTTCGGCCACCACACGGTTGATCAGCCGCCTGGCGAGTACCTTGTCGTCGATGTTGAGGATCAGCGTCGCCGGTGCGCCGAGCGCCTGGCCCCGCCAGACAACCGGCTCAATCCCCGCCTCGGCACTGCCTGCAAAGGGAAGGAGCGGAAGTCCGGCGGCGGCGGCCATGATGCAGATCGCCCGGCGGCGGCCAATGGCTTCAACCATGATCGTGCCCCTTCTGGTCGGTGTCGTCCGTGTCGAGCAGCGAATCCTCGGCAGGCGTCTCCGTCCCGCCACCAAGAATATAGTCCTTCGGCATGTCGTTGAACCCGACCACCTGACCGCCATGTTGCGTCGCGAAGGCGCGCGCATCCGTTTCCTTGGAAAAGGGAACGGCCTCCTCGGCACCCATGCCGCCGCGCTGGACGCTGCCGATGACGAAGAATGCCTGGCGCGCATCGACCCAGTTTTCAGCCCCTGGCTCTTCCCAACTGTGCGCCTTGCTCATGTCGGACACGTAGATCGCGGCAATTTCTTTCGGCTCTTCCGGCAGCATGGTGAAGGCGAGCGTATCGCGCGCCGAAGAGAACCAGATTGCCTCCGGGACCTGCTCCAGGATGATCTGCCCCTTGGGTCCGGCATGCTCCAGCACGTTCATACCGCAATAGCGGCCCATCGCCTCTTGCGTCAGGGCGAACGGCGGCGGCATGACGGCCTGCTGCTCCTCGCTGCAGCCAGCGAGCAAAAGTGTTGCGGCGAATGCGGTGATAGCGATGGAAAGTCTCATACTTCCCTCCTCGAAAAGATGAAGTTTGCACAGCCGAGAGGGATGACGGTCCACAATACGAGTGCAGCGACCAGAATCGGAGCCGATAGTCCCGTATGCCCGGCAATGCCGCCCATGCCCGACAATGCGCTGGCACTGCCTGAGCCGAGGTTGAGCAGGCGGTAGGCATCCGTCGGATTGGCCACCAGCAGCGCGTCGATCAGTCCGGTCGGCAGGACCCGGCCCTGCGCGGCAACCAATGCACCCAAAAGCGCCATGTCGTAGATCAGGACGAAAAACAGCCAGATGCCGATGGCAATCCCACCCGCCGTGCTGCGTTCGCTGGCCAGCGTGCTTGTCAGGTAGCCGATGGCGACGAACACGGCCCCGAGCAGCACCGACGACCCGACCATTGAGACGAAGGACAACCAACTGCCGATGCTGATCGCCGTGCCGGTCAGGACAAGAGCCAGCGCTGCAGCGCCATAGCCGAACAGGGTGGAAAAGGCGAGGATGGCAAGGTGGCCGAGGAATTTTCCGAGGATCACCTCGCCGCGGCCGATCGGATAGCTCAGGAGAAGCAGCATGGTGCCGCGTTCCGTTTCCCCGACAATGGCGTCATGGGACAGCAGAAGCGCAATCAGCGGCACGAGGAAAATGGTGAGGCTCGACAGGCTGACGATCACCACGTCGAGCCGGTTGACGCCGACATTGCCGGTCGGCGCGCTGCCGAGGAAGGACAGGGTCAGTGCCAGCGCCGCCAGAAGCAGCGTCGTCGCCAGAACCCAGCGGTTGCGCATGCCTTCCTGGATTTCCTTGCGGGCGAGGATGAGAATATTGGTCATTTCGTCTCCTGAGCATTCAGGAAATGCGCGTAGAGGTCATCGAGTGTCGGTTCCGAGATCGTCAGGCCGGACAGCATCGAAGGATTTGCAGTCACCGCATGCAGCAGCGCGATCTTGTTTTCCGGCGCCACATCCGCCTCCAGAAGGCCCGCACCGGCCGCTCTCCAAGTTTGACCACGGACGGCCAGATCGCTGGCGGACGCGCCTTCTGCTAGCTTGACCCCGATACGGGTCGGCAGCCGCGCGATGCGGCGCAGGTCGTCCAGGGTACCGTCCGCGATATTGATGCCGCGATTGACGATGATGACCCGATCGGCCCGGTCTTCCAGTTCGGTCAACGCATGGGACGAGAGGAGAATTGTCGTTCCGCCGGCGCGCAATGCGGTGACGAGGTCATAGAAATTGCGCCGCAGCGCGGGATCAAGGCCACTGGTCGGCTCGTCCAGCAGCAGGACCCGCGGTTCGCCGAGCAGGGCCTGCGCGAGGCCGAGCCGCTGGCGCATGCCTTTCGAATAGGTCCGCACCGGGCGGTCGGCGGCTTCGGGCGCCAGTCCGACCCGTTCAAAAAGCGCCTCCGTGGTCGAATGGGCAACGCGTTTCAGCCGGGCATAAAAGGCAAGCGTCTCCCGACCGGTCAGCGCCATGTGGAAGGAGACACTTTCCGGCAGGTAGCCGAGCCGTTGCCGAACGGCAAAATCGCCGGTTGCCGGATCCTCGCCAAGAACATGGACAGTGCCGGCAGTCGGCCGGATCAGTCCGAGCATCAGCTTGATCAGCGTCGTCTTGCCGGCACCATTATGGCCGACCAGCGCGATGGTCTCGCCTGCGTTCAAGGTAAAGCCGATATCCTTCACCGCCTCGACCTTGCCGTAGCGCTTGGAAACGCCTGTAAGAGTGACTGTTGCCGTCATTGAGTTGCTTTCTTGCCAGCGATCGGGGCCATCAGGGGGTGGCTGTCGACCACGCCGCCGGGCAGGAGTGCCGGGAATTGGGCCTGAGCCCAGCGGATGACCTGAACCGCGGGGCTGGTCGTCAGCAGCTTGGCCTGCGGCGATGTCCACAGCACCTTGTCGATCAGGTCGTTGGGTCGGTAGGGATTGTCTCCAATGCCGTCGCCGTCGAGATCGAAGGCCGGGTTGTCGCTCCAATAATTGCCCCGGCCGTCCTTCGACCAGTCGGTATAACGCGTGCCGACATATTTGACCTGGTTCTGGTTGTTGATGAAGGCATTGCCGCTGATCGCGTTGCCTTCCGAACCGGCCGTGAAATGAATGCCAATCGCACATCCTTCAAAGACATTGTCGTTGAAGCGATTCTTGTTGGCATTGTAGATAAAGACGCATTTCTGTGGCCCCGGACGCAGCGTTCCGGGATCCTGGTCGGATGTTTCCGCCTTTTCGGATTTCGGCATGTCGGCATCCATGTTCCGGTTGCCGCCCAACAGCCAACGCTCGGCCGGCTGAAGGCGACCGATCACCGTGTTGCCGGTGATCTCCGAACCGTTGGCATAGTTCAGCAACAACCCGTGATCCCGGTCGCCATCCGAAACGTTGCCGCGGATCTTGAGCCGGCTGGAAAACATGATGGCGTAGCCGACGGAGTTGCCGGTGGAAATGTTGTCGCTGACCTCGCTGTCGTTTGTGTACATGTAATGAATGCCGAAGCGCAGGTCGCTGAAGCGGTTTCGGCTGAAGACGTTGCGCTTGCTGGTCATGGTGGCGATGCCGTCGCGCCCGAAACGGATATCGTTGTCGAGCACTTGTGCACCGGGCGCGTTCCAGACGCTGACGCCATTGCCGGCCTCGCTGAGGCGTTCCCCGCGCAGCCCGACGATCCTGTTGCCGCGGGCAACGGAATTGACGGCCCCATGCAGATAGATGCCGAAGAGATTGCCGGTGATCACGTTGCGCTCGATGACCGCCCCGGTCGCCGTCTGTGTTGCAAGCACGCCCGAATCGAGTGCTGCCAGATCGGTGCCGGATCCGGTGATCGTCAGCCCGCGCACGGTCACGCCTTCTCCCATGATGGTGATGACACTGCCCTGTCCGCTGCCGACAAGGCTTGCTCCGTCCTCGCCCTCAAGCGTCACGGAATTGTCGATGGTGATCGGTGCGGCATAGTCGCCCGCCTTCAGGGTAATGACGTCACCGGGGGCCGCCGCATCAATGATCGCCTGCAGCGACAACCTTTCCGCAGGACGCACGATGCGGTTCTCGGCATCGGCCACGACTGGAAGGGCGGCCCAGAGGGCCGCCATTCCGATTGTCATTGCCATTTGGCGCAAGCGCATCACACAGCCTTGGGCTCGACGAGCATGCGGCCCTTCATCTCCATGTGCATGGCATGGCAGAACCAGGAGCAATAATACCAGTAGACACCCGCTCTGCTGGCCTTGAAGGTGACCGAGGCCGTTGCCTGCGGCGCCACTTCCATGTTGATGCCGTAGTTGACGATGGCAAAGCCATGGGTCAGGTCTTCCACTTCATCGATGTTCGTCACGTAGACGGTGACGTCATCGCCCTGCTTGACGTTGAAGCTTTCCAGACCGAAAGCGGGTGCTGCCGAGGTCATATAGACCCGCACCTTGTTGCCGTCGCGAATGACGGTGCTGTCTGCCATCAGGTCCACGCCGTCGATTTTCGCCTGGGCCACGGCATCGGCGAAGAACGGGTCTTCGCGGCTCCAGACATGCACGGGGTTGATCTTCGAGGCATGCACGATCGTCGCGTCATGGGGTTCCGCAAAGGTCGGATTGTCGTGAACGAGCACCATTTCCTCGCCGGAGATATCGATCAGCTGATCGCTTTCCGGCTTCAGAGGACCAACGTTGAGATAGCGGTCCTTGGAGAACTTGTTCAGCGAGATCAGCCATTTGCCATCCGCTTCCTTGGTCTGACCCATGGAGGTGTGGTTGTGGCCGGGCTGATAGTGAACATCGATCTTCTGGCGGATCGGATCGACCTTTTCACCGGCAAAGGCCCGCTTGGCATCCTCGATATTCCATTTGCAGATCTGGCTGTCGAGGAACAGCGTCGTATAGGCATTGCCCTTGCCGTCATAGGCGGTGTGCAAGGGTCCGAGACCCAGCTCGGGTTCGGCAACGACGGTGTCGCGTGGCTTGATCTTGTCATCGAACAGGTCGTCGAACTTGCGCACGTCGAAGACCGTAACCGTCGGCGAGAGCTTGCCGGCTGCAACAACGTGGATGCCGTCCGGAGCAGTATTCATGCCGTGCGGGCCATTGGAGACGGGAACGTAACGGGTAAAGGATGAGCCGTTGCGGCCATCGACCACCGGCACGCCGCCCATTTCCTTGAACTCGCCCTTGGCGACGGCTTCCTCGATACGCTTGATGTTGAAGATGACGACCCAATCCTGTTCCTTCGCCATCATCTGTTCGAGATTGACGCCGTTTTCGGAATTGTAGCAGGTGGCAAAGCAGTATTTGCCCTGATAGTCGGCGTCGACATTGTCGAGGTTGCCGTCAACCATGACCTGCCAGGCGACCTTCATGGTTTCGCCGTCAAGGGCGGTGAAGATCGAGCGATACTGCTTGGGATCGTCGAGGATTTTGCCGTCATTGGGGATCGGAACGCCATCCTCGCCGTTGCAGAAGACATAGCCGGTCTTGGGATATTTCTGGACGCGCAGGCCGTGCACCGTGTGCTGGTTTGGCAGCTGGATGATCTTGTCGCACTTCATGACATCAAGGCGGATGCGGCAAACGCGGGTATTGGCCTTGTCGTTTGCATAGAGGTAGCGTCCGTCATAGGTGCCGTCCGTAAACGACGGATGGGGGTGGTGGAGGTCGCCGTTCAGATAGACGCCACCCTGTTCGTTCAGGAACTCGATGGTTTCGGGCAGCATGCCTTCCGTCATGATCTTGCGGCTCTCGTTGGTCTGACCCCAGCCCGTGGCACTGCACCGGTTGAAGACCGGGATACGCATCAGCTCGCGCATCGACGGTATCCCGACAATGCGGACCTCGCCGCTCTGGCCGCTCGAAAAGAAGGTATAGTATTCGTCGAGTTCACCAGGCTTCACCTCGTAGCTCTGGCCGGAGGCGGAGTCCTGCGCTGCAGCGGGTGTCGCGCTACCACCGGTCAGGGTCAGTGCACCGGTTACGCTCACTGCGCCCGCGGCCGCCACGAATGCCGTGGACCCCAGGATCTGGCGCCTGTTCAGGCGCATCTCGTTCTCTTGTTTTGACATAATGTCCTCTCCTTGGCTGATTGATCAGGCTGGATTGCCCGGCGTTCCCTCGGCATTTCCGATGGGAGCGCCGTTGTGGGTAATGATGGTTCTTGCCGGGGCTTCACCGCGCGACGCCGGCGTCGAAAGCGCCATGAATTTTTCCCGCTTCAGCCGCACCTGGATCATGTGCGGACAGCGGTGGTCGTCGTGGTAGAGTTCCTGACAGTGCATGCAGTAGATGCATTCGTTGACGTTGATCTGCCCTTCGGGATGGATCGACTGCACGGGACATTCCTTGGCACAGCGCTGGCAGGGCGTTCCGCATTCGGGGTAGCGCTTCAGCCATTCGAACATGCGGATGCGGCCGGGGATGGCGAGCGCGGCGCCCAGCGGGCAGAGGTAGCGGCAATAGAAGCGCTCGATGAACAACCCGGCGGAAAGCATGGTGAGGGCGAAGATCACGAACGGCCATTCGCGGGCGAATTTGAGCACGATCGCGGTCTTGAAAGGCTCGACTTCGGAGAACATCTCGGCCAGCGCCAGCGAATAGAACGACAGCCCGAAGAGCCCGAGGAAGATGATGTATTTGATCGGCCACAGCCGTTCGTGCAGGCCCCAGGGAAGACGAATCTGCGGCACCTTGCACCACTGGGCGATGGTGTTGGTGAGTTCCTGAAGGGCGCCGAAGGGACATAGCCAGCCGCAGAAGGGACCACGACCCCAGAACAGCAGGCCTGCAGCCACCGCCGCCCACAGGATGAAGACCAGCGGCGCGGACAGGAAGAATTCCCAGTTGAACCCGGTGATCAGCGAATTGACGAATGTCAGGACGTTGACCACGGACAACTGGGCATTGGCATACCAGCCGAGCCAGACCAGCGTGAAGAGCAGATAGCCGCGCCGGATCCAGCCGAACATCACAGGCCGTTTGACGAGCCAGTCCTGGAAGAAGAAGATTGCGGTCAGCACAAGCAGCGCGGCAATGGTGATGGCGATGTTGATGCGGTTCATCTGCCACATCTTCATCCATAGCGGCTGTTCGTCGGCAATCTGTTGGGCGGAGAGCGCGTCGCCCGGTGCCGAAGGCACAATGTCTGGAGCGGGAACCGGTGCAACGGCGGCCTGCGCCACCTTTTCTATGGTGACGTACTGATCCGGCAGCGTGTAGTCGAGATTGTAGGGAAGGACGGCCTTCTCCCGGCCGCCGGCACCGCGCTGAACCAGCAGCTGCAGTTCCCAGGATTGGGTCACATCGAAGGTGAACTCGCCTGGCACGACGAATAGGGCGATTTCGCGAAGTCGCGGTGCGCCCGCCGCGGCAAGTGTCGGTAGTCTCGTATGGTCCCGGTCGCGGAAGCGCACACCTTGCCCGTCCTGGATCAATTCGATGCGGTCGAAGATGCCGCCGCGCACATAACCCGAACCCTTGAAGGAATAGGCACCCTCTCCGGCAACGAGGATGGCGGATTGCCCGGCTTTCATCTTGCCGACCAGGCGGTCATAGCCGGCCTTGCCGAGCAGGCTCTCGCCTATCCGCGGGACGCTGACCGGCGCGACGTACAGATCGATGAAACGGTCATCCGGCCTGTGGCTTTCCGGCCTGTCCGCCGCAATCCGCTGTCCTGCCTGCCGGAATGCGTCCGACACCTCGCCGACATTCAGGCGCAGGCTGCGGATAGAGCCGTCGCCGACCAGCGTTTCCCAGTCGCTGGCGCCGACCTTCGACGGATCGAGCTTGCGCAGTTCGGTCACGGCTGCCGCAACGGGTCCTGTTACGGCACCCAACCGGTTGCTGCGGATCAGCTTGACGGCCGACCGCACCACGCTGTCGCCCATGACCAGAACGGTCACCGTGGCGCCACTGACGATATCGATCTGCGGTTGCCGGTCGGTACCTGCCGCGACGCGCCCCATGTCCTTGCCGATGATGGCATTGAGGGACGCGACGACTTTGGCTTCCGGGATGCCGATCAGGACGATCGGCTCCTTGTGCTCGACCAGCTTGAGGCCACGCACGACACCCTTGCTGTCGATGCCGACGACGATGCGGATCGGTTTGCCGGAATAGCCGACGGAACTGGTGACGTCGGAATTGAGATAGGCATATCCCAGAAGCTCCTGGCCACGAAACACCGGTGCCAGCGGCGGTTCGCCGGCGATCTCTCCGAAGCGGTCGGCACCTTCGAAAAGCTCGGCCGGCTGCACTTTGGCGAGATACGTCGAAAGCTGCCCGGCAGCGTGGCTTTCGGGAGCATTGGTCAAGGAGAAAAACAGGGCAAGAAAACAAGCAAGAATGATCGGAATGCGCAGCGTGAAGAATGTTCTCATCGGCATGGCCTAGTCTTTTTCTGCTTTGTAAGTGCCCTAATACCATGTTTAGGAAGCCATTCGCATAAACTCTTTGATCTAAATCAAATATAAAAGATGTATCTTTTGCGATCAGATGAACCTCTGGCCATTTGGTTGGCAAAGCGTGGCTGAATGCCGAAAGGGAACGATGATGGGCGATATCAGGCGCGAGCCGTGGATGATCGGCTCGATGAACGAATTGCTGTCGCTGGCCAGATCCATGGAGCAGGACGCGATAGTCGGTTACATTGCCCTTGCCGAGCGCATGCACGACGAGAACCGTCCGGACCTTGAGCGCGTCTTTGAAGCACTGATCGAGGAGGAACGCGGCCATCTGGGCAATGTCAACAAATGGTTGACCGAAGCGGACCTGGTGTCGACACCGCTTTCGAGGCCGCCGGATCCTCTGTTCGACGATGAGGGCACGGCGCTGGTCGCGCCCGAGCTGCTCACCTCCTACCGGGCTTTTTCCATGGCAGTCCGCAACGAAGAACGGGCCTTCGTTTTCTGGAGCTACGTCTCAGCGCATGCTCCCTCGGATGAAATCCGCCATGCGGCGGAACGAATGGCCAAGGACGAGCTCGAGCACGTCGCGACATTGCGCCGCGAGCGGCGGAAAGCATTTCACGATTTGCGCCGCTCGGGGGCCATGGCGGCACGAGGTGACATCGCGCAACTCGAACTGCGCCTGGCGAACCATCTCGAGGAACGTGCAGGTCGCTCAAAAGGCGCCCAATACGACCGCCTGCAAGCCTTGGCACAGTCCGCCCGGGCACGAAGCCTTGCGGCAAAGGAACGATCATTCGGACCGTTGCCGACGCTTGACGCCATACCCGAGGGCATGGCCGACAATCCCCTGTCGCTCTGTGAATTCCTGCTGGACTGTTATCTTGACCTCGGCGAGCGGGAGACCGATGAAGACACACGTCTGAGGGCCCAAGGCTGCGCGGGAGATCTGATCGCCTGCCTGCATGCCGTCAGGGCTTAGAGACATGGGTTCGGCAGCCGAAATCCGCCGCTTGGGCGCCCCCATATCTTCCGGCGGGAGCGCCGTATTCCACTTCAATACGGGATACCTTAGGCGGCCCGACGAATGCCGAAATCTTCGGGGCGAAGCATGAGGTCATCGAGCGTATAGCGGTCCAGCACGTCCAGAAAGGCCCCCAGTGCCTCGCCTATGATGCCGCGCAACCGGCATGCCTTCGTGATCCGGCATTGGTTTGCGCCACCCATGCATTCGACCATGACGAAATCCGTTTCTGTCGCACGAACCAGGTCACCGATCCTGACCGCCTCAGGTGCTCGCGCCAGCTTCAAGCCCCCGGACCGGCCGCGAACGGTCGTCAGGAACCCTTGTTTGACGAGAAATTGCGCGACCTTCATCAGATGGGCCCGGGAAATATCATAGACCCTGGCGGTTTCTTCTATGGTAATCAACCGATCCCGGTTGGCGGCTGCCATCATCATCAGGCGCAGGCCATAGTCGGAAAAGCGCGTCAATTGCATGGGTCGACTTCCGATCCGTCATCATACCGTCTTGTCATTGTGCCTCGCACAAAACTACATATCGTTTTCCATATATAGCTTGTCAATAGCCGCGCAGAACATCAGCGCGGCGCATGGGCATCGGCCATAGGAGACAAGCCGAACTATCGAATCCAGCGCGGACCCCTGACAACTGACGGTCGCCTTTATCTTCCGGCGTGCCGGAATACACGTACACAATAGCTCCCTGCCACCATCAGCGGGGTGGCCGATCAAGACGCGGATCAATCACGAAATTTCAGGCTTATATGGATTGAAAGGGGAATACGACCGGCGCCTATCTTTTGCGCCTCTGATCAATTTGCCGCTGAACGGGTTGCAGAATGATCAAACCGTTTCGAGCAGCCCCTGCTGAGGTGGCTCTACCAACCCCTCTCCTAACGCTTCTACGAGTGCGCATCAGATGAGGTGAGGAGGCAAAAGGTGGCCAGCGCGGCTCGATGATCGAAAAGATCCACGGAAATCCGGATCCCTGACAGACCGGTGGAAAAGGACAGGCTGGCCCAAAGGGCCAGCCTGCGCGACATTACTTTGCGTCGTCTGCGAAAATGTCTTTCTTGTGCGTGTTGCCCGGGACAAAGATAGCCCCAATAACCACCGTCGCACCGGCAATGATGATCGGGTACCACAGGCCGCCATAGACGTTGCCGGACTGTGCCGAGATGGCAAAGGCCGTTGCCGGCATCAGGCCGCCGAACCAGCCGTTGCCGATATGGTAAGGCAGCGACAGGCCGGAATAGCGGATACGGGTCGGGAACAGTTCGACCAGCATGGCGGCAATCGGACCATAGACCATCGTCACCAGCAGGATCAGATAGGTCAGGATCAGGATGACCGTGATCTTCTGGGCCGTGAAGATATCGACGAAGTTGGCGGCTTTGGCCACGGTGGTGTTCGCCGCTGCCGACAGCGGATAGCCGGCTGCAGTCAGCGCGTCGTTTACGCCCTTGTTGAAGGCCGCCGTGGTGTTCTTGAGATCGTCGCCGGTCAGCGCAGCCGCGTCATAGGCCGGGATGACCGTGTCGCCGATCTTGATCTGGGCGACCGTTGCAGCGGGATCTTCGACCGTGGTGTAATTCACCGATGTCCGGGCGAGTGTCGCTTTGGCGATGTCGCAGGACGAGGTGAACTTTGCCGTTCCGGTCGGATTGAACTGGAACGAGCAGTCATCCGGCGATGCGATGACGGTGACCTGGGTCTGGTGCGCGGCATAGAGTGCCGGGTTCGCCGTCCTGGTAAGCAGCGGGAAGACAATATTGTAGGTCAGCGCCGCAATCAGGCAACCTGCGAGAATGACCGGTTTGCGGCCGATGCGGTCCGAAAGCGCTCCGAAGAACAGGAAGCCGCCGGTCCCGAGGATCAGCGACCACGCCACCAGAACGTTGGCGGTGAAGCTGTCGATCTTGATCACATTCTGCATGAAGAACAGGGCGTAGAACTGACCCGAATACCAGACTACGGCCTGACCGGCGACGAGGCCGAACAGAGCGATCAGGGCGATCTTGCCGTTCTTCCAGGTACCGAAAGCTTCACGCAGCGGCGCCTTGGAAGCAGCCCCTTCTTCCTTCATCTTCTTGAAGGCAGGCGATTCGTTCATCTGCAAGCGGATGTAGAGCGAGACGAGCAGCAAGCCGATCGAGGCAAGGAAGGGAATGCGCCAGCCCCACAGGTCGAAGGCCTTGATCATCTTTTCAGTGCCGTCGGGGTTCATGATAACCGCACCAGCCGCATCGAGGACAGCCGTCGGCGCCCAGTTGGCGTTCACGTAACCTTGCACGGACAGGATCACGATGAGCGAGAGCAGCAAGCCCAAGGTCGCCGTGGTCTGGATGAAGGCGGTGAAGTAGCCGCGCTGGTTGGCTGGAGCATGTTCGGCCACATAAACCGCCGCACCGCCGTATTCGCCGCCGAGCGCCAGCCCTTGCAGCATGCGCAGTCCGATCAGGATGATCGGTGCCGCAGCGCCCCAACTGCTGTAGGACGGCAGCAGACCGACGAGGAACGTCGACAGGCCCATGATGAGGATGGTCATCAGGAAGGTATATTTGCGGCCGACGATGTCACCAAGGGCACCAAAGACCAGCGCGCCGAACGGGCGTACGATGAAGCCTGCCGCAAAAGCCAGAAGCGCAAACACGTTACGGGTGGCTTCGGGGAAGGCGGTAAAAAACTGCGCGCCGATGATAGCGGCCAGCGAACCATACAAATAAAAGTCGTACCACTCAAAGATGGTTCCGGCGGACGAGGCCATAATGACCTTCCGCTCCTCTCCCGTCATGGGCCGCGAGCGATCCGCCGCATTCATCCCAGCTACTGCCATCTGTTCCTCCTCCTTGTTCGCCGACCTTCCGATCGGCTCCGTAAGTGCCTTTGACGGTAGTACCGCTCCCCAAGGACACATTCTCCTCCACGTAGACTAAACAGACTAGTCTCAACGCACGAGGTGCCAAGCCCACGATTGGTCGTAAGACCAAAGTCTTATGATGCCCAAGCGCGGTGTTTCGGGAAATCCGGACGACTGGGACAACGGCAATTTCTGCCTGACTTCGGCTGACCGCCGTGGTGATGTGGCCAGGAAATGAAGACCCAGAAAAAGCGGAGACACCTTTCTCCGGCGACATCCGGACGATTGGATGCTCTCCAGCCACGAACCGGATTTTCCACGTCAAAATCCCTGTCATGTGCCTCCCTTACACTTCCGCGCCACGCTCGATTTCGAGCCATGAAACGGTCGGCAAATTAACGCGGAAAACTCCAATTATGAACGTTCCAGTTTTCGGGGACCAGAGCAATGTCCTGCTGCCTTCTTCGTAGAGATGCGGGTCGCCCTAGAGGGAATAGCGTTGGAAGTACGCTAACCAACGGCAAGGGTGAACGGCGGGAAACCACCCTATGCGGCTGGAGGCGGTGTCGGCCAGGGATCTCGGAATCTTCCCGCAGTCTCGTGGCCAACACCGCCGTTTCTCAAGGGATCCGGGGATCCACCGCGACAGCGCGAAGGCACACTGTTTCCATCTGGCCAGCGGCCCTGCTGAGATAGAAGGTAAGAGACCGGAAAAACGTGGCGAGGTAGTGCGCAATGATGCGTTTGTCTTCATCTTCGACTTCTTCGAAATAAAGTCGCGAGATCCCTCGCAGAATGGCAATCCGTCTTTCCCCGAGATAGGAGAGAGCAATGGAGCCTCCCTGCCGGATCAAATACCAGTCGGAGACGAGCCCGATGACGTCGACTTCGTTCAGCTCGGCTTCAGAGAATCCAACGGCTTCGCAGAGACCTGCTCCCCCGCGGGGACGGGTAACCGAATTGCGGAGAAGGTCCCTGACTGTCATGGAGATGATCACGGCAACGACGTCTGGAGGCCACTCACGGGGGAAGTAACGATGGATGACGAGTGCCTGGGTGTGACGGGAGAGAAACTCGCCATAGGTGTCCGCTGAGAGCGCCGCATCCTCGCTCAGGCCGGCATGCTCGCTTTCCAGGCGATAGAAAGCCATGATCTCGGGATTGAGCGGCATCGAGGAGAGGTCGACAGATCCTATCGCAACATCACCGCCTTGAATCGAGACCACGTCAAGTGCCGGAGGAAAGGCCACGAGCGACGGGACCGAGATATTGGTCAGCTCGCGTCCGGCGTGCGTGTGGCGGCTTATCGCCTTGACGTGCCAATGGCCGCTAAAGTGGCAGGAAATGCCCGCTTCGACAAGAGCCTCAGCAACCGCATCCTGCGGTATCCGGTTGGCAATGAGGCTGTTGGGGAACAAGACCTGTTCATAGGCGCTTCCCACCTCTTCGAAGGGACTGATGGCAGGATAATGCGAGAACGTCAGAAGCACTTTCCCCAGAGTCCTGGCGCGTGCACTGACGTCGCGCATCCAGTCGAAGACGAAGGGTTTGAGCCGCAGCATGGCGTTCCAGCCAGCGCCGGTGCTGTCGATAAAGGCGCCCTTGGAACCGGTTTTGAACCTGCCGTTGTTCGGTTCGAACACATTGGCATCGATCATCAGCAGCCACAGCCCCTCCTCCGGCTCGACCAGATAAGAAGCATCCACCAGCCTGTGCCGGTTCTGCATGTCGGCAGACACGACCTCATACGTCCGCGCTTCAAGCGCATCATCCCTTCCGAAAGGCGTTTCCCACCACAGATCCTCTGCACGCTTGAAATAGCCACATCGCGCCATCGGCAACAGACCGGCCGGATAGCCTTCGCAATACATTTGCGGCGTTACGACGCTGCCCGGTTCAGGATGGCGCCCGTCGCTGGTGACCAGCACTGCCGATCCGTCTTGCTGCAGAAAATACCGGGACTGGTGCCGCCCCCAGGGGCCGAACATGTCGTGATTGCCAGGCAGGGCATAGAAGCGGGTGCCGAACTGCGCTTCATGGTCAGAAAGCCGGCGCTCAAGGCTTGCCGTTGTGCGGCGCTGGCCGTCATCGGTATAGTCTCCGAGCAGAACGACGTGGCGGATGCCGCGCGTAGCAATCGTCTTGAGAGCGCTATCGAAGGCTGCGGCACTTTCATTGTAAACCCGCGTCGATTCACGGCTGTGCGCCCAGGTCTGCAAGGCCAGCCGGCGTCCGCCCGCCGCAAGTCCAGGCACAGCATAATCGCCCTCAATGTCGTGGAAATGCGCATCCGCGATAACCGCGAGCGAAAAGCGTCGATCGCGGTCATCCGCCATTGTGGTCTCCTTGCAGGGCAAGCAACGTCATGACCTGCGATAAAAGAAGTAGCGTTCGGGCGGAAGATGCGCCGGAATCAGCAGCCGTTCGAGCTCCGGTACCTGCAGCGGCAGGCCGCTCAGCGCATAGCCGCCAACCGCTAGCATTCCGGAAACCATCTGCGGCAGCCAGGAAAGCGTTATCGCGTCCTGATCGTCATAGCCGGTGCCGATATCCGCATGCACTAGCGCCGCACCGCAGCCGACGAACTTTTGGCCCGTCTCGCCGATCTCGCCCAACACCAGGTTTGAAGCCTCCGGAATCGAGCTCTTGTGGGCGCCGACCACCCGGTCGAAGGCGATGATCCGGCGCTCTGGATACTGTTCTCGCAGATGGCTGTAGGTCCGCCCGTTTCCCAGCCCCATCTCCAGGATCGGACCGTCAGGCAGGACAACGTTGCCGACGATGAAATCGAGGATGTCGCGCTGGGCGGTCATCCGCATGATAAAGGCATCCAGGCGGCTCATGGGCTCAGGCCTTCACAAGGTTGGCGGAGACGATCTGCCGCCGCGCAAAGATGTTGCGCGTGTCGACAATCAACGGCGCCCAGTCGGCAATGCTCTGATAATCGACGGCGTCGTGATCCGTGGACACCAGGACGAGATCGAAGCTGCGGATCGTTGCCTCGTCCCAGGCGACGCTGCGCTGTCCCATCAGATCGAGATATTCGCGGGTCCTGGGAATTTCGGCAATGAAGGGATCGTGATAGGCAATATCGGCGCCGCGCTCCTTCAGCAGTTCCATCAGCCGCAACGACGGACTTTCGCGGATGTCAGGGACATTCTTCTTGTAGGCCAGCCCGAGTATCAGCACGCGCGAGCGGCTGAGCGCCTTGCCGGCCCGCCGGTCCAGGGTCTCGGCCACCTTGTCGACGACATAATACGGCATTGCGGTATTCACCTCGCCGGCAAGCTCGATGAAACGGGTCGGCCGGTCGAACTCCCGGGATTTCCAAGTCAGGTAGAAGGGGTCGATCGGGATGCAGTGCCCGCCGAGGCCAGGCCCCGGATAGAACGGCATGTAGCCGAAGGGCTTGGTCTTGGCCGCATCGATCACCTCCCAGACATCGATGCCCATCGCGTCATAGACCAGCTTAAGCTCGTTCACGAGCGCGATGTTGACGGCACGGAAGATGTTTTCCGTCAGCTTGACGGCTTCCGCGGTTGCCGTGGTCGAGACAGGGACGACGGTTTTCACCACGGCACCGTAAAAGGCGATCATCAGTTCCCGCGCATCGGCACCGTCACCCGCCACTACCTTGGGAATGGTCGAGGTTGCGAAATCACGATTGCCGGGATCCTCGCGCTCCGGCGAGAAGCCGAGAAAGAAATCCTCGCCGGCCACAAGTCCGGTCTGCTGCAGAATGGGCTTCATCACCTCTTCCGTCGTGCCGGGCCATGTGGTCGATTCCAGCACGACGAGTTGACCGGCACGCAAGGTCTCGGCGATTTTCCGACAGGTTTTCTCGACATAGGAGAGGTCCGGATCGCGCTGGCGGGTGAGCGGGGTCGGTACACAGATGGCAATCACATCGCAGTCTGCAAGCTTGCTGAAATCGCACGTCGCCGCAAACCGCCCGGCTGCGGTTTCCGCCTGCAGAACCGGGCTGGAAACGGCCTCGATATAGCTCTCGCCTGCCTCAATCGCGGTCATCTTCGAAGGATCGATATCGAAGCCTGTGACCGTAAACCCGGCCTTTGCCATGCTCATCGCCAGGGGCAGGCCGACATAGCCGAGGCCAATGACGCCGGCTTTCGCCGTGCGTGACTGGATGGCGGTCAGAAGAACGGTCGCAACGGCGGAAGATGTCATGGGGCGGAGGCTCCGTCAGGTTCTTTTACCCCTCACCTGCGTCCAGCCCACCGGGATGTCAAGAGCAGGCAAAACGGCAGGCCGGCGTCGCTGCGGTGCCGATGTGTCTGTGTCACCCCTTGCCTCGCGGACAGGACCGGGCTTTAACGCAGTCATGAAGATAGCCTTCTATGCACCGCTGAAATCGCCCGAACATCCGGTTCCCTCCGGTGACCGCCTGATGGCGAGGCAATTGTTGGCAGCCCTCAGTAACACCGGCAATAAAGTCTCGGTCGCGTCGCACCTGCGCAGCTTTCACAGGACGCCGGATACGGTCCTGCCCGATCTCGAATTGCGGGTCGCAGCGGAAATCGACCGGCTTTGCCAGGAATGGCAGCGCCAAGGCCCGCCGGATCTCTGGTTCTGCTATCATCCGTATTACAAGGCCCCGGATCTCATCGGTCCGCCGCTCGCGCGCCGTTTCGGCATTCCCTACGTCACTGCCGAGGCCTCCCATTCGCAGCGCCGCAACCTTGGCTGTTGGGAACGGCATCAGGATGCGTTGAAGGATCTTGTCGCTGCCGCTGCCGTGAATATCTGCTTTACCGAGCGTGACCGTGCCGGCCTGGCCTCTGCTGTGCCAAACGCGCGTCTTGCGCGCATCGCCCCGTTCATCGATGCCGAGTCATTCCTCGACCTGCCATCGGCGCCGGAAACGGGTCGGCTGGTGACGGTTGCGATGATGCGGTCGGGCGACAAGCTTGCGAGCTATGAGGCACTGGCAGATGCGCTGCGGCAGGTTCGATCGCCCGACTGGCGTCTTGCCGTCATCGGCGATGGACCCGAGCGAACAACTGTCGAAGCTCTCTTTTCCGTGTTTCCGTCAGGCCGGATCGAATGGCTTGGCGAACTCTCCCGCGTCGCGGTGGCCAGGCAGCTTTCGCGCGCCTCGCTCTTCGTCTGGCCCGGTCACGGCGAAGCCTACGGCCTTGCCTTTCTTGAAGCACAGGCAGCCGGTCTGCCTGTCGTCGCCGAAAATGTGGCGGGCGTGCCAGAGGTCGTGTTGGACGGGCAGACGGGTCTGCTGACGGCTTCCAATGACAGTCTGGCCATCGCGCAGTCGATTGACACGCTTCTTTCGGATCATCCTCTCAGGCTGAGACTTAGCGAGGCTGCCCGGACATTCGTGGCGACCGAACGCTCTTTGCCTGTGATCAGCCGTCGCATTGCCAGCCTTCTGATTCCGGCCTTGGAGTATCCCCTATGAGCGAACAACTTCTGCGTGAAACTCTCGATCGCCTGGCCGACCAGGGGCAGAAAGTGAAGCTGTGGCTCCGTGACGATGACGCAGTGATGCCAACCGCAGCGCTTGACGCGTTGTTGGCAATGACCGCCGCCCATACCATTCCCGTCACGCTGGCCGTCATTCCCGAGCATACCGGCGACGCCTTGGCGAGAAGGCTCGACACCGCGCCACATGCCTTCGTCGCCGTGCATGGATGGTCGCACGCCAATCATGCGCCCGACGGCGAGAAAAAGCAGGAACTCGGACCAAGCCGTCCGGTCGAGATCGTCCTTACGGAACTGAAATCAGGCCTGCAGAAACTGAAAGGATTGCACGACACCCGTTTCATTCCCATGCTGGTACCGCCGTGGAACCGCATTGCTGCAGAACTCCTGCCCCCTCTTGGGCAACATGGCTTCATGTACCTCTCGGTATTCGGCAGGGAGCAACAAGGCTCTCCCATTCGTCTGGTCAACACCCATGTCGACATCATGGATTGGCACGGCAGCCGCGGCGGGCGCCCTGCCCCGCAATTGTTTGCAGAATTCGCCAAGGAGATCGGGCGCATGGACCGAGTTCCGATCACAGGTGTGCTGACCCATCACCTGGTACACGATACGGCTGCCTGGAAATTTCTGGCTGCGCTCTTCACCATCACGTCGGGCCATCCTGCCTGCGAATGGGTAAAGCCAGACCCGGTCTGATGGCTACCAGGATTTCCAGTCGATCAGGAAACCTCGGTCGCTGGACATGGCGTCTTTGCGGGCGGCATCAACCGCCTCGAACGGCGCGCCGCGTGGCACAACGGCTGCCATCATGTCAACGGTCGCAAGCGTGACCCCAGCACCGCGACACGCATAGGTAAAGATCAGCGGACCTGTGGACCACCAGGCAGGGGCATCCGGCAGGGCGCCCATCACGCGCGGTATCGCCTCCACGATCCGCCGTATCACGGGGTGACCGGGGGGCGTGGCGATGAACGCATTGGCCAGCAGCAATCCGCCCGCACTGGTCAGCCGCGGAATCTCCGCGGCCAGCGCCGTGAACCCGACAAGCGCGATGAAATCGTCGAAACCAACATCGTCGCGAGCCGGATACCAGTCCGCGTCCATATAGATGCCGCCGAAACGCTCCAGCACCAGATAACGGGCCACGTCGGCAGCGCCAGGATAATCCTTGCGCGCAATCATCTCGCAGAATGCCGGGTGCTCGTCAAAACCCTCCGCCCGCAGTTCAGCATCGCCCCAAAGCCGGTATTCCATTCCGAATGCAGCACAATGCTTGCGCCAGGCTTCCACCGCCGGCGGCTGCGGCAAATCGCCGATCCAGATCTGGTGCAGGACGCGGGGCACCTTCTCACCGGCAAGCCGGGCGATGATGCGTTGTTCCTCGCCGCTGTAGCGACCGACATCAGCCATGACGGCAGGATCCGGCACAAGTGTGAACTGAAGACCGGTAACCCGCAGCCTGTCTCTGGCGATCTTGGCAAGTTTCAAATTGGCCGAGTGCAACTTTCGCGGCCATCCAAGGACTGTCGGCGGGCCGAGATCAGCTTGGGCGACGAGTTCGGTGTCGGCAGCAAGGCTGTCGAGCAGTGCCTGCGCACCGTCCATATCCCCGCCCAATGCCTTTTCTACGCTCTCCTGAATAACCCCCCGGGCAATGGCGCGTGGATTGTCCCTGATGGTCACATTTTCTCTCCAAGAAAGGAAGTCCTGGCTTTTATCGGGGAAACCACCACCAGGCAAGTTCTGGGTGAATATGCCAATTCGTCGGATAAACCTGCGTGGAGAAGCGGCCGTCCCCGGCGGTGTCTTGATGGATTGCCTGCTGTTTTGTCGACAAGCAAACAACAGACCTCACGTTTCCGACCCCATCTGCATCTGCCGTTTCAGATGGGCGGCTGCGGCTGCATATCCGCCATGGCGCCATCAACAAAATGCATATGATCGTTCGACGGCGGTGAGGGAACGATACAGGTCATGAGTGCCGACTCCTGTTCGTGCAGCCCATAGAAACAGAGCCCTGCAGCATATGACTGCTCAAGCCGCTGGCGGAGCGTCTCCAGCCTGTTCCGGTCCAGATCGATCGTCATCTTCAGGCCGTCATCGAACTTGCGAAAGTCGGTGTTGCTGGCAACGGCTCGCCTGTAACGCGTAGCACTGAAGCTGCCGAGGTTTACGCCAAGCACGCCGAGCACTTTGACGAGCAGTACTTCGCCGAGCACCTGCAGGCGGCGCTTCAACAAGCCGATATGGTGGCTATATGCGGCACCGGCACTCGCCTCGTATCCTAGGCCCTCGTGCACGAAGCCGAGCTTCGGCCCATCCTCCGGCACCCCGTGCCGCCGATCCTCCTCCACCAGATTTATGATATCGAGAACGAGCCTGCTGAAGGCCTCCATGTCCTGCGCCAGTCTGGGAACCGCGATGATCGAGACGACCTTGTCATGGGTGGCTTCAATCGGGTTCCACCTGCAGGACAGGCCGCTCAGGTCTGGCCGGGCACCGATGGCGGCGGTCGGCACGGCATACTGCCCTTCCTTCATACGTTCGTCCGCCCGGCGGTTGCCACCACCTGAAAACATGGCATAGGACACGTCATCACTGGCTTGGAAGCGGGCGATGCGGACATCGAAGCCGTGGTCGCGGATATCATCCAGAGGAACCGGTGCGACACGCATTGTCAGCCCCAGATCGTCCTGAACCCAGCGCTGCACTTTCGACAGAGTAACGGTCGCGATATCAAGCCCCTTCGGCGGCACTGCCACGGTTGCACCGTCACCGCCGAATACGAATGGCAGGTCATGAGATTCCAGACTGTTCAAAAGACTGGATATGACGGCAGCGCCCGCCATGTTCACCGCCTTGTAGCGGCCCGCGTCGATTGCCGAGGTTGAAGCGACGATATCCGCGACAGCCAATGCCCAGCCCGATGGCAAGGCGCAATAGACGGCGGGATCGGCCACATCCTCGAAATTGCGAAATACTTGCAAGCCTGCAAGCCTGCAAGAAATTCAGTATCCGTCGATTCCATCTCGCAATCCTTTTTCTCCCAGAGCCACGACCGCCTGTTGTCCATTCACGGAAACCTGTTGCGGGTGACGAGGTCCCACTGATGAGGGCGTCCGTATTGCAATCAGGGGGCCTACCCTGTCCTCGTAGCCGAGTGCAAAAAATCAAGCGCCATAGCAGATGGCAGCCTTTCCGAAAGGGATCGCTCAGACCGTCGGCCTCACCTCATGTTCGAGACACATCGCAGAGGCATTTGATGGTCATTGTCCTATCTTTTACCGACAGATAGCAGACGGCTCAAAGCGTCACCACAGTTCTTCAAAGCTCATCGCAAATATCACGAAGATGTTTGAAGCCGAATCTGAACCGACCGCTTGATGTGGGTTCACGCGGTCCTTGCCGCGTTGTCGTCTGCCATGGGAGCGACGGCAAAAGTCTTTCGATCCAGGCAACATTGCAGGGCTTTATAGGCGCATGCCCGATGTGAGCGTCGACCGCCGAACTCCCGAGCAACCATTCTTCAACCCTATTGTATTTCAGAGGTAATCTGACATATCCATGTTCAAATAACTGCCACGGTGAGTGGGCCGTTGTTCGTTTGAGCGATCTGTCGACCGAGCGGATGTAATTCAGCTTTTCAGTCGCGCGCAATTTGGTGAAATAACACAAAGACTTGCCCTGTCTTTGCCCCGTTGATGGGCAGACAGTACAAGAATGGATCTATGGGTAAAGCATGCGGTATTTGGTAACCGGCACGGGTGGCTTCATCGGCTTTCATCTTGCGCGCAGACTGCTGGCTGCTGGTCATGCGGTAACCGGCTTCGACGGCATGACCCATTACTATGACGTCCGGTTGAAGCGTCAGCGTCACGAAATTCTCTGCGCTTACGACAATTTCGATCCAGTCATCGGCATGCTGGAGGACAAGGATGCTCTGGAGCGTGCCGCATCCATCGAGCGGCCCGACGTGATCATTCATCTCGCGGCGCAAGCCGGCGTCCGCTACAGCCTGGAGGAGCCAGGCACCTATGTGTCCGCCAATATCAACGGCTCGTGGCAGATCCTCGAACTGGCGAAGGCAGTGAAGCCGAAACACCTTCTTCTGGCCTCGAGCTCGTCGGTCTATGGCGCAAACGAGAGCATTCCGTTTCTGGAGAGCGATCATGCGGACGAGCCGCTGACCATCTATGCCGCGACGAAAAAGGCGATGGAGGCCATGGGCCATTCCTACGCCCATCTTCACAAGGTGCCGACAACGGCCTTCAGGTTCTTTACCGTCTACGGCCCATGGGGCCGGCCAGACATGGCGCTGTTCAAATTCACCGATGCGATCATCAATCACCGTCCCGTCGAAATCTACAGCGAGGGCCGGATGAGTCGAGACTTCACCTATATCGATGATCTGGTCGAGGCAATCGTAAGGCTTGCGGATATTCCGCCGGCAGAAAGCAACCGGATAGATGCCGCGGACGTCGTGGACACGCTGTCGCGCCACGCACCGTTCCGGGTGATCAATATCGGAGCCGGGCTGCCGGTCGAACTGATCCGTTTCGTGGATATCGTCGAGGAGGCGATAGGTCAGCAGGCAATCCGCCGATATCTTCCGCCACAGAAGGGAGACGTGCCGCGCACCTTTGCCGATCAGAAACTTTTGAAGGCACTAACCGGCTTCGTGCCCCAGACACCTCTGGAAGAGGGCGTACGCGAGTTTGTCAAATGGTACCGCGCATGGTCCCAGGCTCTCAGAGATGACGAAGCCCCGGCGGCGTAAGCACCGACAGACCGGCCATTGGCATATTTTTGACAACTTGCGTTGCTGGCGCTAAAAGATCTCACGCGCCCCCGGTCAGGCCAAGCTTCGGTACATGGAAAAAAGCCTTTCTCGATACATCTGGGGTCATACCCGACGCCAGCAGATCGTCATACTGTTGATCGTCGCTTTGTCGATGATTCCGTATTTCCTGGCGCTGGATCTTCCAAAACAGATCATCAACGGACCGATCCAGGGCGATGGTTTTGCGACGGCGGATGCGGTACAGCCGTTTTTCAAGATCAGCTACAATCTCCCGCTGATTGGGCCCTTCGAGATCTATGCGGGTTACCCTCTCGACCGCCTGTCGATGCTGATGGCACTCAGCTTCGAGTTCCTGGGGCTGGTCATTGTCAACAACGCCTTCAAGTATGTGATCAACACCTACAAGGGGCGCCTCGGCGAGAGGCTTTTGCGGCGCATCCGCTTCCAGTTGATCGACCGGGTCCTGCGTTTTCCGCCAATCTATTTCAAGCGGAGCAAAAGCAGCGAAATCGCGACAATGATCAAGGACGAGGTGGAGCCGCTCGGAGGCTTTGCCGGAGAGGCATTTGTCTCGCCCGCCATGCTTGGCGGACAAATTCTGGTATCCCTCGGTTTCATTCTAGCACAGAACCTCTGGCTTGGCATGGTCGCGCTCCTGATGGCCATGCTTCAGCTCGGCATCATCCCGCGTATGCGCCGGCGTCTGATACGCTTGGGACGCCAGCGGCAGCTAACAGCACGGGCTCTGGCTGGTCGCGTCGGCGAAATGGTCGATGGAATCTCGACCATCCACGCCTACGATACGTCCAACTATGAACGCGCCGACATGGCACGCCGGCTGGGTGAGATCTTTGCAATCCGCTACGATCTCTATCAGTGGAAGTTCATGGTGAAATTCATCAATAACTTCCTGGCGCAGGTCACGCCCTTCCTGTTCTACTCCATCGGAGGATATCTGACGCTGAAGGGCAGCCTCGACGTCGGGCAGTTGGTCGCTGTCATCAATGCCTATAAGGAATTGCCAAGTCCTCTGAAGGACCTCATCGACTGGGATCAGGGGCGGCAGGATGTGCAGGTGAAGTTCGAGCAGGTGGTCGAGCAGTTCCAATCGGATGCCATGTTGGGCGAGGAAATCCAAAAGATGTCCAAGACCGTCGTCACGCCCCTGAACGGTACAATTGCTGCCGTTAATCTGGCGATCAACGACGACAGTGGCGCCCGGCTTGCCAATAATGTCTCGTTCGATATCGGACGCAACGAAGTGGTGGCTTTCCTTGATGCCGACGGCACGACCGCTGTCGCTGTCGCAGAGGCGATGGGCCGGGCTGTATGGCCGGCGAGCGGCAAGATCATGATCGGCGACGTCGACGTTCTCGAACTGCCCGAGTCGATCACCGGGCGGAACCTGAGCTATGTGTCGGCGGAATCCTATTTCTTCCATGGCACTCTGCGGAACAATCTTCTTTATGGTCTGAAACATGCGCCATTGCGGCCCCTTGCACGCAAGGGCAAGGCCGCCGCTCGGCGACAGTGGGAAATCAAGGAGGCGCGCCTCGCCGGCAATGTTGATTTCGACATCGAGGGCGAGTGGATGGCCGACGCCGAAGCCCCGGACAATGTCGCGGATCGTGCCACGCAGAACCGTTGGATGCTGGATGCGCTCGACACCGTCTTGCTCACCCACGATGTGTTCGACCTCGGCCTGCGCAATACGATCGATCCGACGGTGAATAGGGGCCTAGCATCCTTCTCGATCGCTGCCCGTCAGACTTTGCGTGAGAGGCTGCAAACCCTCAAGCTGCCGCGACTTGTCGAACCGTTCGAGTTTGATGCCTACAACAGCGAAGCGACGATTGCCGAAAACCTGCTGTTCGGCGCCTTGGTCGGCGGCGAGGGAGCGGCCCGTCGCATTATTTCGACAAACTATTTCCGGTCGATCGTCAGAGAGAACGGTCTGGCGGAAGAACTTTTCGAAGTTGGCCGCGAGGTCGTCGCCAACATGGTCGACCTTTTTGGTGATGAGCAGCAAAACAATCCCCTGCTTCCAGAACTGTCCTTTATGGAAGGTCGGGAAATTCCGGATCTCGCCCGCCTCCAGATGGACGTCGATGGCAAGGGCCCGTTCGAGGTATCGGAGGAAAATCGTCGTTTGATGTTCCTGACCGCTTTCTCCTATGTCGAAGGCCGCTTCCGTTTCGGCTTGCTGACCGATGAGATCAGAGCCAAGATTGTCGAAGCGCGCAAGAGTTTCTATCAAAATCTCCCGGCTGATTTGCAGCCCCTCATTTCCCGATATGATGGCGCGGAATTTCAGGCAGGCCTGAGTCTCATGGAAAACATCGTGTTCGGCAAAATCAGCCGCTCTGATGCCAATGCGCATGAGCGCATCGTCTCGCTGATCCAAGACCTAGCCAAGGAAAATGACGTCTACGGCGACATCCTGGAAGCCGGCATCGAATTCGATCTCGGCCCGGGCGGGCGGCGGCTCACCTTGTTGCAGCGACGCAAATTGAATGTGGCCCGCGCTATAATTCGTAAATCTGAATACTATATTCTCAATCAGCCACTGCCGGGACTGAACCCACGACTTCAGAGCCAATTGGTCGAGAATGTCATCTCGTTCTTGCAGGAGCGGTCTAATGGGTGCAGTATCATTTGGGTCCTGTCCAATCCGAGCTTGAGCTCCTACTTTGAACGGGTTGTAGTTTTCGGCGATGGTGAGATCAAAGCCAATGGAAGCTATGCCTCGCTCATGGAACAAGACGGCACGATACAAGAGTTGATCACAGGGTAGGTCAAGACCGCCAACTTTGGTTTGAGGTGTGCATATGATCCTTGCTGATGAAGTGCGTTGCCTACGGTCGTTGCCGTTGTTTTCCTCTGTCGATGCCGCAAGGCTGAAACTTCTGGCTTTCAACTCCGAGAGAGTCCGTTTTTCACCGGGACAGGTGCTGTTCCATCAAGGTGACGCTGGAGATGCGGCTTATGTCATCCTCCGCGGGTCGGCCGAAGTAACGGTGGAGACGCCGTTTGGCATGGTCAAGGTTGCGACAATTGAAAGAAATTCTCTGATTGGTGAAATTTCCCTGCTTGGCGACGGCGAGAGAACGGCCACAGTGATTGCGACAACGCAGCTTGAAACGCTGCGGATTAACAAAGAGAATTTCCTGAAACTGATGACTGAATCACCGAAGTTCATGTTGTGCGTGCTGGAAGTTCTTTCCAGTCGCCTGTCCCGGACGACCCAGGAATTGGCCAAGCATAAGGGCCAGTATGAGTTTGCGTGAATTGACTGGGGAACTGCGTTGCTTGCGAGGGTGTCATGGCCGGCGATCCCGTTAACGAGATCCCGGCACAGTCCGCCCGGCTAACGGTAACGGTCTGGGGCGCGCGCGGTTCTGTCCCTGTTTCCGGCCCTGTATTTTCCCGCTATGGCGGGAACACCACATGCATCGAAGTGCGCTGCGGCAAGGACGTGATGATCTTCGATGCAGGGACAGGCATCGTGCCTGCGGGGCGGAAGCTGCTGCAGGAAGAGGAGACTGAACTCAACCTCTTCCTCACCCACTGTCACTTCGATCACATCATCGGACTGCCGTTCTTCGCGCCGCTTCACAAACCCCACATGTCAGTGAACATCGCATCTGCTCACATGGAAGGAAGGATGACAACACGCGCTATTGTGGAAGCGATCATGCAACCACCTTGGTTTCCGGTTGGTCCCGAAGTCTTCAAGGCCGCAGTGACCTATCAGGATTTCATGCCGGGAGATATGCTGGAGCCAAAGCCCGGCGTCGTGTTGCGCACCGACCGCCTGAGACATCCCGGCGGCGCGGTCGGCTATCGCATCGAGTTTGCCGGTAAGGTGGTGGCGATCATAACGGATACGGAACACGTGCCGGGAGAACTGGACGAACATGTGCTGGCGCTTGTCGATGGCGCCGACCTGCTTCTCTATGACAGTGCCTATTGCGACGATGAAATGAGGAAGTATAACGGCTTCGGTCATTCGTCCTGGCAGCAGGCGATCCGCCTCGGTGAGGCTGCAGGTGTGCAGACGATTGGAATGATCCACCATAGCTTCTTTCATGAGGACGAGGATCTCGACAGAATAGCCAGACAGGCAAAAGCTCGGTTTGATCGCTCTTTCGTCATCAGTGACGGGCAGGTCTTCGAATTCTAAACGCGTTCCGGGAGGAAATCCGCCCCTTTTTTGCCTTTCTCTTCAGACGAAGGCGACGGCGGGGTTTCATCCAAAAGGTTCAATGATTGATGGCGAAGCCTCTGGTTCGGCCCTTCCTTCCAGACAAATCTGCTCGAAAGCTCGCATTGATCACCGGTGTGATCATGTTCGCTTTCGTCAGCATGCATTTTTTGAACCACATCGTGCTGTTGTTCTCCGAGGAGGCTGCAGAGGACGTATTGCGCGCCTTCAAGATCATCTGGCGCAATCCGTTGGGCGTCGTGCTGCTTTACGGAGCCTTCGCGATCCATTTCCTGCTGGCCCTACGCGCGCTCTATCTGATGCGGCATTTCGACAGGCGCGCCGGGCCGGTTATCCAGATCATCTTCGGACTATCGCTGCCGATCCTCATTGCGGCGCATGTTATCTCCGCTCGTCTACCGGTCCTGTTCAATGGTCCTGACAGTCACTACGAGACCGTTATTCGTTTCATGTGGTCTGATGATCTTTTCGCCACGAGGATGTTTGCAGCTGTGCTCGTCGCCTGGATCCACGGCTGCATCGGCGTCCACGCGGCCATCAGTCATCGGGAGTGGTATCAGCGCTTCGCCAAACTCTGCTTTGCCGCAGCAATCATAATTCCGACGCTCACAATCGCCGGAATCGTCGCATCCGGACAGCGAGTCGCTCCCACGGCCGCGGCCAGTCGTGGCGATCTGAGCAGCTTGCCTCAGGAGTTATACGGAAGCTGGATTGCCCAGGCGCCCAACTTGGGCCTTTCGCAGATCGAGTATCGTTTCTATTCGATTCTCGCCTTGTGTTGCGCTTTCGTTGTGGTGGCCAGCATTCTCCGCAAGTGCCGGGAAAATGTGCTCGAAATCGCCATCACCTATTCCCATGGTGGGTTTGTACGCGTGCCACGCGGCACCAGTGTGCTCGAGGCGAGCCACATCGGACATGTCGACCACTACTCGGCCTGTGGTGGCAAGGGGCGTTGTTCGACGTGCCGCGTTCGGGTGCTTGAAACGGAAGGTCCCCTACCCCCTCCGAATGTCGTCGAGCAGGCGACGCTTGCGCGCATCAACGCGACACCCGACACACGGCTCAGCTGCCAGCTCAGGCCTGACTATGATCTTGTCGTCGACCTGCAACTCCTGGTCCCCAGTGGTGGAGATCGGCTGCCCAGAAACGAGGAATCGAGCGGCGGTCGGGAGAAGGAAATCCTGGTAATGTTTTCGGATCTCAGGAACTTCACGACGATCGCCGAGAATAGTCTGCCATACGATATCGTCTTCCTGCTCAATTCCTATTTTGCGATCCTGGTTCAGGCGATCGAGGCTGCAGGGGGGCGCGTCGACAAGTATATCGGCGACGGAGTCATGGCCATCTTCGATGTCGACACTCGCGGGCCAAGCGAGGTCTGCCAGCGTGCTCTCGGGGCCGCGGCCAGGATCGTGGCAGAGACGAACAAGCTCAACAAGAAGCTCAGAAAGGATTTCGCCATCGATCTGGAAGTCGCGATCGGCATGCATTACGGGCCTGCTATCGTGGGGGTCGTCGGCTATGGCAAGGTGGCAACGCTGACGGCGATCGGCGATACGGTCAACGTAGCGAGTCGTCTGGAGAATGTCGCAAAGCAGTTCAATGCCGCTGTCGCCGCTTCGGAAACCGTCATGTTGCTGGCCAATCTGCCGCACGAGGGTGTGTCGACCCAACGCATCGCCCTGAAGGGTCGGCGGCTGGAGATGCGCGTCCTAATGTTTTCTGCCGAGCAGATCGCACGCTACAGATAAAATCCGGATCTCGATGACGTTATCGAGACTTGGTATAACGCTGCATCTCTGGTTGGCTCGGTCGAGCCTTTGGGGTATCGAAAAAGGACGTGTCCGATACCGTCGAATTTCTGGAGGTCCCTATGAAACCCGGCCGTCTTGCAATTGCCCTGCTTATGCTTGTCGACCTCATCGCCAGCCCTGCCCTCGCTCAGGACGCCCGCAGTCAGAAACTGGTCGACGGGTTCGATGGGACAGACTTTGCCTCGCAGGGTGGGCTCTATTACCGCGAGAACGCCGAACAGGCTGCCGGGACATACTCCTTCCAAAATACCGTGAAGCGCAACGGGGTGGGCGCGCTGGAGCTGAGCGTCCGCCCGCTATGCGTGGCCAATGACGACGAATGCAGCGATCGTGCGGAAATCTGGGAGAAAACACCGCTTCGTGTGCCATACGACGAACCTGTCTGGTACGGCTTCGCGATGAAGCTTGCCGAGCCCATTCCGCAGGACGATCACCGCTATCTGATGGCGCAATGGAAGCGCGAGATCGGACCGACAGCCAAGGGTGATTTCAGCCCATTCATTGCGCTGAGACTCAATCGCGGCAAGATGTTCTTCACAGTCGAAACGAATATCATCGGCGGCAGACCTGGAACCGAAAATGGACAATGCCCAGCTGGCAGCACAGCTGTATCGTTCCGCCCGCATGAGAACCAGATGCGAGCGCTCGTCGCATTCGGCACCGACTGGGACGACAAGGACATGGTCGATTTCCCCGGCTGCACCGACCGTATTCGGATTGTTTCGCACAATCCCCTGCCTGTCGCCACAAGCGACTGGATCGACTTTGCCATCTATTCGCATCCCAATGCCAAGGGTGAGGGGCGGGTCGAGATCTTCGCCAACAAGATCTGGATCACCTCAGTCACGGGCCATATCGGGCATGACGACGCGGGGCTCGGTCAGAACCAATATTTCAAGTTCGGGCCCTATCGAGCCGGACACGAGGGCATCTGGACAGTCTATTACGACGATTTCCGTCGTTCTCCAGACTGCATCGATGTGCTTGGTGACCAAAAGATCTGCAATACGCTCAAGTAGAAGTCTCGCAACCGTTCAGATTTCCAGACCGTAGTCCGCACGCGTCACGGGAGAACTCCAATGGCGCAACCTGCCTCCAGCCTGCCTATACGGGGCGATCTGGTTGCAGGTAGGGAACGCGTTGGCGGGCAGTCTGCTGGGCCATGGACAGCGCCAGAGCGGTGGGCTACGGTGCTGTGTGTCTGAGAGACCGTACAATCAAGGACTGCTAGGTAAAACATCGTGTTGCGGGGGCAAAACTTGATTGATGGCGGCTAGTTCTGATTTGCTCTCCGTGGAAATGCTCAGCGTTTCCTTTCCTCTGTTGAACGGCAGTATCGATGCTGTTCGGTCGATGTCCATGCGCGTGGCGCCTGGCCGGGTCACCGCTTTGGTTGGTGAGTCAGGCTCAGGCAAATCCGCGCTCGGTCGCGCCGTCATGGGCATAGAGGCACACTATGCGCAGATCAGTGGCCAGGCGATCTTCAACGATCCCGATGGCGGAGGCCCAGTCGATCTCATCACACTGCCGCGCGACGGACGGCGAATCCGCCAGATCCGTGGCAATCGTATCGGGATGATCTTCCAGGAACCGATGACCTCCTTCTCGGCACTTCATACGGTCGGCAATCAGATCGAAGAAGTATTGCGCATTCACACCGCGCTTTCAACCAAGGAGCGACGGCAGCAGTCGGAAGAAATGCTGGGACTAGTGGGATTCGACCGTCCAGATCGCGTCTTCGACATGTATCCCTTCGAACTGTCCGGCGGCATGCGGCAACGCGCCATGATCGCCATGGCGCTGATAGGCCGGCCCGCGCTGCTGATAGCGGATGAGCCGACGACGGCGCTCGATGTCACAATCCAGGCGCAGATACTCAAACTGCTCAACGAGCTGCAATCCAAACTCGGCATGGCGATCCTGCTCATTACCCATGATCTCGGCGTTGTGGCCAGCATGGCAGACGAAGTCGTGGTGATGTACCGCGGCGCAGTGGTGGAATCGGGCAGTGTCGAGGATATTTTCCGCAATCCCCAGCATGACTATACCCGCGGACTGATGGCTGCTGTGCCGAACTTCGACATGCCTCGCGGCGAGCGGCTGAAGCCATTGCGCGAAATCCGAGTGAACACTGCAGGTCTGCTCGGCGACCGCGCCCGCCCTGATCGCGGCACATCCGATATCCTCCTCTCCATCAGAAACATCAGCAAGACCTACAGTCCAAAGCACACAAAAGGATTTTTTGGCGAGGCTTCCCCCCCCATACGGGCGGTTCATGACGTGTCGTTTGACATCCGGCGCGGCGAGACGCTGGGTCTTGTAGGCGAAAGCGGGTGTGGCAAAACCACGCTCAGCAAGATCCTCATGCGGGGCGTGACGCCCGACGAGGGCGCTATCATCTATCGCGGCGCAGAGGGCGAAACCGACGTCCTGAACGCCAAGGGCAAGGCGCTGAACGATCTTCGTTCCTCGATCCAGATGGTGTTTCAGGATCCCGTTTCCTCCCTCTCGCCGCGCATGACTGTGCGCGGTATCATTGGCGAGCCTTTGGAAATCCATCAGCACGGCAATGGGCGCGAGCGCCTGTCCCTGACCAAGCGACTGGTCGAAGCCGTTGGTCTACCGGCTTCGACTCTTGGGCGCTATCCGCATAGTTTCTCCGGCGGCCAACGCCAGCGTATCGGCATCGCACGGGCCCTGGCGCTTGGCCCCGGCCTGCTTATCTGTGACGAGCCAGTGTCCGCTCTGGACGTTTCTGTGCAGGCGCAGGTCCTCAATCTCTTGAAGGATCTGCGCGAAGAGCTCGGCCTGACCTATCTCTTCATTTCCCACAATCTCGCCGTGGTGAACTATATGGCCGATCGCGTCGCGGTCATGTATGCCGGGCGTATCGTCGAGATTGCGCCATGCGAGATCATCATGCGTGATCCTGTTCATCCCTATACGCGCAAGCTGATCGCCGCGATCCCGTCGCCCGATCTCAGCCGACCGATGGACTTCGGCAGTGCAGGCGAACCTTCCAACGTCGCGAAAGCGACATGGGCAAAATACTTCCTCGATGACGGCAATCCAGACCACCTTGCCCATATCGAAGTTGGCGATGGTCACTTTGTGCTTGCCCGCCGTGAGGCCAACGTGCGGGAGTTGGCATCATGATCAATCGGCGGACCCTGCTAGCTCTCATGGCCAGTGGCATCACCATGCGACCGGCATGCGCGATAAATGCCGACGCAGAGCCGGAGAGCCTCGCCGATCTGGTGCGATCGGGAAAGCTTCCGCCCATGCGGGAGCGTTTGCCACAGGCGCCCCGCATCATCCCGCTGACAGAGTCCGGCCAGACGCCCGGACGGTATGGCGGCAAGATCCGCATGCTTATTGCCAGTCAGCGCGACATTCGCTACATGCCGATCTACAGCTATTCCCGGCTGGTCGGCTACGACCGGAAATTCAACTTTCAGCCGGATATTCTGCGGCACTTCGAGGTTGAGGACGAGCGTGTCTTCACTCTGCACCTGAGACCTGGGCACCGCTGGTCCGACGGCACAGCCCTCACGGCAGAGGACTTCCGCTATGTCTGGGAGGACATGTTCCACAACACCGAGCTTCACCGAGGCGGAATACCAACCATTCTGGTCGTCAACGGAAAGGGGCCGAAGTTCGAGATGCTGGACGACATCACCCTGCGCTACAGCTGGGAACACCCCAATCCCGAGTTTCTCGGCGAGCTTGCCTCTCCGGTTGCGACGCGCTTGATGCAACCCTCGCAATACATGAAGCAATTCCACCCGAAGTACCAAACGCCAGAACGTTTGCAGGCATTGGTAAAGGAGCAGAATGTCCAGGATTGGGTTGCGCTGCATCAGAAGATGTCCCGCAGCGCCAGGCCGGAAAATCCAGACCTGCCGACACTCGATCCGTGGCGCAACACGACGTCACCACCGTCCGGATACTTCGTCTTCGAGCGCAACCCCTATTTCCATCGGGCAGACGAAAACGGGTTGCAATTGCCGTATGTGGACGCGATCACACTCAGTGTCGGATCCGGCGACCTTATCTCCGCAAAGACGGCATCGGGCGAAAGCGACCTGCAGCTCAATAACATCAGTTTTTCAGACTATACTTTCCTCAAGAGCGCGGAGCCACGCGGCGAGATCGAGGTCGATCTGTGGAAGCGGATGGAAGGATCGCGCGTCGCTCTCATTCCCAATCTCAACTGCGCGGATCTCATCTGGCGCCGCGCGTTCTCGGATGTACGGGTACGCCGCGCGCTGTCGCTGGCGATCAACCGCGACGAGATCAACAAGGCGGTGTTTTTCGGCCTTGGCCAGCCAAGCTCGAACTCTGTCTTGCCCGACAGCCCGTTGTTCCGGCAGAGATACCGCGATGAATGGGCCTATTTCGATCCGGACCAAGCGAACGCGCTCCTCGACGAGGCGGGTCTGACACGCAAGAACAAGCATGGTCTGAGGCACCTGCCGGACGGGCGAGAGTGCAGCCTGATCGTCGAAACGACGGCCGAGAACAGTTTTGAAACGGATGTCCTTGAACTGGTGACGGACTATTTCCAAGGGATTGGAATCCACATTTACACCCACGTCTCGCATCGGGAACTTTTCCGCCAGCGTATCATCAACGGCAATACGCTGATGGCGCTGTGGTGGGGAATAGACAACGGTGTGCCGACCGCCAACATGTCGCCACGCGAACTCGCTCCGACCAGCAATGACCAGATCCAGTGGCCGCTGTGGGGACTGCATGAATTGTCCGGTGGCGGCGAAGGGCGGCCTCCGGAGATAGCAGAGGCACAGTCTCTTCTCGATCTTTTCCACCGCTGGCGGAGCGCGAGCACGTTGAGCGAACGCGAGACGATCTGGCACGACATGCTCGAAGTCTTCACACAGCAGGTCTTTACCATCGGAATAGTCAATTCCGTTCTTCAGCCGGTGGTTAAGAATAAGCGGCTTCGCAACCTGCCGGACGAGGGCTTGTTCGGTTTCGATCCAACCTCCTACCTCGGCGTCTACATGCCCGACACGTTCTGGCTCGAGGGAGAGGCTTGACATGATCCGCTATATCATCTGGCGCATCGTGATGATGGTACCAACCCTGATCATGATCTCGATGCTGATCTTCACCATCATCGAACTCCCTCCGGGCGATTACTTCGAAAGCTATGTCGAGGAACTGCGCGCGATGGGAGAGCGGGCCGACATGCAGGAAATCGCCGACCTGAAGGCGCGATACGGTTTCGACAAACCGGCCCCTCTACGCTACATCAACTGGGTGACGAATTTCGTCCAAGGCGACTTCGGTTATTCGTTCGAATACCGAATACCGGTTTCTGCTGTCATTGGAGACCGGGTCTGGCTGACAATCCTCGTATCCGTCGTAACCATCATCGCAACCTGGCTGATTGCATTCCCGATCGGGATTTATTCTGCCACCCATAAATACAGCTGGGGCGACTACGGGCTGACCCTTCTTGGCCTGATCGGCATCGCGGTGCCTAATTTCATCCTGGCGCTGGTCATGATGTATTTCGCCAACATCTGGTTTGGCATTTCGATCGGCCATCTGGTCGAACCCAGTCTGCTTAACCAGCCGATGAGCTGGATGAAGTTCAAATCGATTCTCGAACACCTCTGGATACCGGTCATCATTATCGGCACGGCCGGCACAGCCGGCATGGTCCGACGAGTTCGCGCCAATCTGCTCGACGAACTGCACAAGCAATACGTGATGACAGCGCGGGCGAAGGGGCTCCATCCCTTCCGCACGCTGATCAAATACCCCTTGCGCATGTCGCTCAACTTTTTCATCTCCGACATCGGTTCGATCCTGCCCTCGATCATTTCAGGCGCGGAGATCACGGCCGTCGTGCTGTCGCTCGAAACCACGGGACCAATGCTGATCCGTGCGCTGCAGAACCAGGACATGTATCTCGCCGGCTCGTTTCTGATGTTCCTCGCGATCCTGACGGTGATTGGCGTTCTTGTTTCCGACATTGCGCTGGCATTTCTCGACCCGCGCATTCGGCTTCACGGAGGGCGCGTAAAATGACGGCGCCTGAGCATTTCGTATCCACCGAGCCTTTCGACCCCAATCTGATCGAAGCCGACCGGGATCTGGTCAGCGGCCAAGCCTCGCAGTTGAAGCTAATCTGGTGGCAATTTCGCCGACATCGGCTGGCGCTCCTATCCGGCGTCCTGCTGCTTGCCGCCTATCTGCTGATCATGGTCGTCGAGTTCGTCGCCCCCTATGACGTCCGGACCCGCGACGTCGATAACATCTACGCGCCGCCCCAACAGGTGCGGTTGTTTCACGAGGGATCCTTTGTCGGCCCGTTTGTCTATGGACGAACCATGGCGCTCGACATGACGACCTTGAAGCGCGTCTACAGTGACGACACCAAGGACCTGGAGCCGCTGCGCTTCTTCTGTCATGGCGACAGCTATCGTTTCTGGAACTTGATCGAGGGTGATCTGCACCTGTTTTGCCCGGCGAAGGACGGTCAGGTGTTCCTGCTCGGAACGGATCGTCTCGGCCGAGATGTGTTCTCCCGCATTCTCTACGGCGCCCGTATTTCGCTGACCATCGGACTGCTCGGCGTCACGACGAGCTTCATCTTGGGTATCGTGATTGGCGGCCTGGCCGGCTATTGGGGCGGCTGGTTCGACATGGCAGTGCAACGCGTCATCGAGGTGCTGCAGTCCATCCCCAGCATTCCGCTGTGGCTTGCAATGGCGGCGATTATGCCCGCGGACTGGTCGCCACTTGTCGTTTACCTCGGCATCACATTCATTCTCGGACTGCTCGACTGGACCGGCCTTGCCCGGGCGGTACGCTCCAAGCTTCTGGCCCTGCGGGAAGAGGATTATGTTCTCGCAGCTCAAATGATGGGCGCGAAAAGTCCGCGCATCATCGTCCGCCATCTCATCCCCGGCTTCCTGTCCCACCTCATCGCCAGCGCGACGCTGACAATCCCGGGCATGATACTCGGGGAGACAACATTGAGCTTTCTCGGCCTCGGGCTGAGGCCGCCAATCGCAAGCTGGGGAGTGCTGCTCACCGAAGCACGCTCTGTCAATGTTATCGCCCTTTATCCTTGGTTACTTTTTCCGGCCGTTCCTGTAATCGTGATCATTCTTGCCTTCAATTTTCTAGGGGATGGCCTTAGAGATGCCGCTGACCCATACCATTAGTTGTCGCCTTTCGCATTGTACTGTCAGCAGTCCGCGAATTTTCAGGAGAACTTCCCCATGACTGGGCGTTCGCGCAAAGTACGCGTACTTATGTATAGCCACGATACGTTCGGCCTTGGACATCTGCGCCGCTGCAGGACGATCGCCCATTCGCTGGTGGAAGATTATCACGGCCTCCAGGTGCTGATCATATCCGGTGCCACCATCGCCGGCGCATTCGACTATCGCGCTCGCGTCGATTTCGTGAAGATCCCGAGCGTGATCAAGCTGCGCAACAGCGAATACACGTCCATGGACCAGCACATTGACGTGTCTGAGACGATCCAGATGCGCAAATCGATCATTTTTCACACGGCAAAGACCTTCGAGCCCGATATCTTCATCATTGATAAGGAGCCGTTGGGCCTGCGTGGGGAAGTCGAAGACACGCTGCGTTTCCTGAAGGAGCGGGGCACGACGCTGGTGCTAGGCCTGCGGGAGGTGATGGATGCGCCCCATCTGCTAGACGTCGAGTGGAAGCGCAATGACACGATGCACAAGATCGGCCAACTCTACGACCATATCTGGGTCTATGGCCCTCCCGACTTCCACGACCCTCTCGTTGGTCTCGAAGTTCCCGAAAGCGTGCGTTCGAAAATGCAGTTCGTCGGCTTCCTGCAGCGTAAGTCATCGAAAAAGATCCAGGCTGACGCCGAAGACTATCTGCTGGTGACGACGGGCGGCGGCGGCGACGGTTCTGACCTGGTCCGCGACGTGATCGCGGCCTATCAGGTCGACCCGACCCTGACGATGAAGGCCGTGATCGTGCTGGGTCCCTATATGCCCAATGAGCAACGGATGAATTTCGTGGCACAGGCGGCGGAAAATCCGCATATCGAGATCATCGAGTTCGACAGTCGGATGGAAGACCGGATCGCCGGTGCCCGGGCAGTCGTGGCCATGGGTGGCTATAATACCTATTGCGAAATTCTCTCCTTCGACAAACCGGCACTGATCGTGCCACGCACGCATCCGCGTCTCGAACAGTTGATCCGGGCCCGCCGCGCAGCCGAGCTCGATCTGGTCAGCATGCTCCCGCCGCAAGAGGCTGCCGACAGCCATCGCATGGCGGTTGCCATCAAGGCGCTCTTAGAGCGCGATCCGCCGTCGGCGAGCCCGGCTGCCCTGCATCTCGAAGGTCTGCCGACGATTTCGTGGCTGGTCGCTCAATATCTGAGCGACCGAGCCGAACTGGCTCCCAACATCGCCCAAGGCTAATCCATGCGTCGCAACCGGAAAATCACCGTTCTTCTGAAAGGCTATCCGCGTCTTTCAGAGACCTTCATCGCGCAGGAGCTTCTGGGGCTTGAGAAAGCAGGATTCGAGCTCGAACTCGTGTCTATGCGGCGTCCCACGGACAAAAAGCGTCATCCGGTCAATGACGAGATCCGCGCACCCGTCCACTATCTTCCAGAATATCTACACGAGGAACCAGCGCGCGTACTGAAGGCGTTATGGGCTGTCCGGTCGAACCCCGGCCTGCGCGATGCCCTCAAACAATTCTGGCGCGACCTGAAGCGGGATTTCACCCGCAACCGCTTCCGCCGATTTGGTCAGGCTGCGGTGCTGGCCGCGGAATGGCCGCAGGGCTCGGAATGGCTGCATGTCCATTTTATTCATACGCCCGCATCGGTTGCAAGCTATGCAAGCCAGATCAGCGGCATTCCGTGGACCGTGTCGGCGCATGCCAAGGACATCTGGACCTCAGCGGACTGGGATCTGTCAGAAAAGCTGCAAAGGGCTGATTGGGTCGTGACCTGCACCGGCGTCGGCTTTGACAAGCTGAACAGCCTCGCGAACGGTCGCGGCAACGTGAACCTCAGCTATCACGGGCTCGATCTCGAGCGCTTTCCGAAATTCGAGGGTGAGCGCCCTGCCCGCGACGGCCTGGACGCAGCGGACCCGGTTCGGATTCTGAGCGTCGGACGCGCGGTCAAGAAGAAGGGCTATGACACCATCCTCGAAGCCTTGGCAAGGTTTCCCTCTTCGATCCACTGGCGCTTCACGCATATCGGCGGGGGCGATGAACTCCCAGCACTGAAGGCACTCGCGGATCATCTCGGCATCGCCGACCGGATCACCTGGAAGGGCTCGATGAGCCAGCAGGACGTGCTGACGCACTACCGCGAAAGCGATCTGTTCACCCTCGCCTGCCGGATTACGGCCGATGGAGACAGAGATGGCCTGCCAAACGTACTTGTGGAAGCCGCAAGCCAGGCGGTGATGTCGGTAACAACCACGGTGTCTGCCATTTCCGAACTCTTTCATGATCGGGAAAACGCGCTTCTCGTCGAAACCGACAATTCTGAAAAGCTGTCGGCAGCGCTCCAGGTGGCGATTTCTGACCCGATCCTGCGCGAGACGCTTGGAACTGCAGCTGAAGCCCGTGTGCGGCGTGACTTCGATTATCACAACAGCATCCATGATCTCGACAGGCTCTTTCACGAATCCTGGGCAAAGCGAGAGATGGCATGACCATCAATGGCGGTATGCCAGAAGGCTCGGCGGGCCGGGTCTTCTTCTATGTCCAGCATCTGCTCGGCATCGGCCATTTGGCTCGTGCAAGCCGGATCGCCGGCGCGTTAAAGGACTCCGGATTTGAGGTGACGCTCGTTACGGGTGGTTCGCCGGTTGAGGGTTTTCCGGGGCCGGGCATCTCGCACGTCGCCCTGCCGGCAATCGTCGCCTCCAATAGCGGATTTTCATCTCTCGCCGATTTGGAGGGTAATCCGGTTGATGAGCGGTTCGAGCGCGACAGAACGAGGCGTCTGCTTGAAGCCTATCGGCAGGTGCGGCCAGATGTAGTGATCGTCGAGGCCTTTCCATTTGGCCGCCGGCAGGTTCGTTTCGAGCTTCTTCCGCTGATTGATGCCATTGAGAAGACGGAGCCGCGACCGCTGCTGTTCACCTCGATCCGTGACATCCTGCAGCAGAATCGCAAGCCTGGCCGAGACCGTGAGACGACAGATCTCGTGCGGGCGCATTTCGATGGCGTACTTATCCACGGCGATCCGTCCTTCGTGCGGCTCGAGGATACGTTTTCACTTGCTTCGGAGATCGCCGATCGGGTTCACTACACCGGACTGATCGCAGCCCCACTGCCCGAGCCTTCGCCGGAGCGCTTCGACACGGTGATCTCCGCCGGCGGGGGCGCTGTCGGTGCCGAATTGATCACCGCCGCACTCGATGCACGCGAGATTCTCGGCGACACGTCCGCATGGTGCCTGATCACCGGTCCGAACTTGCCGAAAGCCGACTTTGACCGGTTTGCCGCGCGCGCTTCCGATGGCGTGAGCCTGTACCGTTTTCGCCCGGACTTTCCAAACCTCCTGCCCAACGCCACGCTCTCGATCTCACAGGCCGGCTACAACACCGTATGCGATCTACTGCGGGCGAACTGCCGGGCGCTCCTTGTGCCATTCGCGGCCGGTGGCGAGACCGAACAGAGCGTCAGGGCCGAGAAGCTGGCAACACTCGGCCTTGCGAGGATCGTGCGCGAGGAGGGTTTGACAGGCCACAGCATGGCCAGCGCCATCACGGCCACGCGCGCCCTGACACTTCCGCAGCAACTTCCCGTTTCGCTGAACGGTGCGGCCGACACCGCCCGCTTCATACAGGAACAACTGACACGCAAAACAGCGTCGACTTGACCAAAGGCAGTTGGCAGGTCGTCCGACGATATGATGAACATGCGCTCGCTTGTCGAGAAGAGCACCGACGCGGATTTGTTGCGTGAGGTGATCGGTTTTGCGGCCGAACGGCTGATGGAACTGGAGGTCGGCAGTGCGACCGGTGGTGGCTACGGCGAGAAGAACCCGATGCGGCTCACCCAACGCAATGGTAAGCGCGCCCGGGACTGGGAGATACGCGCCGGAACGGTCGAGCTTCGCATCCCAAAGCTGAGCAGGGGCAGCTATTTCCTGATGGCCTGCGTTATCGTCCAGCCGATGGATTATCCCGATAATCTCTTTTAGCGCCGGCGGTTCTTGTCTGAAACATCAATTTCAAGATCGCCTTGAATGCTTGCATCATTGTTCGACTGAGCCGATAAGCATACGATCCCTTGACACTTAGCCAGCACAATGCCCCCGTCTTATCGCAAGTCGAAGCTCATCCGTCGTTCACGCCTGTTCCGCGTATCGTTCAAGCTGTGGAAGCCGCGTATGGTCTTTTGGTCTGGAGCGCTCGCGATTGGCGTGACAAGCCTCGCGTTCGCATGGATTGCTGACATGGCCCAGCAAGCGTTTGCGGGGATAACGTCATCGGGTAGTTGGATGCATCTCCTGCCACTCATTCTCACGCCGCTCGGCTTTATCCTGTCGGCGTGGCTTGCGATCACACTCTTCCCGAACTCTCAGGGGAGCGGTATTCCACAGGCTATCGGGGCAAGGCGCCCTGCATGACGAGGCGGACCGCTCGGCTCTCCTGTCGCTTCGTATTGCGGTTAGCAAGATCGTGCTGACGGTGCTTAGCCATTTCTGTGGTGCGTCCATCGGACGGGAAGGCCCTACAGTACAGGTAGGCGCCTCGTTCATGCTGGCTGCAGCCCGCTTCGGAGGACTGGCGCAGGCCCGGAGGTCTCATTCTGGCCGGCTCTGCTGCAGGCATCGCGGCAGCCTTCAACACGCCGCTTGCGGGCATCGTCTTTGCGATCGAGGAGATGAGCCGGATACGAGTCACGAGCCAACGGTATCGTACTGACGGCCGTTATCCTGTCAGGCCTTGCGGCGCTCGGTCTGTCCGGCAGCTACAACTATTTCGGGACGGCGACGGCGGCGCCTGTGAATTTGATGGATTGGGTGCTTGTACCAATCTGCGGTATCGGCGGCGGCATGCTTGGTGCCGCGTTCAGCGGGTTCGCACTATACTCGGGCATCCGCATTCGCAGATGGGCTCAGCTAGCGCCGCTCAAGCGCATGGTTCTGCTCGCAGGTCTGTGCGGGCTTGGTGTCGCCATCATGGGCATTGTGTCCGGCGGTGATACCTTCGGAACAAGCTACGAGCAGGCGCGGGACGCGATTGAAGGTCATCCCACGCAATCGCTGTTCTTTGCTCAGAAACTGCTGGCAAGTTTTCTGTCGATGATGTCGGGAATTCCCGGTGGTATCTTTGCGCCATCACTGGCTGTCGGCGCGGGGTTCGGCAGCACAGTTGGCTCTCTTTTCGGAACCAGTATCGCGCTTGCAGCCATTCTCGGGATGGCCGGCTACTTTGCCGGGGTCGTCCAGGCCCAATGACAGCCTCCGTCATCATTTTGGAAATGACCGGCGATCACCAGGGCGCTATCCCAATCATGACGGTTTCGATGCTTGGATATGTCACCTCGCGTGTCTTGTCGCGGGAGCCGCTCTATCACGGTCTGTCACGCAACTTCACCGCTGCGGCGTGCGTGCCAAGCGCACCAAGGAGCATGGGTAGCTCATCAGGTGAGCGAAAGGCAGGGGCGCGATCAGAGCGACAGTCTATAACGATATCGACTCGGCCTGATCCAGTCCATCACTGCCGTTTAGAGATTTTTGATATCGCATGTTGGTAGAGCCTTGCTTCTGTCGATCATCTTCCAATGCCGCACGCCTTGAACAGTGACGAACCGGCCACCCGCTAATTCACGGTCTACGGTCTCAAAGAGCTTTAAGTTACAGTGGGTTACTAAAGCACGTATTTATACTGAATCAATGGATTTTCTCGTTAAGCCCTTCTGGGCCGAAACCTGAAGGCATCAACGAAGGCAGAGAATGCCGGGGAATGATTTCGACGGTTCGGGTAGTAAAGATGGTAGCCCTGGAAGGTGGGACACCAGGCCTTGAGAACTTCATGAAGCTGTCCATCATTGACATGTTGGCTAACAAGATCGGTCGGAGCGTAGGCAAGCCCCATTCCGTCGAGAGCCGCGTCGATCGCTGAGCCGATATTACTGTACACAAGCTGGCCATCGACGCGGACGCTGAACTCCCGCCCGTCTTCCTGGAATTCCCAGGCGTAAAGGCCACCAGATGTGGGAAGGCGCAGGTTGACGCAATTGTGCTCTGTGAGGCCCTGCGGCTTTTCCGGAGCCGGATATCGCTCGAAATATTCAGGCGATCCGACGACGGAGTAGCTGACATCAGGACCAATACGAACAGCGACCATATCGCGGGCGATCGCCTCGCCCAGCCGCACTCCTGCGTCGAACTGCCGTTCGACGATGTTGGTGAACCCATTGTCGACGATAAGTTCGACCTTAATATCCGCGTATTCGCGTAGGAACGGCTTCAGCCGATCCCTGAACACCAGTTCAATGGCATCGTCGGGACAAACGATCCGGATGTGTCCGGACGGCTTGTCGCCGAGAGCCTTCAACGCTTCGATTTCGGCACTAATCCCCTCGAAATGATGCTCGATACTCTGCACCAGTCGCTGGCCCATGGCCGTCGGCGCGACATCGCGGGTCGTGCGTGCCAGAAGCCGCATACCGAGCCGCTCTTCGAGTGTACGGATCGTATGACTGAGCGCAGATCGCGTCACCCCAAGTTTTACGGCCGCGCGTGTAAAACTGCGTTCTCGCGCAACTTCGAGAAAAGCCCGGATCTCGGTAAATTCGTCCCGACGCATTGTTGAATCTCCCTCACTATAACATGCAGTTTATGCCGCCTAGTGGCACGACTTCAACACCGTTATCTATGCGTTCAACGAGAGTGAGTAAGACATGACTGAACTGATCGTGGGTGATGACTTTGAGGGTCGACAGCAGACAACGCCCTGGAGCGCCGTTACCTGCCTGTCGCTCCTGACATTCCTTCTGGTGGGCCTTGAGTTCATGCCTGTCAGCCTTCTGACGCCGATTGCGCAGGACTTGTCGATCACCGAGGGACAGGCAGGATTGGCGATTGCCGTCTCGGGTTTCTTTGCGGTCGTGACCAGTCTGTTCGGAAACAGGATGTTAGTCCGATTGGACCGAAAAGCGGTCGTGCTGCTCTACACCTCCGTTCTGACCGTCTCCAGCCTCACGGTGGCACTTGCCCCAAGCTACTTTGTCTTCCTGATCGGCCGGGCCATGGTTGGTATGGCGATCGGCGGATTCTGGTCGCTTTCAACCGCCATTCTCGCGCGCCTTGCATCCGGCGCGGATCTTCCCAAAGCAATAGCGCTGCTTCAGGGCGGAACGGCCATGGCAATCGTGGCTGCCGCGCCCTTGGGCAGTTTCCTGGGCGGTCTCATTGGGTGGCGCAATACGTTTCTCGTTACCGTTCCTATCGGCCTCGCGGCGCTGACATGGCAGATGGCTGTCCTGCCGAACATGCCTCCTGCCAAAGCTGTGTCCGGCGGAACAATGTTCGGATTACTGCGCAACCGCACCTTCGCAATCGGCATGGCGGCGACGGCGTTGACGTTCATCGGCATGAACTCGCTGTCGATCTACCTGAGGCCGTTCCTCGAGCATGTGACCCGGCTCGATATCAACACGCTGTCCATGGTGCTGCTTGGCCTGGGTGCTGGCGGATTGGCGGGATTGTTTGCGATCGGCTTCGTGCTCCGCCGACATCTTGGTCTCGCACTCGTCGGCATGCCCGGCATGCTTGCCGTCATTGCGCTACTCCTGATCGCAGCCGGCCCATTCCCTTGGTTGACGGCAGCCCTGCTTGTTCTCTGGGGTGTTGTATCGACACCCGTGCCTGTCGCGTGGAACACGTGGATGACAAAAATCATCCCGGACGAACTTGAAGCAGGCGGTGGCCTGCAGGTCGCGCTGATACAGCTTGCCATAGCTGGAGGCGCATCGGCAGGCGGTATCCTCTTCGACACCCTCGGATGGTGGAGCGCCTTTGTGCTTTCCACCGTCCTGCTCGTCGGCTCGGCAGCTCTGGCCGCTCTTGCCCGGCCGCGCAGCTAAACAACTAAATTCAGCAACTGGAGACCATCATGTCACAGGGAATCGAAAACAAGGTCGTTGTCATCACCGGAGCCAGCAGTGGTCTCGGCGAAGCAACGGCCCGGCATTTGGCAGAGCGCGGCGCGACTGTTGTCATCGGCGCGCGACGCCTTGACCGCATTGAGGCTCTGGCTGCGGAATTGACGGCGAAGGGCTGCAAGGTCGTCGCGGTAGAGACTGACGTGACCCAGCGGGATCAGGTCAGAAACCTGGTCGACATCTCTGTCGAACGGTTCGGACGGATTGACGTCATGCTGAACAATGCAGGTCTCATGCCGCTTGCTCCGCTTGAACGTCTCAAGGTCGACGAGTGGGACCGCATGATAGACGTCAATATCAAGGGCGTGCTCTACGGTATCGCCGCCGCACTGCCTCACATGAAGGCGCAAAAGTCCGGGCACATCATCAACGTATCCTCGGTTTATGGCCATGTCGTCGATCCGGGTGCAACTGTTTACTGCGCCACAAAGCACGCCGTCCGAGCGTTATCCGAAGGGCTCCGCAAAGAGGTGAAGCCCTACAATATCCGGACGACGATCATCTCGCCCGGCGCGGTCAGCACCGAGCTCCTCGATCATATCAGCGAAAAAGATATACAGGCAGGCACCAGAGAGTTCGTCAGCAAGATCGCAATCGGGCCTGGCACCTTCGCCCGCAGCGTCGCGTTCGCGATCAGCGAACCTAATGACGTAGACATCAACGAAATCCTCTTCCGTCCCACAGCGCAATCGGTCTGACGGAACCGCCATGTCTCGTTCGATCAACCGACGACAAGTTTTAGGTACCGCGCTGGCTGCTGCGGCAATTCCGCGTGTCGCCATCGCACAGCAAGGGCGTGACCCGATTGGCCAAGACCCGACCGACGTTCACATCAGGTTGACCTTCAATGGACTGGTGCTGACAGCGACGCTCTACGACAACCCGTCGGCGCGCGACCTTGCGTCGATGCTTCCGCTCGATCTGAGGATCGAGGACGACGGAGGAAACGAGAAGATCGTCCATCTGCCTCGCAAGTTGACGGAAGATGGCAGCGGCCCCTTCACCAATGAGAGCCCCGGCGACCTCTGCTACTTCAAGTCCTGGGGCAATCTTGCTCTTTTCTACGCGGACTATCGCTGGGACGGGCTGATCCGTCTTGGCCGGTTCGACAGCAGTTTCGACGCGCTGCTGATCCGCGGCGAGTATCCCGTCCGCATCGAACGGATTTAACAGATCCCCCCACCTCCTGCCACCCAACAAAGGACATCTCGATGAACAGTTTCAGGATCTTGGCTGCAGCACTGGCGCTGGCGTTCACCTCCCCGGCATTTGCAAGCGATGCAAAGTCTCCGATCATCGGCGCCTGGCGCATGACCGCACTGGAGGTCGGCGCTGCGGGCAATCTTCAGGCCATTCCCTATTCAGGCCAACTTGTGTTCACCCAAGGGGGCACCTTGTCGGTGCAGGCTATGAACCCCGATGCCAATGCCGCGGATACGCCCTACACCACGAAAGCATACGAGGCCTATTACGGCCCGGTCGAAATCGATGATACCAAAAACATATTCGCGATCACCGTGGAGTCCTCCCTCGTTCGCAACCTGATCGCTCAGAGACTGGAGCGCAAGTTCGAGGTCACGGGCGACAAGCTGGTGATTTCACCGGTCGATGCTGCGGAAGGCTGGTGCGTCAGCTACGACCGCTTCTGACCAAGCTGGATTGGCTTCCCCAAACCTTGTTCTCCTCGCTGGCAGCGTTTCAGCCGTAGGAAAAAGGTTCTGCTGGCCCGCTCTCGACGCCCACATAACGATGGGCGTCGGTTAAACCGACGTCGAGCTTGGATCGTGACCGGAAAGTCTTCAACCAATCTAAACCGGTAGTCGATGAAGCGCCGCTGGATCAATCCACGGGATGATGTGTCTACCGGGTCTAGATGCTGCTAACGGCGACAGACGAGTGCCTGCTGCACATCGTCAACATAGTCGGCTGCGACACCCTCGGCGAAGCGGCGCAGACGGCCTTCACCGCAACACGCGACTTTGATTTCGGATCGGCTTTGGTACATTCAGCGCCTTTGAACCTGTTGAAGGGGAAATCCACGACCATCGAACTTGCCTCCATCCCACCGTCGCTGCCGCTGCTCACACTGCGCATCGGCCCGCCAATCCCGTTCTTCAAATCGGGCTGACGAAGTGGGACGGATTTCTGGCTCTGACGCACTTTTGCTGCTGTGCAGCCCCTACGATGCGCCAATCAAACGCGTCTGCAGCAGATCGAGTTTCGCTCTCCCGTACATCTGGCATTTGATAAGCTTCAGTCGTGTGATCTGACCTTCTGTTTGTCCGTTCGACCATGGTGAGATGATTGCGTTTCTCACGGCATTGAGGTCTTTTTCAACGCCGCCGGCAAACGAGCCGACCAGGCTGTTCTTCGCAGCTTCAAGCCATTCATCAAGCTTTCGTGCTGTCTTGGAGCGGATCATGGATTGGAAGTCACCAATAGCCGTGCGGGCGACCATCAGCTCTGGCACGTTCACTTCGATCGCCGCCACCAGGATCGCTTCGGATTTTGCCAGGTCGTCGCGTGCGGTTGTCATCAGCCGGGCAATGACCCGCGCCGATGGCGTTCGCGCAAGCCCACTCTGGTTGGCCTTCTCCGCAAGACGTCGACGCTGAGCCCATTGCGAGACGACCCCGCTCTGTCCTGGAAAGCCCTTCGCTTTCATCTCCCGCCAGAGCGCCGATGCATTCCGCACGCCTTCGTCCCAGCGGCCGTTGAGCCACGGCAGCCAGCTATCCAGTGAGCTGGGCCGTGTTCGAAAGACATCGAGGCGCTGGCCCCTCAAAACGTCGCGGACAATCTTCCGGCTATGGCCGGTTTGCCGGACAATCTGTCGAATTGACGTTCCCTTCTTCGACAGCTCTCGGATCGCCTCGTTCGTCTCCTGGCGCCGCAGATATCCCTCGTACTGCGGTTTCTCAGCGTAGGTCAAAAGCTTGGGATCAACGACATTGCTGCCGACCGCCTGCCTGATCTGGCGCATCGACTTGCCGACTGCATCGAGAAACGCTCGGCTGGAATTCTCCATCAGGTGCCAACGATTAGCGACCTGCTCAGCATCAGGCAAGGCCTTCGCGATGGCCTCACCATAGCCGCCGCCTCGATCGCGAGCGACGATCGATATCGACGGATGCTCGGCAAGCCATGTCCGAGACGTATCCAGCGCTCGATCCGGCAACAGGGTGACAGGCCTCCGCCGCTCCAGATCGCAAATGATCGTTCCGTAGGTCTGGCCGCGCCTGAAGGCAAAATCATCAATGCCTACGACGTTGAGTTCATCGTTCTGGTCAGCAATGCGGCGACGGACCACCCGCAGCAGCGTGTCGTTGCTCACCGGAACCATCAATCGATTGGCGAAGGCCGCAGCGGGTCTGCCGCCGAGCGCCAAGCCGAGGTGGTGGACAATTGTCTCTAGCCTCTGGGTGCGCCGACCGTAACGAGCCAACACGCTGTCATCAAACTGTTCGCAGAAGATGCGCCGTCCGCATAGAACGGCATCGCACCAAAATCGCCGCGCCACGATCGTCAACTCTACTCGCCGGCCGCCAAGAGGCAGATTAGCGAGCCGGCGCAGATATCTGCTTTGAACTCTTCGGCTCTGTCTCCCGCAGGCCGGACAAGTTCCTGAGGGATAGCGCGATCGCAGCCGAACTTGGACGCGATCCCCGACAACCTTCACTTCGTCTACTACAAAGCCGGGCGGCGCGAGGCTCGTGCGCTGAAATCGATGCTGCATTGCTGATCCTCCGGTGAATCAGCAAAAGCGTCGCCCGCAACAACAGCAAATGTGAGTCAGAGCCAGCTCTCAGTGATAATTTCCCGCAATCCAGGGTCAGCTCTCAGTGCAAATCAACAGGATAAGTTTTTGACGGCCTGCGCCTCAGCGCTGGCGGCCAAAGAAGAGATTTTCTGAAATAAAATCAATCTGTTATTGTGAGGAAAACATTAGAGTGGGAATGAGGGTGTAGAGACCTCGGAATTCCTGCGCAAAACAGCCGAGCCATCAAAGCCCCATACGGCCATTGCTCCAAGCTTTTGATCTGACCGCGGTTTCAGAGATGCCACAGGGGCCTGCACGCGATCTGCATCGTTGGTCACATCGTAGCAAAAGCTGACCCAGGTCAAGGCGGTTGCATCATTTGTCGTTCATGATCTGGTTCTCCGTCAAGAGATGGAGATCGAGCGGGGAGCGGCCCGGATGAATCGGCTAGTGGAGCAAGTCGTGAGATCCATGCGCAGGAGAAGTGCCTCGGTGCTTGTCTGCGCCCTTGTGGGCAGCGTTGCCCTTTTCACCAGCATGTTCGATGCAACCGTCGCTTTCGCCGATCGGGATACGCCACAGTTTCATAGAGGGGCGTGCCAGGGAGCCTATCCCGGATGGTTGCGCGGCGTGGTGGATGGATATCATGAGCTGTCCATGCCCTCCGGGGACCCGACCGGCGTGCTTGCGAAAGTCCCGACCCCGGCAGTGCTGACCTCGGCCGACGAGCGTCTCGGCTATGGCGATGGCCTGATGGCGGGCTTCACACTCGGCATGGGTTATGGAGCGGAATTGGGAAGGGCGGCGCGGACGGCGGATTTCAACACCGAAAAGATGGGCCAGATGACCGCACAGTTTCAAACCTATGTCGCAACACACTGTGGCGATCTGGTTGCGGCTTTGGACTGGAATACGACGTTCATGAATGCCGCCGGCACCTCGACAGTCGCCAGCCTGAACGAGTCGCAGCTCGCCATGCACTTCGCGGTGAGCGCCAATCAGGAAGCGATTGCCGCCGAGGCCTCGGCGCGCCGCGCTCTGGAGGCCAAGGCAGAAGGCGATGAGCAGGCGGCCTTGAAGTTTCGAGAAGCGGCGCAGCTTGCCGCTCAACTGGCCGGGGAATTTGCTCAGATGGCGAAAAGCCATGCAGCTACGGGCCGAGAGGAGGCGGTTCAAGCCATCATCGACGCGCAGGCCGCCGCCGACAGGGCCAAGAAAGCGGCCGAGAGCACAGACGGCTAGGCGAACACGCAGACCGGGTTTTTCGAGGGAAGCCCGCACTTTCGATGCGCCAATCCTTCACTTTAGGACGCGGCGGATACCACCGTGACAGTGTGCCGCTTGCGAACACTCCATGGTTTGATATTTCAGTTTCGGTGCGTCGGATCCTCCGGCCGCCCTTACCCGCCCCGTATCGACGAGGACCGATCCCATGGCCGCCATGATCTACGGCATCAAGAATTGCGACACGATGAAGAAGGCCTTGGCGTGGCTGGACGATCATGGCGTCGCCTATACGTTTCATGACTACAAGGCGTCGGGCATCGACCGTTCGCATCTGGAAACCTGGACCGCCAGGGCCGGATGGGAAACGGTGCTGAACCGCGCCGGCACGACCTTCAAGAAACTGCCCGATGAGGCGAAGGCCGATCTCGACCAATCCAAAGCGATCGACCTCATGCTCGCCCAGCCGTCGATGATCAAGCGTCCGGTGCTGGAGGCCGATGGCAAGCTGCTGATCGGCTTCAAGCCGGAGACCTATTCCGCCGAGTTCGGGGCGTAACGATGTCGAAGACCACGCGTGCCACGCAAGCTCTCACCAAAGCCGGCCTTGCCTTCACCGTCCATACCTATGACTACGATCCCAATGCCGAGCGTATCGGCATGCAGGCAGCGGAATCGCTCGGCGAAGATCCGGCCCGCGTGCTGAAGACGCTGATGGCCGAACTCGACGGCAAGCCGGTCTGCGTCGTCCTGCCCTCCGACAAGGAGGTCAGCATGAAGAAGCTGGCGGCGGCGTTCGGCGGCAAGTCGGCGGCGATGATGAAACCGGCGCTGGCCGAGAAGCTGACCGGCTTCGTGGTGGGCGGCATCAGCCCGTTCGGTCAGAAGAAACAGGTGCCCACAACTATCGAAATTGCTGCCGTCGACCAGCCCTATGTCTACATGAACGGCGGGCAGCGCGGCCTGCAGGTCCGGCTTGATCCGAAGGACGCGCTAAAGGCTCTGAACGCCATCGCGGCAGCAATCACAGCCTGAGCGGTCGCATCAGTTCCAGCTCGCCGCCCATGTGCGCAACTCGCGGCGGGCGGGTTCCGGCCAGGTCTTGGCGGACGGACGCACGACGATCTTGCGGCCGTAAGGCTTCCAGGCGAGATAGACCTGCTGCTCGACCGGGTCGACCACCAACAGCGCGGCATTGTCGGGGCAATCGGCCTTGAGGCAGGCCGAGCCGGAAATCAGGTCGCCCAGCCGCTCGGCGCTGCCGATCCCGGTAACGAAATCGAAGAATTCCGCCTTGTCCGGACCAAGCAGCCGATCGACTTTCGCGGCCGGTTCGTCATAGCCCAGAATGTCAGCGGGATGGCTGATCTCGTCGCGGCCAAGCGCCTCCCAGCCCTTGGCCGCGTCGGGCGTAAACGCCGCCGCCGAGAGCTCTGAAAAGCCATCCTGCGGTGTCCAGGACCAGCGCCTGCTGTCTTGCCCGGGAACCGCCGGCTCGGCATAGACGAGCTGCTGGTCTTCCACTTCGGGCGTGATCGGCGAACAGGTGTCGAGCGGGCCATCGAGCCGCACGGCCTCGCCCGGGGCAAGAACCAAGACAAAGGGTGCGCCTTCGCAGGCATTGCCGCCGGCAGAGGAAATGCCGAGTGCCACGGACACGCCGGCGACCTCGGTCATTTCAACGGAAATATAGGTATCGGTCAGAACCGGCTCGCCGTCCACAGTCAGCGATTGCCCCTCGTCGGTCTCGATGACAGCCAGGTCATGGCCTTCAACGGACATCTCGAACTCGGCGGCACCGGCATGGCACGGGGCCAAGAGCAGGGACATCAGCAACAGGGTCATCGAAAGATCGAAACGCGGCACGGCACCAGCAATTCGGCTGGACATTTCGAGGAATGGCATTTCTGGTCCTTCGATCTTCATTTTCGCCGCAAAGCGGCTTAAGGCTACGGGCAACATAATCAAGACAATGGCAGGTCCCGATGACAATTGCTCCCGATTTTTCCAAGACCGTCGATCCCGTCAAACTCGAAAAACTCGGCGAAGTGGCCGTAAAGGTCGGACTGCAGCTGCAGAAGGGCCAGGATCTGGTGATCACCGCTCCGCTGGCGGCCTTGCCGCTGGTCCGCCATATCACCAAACATGCCTATATCGCCGGGGCCGGCATCGTCACCACCTTCTATTCCGACGAGGAGACGACGCTTTCGCGTTATGCCCATGCGCCGGACGAGAGCTTCGACAAGGCATCGGGCTGGCTCTACGAAGGCATGGCGAAGGCCTATGCCGGCGGTGCGGCGCGGCTGGCGATTGCCGGCGACAATCCGATGCTTTTGTCGGGCCAGGACCCGGCCAAGGTGGCGCGCGCCAACAAGGCCAATTCGATTGCCTACAAGCCGGCGCTCGAATACATCTCCAACTTCGACATCAACTGGAATATCTGCTCCTATCCCAATCCGTCCTGGGCAAAGCTGGTCTTCCCGGATGTACCGGTGGAGATGGCGGTCGCCCAGCTGGCCGATGCGATCTTTGCGGCCTCGCGCGTCGACCAGGTCGATCCTGTCGCCGCCTGGCGCGAGCACAATGCCAATCTACGCCAGCGGTCCAGCTGGCTGAATGGCGAACGCTTCGCGGCCCTGCATTTCACCGGCCCCGGCACGGATCTGACGGTGGGTCTCGCCGATGGCCACGAATGGCACGGCGGTGCATCGGTCGCCAAGAATGGCGTGACCTGCAATCCCAATATTCCGACCGAGGAGGTCTTCACCACGCCGCATGCGCTGAAGGTCGAAGGCACGGTCTCCAGCACCAAGCCGCTGTCGCACCAGGGAACCTTGATCGACAATATCCAGGTGCGGTTCGAAGCGGGCCGGATCGTCCAGGCCAAGGCGTCGCGCGGCGAGGAAGTTCTGCTGAAGGTTCTTGATACGGATGAGGGCGCACGGCGGCTCGGCGAAGTGGCGCTGGTGCCCCATTCCTCGCCGATCTCGGCGTCGGGTATCCTGTTCTACAACACCCTGTTCGATGAGAATGCTTCCTGCCACATCGCGCTCGGCCAGTGCTATTCGAAGTGCTTCCTTGACGGAGCCTCGCTCAGCCAGGATCAGATCGCCGCGCAGGGCGGCAATTCCAGCCTGATTCATATCGACTGGATGATAGGCTCCGACAAGGTGGATATCGACGGTGTGCGGGCCGACGGATCGACTGTTCCCGTGATGCGCAAGGGCGAATGGGCCTGACATTGTCGAGGCGGCCGGCGGATATCCGCCGGCACCGGAGCATGCTTAAAGGTCAGATCAACGATAGTAGACAACCTTGCCGCCGTTGAGGGCTGTCTGGATCCCGATGACATTGTGGATAGCGATCTTACGCTGAGCAAGCGCTTCGCGCAGATGCGGGTCGTGGGCTGCTTCGGCCTGTGCCTCCGTGACGTCGGCTTTTGATGGATAGAGAACGAAAGACGGCATGCCGCTTTCATCGTTATGCCGCGACATGCCAAGCTGATGGGTCGTGACATTGTCGTTATAGATCTTGCCGAACAGGATGGTCGACAGCTGCGACTGGTCCGCCAGGACGGGAGCAGCACCGACCGTTGCCGTCAAGATTCCCGCCAGCACCGCAATAGTGGTTCGTTTCATGATGAAATCTCCTTGATATAGCAGACAGGACCAGCGGCCCTTTCATGTGACATAGGAATTTGATCGAACCTTTGAAAGGGCACGATCACTCATAACTATAGGATGCTGGCACCGTCGGCGGTACCCGATTCTTCACGCCCCGATTTCGGCCGGCGGCTGAAGACCAGGCTTTCCAATCCTCTGGGCAAACCAGACGCTGCCCAGCACGGCCACGAAGCCGGCGGCCTGCAGCAGGCTGAGATCCTGGCCAAGCAGAAGCAGGCCCAGAAGGGAGGCGACCAGAGGGCTTAGAAAGCCAAGCGATGCGGCAGCCGACGGCTCGATACGGGCCAAGCCGCGAAACCACAGGATATAGGTGAGCGCGCCGCCGATCAGGCCGAGATAGAGCAGCCCTGCGACATTGGCGAGACTAAGCGCCGGCAAGGGTGGCTCCAGCAAAAGGGCGAGCGGTACCAGCAGCAGGCCACCGGCTGTCATCTGCCAGGCTGTGAAGGCGAGGTTGGAGATCGGCGGCTTCCAGTGTCGGGTCAGCACCGTGCCAGCAGCCATGAAACCGGCGCCGGCGAGGCCCGCGGCAACGCCGACCGGATCAAGCGCGGCCCTGGGCGTCAGCACCAGAAGCGCGACACCCGAAAGGCCCGCCAATCCAGCGATCACCGCAAGCGGACGGATGGCCGTGTTCAGCACCAGCCGCGAAAGCCCGATCACAATCAATGGCTGCACGGCGCCGACAGTCGCCGCAACACCGCCTGGCAGCCGATAGGCCGAGACGAACAGCATGGCCCAGAACAGCGTAAAGTTCAGCGCGCCCAGCACAAAAACGCGAGGCCACCAATGTCCGGCGGGCAGTTGACGGACCAGCAGGAGCAATAGCAATCCGGCCGGCAGGGCTCTGAGCATGGCGACCGTCAGCGGGTATCCTGCCGGCAGCAAATGCGTCGTGACGATGTAGGTGCTGCCCCAAATGGCCGGCGCCAGGGCCGTGACGGCAACCGTCAGCGCATAATCCGAATTTATCTTCATGTCGATAATCTCTACCTCAAGATAAATATCTATACGCCGCATTTATCTTGACGTCAAGATTTCTGGTCCCTATCCATGAAGCATGAGTTCACAGATCGACCCGAAACCGGATGGTGTCGACCGCATCCTCGCCCAATGGCGGCGTGAGCGGCCGGACCTCGATGTCGATGCGATGGGTCTGTTCGGCCGGCTGTCGCGGCTGAAAACGCATCTGGGCCGCGAGATCGAAAAAGTGCTTCTGGCGCATGGGCTGAACTCCTCGAGCTTCGATGTGCTGGCAACGCTGCGTCGCTCCGGCGCGCCCTATGCGCTGTCACCCGGCGATCTGCTCGCCACGATGATGGTGAGTTCGGGCACCATGACCAACCGCATCGACCAGCTGGAAAAGGCCGGCTTCGTGCAACGGGTCACCCACCCGGAAGACCGGCGCAGCGTCTTGATCGCGCTCACCGACCGCGGCCTTGTCTGCGTCGAGCAGGCGGTAACGGCGCATGTGGCCAACCAGAACCGGCTGATCGAGGGCCTGGATCCGGCCGACAGGAGCGAACTTGATCGGTTGCTGCGGACCTATCTTGCCCATTTCGAATAGGTCATAGACGAGTGACGGCAGCCCGGACCGTGTCGATAAACCGCCGGCGTCCCCCGGCGGACACGCGGTCCATATCGTGCAGGCAGAGCATGCGGAAATCGACGTTCCTGGCGCAGAAGGTCGCGACGCCCCGCTTCAACAGCCGCTTGACCGGATTGCCCATGTAGAAATGGACGATCCACCAGGGCGAACCAGTGGTGGTTACCGCCCAGAAGGTCCTGACATGATCCAGCCGCGGGATCAGGCGGCCGCCATCCGCCGCGTGGTCGAAAGCGACACCGGGCACAAAAACCCGGTCGATGAAGCCCTTGAGGATTGCCGGAAGGTTAAACCACCATTGCGGAAAGACCAGGATCAGCCCGTCTGCGACCTGAAGCCGGGCGATAAGAGAGGACACGGCCGACGAGTCGTAGTCGGCGGTCATGTAGCTTGCCCGTTCGGCCGCTGTCAGGCGCGGGTCAAAATCCTCGGCATAGAGGTCGAGCAGATCGACCCGATGCCCGTGTGCCTCCAGTGTTTCGACAATGCTCCTCGCAAGAGCTGCCGCATAGCTGTCTGGGAGAGGATGGGCCAGAACCACGAGAAAATGGCGCCCTCCCATCAGAACAGGCTCCCCTGCCCGGCCGGCGGATCGGCTTTTTTCGAAGGCCTGGCGGCTGTGCCGGCCTTGGCAGCGCCGGGCATGCTGGCGGCCGGTGCCGGGCCATCAGCCCCTTTGGTTATGGCGGCGATGCGCCCGTCGGCGAATTCGATGGCGACAGCCATGCCGCTCTCCAAGGCGGCGGCCCGCGATACCGGGCGATCCTCGCCATCGCGCACCACGGCATAACCGCGCATCAGCACATTCTTGTAGGACAGCGACTGCAGCATGCGGTCATGGGCCGTCACCATCTGGCGGCGCTGGCGGGTTTCGCCGGCCATGGCGGCATCGGCGCGTTGCGCCAGGCTCGACAGCCGGTCGCGGGCCCTGCCAAGCTGCGAGGAGAGCCGCGACGGCAGGGCGCGAAGGGCCGCGTCAGCACCGTCGACGCGGGCCCGAAGCCGGCCGATCTGCCGTTCGATGATACGCTCGGCGGTGGCCGCACGCTCGTTCAGCCGCTGGCGACGCTCGATGATGCGCCGGGCCAGCATGTCGGGCGAGAGGCGCGCTGAGGCCCGCTCGAAGCTGCGGCGCTTGTTCATGGTGTTGAGTTCGAGGCTGCGCCCGAGCCCACCGGCCGCCTCGTCGAAACGCCGGCGCGGCAAAGCCAGCAACTGGTCGAGCGATGGCAGGGCGCGTGCCAGCGCCCGCAGGTTCTGGCGGCGCAGATCCATCTGCCGGCTTGAGGCACCCGACAGGCGAGCGGACAGATTGGCGATCTGCGCTTCGAGATCGGCTTTGACCGGCACCGCCATTTCGGCAGCACCGGTCGGTGTCGGCGCGCGCACATCGGCGGCGTAGTCGATCAGCGTCCAGTCGGTCTCGTGGCCGACGGCCGAGATCAGCGGAATGGTGCTGGCCGCTGCCGCCCTGACCACGGCTTCATCGTTGAAGCTCCAAAGGTCTTCGAGACTGCCGCCGCCGCGCGCCACGATCAGCACATCAGGCCGGGCGATCGGACCGCCAGGTTCAAGCGCATTGAAGCCCTGAATGGCATTGGCCACCTCGTCGCCCGAGCCCTCGCCCTGCACCTTGACCGGCCAGACCACGACATGCACGGGAAAGCGATCGGCGATGCGGTGCAGGATGTCGCGGATGACGGCACCGGTCGGCGAGGTGACCACGCCGATGACACGGGGCATGAAAGGCAGCAACTGCTTGCGCGCCGGATCGAACAAGCCTTCGGCGGTGAAGCGGCGCTTGCGTTCCTCGATCAGCGCCATCAGGGCGCCGGCACCGGCCGGCTCGATGGTTTCGATGACGATCTGGTATTTCGAGGACCCTGGGAAGGTGGTGATGCGGCCGGTGGCGATCACCTCCATGCCCTCTTCCGGGCGATGTTTCAGCTTGGAGAAGCTGCCCTTCCAGATCACCGCATCAATGCGAGACTTGTCGTCCTTCAGCGAAAAATAGGCATGGCCAGAAGAATGCGGACCGCGATAGCCGGAGATTTCGCCGCGCACCCGCACGTGGTCGAACGCGTTCTCGATCGTCCGCTTGATGGAGCCGGACAGTTCCGAGACGGTGAACTCGGCGACATTGGTGGGCGAATCATCGCTGAAGAAATTGGCCATGGGGTTTTGTAACCGATGCGCCGTCCGAGCGCAGCATGCGGCTTCCCTTCCCGTCAATTTTCAACGCGGTTTTCCCCCTTAGCTTTGGTGGAGCGATAATCGGCGAATGCAGACCGTCCAACCTCAAAGGAGTTGTCCATGACAGACCGATTTTCCAATGTTCAGCCATCCCTTGCCGGGCCGGCTTTTTCCGGTTTTCCGATCACCCCGGATGACAGCCTGGACCTGCCGGAAACCACGCGTGCCGTCTATGTCGGCCAGGGCGGTGACCTGGCCGTTGTGATGGCCTCCGGTGCCGCGCTGGTGCTCTCCGACGTTGCGGCCGGCAGCCTGCTGCCGATTCGGGTCAGCCGGGTGCTTGCGACCGGGACGACTGCCGGCCTCCTGGCAGGGCTCGTCTAGGGCAGCGATGATGCGCCATTGCGGGACAGTTCAGCAGCCATCATGCGTGCCGACTGTCCCGAGGGCTATCACCAAGTAAGCGGTCCGTTAATAAAACTGCCTTATTCTGCGCCCACAAGCATTACAAAGGAGCCGGCCGGATGATTTTTCTTACGGCTATGACAATCGGAATTGCCGCCGCCGCGATGCGTAGCGCCCTGACCATTGCCCTCGTCGCGGTGCTGATCGGCGCGACGTTTGCGCTGGCGGCTGCCCTGTCGAGCGGACCGGTGGCCTTATCGCCCCTGCTGATCGCCATAGCCGGCTATAATTTCGGCCTGCTCGACTTGGTGGTCGTTCTCTATTTCTTCCAGCGGCAACGCACAGCCTGAAGGTTAAATTCGGTCCTTCGCCCCCCTGACGGGGCCTTCGCCCGCTTTATTGGTTTGCCGGCGGTTTGACTGTGAAGATGGTCAGCCCTGAATTCTCGATGGCCGGCAAAGGCTGGAGATAGGCCGGGATATCTCCCCGTTTCAAGGCTGCATAGAGTCCATCCGGCTTCAGATTGACGATACGGCCGGTCTGTGGATCCGTCGGGCAGAAGGCGATGATGGACACGCCTGCGCCGCGGACAAAGGCTTCAGCCTCCTCAGGCGTGGCAAGGCCGATATGCAGTTCGGTCAGCATGCCGCCCTGGTTTCGGTGATAGGGTGCCGAAAGGGTACGATGATCGGTGAACCGCAGGATTGGGGCGCCGCTGCCGGAGGGTGCGGCGACGGTGCCGGCCGGCAGGTCGGCCAACTGCCGAAGTGCCTGCCCGGAAACGCAGTCGGCCTCGGTGGAGCCGGCGCTAAGCACCCGGCTCTCGCGGGCGCGATTGGCAAGACCGGCCGTGCCTTCCGCCAGAAAGACCCCGCCCAGCGCCCAGACCGGAGGCACGGCCATGAGAACGGTCATCACATAGGTAAAACCGGCGCTGAGGTCTTCCGGGTCCTCGGCCGCATGACGCCTGAGGTCGATGATCAGCAGGGACAGCGGCAAGACGGCCAGCAGATTGGAAAACACCGCGCCCCGGACCTGGACAAGGGCAATGACCCAGCACACCGAGATCAGCGCCAGCAGAATGACATGCAGTTCGGTGCGATCCCTGCGCAGGGCACGGAAAAGGCAGATCGCGATGCCGAACAGGCCAACGGCATAAAAGCCGCCGAGCGAACCTGGATCATGGCGGGCCTGACCGGCAATGTTCTGCGCCTCGGTCACGCCGCTCAGCCATAGGGTCACCAGCATCGGATCGAGATCGCTGAGCGGATTGCGCAAGCAATGGGGGGCAAGCACCAGAACCGAGGCGGCAAGCACCACGCCATCGACCAGCAGGATGGCAAATCGCGTGGTCCGTCCAAACCGGCTGGCGAAGATCGAGGAGAGAAACAGCAGTGAACCGCCGATCGCCGTCATGCCGTAATAGCCGAGAGAAAGGCTGTCGCAGGTGATGAACGTGTAGAGCCGCGGCGGCACTGTGCCGAAGAAGATCAGTGACACGACCAGCGAGAGCGTCAACGCGAAGGCGGCGGCCGCGACGCGGAAACGTTCGCCATGCCAGGCCCACTGTAAGGCGACGATCAGGCAGACAGCGGCCACCAGCGGCGTCGTTTCCGCGCCAATGGCCAGCGCCAGCGCGCAGGCCGCGCCCGCCAGACCAAAACTTGCGGCACGATAGGCGCCGTCGACCAGCATGGCGGCGATAAAGGCGACCAGCACGAGTTGAACATTGTGATGATCGATAGCGCCCGGCAGAAAGCGATTGGTTGTGATGATCAACAGGGCCGTCATGCCGAGCGCGACATGCATGACCTTGGGACCGCCGATGCGGAGCCCGGCCAGCGCCATGCTGGCCAGCAGCGGCGTGATCAGGAACAGAGGCCAGACCAGCAGCGCCGCTGCTTCGGCGCGCTCAGACGGCAGGAAAAAACCGAAGCCGCGGATCAGCCCGGCGATCGGCAGGTCGATCAGGCGGGACCAATGCATCAGCACACCGCCGTCGAGGCCAAGCCGGTACTGGGTCAGATCGAACCAGTTCTGGCCGGCCAGGAAGTCGCGCACCTCCACCAGTCGCATCGCATCGTCGTTGTCGACACCGACATAATCCCTTGCAAACGGCAGATTGAGGAGCGCAATCGCCAGGATGACGGCAAAGCAATAGAGGGGCACGACCAGCTCCGGGCGCGACCACAGGGGCCTGCTGCGCATTGGGCGCGCCAGTTTTTCCACCATAGACCCAGCTCCCGAACGTCACGAAGATAGTGCCGAACATCCCGTGGCGATATTTTTCCAATCCGGTCGGCACCTGAAACCTAGCCTTAACCTTATCAAGAAATAGTAAAGCCTCTCCGGCTCGTCTGTTGGGTCGGCCTGTCATCGTCGTTTCGAGTAAAGATCATGAGCGCAGCCGACTATCCTGATGTGGCCGTACTTCTGCCGTGCTTCAACGAAGCTTCGACCGTCGGTGCGGTGGTGCGCAGCTTTCGCGAAACGTTGCCGAATGCGCGGGTCTATGTCTACGACAACAACTCGACGGACGGAACGGCGCTGCAGGCCATGCTGGCTGGCGCCACCGTCGTGCGCGAACGCCGCCAGGGCAAAGGTCATGTAGTGCGCCGGATGTTCGCCGATATCGAGGCCGACATCTACCTGATGGCCGATGGCGACGGGACCTATGCGCCCGAGGACGCCGAAGACCTGATCCGCACGCTGCTGACCGAGCGCGCCGACATGGTGGTCGGAACGCGGCGCGGCGTGCATGACGATGCCGGACGCAATGGCCACGCCTTCGGCAACCGGCTGTTCAATCGGCTCTATCGCTTCCTGTTCGGCGCCGATTTCACCGATATCCTGTCCGGCTACCGCGCCTTTTCGCGCCGCTACGTGAAGAGCTTTCCGGCCGTGTCCGGCGGCTTCGAGATCGAGACGGAAATGTCGGTGCATGCCTCGCGCCTGAAATTGCCGGTCTGCGAGCTGGAGCTCGACTACGGCCGGCGGCCGGAAGGGTCCCATTCCAAGCTCTCGACCTTCAAGGATGGTGCAAAGATCCTGTGGATGTTCGCCATGCTGATGAAGGAAACGCGGCCTTTCGCGTTTTTCGGCGTGTTCGCCGCCGGCCTCCTTGCCGCCAGCCTGGTGTTCATGGCGCCGGTGCTGTTTGAATATTTCACCACGGGCCTCGTCAGCCGCATGCCGACATGGGTGTTCTCGATGGCGCTGATGATGATGTCGTTCCTGTTCTTCACGGCGGGAACGATCCTTGATTCCGTGGCGCGCTCGCGGGCCGAGCAGCTGCGCATTCACTACATGGCTCAGGCACCGGCCTTCACCCCTGCCAAAAAGCCTGTCGCGGCCAGCACTGCCGTCGGCAAAGCGCCAAAGCGACCCAAGGCCGACGCCGCCTGAGGGCATTTCCGATGCTGCGGTTCGCGATGTTTCTGTGCTTCGGCTTTGCCCTTGATGCAGGTCTGCTTCGGGGTCTCCTGTCGCTGAAACCTTTCGGGCCGATCACCGCCTGTCTTTTGTCGATGGCGGCCACGGTCGGCCTTTGCTGGCTGTTCTTTGGCCTGCTGCACGCCGGACAGGTCGCCGCCATCAGAGGTCAGGGCTTTCGCTACGCATCGGCAGGGCTGATCTCGGCGATCGTCAGCCTGCTGCTCTCGCTCGCACTGCTGACATCGCTGCCGACGATAAACCCGCTGACGGCCCAGGCCCTGTCGGGCCTGGCGGCGATCGCGTTCGGCCTGTTTGCCTATTCGCGTTTTCTGCGCAACCGCTGAAGGCGAACGATCTCAGACCGGCTCCCAGCCGTCCTTGTCGCTCGCCCTGTAGATGGCGTCGATGAAAGCCTGATTGGCCTTGGAATTCTCCAGCGTGACGATCTCCTGCGCCTCGCCCTGCGCCGCGCGGGCAAAGGCCTCGGCTTCGCGCTTGTACTGTCGGCTGTCCTGGAAGCGGAAGATCTGCGATTCCGTGTGCGAACGGTTGGAAAGCTCCAGCTCTTCCGCACCCCAACGGTCGGCATTGAAGGGTGAGCGCACTTCGATGAAGCCTTCGGTGCCGTGGAACACCATGGACTGGCGGTTGGCCATCTGGGTGGAGATGTAGAAACTCATTTCGAAATCGCCGAAATCGGCCTTGACGCTCGAATAGATGTCCGTGCCGAACTCCGGATCGCGCTCGGTGACGGCCTGGACCCGCAGTGGCTCCTGGCCGGTGGCAAAACGCGTAGTTATGGCCGGGTAGACGCCGATATCCGGCAGTCCGCCGCCGCCCAGTTCCGGCACGTTGCGCATATTGCCGGGATCGCGGTTGAAATAGGTGAATACGCCCTGCACATGGCGCAAGCGGCCAACGGCGCCAGCCTGCAACAGTTCGCGTACCTTGTGCCAGACGGGCGTATAGGTGACCATATAGGCCTCCGACACCAGCACCTTATTGCGGTCGCGGGCCGCGATCACCTGGTCGATATCGGAAGCCTTCAGAGCGATCGGCTTTTCGCAGAGCACGTGCTTGCCAGCATCAGCCGCCTTGATCGACCATTCGACATGCTGCGAGGTCGGTAGCGGGATATAGACAGCGTCGATCAGGTCGGAGGCCAGCATGTCCTCGTAGGAGCCGAAGGCGTGCGGCGCGCCGAAGCGGTCGGCCATGGCGCGGGCCTTGGCGATGTCGCGGCTGGCAACGGCGGTGACGACGCAGTTTTCGGCATCCTGAATGGCCGGAACGACGAGATCACGACCGATCTTGGCCGTCGACAGAATTCCAAAACGCAGCATAGGCTTCCTCCCACGAACTTTGGCCGGACATTAGGCGAAGGAGATGCGGCGTGCAATGCACAGCCGTTCGAACATCGCGCGCATTACATTTTCATTTTGGCCGAAAATGTCCCGTCTTCGTCCGGCTTCCTGCTTTTGCGCTTTGAACCAAGCCTTACATTGCCGTATCGTTTCAACACGCTGGAGAGCCCAAAATGTCCGCAGACAAATCCGCCCTGATCGTCATCGACGTGCAGGAATCCTTTCGCCAATGCCCATTCTGGACCAATGATGACCTTGCAGGCTTCGTCGAGAAGCAGCAGGCGCTGATCGACGGGGCGCGGGCCGCCGGCATCCCGGTCGTACAGGTTTTCCATGTCGACAGTGATGCCCCTTTCACGCTGGAAAGCGGTTTCGTGCGCACCCTGGCTGAACTTTCGGTGCCGGCCGATGTCACGTTCCACAAGAACGTGCATTCGGCGCTGATCGGCACCGGCCTTGAGGACTGGCTGCGTGAAAAAGGCATAGGCCGCCTGATCATCTCCGGCATCCGCACCGAACAATGCTGCGAGACGACCACCCGCAATGCGGCCGATATCGGCTTTACCGTGGATTTCGTCAGCGAGGCCATGCTGACCTTCCCCATGACCCATGCATCGGGCGTGACATTCTCGCCGAGCGACATCCGCACCCGAACAGAGCTGGTGCTGGAGGGCCGCTTTGCCCGGATCGCCACCGTCGAGGAGGCGCTGGCCGCCGGAAAGCTGGCCGCGTGACGCAACCGGACGGCCAGACGCCGGACGTCGTTCCGGTCTTCACGCTTCTGCCTCCGCAGGCCCTGCTGATCGACGTGGCGGGGCCAATGGAAGTGTTACGATATGCCAATGCCGAGCAGCAGGCGATCCGGTTCGACTGCCGTTACATTTCCGCGCAGCCGCGCCAGACAACCTCGATCGGGTTGATGCTGGATGGTCTGGAGCCGCTGCCGGATACCCTGCCGCCCGGCGCCATGCTGGTGATTTCCGGCAGTCTGTCGGTGGGACAGGAGGAACTCGGCACCGATCCGGAATTGCGCAGCCTGACCGCCTGGCTGTCGCGAGCGGTGACGGCCGACACGCGGCTCGTGACGATCTGTTCCGGCGCATTGCTGGCGGGTGCGGCCGGTCTGCTGGAGGGGCATGCCTGCACCACCCATGCCGAATGCATCGACGAGCTGAAGGCGCTCGCCCCGACCGCGCAGGTTCTGGAAAACCGGCTCTATGTCGAGGACGGCAATCGCCTTTCGAGCGCCGGCATTTCCACCGGCATTGACCTGATGCTGCATATCGTCTCGCGGCTGACCAGCGCCCAGGTTGCGCTGGCGATCGCCCGCAAGATGGTCATCTATCTGAGGCGCAGCGGGTCCGATCCGCAACTGTCGCCCTGGCTGTCGGGCCGCAACCATATCCATCCGGCCATTCACCGGGTGCAGGATGCCGTGATGGGCGATCCGGCGCGCGACTGGAGCCTTGGCGAACTGGCGCGCATCGCGGCACTCAGCGAACGGCACATGACGCGGCTGTTCCGTGAGCATACCGGCTTTGCGGTCACTGCCTATATCAACACGATCCGGATTGCGCTTGCCCGCGATCTGCTGTCCCAGAGCCGTTTCGACATGGAGAGCGTGGCCGAACGCGCCGGCTTTTCCTCGACCCGGCATTTGCGACGCGTGTGGTCCGAGCATCATGCGGCACCGCCGAGCCAGTATCGGCGCGACCATCGCCATGAGGCCTGAACCCATTCAAGGATTTGAATGGTCTATCACCGAACGGGTTGCTAGGGTCGGCCATCAATCGTCCCGTGACAGGCATTGCAAAAAGGAAACGACCCCATGCAGATGCGAGCCCTTGGCCGGACCGGCCTTTCCATTTCGCCTGTCGTGTTCGGCGGCAATGTGTTCGGCTGGACCGCCGACGAGAAGACGTCCTTTACGCTGCTCGACGCGTTTTTTGATGCCGGCTACAATGCCATCGATACGGCCGATGTCTATTCGGCCTGGGTCGATGGCCATGAAGGTGGCGAGAGTGAAACGATCATCGGCAAATGGCTGAAGCAGGGTTCGGTGGCACGCGACAAGGCTGTGATCGTCACTAAGGTCGGTTTCGACAACAGAGGCAAGGCAACAGGGCTTGGCAAGGACTGGATCGCCACGGCGGTCGAGGCCTCGTTGCGCCGTCTGCAGACCGACTACATCGACCTTTATCTGGCTCACAAGCCCGACCCGAACACGCCGCATGAGGACACGCTGGCCGCCTTTACCAGGCTGAAGGAACAGGGCAAGGTCCGCGCCATCGGCTGCTCCAATTATCCGGCCGACCTGCTGGCGGATAGTTTTGCAGCCGCCGCCAAGGCCGGCCTGCCGCGCTACGATGTCATCCAGCCGGAATACAATCTCTACACCCGCGACAAATTCGAAGGCCCACTGCGCGATCTGTGCATAAAGGAAGAGATCGGCGTGATCAGCTATTATGCGCTGGCGGCTGGCTTCCTGACCGGCAAATACCGCGAGATTGGCGATGCGGAGGGCAAGGCGCGCGGTTACCGGGTCGGCGACTACCTGAACGACAAGGGCCGCCGCATCCTCGCCGCCCTCGATCTCGTTGCCGTCGAAACCGGCACGACGCCGGCAACCGTTGCCATCGCCTGGGTGGCCGCCCGCCCCGGCATCACCGCGCCGATCGCCAGCGCCACCAGCCTTGGCCAGCTCGACGCGATGATCAAGGCGGGAACACTGACGCTATCGCCGCAGGCCATGACGCTTCTCAACGAAGCCGGCGCGTGAGGATACCATGACCCTGGACATTCGCGATCCTCTGCCCGGCGATGAGACCGATTGGCGCCGCCTGTGGGCCGGCTATCTCTCCTTCTACAAGGTGGATCTGGCCGAGCACATTACCGCCCACACCTGGTCGCGCATTCTCGACCCGCAGTCGCGCGTCGCCATGCGGCTGGCCTTCGTCGATGGCGAGATGGCCGGCTTTGCCATCCACCATTGGCACGATTCCACCTGGGAGATCACGCCGGACTGCTATCTGGAAGACCTCTATCTCGACGCCCGCTTCCGCGGCCAGGGTGTGGGCCGGGCGTTGATCGACGACCTCATCGCGCTTGGCAGGGCGAAGGGCTGGACACGGCTCTACTGGCACACCAACCACGACAATGCCACCGCCCGCAAACTCTACGACCGCTACACGCCGGCCGACGGGTTCGTGCGCTATCGGATAGAACTGGCCTGACCGGTCAGCCGCGGTAGCGGAAGAAATCCACGAAGGCCCGGAGCGCCGGGCGCATCTGGCGGCGTGACGGGTAATAGATATGGAAGCCGTCGAAGGGTGCGCACCAGTCGTCCAGCACCCGGATCAGGCGTCCGGTCTCCAGCTCGTCTGCGATCCGCTGATCGAACAGATAGGCAAGGCCGGCACCATTCAGGGTCGCTGCCAGGATCAGCCGGTCGTCGGACAGCACCAGCGGCCCGCCAACATCGACCACCAGCGCCTTGCCGTCCTTTTCGAATTCCCAGCGGTAGATCCGGCCGCTGGAAAAGCGCCGGCGAATGCAACGGTGGCCGATCAATTCGCGCGGATGGACGGGGCGGGAGTGGTGCTCGAAATAGCTGGGTGCGGCCACTACCGCGCCGCGCCACGGACCACTGGCCTTGACCGCAATCATGTCGGCCTCCAGATGCTCACCCAGTCGCAAGCCGGCATCGAAGCCCTGCGCGACGATATCGTCGAAGCTGTCATGGGACACCAGTTCGAGTTCGATCTCCGGATAAAGATTGAGGAAATCGCCGAGCCGCGGCGCGATCAGGTGTTCGACAGCCAGTCTTGGCAGGGTAATCCGCAAGGCGCCGGCCGGATGCTCCCGGCTTTCGGCAAGGGCTGCCAGCGCATCGTCGATATCGGCGAGCGCCGGCGACAGGGCATCGAGCAGGCGCCGGCCCTCCTCGGTCGGCGCGACGCTGCGCGTGGTGCGGGCCAGCAGCCGCACGCCGAGGCTTGCCTCCAGCGACGTCACGGCGTGGCTGACGGCGGACGGGGCGATGCCCAGTTCCTCGGCGGCCTTGCGAAAGCTGCGGCCCTCGGCCACGGCGGCCAGAACGGCGAGCTGCGAGAGTTGAATCCGGTTCATTGTTCTATTTGATAGAACAAGCCACGATCGATTGCACCTATTATCGCCGAGCTCCCGTCGCGCTATCTTGCCGTCATCGCCGTTGCCTATCAATAGTGGCAAGTGGCGATCGATAATGAGAGGTATAATTTCATGAAGACACGCAAACTCGGTTCAGAACTCACCGTATCCGCCCTTGGCCTTGGCTGCATGGGCATGAGCCACGGTTATACGCCGACCGGCGACGAGGCGGGATCGCTGGCAACACTTGCCCGCGCCGTCGAGCTTGGCGTCACCCTGTTCGACACCGCCGAAATCTACGGACCCTTCACCAACGAGATCCTGGTCGGCAAGGGTTTGAAGGCCTATCGCGACAAAGTGAAGATCGCCACCAAGTTCGGCTTCAGGATCAATGCTGCCAACCCGAATGACGCCAGCGGCGCCGGCACGGATTCTCGCCCCGAACATGTGCGCGAGGTGGCTGAGGCCTCGCTGAAGCGGCTTGGTATCGAGGTCATCGATCTCTTCTACCAGCACCGCGTCGATCCAGCCGTTCCGATCGAGGATACGGTCGGTGCCATGGCCGACCTGGTGCGCCAGGGCAAGGTGCGGGCGATCGGCCTTTCGGAGGCCAGTGCAGCAACGCTGCGGCGCGCCCACGCGGTGCATCCGATCGCCGCCATCCAGAGCGAATATTCGCTATGGACCCGCGATCCGGAAGAAAACGGCGTGCTCGACACCTGCCGCGAACTCGGCATCGGCTTCGTGCCCTTTTCGCCGCTGGGCCGCGGCGTGCTGACGGGCGCCCTGAAGACGCTGGACGGCATGGCCGACAACGACTTCCGCCGCTCGCTGCCACGTTTTCAGGCGGAGAATTTCGATGCCAACCTGGCGCTGATCACGGCACTGGAACAGATGGCGGCCGAGAAGGGCGTCACGCCCGGCCAGCTGGCCCTGGCCTGGGTGCTGGCCCAAGGCGACTTCATCGTGCCGATCCCCGGCACCACCAAGATCGCCAATCTGGAAAAGAACGTCGCCGCCGCCGATATCGTGCTGTCGACGGAGGAAGCGCAGGCGCTCGGCGACCTGTTGTCTCCGGCCAAGGTGGCGGGGGCGCGGTATCCGGAACGCATGGCGCAGATGGCGAACAAGTAACCGGCCTCTGTCCGCCGGCGCCGCCATTTTCAACGTCTCAGCCCCCTGCCGAAATGTAAACGGAAACGGTCGCGAATGACGCGGCCGTTTCCTATTGTTGAGGTGAAAGACACCGGCATTCAGGCGCGCAGGCTGCCGCCGGTGCTCTTTTCGACATTGCCGACGATCTTCTTGGTCAGCGCGTCGAAATCCTCGTCGGTCAGCGTCTTGTCGGCGGGCTGGATCAGGACTTCGATCGCCACCGATTTCTTGCCTTCGCCGACGGACGGGCCTTCGAAAATGTCGAAGACGTTGACGCCGGTCACCAGCTTGCGGTCGGCGGTGGTGGCCGCCTTGATGATCGCGCCGGCCTCGACCGTCTTGTCGACGACGAAGGCGAAGTCGCGCTTGACCATCTGGAACGGAGAAAGCTCCAGTGCCGGCTTGGTGCGGGTCGCCTTTTTCTTCGGCTCCTGCATGGCATCGAGATAGATCTCGAAGCCGCACAGCACACCGCTGATATCCAGCGTTTCCAAGGTTTTGGGATGGAATTCACCGAACGTGCCGAGCACGGTTTTCGGGCCCATCTTGATCGTGCCGGAGCGGCCGGGGTGATACCAGGCAGGCCCGCCCTGCTCGATCTGCACATTGGCCATCGGCAGGCCGCAGGCTTCGAGAACGGCAAGCGCATCGGCCTTGGCATCATAGACATCGACCGGCTTGCCGCCGCCCTTGGCGGCATTCGACCACATGCGGCCGGCGCCGCTGATCGAGGCCGTGCCACGGCGGATGCCGCCGGCAACGCGACGCTGGCCTTCCGGCCTGTCGCTCTCATAGGTGCCGGACACTTCGAAGATGGCCACATCGCCAAAGCCGCGATCGGCGTTGCGCTGGGCGGCTGTCAGCAGGCCAGGCAGAAGCGACGGTCGCATGTCGGACATGTCAGCAGCAATCGGATTGGCGAGCTTCAGCTCGGGCTTGCCGCCGCCGAACAGTTTTGCATGCGGCTCAGAAATAAAGGACCAGGTGACGGCTTCCAGCATGCCGCGGCTGGCGAGCGCCCGCTTGGCGCTGCGCGTGCGGATCTGCAGCGTGGTGAGGATCTTGCCATTGACCGTGCCCATGGCGGGCAGCGGTTCCGGCTTGATATGATCGACGCCGTGAATACGCATGACCTCTTCCACCAGGTCGGCCTTGCCGTCCACATCCGGGCGCCAGGACGGCACCGAGACCGAAACACGGTCCCCGTCACCGCTGACACCGAAGCCGAGGCCGGTCAGGATCTGGCGGCTCTCCTCGTCGGAAACGGTCAGGCCGGTCAGGCGCTTGACTTCGGAAAAGGGGAAGTCGACGATCTTCGGCTCAAAGCCTTCGTAGCCAACAACCTTCGCTTCGGCCGCCGTGCCGCCGCACATCTCCAGCACCAGCTCGGTGGTGCGCTCGAGGCCCGGCATCATATATTCCGGATCGACGCCACGCTCGAAGCGATAGCGCGCATCGGTGATGATGCCGTGGCTGCGGCCTGTTTTGGCAATGTTGATCGGATCCCAGAGTGCGGATTCGATCAGTACGTCGGTGGTGGTTTCGTCACAGCCGGAATGCTCGCCGCCCATGATGCCGCCGATCGATTCCAGGCCGTTATCGTCGGCAATGACAACATTGGCCGGGTTCAACGCATAGGTGCGGGTGTCGAGCGCCAGAATGGTTTCGCCTTCCCGCGCACGCCGCACGACCAGATCGCCCTTGACCTTGTTGGCGTCGAAGACATGCATCGGCCGGCCCTGGTCGAAGGTCATGTAATTGGTGACGTCGACCAGCGCCGAGATCGGACGAAGGCCGATGGCCAGCAGGCGCTGCTGCATCCATTTCGGGCTCGGGCCGTTCTTGACACCGCGCACCAGGCGATAGGCAAAGCCCGGGCAGAGCCTTTCGTCGTCCAGCACGATCTTGACCGTGACCGAAGTATCACCTTCGACCTTGAAGGACGGCGCCTTCGCCACCTTCAACCGGCCGAGGCCGGAGGCGGCCAGATCGCGGGCGATGCCGTAGATCGAGGTGCAGTCCGGACGGTTCGGCGTCAGGTTGATCTCGATGACCGGATCGTCAAGGCCGGCGTAGGACGCGAAGCTCGTGCCGACCGGCGCATCGGCGGGCAGGTCGATGATGCCATCATGATTGTCCGACATGTCGAGCTCCTTTTCCGAGCACATCATGCCGTGGCTTTCGACACCACGGATCTTGCCGACAGCGAGCGTCACGTCGATGCCCGGCACGTAAGTGCCCGGGCGGGCAAGCGCGCCGACCAGACCAGCACGGGCATTGGGCGCGCCGCAGACGATCTGCACCGGCTTGCCGTCACCGGCATCGACCATCAGAACCTTCAGGCGGTCCGCCTCCGGGTGTTTTTCGGCGGACAGGACCTTGGCGATCACGAACGGCTTGTAGGCCGCCTTGTCATCGACATGCTCGACCTCAAGGCCGATGGCGGTCAGCCGCGTGCAGATCTCGTCGAGCGTGGCATCGGTATCAAGGTGATCCTTGAGCCAGGAGAGGGTGAATTTCATTTCTTTATACTCCTTACGCGCTCAAGCCGCCGAACAAGGTCGGCATGTCGAGCGGACGGAAACCGTAGTGGCTCATCCAGCGGACATCGGCGTTGAAGAAATCGCGGAGATCCGGCATGCCGTATTTCAGCATGGCGATGCGGTCGAGGCCCATGCCCCAGGCAAAGCCCTGGTATTCGTCGGGGTCGAGGCCGCCGGCGCGCAGGACGTTCGGATGCACCATGCCGCAGCCGAGGATTTCCATCCAGTCGGTGCCTTCGCCGAACTTGACGATCGGGCCTGACGAGCGATCGCACTGGATGTCGACCTCGAAGCTCGGTTCGGTAAACGGGAAGAAGGACGGGCGGAAGCGCATCACGACATTGTCGACCTCGAAGAAGGCCTTGCAGAACTCCTCCAGAATCCAGCGCAGATGGCCGACATTGGCCGTCTTGTCGATGACCAGACCTTCGACCTGGTGGAACATCGGCGAATGGGTGGCGTCACTGTCCTGGCGATAGGTCTTGCCGGGAATGACAATGCGGATCGGCGGCTTCTGCGCTTCCATGGTGCGCACCTGCACAGGCGAGGTATGGGTGCGCAGCACCTTGCGCTCGCCGTTTTCGTCAGGGGCCAGGAAGAACGTGTCGTGCATCTCGCGGGCGGGATGGCCCTCCGGGAAATTCAGCGCGGTGAAATTGTAATAATCGGTCTCGATATCCGGGCCTTCGGCGATCGAGAAGCCCATGTCGGCGAAGATGGCGGTGATCTCATCGACGATCTGGCTGATCGGGTGGATGCGGCCGCGCTCGGCCGGCGAGGAGCGAACCGGCAGGCTGACATCCAGCGTCTCGGCTTTCAGGCGCGCGGTGATCGCGGCATCCTTGAGGTCCGCCTTGCGCTCCGTAATCACGTCGGTGATCTCGGTCTTCAGCGCGTTGATGGCGGCACCTCGGGTCTGGCGCTCTTCGGCGCTCATCGTGCCCAGCGTCTTCAGGAGTTCGGAGACCGAGCCCTTCTTGCCGAGAGCGGCGACGCGAACCGCTTCGATGCCCGCTTCATCCGCCGCTGCCGTAATGTCGGCGAGGAGCGCCGTCTTCAATTGATCCAGATCGGACATGTTCGTCTTTCCTGCCCTTGTTCCGCAACCGGATCTAATGCCCGGCTCATGACGCTGCAATGAAAAAACCCGCGCCAGTTCTCCCAGCGCGGGTTTCCCAATACCAAATTCAGTTTGGGACGCGCTGATTACCTTACAGCGGTTTCAAACTCGTTGGCGGTGCCGGCATCCTTGAGATACACGAGAGCCTTCTTGGAGGCAGCCACCAGGGCGCCGAAAGCTTCCGGCTCATGGATGGCCATGTCCGACAGGACCTTGCGGTCGACTTCGATGCCGGACTTGTTCAGGCCGTCGATGAAACGGCCGTAGGTCAGGCCGTGTTCGCGGACAGCCGCGTTGATACGCTGGATCCACAGAGCGCGGAAGTTGCGCTTGTTGACCTTGCGGTCGCGGTAGGCGAATGCCTTCGAACGATCCACGGCAGCCTTGGCGGCCCGGATGGTGTTCTTGCGGCGGCCGTAGAAACCCTTGGCTGCCTTGAATACTTTGTTGTGCTTGGCGCGGGAAGTTACGCCACGTTTTACGCGTGCCATGTCATGATCTCCTTAATGATCCAAAAAGCCTTGAGTCTCAGAGACCGTTGGGCAGGTAGTTCTTGATGACCTTCTTGCCATCCGGTTCGGCGAGAACCATCGTGCCGCGAGCGTCACGAATGAACTTGTTGGACCGCTTGATCATGCCGTGGCGCTTGCCAGCGGCGGCTGCGAGGACTTTGCCGGTCGCGGTGATCTTGAACCGCTTCTTGGCAGCCGATTTCGTCTTCATCTTGGGCATTTTGCTACTCCATTTTTCTTGTATCGAAACAGGCAGACGAATGCCCGTTTTCAAGCATAAAGAACGGCCACGGCATGCCCTGCCGGACCGTTCGGACGGGCGCTTATAACCGCAGTCGGTTAAAAGCGCAACGGGTATCGCGGGAATCTTGCCCCGAAAGGCAGGCGCTCCGGGTCACTGCCCAATCGCCGGCGACAAAAGTCGACCTGCGAAGAGCATACTGGCGTCACTTGGGCGCCAGCACCATCATCATCTGGCGGCCTTCGAGCTTGGGCTCGGCTTCCACCTTGGCAATTTCTACCGTGTCTTCCTTGACCTGCAGCAGCAGCTTCATGCCGAGTTCCTGGTGCGCCATTTCGCGACCACGGAACTTCAACGTGACCTTGACCTTGTCGCCGTCTTCGAAGAAGCGGTTCATCGCCTTCATCTTCACCTCGTAGTCGTGGGTGTCGATATTGGGACGCATCTTGATTTCTTTGACTTCGACGATCTTCTGCTTCTTGCGGGCTTCGGCGGCCTTTTTCTGGGTGGCGTATTTCAGCTTGCCCAGGTCCAGGATCTTGCAAACCGGCGGCTCAGCATTCGGCGAGATTTCAACCAGATCCAGGCCCGCGTCCTCGGCCATTTTCAGGGCCTCGTCGGTCGCGATCACACCGATATTCTGGCCTTCTGCATCGATAAGCTGGACTCTGGGAATTCTGATTTCCCGGTTGGAGCGCGGCCCGTCCTTGGTGGGGGCGTCGGCTTTGAAAGGTCTGCGAATGGTCGTATTCTCCTCAACTGTTTCGAATGGCCGCAAGGGTCGGCGGCCCTGACTTAGGCAATTTTCCGGCAATGTGGCTATTGCTGCGGCGTAGTCAATAGCATGTCTATTTGAAAAAATCACCTGCTGTGCGTACTCGAACGAATCTGTTTTATAAAAATCGTCCCCTATCGGAGTGCCATATGTCCGCAAATCCATCCGAAACGCCGCCGAACTTCATTTCCGTCGGCGAAAATGCCGAAAGCCGGGAGATCGCCGTACTGCTGCGCGCGGACACGTCGGCGCAGAGCCGTCCGGCTCTGATGTGGCTCGGCGGCTACCGGTCGGACATGAGCGGCACCAAGGCGGTCGAGATGGAGGCGCTTGCCGCAGAGCTCGGCTGCGCGTCGATCCGCTTTGATTACTCCGGCCATGGCGTGTCGGGCGGCGAATTCCGGCTTGGCACCATTTCGCGCTGGCTGGAGGAGGCCATGGCCGTGCTTGATCATGCAGGTCCCAAGCGCGTCGTGCTCGTCGGGTCCTCCATGGGCGGCTGGGTGGCGCTGCGACTGATCCAGGAGTTGAAACGACGCGGCACGGGACCCGAAGTGGCCGGCCTGGTGCTGATCGCCCCCGCACCCGATTTTACCTGCGACCTGATCGAACCGCATCTGACCGCCGTCGAACGCGCCTCGCTCGAGGAGCGCGGATACTTCGAAGAGCCGTCCGAATATAGTTCCGATCCCAATATTTTCACGCGTGCGCTGATCGAGGACGGTCGACAAAACCGCGTTCTCACCGGAATCATCGATACCGGCTGCCCCGTGCATATCCTGCAGGGCATGATGGACAGAGATGTGCCGTTCGCCCATGCCTTGAAACTGATGGAGCACCTGCCGGTCAACGACGTGACCCTGACGCTCATTCGCGATGGCGATCATCGCCTCTCGCGACCGCAGGATATCGAGCGGATGCGGGCCGCGATCACGGCGCTCGCCTTGGCCTGATCGGTCGCATCTTAACCATAGCGGACAATTGAACGGTGCCCCGGCACGCCGAAGATTGACTCTCACCCCCGATAGATCTTAACTCTTTGTTAAGGATATAGGGGACGAGTTCATGATGAACAGGTCACGCGTGCTGGCTTTGGTGCTGGCCGGATTTGCGCTTTTTGCGCCCGAGACAGGCGCAATGTCGGCGCAAAATGGACCACAGGCCATGGCGACGGGCAGCGTGACGTCGCAGCCTATCGGCCATTACGAATTCTGCCGCGTGTATAAAGACGAATGCGCCGTTCGCACCAAGTTGCAGCCGGCACCGCGACTGACGCCGCATGGCTGGACCATGGTTCAGGTCATCAACGGCGACGTCAACAGGGCCATCATTCCGATGACGGACCGCGAAATCTTCGGCCGCGAAGAGGTCTGGGCCTATCCGACCGAGGTCGGCGATTGCGAAGACTTCGTCCTGTTGAAGCGCAAAAAGCTGATGGAAGCCGGCTTTTCGCCCGCCGACCTGCTGATCACCGTCGTGCGCAAGCCGGATGGCGAGGGCCATGCCGTGTTGACGTTGCGGACCTCTCAGGGCGACTTCATCCTCGACAATCTGGTCGACGACGTGAAGCTGTGGGCAGACACGCCCTATACCTATCTCAAGCGCCAGGCGAGCTTCGATAGCGGCCGCTGGGTCACCATCGAGAACGGCCGCGACGTTCTGGTCGGTGCTTTGAAGTGATCCGGTTTTCCAGCAAGTCCTGATCAGCCGTTGCCGATCAGGATGCCGGCTGCGAGCACCAGCGAGCCGCCCAGAACCACCTGCATGGCGGCGCGCAGGAATGGCGTGTCCATGTAGCGGTTCTGGATGAAGGCGATGGCCCAGAGTTCGATGAAGACGACGACTGCCGCCGTTGCCGTTGCCGTCCAGAAATGCGGGATCAGGTAAGGCAAGGCGTGGCCAAGGCCGCCCAGTGCCGTCATGATGCCGGAGGCAAGACCCCGCTTGATCGGCGAACCACGACCCGACAGTTTTCCATCGTCATGGGCGGCTTCCGTAAAGCCCATGGAGATGCCGGCGCCAACGGAGGCCGACAGGCCGACCAGGAAGGTCTGCCAAGTGTCGCCGGTGGCAAAGGCGGCGGCAAAGATCGGCGCCAGCGTCGAGACCGATCCGTCCATCAGCCCCGCCAGACCGGGCTGCACATAGGTCAGCACGAATTGCCGTCGCGCCGTTTCGCTCTCCTCGGCCTTGACATCTTCCGGGGTGTGCTTGTCGCCCAGCATCTGGGCAATTTCCTCGTGGCCCTGCTCGGCCAGCGCCAGATCGCCCAGTAGCTTGCGCGTCGAGGCATCCGTGGTCATGCGCGCCGCCTCGGTGTAGAAGCGGAAAGCCCCCTTCTCCATGGATTCCGCTTCGGCGCGGATCTGGTCGAGAGTCTGGTTGGCGCGCAACCAATCGGGCTTGCGATCGTAGAAATCCCGTACATGCTCACGGCGCACCAGCGGAATACGCTCACCGAAGCGCTGGCGATGCATGTCGATCAGCATATTGCGATGGGTGTGCTCGACCTCGGCCATATCCTCGAAAACCTTGGCCGATTGGGGGTATTGTGCCCGCAGTTGATCGGCATAGGCCAGATAGATGCGCGCATCATCTTCCTCGGACGAGATTGCAAGGCCGAGGATTTCCTGTTCGCTCAGGCTCTTGAACGGTCGTTTCGAAGATGGAAGGAAGTGGCGAAACATGATATTCTCCGTTTAGAATTATTCTAATTTATGCGGACGCCCGTCACCGGTCAAGGCTGCGCAACGTCCTGCGTCGCCATGACGCTTGTGCCTGCACTGGTAAATCCCGACGGTATCGCCCATTTGACCGATAGGCCGTTCTCGATCAAAGCTGAACGCGCCCGGATGATCTGGGACGGAAGCGCAAGGAGCAGAAGCCATGGTTGCAGACCTGTCCGGCCGAGCGGCCCATATGGAGGGCATCCGCCTTCGGGCCGAGGCTGATATGGCGCAAATCGGCGTTGATCAGGCCTTTATCGACCGGCTTGTCGAGACCTTTTATGGCCGGATCCAGGCCCATGAACGGCTGGGACCGGTGTTCGACGCGCGGCTTGCCGGGCGCTGGCCGGCCCATCTCGCCAAGATGAAGAGCTTCTGGTCGGCGATTGCCTTCAAGAGCGGCGCCTATGGCGGCAAGCCCGTTCAGGCCCATCACGGCGTGGCAGGCTTGGAAGAAGGATTGTTTACCGAGTGGCTGGCGCTGTTTGCCGCAACGCTGGACGACATCGCCCCAACACCACAGGCCAAGGCCTGGTTCATGACCTCGGCCGAGCGGATCGCCAAGAGCCTCGTCCTCGCCCTGTTCTACAACCCTGCCCTCGACGACCCGGCCCGCCGGCCGTCGTAATTTTTGAGCTGCGGACCCGGAATCGTGCGCAATTTTCGCCAAGCGGCAGCCGCTGCGACGAAATGTTATCGCGTTTTAGGTTGCATCCTGCCTTTTGCCATGGTTAGACCCGCGCCGGAGCCGCAGGCGCATCCAGAGGACATAACCCAAGGTAAAAGTCATGAATCGTCGTTCATTCTTCAAGAAAGCTGGCACAACCGGTCTCGGCGCTGCCGCCACCGTCGCATTGGCCGCCCCGGCCATCGCCCAGGAAAACCCGAAGGTCTCCTGGCGCCTGACGTCTTCTTTTCCGAAAAGCCTGGATATCATTTTCGGCGCCGCGACAGATATTGCCAAGAGCGTATCCGAAGCCTCCGGCGGCAACTTCACCATTCAGACCTACGCCGCCGGCGAAATCGTGCCGCCGCTGCAGGCTGCCGACGCCGTTCAGTCCGGCACAGTCGAAATGGCCCATACCTGCAGCTACTACTATATCGGCAAGGACAAGGCCTTTGCGCTCGGCACCGCCATTCCGTTCGGTCTCAATGCCCGCATGACCAATTCCTGGTTCACCGCCGGCGGCGGCACGGACCTGATTAACGAATTTCTCGCCGGATATAATCTCTACGCCCTGCCGGCCGGCAATACAGGCGCGCAGATGGGTGGCTGGTTCCGCAAGGAAATCAACACGATCGACGACCTCAAGGGCCTGAAGATGCGCATCGCGGGCCTGGCCGGCGAAGTCATGGCCAAGGTCGGCGTGACGCCGCAGCAGATCGCCGGCTCGGACGTCTATCCGGCGCTCGAAAAAGGCACCATCGACGCCACCGAATTCGTCGGCCCCTATGACGATCTGAAGCTCGGCTTCTATAAGGTCGCGAAGTACTACTATTACCCGGCCTGGTGGGAAGGCGGCCCGGCCGTCCACGCCTTCTTCAATCTGGAGAAGTTCAACGCCCTGCCGGAAAGCTACAAGCGCATGCTGACCGACGCCTGCGCGGCGGCCAATGCCCGCATGCTCGCCCGCTACGACGCGGCCAATGCCAGTGCCCTGCGCACGCTGGTGGCCGAAGGCGCACAATTGCGGCCGTTCAACTCGGACATCCTCGACGCCTGCCACAAGGCAGCGGTCGAGACTTATGCCGAGCTCAGCGCCAGCAACCCGGCCTTCAAGAAGATCTACGACAGCCAGCAGGCCTTCAAGCAGGATGCCTATCTCTGGGCCCAGGTCGCCGAATACAGCTTCGACACCTACATGATGATGCAGCAGCGCGCCGGCACGCTGTAAACCTCATCACAGTCGAACGATTGAAACCGCCCCGGCCAGCCATGTCCGGGGCGTTTTACTGCGCCAAGGCAGACGATGTGCCTGCTCCGGAAGTCACCTCGGTCCACCGCGCCACGACGCCTTCCGTTCGTGCCCGGACGTCGGGCGACGCAAGGCATGTGGCAACCGCTTCATAACCGGGCGCACCGGGATAGGGTGCCACGCGCGTCGGCGGGCTGTGATTGGCCGGGCAGAGAATGATCGCTTCATCAGCGCCCAGCGCCGCAAGATCGAGGATCGAGGAGGAGCGCGTCAGCATCAAGAGCCGCGGTCCGCTGACGCCGCGCCGGCGCAGATAGGCAGCAAATGCCTCCTGCGAGGCGGCATCAAGCCCCTGCTCCACCATATCGATCACCAGCGTCGGCGGCCCTTTTGCCTCCAGTGCCACCAATAGCGCGGTCAGCGCCGGAGAGGGCGTTGCCCCGTCCTCCACCAACCAGGCGCTGGCGTGCTCGACGCGTGCCTCTAACTCCGGATCGCACCGCAATTGCGCTTCGGTCGTGCCGTCCGTCAGCCGCTCCAATCCGAGGAAACGCGCACCATCCAGGGACGTGGCAATGGCGCGAGCCAGTCTCGTCTTGCCGCTTCCCAGCGGACCGATGATGTAGGTGAGCCGAGGAAGCCCGCGCAATTCGAAATGCTCTCCGCCCCAGGGCCAGGGCAGACCGAAGGCGACGTCGATCTCAGCGGCCCGACGCGTCAACCCCTTGAGTTCGGCAACTGAGGGAGCTTTTCCTTCGGCCAGATCGCCTCTGACCGCACGGATCCTCTCGACCGTTTGCGCCAGCGATCGCATCTCCAGTTCCAGCGCAGCCTGGCGGTTTGCAAGCGCCGTTTCCAGACTTGCCGCCTCACCACCCAGCACGCGCGCGACCTGGGCAAGGCTCAGCCCCAAGCCTCGCAACGCGGCAATCTCACCCGCACGGCGCATCTCTTCAGGCCCATAAACACGCCATCCGGCAGCGGTGCGCAACGGCGAGATCAAGCCGCGACGCTCATAGAGGCGCAAGGCCTTGGCGGACACCCCCAGCTTTCGGGCCGCATCAGCCGGGTTGAGAAATTGATCAGGCATGGTCATGGAATCACCTCGCTGGTTGTTGGTGCCCAGCTCTATCGAGGCTGCCCCTAGGTCCGGGTCAAGCCTCTTATTTCACCCTTCCAGCCCCTCCAGTACATTGGCGACATTCAGGCCGATCTGCGGCACGCCGTAGCCGCCTTCCATACAGGTGAGGATGGGCAGGCCGCTGGCCGCGATCATCTCGCCCATGCGCCGGAAATCCGGCGTCTTCAGCTTGAAGAAGCTGATCGGGTCTTCCTCGAACGTATCGACGCCGAGCGAGACGACGATCACCTCTGCTCCGTAGGTCTTGATGCGGGCGAGTGCGTCGGCAAGGGCTGCGGACCAGACATCCCAGGGGGTGCCGGCCGGCATCGGGTAGTTGACGTTGCAGCCCTCGCCCCTGCCCTCGCCGGTCTCGTCGGCATAACCGAGGAAGTAAGGAAAGGCGTCGAGCGGATCGCCATGCAACGAAGCGAAGAAGATATCGTTGCGCCGGTAGGTGATGTCCTGCGTGCCATTGCCGTGGTGGAAATCGACATCGAGGATGGCGACCTTGGCGGCGCCATGCTCCAGCAGGCGCTCGGCGGCAACGGCTGCGTTATTGATGAAACAATAGCCGCCGAACAGGTCGAAGCCGGCATGATGGCCCGGCGGGCGGCAGAGCGAGAAGGCGAAGCGGTTGCCGGCGTTCAGCCAGTCGGCGCCCGAGAGCGCGACATTCATCGACGACAAGGCGGCTTCATAGGTGCCCTTGGAAATCGAGGTTTCGACCGAATTGGCGTAATAGCCGACAGCCCCGTCGATATTGTTGGGGACCCGTTGGCGCGAGCGGCGATAGGCAAAGGCGGTGGGAATGGCTTCGCCCTCGAAACCCTGCGCCACCCACCGCTCCCAGCAGGTGTGCAGGAATTCCAGATAGCCGGCATCGTGGATCTTCAAGGCCGTGGCGAGCCCGTGATCGGCGGGCGGTACGACATCGGCAAAGCCGGCCTTGCGAACCGCCTCCAGAATCCATTCGGCGCGGAACGGTCCTTCGAACGGCTTGACCAGCAGCCCGCCATGCAGCTCCGTCTTGGCATCCCTGAGCTTGTGGTCTTCCGAATAGAATACGCGCATGAAGTTTCACTTTCCCGGGCCGATATCGATCTGGGAAAGGTAGCGTCGAAGCGATCGGCTTTACAAGATTGCGACAGCCAGATTTCGGTCGGACGACCAAAAATCGCGACGCCCGAGGTCAGGCGATCCGCTTGTAGAAGATCGTCGTGTCGCAGAAGCGGCCGTCGGGAAACAGCGCATAATCCGGCACGATGCCGGCCCGGATCCAGCCGAGCTTCTCATAGATCGCTTCGGCCGGCTCGCCGGTCGCTGTGTCGAGCACCAACAGTGTCTTGCGATTACGGGCCGCTTCGCGTTCGGCAAACGCCATCAGCTTGCGCGCCAGACCGAGGCCGCGATTGTCCGTATGCACCAGCAGTTTCTTGATATCGGCGCGGTGCGGCTGGTTGGGCATGGCCGCAAACCCGACCTGCACGGTGCCGACCACACGGCCCTCAATCTCCGCCACGATCAGCAGCACATTACCGGTACCCACGGCCCGCGCCACGCCCTGCCAGAACGGTTTGGCATCCGACGGCTGGTAGGGTTCCATGAAGCCGACCGAGGCGCCATCATTGACGCAATCGGACAGGATCTCGCAGAGATCGGGCAGTGCTTTCAGGGTTTCGGCTTCGGTGAGCAGGCGGATGGTCGTCATGAAAACTCCATGGGGCAAACAAAGAAGCACTTACCGGCCGCCGAGATCGATGATCACGGCATAGCGGGCGGGCGAGGTGGCGGGATTGTGGAAGGAATGCACGTCGCCGATGTTCATGTGCAGGCAATCGCCGGGGGTGAGCCGATAGGTCTTATCCCCGACCATCAGGTCCATCTCGCCCTCGAACAGCCAGACATGCTGCCACTGGTTGCGGCTGGCAGGCTGGGCGGCAAAGCGCACCGTGGCGCCCGGCGGAAACTCGACCTCGACGACATCGACCCGCGCGCCGGTGCCGGGCGGCGATACGGAGCGGCGGCGATAGCCGGTCTCCGGATCGCGCCACAGGGCCTGGGTTTCGCGCCTGGCCAAGGGCGCACCCGCCGTCTCGGTCTCCTCGAAAAAGGCCGATAGCGACAGACCGAGCGCCGAGCATAGCCTTGCCAGCAACGCTGCCGTCGGGCTGGCCTGCGAACGTTCGATGCGCGAGATCATCGCCCGACTGACGCCCGAGAGATCGGCCAGATCCTCGATCGTCATAGACTGCGCCGTGCGCAGGGACTTGAGCTGGGCCGCGATGTTCCGGCTGATATGGTCTTCGGCGATTTCCATTATCATAGAATTTACGGATACAATGATGGAGTCAAGAGACTATCGCAACGCCTTGCGAAATCCTATTGTGGGGGGCGGGGATTTTATCCGGAATTGCCCTCTTGCACTTCCGCCCATTCCCGGCCTTTTTCCCGTGCCAGATGGCAAGGCATGATTCGCATGCGGCTCCCTCACAGAATGCCGTCCCGAAGACCCAGGCTGGAACCGGCGTCAATTGCCCAAGGAGAGTGGCATGAACGAAGTAAAGAGACCAAAAATCGAGGAAATGCGGCCAAAGATCACCGTGATCGGCGTTGGCGGCGGTGGCGGCAATGCGGTCAACAACATGATCGCCGAAGGCCTGGAAGGCGCGGAATTTGTTGCGGCAAACACCGATGCCCAGGCGCTGACCATGTCGAAGGCCTCGCGAATCATCCAGCTCGGCGCGGAAATGACCGAGGGCCTAGGCGCCGGTTCGATACCCGACACCGGCCGGGCGGCTGCCGAGGAATCGCTGCATGAAGTGATGGACCATCTGGCCGGCACGCATATGTGCTTCGTGACGGCCGGCATGGGCGGCGGCACAGGCACCGGTGCAGCACCCGTGATCGCACGCGCTGCCCGCGAGGCCGGCATCCTCACGGTCGGGGTGGTGACGAAACCCTTCACGTTCGAAGGCCAGCGCCGCATGAAGGCGGCGGAGGAAGGCATCGAGCGGCTTCGCGAAGCAGCCGATACGGTCATCGTCATTCCGAACCAGAACCTATTTCGCATTGCCGACGCCAAAACCACCTTTGCCGATGCCTTCGTGATCGCCGACCGGGTGCTCTATTCGGGCGTCAGCTGCATCACCGACCTGATCGTCCAGGAAGGACTGATCAATCTCGACTTCGCCGATGTCAAATCGGTGATGAAGGGCATGGGCCGTGCGATGATGGGCACCGGCGAGGCAACCGGCGAAGGCCGGGCCATGCGGGCCGCCGAAGCCGCGATCGCCAATCCACTGCTCGACGAGGTGTCGATGCGCGGCGCACGCGGCGTGCTGATCTCGATTTCCGGCGGCATGGACATGACGCTGTTCGAGGTCGACGAGGCCGCCGCCCGCATTCGCGACGAAGTCTATGACGATGCGGATATCGTGGTCGGCGCAATCTTCGACAAGCGGCTCGACGGCATGTTCCGGGTCTCGGTGGTGGCTACCGGGCTCGGCGAGCGCTAAACGTCACCTGATCGACAACAGATGCGGCGATCCTTAAGCGATCGCCGCTTTCAAGGGATCCGCCTGGCACAGGATCCAGTCCTCAAAGGCCAGCATGGCCGGCGTCGGCGTGGCCGATTTCAGGCGCGTCAGCCAATAGCTTCCCATCGAGGTGCTGAGTTCGAACGGCTGCGTGACGGCCCCCGACGAAAGCAGGCGGGCAAACATCATCGGTGGCGCCAGCGCCACGCCGGCGCCCTGCAGCGCCGCCTCCATCATGGCCAGCGTGGAATCGAAGACGACGCCCTTCAGCAGGCTGGCCGGATAGGCGATGCCGGCTTCAGCAAACCAGTTGATCCATTCGTCGCGCCGGTAGGAGCGCAGCAGGGTCTGGCTCATCAGATCCGCCGGCTCGCGCAACTGATCGGCAATACTTGGAATGCACAGAACGGACAGCGGCGCTTCGAACAGGCGGATCGCCTCCGTACTGTGCCAAGCGCCATTGCCGAAGCGGATGGCGAAGTCGAGCCCCTCTGCCGCCATGTCGACGCGGTTGTTGTTGGTCGACAGGCGCAGGTCGATGAACGGGTATTTCTCCTGAAAATCCGGCAGGCGCGGCAATAGCCAGCCGACGGCAAAGGTGCCGACTGCGCCGATCATCAGCACGTCGCGGATATGGCCGCCCTCGAAGCGCTCCAGCATATCCGCCATGCGGTCGAAGGAATCGCGCAGCACCGGCAGCAGCGCCTCGCCCTCGGCGGTGATCATCAGTCCGCGCGGCAGGCGCTTGAACAGCACCACATTCAGCCGGCTCTCCAGCGCCTTGACCTGATGACTGATGGCGGCCTGCGTGACGCAGAGCTCGATGGCGGCGCGGGTAAAACTCAGGTGCCGGGCCGAGGCTTCGAAAGCCCTGAGCGCATTGAGCGGAAGATATGGCCTGACCATGGATGCCCTAGTTTTTCTTATGCGTCCTCCCAGATATCGTGGTTTGTGCCGCGCCGGCAACCGCCCGTATTCTGATCTCAGGGCCTGGGATCGACAGTCTTCCCTTGGCCCGGATCGAAACACGAGGCTTCCAGCCCAAAGAAGAATAGGGATTGACCATGTCCATCATCGTGACACGGCGGCGTTTTTCCATGGCCGCCGGCTCGCTTTTTGCAGCCGGAGCCCTGACGCCGGCCGGTCTTGCCACTGAAGCAATCGCGGCTGAAAACCCCATGGCCGCGACGCTGCAGGAGATCGAGCGCCGCATCGCCGCCCGTCTCGGCGTCGCTATCCTCGATATGGAAACCGGCCGGCAATGGAGCCATCGCGGCGACGAACGTTTCCCGATGTGCAGTACCTTCAAGGCGATTGCCAGCGCCGCGGTCCTGGCCCGGGTCGATGCCGGCCAGGAAGATCTTGAGCGCCGCATCAAGATCAGCGCCGACGATATCATCGCCCATGCGCCCGCCGCGGAAAAACGGATTGGCGGTTTCATGACCATGGGGGAGCTTTGCGCGGCGGCTGTGACCCTCAGCGACAATACTGCCGCCAACCTCATCCTCAAGAGCCTTGGCGGGCCGGAGGGCTTCACCCGGTTTCTTCGGTCGATCGGCGATAAAACAACGCGGCTCGACCGATGGGAGCCTGAACTCAACGAAGCCAAGCCCGGCGATCCGCGCGACACCACGACGCCGGCCGCCATGGCCAAAACCCTGCAAACGCTTGTCACGGGCGATGCCCTGACCCCGCAGTCACGCCAGCAACTGTCGGCCTGGATGATCGCCAATACAACGGGCGCAGGCAAACTCCGGGCCGGTCTGCCGCGCGACTGGGTGGTGGGCGACAAAACCGGCAGCGGCCGGCTCGGCACCGCCAATGACATTGCCGTCCTCTGGCCGCCGGAGCGCAAGCCGATCTTCGTCGCGGTCTACATTACCGAAACCAAGGCCACCATGGACGACCGCAATGCGGCCATGGCCGAAATCGCCCGCACGATGGTCGCGGCGCTGGAGGGCTGATCCGGCCTCTCTCTGCCCCGGCGGCGCGGCGGGCGGGCTCGTGCCACCGGGTTTTACATGCGCTGCCTGCGACATGAGTTTGGTCGCTGGCCGCTCTTTTCCATAACCCCTGATCGGATAGACTGACGCTTTCTCAGCCGATTCGCCGTATTCCGCGAACCCTCCATACCTTTGAAAGCAATCCCGATGGCCGACACCGCGTCCAAGCCGGCATCGCCGCTCTCCATCGTCAGCATCGTCGCCTCCATGACGGCAGTTGCGATCGGCAACGGCATGATGTTCGCCTATGTCCCTTTCGTGCTGGCGACCGAGAAGGCACCGACCTGGATTTCCGGTGCGGCGGTAACCGCGGTGGCTCTCGGCGGGCTGATCGGCTGCGTGATTGCGGGACCGCTGATCCGCCGCGTCGGCCATGCCCGGCTGTTTGCCTGCTCGATGGCGCTGGTCATTCTGGCGGCCGTGATCATCGCCTTTGGCGTGCATCCGCTGGCCTGGGTCTTTGCCCGCGGCCTCTATGGTTGTGCCGGCAATGCCAATTTCATCATCTCGCAGAGCTGGCTCAATCATGCCGCCGCCAATTCCTGGCGCGGCAAGGCCATGTCGACTTTCTATATGGCCTATGTGTTCGGCATGGGTTTCGGCGCCTGGCTGTTCGGTGAAATCCCGGCCGCCGGCAATATCGCGCCGCTGATCACCGTCGCCTTCACGGCGCTCGCCATCCTGCCGATCGGCCTGACACGCCTGCCGACCCCGCCGGCGCCGGCCAGGGTCAGCATCGACCTTCGGCTCGCCTGGAGGAACTCGCCCGTCGGCCTGGTCGGCGTGCTGGCCGCCGGGGGGCTGTCGATGGCGGTTCAGGGCTTTACGCCGATCTATGCCGCCGCCGACGGCGCCAGCCAGAAAGACGTCGCGCTTTTGATGTTCGTCATGCAGTTCGGGCTGATCGCCATCCAGTACCCGATGGGCACCCTGTCGGACCGCATCGACCGGCGCATCGTACTGATCGCAACCTGCCTGATCATCGCGGTGATTTCCGTCGTCGCCCTTGGCGTCCCCTTCAGCCGGTTGCCGTTGCTGATGCTGGTCTTTGCGATCTTTGCCGGATCGGTCGAAACGGTCTATTCGATCGCCAATGCCCATGCCAATGACCGCACGGAGCCCGGCGATTTCGTCTCGCTGTCCTCGACCCTGTTGGTCGCCTGGTCGACGGCCGCGACCGTCATCCCGCTCAGCATTACGCTGCTGACGCCGGTGTTCGGACCGCAGACCTTCATCTATGCGGCCATGGCGGTGTCGCTCGCCTATGCCGGGTTCGTGGCCTTCCGGCTTTACGGACGACCGGAATCCCTGCCTGGCCAGGGCGAAGGTTTTGAACTGATGAGCGCCCAGGTACCGAATGCCGGCGCCCTGGTGGAAGACGACAAGGCTGGCGACACCACTCCGTAACACCGGCGCCGTATCCGCCGCAAATCCATGCCGGAGTTTTGCGCTTCTGCGGATCCGGACAAGAGTTCGTTTAGGCTGTTGGCATAGTCTGGCTATCCCTCACGCAGGGAAATCGTCTATTCACTTTGCCTGACACAGGAAAGCGGGGCCGCCCATGCTCAAGTTCAAGACCTCCACCGGCGTGGTCACCGTCGAGACCTGGGGCTATCAGTTGCAGGGGCTGAACGGCGCCCCGCAGAACGTCAGCTTGCTGGTTTCCGCGACCCATGATCTGCTCGTCGTCGATGCCTCGCGAGACGGCACCAATGCCGGTCGCTTTACGGAAAACGAAGTGACCCGCATGAAGGACGGCATGGGCGGGCGATCCGTAGTCGTGTCCTACATCTCGATCGGCGAGGCCTCGGATTTCCGCGATTACTGGGACAGCGACTGGACGACGACCGGCAAGGCCACCGGCCGATTGACCGACGAGGCGCCGGACTGGCTGGGACCTCTCAATCCCGACTGGCCGGAATCGCGCAAGGTGCGCTACTGGGACCAGGACTGGCAGGACACGATGTTCAACGACCAGAAAACCGGGGATCTCGACGCCATCGTCAAGGCCGGCTTCGATGCCGCCTATCTGGATATCATCGACGCCTATTATTTCTGGGGCGCCGAGGTCAGGCCGGCCGACCGTCAGGCCGGCGATCCGGCCAATGCCAAACAGGCGGCCCAGCGCATGGTCGATTTCGTGGTGGCCATGACGGAGCATGCGCGCGAGACCAATCCGGACTTTTTCGTCATTCCGCAGAACGGCGCCTGGATTCTCGACGATCTCGGCACCGACACAGCGCGCAAACGGGCCTATCTCAATGCCATCGGCGGCATCGCCGTCGAGGATCTCTACTATCGCGGCGACAAGGACGAGAACAATGCGCTGCGGCCCGACGAAGAGACGATCGCCGTGCTGAAGCGCGATTTCGTCGACAAGGGCATCCCGGTCTTCGTCGTGGACTATATCAGCGGCAGCAATCGCGTCGCGGCGTTCAACGAGATGGTGCTCGCTGACGGCTTCATTCCGTTCGCCGCCCCCGAACGCGATCTCGACCGTCTGGTCGGCACCTATGACGGCGACCCCGCCTATATCCGCCCCACGACGCAGGCGGATGTGTTGCGAGGCTCGACGCTTGCCGACCGAATCGATGGCCTGGCCGGGAATGACAGGATTTCCGGGCGCGGCGGCAATGACATCCTCTTCGGCCGCGATGGAGACGATCGGCTGTGGGGCAGTGTCGGCAAAGACACCCTGTCCGGCGGGAACGGCAACGACAAGGTTTACGGCGGCGCAGGAAAAGACACGCTGACCGGCGGGGGCGGCAAGGACCAGTTCATCTTCGATACCAAACCCGGCACGACGAATATCGATACGGTGACCGACTTCAGCGTCACCGACGACAGGCTTCTGCTGGACCACGATATCTTTGCCCGACTGCCCGTCGGATCCCTGAAGGCGTCTGCCTTCGTCATCGGCACAAAGGCCGCCGATGCAGGCGATCGGATCGTCTACAACGCCAAGACGGGTGATCTGTTCTACGACGCAGACGGCTCCGGCGCGGGTGCGGCAGTGCAGATTGCCGAACTCGACGCGCACCTCAAACTGACGGCGGGTGATTTCCTGATCTTCTGAGAACGGGCACCCGATCATTGACAGGCGGGTCGGCTTTTGCCTTGCCCTTGAGGGCAGACAGCCGGCATTCATTGCATTTCGGCGGGCGTTATCGGTAAAATTCTTTGCAGTTTGGGAGGTTCCATTGTATGCGGGCGCATGAGCACAAATCCGACCCGCACGCCCCTTGACCATATCCGCAACTTCTCGATCGTGGCACATATCGACCACGGCAAGTCGACGCTGGCCGACCGGCTGATCCAGACGACCGGCGGCCTGGCCGAGCGCGACATGTCGGAACAGGTGCTGGACTCGATGGATATTGAGCGCGAGCGCGGCATCACCATCAAGGCCCAGACGGTGCGTCTGCACTACAAGGCCAACAATGGCGAGACCTATATCCTCAACCTGATCGACACACCCGGCCATGTCGACTTCGCCTATGAAGTATCGCGGTCGCTGTCGGCCTGCGAAGGCTCGCTGCTGGTCGTCGACGCCAGCCAGGGCGTGGAAGCGCAGACGCTCGCCAATGTCTATCAGGCGATCGACAACAACCACGAGATCGTCACGGTTTTGAACAAGATCGACCTGCCGGCTGCAGAACCCGACCGCATCCGCGAGCAGATCGAGGAAGTGATCGGCATCGACGCCTCCCAGGCCGTGCTGATTTCGGCCAAGACGGGCCTCGGCATTCCCGACGTCCTGGAAGCCATCGTCCACCAATTGCCGGCGCCCAAGAGCGAAATGGGCGAAAAAGGCCCGCTGAAGGCGCTGCTGGTCGACAGCTGGTACGACACCTATCTCGGCGTCATGGTTCTGGTGCGCATTCTCGACGGCGTGCTGACCAAGGGCCAGACCATCCGCATGATGGGCACCGATGCCAAATACCAGGTCGAACGCGTCGGCGTGCTGACGCCCAAGATGCTGGCCGTCGACAGCCTTGGCCCCGGCGAGATCGGCTTCTTCACCGGCTCGATCAAGGAAGTGGCCGACACGCGCGTCGGCGATACGATTACTGAAGACAAGAAGCCGACGGCCCATGCCTTGCCGGGCTTCAAGCCGGCCCAGCCGGTGGTATTCTGCGGCCTGTTCCCGGTCGATGCCGCCGATTTCGAGGATCTGCGCGCTGCCATGGGCAAGCTGCGGCTCAACGACGCCTCCTTCTCGTTCGAAATGGAATCGTCCGCGGCACTCGGCTTCGGCTTCCGCTGCGGCTTCCTCGGCCTGTTGCATCTGGAAATCATCCAGGAGCGGCTGGAGCGCGAATTCGATCTCGATCTGATCGCCACCGCGCCAAGCGTTGTCTACAAGCTGACGATGACCGACGGTACGGAGCGTGAGCTGCACAATCCGGCCGACATGCCCGACGTGGTGAAGATCTCCGAAATCCAAGAGCCGTGGATCAAGGCGACGATCCTGACGCCTGACGACTATCTCGGCGGCATCCTGAAGCTCTGCCAGGACCGCCGCGGTGTCCAGACGGAACTGACCTATGTCGGCAAGCGTGCCATGCTGACCTATGAACTGCCGCTCAACGAAGTGGTGTTCGATTTCTACGACCGCCTGAAGTCGATCTCCAAGGGCTATGCCTCGTTCGACTATCATCTCGACGGCTATCGCGAAGGCAATCTCGTGAAGATGTCGATCATGGTCAATGGCGAGCCGGTCGACGCGCTCTCGATGCTCGTCCACCGCTCGGCTGCCGAAAAGCGCGGCCGCGACATGTGCGAGAAGCTGAAGGACCTGATCCCGCGGCACATGTTCAAGATCCCGATCCAGGCGGCCATCGGCGGCAACGTGATTGCCCGCGAGACGATCTCGGCCATGCGCAAGGACGTCACGGCCAAGTGCTACGGCGGCGACGCCACTCGCAAGCGCAAGCTGCTCGACAAGCAGAAGGCCGGCAAGAAGCGCATGCGCCAGTTCGGCAAGGTTGATATTCCCCAGGAGGCGTTCATCGCGGCGCTGAAGATGAGCGACGAGTGATCAAGAGGCCTTCGGGCCTCTTTTTTATTATCCGTGATCAGAGAGAATCTGCGCTGCTTCGTTTCTGCATGCAGCGCTCCGTGGGGGGACTTTGCCCCTCTTTGCAAGGTGCGCTATACTTGGCCATCCCAATGGAGATTGTCATGAGCCCGAAGGTCCGAAAGGCAACTGAACTTCCTCTTGATGATGCGCTGATCACTGAGGCGACGGCGCTCGGCCTCGACGTAGCAAACGCGGCCGAGGACGGCATCGCGCGTGCGGTGAAGGCGGAGAAGGAACGGCGCTGGAAAATCGAGAATGCCGAGGCGATTCAGGCGGAGAAAGACTACGTGGCCAAGCATGGCCTGCCCTTCGCCAAATATCGGCAGTTCTGATGGCACGCTTCCGGGTCTATCGGCTCAAGTCCGAAGGCCTGCTGGCTGTTGATCTGCAATCAGATTTTCTCGACGACCTGCCATCCCGCGTCATGGCGCCGCTTTATCCTGTCACCGATCTTCCCTGGGTCATGGCGCGCCTCACCCCACGCTTCATGATCGACGGCCAGATGTTCGTCATGGCGACCCAGCGCATGGGATCGATCCCAATCGCCGAAATCGGCCCGTCCATCGCCGACCTTTCCTCCCGATCCGACGAGATCACCGCTGCTACGGATTTCCTCTTCCAGGGTTTTTGAGCCCCGCTTGCCGAGCGTCGCCGGTCGCGCTAGCATTCGAATGCAATCACAAGCGCAAAAGGCGCTGGCATTTCGCGAAAGGGAGACGGCATGCACAAGTTCAAGATCCTAAAGACCGAAAAGGGCGAGTTCCGCGTTCAGTTCGTTTACAACGCCGAAGTAATGGTCTGGTCGGAAAACTATGCCGCCAAGGCCAGCGCCAAGAATTGCGTCGAATCGATCAAGAAGAACGCGCCGGGTGCTGCGACGGTCGATCTCAGCAAGGACGAGACCGGGTCGGGCTACCGTTTCGAAATCGTCGAGAGCAAGGACGGCCAGCATTTCGTGCGCTTCAAGGCCTCGAACGGTGAAACCATGGTGCGCTCGGAGACCTATGCCTCCAAGGCCAGCGCCAAGAACTGCGTCGAATCAGTCAAGAAGAACGCGCCGGACGCGCCCGTCGAAGACGATAGCGCTGCCACGAGCTGAGGCTTGGCAGGCGCCAGGAAACCCCACCGCCGCCCGTTAGATCCGGCATGACAAAAAGCCGCTCGCCTTGTTGGCGAGCGGCTATTTTTATTGGATAGGCCTGCTTATGGCTGTGTCGTGCCCGAGTTCGGCGTGGCCGGAGCCGTACCGGTGGCAGGCGGCGTTGCTGGAGCGGGCGTGGTCGGCTGGACCGTCGGCGCAGTCTCAGTCGCGGCTGGCGGCGTGGCGGACGTCGTTGCCGGGTCCGTCGAGGGTCCGCTCATCAGCGACCACACGACGACACCCGCAACCACCACGGCGGCAAGAGCGAACCACGGGGTCATGCTCTTGCGCGGCGGTACCGGGGGGGACGTCTGCAAATCGGGGCGATTCAGACTGGAATTCGGATCGTAGGCCATGGTGTTCTCCTCCTTGGATGGTACAAAAACGCGCCTGTGGGCGATTAGTTCCATGACAATAGGCGTGGCTCAAATCAATCCCAGCGAGCTGCCGGCCAGCATGGTCGAGAAGCCGAACAGGATGGTCGCTGCCAGGCGATAGACCAGCGTCGGATGACGATGACGGGCAGCGCGAAGCAGCGTGGCGCCCGCCGTCAGCCAGAAGCTCGCCACCAGCACCACCATGAGTGAGAACAACGCCAGATAGGGGAATACGATCTGGGGTCCGCTATGCGGCATGAAGACCAGGCCGATGATCAACGCTTTCGGATTGAGCACGGTGGTGACAAACACGCGACGGAAGGTGACGAAGCCAGCAGAGGCCTGTGTCAGCGATCCCTCGGCCGGCAGGATCCAGAGCTTGACCGCCAGAAACAGCACCCAGGCCGCCGAGCCGAGCTTCAAGACGCTGCCCACCAGAGGCTGATCCGACAAAAGGGCTGCGGCAAACAGGGCGACCGGTGTGATCGTCACCAGATAGCCGCCGATTTCCGCGGCGATCAGCGGCGCAGAGGCCCTGAAGCCCCGCGCGCCGCCGGCAATGGCCAGAAGCGTGTTGGTCGGCCCCGGTGTGAGCAATAACAACAAGGTGGCAAGGGTGAAGCCGGCAATATCCACGCGTGATCTCCATTCGTCCGTCGCGGGGCCACCATAGCGACTGGAGGATGACCCGTCTTGATCTTGGTCAAGCGTTGCAGCGATCGGATCAGCCATTTACGTTCACCGGCTGCGCCGTTCCGTGAGAAAATACAGCAGTGCTAAGACCGGGAGGGCTAGCCCCAGCGACGAGGCGAGCCACCAGCCGCCTTCGGCAAAGGCCCAGGCGCCCACTGCCGAGCCTATGGCGCCGCCCAGAAAGAAGGTCGCCATGTAGAGGCCGTTCAGCCGGCTGCGCAGCTCGGCGCCGAGGCCGTAGATCGCCCGCTGGCCGATGACCAGCGTGGTGGTCACACCGAAATCGAGCAGGATGCCAGCAAAGACCAGCAAGCCGAGAGCCAGCGCGGAGCCATGTTCGGCCAGATGGGTGACAAGGAAGGCGACCGCGACGCTGAGGATGCCCAGTATCGTTGCCGGCCGCGACAGGTTGCGGTCGGCCAGGCGCCCGGCAATCGGCGAGGCGATCGCACCCGCCACACCCGCCAGCGCGAAGAGCGCTATGCCACGCTGCGTCAGCTCATAGCCGGGGCCGGCCAGCAACAATGGCGTGACGGTCCAGAAAAGGCTGAAGGCAGCGAACTGACAGGCCTGGTAGGCGGCGCGGCGGCGCAGGACCGGCTCCGTGACCACCAGGCGCCCCATGGAGGCGAGCAGGGCACCATAGCTGAGCTTGGCCGCCGGCCGGCGCTCAGGCAGCCTACGGGCCAGCAGCAGCCCAAGCAGGATCATGACGGCCGCAGACAGGAAGAAGACGAGATGCCACGAGGACAGACCGGCGATGAAGCTCGCCGCCGGCCGCGCCAGCATGATGCCGAGCATCAGACCGCTCATGACATTGCCGATGACGCGGCCGCGGGTGACGTCCGGCGCCAGGTTTGCGGCAAAGGGTACGATGATCTGCACGGCGACAGAGCCGATGCCGATCAGCAGGCAGAAGCCCAGGAACGGCGCTGGAGAGACGGACAGTCCGGCTCCGATCAGCGCCAGGGTGACCAGGCCGACCATGGTCAGGATCAGACGCCGGTTTTCGAGAAGGTCGCCCAGCGGCACGAGCAGCAGGAGACCAAGGCCATAGCCGATCTGGGTCAGCGTCACGATCAGGCCCGTCGCCTGCGGCGGCAGGCCGATCTCCACCCCGATCGGCCCGGCCAGCGGCTGCGCATAATAGAGGTTGGCAGCAATCAGGCCGCAGGCGGCCGCCATGATAAAGGTCAGGCTGGCGGAGATCCCCGGAAGCCTGTCAGACGTCTGGGGTGGGACGGTGGTGTTCGACAATGACATGCAGATCTCCATATTTTGGAAACATTCGTTTCCTAATTTATCAAACTCAATCGACCAGTTTCATGGCGGCATCGACGACGGACAGTGTCAGCGCACGGTCGCAGCCGGTCTTGCCGATGATGCGCAGACCCTGCATCAGGCAGAGCAGCGCACGCGCCGTCGCAGCACTGTCCAGATCGGCCCGCACCGACCCGTCGATCTGGCCTTCGCGGATCATCCCGATGATGCGCGCCTCGTTGCGCAAGGTGGCTGTTGCAACGCGTTTTGCCATATCGGCGTCGAAGATTGCCAGCTCCGTGGCGCTGCCGACCACCAGGCAACCGCGTCGCCCACTGGCACCATGAGAGGCCTCGGCGTAGAAGGAGACCATGATGCGCAGCCTGTCGCGGCCACAGGCCCCGCTTTCGAGTTGTTGCGTCAGCAGCGCGTCGCGTACCGTCTTGTAGCGATCGAAGGCCGCCAGGAAGATGGCGCGCTTGTCCTTGAAGGCCTTGTAGAGACTGCCCGATGTGAGCTGCATCGCCGCCTTCAGTTCGGCGATGGAGGCGGCCTGATAGCCGCGCAACGCAAAAACCTCGATGGCCCTGTCGAGAGCCTCATCGATGTCGAATTCGCGGGGGCGGCCGGGTCCGCGAACGGACGGATCGGCATCAAGGTGGTGTATGGTCATGCGCACCATATAGAGAACGATCGTTCCCTAATCAAGCGAAAATTTGACGTCCTCAATTCGAACGCCCCACAATCCGTGCCGGATTGCCCACCACCGTGGCGCCCTCCGGCACGTCGCGCGTCACAACCGACCCGGCTCCGACAATGGCGCCATCACCGATCGTCACACCGGCCAGAATGATGGCAGAGCCGCCGATCCAGACCTCCTTGCCGATCGTCACCGGCTTGGCGATTTCCAGGCCCGCCCGGCGAAGGGCGCGATCCTTGTGATGTTCGGCGCAGTAGATCTGCACACCGGGACCGAGCATGCTGTGATCCCCGATCGTCACCGGGGCCGAATCGAGAATGATGCAGCCGGCGTTGACGTAGACGGAAGCGCCCAGCCTGATGTTGAAACCATAGCCGCAATGAAACGGTGCCTCGAGGAACACGCCCTCGGCGAACTGCGCAAACAGGGCACGCAGCAGAGGCGCCGCGGCACCGCGCTCATCCGGTGGCATGGTATTGTGCTGATGCACCGCGTTGCGCGCGGCGGTACGTAGACCGTCCAGTTCCGGATCGAGGCAGGTATACCATTGGCCGGCCGCCATCTTCTGCCGTTCGGTCGGCTCCCTCGTGGCCATATGCTAGATCTGCCGGACCCAGGCGCGGGCAATGGCCAAGCCCGCCGCATCGGCAAGCGGCCCTTGGATGGCGGCCAGTTCCGGATGTTTCTCCTGCCAGCCGGGATGCTTACGCTCGGCATGGGCGGCAAATTGCCGGTTCCACTGCTCGATCACGCCGCGATGGGCTTCGAAGTGGAATTGTGTGCCATAGGCGGCCCGCCCGACGCGAAAGGCCTGGTTGGCTGTCGTGGCATTGTGCGCCAGCCGCACGGCCCCATTGGGCAGGGTGAAGGTGTCGTCGTGCCACTGAAAGGACAGGAAACCATCCTCGACGGCGGAGAGGACCGGGTCGCCGGCGCCCTCCTGCGTCAGGCCGATCACTTGCCAGCCGAATTCCGGCGCCTTGCCGATCAGGTTTTCGGCGCCATAGCCGCGCGCCAGGATCTGGCTTCCAAGGCAAATGCCGAGCACCGCCTTGTCGGCATCGCCGAAAGCGCGCATCAGCGCCGCCAGTTGCGGCAGATAGGGATGCTTGTCGTCGTCCCGAGCATTCTGCTCGCCGCCAAACACCACCAGGGCGTCGTGATCGTCCACGGCTTTCGGCAGCGGTTCGCCGGCAAAGGCGCGGATCACCTCGATATCGGCACCCGCTTCCGCCAGTGCCACGCCGACCTGGCCGTGATGGGTCATGTCCATGTTCTCGACGATTGCCACGCGCATGCCTGTGCCCCTGCCCCTCGCTCAAATCCTGACATGCAAATGACCACGATGCGGCGCAGCATTCAAGATGGCGCATCGCAGGATAAAGGCGGCGGACAAATATATCCGCCGCCTCATGATCTTCGGGATCAGAAGACTTTCTTCAGTCTGGCGTCCACGGATTGCGCATTGCCACCCCGGAACGCGAAGAACAGGAAGATAGCCGCCCAGAGGATCGACTTTTCCGCGCCGGCAAGGCCCTGCGCCTGAACCACGCCATGGAAATAGACCGTGACCAGCAGCACGATGGTCGCGGCGACAGCCGCAGGCCGGGTGAAAAGCCCGATGGCGACGAGAATACCGCCGAAGAATTCGGTGGCGGCCAGCAACGGCGACCAGAAGACGCCGGGATAGAAGCCCAGGCCCTCGACCATGCCGACGGTCCCCATCGGATTGAGGATCTTGCCATAGCCATGGGTGACGAGCAGGACGCCGGCGACGACGCGCAGAATGGTTTCAACGGTGACATAGCCGCCGCTATAAACCGGCGCGAGGGCTGGAACGATCAGTCGGTTGCGGTCGGGAGGATTGGACATCTGGTTTTCCTTCTGGTGAATTGACATGTGTCCCTGTCTGCGGATTGCCTCGCACGAACTCAAGCTGGACGGCGGTCAAAATATGAGTAAATCAGTTGACATTATCGTGACCGGCCCCCGTGGAGACGAACAATGAACGACAAACCCCGCATCACCATTCTCTACTGCACCCAGTGCAACTGGCTTTTGCGCGCCGGCTGGATGGCGCAGGAACTGCTGCAGACCTTCGGCGGCGATCTTGGCGAAGTGGCGCTGATACCCGGCACCGGCGGCAATTTCGAAATCCGCCTGAATGACGCGCTGATCTGGGAGCGCAAGCGCGACGGCGGCTTTCCGGGGCCAAAGGAGTTGAAGCAGCGGGTGCGCGACATCATTGACCCCGAGCGCGACCTCGGACACACCGACAGGGCGCAGTCGGAGACGGAAAGCCCCTCATGAAAAAAGGCGGGAACTTTCGTCCCCGCCCCACCTGTTGAACGACAGCGCCTCAATAATAGGGCGACCGGCAAGCCTTGTAGTAGCCGTCATAGGCCAGATACCGGTTTGTCTCAGGATTGTAGGACCGATATCGATCCAGGCACCAGCGCACATGCAGCGACCAATTGCGGGCCGGCGGCCGATAGACCGGTGGCGGATAGTAGATCGGCGGCGGCGGCGGCCGATAGATCGGCGGCGGGTAATAGATCGGTGGCGGCCGATAGATCGGACGCGGCGGCGGCGGGCGATAAACCGGGCGATCGTAGCAGCCATTTCGGTCGCAGACGACCCGCACATCGACAATGTCGGATGCAACGGACGGCGCAGACACCGAAGGCGCCACCGGCATGGCAGCGAGCACCGACTGCGGCAAGGCGCCGGTCAGGCTCATCACCGCGCCGATGAGAGCATTGCGGATCATAGACATTCACACTCTCCTCAAGAGATCCCGAAGCGATGTCCGGGATCATTACGGCTCGTTGTTCGATCTCTCCACGAGCGCTGAAAGCCCGTGGAACGACCAGCATTTCAACAGATCGGCCAGCAAGTCTCGCCCCTTGCCGTCCCAAGCAAAGATCCTATGACCAAACCTGTGTCCAGCCAATCACTTTGTCGAATGGGATCGTGTCTTTTCGGAGACATAAAGGGCCGCTCTATTTGCGGAAACTACCGGCGCTCAAGTGCTGGAACCAATGCTACTTGTGGCATGGGAGAACGACATGGCTCTTGGTGGCAACGAGCGCCTGAGGACTCGTTTGATGGCATCCCGTCTCCGGATGCCATCGCGCCCTTAACTGCAGCCTGATACAAGGTTTTTTCACGTTCGACACGAAAACTTCAAAAAGCCAGTTGACAGGAAAGGGCCACCCCCTTACATGCCTGACCGTCGCCCAGATGGCGGAATTGGTAGACGCGCCAGCTTCAGGTGCTGGTACTCGAAAGGGTGTGGAGGTTCGAGTCCTCTTCTGGGCACCAAATTCCCGTTTCAGACCATCCTAGATGGTCCAGAAGCAAACAGAAAGCCCGGTTTTCCGGGCTTTTTTGTTGTCTGAGATTCTGTTGAATCCGGAAAATTTCTGATCTGACAGGGCACCAGGCGCATCGCTGTGTTGCCCCGCGACCATCTTCCTAGCCAAAGAAAGCGCGAACCAGAACAGAGCCATCCGGCCGCTGAATGGCGCAACGGCTCGCCTGTTTCAGATCATCTGATCGATAGAAGCCAATGCAAAGGTTCTCACCCTGATTGATATTGCCGTAGAAAAGCACCGACATCGGCCGATCCAGCCTCTCCACTGCCGCCAGCCCCTCCCATTGACAGAAGGCACGGCCCATCAGGCCAACATATTCGGCAAAGTAGAGCAGTCCGGCGCCGTTGAACTCTTCAAACGGACAGGGCTGGAAAGACATGTCCCGTTCCGGGGGGCCTTCCGGCCCGCTCCATAGGCGTAAGGCTGCGATGTCTTCCGTCAGCAGGCTCTGCGCAGCAGGACCCTCAGCCCGGAAATGGCGGACCAGGGAGCGCCGGATGGACCGGTTGTCCTGCCCGGTGCGGGCCACGAAGACCGATTGAAGCACGACCGTCCCGATCTCGCAGCCATCGACCTGCAATGCATGGACGCTTTCCGTACGCGTATCGGAGACGCGGTAGAGGCTGGAACGGATCGTCAGGACCGCATTGGGGCGGCCCTGCGACAACCGGGCGTCGATCTTCAGAGCCGAAAAAGCTGCATAGGCTTCGCCACCGTCCGGGGTGCGGAAATCGGCGTCATCGAGGCCCAGCCGACCGGCCAGGAGAAGCCAGTGCCGATGCCCGAGCTCCTTCAGCAACCATGTGCGCGACAGGCCGAAGGGCGTCAGATGCGGCATGCCGAGCAAGATCTGCGGGCAAAGCGCAGCCTCGACGAGCGCCCGGGACCGGGCGCTGGACCTGCAAAGGGTGGGAAGATCGCCCGGCATCATGTTCATGATGGGTTTCCTTATCGCAAGAGAACGGCAACTCGGCCGCGGTTTCACCCGGCCATAACCCGGTTTGGAGCTGGCTGGTTTTCGCCAACGAAATCCGTGAGGTGACGGACCACATGCTCGGCATCCTTGCCGACGCTGAGGAAACGGCCGGAGCCCCAGGTCCACAGCCAGGGCAGGCCGAGAACATAGACGCCGGGGATGCCGGTCACGCCGCGACGCTGCACCGGATAGCCCGTGCCGTCGAAGATCGGCAGGCCGACGAAGGACCAGTCCGGCCGAAACCCGGTCGCCCAGACGACCGACGTGATGCCCTCTGCGACGAGATCGAGTTCGGTGATCTCCTGGTCCGGGGACCAGAGCGGCTGATACACGGAGCCTTCCGGCGCCGCGATGCCCTTCTCCGCGATATGGCGGTCGATCAAGGCGTTGATGCCGTTATAGACCCGGTCGGCCTCGTCCAGATTGGCTTTCAGGTTCGCAGCGAAGATCATGCGGCCGCCACTGACCGTCTCCATGCGGCCATAGAGCGCCATGCCTTCCAGCGCGAATTTACGGAGATCGATGTCGCGGCCGCCGTCGCGGCCGGTCAGGTAGTGGTTGGTATCGTGCCTTTTCTTGCCCATGCCGTCATGGGCGATGGTGATGTCGTACTGGCCGATATCGGCGAGCCAATCGACCACGTCGCGGCCGCGGTAGAAGCGGGCGCAGCGCGGCGCGTTGCCGGTCACCATATGCACCTTGCGGCCGGCCAGATGCAGGTCCTCGGCGATCTGGCAACCGGACTGGCCGGAGCCGACAACCATGACAGCGCCCTCCGGCAATTGGTCCGCATTGCGATAATCGGCGGTATGGACCTGGGTGATCGTTTCCGGCAGCCGTTCTGCGGCGCGCGGAACGGCCGGTTCGCTATAAAGGCTGGTGGCGATGATCACGGCATCCGCCGTCACCGCGCCGGCGGAACTTTCGACGCGAAAACCATCGCCGAGCCGTTCGACCGATGTCACGACGGTGTTTTCGAGGATCGGCGCATCCACTTTCTCGATAAACCGTCCGACATAGTCGAGGATCTCGTCCTTCACCATGAAGCCATGGGGGTCCGGCCCATCATAGGCATGGCCGGGCAATTGGCATTGCCAGTTGGGCGTGACCAGGCAAAACGCGTCCCAGCGCTGGTCGCGCCATTTGTGGGCGGCGGTCTTCGCCTCGAACACGACATGGGTGATGCCCTGGATCTGGAGATAATGGCTGGCCGAGAGCCCGGCCTGGCCTCCGCCAATGACAACAGCCTGATAGTGGCTCTTCAAGGTAAACGGGGTCATGGTTCGCTCCTTAAGCGAGGAAAGTCTTCATGAGGACGGTGGCGGCTTGGCGGTCGCGAAAGCCTGACGCGGCGGTCTCGATGCGGGCAAGCTGGCCGCGGGCGAGCGAGCAGGGAAATCCGTATTTGGCCTCCACCCGATCGCTGGCGATGGTGAACGCCTGTCGGCTGCGGTCGAGGAAATCGGCAAGCGGATAGCTCTGCCCCTCGGCGAAGAAATCCTTGATGATCAGTGAGGGCGAATAACATTCCTCGTCCCGGCCACCGGGCCAGGTCACGACAAAACGCATTTCAGGCATCGGCGGGCTCCCTGAGTTCAAGATAACTGGCGATATGGGCCTCGGCGGTCTTCTGCCAGCCGTGACGGGCGGCAACGGCAAGCCCTGCAGGCAGCAGCCGGCGACGGATCGGCTCGGCAAGCGACAGCATCATGGCCTCGGCGATCGAGGCCGGATTGCGCGGATCGCACCAGATGGCATCATCGGGCGAGAGATATTCGGTAAACGGCGCGATGGAGGAGACGACGGCCGGCACGCCGCTTGCCATGGCCTCCAGCACGACAAGGCCGAACCCTTCCTTCACCGAAGGAAAGACCAGCGCATCGGCCAGTCGAAACAGCGCCGGCATGTCCTCGTCCGCGACCGCGCCGATCAGGTGCACGGCACCGCGAAGAGCGGGCAATCCTTTGAGCACAGCGTGGAATTCGCTCTGGTAGACACCATGATCCAGCAGCGACACACCGCCGGCAATCACCAGTTGCGCATCCGGCCTGACCGCCTTGAGCTGGGCGAAGGCCTGGAGAATACCAAGCGTGTTCTTGCGGGCCTCTACGCCGCCGATACCGAGAAAGACAGGACCTGACGGCAGGTTGAGCCGTGTGCGCAAGCCAACGTCCCTCTCGTCCTGCCGAGGCGAAAAACGGGTCGTGTCGACGCCGTTTCCAACATTGACCGATGCCTTGCCCTCGGCAGCGAGCAGCGCTTGCCACATCGAACTGACGGTGAAGAAGCGGTCGGCACGGTCGATCGAGCGGTGTTGTAGGTTCATCAGGCGCGGATCGGAAAACTGGTCGATATGGTGGACGGTCCGGGCAAATCCGCGGATCAGCCCGCGCTCCTTCAAGGTCGCCAGGGCATTGCCGGAAATGCCGTCATGGGCATGGTAGAGGTCGAAACCCCGCGCTGACGGTCGTTCGAAATAGTCCACATAGTCGGCCACGCGCTGCTCCACCATTTCAGTCATGGGTACTGGCGCGGGAGCGACAGGCAAGCATGCGGTGCCGCATCGCGGCCGGCGAAAGAACCCCTGGCCGCTGGCGTCGGGTGCGTGCAAGACCACGTCGTGACCAAGCGCCACCAGGGTTTCGCTCAAATGCATGGCATGCACCACGCCGCCGCGGGGATTGGTCGAATGGGTCAGCATGGCAATGCGCAAGGGGCGGGTCATTCAGCGGCCTCCCTGGCGAGGCGCATCAGCGGCGTGGCCTGGTGGTCGCGGATCAGTTCGCGCTTCCCATCCGCGGTCACCGCGATTTGCGAGCCCGGCGTCACCGCACCGATGACGGCGGCCACAATGTCTCTCGTGGCAAAACGCTCCAGCACGACAGCGGCGTTTTCCTCCGGAACCGCAAGCAGATACCCGAAGCTTGGAAAGGTCGACAGCCAGCGCTCCATGGCCACGCCGTCGGGCAACGGAATGGCCTTGAGGTCGATCTCAATGCCGACGCCGGAGCATTCCGCCAGCATGATCGCGGTGCCGATGATGCCGCCCTGGCTGATATCCTTGGCGGCAAAGGCCAATCCGGCCTCGGCGATCTCGGGCAAGATGTCGAGGTCGGCGCGCAGCCGTTCCGGCGGGGCCGACGTGGCGGCTTCCCAATTGTTGAAGGGTTCGCGGTAGCGGCCGCGGTGATCGATGGCGGCGATCAACCGGTCGCCCGGCCTGGCGTCGAAACTGGTCAACAGACGCCTGGCCCGGCCGAGAATCGCGACCGAGAGCTGGCCGCGGTCGGTCCGGATATTGGTATGGCCGCCAACAATGGGAACGCCGAAGGTCTCGGCCGCCGCCCGCATGCCCTCAAAGACAGAGGCTGCCCCGTCCTCGCCGTTGGCCCAGACGGCATCGACCACGGCGATGGGGCGTCCACCCATGGCGACGACGTCCGAGATATTGACCATGACCCCGCACCAGCCGGCAAACCATGGGTCGGCAGCGACGAATTCGTTGATGAAGCCTTCGATGGCCAACAGCAGGAAACCGTCGCCATCCGGGATTGCCGCGCAATCATCGCCGACCGCGACAGCCTGACTGGAGAGCCCGAGCCGGGCGGCTACGGCGCCGATATCGGCCTTGGCTGATATGCCGGCGCTGGCCCTGAGCCTGTCGGCGATGGCGGCAAGATCGAAGGACATCCTCAGGCCGCCTTTTTCGGGAGCGCGACGAAGCCGGCCTCGGGTGTGATGCAGGGCGGGTAATGCGCAAGATCAGCCTGCATCCTCAGATGCGGCTTGCCGTAGATCTCGAACTCCTCGATCACATCCCAATGCAGCCGCCGGAACAGCAGGCCGTTCTGCACCTGGACGTTGGCAAGGAAGCGGTGGCAGCCCATGGCATGGGCGGAAGAGACCGCAAGCCGGATCAGGGTGGCGCCGAGAGCGCCGATCTTGCGGAAATCCTCGTGCACCGCCAGCCGCGACCCCCACCACACCCCGGGCTCCGCCTCGTGGATGCGCACGGTGCCGACCAGCTGGTCAGAGACCACGCCCAGCATCGACAGCGCGACGATCGGAATGGCATGATCGTCGATCGCATCGCGATCGTCGCCATCGAAGATTTTCTGCTCCTCGCAGAACACGGCGCGGCGAAGGGCATGAGCCTCCCGTCGCTCCCAGGCTGATGTGGCGAACTTGACCTGGTATTCGGCTGTCTTGAACGGGATGATCGGTTCGAAGATCATGCGGTCAGTCTCCTCTCATAGGTGGACAGTGCCGAGCAGGCGCCGCATTTGCCGCAGCCGGCCTTGATATCGACGGACCTCAGGCCGCTCTCGACCAGCATGCGCGACAGCGGCTCGAGGATCGAATGCATGAAGGCTGGCGATGGGGTGGGATGACTTTCCAGCGGCGTGCCGGAGATCGGCACGAAGGGCACCACGAATGGATAGACGCCTGTCACGACAAGCTTTTCGCAGATATCCAGAATGGCTTCGCGCGTATCGCCGAGACCGGCGAGGATATAGGTCGAGACCTGGCCCCGACCAAAAACCTTTACCGCTGCCTCGAAGGACCGCATGTATTTCTCCACTGGCACCTGCGCCTTGCCGGGCATGATACGGGCGCGGACGTCGGGTGTGACGACCTCCAGATGCATGCCGAGCGTGTCGATGCCGGCCTCCTTCATGCGCTCGAACCAGATATCGTCTTCCGGCGGCTCGCACTGGCCCTGGATCGGCAGGTCGACGGCGGCCTTGATGGAGCGGGCGCTTTCCGCCAGCACGGCGGCACCCCGGTCGTCGCCCTTGGGGGTACCTGTCGTCATGACCATGTGCTTGACGCCATCCAGCTCGACCGCGGCCTTGGCGACCTCGGCCAGTTGCGCGGGCGTCTTGTGGGCGATGGTCCGACCCGCCGCCAATGACTGGCCGATGGCACAGAACTGACAGGTCTTGGTGCGGCTTTGGTAGCGGATGCAGGTCTGCAGCACCGTGGTCGCCAGCACGTCGCGACCGTGCAGCACGGCGATCTGCGAATAGGGAACGCCCTCCGCCGTGGAGCGCTCGTAAAACCGCGGTCGCAGCGGAAAGGAGACTTCGCCCAGCACAGTGCCGTCGCGGCTGATGCGGCTCCGGCCGGTTTCGTCAGGCTTCTCGACGACATAGGGGCTCTCGAAGGCCGGTGCCGTATGCACCGGCACCATGACGGTCATGCCGTCGATGGTCAGCGCCTTGTGATCGGATGGGCCGGCGCCGCCGCGGCGGCTTTCAAGGCCCGCCTTGGGATCGACCAGCCTAGCCCCGAAGGACTGCAACTCGTTGATCAGCGTTTCGGTCGAGGGAAGGGTTCTCGTGTCCATCGGTGTCGATCCTTGTCTGGGTCCGTTCGGGAAGAGGAAGGGCGGCTGGGGTGACCATCGGGGCGGTCGGCCTGTCGTTGAGGACGAGATGCAGCAGTTCGGGGCGGGCATAGTGGCCGACCGAATCCATCATGCGCTTGCGCTTGACGATCAGGCTCATGTCGAGATCGGCAATCAGGATGCCCTCGCCCTCGGTGATCGGCGGGGCAAGATGTTTGCCCTCGGGCGAGATGATCGCCGTCATGCAGCCGCCGGTCAGCGCCTTCTGCAGGCCCTGGTCCGGCGTGATCGACTGGATCTGTTCGGGCGTCAGCCAGCCTGTGGAATTGATCACGAAGCAGCCGCTTTCGAGCGCGTGATGGCGGATCGTCACCTCCATCTGGTCGGCAAAGATGGGGCCGACCAGCGAGCCCGGAAACTGCGCGAGATGGATTTCCTCATGCTGGGCCATCAGCGCATAGCGGGCCAGCGGATTGTAATGCTCCCAGCAGGCCAGCGCACCGATGCGGCCGACGGCACTGTCGACGACCTTGAGGCCGGAGCCATCTCCCTGCCCCCAGATCATGCGCTCGTGGAAGGTCGGCGTGATCTTGCGCCGCTTGAGGATCAGCGTGCCATCGGCATCGAACAGCAGCTGAGTATTATAGATCGTGCCGTGGTCGCGCTCGTTGATGCCCAGCAACACGACGATGCCGTGTTCGCGGGCGGCGGCGGCGACCGCATTGGTGGCGGGCGACGGAACGGTGACCGCCTCCTCGTAGAGCCTGATATGTTCGCGCCCCGACAGGACCGGCGGCAGCACGAAGGAGAAATAGGGATACCATGGCACGAAGGTCTCGGGAAAGACGATCAGCTCTGCACCTTGGGATGCCGCCTCGCGGATCGTTTCCAGCACGCGGGCGATGGTCTTCTCGCGCGAGGTCAGGTCCGGCGCGATCTGGGCGGCGGCGGCCCGCACGATTTTCTTGTCCATGACACGGTCCTTTGGCTGAGGTGAAAAGGCGGCGGGGCGACACGCGCCCCGCCTGATGGGTCAGAGCGTCCAGGTGTCGAGGATGAAGGCGCCGTCGCGACGGTGGATCAGGATCAAATCGAGCACATCGAGCGGGCTGATCGGCTTGATGCCGGGGATCAGCGACGGCTCGCCATGGCCATACAACGCCTGCAGCGCGAACCGGCAGGCATAGACCTTGCCGCCCTCTTCCATGAAACCGGCGATCTGGTTGTTGAAGTTGAGATGTCCGGGGAAGGCTTCGTCGCCGAGTTTGGGGAAGCCGCGCTGTACACCGAGCGTCACGCCCGGACCATACAGCAGGACGGAGGTCTCAAAGCCCTTGCGCTTCAGCCGCTTGGCCTGCAGCAGGTTGACCAGGCCGATCGAGCCTTCGAAGGCCACGGTGTGGAAAGTAATGAGGGCTTTGTCGCCCTCCGCGGCCTGGACGTCTTCGAACACCTTCTCCTCATAGTCGACGAAGAAGTCACCCTTTTCATGGGCCGGTTTGGTCACTGCGGGCATGGATCGCTCCTCTGGTTGAACGTGAGCCTCTCGTGGGGCGCAGTTCAAAGATTGCAAAGCCCGTGCCAAATTGATTTTTGGCAATATCCGATCAAATAATAAGCAGATACATTCAATTATGCATTCAATATAGGGGTAATTTAGAAAGGCCTGTCGAATCCGAAGGCAAATGCCTGCCGAAATCTGCAGCGCTATGGCGCGATTTTGATGCGTTCAATCTGCGATCAATTTATGGGCTTCCGGGGTCCGAGGTATCGAACCTCCGCTTGACTTGGGCTGCTTTGGGCGGTTTTCGTTGAAGAAACGCATCGATTAGCTCGCCGGAGCCGGTCGCACGTCTTTCCTGATGACAGCGCGCAGCTGCGACAATATACAGTCAATGGAACAGTACAGAATCGCGCAGGGCATGATATGAAAGAATGGCTACCAGACCTGACCCGCAGCACCAGCCCGCGCTATATGGCGATCGCCGACCTGATCGAGATGGATCTGCGCAGCGGCGTCCTGGTTGTCGGCGACCGCCTGCCGCCGCAGCGGGATCTGGCAAAGCGCCTTAATATCGACTTTACCACCGTGGCGCGCGGCTATGTCGAGGCGCACAAGCGCGGCCTCGTCAGTTCCCATGTCGGGCGCGGCACCTTTGTGACGGGGGGCGCGGAGCGAGAGCGGCGCGGTTTCCAGCTGGACGCGGCGCCGGACCCGCGCCGAACCCTGGCGATCGATTTTTCCATGAATATGCCGCCGGAGCCCGACGACCCGGCCTTGCTGGCCCGCATGCAGGAGGGGCTCACAGCTGTTGCCACCAATCTGGTGTCGCTATTGCGCTACCAGGGGTTTGGCGGCTCGCCGATGGACAAGGATGCCGCCGCCGCCTGGCTCAGTCGTCGCGGCCTGGTGCCGTCCCAGGAGCGGATATTCGTGACACCTGGCGCCCACCCCGCCCTGCTGGCGATCCTCTCCAACCTGGCAAAGCCTGGCCAGACGGTGCTGTGCGAAAATATCACCTATCCCGGTATTCGCTCGATTGCCGCACAACTGCGCCTCAGCCTCTGCGGCCTGGCCATGGACCAACATGGCGTCATCCCGGACGCGTTGGCAGAAGCCTGCAAAAGCCGCTCGCCCAAGGCGATCTATCTCAACCCCACCCTGCAGAACCCCACGACGCTGACCGTGCCGGAAAAGCGGCGGGAGGAAATCTGCGCCGTGGCCCGCAAATATCACGTACCGATCGTCGAGGACGACGCCTATGGTTTCATCCCGGTCCATGCACCGCCGCCGCTGGCCACCATGGCGCCCGATCTGACCTGGCATATCGGCGGACTGGCCAAATGTATCGGTGCGGGCCTAAGGCTTGCCTATGTCGTTGCGCCGGATACCAAATCCGCCTGGCCCTTCGTCAGCGCCATGCGTGCCAACAATGTCATGGCCTCGCCGCTCAATGTGGCGCTGGCGACGCGCTGGATCGAGGATGGCACGGCCGACACCATCCTGCGCTTCATCCGGACCGAGGCGGCGGCGCGCCAGCAGATTGTCGCCGCCCTGCTGCCGGCCGGCAGTTACCGGGCCGATCCGATCAGCTTCAACATCTGGCTGCCGCTGACCAATGGCTGGACCCGGTCCACCTTCGGCAGCCATATGCGCAATTCCGGCATTGGTGTCGTCGCCAGCGATGCGTTTACCGTCGAGGGTACGCCCGACGAGGCCGTCCGGGTCTGCCTGGGTGGCTCCATCACCCGGGAAAAGCTGAAAGGTGCCCTGGAATTCATGGGCCACGCTCTGGAAGGCTCGCCGGAGATGGCCGGCTCGTTCTTCTAATCCTGCCGTTTCATCGGCAGGCCACATTGTCGCATATTATCTGCATTCAATATCTGATATTGATGCAATCAATATGAAACAAAGTGAGTGACTCACCATGGAAGACCAATTCCCGCCCCTTGCGCCGATGGAAACAGGCATTCGCGGACGCTGCCCGCGTTGCGGCCAGGGCCATATGTTCAATGGCTTCCTGACCCTCAAGCCCCGTTGCGAGATCTGTGACCTGGATTACGGCTTTGCCGACCCGGCGGATGGTCCGGCCTTCTTCGTCATGTGCTTTGCCTGCGTGCCGAGCATGCTGCTGGGCGTGTGGTTCGAGATCGTCTATGAACCGGCCTGGTGGGCTCATCTGCTGGTCACCATACCGTTCATGGCGCTCACCTGCATATTGCCGCTGCGCCCGCTGAAGGGTTGGCTGGTCGCAAGCCAGTTTTTCTACAAGGCCGAAGAGGGACGGCTGGTCAAAGCGGACGAGTGAGGATGAGCGCATTTTCTACGGGTGGTCGGCGCCTGAAATGCACGGCTTGTCGAGATCTGGAAGACCTGTTCCCTAGTAGACCGAAGATCAGGAAATTGATCCGGGCGGATGGCTGAAGCGGAACTCTCTCCCGCCATCCGCAATGTCGATTTAGATGCTGAGCCTAGCCACCGTCTCTTCGGGGCTCCGTTGCGAAAGATCCGTTGATGCCGGAAAGAGCGCTGGTGATTTTCAGCGAGACTTTTGATGAGCGATTTCGCTGCGCGGACCTTCGGTTCAAGTGGCGGCATTTCCAGGCCGAGGTGATCTTGTGGTGAAACAGCTGATCAAGCCGGTCAGAGGGTTCAAGACGTTGAAAACGGCCTATGCGACGATCAAAGGAGTCGAGGTCATGCGCGCTTTACGCAAGGGGCAGGCTGCAATTTTCAATCTAACCGGCGACATTCGTGGAGAGGCTCGCATGGTAGAACGCGCTTTCGGCATTGGGCCGAGCGCGGTCACCGAGGTGGTGGCCCGGCTCGCGCAGAATCTCGATGCCAAAACCGCGTGATTGAGGTGTAGGAAGGCCTCTTCAAGGCCAAGCGAAATGTTTGCAATGGAGCCCATTCAGGCACTGCTCGGCAAGCCCTATGACGGCCACAGGCTGGCAACCGTCATTCCCGCTATCGAGGCGCAGGTTAGCGCGACGCCTCCCGCATCATCGCCGCCGCCGGAGACATGGGCCACAACGCCCCGAAAACCCACCGCTTCAAGGTCTATACCCCCAGGCCAGAACCGCGGCGTGACCGAAGCGGTCAAGCGCCAGATGCGCAGACAAAAGAAGTTCTCGATCAAGTGTCGCCATTTATAGATTTCCCTGTCGATTCCGATAGATATGTGAAACGCGATCAACCACACAATGCCGGAGTCTCGGAAGATGGGATCGCCATGCCGAGCTTCGACACGATATGGATGCGCCGTCCATGGGTGGCGGCCTCCATGATCGCGGTCAGAACTTCCAGCACATGGAACGCAACCTCGCCCGAAGCGCGGTGGGGTCTGTCCGCCGCGATCGAAGTGGCGAGGTCGGCGAGGCCCAGACCGCGATAGTTGGCGAACAAGGGCTTCACATCGTCGGGGAAACCGGCCATGCCGGGATAGGGATAATTGGGCTCACCGTACGGCAGTGCAGATGTATCGATCTCCTCCCAGGGATCGCGTCCTACGCCAATCTCGATTTTGCCCGCGAAGAAATTGGGATCCGGGATCCGCAGGGAGGCTTCGGTTCCGTGTAGTTCGAGTGGCGGTAGGCTGTGCTTCCAGATATCCCAGCTATAGGAAAAACTGACCTGAGCTCCACATTCGAAATAGAGCATCCCCTGCACCGTCGTAAAGGTCTCGACCCTAATGGTCTCTCCCTGACGGGCCGCTCCGGGCGTGGTAATTGTCCGCTCCGCAAAGCCGATAAGGCCGCTTGCTTCCACGGCGGTAACGCCGCCCAGAAGTGCCGTCATCAGCGCGACGTAGTACGGTCCCATGTCCAAAACCGGCCCCCCGCCCGGCTTGAAGAAGAAATCCGGGCTGGGATGACGCGCCTCCATGCCATGGTTCATCATTGCCGAGGTCCCGATCAATGGTCGACCGATACGCCCCGAGACGATCAGTTCGCGCGCCGTCGATACCCCTGGTCCCAGAACTGTATCCGGCGCTGAACCTATCCGCACACCCGCCTCTGCCGCGGCGTCCAGAATGGCGCGCGCATCGGCAAGCGACGTTGCCAGCGGCTTTTCAAGATAGACATGCTTGCCGGCTGCGATTGCTTGCAGGGCAATGGGGGCGTGCGCTTCCGGGATCGTCAGATTGAGGATGGCATCGATGTCATCGCGCGTCATCATCGCCTGCACAGTCATTGAGTTGATGCCGTATTGCGCCGCCTTTGCAGCGGAAGCCTCTGGCCGGATGTCGGCGACACCGGCAATCTTGAACGACGGAAACAGCGGGGCATTGCGAAGATAGATATCGGAGATGCTGCCGCAGCCGACCACGCCGACGCGCATTGGAGCCAGATGTATCATTTACGCGATCTCCCCTGCGAGAATCCTGAGCTGGGCCATGGCCTTACTTGCAAAGCGGACGTAGTCCTTCGGCATATCGTGTTCGGCCACGGAAATGCTTGCGCCGGCCTCGATCGCCGCAGCCCAGAGCGCATCCCAGGGCAGGATGCCTTCACCGGGATCGGCCCAGCCCATCTCATCCTCGTTTTCGCCCGGGCGGGCCATATCCTTGAAATGGATACTGCATATGCGTCCGTGGTATCGTCTCATCCATTCGAACGGGTCCTGGCCGGAGCGCGCCAGCCAGGCGACATCCATTTGCCACTGCATTTCCTCACCCAGGATATGTTGGATGGCCGTGCTGCCGTCCTCCAGCCGAGCCATGTCCCAGTTGTGGTTGTGCCAGGCAAAGCCGAAGCCTTCCACCTCCACGCGTCTGCGCATGTCTTCCAGACGCGCCCCGATCGCCTTCCAACCGGCGACGTCCGTCGCACGGTTGGCGGGAGGCAGGAAAGGCACTATCATCGTTTCGATGCCGAGAATGCGGGCTGCCTTCATATGGCGCTCAAGCTCTGATTCCAGCGCCGAAAGCGCGAAGTGGCCCGTCGGAGCGGAGAGATTGTATTGATCGAGCAGCTCTCGCATTTGTGCCGGGTTTTCATAGAGGTCGCGATAGGTCTCGATCGCCCGGAAGCCGATTTCGGCCACACGACGAAGCTGCTCGGAAATTGGTGGAAACTCCCGCGCCGAAAAAATCTGGAAACAGAAAGGTTGTAGCATGGTCATCTGGAGGACTTCTTCCGATATGTATTTTTGAAGATTAAAGACGCAGACCGCTGGCGGTGTCGAAGAGATTGACCTTCGCGGCGGCGACACTCAAATGCAGGACGTCCCCCCGACCTCCCTCGAATTCGCCCGGCACCCGCAGCGCCAAGGCGTCTTCTCCGGTTCGTCCATGAACGATCGTTTCCGGCCCCATGGCCTCAACCAGTGTGACGGACATTGCCGGTCCGCCAAGGTCTTCAGGCACAGGTTGGATATGTTCCGGCCGTATCCCCAGGACGGCCGGACCTTGGCGAAAAGGTCCAGCCGGCTCATATCCCGTGAGGGGCACATCCACGGCCGCAGATCGGAAACAGGCGCCATCAGGGCCTATCTCGACCTTTCCGTCGATGAAATTCATACCCGGTGTGCCGATGAAGGATGCGATGAAGCGATTGGCCGGACGATGGTAGATTTCATGCGGCGTGCCGAGCTGCTGGATGATCCCGTCCTTCATGACGGCAACCCTGTCACCAAGTGTCATGGCCTCGATCTGATCATGGGTGACATAGATCATCGTGGAATCGAGATCCTGATGCAGGCGTTTCAACTCGACCCTGAGTTCGGAACGCAGCTTCGCATCGAGATTCGACAGCGGTTCGTCAAAGAGGAAGACCCCGGCTTTCTTGACCAATGCCCGGCCGATGGCGACGCGCTGTCGCTGGCCTCCAGACAATTCCGCGGGGCGCCGCTTCAAAAGTGGCTCCAGCTGCAAAATCCGGGCCGCTTCGGCAACGCGAGCACCGATTTCGGCTTTCGGCGTCGATGTCATCCGAAGGCCGAACGACATGTTCTGCTCGACCGTCATCCTCGGATAGAGCGCATAGGACTGGAACACCATGCCGATGCCTCTCTTCGAGGGTTCCGCATAGGTCACATCAACGTCGCCGATGCAGATCTGGCCTGAACGGATGTCGTTCAGCCCCGCGATCGCGTTCAGCAGTGTAGACTTGCCGCATCCCGACGGTCCGAGCAGAACCAGAAACTCACCGGTTCGGACATCGAGGTTCATCTCTTTCAGGATTTCCAGATCGCCATAGGCAATGGTCAGGTCGCGAACCGAGACGCTGGAGCGGGCTCCCAGGGGAGCGGAGGGGGTTGCTTCTATCATGATCAGCCTTTCACAGCCCCGGCGGTTACTCCGCGAACCAGGAGCTTGCCCGAGAGAAAATAGACAAGAAGGGGAACGAGGGCGGTGATGATGGTCGCGGCCATGTCGATATTGTAGTTGCGCTCGCCCTCGACCGTATTGACGATGTTGTTGAGCTGCAGGGTCATCGGCGCATACGAACTGCCACCGAAAATGAGCCCGAGTAGATAGTCGTTCCAGATGCCTGTCACCTGCAGCACCAGGGCTACCACGAGGATCGGCATCGACATGGGGAGCATGACGTAGACAAACATCTTCCAGAACCCGGCGCCGTCGACACGCGCCGCCTTGAAGAGCTCGGGGGGCATCCCGGCATAGAAATTGCGAAAGAGCATCGTTGTCAGGGGCAGCCCAAAGATCACATGGATGCCGATCAGACCGCCCAGCGAACCGAACAGGCCGAAATTGGCGAGTATGCGGGTCATTGGATAGACGAAGACCTGGTAGGGAATGAAGGCGCCGAGCACGAGGCCGCCGAACAGAAGATCGGCCCCGCGCGGCTTCCATGTCGAAATCGCATAACCGTTGATCGCCCCGAACAGGACGGAAATGATGACCGCCGGAACGGTGATCAGGACCGAATTGACGAAGCCGCCGCGAATTCCGTCGCAGACAAGGCCCGTGCAGGCCGACGACCACGCCGCGATCCAGGGTTGGAACGTCAGGTTGTGGGGCCACGCCAGGAGATTGCCGAGCCGGATTTCATCCATAGGCTTCAGGGAAGTCACCAGCATGACCCAAAAGGGCAGAAGGAAAAACAGCATGCTCGCGAAGGCGAAGATGTAAAGTCCAATGCGGCCCGAAGAAAAGAGCCGAGGCCTGCTGCGGGGGATTGGCTTGCGGTCGACCTGCATAGCCGAGGCTTGACGATCCATATTCAGTGACCTCCCGAATTCTTCGCCTTGCGCGCTTCGCAATACATCCAGGGTCCGACGATGGCGACGACGCTTACAAGGATGAGCGTGATGGAAGCGGAGGCGAGGCCGATGTTCTGGCGGGCAAAGAGGTTGTCCATTGCGAACTTAGCCGGGAGTTCTGTTGACATTCCCGGGCCGCCATTGGTCAGCGCGACCACGAGGTCGTAGGCCTTGACCACGGAGATGGCGAGCATGATGACGGAGACGGCGACCATTGGCCTGATCATCGGCAGCACGATCCGCAAATAAACCTGCCAGGTCGGTATGCCATCGACCCTTGTCGCCTTCCAGACATCTGCGTCCACGCCGCGCAGACCGGCCAGCAGGATGACGGATATCAGGCCGGTCGATTGCCACGCTCCGGCAATGATCATGACATAGATCGCGAGATCCGGTCGGGTCAGCCAGTTCAGCGTGAACGTTTCCCAGCCCCAACCCCTGACGGTCGACTGGATACCCAATGCCGGATTGAACATCCATTGCCAGGCGAGCCCGGTGACCACGAACGACATGGAATGGGGGTAGAGGTAGACGGTCCTCAGGAATCCTTCGCCGCGGATGCGGCTGTCCATCACCACGGCCAGAAGAAAGCCGAACACGAGACACCAGACTATGAACCCTGTGCCGAAAATCAAAAGATTTTCCACTGACACCGACCAGCGCGGCGTCGCTATCAACCGTCGATACTGGGACAATCCCACAAAATCGAACTGTGGAAAGCCTCGAGAGCTTGTAAAGGACAAGACCACGGTGAATATCAGCGTCCCGAAATAGGCCATCAACAAGATGGCCCACGCCGGAACAACGGCAATTTGCTCCATACGGATGCGGAACGGAGGACGGCTTGATGCGCGCCGTCCGGGCGTGGTGCTCTCCATCGTGAATCTCGCTCTCAGCCGAATTTATCGAGCGAGTTCAATTGCGGAGATTAGTTGCTCCGATAGATCGCCCGCAGTTGAAGTGGGGTTCGACCAAGCCTGCACCAGGGCGTCGGTGACAGCTCCCCATACATCGGGCGAGACAAGCTGCGCCGGCGCTGGCACCTGATTTTCGGGCAAAAGCACAGCTGGGAACATCTTCTGCGCACAGGCGTCAAGCTGGCTGACGTCAAAATCCTTAGCGATCGGAAGTCCGCCCTTGGCCTTGGCGAAATCCAACTGCACCTTGGGCTCAAGCAATGTCTTGACGAGCAGAGCCTGCCCCTCCTGATGATTGGCGTCCTCCACGAGGGGGAAAACGAACACGTCACTGCCGATCTGGTAGATCCGCTCGCCCGGGCCTGAGAAACAACCGACATCAATGCCCGGCTTCATTCCGGCATTGGTAATTTCCCCCTTGGCAAAATCACCGATGATTTGAAAACCGGCCTCTCCCTTGATGACCATGTTCGTTGCGATATTCCAGGCGCGGTTCTCTGCTCCTTCGTCGGTATAGGTCCGCAACTTGAGGAAATACTCTGCCACCTTCAGGAACTTCGGCGATGCCAACGCCGCCTGATAGTTGTCGCCCAGAACGTTCGTGTAGAGGTCCCTGCCCCCCGCCTGCATCAGCACGACCGAAAAGAGATGCCTGAGAAGCGCGGGATCGACCCCGAACGCCAGCGGCACGTAGCCAGCAGCTTTGACCTTATCCAGCGCGTCGAAGAATGACGGCCAGTCAGTCAAGGCATCGACATCGACACCGGCTGCCTTCATCACCGGCAGGGAGTAGAAAAAGACGTTCTGGACCTGCATTGACACCGGCAGTCCGTAATAATGACCGTCGCGCAGGACGGCTCGGGCGAGTACCGGCGTTAGAACCTTGTCGTAGCCAAACTCGTTGATCAGCGGCGTCACGTCCCGTAGCAGGTTTTGCTGCACCATCGAGTTCATTTCATTGCCGGCGGTGAACTGGCTGGCTGTCGGTGGATTGCCGCCTATGATCCGGTTGTAGGCAACCGCACGGGCATTTGCGCCCCCTGCAACGGCGCTGTCGATCCACTCGCCGCCTTGGGCGCGATAGGCTCCGGCCAGCACGCCAACGGCTCGGGACTCGCCGGGAGACGTCCACCAATGGGTCACCTCTGCGGCAGGATCGGCGACAGCTTGGGAAAATGACATCGATGTCATCGCGAGCACTAAAAGAGTTTTACGCATGGTTGTTCCCCTGTTTTTTTGAAGTTCCAGGATTCATCTCCGCTTTTGTGCGGCTTGTTATGACATCGATTTCATGCTTGAAATTACACCGTTTGGAATTTATTTCAAGGTTAAAGTTTTTCACTCAAGGGAAGTCCATCCGAAGCAGTTTAGTGAGTGGAATGCCGATATAATGAGTTGCGATACATAAGGTGCCTGCCATGAGCCGTTTACCCCGAATTGTCGATGTGGCCAGGCGCGCGGGCGTTTCGCCTTCCACAGTAAGCCGAGCACTTTCCAATCCGGAAAAAGTGGCGCCCGAAACGCTGGAGATCGTGGCACATGCGGTGGAGGCGGTCGGCTACACCATCAATGTAGCGGCCAGAAATCTTCGCCAGCAGCGCACTCAGGCGGTTTTCGTCCTCGTGCCGGATCTTTCGAGCCCGCTCTTTTCAGAAATCCTCGCCGGGGTCGCCTCGGTACTGACGGCAGCCGGCTACAGCATGTTTGTCGGGGACCAATCCGCCCACAACAGCCCGGGCGGCAAGATAGACCTGCTGAGCTATATGAACCGTAGCAGATGCGATGGCGTCATAGTGCTGGGAGGTGACAACATAGCAGTGCGGTTGCTTGATCGAGCCGATGTGGTGAACGTACCGCTGGTATGCGCCTTCGATTGGCCGCAATCGCTCCCATTTCCGCATATCAGTACAGACAACGCACAGGGTGGGCGCCTTGCCGTCGATCATCTCCATGATCTCGGTCATCGGAAGATCGGGCACATCAGAGGCAATGCCGCGAACTTCGCGGCGCGGCGGCGAGAGGAGGGCATGCGCCAGCGCATGCGCGAACTCGAATTGCCCATACGGGAAGACTGGTTCCTCAATGGGGACTTCCGCTTCGACGCTGGCGTTGGCGCCGCAGCCGTTTGGCTGGCGATGCCGGCCAGCGATCGGCCGACGGCAGTGTTCTGCTGTTCAGATGAGATCGCGATTGGGTTCATTGGCAGCCTGCAACGGGCGAAAATCGAGGTCCCGAAGGATGTTTCCATCATCGGATTTGATGGCATCAAGTTCGGAGCCCACCTGTCGGTTCCCTTGACGACCGTTGCGATTCCATTGCTTGATGTGGGCGTGTTCTCCGCGGAGACGCTTGTCAAAGCGATCCGGACAGCTGCCGCACGACCGCCGGCGGTGGAGCAGCCCTCCCGGCTTATCCTGCCCGTCCAATTGGTAGAGAGAGACAGCGTTCGCGTCCTACCAGTCGTCGAGACTGAGCCTGATCGGAAGAATGACGCCTGATACCGCGCCGTCCCCTTAGCCTGAGAGCGGCGGTGCAAAATTAGTCCACGGTAGCGGCGGAATGGTCCGGGCGCGGGCGGAGTAAAATCCGGCCACCTATTTCCTTCTGCAAAGAACGCAGGAGGGACAGGGGATCTACACTGTGGAATTATATCTGAAGGTTCGCCTGGCGGTCTCGGAAGGGATGACGCAGCGTCAGGCCGCGAAGACCGGCGGAGAATTCCCATCAATCGGCCCGGCGGCGAGAACGGATCATGAAGGGCTTCACGTCAGCCCGACGTCTCCAGTGCTTCGTTTCAATCCGTGACCCTGTCGCCAACCTTTTCCACATTCCGCGCCACGAGATCTCGTCAGACCATCACCGCGAACTGACAACCGAAGCCATGCAGATGCGGAACGAAATCGCACGCCTGCAAACCGCATAAGCGAAAGCCGCCCGCAACATTTCTGACCGGTGGCGATTAACTTGACGGTGCCCTTACCTATGCACCTCTTGTGGAAGGACTCGCGGCTATAGGCACCGACGAGAAGGAGACAAACATCAGGAACAAACTTGCCAAGGGGAAGTTTTCCGCGGCGTATTTTCTCCAGTGCCTTGAAGCGGTCGGCTCCCAGCAGATCTACCTTGGCAATTAGCCGCTTCTGGCAACAATGCGCGATGCGGTTGCCTGTGACCGTGGACACCCTAGCGAGCCCGAACCACCCAGGCCATGATATCCCTGACAGCGAACTTGGTCGCCACGGTCAGCCACGGCTCATCCCGATGCCGTGGCCAGAGCTACCCGCAGTGTCAATGATGGACAGTCAGCAATTGCCGGGTCGCGCCGAAGCGAGCCTTTTGATGTTTTCCATTGACAGACCACTGGAAAATTCTTCCTGCAATTCCGATGCGAGAATTTGACGAGCGGCATTAAGATGCGCTGCGGCAGCGTTTACCCCCTGCGATTCAGCGATGCCAATAGCATAACCGATCATGTTTATCAGCGCCAAAAGCTCTTGTTGGCGTTCGCTCGTCTGTAGGTCGATAATCGTATTTGCCATGAGCGTTCCTCGTGAGCTGCGTTGTAAAGCCATAGTCTCACAGGCGCAGGAAGGCTGCGCGTTGCAAAATCGTTGCACACGCGTGGCGCGATTCAGGCTCAGGTCTACATTGCCGGTTAGTTTTGACCTGGTGGATACATTTTCCGCCAAAGCGGCGTTGCATTGAAATTCCAGGCATGGTTTCGAGGCGCTTTCGGCGTTGGATCGTTCAGCGCCTCAACCAGTTCAAGAGCGTCCAGCCGCTTTTGGTCAACCCATTCCGTCTCAATAATTGCAGACAGAGTGGTCCAGTCCATGCCCGCTGCCTGCACAATCCGCTTCCAGCTTCGATCCTTGAAATATAACGAACGTGCGGCTCGAGCGATCTGCAGACAGTCTGAAACGGATAAAAGCCGGTCGTCGCGCGCCCTGCTCAAGGTGGAATCGACACTCACGATGGGCACTGTCAAGGCGAGATAATTCAGCTCGGCGGGGCCATGTAACAGCGCCACATCGGCGTCATCGACCCGCCGACCCGACATATAGTCTTCAAATATCCGACCAAGACCGATCATTCCGAAGGATGCACATTCCGCAGCACGCAGGGCCCCCATACTGGCCGCCCCATACACCGGGATATGGCTTGATAGGGCAAAGAGCAGTTCTTTGTGCCAAACCGGCGCCACATATTCAAACAGCCCATCGATCAGTCCGATGGCCGTTGCGCCGTCGGCGACGGCGCGCATAACATCTCCCTGACATGCAGGTGGTCTGATTTCTACATCGAAGCCGGCAAACCGGCATGCGTCCGGCAGGCTTGGACCAACAAAGGCGACCTTCACTGAAACACCTTATTCAGCGCACGATTTCCATAGCGCTGGCGGCGCTCGCCTTCAGGATTTTCGAGCTGGGGAACCAAAAGCTTGGCGACAAACACAGGTAGCCACTGCGGAGTGATGTCAACCGCGTAAATTTCCGTGATACCCTGGGCCTGCAGGCGGCCAAGAATGGCGCGGATCGCCTCGGCCGTGGATGTAACGTGCAGCATCGGCATATCGCCAAGCCCTCGAGATGGGCGCGCATCGAAGGCGGCCACGGTTTCGGGATGAAGAACCCGGTTGAACGTTTCCGGCATCAAATCATCTCGTGCACCGGAGATAAATGTCATGCGTGACTGCACTGCCTCGGTGACGGCCCTTGCCGCGGCCAAGACAGGAGAGGTGGCTGATCCAGCGCCAAGTGTAACATCGACATATCGCAAGGGCGGAGCGCGACAAGGTTCCTTCGGTCCCAGCAGTGCTGCCACGCAGGGTATGCCGAGATCACTGGTGATGTCGAAAAGCGCCACGTCCTGCCCGGCGTTTCGAATTCTGCTCAGAATTTCCTGCAGCTCACCATTGGGAATGCTCTCTGGCTCTATTCTGGAGCCATACCGCCTTGCCGCTGAGGTTACCTGCCAAAGGGTGAGGGCGTCACGTTCAACGCGTTCGAGCAATCCATGCAAGATGGCTTCTTCCAGCGTATTGCCTGACGCCAGACCATCGGACGATTGCCAATATCGAGGGGAGGCTACAGTTCGGTCGAGATGAACCGCCTCGAACGGAACCCATACGTTGCCGCCCGTCAAGAGATCGGACGCGCGAGCCCAGTCAATGGGCTCATCAAGTTCGACCGGATTGGCGGTTTGGCCCAACAGACAATCCAGCGTGGTGGCGGATTGTCCGGCCGATCGAAGGGATCTCAGGCTTTGGGTCGTTACATCACAAACGGGATTGGTCGCGACAGATCGCTCGATGGCCTCCATAACCGCCGATGCCCTGGCCGCCTCGTCATCAAGGCCCTTGCCTTGAGAGATGACGATTGCCTTTGCATTAGGGGTATAGGCACACCACACAGGGATTCCGATCCGATCCAGGTCGGTCTGTCGTGCTATCCGGGTAATGCCCAGTCGGGAAAGATAGGGCGAGACCCTGGCGAGGGTCTCGCGGGGTGGACACGCTCGGTGGAAACCAATGGCCAAGCGGGTCCCGTCAACCTTCATGATGGCTGGAGGCCACCGCCGCTGCAGACGAAACGGCGACTGCGAAGTCGATCCCCTTGACGACAGTCAATCCTTGCTCCCGCAATGATGCCGCCGCTGCAAGCTCACCCGACAAGGGTTCACTCAAGAGCACGATCGTTCCGGCTGTAAAATCTGCGAGCCAGAGCCCGGGTTCACCTGTCACGCCAATAATTGCAGCATTTGCCATGGATCTCTCCTTCTTAAAAACCGGCCCTTACGAGGCCCTCGCGATAAAGTTCAGTTTGCCAGTATTCTTTGTGCGGTATCATTCTCAACCATAGGTCAAGATCGAAGTTGGGATTGTCTTTCAGTACTCTTAGTCGACATGCCCGTGCTTTCACTGCCTCGCCCAGCATGCCCCAGCAGGCGGCCGCCAGGCGGCTTGCGGGTCGGCTATCGCGCATACGATCAATGTAGCTGAGAGCTTGTCGATATTCGCCGAGGAAATAGCTGGCTCCGGCCGCAGTCCAGAAATACGTGTCGGGCGGCATCGGATTGAGCGCGATGGCCGATGTGATTTTGGCGAGCGCTGCTGCCGGATTGCTTGCGTGAACCAGGCTGTCGGCATGACTGTAAAGAGCGTCGGCGTAATGGGGACTGATCGCTTCCGCCTCGCTGAGCGCGTTCAAGCTGTCATCGATTTTACCCAAGTAGAGTTGGCTGACGCCCAGCTCCTTGAATGCGCTGGCGCTCGGACCGTGTTGCCGGATCGCAGCCTGGGCAAGCCTTTCCGCATGAAGAAGCAACTCGTTGTCACCCCTGGCGGTGAGAAGCCATTCTATGCTCAATGTTCGTGACATGCCGGCAAGTGCCGCTGGAAAGCCTCGTTCGTCCTCAAGCGCCTGCTTGAAACATCGGCGGGCCTTTCGTATCGACGGCAGCGTCAGCGTGGAAAGGCCCTTCAGGCCCTCAAGATAAGCAAAATAAGCTTTGGGTCGATGATGGAAGTCACCGGCAAATTCGGCGCTTGCAGTAATTCTTTCGATGATCGAACGCTGAATCGCCATTGAGATCGCGGCACGCTGTTCAGCAATCGTCTGGGCATCAAGTTTGAAGCGCGTGGCCCACACAACTTCGTCGGCAGGCATGAAGATCAGTTGGACAAACAAGCAGTCCTCTGTTCGTTTGGTGTCCAGCGCGTATATCACGTTATATTTTTGAAGGATCGCTGCTTTGTCCTTGGACGCTTGAATCCGTTCGGCCGTGTATGGCGCGACGATCGAAACTGCCCGGCTCGCACAAAGGCTAATCGTCAGATCTTCGATCAGTGCATTGGCAACCGATCCTTCACGTCGCGCACTTTGCACCGTTTCCGGCGGCAACAATGCCAAGCGTAGGGGAGAGGGCTCGACAAGGCTGCCATCCTGGCCCTTCATGGGCTGCGGTTGCAGGGGGACAACATGGGCGCCGACGCGTCCAGCGGGCTTCTGCGAGCGCTTGGCATCCAATCGTGCCGTCAGGAGCGCCCTGACTTCTTCATCGGCCGGGTCGTGTTCCAAAAGCAGAACTGCGGCTCGTCTCAACTCGGCTCTCAATGCGCTCGCATCAAAAGATGCATGGTGCCGAATGAATTCCGATCGCAGATGTCCGGCCAATCTGTTGCGAACATCGCGAATCCAGCCATCCAGTGGCGTTGTCCCGTTGCCCATTGATGGCAGAAATTGCATGGCGACAGCGTCATTTGCCGCCCGAAGCCGATCCATCGGATCTACCAGGTCCACAAGGCTCAAGTCACAACGCACGGATGTGCGATTGATCGAAAGGGCCTGCCCGTTGGCCTCGATAAGCGAAGGAAGCGTTTGAGGTATGGCAAGGGCCAGACGGTGCAATGTGGACCGAAGGTTTGTATGGGCCGTCTCCCGGCTACCTTGCCAAAACAGGCTTGCCAGCTCTCGCCGTGAAATTGGTTGGCCCTTATCATAGAGATAAGCCAACAGAACGAGCGCGACCAAAGGGACCCTTAGGACCTGTCCGATATCGTCTTCAAGTCGACAGGTGCCAAATGTGGTGAGGGTAAAACCCATCGATCATTAAGGTGCCGTTTGTTGGGATTCACTGTCATGCATCGAGTCCGACGCATCGATACCCAACGACCGGATAAGGCTCAGCACAGTTTGTCGAACACGCTTGTCCTCAATAGCGGAAAAGGCAGCCGCAAGAGCAATGCCCTCCCTGGAGTTCATGAACTCGGTCAGGATACCTGGGCCGATATCGGAATCATTTGATATCGTACCGGGTCCACCTTCAAAGAAGAAGGGAATCGGTACGTTTAGGAGCTCGGCAATGTGTTGAAGACGACTGGCACCAACCCGATTGATACCCTTCTCATATTTCTGGACCTGCTGAAACGTCAGCCCCAGGCCGTCGCCAAGCTTTTCCTGGCTCATACGCAGCATAGTGCGACGCAGTCGGATACGCGAACCTACGTGAACATCGATTGCATTAGGAGTTTTCTTCATAAACGCTCCACCATTTTGCATCAGGCCCATATCATTGCTTGAATTCATCTTGACATGCAACCGCACTTTTTAGCCTTCCCGGTGGAAAAAAGTTCGATTCATTGAAAGAGCGATGACGAATAAATCTCATCCAGCCGAGATTTCACGACCTCAATCATGAGTCGTAATCACATAGAGATACAACACAACAGGAGGTCATGACGCCATCGTTCCAGGCCCCTGCATCGGGCTTGCTGCATCCGCAAAGCCGGGATTGGATTTTTCTGTCAACCCTTTCAAGGAGCGAGTGCCTGTGTCAAACACATAGTGCAATTCGAGCATCGCAGTTGCTGAGCGGTTCGAGGCGACGCATGCGTGGGCGCATCTCTAGCCCCGATCAACGATCTCGACTTTCGTTCCCGTATCATCGCCTTCGAGAACATCTTCACCACCGAGCCGGGCCAGTACCGGCAGACGCCGGCGGAACTCGCCGAAACGGTCAAGGCGGTCAACCACCCCAATGTCGTCGCCCTGATCGACTTCAGCCACGCCTATATCGAATCGACCTTCCGCGGCCTCAATTTCCGCGAACAGATCGCCGCCATGGCACCGGTCACCGGCCATCTGCACCTGCATGACAGCTTTGGCCGTCCGCAGGGCTTCTACAAGGGCCACCACCTGCAGGAAAACACCGCCATGGGCATTGGCGACCTGCACATGCCTCTCGGCTGGGGCGATATCGACTGGGAGGACATCTTCTCCGAGCTCGCTTTCCTGCCCGGCACGATGGCGATGATGGAAGTCGGCGCCCGCTACCGCCGCGAGCAGCCGGAAAGCCTCGAACGCGCTCGCAAGCTGATGGCGCTCAACGACCGCAAACAGGCCTTCGCTGCAGAGTAGCGCCGAGTATGGGACCATTGCATTGATCACGCGGCACAAGATTGCGGTGGGTGATCGCCGGTGCGTGCATCTCCGACGGACATGGGTAGGCTCTACGCCGAAGCTTCGAGTTTCAGCGAACTCTAGAGGCTCTCACTCCAGTACGGTCTCGACTAAGGGATGCAGGAAGCTGGTTCGGACTTCAGGCTAGGCCGACAGCGCATGGACGCGGCGCAGCATAGAAAGACTCACTCACCGTGGCGACGAGTGATCATGCTCTGAGTGCCGCAAGGACGGTCCAAGGCAATGATCTGGGCGCTTGCTATTCGTCGCCAGGCACACCGTAGGACGGCGCCGCCAAAGGATTGAGCGCACGCATGACATAATCGGCCGCCTGAGGTTTGTAGACATCCCATGCTCGGGCGACTGCCAGAACCGGGCAGTCCTCATCCAACCAGTCTATCCGAAGCTCCGCATAAGGCCAACTCTCACGATCCACGATCAGCAGACCAGCCGAATGGACGGGGCCTGCCTCGCCGCCGGCCTCCATGGCGGCGTGAAGTGCAGCGACAAGTCTGTCCCCCAGTGGCCCCTTGCCGGCCTCAAATGCTTTGACCATGGCTTGTGGTACGCCGTCGTTCGCCAAGAGGTTGCCACCTGCCACGCAGCCCTTGCCGGAAGCCGATGTCCAGATGCCAAGCGCCTTGGCGCCGGAATGGATAGATGTCTTGCCATTCGCATCGACGGCAAGAACTTGCCGGTAGTCCGGATATGCGTCGTGCTCCCGCGCGGCCGCGACGGCTTCATCCGCATTCGCGCCGGTCGCAAGCCGGTCAAGCACGAACGGGCCGAGTGCCGGGTTCGTCACGTTCTGCGTCGAGACGGCGCCGACGCCGGCGCGCGCCCAGGCGCAGCGGGCTGCGACCGCCGGGGAGGAGGAGGAGATTGCCACGCCGAACTGGCCGGTTTCGGCGCAGCGCGCCACGATGGAAAAGGTCATGCGGAAATCTCCTGTCTTGCGCCGGTTGCGATCAGTCCGGAATGACGGCGGTGGCGTCGATCTCGACCAGCCAGTCAGGGCGGGCGAGCGCAACGACGACGAGGCCGGTGCAGACCGGGTGTACGCCCTTGATGTACTCGCCCATGGTGCGATAGACCGCCTCGCGGTGGCGCACGTCGGTCAGATAGACGACGAGCTTGGTGACGTGCTCCATCCTGCCACCGCATTCCTCGACCAACTGGCGGATGTTCTGCATGACCTTGTGGGTCTGTTCGACCGGATCATGGCTGTCGATATTTTTGGCGGTTTCGAGATCCTGTGGGCACTGCCCGCGCAGGAAAATGGTGGCGCCGCGCGCAACGACCGCCTGGCAGAGATCGTTGTCGAGGTTCTGCTCGGGATAGGTGTCCTTGGTGTTGAACTTGCGGATGCGGGTATGGGCCATTCTTTTCTCCATCGGATCAGGCGTGTGGTGTGACATGGTGGCCGCGCGGGCTGCTTAGCCTTGCCGCGCGTAGGCCAGGTAGTTGTCCTGGATAAGGATGTGGTCGGCCACATGCTTGGCATCGTGCCAGACGCCCCAGATGAAGCTCGAGCCGCGGCCGGACAGCCAGGGAAGGCCGAGGAAGTAGATGCCCTTTTCCGGCGACACGCCACGCTGGTGTTTCGGTCGGCCCACCTCGTCGAAGGCGTTGACCTTGAGCCAGCTGTAGTCGAGGCTAAAGCCCGTCGCCCAGATGACCGTGGTTACGCCAGCCGCAGCCAGATCCAATTCACGCAACGGGTTGGTGACGCAGTCGACCTGCGGTCCAAGCACCCGTGCTTGCGGCTCCTCCGGCAGGTCGAGGCCGTTGCGCGCGACGAAAGCGTCGGCTTCATCCAGTAGCGACAGATAGTTCTGGTCGCCGCGGTCAAGGTTGCGGACGAGGTCGTCGTGAAATGAGAGCTTGCCATCCTTGTAGGCGCCGGTCATGCCGGCCAGCACCATTCCCTCAGCGGCGAGGCGGCGGAAATCGATGGTTTTGCCGCCGCACGCTCCACTGACGGCGATCGTTACATGCTCTGTTCCCGCTGCCTGCGCCTGGGCATCCCACTTGCCGAGCACGCCGAGCCACCAGACGAAATCGCGGCCACGATAGGCGCGCGGCGGTCGGTCGTGCGGGCCGACGGAAAGATAGACCTTTCGGCCCGCACGCATCAGTTCTTCGGCGATCTGCACGCCGGACGAACCCGCACCGACCACGAGCACCGCCCCGTCGGGCAGTTTTTGCGGATTGCGGTAGTCGCTGGAATGGATCTGGTTGAAACCGACGTGCTTTGGAAGGAGTGGCGGAATGCTCGGCTTCTGGAACGGCCCCGTTGCCGCGACCACGTTGAGCGCCTCGATCACGCCGGTGGATGTCTCGACGCGGAAGCCGGGGCGGCCTGCCAGCCGCTCGACGCTGGTGACATCGACGCCGCAGCGGACAGGGGCATCATGTTGCTTGGCATAGGCTTCAAAGTAGTCGGCCACCTGCTCCTTGGGAACGAAGGCGTCGGGATCGCCGGGGAAATCCATGTTGGGAAAACGGTCGTGCCAGGCCGGGCCGTTGGCGACCAGCGAATCCCAGCGCGCGGAGCGCCACCGCTCGGCAATGCGGCCCCGCTCAAGGACGAGGTGCTCCATGCCGTTTTTGCTGAGATGCTCGCTCATGGCGACACCGGCCTGGCCTGCCCCAACCACGAGCGTGTGGATCTTCTCGACTGACATCCATTCGTCCTTCTTCATGCCGTCGGAATCTGTTGATGCCGACACGTCTTTGTCCTCTGGTCTAGCGAAGGGCTTGGGTTCGGAAAATTACGATTTACTGCAGCACTGATTAGGATCGCCGAAAGCAGCCACGTTGCATTAGGAGGACACCCTGCCATTCCCAGGCGTTTACACTTTAGAAAATGACGATTACTAACTTCGTGGTTCAGGCCGGAAGGCCAGGTCCTGTCCGGACCCCGCACGTCCTTCGGCGTAACCGACTGCATCAGGTTCCCACATGCGCTTTACGCTTCGCCAGCTCGAGTATTTCATAGCAACTGCGGAGGCCGGCTCGATCACTCTGGCGTCAGAGCACATCCACGTTTCGCAACCGTCGATTTCGACAGCGATCTCGCAGCTCGAGATAGAGCTGAACACGCAGCTTTTCCTAAGACGGCACGCACAGGGCCTGTCGCTCACGCCCGCGGGACAGAAGCTTCTGGCACAGGCCAAGGCCGTGATCGAGCAGGTGCAGAACCTCTACACGGCCGCATCCGAGGCGACGGAACAGGTCCGCGGCACGCTGTCCCTCGGCTGCCTCCTGCCGTTCGCGCCGATGGTGCTTCCCGAGGTCAGCTACAGCTTCAAGGCGGCCTATCCCGGCGCCAATGTGCGGCCCACGGTGGCCGACCATAGCGTGCTCCTGGCGAAACTGGAGCGCGCGGAACTGGACGTCGCGCTGTCTTATGATCTTCTGGTACCGGAAGATTTCGAATTCACAGCACTCGCCGAATTGCCACCCTATGTCCAGGTGGCGGAGACCGACCCGCTGGCCGCCCGTTCGGAAGTGACGCTCGCCGAGCTTGCCGAGCACGAGTACATCCTGCTCGACCTGCCGCTGTCGAGGGATTATTTCCTCGGCCTGTTCGCCGCAGCCGGCGTCACCCCCAACATCGCCGCCCAGATCCAGCACCAGGAGGTGATCCGCACCATGGTCGGGAACCGCTATGGCTACACTCTGGCCAATGTCCGCCCGAAGAACAAGGCGGCCCTGGACGGGCGCCGCCTCGTCTCGCTGCGCCTGGCCGGCGATCACAAGCCCATGCGGATTGGCCTGATCCGGGTCGGCCAGCAGGTCGCGACCCGGCTAGTGCGCAGCTTCGAGGAACATTGCCGCCATCTGATTTCCGACAATTACGTGCCGGGCATGGACGCACCGGTGCTCAACCTGCGCCGCACGTCCTAGCTGTGGCTGACAGGCTCGCTTTTTTCTAAGCACCAGTTCCGAATATCGTATTTTGCTTTTTTGCGGGGGAATGACAGTGTGTGCGCCCATTGCCCAGCATCATCGCTGTGCCCGTTCTCGTGCCCCGGAGGTTCCCTTGTCCGACCAGACCGCATCCGCCGATCGACAGATCGATTCCATCGTGAGTTCGATGTCAAACGAGGAGAAGGTCGATCTTCTATCCGGCTTTGGAATGTGGAAGACGGCAGGCATTCCCGCCCATGGCATCAAGCCTGTTGTCATGACCGACGGCACCTATGGGGTGCGCTATTCGATCCCGCAGATCGATGGCGACGAGCGCGGCGGCATGGATATCGATGCCTTCCTGTCGGTGGTCAACCAGCGGGCCAGCGATGTCGCTGTCGCCTGGGGCGAGATGAAGCCGGCCACCTGCTTTCCCAATGGCTCGGCCATGGGCAACAGCTGGGACGAGGCGCTGATGCACCGTCTGGGCACGCTGCTGGGAAAGGAATGCCGCGCCATGGGCGTGCACCTCCTGCTCGGCCCGGGCATCAACATCAGGCGCACGCCGCTGGCGGGGCGGTCCTATGAATATTATTCCGAGGATCCGGTCGTCACCGGCAAGCTTTCGGCCGCGGTGATCGACGGCATCCAGAGCCAGGGCGTCGGCACCTCGCTCAAGCATTTCGCCTGCAACAATTCCGAGGTCGAACGCACCACGATGGACAGTCTGGTGGAGGAGCGCGCGCTGCGGGAGATCTATCTGAAGGGCTTCGAGATCGCCATCAAACAGTCCAAACCCTGGACGATCATGTCCTCGCTGCTGGCGCGGCTGGGTCCGGATGGGCCGGGCGGATTGATGTTGTCGGGCCATGTCGACGTCGTGCCGGCTGCCGGGCAGCAATGGACGGTACCGCCGTTCCAGCTGACCCGTCGCGACGGGCGCCTCTATGGACGCGGTACGACCGACATGAAGAGTTTCGTGGCCTGCATGATGGCGCTGGTCGAAAGGCTGGATCCCGAAGGTCTGACCGCTCCCCTCTGGCTCGCCATTTCCTATGACGAGGAAATCGGCTGCGTCGGTGTCCGGCCGATGATCGAGGACATGGCCGACCGCGGCATCCGCCCCGACCTGATCGTGGTGGGTGAGCCGACCTCGATGCAGCTGGGACTGGGCCACAAGGGCAAGATGGCCTTTCGTGTCACGGCGACAGGTGTGCCCCGCCATTCCGCCGAGGCGCCGCTGGCGCTCAATGCGCTCCATCTCGCCACCGATTTCATCGCCGGCCTGCGCCGGCTGCAGGAAGAGATAGAGGCCCGCGGCCCGCGCGAGCAGGGCTATTCCGTTCCCTATGCCACGGTGCATGTGGGCAAGCTTGTCGGCGGAACGGCCGTCAACCTGGTTCCCGACAAGGCCGAACTGCTGCTGGAATGCCGCGTCATGGCGGCCGACGATCCGCTGGGCCTGGCCGCGCGCATTCGCAATGTGGCCGCCACCGCTCTTGCACCCCACAAGGTTCGATTTGCCGAGGCGACGCTCGAGGTCGAGGATACGGGAAGCTATCCGGGGCTTGCCACCGAGGCGGACGATCCCTCCGTACAGGCGTTTGCGGACTGCCTGCCGGATGGCACTACCGAATGCCGTCTTAGCTTTGGCACGGAAGGCGGGCTGTTTGCACAGGCGCTGGAAGTGCCGGTGGTGGTGTGCGGACCGGGCGACATGCAGCAGGGCCATCGGCCCGACGAATTCATCGACCAGGGCCAGCTCATGATCTGCGACCGGGTGCTCCTGGATGCCGTGGATCGGTTCTGCCGTGGCAACGAAGAACCTGCTTCGCATGTCCCAAAGCAGATGCACGGAAAATTGTAATTTACCGAAGCTGCACCGACGGGAAAAGTGGAATGATAAATATCAAACAAACCCGGAGGGTAGAATGAACAACAGTTTCTCGCGCCGCAGCTTCATGAAGGCGACCACGGGCCTTGCCGCGGTCGCGCTCGCGGCTCCGACCATTCTCAAAGGCACGCGCGCATTCGCGGGCGAAACGCTCGTTGTCCGCGACATGGGCGGTGCGTTCTACGAGGGCTTCAAGGTCGCCTTCTACGACACCTTCGCCGCGGAAACGGGCGTTACCATCCAGACCAATACCAATGAGCCCGACCCGATCCCGCAATACAAGATGGCGGTCGATACCGACACCAAGCTGTTCGACGTCGCACTGATGACGCCGGAACATGTGCTGCGCATCCGCCAGCTCGGCGACAAGTACATGTTGCCGCTCAACATCGAGGTTCCGAACAAGGGCGATTTCGCTCCGAACACATTCGAGCCGGAATTTGCCGGCGTGGCGATCTTCGCACTGGCGATGGGCTATCGCAAGGACACGTTGAAGACTGTTCCCACCAGCTGGGCGGACTTCTGGAACACCGAAGCCTTCCAGGGCCGCCGCGGCCTGTGGCGCAGCCCGGTCACGACGCTGGAAATGGCTCTGCTCGCCGATGGCGTGCCGCTCGACAAGCTCTACCCGCTGGATGTCGACCGCGCCTTCAAGAGCCTGGACAAGATCAAGTCGCATATCAACATCTGGTGGACCTCGGGCGCCCATGCGACGCAGCTCTTGAAGGATGGCGAACTGGACATGATGTCGACCTGGTCGACCCGCGCCCAGGCCGCCATCAACGCCGGCGCGCCTGCGGGCATCGTCTGGAACGGCGGCCTGTTCAACATCGACGGCTGGACCATCGCCGGCAACACCGAAAAGGCCGATCTTGCCCGCAAGTTCATCGAATGGTGCCTGGATGCCAAGCGCCAGGCGGCCTATACTGATATTCTGGCGTGCGGCCCGACCAACATGAAGGCCTATGAGCATCTGAGCGCCGAGAAAGCGCTGCTTTTGCCGACGGCTCCGAACAACATCAAGGGCCTGACCGTGCTCAACGCCGCCTATTGGGCCGAGAACCAGGATGCCCTGACCCAGCGCTTCGAACAGTGGATCCTGAGCTGATCTTCGGCCGCCCGAGCTTTAGGATTCGCCTTCCGGCGCAGCCCCCTATCTGACAAAGGTGGCCCGGTTTCGTGACATGCGGAACGGGCCATTTCAATAAACGGGACCACCATGGTTGCACTTTCCGACAAAGACACCGTAGCACGCCAGCGCTTCCGGCCTGACAGCCTGTGGCTTTCCGCGCCGGGTCTCGCCTACATGGTGCTGCTTCTGATCTTTCCGGCCGGTGCCCTCATCTGGCAATCCTTCGTCGATCCGAAATCCGGCGCGTTCGATCTCAGCGTCTATGAACAGATGTTCTCGGCCGGGGTCTATGTGAAGGTTCTCGTCAACACATTTTCAATCGCCGCACAGGTCACCATCGTCTGTCTTCTGGTTGGCTATCCGATCGCGGTCTGGCTTGCCGGCATGGAGGAACGCCGCCGGCGCATGGCCATGTGGCTGGTGCTGCTGCCGTTCTGGGTCAGTCCCCTCCTGAAGAATTTCGCCTGGATCGTGCTTCTGGCCCGCAAGGGCATCGTCGCGCAGCTCCTGACGGGCATGGGCTTCGATACGGAACTCAACCTGCTCTACGGGCGCGGCGCCGTGATCTTCGGCATGGCCCATGCCATGCTGCCGATCGCCATATTGACCATGCTGCCGACCATGCTTGCCATCGACAGCCGCCTGATGCCGGCCGCCATGACCATGGGCGCAAGCCGCGCCCAGGCCTTCTGGCGCATCTTCACGCCGCTCTCCATGCCGGGCGTGGCCGCTGCCGGCCTGCTGGTCTTCGTCATGGGGCTCGGCTTCTTCATCACGCCGGCGCTGCTGGGCTCGCCCAATGAGACTGTCATTGGCCAGATGATGATCACCCAGGTGCAGAAACTGTTCAACCTGCGGCTTGCAGGCGCCCTGGCGGCCCTTCTGCTCGCCGTAACGCTGATCACTATCGCCCTCTATGACCGTCTCTTCGGAATGTCGGCCGTCTCGGGAAATGGCGCCGTTGCAAGGCGCGCAGGCGTCATCGACGCGATCGGCGGAGTGATCATCGAGATCGGCGCAGGGGTCAGTGATTTCATTGCCCGGCTCATTCCGGCGCGTCTTGGGCGCGGCGCCTTCACCGTCTTCGTCTGGCTGGTCATCGCCATGCTGATCGTGCCGGTGCTGGCTTTCCCGCCGATGGCCTTCTCGGGATCGAGCTTCCTCGAATTCCCGCCGAAAAGCTTCTCGCTGCGCTGGTTCCAGGCCTATCTGGGCGACGACCAGTGGATGGGGGCGACGACGCGCTCGGCGATCATCGCCATCGTGACGGGCGTCATCGCGACAATCATTTCCGGCATGGCCGCCTATGGTCTCGCCCGCTCGCAGCGCAAGGCCGGCGGACTGATCTTCCTGTCCTTCATGCTGCCCATGGTCGTGCCCAACATCGTGATCGGCGTTTCACTGTTCTACGTGATGGCCAAGATCGGGCTGATCGCGACCGATACGGGTATCGTGCTCGGCCACACGCTGTCGGCCATGCCTGTCGTCTTCGTCATTCTGCTGACGACGTTCCGCAGCGTCGACTGGCGGCTGCTGCAGGCGGCGGCAACGCTTGGCGCCAACCGCTGGCAGCAGATCCGCCTCATCCTTCTCCCGCTGGTCAAGGGCGGCGCGGTCGCGGCCTTCCTGTTCGGCCTGCTGCATTCCTTCGAGGAGCTTACCATCGCGCTTTTCGTCGGGGCCGGCGTCAAGCAGACACTGCCCAAGCAGATGTGGGACGATATCATCCTCAGCATTTCCCCGACCCTGGCCGCGGCCTCGGTCTTCATCGTGGCGGTGGTGACCGTGCTCTTCGTCATCGCCGAAAAGGCAAGGCCTCGCTGACATGCGTATGGCCGCCTCTCCCATCACGACCAAAGGAACCCCTTTCGACATGTCAGCCGCATCTGTCAACACGCCGGACATCAAGCTTCAGGTTCGCGGGCTCGCCAAGCTCTACGGCCACACCATCGCCCTCGACCACGTCGATCTCGATGTGCGCAAGGGGGAGTTGCTCACGCTGCTCGGCCCGTCGGGTTCCGGCAAGACCACTCTTCTGCAGCTCATTTGCGGCCTGCAGGAGCCGACGTCGGGCACTGTCGTCGTCGATGGCAAGGACCAGACCCATGCCGCGGTCAACAAGCGCGACATCGGCGTGGTCTTCCAGAACTACGCGCTGTTTCCGCATATGAGCGTGGCCGAGAATGTCGGCTTCGCGCTGAAGATGCGCAACCTGCCGAAGGCGGAGATCGGTGCGAAAGTGGCCAGGGCGCTGGAAACCGTCGGGCTCTCCCACGCAGCAGACCGCTCGCCCTCGCAACTGTCCGGCGGCCAGCAGCAGCGCGTGGCGCTGGCGCGCTGCCTGGTCTACGATCCCGCCATCATTCTGATGGACGAGCCGCTTGGCGCACTCGATGCCAAACTGCGCGAGGTGATGCAGATCGAAATCAAGCGCATTCACCGCGAGACGGGGGCCACGATCATCTTCGTGACCCATGACCAGCAGGAGGCGCTGGCGCTTTCCGACCGCATCTGCCTGATGAACGACGGTAAGATTGCGCAGCTCGGCACGCCGCGGCAGATGTATGAGGAGCCGGAAAACCTGTTCGCCGCTGATTTCATCGGCTTGTCCTCGATCCTGCGCGGCACGGTCAGGGGCGGCGCACTCGAAACCGCGATCGGCACGCTGCCGCTTGCGGGCGCTGTTGCCGCCGATGGCACCAAGGGTGCCGTCGTCGTGCGGCCGGAGGCGATCACCCTTGGCAAAGGTGTCTGCGAAGGCCTGGTGCGCGAAACCGTCTATGGCGGCTCCGAACTGCGGGTCATCATCGATGCCGGCGAGCAGGAGATCATCGCCCGCGCCCCGGCCCAGGCCGGTGACGTGGCGGTGGGGGCGACGGTCCGTTTCGGTTGGGCGCCTGAAGCCGCTCGTTTTCTCGTCGACAAGGACTAAGCCTTGACCATCACACGCTTCCTCTACGATTGCGATCCCGGCGCGGATGCTGCCCTCGCCATGCTTTTTCCGCTTGGCGGGCGCGATGCACTGGAGAGGCACCGTAAAGTTAACCGCCACCGGTCAAAAATGTTGCGCGCGGCTTTCGCTTATGCGGTTTGCAGGCGCGCGATTTCATTCCACATCTGCATGGCTTCGGTTGTCAGTTCGCGGTGATGGTCTGACGAGATCTCGTGGCGCGGAATGTGGAAAAGGTTGGCGACAGGGTCACGGATTGAAACGAAGCACTGGAGACGTCGGGCTGACGTGAAGCCCTTCATGATCCGTTCTCGTTGAAACCGGGAGAACCGCCGCTTACGCGGCGGCTCCGTCCTTGGTTTTCATAGGGCTTTGCAAACCGTGCAAAACTGCTGGGAGGATTACACGATATCCTCTCGAAGTCGTCTGGTGTGCCGCTTTTCGCCCCGTGCGGCGTAATCAGGAGGTGAGCTCACTCCAGGAACCCCAGAGTGGTCGCCCCATTTTTCCAATTGTGCGCCACTCGGTGCGCAAGGCCGGCGGCAGTCCGAAGACGACGAACGTTCTCGGTTGCCAGAGAGCGTACTCGGCATCATTCTTGCTTAACCGATTGTGACAACCATACGGCAAGGGGATCAGCATGGTGCAGACTGAAACTGTAAAAACAAAAGCCGAAGACGGCATCGCGTTGTCGGTTAGGGAGTTGACCGTCAGCCTGCCGAAGAACATGGAGCGGGCCCATGCGGTGAGCGACATCTCCTTTGATCTGTTGTCGGGCGAAATTCTCTGCATCATCGGCGAGTCCGGTTCGGGCAAGTCGGTGACGGCCAATGCCATCATGGGATTGCTCTCCTCGGCCATCACCGTCACCCACGGCAGCATTCTGTTCAAAGGCATGGACCTGATCCGGACCGACGAGAAGACACTGCGGACTTTGCGCGGTCGAGCCGTCTCGATCATCTTCCAGGATCCGCTGTCGGCGCTCAATCCGCTGATGACGATCGGCGACCAGATAGCCGAGGTGATGGAGGCGGATGGCGTCGGAACGTCAGAAAGCCGTGCCGCCAAGATCCTCGATCTTCTGAGCGAGGTCGGCCTGCCCGACCCCGCACTGCTGCAGCATCAATATCCCTTCCGGCTGTCCGGCGGCCAGCGGCAGCGCGTCATGATCGCCATGGCGCTGGCGCTCGATCCGGACGTGCTGATCGCCGATGAGCCGACGACGGCGCTTGATGTCACCACACAGGCGCAGATTCTGGACCTGATCCGCAAGATCCAGCGCCGCAAGAACATGAGCGTCATGTTCATCACCCATGATTTCGGCGTGGTCGCTGAGATCGCGGACCGCGTCATCGTCATGGAAAAAGGCCATCTCGTCGAGCAGGGGCCGGCTGAGGTGGTGCTCAACACGCCACAGCATCCCTATACGAAGCGCCTGATCGCCGCTGTGCCACGCATGACCGCGAAGGATCGCGAGGGAGCGGCCGATACGCCGGTCGTGCTGGAAGTTTCGAACCTCAGCAAGACTTACCAAACGTCGGGCGGGTTCTTTTCCAAGGGACGGACGGTCAAGGCGGTCAACGACGTCAGCTTCTCGATCCGCAAGGGTCGAACCCTCGGCGTCGTCGGGGAATCCGGCTCCGGCAAGTCTTCGCTCGGTCGTGTTCTCCTCAAGCTGATGGAGTCGGATGGCGGCAAGATCCTGTTCGACGGTCGTGATATCGCTCCCATGTCGAACGACGCCTTTCGCTCGATGCGTCCCTATATCCAGATGATTTTCCAGGATCCTTTTGCCTCGCTCAACCCGCGCCACACGATCGGTAAGGTGCTGACCGTCGGGCCGATGGCGCACGGCGTGTCCGCGTCGGAGGCCAAGGCGAAAGCGCTTCGAACCTTGAAACTCGTGGGCCTGGATGAAGGCGCCTATGACCGCTTTCCGCACGAATTCTCCGGCGGTCAGCGGCAGCGCATCGGCATCGCGCGGGCGCTGATGTTCGACCCAGTGCTGCTGGTGGCCGACGAGGCCGTATCGGCGCTCGACGTTTCGATCCAGGCGCAGATCCTCGAACTGCTGACGGCGATCCAGAAGGAAACCAAGGTGGCGATGATGTTCATCACCCATGACCTGCGCGTCGCCAGTCAGATCTGCGACGAGGTGGCCGTGATGTACAAGGGCGAGATCGTCGAATACGGGCCGCCCTCGCAGATCTTTCGCGCCCCGCGCCATGACTATACGCGCAAGCTGGTGTCCGCCATTCCCGGCGCCGAATGGGAACCTGCCGCCTGACGACAGGCATCCGGGTATTCTGCAAAGCCGCCCTGCTGCGAAACGGGGCGGCTTTTGTCGTTTCTGCGGCATATGCACAGGTTGGCTGCACAACGGATAGGCACGGGAATGCTGTGAATAAAATACCGGCGGCGGCCTCAAAAAAATAATTGCATTTATCCACTATCTGGCAAATCATGGTCCTCGCAAGACAGCCTGACCCTGCCGCCTCCCGTTCTTCAAATCCTGTTCTCGTGTCGAGAAAAGGCGCGCTATCCCTATATCCCAAGGAGCCTTCGCCGTGCCTGATCGAAAGAAATCTCCGCCCGTCTCGATCAGCGACATCGATCTCGATGTGCTGGAAGATACGCTGAGTTTCTATATCCGCACCGTCAATCTGGCCGTGTCGCGCGATCTGGATGAGCGGCTGGAGGGCTATGACGTGGCGCGCGGCACCGGAAAGATCACCACCCTGCTGATGGTCGACAGCCATCCGGGAATTCGGCCCTCCGTTATTGCCCAGCTCATCCTGAAGGACCGGTCGGCAACCGGCCGGCTGGTCGATCAGATGGAAGCGCACGGGCTTCTGACCCGCGAGACATCGGTCGACGACAATCGGGCGCAGGAACTCTACATCACGGCAAAGGGTGCTGCATTGGCCGAGCAGGTGCGCGCCATCGTGACCCAGCAATCCAAGGACTTTTTCCATTTTATTCCTGAAGACGAACAGGCCCTGCTGATGGATATCCTGCGCCGGGCCTATCGGCGGATCGCCGGCCTATCCTGAACAGTGAAACTGGAGACCATGCCATGACGGCAGGACGTGTAGCGTTGATTTCAGGGGCCAATCGCGGCATCGGCGCGGAAGTGGCGCGATCGCTTTCGGACCAGGGATGGTGCCTTTCGCTTGGCATGCGCAAGCCCGAATTGCCGGACTGGGCGGATGCCGACCGGGTCAGGCTCTTTGCCTATGATGCGGACGATACAAAGGCAGAAGCGGCCTGGGTGGCAGACGCCATGGCCTCCTTCGGCCGTATCGACGCCATTGTCGCCAATGCCGGCATCATGATCCCGAAAACGGTCATCGAGGCGGACGAGGAGGATTTCGAGGCAACGATGGCGGTCAATGTCAGGGCACCGCGTCGGCTTGCCAAGGCCGCCTGGGAGCCCCTCTCGGCCGGTGGCCGCGGCCGTGTCATTATTCTCGGTTCGCTGTCGGGCAAGCGGGTGAAGAGTGCCAGCGCCGGGCTTTATTCGCTGTCCAAGTTTGCCGCCGTCGCCCTTGCCCACGGCATCCGGCATGCCGGCTGGGATGCCGGGATCCGAGCCACGGCTGTCTGCCCGGGTTTTGTGGCAACCGACATGGCCCGCGGCCTGACCAACCGCCCCGAAGACCAGATGACCGACCCGCGCGATCTCGCGCGCATCATTGCCATGCTGCTCGACCTGCCGAACGAGGCGAGCGTCGCGGAATTTGCCATCAATTGCCAGCTTGAGGAGTCCTACTGATCATGCCCGGACCTTATGTCGTTCCCGTCCACGGGGACAGTGATTTGCCGAAGGAAGTGGATGTCGTCGTCATCGGCGGCGGCATCATCGGCACGTCGACAGCGCTTGAACTTGCCGAACGCGGCTTGCGGGTCGCCTTGTGCGAAAAGGGCGGCATCGGGCATGAGCAATCGAGCCGCAACTGGGGTTGGGTCCGGATTTCGCGCCGCGACCCCCGTGAGGTTCCGCTAATGGCGGAGGCACTGCGCATCTGGAACACGCTCGACAAGAGAACCGGGCGGGATCTCGGCTACACGCGCGCCGGCATCATGTTTACCTGCGCAACCGACAAGGAATATGCCGAGCACGAGCGCTGGAACCGCAATCTCGAGGGCTACCAGTTCGACTCGCGCATGCTGAGCGGTGGTGAATTCAAGGCGATGTTTCCAAACGCCAATCTCGACGTGAAGGGGGCGCTGTTTACCAGTGCGGACGGGCGGGCCGAGCCGCAGAAAGCAGCGCCGGCCATCGCGGAAGCCGCCCGCGAAAAAGGTGCGACTATCCTGACGGAATGCGCCGTGCGTGGCATAGAAACCTCCGGTGGTCGGATTTCGGGTGTCGTGACGGAGCGCGGATCCATCGCCTGCAGTGCCGTGGTTCTGGCCGGTGGCGCCTGGTCCAGCCTGTTTTCGGGAAATTTCGGCATCGACCTGCCACAGTTGAAGGTGATGAATTCGGTGCTGCGCACCAAGCCGCTTGTGGGCGGGCCGGAACAGGCCATCTGGTCGAATGGCTTTGCGGTGCGCAAGCGCCAGGATGGCGGCTATACGATTGCCTCCGGCCACGAGAATATCGTCGACATCGTGCCGAAATCCTTCCGCTATGCCCGGCACTTCCTGCCGGCGCTCGGTAAGGAATGGCGCTCGCTGAAGTTCCGGCTCGGCAGCCGCTTCTTCGACGAGGCGCGCATCCCGAACCGCTGGGCCATGGATGAGGCGAGCCCGTTCGAATATAATCGCGTGCTCGATCCAAAGCCCTCGGCAAAGCTGTCCGACCTGGCACTTGCCAATCTGAAAAAGGCGTTTCCCGTCTTCGAGAAGGCCGAGATCGCCCAGCGTTGGGCCGGTTATATCGACGTGACGCCGGATGCCGTGCCGGTCATATCGGCCATAGACGCCATCCCCGGCTTTCACATCGCCACCGGTTTTTCCGGCCATGGCTTCGGCATCGGCCCGGCGGCGGGTTGCCTGATGGCCGATATCGTCACCGGCAGACCGCCGATCGTCGACCCGAAGGATTTCCGATTTTCCCGCTTTTCCGACGGCTCGAAGATCGAGCTGATCAGTGGGTTCTAGTCTGCCCGAAACGAAGGCAGAGCGCATAAACGATAAGAAAAACAAAGTGGAACAGTGACTGAGCAACAGCAAAGGGAATAGACTGATGTCTGACAAATCCAGGAATGCAATTCTCAATCCGACACGACGCCAAGCCCTGACCATGATGGCCCTCGCCAGCGCCTCCGGTCTGGTCATGCCCAATCTGCTCGGCCGGGACCGGGCCTTTGCCGCAACGCCGCCGGCCAAACCGACCGGCCAGATGATCGTCGGCTTCTCGCAGGAGCCAACCGTCTTCAACCCGCATCTGCTGCATATCGAGGTGGACGAAGGGATCCATTTCAGCCTGTTCGATCCGCTCTTCGCCATCGACCCGGAAGGCAAGTTCACGCCGGCGCTCGCCATCGAAGTACCGACCGTGGAGAACGGCGGCATCTCGGCCGATGGCCTTGCCTGGAAGGTCAAGCTGCGCGACGACGTGAAATGGCATGACGGCACACCGTTTACCGCCGAAGACGTCAAGTTCACGCTTGAACTGATGGTCGACCCGGAGTTCCGCAGCTGGCGCAAGACGGGCCACGAACTGGTTCGCGAACTGACCGTGGTCTCGCCGACCGAGATCACCTGGAAGATGGAAAAGCCGTTTGCTCCCTATCCGTCTATCCTCGCCTCCACCTTTATCGTACCCAAGCATGTGCTGGGCGCGGAAAAGGACAAGAACATCGCACCGTTCAACAATGCGCCGATCGGCACAGGCCCGTTCAAATGGGTGGAACGCATCGCCGGCGACCACATCACGCTCGAAGCCAATACCGACTATTTCGGCGATGGCCCCTATCTGGAGCGGCTGATCTATAAGTATATTCCCGACCTGACTGTACTCTACACCCAGTTCAAAACCGGCGATATCGACGTTGCCGGCCTTCAATGGATCACGCCTGACCACTACGAGGAAGCCAAGGCGCTGGAGGGCAAGACCGTGCTCGTCGTGCCGGGGTCGACAGTCGAATCCGTGACCTTCAACATGGAGAAACCGCAGTTCAAGGAGCTTGCCGTCCGTCAGGCGCTCTATCATGCGATCGACAAGGCAACGATCATCGACGCGCTCTATTACGGCCTGCCGACGCCGACCGAAAGCTACATGCCGCAACAGTCCTTCTACGCCAATCCGGATCTGCCGAAACACGAATACGACCCGGAAAAGTCCAAGAAGATCCTCGACGAGGCCGGCTGGGTGCCGGGAAGCGATGGCATTCGCGCCAAGGACGGCGTCAAACTTTCTTTCTCCAATTCGACGACGGCCGGCAACCATATCCGCGAGCAGGTGCAGCAGTTCATGCAGCAATCGTTCAAGGATATCGGCGTGGAAATGACCATTTCCAACCTGCCGCCGGCCGTCATGTGGGGCGAATATTGGATGATGTCGAAGTTCGACAGCGTCGTCGTCGGCATTGACTTCCTGACCGGCGCCGACCCCGATACGTCCGACTACTTTAAATCGACGTCGATCGGCGCCAAGGGCGGGGCGGGGCAGAACACCTGGCAATACGCCAACCCCGAGGTCGATAAGCTGCTGGTTGACGGTGGCCAGGTCTTCGTGCCGGAGGAGCGCAAGAAGATCTATCTCAGGGTACAGGAGATCATGCGCTCCGATTTGCCGTTCCTGCCGATGTTCCAGTATTCTACGGTCCGCGGCTACAAAACCGGCGCCGAGGGCATCGCCTACAACGTCAATGTCCGCATCGACAGCTGGAACCCGGGAAGTTGGTACTGGGCATCCTGACGCTCCTTGCTGCCAGTCCCTTTCGTCATCTTGGAGAGGGGCTGGCAGCCTCACCTGACATTTCTACGGTCTGGAGAAAACTGCGATGCTGCGCTATATTCTGAGCCGCCTCTGGCAAAGCCTGATCCTGCTGTTCCTCGTGTCGATGATCGGGTTCGCGGTGCTGAACCTCGCGCCCGGCGGTCCGCTGTCGCAATATGCGCTGACACCGGGCATGACCCAGGAGGCACTGGACCGTATCGCCAAGCAGATGGGCCTCGACCGCCCGCTGCCGATCCAGTATCTCGATTGGCTATGGCACCTGCTGCAGGGCGACTGGGGCCGCTCCTATCGCGACAGCCAGCCGGTTCTCGGCATCATCACCGGACACCTGTTCGCAACACTGCTCCTGATGGGCTCGTCGACCGTCCTGTCGATCGCCGTCGGCACATGGCTCGGCATCAAGGCCGCCACGAAGCGCTACTCGATCTTCGACTATACGGCAACGGTCGGTGCCATGGTGGCATTGTCCATCCCGACCTTCTGGTTCGGCCTGGTGGCGATCTATCTCTTTTCTCTCCGGCTGAAATGGCTACCCGCCGGCAACATGTACACGATCGGCGATGGCTCGATCGGCGATTACGCCATTCACCTGATCATGCCGACGGTGGTTCTGGCCCTGGTCAACGTCGCCGTCTGGAGCCGCTACATGCGGACCGCGACGCTCGACGTCATCAACCAGGATTTTGTACGAACTGCAAAGGCCAAGGGGCTATCGGCGCGACGGGTGCTGATGAAACATGTGATCGGTAATGCACTGCTGCCGATGATCACGCTCGCCGGCCTGCAATTGCCGACCATCCTCGGCGGTGCGCTGGTCACCGAGACGGTCTTCACCTGGCCGGGAATGGGCCGGCTGTTTCTCGATAGCCTTGGCTACAACGACTACCCCGTCGTGATGGGCCTGTTGATGTTTTCGGCCATCCTCGTCCTGATCGGCAGTCTGATGACCGATCTACTTGTCGCCTTCGTCGACCCCCGCATCAGGCTGGGCTAGGATCAGGAGAACGAACATGTCCGCAATCGTTTCCACTTCCGTTTCCCAGAAAACCCATTGGTGGCAGAGCCGGACGTTCCGCCGTTTTGCCCGCCACCGGCTTGCCATGCTGGGCGTCGTCATGATCACCGTTCTGGCACTCACCTGCATCATCGGGCCTTTCCTTCTGCCCTTCGACGAGCTGTTTATCGACCTTCGCGCCCGTTTCGCCCCGCCGCTGACCGGCTATCACATCTTCGGCACGGATCCGCTCGGCCGCGACCTTGCCGCCCGGCTGTTCATGGCCGGCCGCATTTCGCTGCTGGTTGGCTTCTTCGCCATGCTGCTGTCGACGGCGATCGGCACGGTTATCGGCGTTTGTGCCGGATATTACGGCGGCCGTATCGGCGTGGCCCTGATGCGGTTCGTCGATGCCTTCCTGTCCTTCCCCAGCATCTTTCTCCTGCTGGCACTGGCCGCCTTCATCAAACCCAGCCCGTTCATGATCACGGTCATCATCGCGATCACAAGCTGGATGGAAATTGCCCGTATCGTCGAAGCCGAAGTGCGCTCGCTGCGCGAGCGCGATTTCGTGCTGGCGGCGCGCATGCTCGGACTGTCCAACAGCTGGATCATGTTCCGCGAACTGCTGCCCAACGTCATCGGGCCGATCATCGTCGCTGCCACCCTGACCGTGGCGAGGGCGATCCTGCTGGAAGCCTATGTGAGCTTCCTTGGCTATGGCATCCAGCCGCCGCTGCCGAGTTGGGGCAATATGCTGAACGGTGCCCAGCAATATCTCGACCGCGCGCCATGGCTGGCGATCGTGCCCGGTGTGGCCATCACGCTGGCGGTCACCAGTTTCAACTTCATCGGCGACGGCCTGCGCGATGCGCTTGACGCCCGCAGCGACCACAGTTGAACGGAGAAGCGAGGCGATGACACGGTTTTCCCCATTCGAAACCACCCTATGGTACGCGACAGCAAGTCCCGCTCCGGCAACGGTCGAACTGCAAGGCACGATCCAAGCCGATGTCTGCATTGTCGGCGGCGGCTATACCGGGCTGACGACAGCATTGGAGCTTGCCCGCGACGGGGTCAGTGTCGCGCTACTGGAAAAGGAGGAGATCGGCTTCGGCGGATCGGGCCGCAATGCCGGACACTGCACGCCGACCTTCACCCATTACAGCCTGCCGGAATTGCGCGGCATGCTGGGCGAGCCGTGGGCCGAGAGGCTGATCGCGCGCCAGACCCGTGCCAATGACCGGGTTGCCGGCATGATCGAGCGCTACCAGATCCAGTGCGAGTGGCAGCAGAACGGCTATGTCATGGGCGCGCCCTATCCCGGCATGATGAAGACGATCGAGGAGAAGGTCCGCACCTACAACGCTGTCGGCGCCCGCACCCGCACTATTGACCGCGACGAGGTGGCCGCGATCACCGGCAGCCCGCGCTTTCACGGCGGCTGGCTGCACGAAGAGGCCGGACATCTCAATCCGCTCGGCTATTCCCGCGGCCTTGCCCGCGCCGTGCTGCAGGAAGGCGGCAAGGTCCACACCGGCTCGCCCGTGACCGGTTGCGAACGGGAAGGGACCGGCTGGGGGATCAGCACACCCAAAGGCAAGGTCATCGCCGACAAGGTGATCTTTGCCACCGGCGCCTACACGGTGGGAGGCTGGCCAAAGCTGGACCGGACCTTCAAGATCCAGAAGGTTTTCGTGGCCGCGACAGAGCCCCTGTCGGCAGATGAGCGTCAATCGATCCTGCCGCGCAACACCACCATCCATGACGGCCGGGGCGATATCTACGTCTACAAGTACAATGCCGAAGGCCGTATCGTCGCCTCGATGTTCCCGATGGGGCGTCGAGGCCGTGACATGGGCTATACGCGCACCGTGATGAGCGATCGGCTGAAATGGCTGCACCCGCAGATCAAGCAGGAGATCCGCTGGGAGTATTTCTGGTTCGGCGAACTGGACATGCAGTATCGAACCGTGCCGCGTCTCTATGATCTGGCCCCCGGTGTCGTCGCGCTGACCGGCCTATCAGGCCGGGGCGTGCCGACCGGCAGCATGCTTGGCGGCATTTTATCGGAATGGGCGAAGGGTGTGCCGGACAAGGATCTATCGCTGAAACTGGAACCTTTGACGGCAGCGCCGTTCTACATGAACTATGGTCCGCAACTGACCCTGCGCTACTATCGCGTCTCCGACTGGATCAAAACGAAACTCGCCGGCGCTGCCTTGCCACCGCACGCCTGATCCACTGTCTCCCGAAAACAGGAGGGCTTGAAGACCTCATGGGCCGCGCCGGTGTGACTGAGGGACAGAAACGCAAAAAGCCCCGTGATGGGGCTTTGTCGTTATCGCAGGAATGGTTGGTTGCGGGGGCTCGCTTCAACGAATGGCATAAAAGGGCTGTTCTGCGGCCCTCCAGCTTCCGCATTGGCAAGGCCGAGAATACCAAACAGCTCGCCGCGTAGCTCCGCATGAACCTCGCCGCGCTTGGTGCCGGGGGTCAGGACAATCTCGCCGATCAACGAGCGCAGCGCCTCCGCCGCCTGCCTGCCACCGTCTGGATCGTTTAGCGCTTCCGTCAAGCGTTCTACCCGTAGCCGGTAGAGGTTAGCAACGTTCGGGTGAATGTCGGGAATGTCGTCCGGGGCCTTTGACAGCCGGGCGGTGATATCGGCCTTCTGCCGTTCAAGATCATCCATGCGCGCCTTCATCGACGGCTGGTACATGCCGTCCTCAATGGCGGATATGATCCCGGCGATGGCCTTTTCGACCTTTGCTAGGTTCTTCCGGTCGATTGCCGCCTGGGCGCGTCGGTCATGGTTCAGCCGGTTCATTTCCTCGGCATAGGCTTTCACCGCTTCGGCCACTGCCTGCGACGATACCAGCTTGTCCTTGATGCCGGAGAGAACCCGCGCCTCGATCTTCTCGCGGGTGATGGACCGGCCATTGTCGCAGGTGCCGCGCCTGTGATGGTTGAGGCAGGCATAGCGCCCCGGCGTGATGATGCCGAACTTTCCGCCGCAGCATCCGCAGGTGAGAACACCGGTCAGGAGAGACACGGGCCTCACGGTCAGATGCAGCCGCTTCATCCGCCCTTCGAGCGTATTGGCAGGGTTCGGCCCGAAGATCGCCGATATCTGCTTCTGTCGGTTTCGGACTGCTTGCCAGAGATCGTCTTCGATCATTCTCAGATGCGGAACTTCCGTTCTGATCCATTTGCTTTCCGGATTGGGGCGAGAGACGCGCTTGCCGGTGGATGGGTCCTTGATGAAGCGCTGACGGTTCCAGACAAGAACGCCGGTATAAAGCTCGTTGTTGAGAATGCCGGTGCCGCGCGAGACATGGCCGCGAATGCTGGTGTCTCCCCATGCCCGTCCAAGCGGACCGGGAATGCCTTCACTGTTGAGATCCGTCGCAATCGCCTTCGGGCTTTTGCCACTGGCGAACTCCCGAAAGATGCGGCGGATGATGTCGGCTTCCTCGGCAATGATCTCACGGTCGCCCCGGACCGGTTCGCCGTTACCGTCGAACTGTTTGAGGACACGGTATCCGTAGCAAAGCCCGCCGCCCGCCTTGCCCTTCTCCACCCTGCCCCGCAGGCCGCGATGGGTCTTCATCGCGAGGTCTTTGAGGAACAGCGCGTTCATTGTCCCCTTGAGGCCGACATGCAACTCGGAAATCTCTCCCTCGGCCAGGGTGACGATGGTAACGCCTGCAAACTTCAGGTGCTTGTAGAGTGTGGCGACATCGGCCTGATCGCGGCTGATGCGATCCAGTGCCTCGGCAATGACCACCGTGAACAGACCGCGCTGTGCATCTCGGACCACCTGCTGGATGCCATGACGAAGAATGGTGCTGGAACCCGAGATCGCCGCATCCTGATAGCTACCTGCCACCTCCCAACCTTCGCGCCGTGCATGTTCGTCGCAAAGGCGGAACTGGTCGACAATCGAGGCTTCCCGCTGGTTGTCGGATGAGTATCGGGCATAAAGGGCAACACGGGTCATCTGCATGTTTCCTTCTCTCACATCAGTTTCATGCATACGGCGGCTGCGTGGTCCCTGGTGGACATTGCGGGTGCTGCCTTCAGCGCCCGCACCCCGCCTTTCCTGCTTCGCGGCCAACCGCCGGGTCGAAGACGCTCGGTCAAGGCTGGCGCGGTACGCGCCACCGCAAAGCGGCTCGGGCCTTGAGGGAGTGGCTTCGACCTGGCCCACTCCCCGCAGACAAGCAAAGGAGGTCTCGCCTCGATCGGAATCGTACGCTCAAGCAACGCCCTGGCGCAAGGCGCTTCAGGCGATTTACCGACAGTGAAAGCGAGACTATTCCGCCTCGGGTTCGTCCCCAACCACACGGCTGTCACCATTGTCGTTGGCCGCCACCCGCGCTGCATGATCTGCCCTCGCCATCTGTCGCCCGATCAGCCGGGCAATGTCGATGACAACCTGGTCGAGGTGTGCGCCTGTGGCGCGGTCCGGTTCTTCGGCACCGCCGTCCGCGCTGCCGGCAGGGCGTGTATTGTCGTTCGCCGCCCCCTGCCCTTTCTCGTCACCGTCCATGTTCGGCCTGCCTTTCCCGGATGGAAAGGCCATGTAAGAACCAGAGACACGGCGAGGAAAAGCAGGAAATCACGGGCGATCGTAGGGTATCGCAACGCGTCGAAGGAACGGCGAAAATCTTCGCCTGCTATGTCTTCGCCCTCGGTGAATCTGCCAGACCAAGAAAGACGAACCGCCTGATTGGATTTCACAATAAGGCCAGCGTCGGATGTTCAACCACCTCTTGTAACTAGCCGCGGACTACCGCCGCCCATGATAGAAATTTAGTCACCATGGGTCACTTGGACACAAATGAAGAAAATCCGAGCCTACAGAATGTAGCCCAAAGCGGCCAGAAATTGGCCCGAGGACCGGAGTAGCTCAGTTGCCCTTTCCTGACCCCGCAGTTTCAGTAGATTTCTCTCCGCGTTTTCTTCGCGTTGATCCTGACCCGGGGCCTATTTTCGCTTGTTGATACCTTTTCGTCGCTGACAACCGGCCATATATTTCTTGGGCTGGCAGTCTCACTTCAGGATTGACGTCAAGAAGCATTCGCTCTCCGCGAACATAGGCTTTAAAGGCGGCATATAGCGGGGCGAATCTGTCGGCGAAGCCTGACTGATCAAACCACTCTATCAAACGTTCACCATAGCTGTGTGCCTCAGCAAAGCGTAGCAAGCGCAATTGGTCGTCTTGGAAATCCCAAATGCCGGATTCCAGATCGCCGGTCAGAGCAGCTTCAACATGGGCCAAGGCATCCCCAATGTTCTCTGCCGACAAGGCTATCGCGGCGTCAATGAAAGCAAGACCGACCGAAGGAAGGTCAGCGATCTGGTTGCGTGTCTCGCTGATCTCTGATGTTTTCCCCAAGAAGAGCTTGACCCAGATTAGATTTGCGTTGCACAGCAGCGGCTTACTCGGAAGCGCTTCCAATAGGGCACTCTCGGCGCGCAGGAGATCACCTTGCCAATCGAGGCAATAGTTGCCTAGTGCGATCAAGACATCCGCCATCAGCTCTCTTTGGTCTCCGGTGTGGACGTTCCTTGCCAGGACAAGCGCCAGCTCATAGGTGTCGACTGCCGCGTCCGATTGCCCAAGTTTCGAAAGCGACGAGGCCTTCCTGATTGTCGCCAGTAAGACCTGCTCAAGCAGCTCGGGGGCAGTCGCTTCACCGAAACAGCCTATGACGGCGTCATAACCCGCAATCTCTGCCGCGCGATCTCCGCTCTGGCCGAACGCGTAGGCTTTCTTGACCATCGCCCAGGCGACCTGCTGTAGCAGTTCGGGGGCACCCGCTTCTCCGAAACGGCCGATGACGGCGTCATAGCCCGCGATCTCTGCCGCGAGGTCTCCGCTCTGGCCCAACGCGTCAGCTTTCTTGAGCATCGCCCAGGCGACCTGCTGTAGCAGTTCGAGGGCACTCGCTTCACCGAAACGGCCGATGACGGCGTCATAACCCGCGATCTCTGCCGCGCGATCTCCGCTCTGGCCGAACGCGTAGGCTTTGTTGAGCATTGCCCAGGCGACCTGCTGTAGCAGTTCGAGGGCACTCGCTTCACCGAAACGGCCGATGACGGCGTCATAACCCGCGATCTCTGCCGCGAGGTCTCCGCTCTGGCCGAACGCATAGGCTCTGTTGAGCATCGCCCGGGCGACCTGCTTTAGCAGTTCGGGGGCGCTCGCTTCACCGAAACGGCCGATGACGGCGTCATAGCCCGCGATCTCTGCCCCATGGTCTCCGCTCTGGCCGAACGCATAGGCTCTGTTGAACATTGCCCGGGCGACATGCTTCAGCAGTTCGGGAGCACTCGCTTCACCGAAACGGCCGATGACGGCGTCATAGCCCGCGATCTCTGCCGTGCGGTCTCCGCTCTGGACGAACGCATAGGCTTTGTTGACCATCGCCCGGGCGACATGCTCAAGCAGCTCGGGGGCAGTCGCTTCTCCGAAACGAACGATGACGGCGTCATAGCCTGCGATCTCTGTCGTGCGATCTCCACTCTGGCCGAACGCATAGGCTTTGTTGACCATCGCCCGGGCGACCTGCCCAAGCAACTCGGGGGCAGTCGCTTCTCCGAAACGACCGATGATGGCGTCGTAGCCCGCAATCTCTGCCGCGCGATCTCCACTCTGCCTGAACGCGTCAGCTTTGTTGACCATCGCCCAGGCGACCTGCTCAAGCAACTCGGGGGCACTCGCTTCTCCGAATCGGCCGATGACGGCGTCATAGCCCGCGATCTCTGTCGCGCGGTCTCCGCTCTGGCCGAACGCATAGGCTTTGTTGACCATCGCCCAGGCGACCTGCTCAAGCAGCTCGGGGGCACTCGCTTCTCCGAAACGACCGATGACGGCGTCATAGCCCGCGATCTCTGCCGCCCGATCTCCGCTCTGGCTGAACGCATAGGCTTTGTTGACCATCGCCCAGGCGACTTGCTTTAGCAGCTTGGGGGTAGTCGCTTCTCCGAAACGACCGATGACGGCGTCATAGCCCGCGATCTCTGCCGCGCGATCTCCACTCTGGCCGAACGCGTCGGCTTTGTTGACCATCGCCCGGGCGACCTGCTCAAGCAGCTCGGGGGCACTCGCTTCTCCGAAACGACCGATGACGGCGTCATAGCCCGCAATCTCTGCCGCGCGATCTCCACTCTGGCCGAACGCGTCAGCTTTATTGACCATCGCCCAGGCGACCTGCTCAAGCAGCTCGGGGGCAGTCGCTTCACCGAAACGGCCGATGACGGCGTCATAGCCCGCGATTTCTGCCGCATGGTCTCCGCTTTGACCCAACGCGGCAGCTTTGTTGACCATCGCCCAGGCGAGCAGTTGTAGCAGTTCGGAGGCATACACGTCACCGAAGCGGCCAATAATGGCGTCATAGCCCGCGATTTCTGCCGCTCGATCTCCGCTTCGGCCGAAGACGACGGCTTTGTTGAACATCGCCCGGGCGACCTGCTTTAGCAGCTCGGGGGCATTCGCTTCTCCGAAACGGCCGATGACGGCGTGATAGCCCGCGATCTCTGCCGCGTGGTCTCCGATCTGGCCGAACGTATAGGCTTTGTTGACCATCGCCATTGCCATTGCCATTGCCACTTCCGTCGATCCGTCATCGTCGACAAGCTCAAGGACGTTCTGATAAAAAGAGATCGCTTGGTACAGTTCTCCGGCTAAGGCGGCGGCTTTAGCCTTTTCAAAGAGATCACGCGTTAATTCCTGGGTTTCGCTGATCTCAAATGCCTGATCCAAGTCTGATGTGCTTGCGAGGGCGTGATCCACGACTTCACGATGCCCTTGCTGTACCGTCCGAGGAACCGATACGGTGCTAGTGTTCATGGCTTGATGGAATGCGAAAGCATAGTCCTTGTGCCAACGGTTGGCATCACCGCATTCGACCGCATGCTGATTGATTGCGTGAAGATCCTGCGGAGAATAGAAATTGGTCAGGAATGCAACTAGCCAACGCATCTTTTGTTTGGTTCTACGAGTTCCGTGCCGCATCAGGTACCAGATGTTCAGGAACCGCTCGACAATCTGATGGCCAGAATAGGCGCCCGAAGTCTCGACACTGTCGATTAGGCCGTTCTTGCGAAGTTTGATCAAAATTGGCGAGAGCGTGGTCGAGGGAATTGTGGTGATCTTGGACAACTCGCTCGTGGTTACTGGATCCCAATTCAGGGCAATGGCATCGATCGCTGCACGCTGTTGGGCTGATTGGTATTCCTCGATCCGCGCCTTGTAGTAGGGTGTGACTTGATCGAGCAAGGTTTCGAGGTCTGCCATAGTCGCATCCGACTCCGCAGCCTCAAGCAGCCGATAGATCAGCGTCAAAACTCGTGGGTTACCTCCAGTCAGGATGTGGAGCGTCTTCAGGCGGGTAGGCTGTGTGTCGAGAATTTGTAGCACGTGATTTCCATAAGCGCCCCGCCTACGTGCGAGCGCCCGCATGCAGGTCTCTGTTTCAACGATGTTCAGAGGTTCGAGGTAGTGGGGCTCAAAAAACTCGTAGAAAGCCGCATCACGATTTCCACTTTCGCGCAGCGTTTGGGTGGCAGTGCCGATCACGATCGGCCCACCTCGCACTTGTAGACTGCTGCGCAGAGCCCAGCGGTCATGGTCTTTCAAGGCTTCAATGATTAGGTCGAGGTTGTCGACCAGAAGGACCGCCCTGCTGCCAAGGGCGGCCATCTCTTCGCTGAATTGTTCAGCCGCCCCCTCGTCCGTGTCCCAGCCTTGCGAGGCAATGTTGATATCAAGTCTTTCAGCGAGACTTTGCATCCCGTGCGCATCCGCCCACTCGGCTAGGGACTCACCGCAGTTTCGCCAAAAATCGCGAAGTGTCAGCACATTGTATTGTTCTTCGCGAAAACCCAGCGGGATGAAACGGTCTGCAAGGTCGCTGTTCTGATCAATCTCGATGGCAATGCGGCGAAGCAACGACGTCTTCCCCATCCCGCGCGGCCCGATGATGATCTGATGCAGATTGTCCGAAGGCGTGCCAATGCTCTTAAGTCTGCGGCAGATCAGGTCCAGCACACCGTGCCTTGCGGTGAAGTTAGCGGTGAAATCTGCATCACCTAGCCGGTACTGGTTGTAAAGGGACGGTTGGGGAGGAAAAGTCATTACGCTTCGTATTCCTTCCAATACCGCCGCACCAAACCCGACCTGAAACGATAACGGTCGTCAACCTTGCTTACCAAGCCGTCATTTACCAGGATTGCAATAATGTCCCGAAGTTCGCCTCTGCTCTTAGGTTCGGCATTCGTAGCGAGGCTGGCCAACAAGGTGTCGAAGGTTTCTCCGTCACTGTCTTGAGAGATACGCGAAAGGATTTCCGATGCTAAGCGGCTGTCTGATGCGGGCAGATTTTTGTCGATATGCTCCCGCCAAATAGCGAATTCCGATCTTCTGTTCGGTTGCAACAGCGTGGTGAAAGCATCGTCAAAATCCTGGCGGCCGGCAATCGCGTTGCCATTCGTTTGCGCGTATCCTGAGGGGCGGACCGCGTTTGCAACCAGTTTCAGATAGAATGGCGCAAGCCAACCGAGCTCTTGGAACAGATAGTCAAAGTCTTCGTCGGAAGCATCGAACTTGTGGGTGAGTGCTTCTTGAATCGCCCCGTCGCGCAAGAACGACCGGGCTTCTGCCGCGGTGAATGGGTCGAGAATGAACGTTTCGAGATCCACAAACGCGCCCTGAAGGCCATAGCGCCTTGCCACAGGATCAAGACCTATGGAACCAGTCAGGAGCCAGCGAACGTTCTTGTAGCGTCCTTGCATCGCGCGCATTTGGTAGGCAAATGCGTTTGCGTCTTTGGCGTTTTGTTCGGCCAAGTGAAGGAAAAAATATGCGACTTCATCGATGATGATCGCTGCGGGTCTGCCATCATCATCGAGTGCAGCTACCAGAGTTTCCGCGAATTCGATTGGATCGATCTTTCCCAGCACGTCGAGCGGATTATCGCCCCAATGGCCGTCCGTCAGATTCTTCAGGCGTTGAAGGAGATGCGTCTTGAAACGTTCCTTCGATGGCATTTGTGCTTCGATCCGCTTGCATAGGATCCTCGCGAAGCTGTCGGTCGTTCTGATTCCTTGTACATCGACTTCTACAGCGATCCAGCCCGCCGCCGTGAGATCGCCAGCTAGCCTATTGATGGTCCAAGTTTTTCCTATGCGTCGCGGCGCAGGCATCTGAACGTTGATGCCCGCAGTCAGCTTTCGTAACAGGGCGTCGCGCTGGGCTTTACGGTGATGCACGAATGTTGCCTTTATTCGCTTTGAGATTAATTAACTTTCACATTAATTCATTCCAAAATAAATTATGCTTGTCAAGTCACGCCATACTTTCACGCGCTACCGAGACTGACCAAGTCCGCCATCACAGCCCGGATTTGCGGCCACGGGAATTCATCGCAAGGATCTTCCTCGCCCATCGCAACGATGGCATGGAGTTTTGCCGTAGCTCCGGCGACAGATCTGACGGGTAGCGCAAACAGATCATTCAATCGTTCCACCCGCATCACAAACGCTTCTTCCTCCGCCTGCTTGGCGCGGCTGTATCCCACCCGCTCGTCCAGGGCATCCCAAGCTGCCTGCCCCTCAGCAAGAACCGCTTTCGCCTGTACCTTTGCCGCCGCATGCTCCGGCGCATCGCCAAATACGCGGTCGATTTCCGCTATTGTGAACGCCGCGACCACGCAATCCTGACCGGGCGCAGCAATGTCAACATGAGGAAACCCGACAGTCGCAATCAGTGCCGTCTCCAGCCGCTGCTGCCTTCGGCAGAACTTCTCGACCTTATCATGAGCCGCCTTCCACTCCTGCCACAACAGCAGCGTTGGATCACCACCTTCAGGCCGGTCATTTTCGAAATGAACCGCCGCATTCACATTCCCAACCTGCACTGCCAGCCACGCCGCCGACGTGGAAAGCAATCTCCGTCGCGTGACGACAGGCAAACTTCTGCTATTGTCGGAATCAGCCATGATCCGAGTTCCCTATAACTTGGTTTGTGGTCAGGCTGTATAAGGTGTCACAACCACCTCATACAGCCGCAGCTCCATTTGGAAGCGAACGGCAACAATCGAAAAGTGCCACCCGCAGTCCTTGAAAGCCATATTACCAGACAAGCGAAGCACGATCAAATTGAAATCATACGATATGAAAGCTATCACTGGAGTGCAGATGAGAGCGGCACGCGCATTGATTAGATGGAGCGCCGAAGACCTCGCAAGCGCTGCCAGCGTAGGGGTGGCCACAGTTAGGCGCGCGGAAGTGGAAGATGCCGTTCCTTCGACCACAGTTGCAAACCTTAACGCGATCCGAATAGCGCTTGAATCGGCCGGCATCGAGTTCATAGACGAGAGCAATGGCAAGGGCGTCGGCGTCCGATTGGCAAAGGCTTCTGCCCCGCAAGAGACCCACGACGCAGAATAGCGACCCGTCACAACCCCAGCCCGCGCTTCCTCGCAAAGCTCCAATCAACCCCACCACCGTCTCTCACCACGCCGCTGATATGTTGACCGACGCGCTGGTCGAGCGCCTGTTGCCACGGTACAAGCTGGAAGCCGATGCCGTCATCGAGCATGGCGAACCGCCCGCTGGCAAGATTGACGCCGCCCTTGAGTAATCCGCTGACATATTCACCGGCCTGGCTCGGCGCGTAGGACAGCCCCCGCTCCGCCGCCATCTGACGGCCAACGCGGTCGATCTCGGCTCGCTCCAGTCGCTGCAGCAGATCCTTGGGCGCCCGGATGCTGCCATTGTCGAGACGCACGGCCTGCCCTTGATCGACAAGGCTTTGGCGGCGGCGACCCATGGCTTCGCTGACCACCCGCGCCTTGACGACGACACGCCGCGAACGGAACCGGGTGCCGCTGCCATCGCGCGTCCAGCCTCCACCGTCTTTCGGAAAGGACGGTGCGAGCTTCGCACCACGGCCTCGGGCATTGAAGCGCCCACTCCCCTGACTCGGCGGCCCACCGATCCGGTTGGGGTTTCCGCCGGCCTTGCGCACGGCGAGCTTCACCTGTGTGATGAACGGTTTCGAGTGCAGGCTGGCGCCAGAGCCCCGGCTCTTCGGTCGGCCCGGTTTGATGCGGAAATTGTTGTCGTCACGGTCTGCCATATGGGCAGGTTCGACGCCCGTCCCCGGCCTGGCAAGCGGCATTTGGCCGTCATCGCAGGCGGGCGGAAAAAGACTTGCAGCCGGGTAGATTGGCGTAGCGCACCTCGCGGAAGGTGCGGCGTATCCATTTCAGGAAAATGAAACATCAGCGAAACTTAAAGTTCCTCGCACCTCGCGCAAATCGCCCTTTTCCGTTTTCCGTACCGGAAAACAATGTGCAGGCAATCACTTGGAGCAACGCGAGCGCGAACCCCCGGTTCGCTTTATCTTGCGGTCCTTCCCCTACCCCTGTTTACGCTCCCAATATCGCTGCTTTCCGGTGTTTAAAGCCGAGAGCGAGGGGGGTTTCTATGCGCGCCGTTCAAGGGAAGTTCGCAGCAATTCGACCAGGGCTGAACGTTGGTCCGGCTTGAGTTTGTCGAGATTGTACTGCCGCCAGCGGATGGCCGGAAGCTCTGCCACGTGACCAATCTTCAGCAAGGACCAGTCCGGTTCCCCGCGCTCGAAGCCGATCAGAAATTCCCGGTGGTGATCCGGCATGCCGCCGATTAGCACCTCGATCATTTCATGCTGGGTTTTGACCAGATCATCGATTGCGACAGTCGTCTCGGTCATGCCTTCGAAGCCATTGTTGTATTCGTTTGCGAGGTCCTTGACACGGCCCGATAGCACCTCGCCCATAGGGCGGTTGTGACTGAGTAGGTAAACGATGAACGCTTCGCGCAGATCATCACTCAGCCCTTCATGGGCAAGCAGACCTCGCACGTCGAAGAGGTCACGCGGATGCTGCCGGTCCAGCGCGGCAACCAGTTTGCCCGCAAAAAGGTCTTCGAAGGAAACGACACTGGTTTCGGCAAAGCCGAACGCATCTTCAACCGCCTCGGTGACGGAAATCATGGATGGCTCATGGACCACGCCGCGTAATACGGGCGAGACTTCGATCTTGACCTGCGTCCCGTCCGCAATCACGAGCAGGCGCAGAACTGCACCATCATGAATGTTTTCGGTGACGCGCGCGCCGGGCAGCTCCGCAAGAGCTGCGGACTTGATGCGCTTCATCGCGGCATCGATCCCAGCCAAAGCCTCCGGCCTGTCATGGACCGGCAGATACATCAGATCGATATAAACCGAGAGGCGCGGCATGTTGCGCACAAAGAGGTTGATCGCCGTTCCGCCCTTGAGCGCAAAACAGGCTTCGCGCGCCACAATGGGAAGAAGGCGCATAAGGAGCCGAACCTGGGCCTGGTACTGGTCACGAAACGGCATCAAGGTCCTCCGGCACGGTTATCAGATAGACCGGATCGAGCCTGCCTCCGGGGACAAGCATGCGTTTGCCCTTGCCCAGATCGATCGCATCCTTGTCCAGACGCTTGAGCCACGCATGACGGTGACGATCCGCGAAGAGGAAGAACAGGCGTTTCACCTTGACGCTGTCACAGTCCACCAGCAGCTTTTGCAGCCGCCTCGGGCTGAAATTTGCGGCACTCTGCATGATCATATCGGCTTGATGGAAACTCTCATGGCGCGGCAGTTCATCGAGCATTTCCAGATAAGCACGCTCGGGCTGCGAAAGGGTCAATGGCCAATCCCACTGCCCCCATGCGAGCGAGGTCAGACTGCCACCCTGAAAGCGGGTGAGATCGCGGCCTGTTCCGTCCGCGATATTCCAGGCAAGACTGCCAAGCCCCTGCGTGATCGGATCATTCCGGAAGAGGGTCGCGCTGTTGTGATAGACAAAACGCTGAGGAAGGTTCAGCTTGTCCAACCATGTCGGCGGCTTGTCCGGCCCATAGAGATGAACGGTCTTGGTCTCGTGCGAGAGGTAATGGGCAAAACCCTGAAGCTCCAGCGCGGTGCGCCCGCCGACATAGAGCGGCGTTCGCAAGAGCAGGGTCTGAAGCGATATGACGACTTGCTGCCAGCTCAGCGTGCCACGCGGACGTCTATAGACACTGCGCACCGGCTGTTCCAGCCAGCCGGCCTTGACGTAGTAGGCGCGCAGATTGCTGGCTATGCCGCGCGCTTCCAGCCAAGCGGCATCCACGACCAGCCCCTCAGGGAGGTCTTTCTCAAGCCGGTTTAAATGTGATGCGGATTGCTCAGCCATACTGAGCATATTAAACGGTTCTCAAACTACTTTCAAGTTTGACATAACCTCAACATACTCAACAAGGTTGAGTATTCTCACCGATATTCAAACCCCGTATCTCCAGCGCCCGCCTCTGGCGGGCGCGATTTTCCCGCCGGAACAAGGGGAACCGCCGCTCACGCGGCGGCTCCTTCCTTGGTGTCCGCAACGCTTTGCAGACCGTGCAGGAAATCGGCGGCGCGCTGCGCATGGGCGGCGGCGCTGAAGATTGCGCGCTTGTCTTCCTTCAGCACTTTGAGCCAGCCCTGAATATAAGCTGCGTGGTCCGCACCAGGCTCCGGCGTCAATTCCAGATCGGCGCACAGAAATGCTGCGCCAAGCTCGGCAACCAGTTCCTCGCGGGCATAACCTTCATCGCCCCAATTTTTGCGACCAAGCTCCCGGTCAAGGCGGTTCTTGTGTTTTGTCCAGTGGGTCAGTTCGTGCGCTAGCGTCGCATAGTAGGCCTCGGGCACGTGAAAGCTCTCGAAACAGGGCATCTGCACATGATCGCTCGCGCCACTGTAATAGGCCTGATTGCCGCCGTGACGAATATCGGCACGGGTCGCGGCAAAGAACGCTTCGGCGTGTTCGATCCGCATGGCTGGATCAAGCACGGGTTCGGGCTTCGCATAATATTGCTCGGGCAGTCCTTCAATTTGCTCAACGTTGAAAACCGTATAAGCTCTCATGAACGGAATGTGCCGCTCTTCCTCTCCGCCGTCGTCCTGTTCCTCGGTCTTGGTGATGGTGTTCGCATAGACAACCATATTGCCACGCTCGCCCTTGCGCACATGCGCGCCAAGTTCATTGGCCTGCTTGAAAGTCATCCAATAGGGCGAGGAAAAACCTGCCTCGATGGCCGCGCCCCAAAGCATCAAAACGTTGATGCCGCTATAGGCCAGCCCGTTGTGCCGTAATGGTCTGGTGATCCTTCCCTCCATATTGCCAGCACTCCAAGGCTTCAGCCAAGTCAGCTCGCCATTTTCCAGATCGGCAATAATCTTGTCGGTCACCTGCTGATAAACATCGTTCTTCATGTCCCTTTTCCTTTGATCGGGTTGCGCATGCAACCGATCTGCCCCTCTGGCGAAGAGAGGGGGAAACCGTCCAGACCAAAAGCGTCCGGGGTGGTGCGGGCGCAGGCGAACGCCGAGCCACGGCCCGGATGCTTTTGCCCGAAGGGCTTGGTCTTGACGGAGGACGGGGCTGCAAGCCCCAAACAGACAGAAAAAGATCGCAGGGCTCCTAGAAGAGCCGTGCTCAGCAAACGGGCAGCAAAGCGGCCCGTCAAACGCAAGGGATGGAAGCCGGATGGCCGAGACCATGGGCTCGGTTCACGACAGCCCGGTCCGCAGGATGCGTCTCCTTACCAGACGCACACCATTTTGGGGAGCTTGTCCCACGTTATGGGAATGTTATGGCAGACCAGCGCAACTCGTCTCTGCATTTGAAGGGCAGGAGAACGCAGACCGTTTTTGCACGTCGCTGTGGGCCTCACAGCAAGGTGCGGTGACCGTTGGAGACCACTACGATATCTAACGCCTTGAACGGAATCGAACTGGAAATGTATGTAAATACATGCAGCCATCATGCTGTCAGTCAAGAACCGCGTTTGTACAGGCGGTAAATAACGCCAGAAATCCGGAATGATCCCCAAATCTTGCGCCTTCCAGCAATAGTGACGATCTGAAACGCAGATCGAGATCGCGATAGAACGCAACCCTTTCTGGCGACAATTGACCTAAAACCTGTCGTCCAGCAGCCCGTATGAGATAGTAATCCTCGACCATCCGCCCAAACGGCAAAGACGTAACGTGCGGCCATAGCACATTCAGGTCTGCCGCACTGGAACCCTCGCCCAGTACCTGCCCTATCGGTGTGTCGAGGGAGGCCAGAAGTTCCGGTGACCAATCATCGAGAACATGTTTCGTCTCGATCAGATTTTGCAGATGGACCCGCAGAAAGTCGGAATAGGTCGCACACGCAAGCACCTTGCCAAGAGGCGCACCATTGTCGTCGCCGGACTGCACCTCATAGGCCGGGAACGCCGCATCGAAACCGGCAACGTTTTCGAGCCGGACGGCCTCGACATCCACGCCATCGGCCTGCACGTTGACAACAACGTAGCCACCCGGATAGGCGACCGGCGATGGCACGGCGATGTTGACAAGGCCATCCAGCTCGATCCGCCCGGCAACATGCATATGTCCACTAAAATGCCAACCTATACCGGCGCGCGCGATACGTCGGCCAGTTTCAAGCGACGGCATACGCTTCGACCATTCCGGCGTGCAAGCCGACTGGATCTCGCTCCCTTCGCCCTTCAATGCAAGAGGCAAGGCCGGATAATGCGAAAAGGCCAGCAAGGTCTTGCCCAGCCGCTTCGCGCGATCAGCCACATCCTCCATCCATGCCAGCAGATAGGGGCGCTCTGCCAACACATGGTCCCAGGCTGCATCCGCTCTCACCCGCCAGGCGTCGCCAACCTTTTGGAAGACATTGGCGTCAAGCATCAGAAGCCAGAGTCCTTGCTGCGGCTCGACAAGATAGGACGCGTCAAGGCTCGCCCGATCATCATCCCCTGGAGTCTCCCAATGGAAAACATTGGGCGGACGCGTGACACCGTAGAGGGCCATGGCCTCCATCGCCTCGGCGGTCGACATGCCGCGCATCCCCGAACAGACGACGGCTGGCGCTGGGGCGCGATCATCGCTCGTCACCAGCCGAGGCTGAAGGCCATCAGCCTTTGTCAGTCGCTTGGCCAGATGACGCGATGCTGGACCGTAGGAATCATGATTGCCGAAGGTCGTGAAGAAGCGCAGGCCGTGTGTGTTTTCGTAGTCTGACAGAATGCGTTTCACGGCCGCAACCGCGCCCAGCTGACCGTCGTCGGAGTAATCCCCCAGAAGAACGACATCGCGGATGCCGCGCCGAACGATATCATCAAGCACGGCAAGGAAGGCTGAATGGCTCTCGTTGAACACCCGGGTCGACGCCATCGTGTCCGCCAGTGTTCGAAGGACAAGCCCGCCGCTCCCCTCTTCTACCATGCCATAGCCACCGTGCAAATCATGCAGATGAACGTCGGCGACCACTGCGATCTGCATCAGGCGGCGGCTTCCTGCCGTTCGCGGCGGGCAGCGTCGAACAGGTCCGGGCGGTCGAGATTGATATAGTCGACGCCGCTTTCGGCAATTTCGCGGTGAACGGCCATATCCTCTCCCCCATAGTAGATCATCACCTCAAGCCCGGCCCTCCGGCAGGCGCCGAGCAGACCCGCACGGCGCATCTGCTCGACAGTGATCTCAATGATTGTGGCGTGGTGAACGGCACCGACCAGGGACGGCGACTTGGCGATATTCAACGTCATCATCTTGCGAAATTCCGGGGCGATTAATTGCAGATCGCGGCGCATGTCCTCGGAAAACGAAAAATAGAACGTGTCGCGCACCATGCCCAGGTCTCGCACCAGCGCCACCACCTTTGCCGGATCGCAATATTTCAGTTCGATGTAGACGCCGGCGCGGCCACGCAAATGCCGGAGATAGGCATCGAGCCGCGGCACGCGGGCGCCACTGAAGGCGGCGTCGAACCAACTGCCGGCATCGAGGGCGTCAATTTCCTCTGACAGAGCATGGCCGATTGGGCCGGTGCCATTGGTGGTGCGGTCCAGCGTTTCGTCATGGAAGACATAGAGCACACCGTCGGCGCTCTCGCGCACATCGAGTTCGATGTAGTCGGCACCCTGCAGCAGCGCGAGGTCGGCGGCGGCAAAGGTGTTTTCCGGCGCAAACCGGTTGGCGCCGCGATGGGATACGATCCTGGTCATTGAAAAAGTCCTGTCAGTGTGCCGGCTCGAGCGTTTTCGCCCGGATGTCTTGATGAGAAACATGGGCGTGAAGATCGACAATGCGATTGCCCGATCTATCGAAGAGAAGCGGGAGATCCGATTTGCAGGTTATGCCGACGGACGCGCCGGGCGCATGCCGGACCGCTTCGCCATATTCCAGCGCATGGATGGGGCCGGCCAGCGTATCGATCGTGTAGAACACTTCCCGACCCATCGGCTCGACGGTAACGATCTCGCCCTTCAACGCCGCATCCGTATTCGAGACGAGGGTGATGTCTTCTGGCCGTAGACCGAATGTGACCTCTCCATCATGTTGGACGTTGAGGTCGAGTGACGTCTCACCCAGCCGCAGCCGGCGACCGGCGGCTCGCCCCTTCACGAGGTTCATCGGCGGTGTGCCGATGAAGCCTGCCACGAACAGGTTGCTGGGGCGGCGATAGAGGTCGTCCGGCGTGCCGACTTGGGCAATCTCGCCATTGTTCATGCAGATGATCCGATCGGCCATGGTGATCGCCTCGATCTGGTCGTGGGTAACGATCAGCGTGGTAAAACCGAGCCGCTTCTGGATGCTTTTCAACTCGGCACGCATGGTAATGCGCAGGGTGGCGTCGAGATTGGAAAGCGGCTCGTCGAGCAAAAGGATATTGGGTTCCTTCACCAGAGCGCGGGCAAGCGCCACACGCTGCTGCTGGCCCCCGGAGAGCTGCGAGGGACGGCGGTCAAGCAGTGCGCCGATCTGCACGAGGCTTGCCGCCTCCTCAACACGTCTGGCAATCTCGTCCTTGCCCATGGTTTTGAAGCGAAGCGGAAAAGCGATATTTTCCCGCACCGTCAGGTTCGGATAGAGCGCATAGGACTGGAAGACGACGCCCACATTGCGGTCGCGCGCATCGATGCGGTTGACGTTGTGACCGTCAAAGGCGATCTGTCCACCCGTGGGCGCATAGAGGCCCGCCAGAAGAAACAGCGTCGTGGATTTTCCGCAGCCGGATGGCCCGAGAATCGCAACGAACTCGCCGTCTTCGATGGTCAGGTTCATCGGTTTCAGAACCTGGGTCTCGCCCCAGCTCTTGGTGACGTTATCGAGAGTGATCTTGGCCATGGCAATTATCCCTTGATCCCGCCGAAGCTCATCTGGGTGATGTACTTCTGCGTGAAGGTGTAGAGGAGTAGCACAGGCAGCAGATAAATGATGCCGACAGCGGCGATCATGCCGTAGTCCGCGCCCATATTGTCCTGTGCCACGAAGAAGAGGTAGAGGCTCATCGTCATCTGGCTCTTGTCGATCAGCAGCGTCTGAACGAAGACGTACTCTTCCCACCCTCTTAAGAATGTGAAGGTGGCAACCGCGATCAATCCGCCGCGGATCTGCGGCAGCACGATCATGCGAAATGCCTGAGAGCGGGTGGCCCCATCGGTCACAGCGCTCATCTCAATGTCCCACGGGACATTGTCGAAAAAGCTCTTGAGCACGAAGATGGCGAAGGGCAGTTCCAGTGCGCTCATGACCAGCACCACGCCGGTCAGATTGTTGAGCAGGCCCATATAGTGAAGCTGGATGAAAATCGCGACGGTCAACGCCAATGCCGGAAAAGCGTGGAGCATAAGCAGGCCACGCAGAAAACTTTCGCGACCCGCAAAGGCGAAGCGTGACAGCGCATAGGCCGCAGGTGTCGCGACAAGCGTGACGATCACCGTCTGGCTGACTGCGAAGACAACCGAGCTTCCGAGTGCCACCCATATCGACGGCATCAGGTCCATGCGGGTGGTGGCGGTTCCGGCAATGTCGCGCTTCCACAGGAAGCGGTAGTTGTCGATCGTCATGTGGGGAAGAAGGAAAATCGCCACCAGAATGACGATCACGATGCCGAGCACGGCCCAGGAAAGGGCAGGTTTGCGCAGCCGGTCCGCCAGAAGCGCAAGAGCAATCGCGCCGAGATACGCAACGCCCGCAATGGCCGACGTCCGCCAAAGCACAAGCCGGCTGACGGCATCATCCGACAAGGTCAGCGACTTCACCAGCAGCCATAGGTAGGGCAGCAGCACCGGAACCGACACAATCGTCAGGAAGAGAATGATTGCCGACAGAAAGCCGGCTCTGTTGACGGTGCTCCGGCGTTCAAGGCGTCGCCAATCGGCGGAAGAAACGGTGTTGGTCTGGGCAAGTGTCATCACAGCACCTCGATCTTTGGGGCAGTGAAAGTGGAGCGCATGTTGGTGACGCGCCATTGCACGAGGGTGACAGCAACGCCGATGACCATCAAACCCAGCGCTAGCGCTGCACCATAAGCATAGGCACCGTTTTCGAATGCGCGGCGATAGATGTAGAGGGCATAGGGTGTGGAATCGTAGACCGGACCGCCGCCTGTGATGAGCAGGATGTATTCGTAGGTCGTCATCAGCGAAAGCGCCTGATAGATGGTAATGAAGCGGATGGGCTGCGAAAGCGCTGGCGCCACGATATGGCGCAACACACCCCATTCGCTGGCACCATCGACACGCGCCGCATTGGCAAGGTGCGAGGGAATAGAGCGGATCGATGAGGTCAGGATGACCATGGCGAAGGACGCACCGACGACACCATTTGCAAGAATGATGAGGAAGAGCGGAAAGTCGTTACGCAGGTTTATCGGCGGAAGACCGAACGTGCCGGTGACCTGATTGAGCAAACCGGACGGTGTCGGATCAGCAATCCATATCCACAAAATTCCATAGAGCACAGCCGGGCTCATACGCGGCAGCAGCCACAACCCGCGAAAGAAATTGCCGAGCCTGTCGGGTATCGCGGTCGATGTTATCGCCAGGAGTGCGCCAAGTCCGATATTGAAGATGAACAGGGTCGCGGTCACGTAGATCAGCGTTGTCAGCAGCACCATTGGCAACCGCGCATCGCGCTGGGTCATGCGTTCGAAGTTCTGCAGCGTAAATTGTCCGACGCGCAGGTTCGCCCCCATATCGGTGAAGGCGATGACCGTATTGACGACGATTGGCGCGAGAAAAAACACCGCAAGCAGCGCGATGGCAGGCGCAAGATAGAGCATCGGCCGTGCCGGACGGTGCGCTCGAAGCTGGAATTGGGACATTGTTGAGGACCAATGAAAACAGAGGTGCCGCCCGGCAGCAGGCCGGGCGGCACGGAGAGCACGACAACTCAGTTGCTGGCTGCGTCACGGATTTCGACGTCAGCACCGAACTGAAGTTCCAGTTCATCAGCGATGAATTCGACAGCCTCAGCTGCCGTCATCTTGCCTGTCTCGACAGCCTGCAAACCGCTGAACAAGACCTTGTTGTAACTGCTAAACTGGGTGTGGTTCGGCACGAACTGGGCATGCGCCATCATCGGCGACGCGGCCGACAGGACCCAGTTGTCCTTATATTTCGGCATAGCTGTCTGCGCGTTGCTGATCGCCGTGTGATAGGACGTCACGGCATGCTCGTTGTTGAAATACGGCAGGGTGGCGAGCGCTACGAGGTCGGCAGCAATAGCCGCATTCTTGCTCTTGGCGTTGACCGTATAGAGCAGCGGGTGGGAAAGGTTGGCGGGCTTGCCGCCCTTTTCTGCTGCCGGTGCAGGGATCCAGCCGATCTTGTGGAAATAGCCTTCCTTGTCGGTCGGCCACGTCGCACCATTCTTCTCACCGACCTGCCAGGCAACCGCCCAGACGCCCTGATGGAAGACGAAGGCTTTTTCCTGCTTGAAGGCACCCTGAATGGCCTCCCAGCTCATGGCGGTGTTATCGACCGGCGTAACACCTTCCTTGGCGTTGCGCTCGTACCAGCCGAGCGCCTTGGTCATTTCGGCTTTCGGGAAAATCAGTTTGCCAGTCTTTTCATCCATGAACTTGACGCCATAGGACTGGAAGACCATCAGGTAGTCGATACCGACATTGGGGCGATGCAGCATGCCGTATTGCGCAGCCTTGCCGTCTACCACTTCCTTGGAGAGTGCGGTCAAATCGTCGAGCGTGAACTCGCCTGCCTCGACCTTGGCGGGCAAACCTTCAATGAAGGCCTCATCCTTGCCGATCTTGCGCAGCATGTCCTTGTTGTAGAAGAACATGCGAATCTCGGCATCCTGCGGCACGCCGTAGATCTTGCCATCGGTGCCCTTTGCGGCATTCCACAGCACGGGCAGGATATCGCCATAAACCCAAGGAGCAGCTGCAATCCGCTCATCCATCGGCAATGCGTAGCCATCTTCTGCAAACTGGCCGATCCACTCGTGCGGCAGGACGTAGATATCCGGTCCCTGACCGACCGAAAATGCCTTCAGGGTTTCCAGCGCCAGATCGTCCCAGCCCTTTACGGAACTGTTGTTGGCTTCGATGACGATATGCTTGTCGACGCCGGCGACCTTGAACTGCTTGTTCATGATCTCTGCGGCGGCTTCGATGTTGGTGATACGTGCCGGCGCCGTTTTTTCAGCAAGCGTCGAAAGCTTGATCGTGATGTCTTCGGCATGCGCAAATCCGCCAGCAAGGGCAGAGATCGCCACGGTGGCGAGAAAGGCGATGGGTTTGGTCATGACTGTCGATCCAGTTGGCGATGTATATTTAATTAAGTTGCTTAAGTAACCGATTTATGACATCGCCAGATTATTAATTTGGAGGGACCGAATCCGGTGCTGAACAAACGAGGGCCCCTGGACGGCATCGGCAACACGCAAGCGGCGGTGCTCAAGCACTTACGTCGCAAAGGCATTGCGTCGCGCGCAGAAATCGCCGAACTTTGCGGCGTTACGCCAGCTGCCATCAGCATGATGACACGCGACCTGATCGAGCGGGGCATCGTCATCGAAGGTGCTAGGCGCCTCAGTCGGCGTGGCGCGCCTCACATCGACCTGATGCTCAACGGAAGCATTGGATATGCACTTGGGGTGCACGCAAATCGCTATTCTCTGACACTGACGCTGCTCGATTTCTGCGGCAAACAAATTGGTGAGCAACAGCTCGACGGGCCTTACGATACGTTTTCCGACATCCAAACCTCCCTGGCAGGTCTCAAAACGGACCTCCTGGCATCGAACGGCATCGATGAACGCCTGCTGATCGGTGCCGGCGTCGCCATGCCGACCCGCTTCCGCCGGGGTGCGGCGATCCTCGACCTTGCAGAGGAAGTCGTGTCTTGGGCCGGCCTGGATCTTGCCTCGACGCTGTATGAAACACTTGGCTGCCCGGTGATGATTGAAAACGATGCCAATGCCGCAGCCATGGGCGAGCTTGCTTTGGGCAACGCCACCGAACATGACAACTTTGCGTATCTGTACCTGTCGGAGGGCATCGGCAGCGGCATTATTATCGGCAAGGAACTCTATCGCGGCAATCTGGGAAATGCCGGCGAAGTGGGTGCTCTTCGCGCGCGCGGATTATCCCGCCCATCTTTTGACGATCTGGCTGCCTGGTGCAAAGAGCGTCACGGAAGCATACCGAAAGGCCGATCCTCGGATCAATGGACTGCATATCTGGAAGCAAACCCGACTGTCCTTGACGAATGGCTGAAAAGAGCCGGGCCGGAGCTCGCCAGGCTCGCCTTCATGGTGACAGCCGTTCTTGCACCATCGGCGATCTATATCGGTGGAACGCTGCCCCGGCTGGTTCGGGAAAAGCTTGCAACATGGCTTGAGTTCTCGACATCAAATCCGTTTGAGGGGGCAAGGGTCATTCAACCGGAAATACTCATTCCGCAAATCTCAGCGATCGACGCCGTCGCCTTCGGCGCTGCCGCGATGATCCTTCATAGCGGGCCAGGAACGAAGATCGTTTAGCAATGGTCATGTCTGCCGCCTTGCAAGGATTCGATCCTGCGACACACTGGCGGATTATTGTGACGCATCTGGCGGTTATGGAGGCGTAAGGAAAGTTGCGGGAATCGACTGAGCGCGGGTTAGGGCCTTTTTTTTGCGTCAAGCCCTGACGCGAAGAACACCAGTGACCTACGGACCGTCAGCCGCGCCGCTTCGACGGGTGATGGACTTATTGCGACAGCGGCCGCTGCCATGAGCACCAGTGACAGACCTATGAAAGCCGCGAGATGCCAACGCGTCCAAGTCCTCGTTCTGCAATTATTAATAGCGCTGCCTTCGGTTGTAGTCGATGATTGCCTTGATTGTGACAGTTAAATGACGTTCGGTGCGATGATCTAAAAAGGAGCGCCGGATGCCGGACAAGACCAAGAAAATCTATCACGCGCTCGTAGAAGGCGCTCAGGCTGGCCTGACCGACAAAGCGCTTTATCAACACGTCGTCGAAGAGTGTCACAAGGCGACAAGCAAGAAGATCGTGAAAGCATCGCTACTGGCGTTGAGCGATCCGGATCTGAACGATTCCAATATCCTTCACACCATCTACGCGCTCGCCATCAAGCATCGTCTCGATCCGTCGTCGATGGATGATGTCGATGAGCCGGAAACCGTGGCGATCGAAGCGCCAAAGAAGGGGAAGCGTTCCACCAAGAAGACCGTTGGCGACCAGGTCTCGGTTTCCTGACCGCGAACCTCTCTCGTCAGCGTTTACCGGGTGTATCCGGTGCGTTGGATTGAGCCAGATGGTAAAGAAGATCTCGGAGGCCAGCGTAAACTTAACACGACGAAGACAAGATGTTGGATTGGCTCTTTGCCTCAGGCTTCATGAAGGCACGCGATTTGGCACCACGCTTTCATGGCTGCTGCCCGCAGTTCGCGATGGTGGACGGATGGAATTTCGTTGCGGGGAATATGAAAGAGGTTGGCGATCGGGTCATGTATGGAAACGAAGCGTTGAAGATGGCTTGCTGACTTGAAGCGCTTCATGATCCTTTCCGGTCGTCGGATCGGCTGATGGGAGTTTTCTGCCCGATTGTTCAAGCCTTTGTGCGAGCGATGTTCGACGCCGGGCATGACCTGGCGCTTCACCGCACCGTAGGACCGGAGTTTGTCGGTGATCATCACACGTTGCGGGCGGCCTTGCCCTTTCAGAAGCTTTCGCATCAAACGCTTTGCAGCCTTGGTATTTCGGCGACTCTGCACCAGAACTTCGAGAACAAAACCGTTCTGGTCGACGGCGCGCCAGAGCCATTGTTTCTGGCCTGCGATCTTGATGACAACCTCATCGAGGTGCCATTTATCGCTGAGCCTGCCGGCTGAGCGCGTCCGAATATGATTGGCGAAATGCCTGCCGAATTTCTCAGCCCAGAGCCTCACGGTCTGGTGAGAGACGATGACCCCACGGGCCGCCAGCATATCCTCGACCATGCGCAGACTGAGCGGGAAACGGAAACAGAGCCAGACCGCATGGGCAATCACCTCTGCAGGAAATCGATGGCGACGGTAGAGCGGATCACGGGGAAATCTGGTCATGCCACCAGATCCCAAATTCTGACCAATGTTCGATTAACTTTACGCTGCCGCGCAGTGCCTTCAAGCCCATCTGATGCCAAACGCCGTTCTCGCACACTACGGCGGGCAGGAACTCGTCGTTTTGTTAGCCGGCGTTAACGAGTTGTATGCACGATCCTGCGCTGAAGTGCTGGGGGCAGCTGTCAGCCGTCTCGCATTGGAAGCGGACGGCGGGTCGCCGTTGGCTGTGACTGTCAGTATCGGAAACTCCGCCATGATCCCGACGTCAGCGGCGTCAAGTCGCAACTTGAGAACCCAAGCCGATCAAACGCTCTATTGCGCCAAGGCCAATAGTCGCAATCGGGTTGAACATGCGACGTCTCCGGGTCAAGGGAGCGGCGACATGTCAACCGCGGCTCCGTCGTCACCTCTCGATTGTCCAGTCTCGGGTGGTACGAATGAACAAAATATGAAGGCCTCGTAAAACGCTACTGGAACTGAGATCAGGGGCTGCGGCCACGGCTTGGATGCAAAGCGACGTCCGGTCGATATGCAGGCTTCGAGTTCCATACCTGCACGCGTCAGCCTTGCAGCAGGGCTGCCCGCTTGGACAAGGGCATAGTCACAAAAGGATCGCAACCTTACGGGTATCACATTGCAGCATTGACCTTCCGACGAGTGACCACAGGAGCCTGCATGACTGTCGCCGCATGTTACCGTTATCGCGATGGAAGACGGGTAGAGGCCGTCCAGTTCGAGACAGCCACTATTCCGGCGACGGACAACGAATTCGTGTGGATCGGGCTGCACAAACCGACCCGGGACGAGCTATTGATGCTGCAAAATCGTTTTGGCCTCCACGAACTTTCGATCGCCGATGCGCTGAGTTCCTTGCAGATGCCGAAGCTCAGCGTCTATGACAATCAGCTCTTCGTCATCGCCAAGACGGCACAACTTGCCGGTGACAGTATCACCTACGGCGAAACGTCAATTTTCATCGGTAAGCGCTACATTATCACTGTTCGCAACGGCTCGGAGCGCGGCCATGGCGAACTGCGCGACCGGCTTGAATCATCACCGCAGACGCTCTGCCATGGCACCGACTACATCCTGCATGCCATTCTCGACTTCATCATCGACGGCTACCTTCCCATTGTGCGCACGATTGAGGATGCCGTTCTCGACATGGAAAGAAAGATGCTCGATGCGTTTCTCGATCGCAACCAGATCAAACGCATTTTCAAGCTGCGCCGGGAAGTCATCCTATTTCAGCGGGTGCTGGACGCCATGCTCGACCTTTGCGGCAAGCTCTATCATCTCGACCTGCCGTCGCTTGACAGGGAAGCCAAGCCCTATTTTCGCGACGCGCTTCAGCACATGCACCGCGTCGAGACGATGGTCGCAAGCTTGCGTGACGTGATCACCTCGGTCTTCGAGGCAAGCAATCTGCTTGAGCAGCAAAGACAGGGCACGATCACACGGCAGTTGGCGGCCTGGGCCGCTATTCTTGCCGTTCCGACGGCTATCGCCGGCATTTACGGCATGAATTTCGACAACATGCCGGAATTGAAGACGAGCTACGGCTATTTTGTCGTTTTGGGCGTTATCTTGGTCATGTGCATCGCACTTTTCATCCGCTTCAAACGAGCCCGCTGGATATGACTCGCCGCGTGACGACGTGACTGTCGGGCCACACGGATCACGCTTCGCATCAATGGCAGCAGCGTTTATTTCTTTCCATCCGCCAATGCCTCTTTGTGCCGACGACGAGGTAGCAGCGATTTGACAGCGCGCCATAGCGGCGAAATGACATAGCCCGTGACCGGAATGGCGATCAAGCCGGCGACAATCCCGATGACACCTGCGCCAGCGGCCTCGACGCTCCATTTCAGCACCGATGCCAGCGCCGGAATGGCCTGTGCAACCGCCTCCCCGGCATCATGGATCACATGTGCAAGGCCACTGACACCGTAGCCTTCGAGGCCGTGAACGATGATGCCGCCACCGACCCAGATCATCGCGGCCGTTCCCACAATGCCGAGCGCTTTCAGAAAATAGGGCATGCCTGTGACAAGCGCCCGGCCGATCGCACGCAACACGGCGCCCGCCGGAGGCGCTATCTGCAGGCGCGCCAGCATCAGACCCAGATCATCGGCCTTCACAATCATCGCTACGCCGCCATAGACCACGACCGTTATGCCCAATCCCACGGCGGCAAGGATGAAGGCCTGCGTGAAGATGCTGCCTGGCGCCAGGGAGCCGAGCGTAATCGCCATGATTTCAGCCGACAGGATAAAATCCGTCTTGATCGCGCCGGCAACCTTCTCGTCTTCGAGCGACTGGGCGTCGAGGCTTGACGTTTCAAGGGCCTCTTCATGGGCATGGGCGGCGTGGGGCAGCACCAGCCCGTAGATTTTCTCCACACCCTCGTAGCAGAGATAGAGCCCCCCGATCATCAGCAGCGGCGTGATCGCCTGCGGCGCGACAAGGCTCAGGATGAGGGCAGCGGGAAGCAGGATCAGCAACTTGTTTTTCAGCGAACCGAGCGCGATCTTACCGATGATCGGCAATTCGCGGGCAGCCGAGAAACCGGTGACGTAGCGGGGCGTGACCGCCGCATCGTCGATGACAACGCCTGCCGCTTTCGCGCCTGCCTTGGCGGCCTGGCCGGCAATATCGTCGAGTGAGGCCGCAGCCACCTTTGCCAATGCAGCGACATCATCAAGAAGGGCGATCAGGCCAACGCTCATTCGAGCCTCCGTCGGTAAGAGTTACACAGCGGAAACGAAAATCTCGTCACCAAGATCCCCAAAGCATTTCCGCTTTTCTTCGAATCGCGAAAACACTCTATCTCTTTGTCTTTACGCAGTCTTGGACGCAAATTCGCGACGCACTTTTGCGGGAATTGCTCTAAGCGACACGTGGCATCCTCCAGCCGGGAAGATGCCACGTGCTCCATGCAACGGCAACAGGCGTTATTCAGCCGGCATCGGGCTCAGCCCACCCTCGTTGACGGGAGGACGGGACTGCTGTTGCCGCTTTGGCGATACCCGTGACAGTACACTTTGCCGGTTCACCGACTTGCGCTCTGCATCGATCCGGCGGATCAGGATTTCCGCGCGTTCGACAGAACCGAGAAGCGCGAGGATCGTACCGCGTTCAGCAGCACCCGCGTTGGGGCCGAGCGCCAGCGTGCGAGCACGCAGTTCCTCAACCTCGGGCAAGCTGACATGGCCGGCAGGCATATCGGGGCGGATGACGCCGTAATCAGGCATGATTTCCTGCAGAGCGGCGTCAAGCTTGTTCAGGGCGGCATCGACGATCGCCTGGGCCTGGCTGCCGAACTTTTCGCGCTTCACACGGCGTGCGACCTGGTGCATCGATTCCGTCAGGGCGGCGGTAAAGTCCGCCTCTTCGATCAGGCTTGCGACCAGATCGAGTTGTTCATAGGGCAGGTCTTCCTTCATCAGCGACGCAGTATAGTTGCGAATGTCGCGGCTGAGGATATCGGTTGCCAGGTAATGCTCGCCTGGATCCGACGGCGCCGACTTCGCGGAGCGGGCGATATCGAGGAACATGGCGCCGGCCTGCAAATGGCGGGCAGTTTCCTGCTGGACCGCCGGAACCGCACGGGCGAAGTCGCCGGCAATCTTCTGATCCAGGAACTTCGGGGTCGAGTAGTCTTCCGCATCCTCGGCCTCCGTGCGGCCGATGCGCGCCAGGACGCGCTCGAACACGCCGACGAATGGAAACAGCAGTGCCGTGTTGAAGACGTTGAAGAATGTCGAATAGAGACCGACTGCCACCGGAACCAGCGGGAAGGTTTCCTTGCCTTCAACCATGACCGGCACACCGGGGTCGCCGCCGAACCACTGCATGGCCCATGCCAGTACGTCGATCGAGACGAAGAACAACGGCACGGTGATGCAGACGCCGATGATATTGAAGGACATATGCGCGTATGCCGCGCGCTTGGCGTTTTTCGACAGGTTGAGCGAGGCAATCCAGGATGTGATCGTGGTTCCGAGATCGGCACCGAGCGAGAAGGCAACCGCAGTCGTCCAGTCGAGAACGCCGGCGGCACCCAGGCCCATGACGATACCGATGGTCGCGGACGACGAGTGGATCATCGCCGTGACGCCGGCGGCGATCAGCACGCACTTGATCAGGTTGTAGTAGGAGTCGGCCGTCAACGTCGACAGAACATCCATGACTTCCGGAATGTTGCGCAGCGGCCGAAGACCGCCGGTCATCAGGTTGAGACCGTAGAAGATCAGCGCGAAACCCATGCAGGCCAGCGCGATATTGCGCACCTTCTCGTTCTTGGCAAAGCAATAGACCAGTGAGAACATGCCGGCGAAGATCAGGCCCAGGGGACCGAGCGGCAGGGCGATCAGACCGTTGCCCAGCGTCGTGCCGATATTGGCACCCATGATCACGCTGATGGCCGGCCGCAAGCCGACGACGCCCGCATTGACGAGGCCGACAACCATGACCGTCATGGCCGTCGAGGATTGGATGACGCCGGTGATGAGCGTACCGGCAATCACGCCCTTGATCGGCGTGCCCGCTGCCTTGGCGAGGAATGCCCGCATCTTGTTGACCGAGAGCGCCTGGATGCCGTTCGACATGAATTCCAGGCCAAGCATGAAAATACCGAGGCCGCCGATGACCGGGACCAGGATATCCTTGAAGATATCAATGTTCATTACGCTTTACTCCCTTTGCGCCGTCGCGGCGCGATCCACCAAGGTCTTTCGCTGCAAGCCTGCGCCTGCGGAGCGAAAAACCTCATTCCGAAGGCCGCAGCTTATTGGCTGGCGGCAGTGTCACTTTTCAGCCAGTACTTGACGATCTGGCTGACCACTTGCGGCGGCACGGGCACGTAGCCGAGAGCTTCGGCATCCTTGCCGCCCTTTTCGAATGCCAGGCGGAAGAAATCCTGAACCCGCCCGATCCGGTTCGCTCCGATCCTCTTTGAAACCACTGCGAAGGTGGCGCCGCTGATCGGATAGGCGGCCTCGCCCGGCTGATCGGTCAAAGACACGGCGAAATCCTTGGCTTCATCCCAGGAGGTCGAGCTTGCAGCAGCTCGCACACCATCCGGTCCCGGCTTCACGAACTGGCCCGCTTTGTTGCCGATCGCCGCGTGAGGAAGATTGGCCCGTTCCACCTGGCCGAAATCGGCATAAGCTATGGCGCCCTTGGTCGCCTGCACGGCCCGAATAAGATCCTGGGTGCCCTCGACGGACGTCCCTGTGGGCCATTTGATCAGTGTGTCCGCCCCATGGGCCGCCTTCCATTCCGGGCTCGTCGACGACAGATACTCCGTAAACATGAAGGTGGTGCCGGAACCGTCTTTGCGGGTGACAGGGCTGATGGCCAGATCGGGAAGCGCCAAATCCGGGTTGACGGCCTTGATCGCAGGATCGGCCCAGGACTTTATTTTGCCGAGATAGATATCGGCGAGGATCGGCCCCGTCAGGTTGATCTGCCCCTTCTCGATGCCGTCGAGATTGACGGCAACGGCCACGCTGCCGAGGACGATCGGGAACTGCTGGCGACCGTGCTTGGCCAGTTCTTCATGCGAAACGGGCACATCGGAGGCCGCAAAGTCGAGTTCCGGCTGGTCGAGACGCATCAGGCCGGCCAGGGACCCCACCAGTTCGTAATCCACAGTCCAGTCCGGCGAGCTGAAATCACCGTCGTCCATGCGCGCGGTCGTGTAGATCTGCGCCCACTTTGCGATGATCGGTGCGGCAAAAGTGGAGCCCGCCCCCTGAATAGGGTCGGCCATGGCAACCGGCATCGAAAGCAACAGCCCTGCAACGAGTGCGCCGCCAAAGATGTGAGCTGTGGCTGTCGTCAACCCCTGCATCTGTCGAAAGAAGCGTTCCATCGGTCATTCCCCTTGTGGCCGTTATCTGCGCCCGATCAAATGGTTTGGACCGCGCGGACAAATTTATACTGCAGCGAGTTGCCCCGCTCCGTGCATCATCCGAAAAGAAATCCTGACGATTTAAGTATTTTCCTTTGTTAACACCTTGATGACGGCGCGCTTCTCGCCGGATCGGAAGTTTGGTCCCCGAGAATATTTCCAGGACTTGACCGAAGATAAAATTCGGAAACAAAACCGTCATTCGACTGACACATCGACGGGTTTTACATGAGGAAAATCAGGCCTCGTCAGACCGGAGTAAATCGATGTCCGAATTTTCAGCCAATCATCGCCTTGAAAACAAGGTCGCGATCGTGACCGGTTCGACCAGCGGGATCGGAATGGGCATTGCCCGCCGGCTGGCAGCCCAAGGCGCCCATGTGGTGATCAACGGACTGGGCGACGCCGCCATAATCGAGCAGGAACGCGCTGCGATCGCACAGGAATTTTCGATCCGCTGCCTCTATTCACCGGCCAACATGCTGTCTGGCACCGAAATCGCCGGGATGGTACAGCTCGCCATCGATGAACTCGGTGGCTGCGATATCCTTGTCAACAATGCCGGCATTCAGCATGTCGCCCCGATCGACGAATTCCCTGACGAAAAATGGCAGGCCATCATTGCTATCAACCTCACGGCCGCTTTCCACAGCATTAAGGCAGCGATTCCGTCGATGAAGGCGCGCGGCTGGGGCCGTATCGTCAACATCGCCTCCGCCCATGCGCTTGTCGCTTCGCCCTACAAGTCAGCCTATGTGGCAGCAAAGCATGGCATCGCCGGCCTCACGAAGACCGTTGCCCTCGAGGTCGCTGCCGAGGCGATCACGGTCAATGCCATTTGCCCGGGCTATGTGTGGACGCCGCTGGTTGAAAAACAGATCCCCGATACCATGGCCGCCCGCGGGCTGACCAAAGAACAGGTCATTCACGACGTCCTTCTCGAGGCGCAGCCGACCAAGCAATTCGTGACCGTCGACCAGACCGCTGCTTTCGTCGCTTTCTTGTGCTCCGACGAAGCGGCATCGATCACCGGCGCCATCATGCCGATCGATGGCGGCTGGACCGCTCACTGAGCCGAAACGTGTAGCAATCGACTTTCAGCAAACGAGGATACCAGATGAAGGCCGCAGACGTCCGCAAAGCCTATGCCATGCCGCTGACCAACCCGGCCTATCCACCGGGTCCCTATCGCTTCATCGACAGGGAATATGTGATCATCACGTATCGCACTGATATCGAAGCCCTGCGCGCCGTCGTGCCCGAGCCGCTGGAAATCACCGATCCAGTGGTGAAATACGAATTCATCAAGATGCCGGACTCGACCGGCTTCGGCGACTATGTCGAATCCGGCCAGGTCATCCCCGTGCGCTACAATGGCGAGGACGGGGTCTACGTCCATGCCATGTATCTCGATGACGATGCTCCGATAGCTGGCGGCCGCGAGATCTGGGGCTTCCCCAAGAAGCTGGCCTATCCAAAGCTCGTTCACGAGGGTGAAGTGATCGTTGGCAGGTTGCATTACGGTTCCGTGCTCTGCGCAACCGCCACGATGGGTTACAAGCACAGGGCTCTCGATACGGACGAAATCGCCCATTCGATGACCAAGCCAAATTTCCTCGTCAAGATCATTCCCCACGTCGATGCAACGCCGCGCATCTGCGAACTGGTGCAATATCACCTTGAGGACATCACGGTGAAAGGCGCCTGGACCGGTCCCGCAGATCTGGAACTGCATCGTCATGTCATTGCCGATGTCGCCCGCCTGCCCGTGCTGGAGGTTCTCTCGGCCGTCCATTTTATCGCCGATCTGACCCTTGGCATGGGCAAGGTCGTGCACGATTACATGAGCGAACCGGCCTGACGCCGACGCGTAGCAAGAAAGGTGTTCGACATGGATCAGACGGCAGGACCACGTAAAAGCCAGGCGCCCGATATCAAGGAACTGCTGGCGCCCTACCAGTCGGTGGCGCTGGTTTTCCAAGGCGGCGGCGCCTTGGGAGCCTATCAGGCCGGCGTCTTCCAGGCGCTCAGCGAAGCCGGAATCAGTGCCAACTGGCTCTCCGGTGTCTCGATCGGCGCCATCAACGCCGCCATCATTGCCGGCAACGAGCCTGGCAATCAGGTCGACAGGCTGCGCGACTTCTGGGAAACGATCTCCGGCCGTACGGTCTGGCACCATACCCCGGAGGGCGACATTTTCCGCAAGCTGCGCAATCAGGCGAGCGCCATGATGACCATGACGTCGGGTCTGCCGGGATTTTTCTCCCCCCGCGACATCAGTCCCTGGCAGCAATTCGCCGGCGCCAGCGGTGCCACGAGTTTCTACGATACGAGCGAACTGCAGCACACCCTCGACCGTCTGATAGACTGGAGGCTGCTGAACAATCAGGAGCGCCGGCTGAGTGTCGGCGCGGTCAATGTCACGACGGGCAATTTCCGCTATTTCGACAGCGCCATCGAGACGATCGACGCCAAGCATGTCATGGCCTCGGGCGCGCTTCCTCCGGCCTTTCCGGCTGTGCATATCGAAAACGAATATTACTGGGATGGCGGTATCGTCTCCAACACGCCTCTCCAATATCTGCTGGAGCAGGACGAAGTCCACGATACCCTGGTATTTCAGGTTGATCTGTTCAGCGCGCGCGGCGCACTGCCGCGCGAAATGCCGGATGTCCTGTCCCGTCACAAGGACATTATGTATTCGAGCCGGACACGAAACAATACCGACACATTCCGCCGCCTGCACAATATGAAGCTGAGGTTGCATCAGGCGCTGCTGCGCGTGCCGGGCGAGGCATTGACCCCAGAAGACGGGGCGTTTCTGTCATCGATGGAGGATGTCCCGCAAATCAACATTGTTCACCTGATCTATCAGCAGAAGCTCTACGAGGGGCATGCGAAGGATTACGAATTCTCGGGAACCTCGATGCGCGAACATTGGGACTCCGGCTATCAGGACACCCGCAAGACCCTGCGGCACCGTAAATGGCTGGAGAAGCCGCCGGAATCGATCGGCATGACCGTTCACGACGTCCATCGCGACGATCCGAGTTAGATAGTGGCCGGCCCGGGCCGCAACGGGCAGCAATTGCTTCCCCATTTCGACGTTAAGGAGAGACTATCCATGAACATCAACGACCCAAGCCAGCTCGACCGCATCAAGGCCGAAATCGCCGACAGTTTTGACGAGGAACTGGAACTGCAGATGGAGGAAGAGCGGCTTGACGATCTGGTCGCCGCAGCCATGCAGCCGACCACCGGCCCGCTGCTCGACCGCAAGATCTATTTCCAGGAGCTGTTTCGCCTGCAGCATGAATTGGTCAGGTTGCAGGATTGGGTGCAGCACCAGAAGCTGAAGGTCGTGGTGATTTTCGAAGGCCGGGACTCGGCCGGCAAGGGCGGCGCAATCAAGCGCGTGACCCAGAGGCTCAACCCGCGCGTCTGCCGCGTGGTCGCCCTGCCCGCCCCCTCCGAGCGTGAACGCCACCAATGGTATTTTCAACGTTATGTCCAGCATCTGCCGACGGCAGGCGAAATCGTGCTGTTCGACCGCAGCTGGTATAATCGCGCCGGCGTCGAGCGCGTCATGGGCTTCTGCAGCCAGGACGAACTGGAGGACTTCTTCCAGTCGGTTCCGCAGTTCGAAAACATGCTGGTGCGCTCCGGCATCATCCTGATCAAATACTGGTTCTCCATCACCGATGAAGAACAGGAGTTCCGCTTCAACATGCGCATCCAGGATCCGCTGAAGCAGTGGAAGCTGTCGCCCATGGATCTGGAAAGCCGCGTGCATTGGGAAACCTACACCAAGGCCAAGGAAGAAATGCTGGAGCGGACCCATAGACCCGAAACGCCCTGGTGGGTTGTCGATGCCGTCGATAAACGCAAGGCGCGCCTCAATTGCATTTCGCACCTGCTCAAGCAGATTCCGTATGGCGATGTTCCCAAGCCGTCCATCGAGCTGCCGGAACGTGCCCGCAACGCCGATTACAACCGCATTCCGGTTCCGCCGGAAATGTATGTGCCGGATATGTATCGGTGATCTTACGCGCCGGGTGGTCATACCCGACAATCCGTAAGCGTGATGCGGGGTCGTGATCGGCAGGAATTGCAGAGCGGGCACCGTAAAATTAAAGGGCACCGGTCACAAATGTTGGCCGTAGATTTCGCTTATGCGGCTTGTATGCGTGCGATTTCGTTCCACATCTGCATGGCTTCGGTTCTCAGTTCGCGTTGATGGTCGGACGAAATGTCGTGGCGGGGGATGTGAAAGAGATTGGCGACAGGGTCATGAATTGAAACGAAACGCTGGAGATGTCGGGCTGACTTGAAGCCCTTCATAATCCGCTCTCGTCGCCGGGTCGGTTGATGGGAATTCTCCGCCCCGTTGTTCAAGCCTTTGTGTGATCGATGTTCGACGCAGGGCATGATGTCGCGCTTTGCCGCGCCGTAGGATCGCAGCTTGTCGGTGATCATGACCCGAGGTGATCGCCCCTGTCCTTTGAGAAGTTTCCGCATCAGGCGTTTGGCGGCCTTGGTATTGCGGCGGCTCTGAACGAGTACGTCGAGAACGAAGCCATCCTGATCGACAGCGCGCCACAGCCAGTTTTTCTTGCCGCCAATGGAGATGACGACCTCGTCGAGGTGCCATTTGTCGCCAAGCCGACCGGCGGCCCGCCTACGGATTTCGTTGGCAAAGTGACGACCGAATTTCTCCACCCAGAGACGCACGGACTGGTGCGAAACGATGATCCCACGCGCTGCCATCAGATCTTCGACCATGCGCAGACTGAGCGGAAAACGGAGATAGCGCCAAACGGCTTGTGCAATCACTTCAGCTGGAAACCGATGGCGGCGATAAAGGCGATCACGAGCGACTTGGGTCATGCTGCAAGATCGCACAGGTCGATCGCCGACAGGTTAACTTTACGATGCCAGGCGCCCCATTGTCTCCTCCTCCTCTCTTAACTCCCGGTTTGTGCTCGATGGAGAAAGCGTGACCGCCATATAGAGATCTGTTTCCGACGAACCGTCGATAGCGCCGAAAATGAGATAGTCGTAGGTGGCTGGCGGTTGGAGCAAAGTCTCTTTCCAAAACCATTCGATGTTTTCCGAAGTGAGGCGGTAGAGCTAGGAATGATATCCGGACACAAAGAGGGCATCGCCGATCAAAACGATTGAATTGACATAGCCGAGGTCAGTTGCATCGTCGGAATAAACGCCGGCGCCTTCAATTTTCCGGTACGACGAAGGATCTCCCATAGGCAAGGTGTAGACATCGCCTTCGTCGCTCAACGCATAAATGATAGGCCTACCATTTGGTCCGATCCGGCCAGTCAGGCCGTCGATTTTGCACGGGACATCGGAGCGCGACCAAGGCTGCTCCAGTTCTCCCTCGGACACTAAAATATAGGAATACATGTCTTCGTAGTCTTTGCTACTGAACACGACGCAAAACCTATCTTTATTAAATGCTATAGCCCTGTCGAGACGAATTATTTCCGAGGCTTTCATGGATTTAATCCTAATATTTTCCTGCGCTTAGAACGTCGATTACCTCGGAAAAAAAGGATCCAACATCTAAAGCCTTTCCGGTGCTTAATGCTCGCCGCAGATCTTAAGTTCGACCTTCATCAGTTTTTCTGCCTGACCGCTGGCGCGCAAACGGTTTGCCTCTTGTTTCATTGACCGGCCAAAATTCGGCCGCCTACTGGGTTCCACCAACAACGATCGTTTGCTCCACGATGTGCTGCGCGCCAGAAACTTCGGTCGCAAACGAATAGAATATTTCGCGCGGCACCCGGGCAGAAGCTGCGTCGATCGTCAGCTTTTCGTAATGATCGACCAGATTGGCGATGGCATCCTTGTTGCGGAAATAGACTTCGTCTTCGCTCAGTTCGCCGAGGTTCCGCCGCAGCTGCGGCGTCAGCGCCCGACCGTTGTCATCGAAGATCATCCTGTAGGTATCAGCACTCGTGGCGTTCAGAAGAATCATCCAGATGTCTTCCGGCCTGGATCTGGACTCCAGGAACATTTCGACAGCGTTTTCCGGCACGTCCATGCCTGCCGAACGGTAGAGTTCATCGAGATCATGTGGAGGCGCCTCGGTTCGGGTCCGGCTTGTCAGATCCATCAGCAGGGCAACATCGAGCGAAAAGGCAAAATGCCGTCCTTCGCGATGCCAAAGGTCGATTGTTCCAAGGCTGGAATAACCGAAGGCGGCGAGATCCTCCGGGCGCAGTCCTGGCACATGGGCGAGACTATCTCGGAACAGACCGTCGAAGAGAGCCGGCGTGCACAGCCAGTAATTTTTGTTCGCGTAGTGACCGATGCCATTTGCCCGCCAGAAATCCAGCACGTCGCCTGGAAGTCGGCCTTCGGCGGCTTGCATTTCGGCCTCGGAAACCGGCCTGGCATTCCTCGGCTTGCCCCTCGCCTCCAAGAACTCCGCTGAACTCATGACGTCTGTCTCCTAGGTCGCGATCAATTGCGTCTGCATATTGGGGCAGCCCGCCTGGCATTGATTTATAGCATATGCGTCGAGCTGCGCAGCTTTTCCATTGCGCCAGTGTGATCCGATCGAACGGTTCTCGCTGCTTCCGCCGAGGCCGGAGAAGACGGTGGGCTGGCCGCCGGCCACCATGTCGAGCGTGTGGATGGCATCCTTGCCAGTGGCCCAAGTTTGCGCTTGCGCCAGTGCCTGGGTACTGTTCGTGCTTGGATTAAGCGCACGAATCTGCTGGGCTCTCGCATTGACGAGACGCCGGCGTTCGATCGGCCGTGCCGCCTCACCAAGCGGCTTGTTGACGGGATATCTGGCGATATCCGCCGCCGCTTGGCAGGGGTTTTTTGCGTTCAGCACAGCTTGCTGAAGACTCAGCTGGCGTTGCTGCTCCGCCCTGGTGCCGCGCGCCGGAGTACTGAAAAACAGCGGTAGAACATAGCAGCGGGCCGGATTGACACGGCCATTGGCTCCGGTGGCAAGCGGCGTCGCCTGAGGCTGAGCCTGGGTATTGGTTTGGGGCTGGGCCTGCGTCGTCAGCTGCTGTCGCCGCTGGTCGATTTGAGCGAGAGTTTCGCTTTTGATGGAAGTTCCGCTATCCCAAGGTGGAAGTCCCCCAATGCGCTGCTCCGCATCTTGAGCGAGCCGCGCCTCGTAATCGTCCTGCGGGATGAAGTCCGAAAAGTTCGTCTTGTTGGTCGGCCAGAGTACACCAACGGCAAAGACACCGATCCCGAGCAGCACGGTTCCGAGGCCAACCCCGGTCGCAGTTGCCGCTGCACCGCCCGCGGTGGCCGCCCCACCGCCAGTTGCAGCAGCCCCACCCGCGACGGCGCCTCCACCTACAGCGGTCCCACCGCCCGTTAACGCCCCTACGCCGCCCGCAGGCGCCAGAAAACCCAGGACGGGCGCAACGTCGCTCGCCCTGTTCGGAGTTTCTGCTTGCGCAAGCTGCGCATAACGCAACGAACCACGGATAGGATCGTCGTCCTTCGGCGCGGCAAAGGTTGTGCTGTCGCGTACGAAGATAGCCTCACCCTGAGTATTTCGGCTGTTCATCCAGAAGCGGTCGAGATGCCGGATGACATTCGATCCTTCGGCCCGAATCTGAGGCGCGTGACTGATGGGTTCACAGATGCTCTCGACCGTTCCAGATCTGACGCCCTTCCTGACGCCGGGCTTGTCGCCATGAACGTGGGTCGTGCAGGACCGCATGACCATCGCCTTGTATCCGGTGAACCGGACTGACTCCGTATAGCTGCGATCATGCCCGCAATAATCGACGATCGGATAAGGAATAGGCACGACCGAAGAGCCGACGGGCGTCAGGCAAACGTCGGGGGCAAGTGATACGATTCGCGCCGCGTCGGTATCGCGAAGCGCCTCCAGCGGTAGGCTGGTCGTCCAAGGGGCCGGATAATTGGGGTCGCCAATCCTGATATCGCTGGGTGAAGGAAGACTCATCCGCGCCTCCCGCTTCCGTGAGCCGTAAATCTAGTCCTGCCGTCCGCGACGTCCCAGCCGTGCGTCATGAAGCTGGCGGCCAGCAAAGACGATCGACAATAGGCTTGATCTCTGCGTCCGATCATGCAGCCGCCGCACCGGTTTGCGTTGGGGCGGACAGGCGCACCCGCGTCAGCGTCAGCCTAACGTCCGCTGCATTTTGCAACGGAAAGCGAATACGCCAAGTCAAGAGCACCCGTTCCTCGGTCCGCCAGTCGAAATGCACACCATCGAGATTGAGCATCTGCCATTCGCCCGTTTCGTGCTGCATGCAGTGAATGCCGAGCGTAATATCTGGCAGTGCGCCGCTTGCGACCGGGCGGGTGGGATGCAGGTTCTCAAGCCTGTAGCTCTCGTTGCCGGCAAGGTACGGGATTGCAACGAGATCTGGATGTGCACATTGCCAGAAGCGGGGGTCGAAATCCTTCGGCAGCAACGGATGCCGCTCGTTCAGCCAGTTTTCGTCATAGGTCCCGGCGTGTTGCTGGCGAAATCGCCACCATGGGGAGATCGGGCCGATGCCTTGCGGCTCAACACGCTCACGCCAGTCCAACGCTACGCCGGCGGCGGTCACCTGGGGCGCGGGAACCGGGACGGCATGCGGTCCCATGTTCAGGTTGACGATGCCGCGACCGAGAGGGTTATAGGCCTCCGCGTCGGGGGCCGTTTCGGTGTCCGGATCGCCGGTGCCCGGCACTGGCCCGCCATAGGATCTGCTCCAGGAGAGAGGTACGGCGGTCGCGGGCTTTGGATCCGACAGCCGCCAGTCCTTCAGGACACGTTTCGGTGCTCGAGCAGAAAAACCGTCCCAGGCACTGCGTATGACAGGCGTCCAATGACGCTCTCCGTGGACCGTCAGATCTTTTTGAAGCGGTCCCACCTGGAGCGAAACATCCCATGAGGAAAGTGTTTTTCCTGCCGGAGCATACGCATTGCCGAGAAACGTGACGTCGGTTCCGGGCTTCTCAGGCGTGAGATCGGTTTGCCGCAACATCACCCCGGAATGCGGATCTCCGTCATAGGCATCTTCCCATTGAAAGTCCTCTTGATGAGGTGCAACGGCAAGCGCGCCGCCTTCTTCGTGCAGGAAGGTGCCACGCACGGCGACGACGCAATCTAGATTGCCGTCAGTATCAAACTGCCGGAAGGCCATGGCAACAAAGGGAAGCCGATTGACGAGTTCCAAGGCTATATCTCCCTAGTTGAGATCGATCGGCTTGCCGCGCATCTGGAAATGCTCTGTTGCTACAAAGTTGAACTTCTTACCCAAAATGATCACTTCGCCATTTGATTTCATGATGAATTTTGAATCACCACATTCGATGACGAACTCTTCGCCAACCGCGATCTTCTTGAATTTCCCGACGCTTTCGAGAGACGTTTGACCGACATTCGTCACCTTGCTCACACCGATCTGCTCTGCCCGCGCGATCCCGATCGTGTCGGATTTGAAGGAGCCGACGATCGTGTTCATAATGCCCGGTAGCGGGAAAAGGCCTCCTGCATCCGTACCCATACCCGTTCCTGCGCCTGCGAGTGCCGTGCCCGCATCGGCACGCGGACTGGGGCCGGATACGACGCCGTCTCGGTTTCCAAGACCGCCGGCACTCAGAAATCCGAGTGAGGAAGAAGCCAAAGTGCTGGCGAATGCCGCAAGACCCGGTCCGCCGCTGCCGGCAATCTGCCCAGCTTGCGCGACCAGTCCGGCAGTCTGGCTAGCCATTCCCTGCACCGCCGCCATTAGCGCCAGGGCGCCTGGCCCGGTGCCGCCGACGACCGTGTTCACCGATCCGCCGATCTCGTGTTTCTGGTTGCCCGACACTTCCACCGCACGGTTGCCGCCGATCGAGGCGACCTCGTGCCGGTCGATGCGCTTGGTGCGATCGTTCAGCACCCGCGTCGTCTGATCCTTCTGGGCATGGAAAAACATGTTTTCGCGCCCGTTTTCGTCCTCGAACGACATCTCGTTGAAGCCGGTGCCTTTATGGGTGTTTGAGCGCATGACCATGCGGGTCTTGTTGGCCGGCAGGTCGTAGGGCACGCCATTGGCCGGGTTCGGTACCACGCCGGTCACAAGAGGCCGGTCCGGATCGCCATCGACGAAGGCGACCATCACTTCCATGCCGATACGCGGAATGATCTGCCCGCCCCAGGTCGAACCCGCCCAGCTCTGCGCCACGCGCACCCAGCAGGTATCGGAACCGTCCTTCTTGGCTTTGCGGTCCCAGGGAAACCACAGCTTGATGCGGCCATACTGGTCGGGATGGATTTCTTCGCCGGACGGTCCGGCCACGATCGCCACCTGCGCGCCTTCGATGCGCGGCCGCTTGGTCTGCCGGTGCGGCGTCATGGGCACACGAGCCGGCACCGCCTCGAATTCATTGCGGTATTCGGGCTCGTTGCTGTTGGTTTCATAGGAACGGTCCACCACCGTGTATGTCGCCTTGGTCACCACATGCTCTTCATACACATGATCCGGCTGAGCGACGTCATACGGCGTGAAGCGGCGGCCGGTTTCCAAGATGCGCGACGTGGTCGCGCCGGTAACGCGATCATGGTCGGCCTCGCTCGATTGCATGCGCAGCTTTTCGGCCCGCTCCGCTTCGGCGACCGACGAGATGCGGGCCGGATATTCATAGAGCTCGCGCTTTATCGCCTCGGGCATCTGCACTAGGGAGGGCGTCATTGTACCGGGCACCATGCGGGGTGTCTCGAAATTCCAATCGGCACCTGCCCGCTGGCCCGGCACATAGCTATAGCGTCTGTTCCATTCATTGATATGGTTGCGATCGGACGAGCCGTGCGCCAGGCGCACCCGGCCTTCGCCCTGCGCGGATGGCGAAGGCCCAAGCCACGAATTGGCGCCGTCGCCAACATGCAGCTTATGCTTACCGTCTTCATGGGAGAACCAGTAGAACAGCCCGTCCTCTTCGAAACGCCGGGTCAGATAGGCGAGATCCGTCTCATTCCATTGTACTGAATAATGCTGCGGCGGCGGGGGCGTGACGATGCCGGAAACATCGGGCGCCGGAATGCCATGCTCGGAAAACAGTGTCTCAACAATGTCGATCGACGTCTTGTCCATCCAGATGCGGCAATCCGAGCGACATGACAGCAGCCACATCTGCGGCCGCAGCACGATGGAATAGGATCGCAGCCCGCGGGTGACCGGTGGTCCCTCGTTGAGTTCGGTGACCAGGCCGTTGAAGGGCCGGCGCACGCCCCCCTCGCCTTCACCCTGCTCGACCTCGATGGACACGTCCATCAATCGGCCGATCAGTTCCTCGGGCTTGATCACCGGTTTTTTCGTTCGGGCTGAAAGCTTGACCTCGAAAAGCGAAGACACCCCCTCTTCGATCGTGACCCGCTCCGGCAGAAGCTGATCGTCTCCCAGCGGCGAAACGACCTTGAGGATCCGGCTCGCCTGGATAAAATTAGCTGCAGAGAATGACATATCGTCCATGGATCAGATCCTGTCGTAGATGCGTTCAACAATCACTGTTGCGGCCGAGGATGAGTTTCAAGATGCACCGCCAGCGCGGTCAGGTATTCCCTGAGCATCCTGATATTGGCTTGATCGGACACTCGCCGGTAACAGTCGACAAGCGCCTGCCGCTTGGCCTTACCGACAGCACTTTGATAAAAGTCCGATAGTGTCGAGAAATCTTCAGGTGTCATACTGGCCAGAATGAAGGTCAGTCGGGCCTTCTCTTCCATACGGGCCACATCCTTCGGAACCGGTTTTTCGTTCTCGGTTTTGATGCGCAGGGAGGCGACGACATCGGGCAGCTGTGCCTCCATCTGCTCTTTCGAGGTCGATGCCAGATCCTCGGCGCCAGCGGTCGAGAAGGAGTCGAGCGAAACATACATGGCCTGCGCGGTGACGGCGGCTTCGACGGCAAGCTCGGGAGCCGCCATCAGGTCGGCAAGCTGCGCGATCCCGGCGCCGTCCGCACCCGCCAACCGCTTTTCGATCGCTGTTGCCGCGGCTTGATCCTGCCTTACATATAATTGCGCGACTTTCTCCCGCGCGCCCTCGAACGCTGTCGCCGCCTTTGCAAAAGCGACTTCATCCACGACACCGGCATCGACGCTCGCGACACCCTCAGAAATCTCGGCGCCCATGGCATTCCCGTCAAATGCTGACTTCGCGGCCGTGGTCAGAATTGGCGCGACCTCGGCAGCCTCGGAGTGACCACGATCCACCGCAGCCTTTACAACGGCGGGAACGCTGCGCGGCATGCTGGATAGGCGTTGCTCCACCTGCTCGATATCGAGCAGGGATTGGTCGACGGATTTGCCGGCCAGAGCGGGAACGCTTCCCGCCAGGGCGCAGCCCAGCACGGCAAGTGCCAACCTGCGCAAGTGCCGGCTTGCGGCGCATGTCCTCAGGACTTTATCTGACATCTTCCCCAGCATCGGACTATATCATCCGCACTTCGGTGAACTGTCGTGGTCGGGCATCGGTGGAAAGTCGATTGATCACCTGCTCCGCCTTGGCCATCTGCGCGTTGCTGGTTGGATCGATCAGCATTCTTTCCAGAACGTTTTGCTCGGGATAGAACCGCCCATTTCCGGTCTGGCTGCTCAGCGTGTTGACACGCTCCCTGACCACCGATCCGATGCTCTCATATTCAATGCGCTGACCCGGTTCATAGGACGCGAAAGGCCGGCCAGTGAACCGGGGCGCGGTGGCTCGCGGATAATCCGTTGCCGACGGAAGCTGGGCAATCGGCCTGCTGGAAAACTCCAGTTCGCGCCCCATCGATCCCGGCGAACCGCTCGTATCCGGCGCATAGGTCACCAGTCGGTCGGAATCCAGCACAGCGTTCATGTAGAACAGCAATTCCATCTTCTGCGACAACCTGTTCTCGTCCACCCGCCGTCCTGAAGGCGGATTGCAGAACGGTGACCTCACGGCCAGATCCGCGACCTTTGCCTTATCGGCCTCGCCGATCGAACCGTCGTCGCGCACACCCTGAACCAGATTGTGGACGCAGATGTGATTGGTGTTTATGAAGTCCTCGAGCCGGGTCATGTAGTTGAGCGCCGTGCCCGACGTTGCAATCGGGGCGTTGCTGGTCAGCCCCTCGACAGCTGTCGTCACCTGTTTTCCAGCGACCTTTTTCGCTTCGTCCAGGATACCGCCGAGCGCGAACATGACGGCCTTGCTGTTGCTGGCGGCATGCATCATGTCAAAGGTGCGGTTGAGATTATTGTTGCAGATAACGCGCAGTGCCGCACGGCCTGCCAGCACACGCAGCGAACTCGTGGCAAAGACCGCCATCATGACGGAGCCGGTCAGTACGGACGCTGCGAATACGAAGAGTTCCGCCGTGGCGCGGTTTCGCGCCTCCTGTGCCTTCGTCGTGCGATTGAATGTTTCAAGGGCGAGATCGTAAGCCCGCACATAGGGATTGGCCACGTTCAGCTGCCACTGCGACTTGTGCCGGGGCAGTTCGAGAAGAATGTTGTTCAAACGATCAGTTGCGGACGACACGGTCATCTCCATTGTCCAGAGCCGAAAGATGCTTCTCAACTCATCTGCGAAAACTGCCGGTCACGGACGCTTTTTTGGCGGAGGCAACCGAACACACGAGCCGCGGTGCCAGCGCGAGGCTGACACCGCTTGTCGGAGGCTTTTAAGCAGCCTTGGTAGTCGCAAGATCGTAAGACGCGATCATCGGTGACTGCGGCGAATGCTGGTCGTCGTAAGGCGTGTACTTCACTTCCATCTTGGTGAAGTTGAGCTTGACCGTTTCCATCGGTCGATCCCCGTTGGAATCGATCGAGTAGCTGGCAATCAGCGTATTGGTCAGGGAATATTCGATATAGGTGTCGCCCGGATTGCCGGTGGTCACGAGATGGATGGTGGCGCGCTTGCCGGTACGACCGGAGCAGGCCTCCTGGAACAGTTTGGTCGACGAGGAATCGCTGACCTTCGTCAAAATGACTTCCGAAACAGTCGGCTCGGAAGCCTCGCGGTTGGCCGCTGAGCCGGCGGACGTGTTCATATTGCGTGACACATTCCAATGAATGGCCTCGATATCCATCCATTTGCGATGCTGCTCGTGCGTTGCATCACCCTGAATTCCGTCGATCTGAAGATAAATCGGCATGCTGTCAGCTCTCCTGTATTGATCTGCCTTGTTGCTGCTAAGGCGCGGTTGCCTTTCTTCCTGCTCCCCGGGGCCGTTTCCGGCCCCGGGCTACTTCATCCGCCTGCCGTCTCTCTTCTGGCTCAGCGAATTGCGGCTCGACGGGCGATCGCGCAGCATCGATGCTGAAGCGCTGACCGTCGAAACTGATTGTGATATGCCTGATCTTCCTGGCGTCCGAGATCGCATCGAGGAAGAAGGTTGAAAGCACGGGCAGAAGATCGCGGGCGATCATCATCTCTATGGCGCGGGCGCCTATCTCGCTGCTCTTGGCACGCGAGATGAGGACGTCGCGCGCCTCCGGCGTCAGTGTCAACGTGGTCCCATAGGCCGTACTGACACGATCTTGAATGCGGCCGATCTGAATGTCGACAATGCCCGAAAGGGTTTCCCGCCCGAGCGGCATGAAGGGCAGGACAATAGCGCGCCCGACAAAAGCCGGCTTGAACTGCTTCTGCAGTTCCGGCATCAGCAAGGCTTCCAGCGCTTCGCCCTCCGGCATAGTGTCCGGATCAGCAGCCAACGCCGCGATCAGTTCGGAGCCGGTGTTGGCCGTCATGAAGATCGTTGTGTTCTTGAAATCGATGTCCCGGCCTTCTCCGTCGCGCAGCGATCCCTTGTCGAATACCTGATAGAAGATTTCCTGCACACCCGGATGCGCCTTGTCGACCTCGTCAAGCAACAGCACGCCATAGGGGCGGCGACGCACTGCTTCGGTCAGGACCCCTCCTTCACCGAAGCCGACGTAGCCGGGCGGCGAACCGAGCAGCATCGAGATCTTATGCTCCTCCTTGAACTCGGACATGTTGATCGTCGTCAGATGCTGGCTACCGCCATATAGCATGTCAGCCAGCGCCAGCGCCGTCTCGGTTTTGCCGGTACCGGACATGCCGACCAGCAGAAATACGGCGGGCGGGCGTCGAGGGTCAGATAGCCCGGCCCTGGCGGCTCGCATGGCTGACGCCATCCGCTCAAGCGCGGCATCCTGGCCGAGTACCCGCTCCTTTAGCCGCGCTTCAAGGCTCTTGACTGTATCAACCTGGTCCGACAACAACTTGCCGACGGGAATACCGGTCCAGCGGGCGACGATCGCCGCCACCACGTCCTTGTCGACCACCCGCGGAACCAGCGGAGTCTCGCCGGCAATGTCAGCCAGACTGCTGACTGTCGAGGCCAGTGCCGTCCGTGCGCTTTCAGCGGTCATAGGCTGCGGCGGAAAGGGAGCAACATTGGTATCACCGTCAGACGAGAGAGGCACCATCGATAGGGGGATGGCAGCTTCGTGAGGGGCAATGCTGTCCTCCAATCGGTCGGCTTCCCGGGCCAGTCGCATCTCTTCGTCGTATTTTGCGGTCAGCGACGCGGTTTCCTGCTCGACCTCATGGCGTTCGGTGTCGATCTCGGCCAAGCGCGCTGCCGTCTCTGCCGTCTCAGGCTCGTTCACCAACCAAATCGCTTCGGTCTCGAGCAAATCGCGCTCATTGATCAGCAACTTCAACGCTTCGGGCGTTGTCTGGCGAGCAAGCGCCACCGCGGCTGAAGCCGTATCGATCAGGCTGATTGCCTTGTCGGGAAGCTGTCGGGCAGGCAAGTAACGAGCGGAAAGACGTACGGCCGCAATGATCGCCTCGTCGCGGATACGGACCCGGTGATGCTGCTTCAGATTCTGCGCCACGCCGCGCAGCATGCGGATCGCAGTTTCTTCATCCGGCTCCTGGATATGAACGGTCTGGAACCGGCGGGTCAGCGCCGAGTCCTTCTCGATGTATCGCTTATACTCACTCCAAGTCGTGGCCGCGATTGTCCTGAGCTCGCCACGCGCTAGGGCCGGCTTCAAAATATTGGCCGCATCGCCCTGACCAGCCTGTCCCCCCGCTCCGATCAGGGCATGGGCCTCGTCGATGAACAGGATAATAGGGACAGGCGAGGCCTTCACTGCGTCCACGACCCCATGGAGGCGACGTTCAAATTCACCCTTAACACCCGCCCCCGCCTGGAGGAGGCTTAGATCCAGCAGCAGTAGCGTCACATCCTTCAGCCGCTCGGGAACGTTACCGGCCGCGATCTCCAGCGCGAAAGCCTCGGCCACCGCCGTCTTGCCCACGCCGGCCTCGCCAACCAAAATAGGATTGTTCTGTCGCCGGCGCGTCAGAATGTCGATGACCTGTCGCAGTTCCCGGTCGCGTCCGATAACCGGGTCCAACCGCCCGGAACGGGCATCCGCGGTCATGTCGCGCGTATAAAGCCCCAGGATATCGCTATTGTGAGACGACGGAGATGAAAGGGGCAACAGCTGCTCTGCTTTGGCATTGCGATCAGACGTGGCTTTTTCCAAGAGGTCGTCGAGAAGCGCCCGATCAAGCCCGCGTAGCGACGGGGCGATCCCTCTCGCCATGACACGCAATGACGGGTCATTGTTCAAAGCAGCCAGAAGATCGGCCAGGACCACGGTGTTCCGACCGAATTGCAGGGAGGCGACAAGCCAAGCCTCCCGCGCCAGGGACAGAAGATTTTGGGACAGCACCAGCGTCGAGCCATCTCCCGGAGAGATGTCGGAAATTGCCTCGTCAAGCTCGTTGCGAAGCGTTGCAGACGAGACGTCGAGTGTTTCGAAAATGGCGGAAAACTCTGCAACGTCTAATATCGAGCGGAGCCAATGGGCGATCTCGATAGCCGGGTGGCGATGACGGGACGCGAGCGAAGCCGCTGTCTCAAGACCGACACGCAGATCCGGCTCAAGTGTTCTCACCAGACGGTTGAGATCCATGTTCGACATCTTGCAATTCCTGCCTCTGCGTCAAAGCTCAGTCATGTTTAGAGATGCCTAGCAACAACTAGGGCGGCTACCGAACCTTGTCCAGATCAAAAAATGCTCTATTTCAAAAAAACAATCATTTCCCCAATTGCCTCAATTTAGTCATCTTTATGGCAACGCTAACTAAGTCTTTAGATGACAAAATGATGACAGACCACGAACTTATGCTCTGACTTTGGAGGATTTTAAGACGTGAATGTTTTAAAAATCGCAGATCCATTAGAAAAAGACGGTCCGTGCGGAAAAAACGTGCGCATCAGTACTGTGTCACGTGAACTATACTATAGAATTAAGGATGCCAGAAGCACTGCGCGGACCTCAGAACGCGGTATAGTCCCAGGTGAAACTATTGGGCTTTCACCTGCCTGGCATGATGTAAACAATCTAGGATTGCAGATCCTATCTTCGGAAAGCAAAGACATCGAAGTATTGGCCTGGCTCGCCGAGGCCCAGTTGCGGCTGCGCGGTTTTGAGGGTTTACGGGACGTATACGGTGCAATCGTGTCGCTTTTAGACAATTACTTTGATCTGCTTCACTCGATCGGCGACGACGATCTCGAGGAACGTTTCGCACCGCTGTCCGGTCTAAACGGCATCGGGGGCGAAGGCGCGATTATCCAAGCCATCCGTTTGACATCCTTGATCCCCGGCGGCAAATTTGCCCAGTTGTCCCTATGGGATTTCCAACTCGGCCAGCGTTCGAACGAGACGGAACGGCTGGAGGAATTGCAGCAGGCCGCCGCCGAGGCCGGTGTCGCGCATATGTCAGCGCAGCTGAACGTTCTCATGGAGTGTATTGCAGCGTTCGACCGGATGGTCACTATACTTGACGAACGTTGCGGCAATCAGGCTCCGCCGAGTTCCAATACACGCAATGTGTTGCAGGAGGCAGCTTCTGCAATCCGCTTTCTTTCCGGCATTTGCGACACGCTGACGATTGAAGCGCCTAGCCAAGCCAAGACCGACCTGCATCCGGCCAATTCCAACGAGACGGTTGAAGAGGCAGCGCACGCGCGGCCCATCACTGCGGACACCATCCGGTCTCGCGAAGAGGCTTTTGAACTTTTAGCCACTGTCGCGCGTTATTTCCGCCGTAACGAACCGCATTCACCGCTTGCATTGTCGATTGAAACGCTAGTTCGCCGGGGACGTATGGATTTTTCAGAGCTTCTTGCTGAGCTTTTGCCCGAACAGCACACACGACATGCTGTGCTGACGGCAGCTGGCATCCAGCCCTCGCCCGAAAACAGGGGAGGCTGAGGGCACCCAAGCATGCGGGCCGCGCCCGTCAGCATTCTGCAAACAGTCTGAATTCGTAATCTGCCGATGGCACGAAGGAGAATCCCGATGGCAAGTGTGCATGAAAAACTGGAAAGGGTTCGCAAACCGCGGGTCCACATCAAATACGAGGTTGAAACCGAAGGTGCGATGGTGGTGAAGGAACTGCCATTCGTCGTCGGTGTCCTTGGCGATTTCTCCGGAAATCCGACCCAACCCTTGAGGCCGTTCGGCGAACGCAAGTTCGTGCAGATCGATCGTGACAATTTCGACGACGTCATGCGCCGCATGACACCGGGTTTGACACTTTCCGTCGAAAACACCCTGCAGAATGACGGAACGAGCCTTCCTGTTTCATTGAAGTTCGAGAGCATGGCCGATTTCGAACCCGGCGCCGTCGTCAACCAGATCCCTGCACTGAAAGCCCTTCTCGATGCCCGCAACGAGTTGCGGGATCTGATGAGCAAGGCTGACCGTTCGGAGGAGCTGGAACGGCTGCTCGAAGCCATCCTCCAGAACAAGGCGGATCTTTCGGAGTTGGTTGCCCAGCTCGGCGGCATGAAGCCTGGAGACAAGACAGACATCGTCAATTGAGTGCCGGCGCGCGCAAACGAGCGCGCCCTGAATTCCTGCCCCATCTGTTTGAGCATCGGTTTCTGGGATGGACGCCATCCCCAAATCGCCCGCTCTATGAAAAGGATTGAGACATGAGCGCTGACACGCAATTGCAAACCAATGAACAGACTGAATTCGTTGCGGATCAGGATCTCCTGTCGCGGGTCGTCGCAGCGACCCGGCAGACGGAACCCAATCGCGCCCAGGATCTGCTGCGCACCCTCACGGATCAGGCCCTCAAGGGCACGGTAACCTATGATCGCAACCTCACGGTAACGCTGAACAACGCGATCGACGAACTCGACAAGACGATCTCCCACCAACTGGCGGCGATCATGCAGGCGCCGGAATTCGTCAAGCTGGAGGGCAGCTGGCGCGGGCTGAACTATCTCGTGAAAAACTCCGAAACCAGCATCAACCTGAAGATCCGGGTTTTGAACGCTTCCAAGCGCGAGATTGCTAAGGACCTTGCTAAAGCCGTGGAGTTTGACCAATCCCGGCTGTTTAAATCCGTCTATGAAGACGAATTCGGAACGCCCGGCGGCGAGCCCATGGGTGCAATGGTCGGAGACTACGAATTCGACAATTCCTTTGACGACGTCCAATTGCTTCAAGGGGTGTCAATGATCGCGGCCGCCGCTTTTGCGCCCTTCATTTCCGCTGCCAGCCCGCGCATGTTCGGCTTTGAAGACTTCCGCGAGCTCGCCAAGCCACGCGATCTCGAAAAGATCTTCGAGACGGTCGAATATGCCAAGTGGCGCGGTTTGCGCGACAGTGACGATTCCCGCTTCGTCACGCTCGCCATGCCTCGTGTGCTTGCCCGCATGCCCTACGGTCCGAAAACGAGCCCGATCGATGAATTCAATTATGACGAAACGGGCGGTTCCAATACCGGTGAATTGTCCCATGACAGCTACTGCTGGATGAATGCGGCATATGTGATGGGTACGAGGCTCACCGAAGCCTTCGCCAAGAGCGGCTGGTGCACGGCAATCCGCGGCGCGGAAAACGGCGGCAAGGTGGAGGGCCTGCCGATGCATATCTTCTCCAGTGACGATGGCGACCTCGACCTGAAATGCCCGACGGAAGTCGGCATTACCGACCGTCGTGATGCGGAACTCGGCAAGCTCGGATTCCTGCCGCTGTGCCACTACAAGAACACGGACTATGCGGTGTTCTTCGGTGCTCAGACGGCCCACAAGCCGAAACTCTACGATCGGCCGGAAGCGACCGCCAATGCCGCTGTCTCGGCCCGCCTACCCTACATGATGGCGACGTCCCGCTTTGCGCACTATCTCAAGGTGATGGGCCGTGACAAGATCGGTTCCTTCATGGAAGCGGAGGATTGCGAGGTCTGGCTCAACCGCTGGATCTCCAACTACGTCAACGCCAATGACAATGCCGGCGAGGAATCGCGAGCGAAATATCCCCTGCGCGATGCCAGGGTTACCGTACAGGAAATCCCGGGTAGGCCCGGGGCCTACAACGCGGTGGCATGGATGCGCCCCTGGCTGCAGATGGAGGAGTTGACGACTTCCCTGCGGATGGTCGCTCGGATCCCCTCCAAATCCTGATGCGACTTCACGCACGGCGGTCCCTCGCCGTGCGTGATTTCTTGCTTGTGTTTCTTGCAGTTCCGGACGGAATTCTCCTGAATTGCCATGGATCGGAGACCAGGACGACGATGTGTTCTTGCACAGAGTGGAGACGCCGGGCCGACCAGTTGATCGCGCTGATCGATGAGTCGCTCAATCGGCAAGTGAACGCCATCCTGCACCATCCCGATTTCCAGGCGATGGAAGCGCGCTGGCGCGGCGTCGCCATGCTGGTCCGCGAAGCAGGCCGTGGCGGCGATGTGAAGGTGAAGATCCTCAGTCTTGAATGGCAAGAGCTTGCCCGCAGTTTGGAGCGAGCCTCGGATTTCGACCAGAGCCATCTCTTCGAACTCATTTACAACCGCGAATTTGGTATGCCGGGCGGTGAGCCTTACGGGCTCCTCGTCGGTGACTATCATTTCTCTCCCGACGAACCACGTGGCGGCGATGCGGTTAGTACTTTAACCCAGCTCGGCATGGTGTCAGCCGCCGCCTTTTGCCCTTTCGTTGCCGGGGCTTCAGCCCTGGCCCTCGGGCTAGAAAATTTCCATGAACTTGGCCGCGTCAAGGATTTCTCCTGGCTGTCGGGGGACCCCAAGCGCATCAGGTGGAACAGCCTTCGGTCTCGAGAAGATTCGCGGTTTCTTGGCCTAGTCGCCCCTCGCATCCTCATGCGTGGGTCGTTTGAACCCTATGCGCGCCACCGCGATGACGGGTTCCCGTTTCGCGAAGAGATCGCTGCCGATGGCAGATCCCTGTTGTGGGGCAACGGCGCCTTTGCTTTCGCCACCATCGTCATTCGGAATTTTATCGAGTCAGGCTGGTTCGCCGATATCCGCGGCGCTACCCAGGACGAAGTGGATGGCGGCTTGCTCAGCCCGGTGCAGCTCCAGCCTTATGATTTCGGCACTGAAAGCCAAGGTCTATCCGCTCAAGCGCCGGTGGAAATTCGCCTGACCAGCATTCAGGAACAGCAGTTCTGCGATCTCGGCCTGATCCCGGTCGGTGCCACCTATCTGTCGGCCTTCGCGATCTTCAATTCGAACCAGTCGCTTCACGCACCGCCGCATTATTCAAACGAGCATGCCCGGCAGAATGCGCAGCTCGCCGCCATGCTCCAATATGTGCTCTGCGCCTCACGCTTCTCACATTATCTCAAGGTCATCATGCGCGACGAGATTGGCCAATTGTCCGATGCCATCTCCATCCAGCGGAAACTGGAGGACTGGCTGACCGGCTACACCCTGGGCAATGACGATGCCGATCTGTCGCTGCGGACCCGCTTTCCCTTACGGTCTGCCGGCATCACCGTCATGGAGGTTCCGGGCAAGCCCGGCACCTTCTCCTGTACCGTGCGCCTGCAGCCGCATTTTCAGCTTGATGACGTATCCACCAGCTTCCACCTCATCGCAGAGACCGCGACTACGGGTCAGATCAATCGCCCTGTCGCCATGCCCGAAAGGATGTCCGCATGACGCTTTCCGAAAGCATCGCCCGCCTGATTAGCGAAAACACGCTCGAAGAAGCGCTCGGTGAGGCCAAGGCCCATTTGAAATCCAACCCTGCCGATCAGGAAGCGCGACATCTCTATATCGACCTTCTGGTGCTTCAAGGCGATTACGAACGCGCCGACAACCAGTGTAGCGTCGCCGTTACGTTCGCGCCGGATGCGACCATGGGCTTTGCATTGCTGCGCAACGAACTCCGCGGCATGGCTGCCCGCGACGCCTGGTTTGCCAGCGGCGCGGTGCCGGAATTTCCACAAGGGCCAAGCGATCTCGACAAACTGGCCATCGAGCTTGGCATTGCCCATCGCATGGGTGATGCCGAGAATTCCAAGGCGACCTTGACCTCGCTCGATGAGCGCCGCTGCGAGTGCACGCTGATCTGGAACGGCAAACAGGTTGCCGATTTTCGCGATCTTGACGACCGGATCCCCCATGCGCTCGAGGTGATCATGACCGGCGGCGCCTATCTTTGGGTCGATTTCACCAAGATCGCCGCACTGACCCTCGAACCGATCGCCCGACCCCGCGACCTTGCCTTCCGCCGTGGCGAGCTGTCGCTGAACGACGGCGCCGTGGCACCAGTCCTGCTGCCGGCGATCTATCACGGTATGGCAGGGGAAATGGCTCTGCGGCTCGGCCGCGAAACCGATTGGATCAACGAGCCTACCGGCATCACGACGGGTCGTGGTCAGCGTTGTTTCCTCGCCGGCGATGAGCTTGTTTCGTTCCATGACACCAAAACAGTGGAAGCGATTCCTGCAGCCACCGTCCGGAAGCAGGTTGCCCATGGCTGATCCCCTCGACCGTTACCGTCCCCGAGACCGCGTTCTCTCCCGCTCGATTCTCGACAGGCTGATCGACGAGGCGCCGGATAGGATGATCGACCCGCCCGCGAGCGTGGCCGACCAGATCCGCGAAGTGCGCGAATCGATCCGTCGCGATCTGGAGGCGCTTTTGAACACACGTCGCAGCCCGAACGAACCTCCAATAGGGCTTTCCGAGCTGAAGGATGCCTTGGTGAGCTACGGTGTCGATGGCATGATTTCGGCCAATCTCGTCACCGATGAGGCGAAACTCAAGCTCGCGCGGATGATCGAACGGCGCATCTCGCTGTTCGAGACACGGCTCTCCGACGTGCGGGTGACCATCCTGAAAAGCCGAACCATGACGGAACGAGCGCTCCGTATGCGCATCCAGGCGACCTTCCGTCTGCATGAAGGCATGCCACCGATCAGTTTCGAATCAACCATCGACCCTTCGACGCAACGCTTCCTGGTGGAGGCGACCAATGGCTGAAGGCTTTCTCAACCGCTACAATGACGAGTTGCTGGCGCTGCGCCGCCGTGCCGCTCGCTTTGCGGATGCCTTCCCGAAGATTGCGGGTCGCCTGCGTATGACCGGCGAAGTCGCCGACGACCCCCATGTCGAGCGCCTGATCCAGAGCTTTGCCTATTCGGCAGCCCGTGTGCGCCAGAAACTTGACGACGAGTTTCCCGAGCTGACAGACGGCCTGCTGGAGACCCTCTATCCCCACTATCTGGCGCCCCTGCCCTCGATGAGCATCGTGCGTTTCCAGCCCAGCGAAACGCTGGACTCGATGCAAATCGTGCCGCGGCATACGGAAATCCTGGCCGAGCCGGTTGCCGGAGAGGTTTGCCGTTTCAGGACCACTCAGGATGTGGAGATCGCACCGATCAAAATTGCCGCAGCGAATTTGTCCGGGCAGCCGATTAACGCTCCGCTGTCGCCCTATGCCGGCGCCGCCGGCTGCCTTCGGCTGTCAATCTGCTCGATTGATCCCCGCAAACCGATGGGAGAATTCGGCGTCGGCCGGCTGCGCCTGCATATTTCGTCGCCATGGCAACAAGCTGTGGTGCTCTACGAACTCCTTGCCAACAATACGCTCGGCATAGCCCTTGCACGGCATGCCGACGACCCGGCACCGGTTTTCCTGCCGGCAAGGAACATCAAACCGGTCGGTTTTGAGCCGGAACAGGCCATGCTGCCCTATCCAGCTCCAAGCTTCATCGGCTATCGGCTGTTGACCGAATTCTTTGCCCTGCCGCAGAAGTTCCTGTTTCTTGACATTGAAGGCCTTGACGCCTGGAGCGGAGAGGCGATGGAGATTTTCGTCTACCTCAAGGAGACGGACGCAAAGCTTGAACGCGTGGTCACCGCCCGCGACTTCGCGCTCAACGCCACACCGGTGGTCAACCTGTTTCGCCAGACATGCGAACCGATATCCGTTGATGGGACCCGAACCGAATACCGCCTACTGCCGGACGCCAGGCGCCAGAAGACCCGCGAAATCTACTCGATCGACCGCGTGCTGCTGACCGGTGCACGCGGTCAGGAAGAATTCTGCCAACCCTTTTTTGGCCGCTCGCAGCGGGCCGGCAACAGCACAATATTCTGGCAAGCCTATCGCCGCTTCGACGAGGACGACGGCACCAGCGACATTGAGATCGCTTTTGTTGACCGTGATCGCCGCGTGACCGGGTCAATCGACTCGGTTGCCAGTATCGATACCCTCTGCATCAACCGCGACCTGCCGGAACAGCTGCCCTTCGGCGGTGGCCATCCCCATCTGCAACTGGCCTCCGGCCACGAGGCGATCGCCAGAGTCGAAGCGCTGCTACCCCCGACAGCTGCGGTTCGTATGAACGACCAGGAGGGTCGGAACTGGCGGCTGATGTCGCATCTGCTGCTCAATCACCTCTCGCTGTTCGACAATGGCGGGGCGGCACTCAAGGACATCCTGTCGCTTTATGCCTTCCGCGACAACCCGGAGACCAAGCAGCTGGTCGATGCACTGATCCGCATCCGTGCCGAAAATTCTACCGCACGGCTCGGCAGCGGCAGCGGCGGTATGGTGCCGGGCACGGACATAGAACTGGAATTCGATCCCGTCGGGATAGATCGGCCCTCGGCCTTCCTGTTCGGCGCAATGCTCGACCGCTTCTTCAGCCTTTACACGTCGATAAACAGCTTCACACGGCTCAGCGTCTCGATGAAGGGTCAGTCGAAGCCGATCGCAACATGGCCGGCCCGCGCCGCCGAACGCCCATTGCTGTAAAGGGAAGGATCGTCGCCGATGGATCTCATGTCCCAAAAGCCCAACGCTCTTGTCGACCTGCTCGAACGCGATCCCGGCCGCTTCGACCCGGTGACGGCATTTCGCGTGGCGCAGGCAGCGAGTGACGGAGATCTTGATGTCGCCTCCCATATGGGGGTTTCACCGGCCCCCCTTGCCGTCAGCGGATTCAGGATTAGAGGCGGGCGCGCATCTTTGCGCAGCGCACTGGCAGGGCTGATCGGCCCGCTCGGCTCTATGCCCTCTTCTTATAATGAACTGATCATGCGCGAGGAGCGCAACAGGTCGAAGGCGCTTGCGAGCTTCTTCGATCTGTTCAGTGCCCGCATGGCGGAACTCTTTGCCGATGCTTGCGAAAAATATCGAATTGCCCGGCGACTGCGCTGGGGGGGCGAGCTCAAGGACAATACCTTCATCACCACGTTAAAGGCCCTGACCGGGTTTGGCACCCGAAGACTGACGCAGCAGAGCGGCATCGACGAAGACGTCGTGCTGCGTTTTGCCGGTTTCTTCGCGGCGCGAAATCGCAATTCGGTAAACCTTCGCGCCATGTTGGTGGAATTCAGCGGCCTGCCGGTCGAGATAGAGTTGTTTCGTGGCCGCTGGCTCACCATCCCGGAGAAGGACCGCAGTTGCATGGCCCAGCCGCAGGGTGTGCAGCTGGGCGTTAATGCGACGGCGGGGGCCGCCATCCGGGACTTCAGCGGCGGCTTCCGCGTCATCGTCGGGCCGCTTGGTTATAGGGATTATCTTTCCCTTGCGCCTGGCGGCCGCAACATTACCGAACTCTTTGCGCTGACCCGGCTCTATGTCGGCGCCGCACTCGATTTCGATATCCAAATTGTCCTGAGGAAGGAAGACATTCCTTTCTGCCAGCTTGAAACGGGTGCCGGCGATCCGCCGCGGCTCGGGTGGAACAGCTGGGCACGCATGGTGCCGGCGTCTCGAGACAGCGACGATGCCGTGATTGCGCAACGCCTGCCGGCATCATCGAGAGGAGGCGAGCATGCGGCTTGAATTGAGACCAATCGACAGCGGCAAGACGGCACCGGTCCAAGGGGTCAAGTGGTATTTCGAACGCGGCCGTCGGACGCTAGGCCGGGCAGCGGATTGCGACTGGCAACTGCCGGAGGTGCAACGCTCCATCTCCAAACACCATTGCACCATCGAGCGCGACCGCGACGGTTTCGTGCTGCTCGACCAGAGCGCCAACGGTTGCAAGGTCGACGGCACTATCGTCCATGAAGGCGAAACGGCAAGGCTTTCCGACCAGTCGCGTCTCGAGGTCGGAGAACTTGCTTTCTCTGTCCACATCTCGGGCGAGACGCACCATGATGTCGATGACCCGGATGGCCGACTGACACTCAGCGACGAGAACCTGACGATTTCGGCTATTCTGGCCGATGTCTCGCGGGGCGGCCGTATGGCCACGGGCGTTCTCGGCGAGCGGGCGTCCGAGGACTGGCTGGAGCCGCCGGTGGGCCGGACGGCAGGATCCGCCCCCTCCCGCAATGTCGAAATTGGCTGGAGCGGCCCGCCGGAGCTCCAGACCGCCAGCAAGCTGCTGCCCGACGACTGGAATGCTGAGGACAATTCGGACTATGGCAGCTATCTCGAACATGGCTCGGCTACTCATGTTGCGGTTCCGATCGCGCGCGCGCGCACAGTCGAGGCCCTGGAGACTGTCAATGACAACGCACCGTCAGCAGGAACTGAGCCGGAAGAATACCTGCCGTTAACGATCGGGCGCTCCTTAGAGCTTAGCCAGCGCCTCGAGCCCCTGCTGGACAGGTTGGAGGAAGTAATCGACAGCACTTTCGGGATCTTCGACATGGAAGCGCCCCCGCCGAAGGCCAATCCGGAGAGCCATGATGGTAGCCGCGACAAGCCCCTTATCGCGCGGGTCGAAACTTTGCTGCAGCGTCAGAATGCCCTTAACGCTGCACTGGATAACCTGCTGCAGCATGCCAGCCATGCCATGGAACCGCGTATTCTCGAAGCGCGCGTCGATGCCGGCGGACGGCTGCTGAGCTTTGGTCGCAACAGGGACTATTGGCGGGCCTACCGAGCCCAGTTTGAACGAAACGGCGGCGCGCTGTCTGTCCGTGACGTTTTTCGCGAAGCGATGATGCGAGGGACCAACGGTACCACAGTGCCCATCGCCCACGCAGCACCGCAGGAAGGTCGAAATCATGAGGAATGAGAACCGGGTGGCCTGGAGCGAGGGCATGTTCCTTCGCGTGCAGCATTTCCAACAGGCGGACCGCTGGACGGAGCGTTTGGTGCGAACCACCACCCGCGGACTTACACCCTATCCGTGGGGAGTGGGCGAAATCGGGATCGATCGCAGCGCTCTTGCCATCGGCCAGTTTGCGCTTTCGAACCTGCGCGGCATCATGCCCGACGGCACGCCCTTCGAGGCGCCCATCGACGCCGACTTGCCGCCGGCCCTCGATCTCGACGAGAACATCAAGAATGCCGTGATCTATCTGGCCCTGCCCGCCCGCCAGCCTGGCAAGGCCGATGTCGCGCTAAACGGCGGCGCCAAATTCAACAGCGTGCGTCTGGTGGCCTCCAACTACGAGGCTCCCGACGCCAATGTCGAAACTGATTTCATGGCGCCGATCGATGTCAGCCGGCTCAGCCTGCGTTATCTAAAGACCGGCGACGAATTGGCCGGCTACGAGTTGATCGGACTCGCCCGCATCATCGAGGTCCGCTCCGATCGGGCCGTGATCCTCGATCCCGAATTCATTGCGCCCAGCCTCAATTGCGCAGCCGCCTCGCGGCTAACCGAGCTGATGACCGAACTGCTCGGCATCGTACGGCATCGCGCCGAGGCGATCGCCGAACGGATCGGTGATCCGACCATCCGCGGAACGGCCGAGGTCGGCGACTATTTCCTGCTGCAGATCTTGAACCGCGCCGATCCAATGCTGAAGCATATATCGGTCAATGCGTCCCGCATGCATCCGATCGAGTTCTACGAGACCTGCATTCAGCTTGCCGGCGAACTCGCCACCTTCACCACGGATCGCAAGCGGGCGACTGATTTTCCGCCTTATCGACATGAGGACCTGAAGGCCAGCTTTGCCGCCGTGTTTGACGATCTGCGCGCTTCGCTCTCAGCTGTTCTCGAACAGGCGGCTGTACCGATCGAGCTGGCGGAGCGCCGCCATGGCGTGCGCGTGGGCACAATCAACGACCGATCCCTGCTCATCGATGCGGGCTTCGTGCTGGCCGTCCGGGCGGAAATGCCGGCAGAAGACGTACGGCGCAAGCTGCCGGCCCAGATCAAGGTCGGTCCGGTGGAGCGCATTGCCGACCTCGTCAACGTGGCGCTGCCGGGCATTCCGGTCCATCCGCTGCCGGTGCTGCCACGCCAGCTGCCTTATCGCTCCGGCACAATCTATTTCGAACTCGACACGAAGAACCCGCTCTGGAAGCAACTTGAGACCTCAGGGGCTATCGCCCTGCATTTGGCAGGCGATTACCCGGGGCTCGAAATGGAATTGTGGGCCCTGAGAGAATGAAGAACGAATCGGCATCCTCCTGGCAAAACCTGCCTACCACCGTCGAACTCACCGAGGCCGGCGCGCAGAAGAAGCAGTCCGCTGCCAAGATGGCGGAAATGCTTGACGACGTTCTCGACATTCCCGACGGCGAAACCGCAGGCACGTCTGAGAAACCCCTCGCCACCGGTGGCTGGTCGGTTGAGACGTTGGTCAGGAATTTCCGTTTCGGCGGCGATGAAGTGCCGACACTGGTGCGCTCCGCAGCGCCTCTGCTGAACTTGGCTCATACACTGCGCCACACAGAGGAACAGCCCGATATTGACCAGTTGAGGCGGGTGGCCGTCGAAGCCGTTGGCCGATATGAACGCGATCTCGCCAGCGGCCGGATCAGCCCGGAGCGCGCCCGCGCCGCCCATTATGTGATCTGCGCGACCGTCGACGATGTCGTACTGAGCAAGCCATGGGGCGTGCGCGCCGGGTGGGCTAGATCCGGCCTGGTCTCGACCTTCCACATGGATGTCACAGGTGGCGACCGGGTGTTTGACCTGCTTGACCACTTCCACCAGAGCCCGGGCGCCAACAAGGACCTGCTGCTGCTGATCTATCTTTGCCTGTCGCTGGCCTTTGAGGGGCGTACGCGCGTATCGCCGCGCGGCAATCTGGAACTCGGTCGCATCCGCGACAGCCTCTACAAGACACTGCTTGGCCAATATGGCGTCTTCGAACGGGAGCTCTCCCCCCATTGGCGGGGCGTCTCGGCCCGCCACAAGCCGCTGCGCACCGCCGTGGCGCTCTGGACCCTGCTGTCAGTTCTCGCTCTGGTGTTCGCGCTCGGCTATCTGTTCTTCACACTGTCTCTCAACCGGGCATCCGACGGTACCTTCGAGCGGCTTGCCAATCTGGGTCCCCGCGAGACGCCGAGCGTGTTAATCAAGGCTCCCGAACCGCCGATGGAACCGGAACTGCCGGTCGTCGATGTCAAGCCCGAACCTCCGGCGCCCCCTCCGCCGAGACAGGAACCGCCACCGCCGAGCCGCCTTGACAACCTGCTCGCCTTCCTTCAGCCGGAAGTCGAAAAGAACCTCGTCAACCTGTCTGATTCGAACGGCCGACTGCTGGTCCGCATCAACAATTCCGGCCTGTTCGATGTCGGCAGCGCCGAGGTCAGCACGGATTTCCGTGACCTGATCCAGCGGATCGGCGGAGCCCTGGCGGAGGAGAAGTTCCGCGCCGTCGTCATCGGCTACACCGATAACGTTCCGATCCGCACCGTGCAATTTCCCTCCAACTGGCATCTCTCCGAAGCCCGAGCCAAAGCTGTCGGCGAGATCCTCGGCTCCTTCACCGGGCAGGCCGCGATCCTCACCGAGGGCCGCGCCGATAGCGATCCGATCGCCGACAATGCAACGCCCGAAGGCCGCGAGATGAACCGTCGCACGGAAATCCTGGTGCTGACCGATCCGGCCGAACGGTTGAACAACGCCGGATTGAAAAGCCCGCCCCTGCAGGCCGGACAACAACCCACGCCCGAAACCCAGACCACTGGAGGAGCTTCGCGATGAACCCGTTAAGCGCCTTTTATACGCTGCGTTCGTACGTCGAGGCCTATGCTGGGCTGCTGGGCCGGCGCTTTATATCGATTATGTGGGTGGCGGCGATCTGCGTCGTCATCTGGTTCTACGGCTATCTGGCGGCTTATGGATCTTTCAGGCCGCTGGAATCGACCAGTTCCCGGCTGATGCTGATCGGCGCCATCATTGCTGTCTGGTTCACTTATCTCGTCTACACCGTCATCCGCGACCGCCGCCGCGACAAGCAGTTGGTGGAGGGTATCGAGCAGAATGCCGAGGCGGAAATGCTCGCCACCCAGCGGGCCGAGGTCGGAGAGATCCACAACCGGTTGAAGGAAGCCCTGCAGATCCTGCGCCGCATCACCAAGAAGCGGTTCGGTTATATCTACGAACTCCCATGGTACGTCATCTTCGGCTCCCCCGGCTCAGGCAAGACGACGGCGCTTACCAATTCCGGCCTGAAATTCCCGCTCGGCGATGCCTTGGGCAGCAATTCGGTGCAGGGCATTGGCGGCACGCGCAACTGCAATTGGTGGTTCACCGACGAGGCGATCCTGATCGACACCGCCGGAAGATATACGACCCAAGACGACCTGAACGGCACGGCCAAGGCCGGCTGGGAAGGCTTCCTTGGCCTGCTGCGCAAATACCGCCGCGCCCAGCCGATCAATGGTGCGCTCGTCACCCTGTCGATCGGCGACCTGCTGACCCGCGACGCCGAGGCACAACGCGAGGAAATCCGCGCCATTCGCCAGCGGCTGTCCGAACTGGACGAACACCTTCAGGCTCGCGTGCCGGTCTATCTGGTTCTGACCAAGACCGACCTGCTGACCGGTTTCGTCGAATTCTTCGACGGGTTCAACAAAACCGATCGCGAGCAGGTCTGGGGCACCACCTTTGGGCTTGAGGAAAGCTACGACGCCGCCAAGCTGCCGGAACGCTTCACGGAAGAATTCGGCTTGCTGCAGCAACGGGTGGGCGCAATGCTCATCGAGCGATTGCAGCAGGAGCCCGATCCAGAGCTGCGGGGCAGGATCTTCCGGTTTCCGGCTGAACTCAGTGCACTCGGTGAGCGACTGAACGATGTCGTCAACGAGCTTTGCTCGGGCTCAAAGCTCGTTGAGCCGCCTTTGTTGCGCGGCATTTATTTCGCTTCCGGCACCCAGGTGGAAAGCGAAAACCCCGAGAGGACATCCGCGTCCCGTGTGCGGCGCAGTTACTTCCTGTCCCGCCTGTTCAAGGACGTCATCTTCGACGAGGCTTCGCTCGTGTCGCGCGACAAGCGCCTCTCCGGTCGTCAGCTTTTCCTGCGCCGCACCGCCTATGCCGGCGCCATGGTGGTGCTGGCAGTCGTGCTCACCAGCTGGACACTTGCCTATTTCGACAACACGTCGGCGCTCGCCAGAGCCGAACGGCGCATCGATGCCTATGAACAGTTGGTGCGTGGGGTACCGGTGCGTGATGTCAACGATACCGACTTCCTGCGTATTCTTCCCGCCCTTGATAATCTGGCGGCGGTCAACACCGAATTTTCGAACAAGCGCGTTTGGCCAGTCAGTTTCGGTCTAGATCAGGGAAGCAAGGTCGCGGGCCGCCAACGGGAGGCCTATCAACGCGCGCTGAACACGCTTTTTCTGCCACGCATGCTGGTGCAGCTGCAGAAGGATATGACCGACGGAACCGACCTGGCCAAGACATTCAACGCCTTGAAGCTCTATGGCATGCTCGGCGGACTGGGGCCGATCAACCCCGACTTCGTGTCTCTGGAAGCCGAAGACATGTTCACTGCGCTTTACCCGGACGAAGGGAGCGCGGCGGCCCGCGCCGCATTGGTTGACCATGCCGAAGCGATGACCGCAGGTGTTCTGCCCCCCATCGAGCTCGATGCGAACCTGATCGCCGAAGCACGCGAGACCATTGCCTCCCAGGGCATTGCCGGCCGGGCTTATGACATCCTGGCCGATTATCGCGCGGTGCGCTCGTTGCCAGCTTGGAGCGCAGCCGGCGCCCTTGGTCCGCTTGGTGAACAGGCTTTCGAGAGGGTCTCTAAAAAGCCGCTCGGCGACAGTCTTCCGGGCTTTTTCTCCAGCACGGGTTATCGCACGGTGGTACTGCCGAAAATTTCCGAGGCAACCCGTGAAGCCTTGAATGAACAATGGGTACGAGGTGTAGAGAATCCGGCCGGCGCAACGCTTGAAGCTACGGAAAGAGCCGCTTTGCAACTCTATTTCAACAATTTCGAGCAGCAGTGGACCGCCAACCTGCAGGATATCAGGGTGAAGCCGTCCCAGACAGTAGCCGATGCGGCAGAGACGACCCGCATCCTTGCCAGTGAACCGAGCCCAATTGGAGCTATCGCCCAATCCATCGTCGCGACTGCCGATCTGCGAGCTCAAACCGCCGAGGTTGCTTCTGTCGGTGGCAGTGCGGAAGCCGCGGCCTCGGCATTGGAATCTGCCGCAAATGCGCCGGATCTCTTTGGCAACCTTAGGAAAGCTCTGGATCGACCAGCAAACCAGACCCAGGCGGCGGTTCCGGGTCAGGACCCGCCCAAATCGCAGATCGAGCAGCTGGCACCTTTGCTGCAAAACCTGCACGAGCAACTGTCGCGCGCTGCCACCTCGACAGCCGAAGTTGCGAAGGTGTTTGATGTCGACAGCCGGCTGACCGACGCCAACCAGACCCTGCTACAGCAGGCACGTCAGCTGCCGCCGCCGCTCGATACCTGGCTCGCCAGCACCGCCGCCGATGTCGGGGCATTGGCGGTGAAGTCCGCCCGTAGTCGCATCAGTAATGCCTGGGACGCAGATGGCGCGGACTTTTGTTCCAATGTGGTCAACGGCCGATACCCCTTCGACCGGCAATCGCCTCGCGACGTTGCCATGAGCGACTTCGTCCGGCTGTTCGGGCCGCAGGGTTTGTTCAAAACTTTCTTCAATGAGAAGCTTGCAGCTTTTGTCGATACAGTGTCCTCGCCATGGGGCTGGAAAGGCACATTCGGTGCCGACAGCATTCCAAGCGAAGCGATTGCCCAGTTTGAGAATGCCGACAAGATCAACCGCGCCTTCTTTCCCGCCGGCAGCGAAAGTCCGTCGATCGCCATTAACGTTAAGCCCGTCTCGCTGACCGACAGTTCAAGTGCGGTCATGCTGGAAATTGAAGGGGTGAGGCTGGTGTATTTTCACGGCCGCATACAGGCAAAGTCTATCGCCTGGCCCACCACAGAAGCCAGCAAGGCGTCGTCCATCGCCTTCCAGCCCGGCGGGCTGCAACAGGCAATGACGGAGAATGGCGACTGGTCGCCTTTCCGCCTGTTCGACGGTGCCGACATCGATATCAAAGGGGACGATCTATTCCGGGCAAAATTCCAGCAAAACGGCCAGACAGCAGAATTCGACGTACAGTTCGGCTCCGTGCTCAATCCGTTCAGGCTGGAGGCGCTCGACGCCTTCTCCTGCCCGACCCAGTTTTGAGCAGACGGCCATGAGCGAGCGCGCGCCCCTTGAACAGAATACTCCGGATGCCGATCGGATCGGCTTTTTCGGGAAGCTGCCGAGCCATGGCGATTTCGTCGCAACCGGTCTCAGCCGCCATGTCCAGGCCGCCATCGATTCTTGGCTGCAAGCCGGCCTGCAACTCATGCAGGAACCGGGCACCAATTGGGAAAAGCGGTTCCGGGCGATGCCGGCCTGGCGTTTCGTGATTGACCGGGGCTTATGGGCCCCAGCCGTGATCGCCGGCGTGATCGTGGCGAGCCGCGACCGTGTCGAACGGAGCTTTCCGTTGGTCATCGCGGCGCAGATCCATGATTTTTCCGGCGACATCCGGCGCCTTTGCCGAGACGATACGTGGTTCGTCGCCATCGAAGGGATCGCCGAAACATCCGGCCTGAGTTCATTCGACGTCGGCACCTTCACCGCCAGCCTGAAACGGCTAAGGAGCCTGCGACCGGCGGATATGGACGTCCACTTAAGCTATAACTCCGCCAAACCGGGCACACGTTGGTGGCGGATCGACCCGCAAGACCGCATGGTCAGAGAGTTCCAAACCGCCGGCCCCCCTGAGCCCAAGGATTTCTTGAGGCTTGTTGGGCCGGAGACCTCTTCCCCGTCGGTGGCGCCAGCCGTCCGCCCTGTGACCTCGAAAGGGGCTACGCCGGTGCTACGATCTGTCGTGCATCCTGAGCCGGTGGTTCGGCAGGAACGCTTAACTTTGGGTCAGCCGCCGCGATGGACGCTGCGCCACAGCGTAACCAGTCACCCCGGAACGCGCCTATTGCTGAACGGGGATGCCTTGACTGCCCAGGAAAACCCGACCCTGTTTGCCATTGCAGACGGCGTGGGCGATAACAGCGCAGCGGTCGAGGCTGGTCGGGTCGTTGCAACCGTGCTCGGAGAAACCACGGCCCAAGAGTCGATCGAAGCGCTCGCACAAACCATCAAAGGCAAGTTTGGCCGAGCCCATGGCCTGCTGCAATCAGCCTACTATTCATCCGATCCCGATGTTCCCCGTGCCGCAGCGGTCGCTCTTGCAAGTGTTGACCAGCACTTCGCCGTCCTTTGGGCCGGTGACGCCCGTTGCTATATCGTGCGGGACGGCTTGATGCGTTGCCTGACCCGAGATCATGTGAAAATCGGACTGCGGCGCCGATTGTCGCGCGGCATCGGGCTGCAAGGCCAGCTCATGCCTGAAATGCTTGTGGACCGGCTCCAGAAAGGCGATCGGTTCCTGTTGTGCAGCAATCCTCTCACCAGGGTATTGCCGGAACGCGGTATTGCCGAAATCCTGTTATCGACCGACCTCGACCACGCCGCTGCCATTCTGTGCCAGGAGGCGCTGATCGCCAATTGCCGAGAAAACCTCAGTGCCATGGTAATCGACGTGATGACCGTCAATGTCGGATGACGTGGAAAGCGGACTGGACGAAATTTCCGAGAGATTTTCCGCGCTTTGGAAGGCCCTCCTTCATGATGGCTCGCACCTGCGACAGATCGAGACCAGGGCAATTCTGCTGGACCGAGTCCGCGACGCGCTCGACCGTGGCGAAAGTCGGCTGACGACGCGATCCACCGAAATTATCGCAAATACCTTCACGCTTGAAGAACTCGTCCATGACGGCGCCGTGACGCAAGTGTTTCGCGCCCGTCATCGGGATCTCGGCACGCAGCATGCGATCAAGGTGCTGCGTGCCGATCAGGCTCATGATCCCATTGCGCGACGGCTTCTTCTGCGGGAGGCGGAGGTCGGGGTATTGCTGCGGCATCCGCAGATTCTGGCGACCCAGACGCTTCTGCGGCTTGCCGACGGACGACCGGCCCTTGTGCTGGAATGGTTCGGCTGCACTCTTTCAGATTGTGTTGCTCAAAGGCAGTTATCGGTTGGCGACATTACCGGCATCATGATCTCGGTGCTCTCCGGACTGGCGGCGATCCACGAGCGACACCTGGTCCACTGCGATCTGTCACCATCCAATCTACTATGCGACGGCAGTGATTTCCTCAGCTTGAAAATTGCTGATTTCGGCATTGCCATGGAAGCTGGACGGCGGCATGGCGAGCTCGATCTTGCCTTCGCCGGCCAGCCGGCATTTGCGGCCCCGGAACAGATCGCGGGTCGGCCGGTGGATGGTCGTACAGACCTGCATGCCGCCGGACGGCTTCTGCTGCTGTTGCTGAACCACTGCGACGGCCCCGTCGGCGCGGCGCCGCGGCTTAGCGCATTCGGCCATGAACTTTCGGCCCGAAATCCGGACGAGCGTCCCAAGAATGCAAAAGCCGCGTTGCTTGCGCTCCGCGGCCTTCCGCTGGAAAGCAAACCCGCCTAGTTCGTGCCCGGCAGGGGGGCAGCAGCGGTCGGGGCGCTTTTCTGGTAGATCGTGAAGAGCTTGGCGAAATCCACCGTGCTGGCATTGGTGGCATAGAGGATATCGCCATCCATGATCTTGAACTGCTGCATCAAAGCCAGATTGGTGACATCCTTCATGTCGACCCGATAGATAGCCGGCTTGCTCGACACATAGGTCGTACCAGGATTTTTCGCAGCATTGGCGCTGTCGACGGCACTGGGGATCGTCTGGTTGCGCACCACGTAAAAGTTGCGCGCATCAGCCCGATCGTCAAGCAGACCGCCGGCGCGGCTGAATGCTTGCATCAGGGTCAGCTGACCCGGTTCGAACTCGAATTCGCCGACGCTTTTGAACGCACCGAAAGCCGTGAAGGTCGGGGAATCCTTGCCGATATAGAGCTGGTCGTCGGGCAGGAGATAAACATTCTGGCTGCTGTCGTTCAGCACCCGCTCGATCGGTGCGGTAGCGCGCTTGCTGCCGCGGATCAAGGTGACGGTTGCAGCGCCGGGCGCTGCGGAGGCACCACCTGCAAGCGCGATCGCGTCGAGTACCTTCTCCTTGCGCGCCGACAAGGGGAAACGACCCGCTGACCGCACGTCGCCATTCACAGTGAAACCGCTCGAGGGCCGGTCGACAACGGTGACGACCGCCTGGGGATTGACTGCCGAACCTTTGAGGCCGTTGACGATGGTGCCCTGCAGCGCCTCCGGCGACGAATCCACCACGCGCTGTTTACCGACGAAGGGCAGCGTGACGCTGCCCGACGAATCGACGGTGAAACGGCCCAGATTGAGCGTCCTGCTGTCGGTCGACGAAAACAACCCGTCTTCGCCAGTGTCGAGAATAGTAACCTCGATCACGTCGCCGCGCCGCATTCGCACATCCGAATAGCCCGACGACCTCATTACGGCCAGACCACGATCCGTCGCCGAATAAGAAAGTGGGGTGACTGTTACGGGTGTCATCGGCGCATCCGCGAGCCGGACCACCGGGATACGCTCCTTGGTACGGGGATCGGTCGCGCTATAAAAGCCGCCCGCCGTTGGCCCATCCGACGGACTGCTACATCCGCTGAGGAATGCAAGAAAAATGAAGGGCGCAAGCTTTCGCATCACGTATCCTTTGGCAAGATTCTGTTCATGGCCAAGGTACCCACGTTGGGAGACTGGGCAATAACAAAGGCCCAGAAAAATCCACCTGCGACAACTTCAAGGCGGCAACTGTGGCTTATCGGCAACCTAAGCACCGAAGAGACATTTCCATCGACGAAAGATCTGGCTCTGGAAATCTGAACAGCGGTCCCCAGGCCCGAAACGCAAAAACCGCCCCCATCAGATGGGAGCGGAGATACTTTTATGCGTGAACTGGTTGCGGGGGCAGGATTTGAACCTGCGGCCTTCAGGTTATGAGCCTGACGAGCTACCGGGCTGCTCCACCCCGCGTTAACTGTTATGGGCTTCGTTGTTTTAGCAACGCAAAAGGACCGCTTTAG
>NZ_JAAXMM010000089.1 GCF_012276985.1 Agrobacterium sp. a22-2 | reverse complement strand
GGATCCCGCGCAGTACGAGGGCTTCGCCGAACACCGAGCCCGCCCCTTCCACGACCTGGTGGGGCACGTGCGCGCCGAGGCCCCGCGCGTCGTGGTGGACCTGGGCTGCGGCCCGGGGACCCTGACCCGGACGCTGGCCGAGCGCTGGCCGGACGCCGAGGTGATCGGTCTGGACGACTCGCCCGCCATGCTGGAGCGGGCCCGGGAGCAGGCGGCCCGAACGGGCGCCCCCGCCAACCTGCGCTTCGAGGCGGTCGACGCCTCGCAGTGGCGCCCGTCGGGGGCGACGGACGTCGTGGTGTCCAACGCGATGCTCCAGTGGATCCCGACGCACCGTCGCCTGATCCGGCGCTGGCTCGGGGACCTCACGCCGGGGGCGTGGTTCGCGGCGCAGATCCCGCGGCCCTACGAGC
>NZ_JAAXMM010000088.1 GCF_012276985.1 Agrobacterium sp. a22-2 | reverse complement strand
GAAGAAGGCCGGTTTCGCCAAGGTCTACAACCTGAAGGGCGGCATCATGGCCTGGCGCAATGCCGGCCTGCCCCTGGAGCGCGATTAGTCGAGGAAAGCATGGTGCAAGTTGTGATGTACGCCACCGCGATCTGCCCCTACTGCAATATGGCGGAGGCGCTGCTGCGCCGCAAGGGGGTGCAGGTTCGCAAGATCCGGGTGGACATCGACCCGGAAGAACGCGTGATCATGCAGGAGCGCAGCAACGGCCGGCGCACGGTGCCGCAGATCTTCATCGGCGATTTCCACGTGGGCGGCTATGACGATCTGGCCGCTCTGGATCGCAGCGGCCAATTGAACTCCCTGCTCAACCTCGCCTAGGCGGCTCGCCGCCGGCGGGCAGGGCAGCGGCGCCAAGCCGCCACGGATTGCTG
>NZ_JAAXMM010000087.1 GCF_012276985.1 Agrobacterium sp. a22-2 | reverse complement strand
GGTCGAAATTGCTGGCCATAAAGTTGATGTACTCTTCCGTCAGCAGCGCAACGCCCGGAAAGCCGCCCATGGTGTTAGGGCCGTCTGGCAACAGATGACCATGCCAGGCTCCGAGATCGAAAAACGGATTAAAACGCTGGTGATCGTCGTAATCGTAATCCTTCATGTACTGCGGCGCGCCAGTACGGTTAATCACGTTTTTATAATTGTCGGCGTTAGCGGCATGGGCGGAAAAACTTATCAGCAGAGCGCAGGTTACTGGCGTTAAAATAGTTTTTATTTTCATGAAATTACAGTCCTTATTACCAGTAGAAATATTGCATCAGGAAGATTTGGTCGCTGGGATCGTGAGAGGCATTTTTCATGTAGAAGCGGCTATCAAAAGCCGTGGCGAAACGTCCGCCGCCGTATTC
>NZ_JAAXMM010000086.1 GCF_012276985.1 Agrobacterium sp. a22-2 | reverse complement strand
GTGCGTACTCGCGCGGCAGGCGAAAAACCAGAAAACGGCGTCTTCTGGGAATCGGCTGGCGAAGGTGAATACACCGTTGCCGACATCACCAAAGAAGATCGTGGTACTGAAATCACCCTGCATCTGCGTGAAGGCGAAGACGAGTTCCTCGATGACTGGCGCGTGCGTTCCATCATCAGCAAATATTCCGACCATATCGCGCTGCCGGTAGAGATCGAAAAACGCGAAGAGAAAGACGGCGAAACCGTTATCTCCTGGGAGAAAATCAACAAAGCGCAGGCGCTGTGGACCCGTAACAAGTCGGAAATCACCGATGAAGAGTACAAAGAGTTCTACAAACACATCGCCCACGACTTTAACGATCCGCTGACCTGGAGCCACAACCGCGTTGAAGGTAAGCAGGAGTACACCAGCCTGC
>NZ_JAAXMM010000085.1 GCF_012276985.1 Agrobacterium sp. a22-2 | reverse complement strand
GCACAAGCGGCTCGCTGGCGCTGACGCAAACCATCTTCGACATGTCGAAATGGCGCCAACTGACGCTGCAGGAAAAGACCGCCGGCATCTCCGACGTCACCTTCCAGACCGCTGAACAACAGCTTATTCTCAACACGGCGACCGCTTACTTCAACGTGCTGAAAGCGATCGATACGCTGTCCTATACCCAGGCGCAGAAAGACGCGGTGTACCGCACGCTGGATCAAACCACCCAGCGTTTCAACGTGGGTCTGGTGGCGATCACCGACGTGCAGAACGCCCGCTCGAACTACGACACCGTGCTGGCGGCGGAAGTCTCCGCCCGCAACGATCTGGACAACGCGCTGGAAACGCTGCGTCAGGTCACCGGCACCTTCTACCCCGAGCTGGCCTCGCTGAACACCGATCGCTTCAGCAC
>NZ_JAAXMM010000084.1 GCF_012276985.1 Agrobacterium sp. a22-2 | reverse complement strand
TGCCTGCACCACCACATGGGCACCGGCATTCAGACCACGGCCGAAATCGATCGCTACATGAGCATGGTCAACGACGACGTTTACCTGCTGTTCGATACCGGCCACGCCTACTATTCGGAAGGCAGCCAACAGGCGATGATGGCGATCCTGGAGAAGTATCTGCCGCGCATCAACCATGTCCACCTGAAGGACGTGCGCGATGAGGTGGTGGCGGAAGTGAAGGCCAACAAGCTGAGTTTCCTCGATGGCGTGAAGAAGGGCACCTTCACCGTGCCGGGTGATGGCGTGATCGATTTCAGACCGGTGTTCAAGCTGCTGGACGAGCGCGGTTACAAAGGGTGGATGGTGGTGGAGGCCGAGCAGGATCCGGCGCTGGCCAACCCGTTCGAGTATGCGGTGAAGGCGCGCCGTTATATTC
>NZ_JAAXMM010000083.1 GCF_012276985.1 Agrobacterium sp. a22-2 | reverse complement strand
TAATAGCTGTGGGGCGAAAATTAAAATAATACGGTGCGCGGCCGAATAGCATACCGCCTAAATAAAGAAATACAGTGAGATGTTTCCTAATCCGTGCATTCTGTTTATTAACGTTGGAATATGTTCACGGGGTTGACGCTTGATTTTACGGAACAGATAAAAACAGGCGCAGGTTAACAATGACAGCGTCAATAAGAACCACAGATGAGAAACCAATTCCCAAACTGTTACATTTATTTTCTGATAGAGAGAAAATTCATCCCAGCCGTTTAATTTATCGGTGAAATATTTCAGCATGAAAAACTGCGGCACCGTGATCAGCGGGATGGAGCTCAACAGCGGGATCGCCACTCGCTCCAGCCTGACCTTCAGCCACTGGTGGCGCTCGTAGCGCTCGTAAAGCATGTAGGAGAAGTAGC
>NZ_JAAXMM010000082.1 GCF_012276985.1 Agrobacterium sp. a22-2 | reverse complement strand
GAGATGAACTACGAAGGATACGGACCATACGGTATCGCTATCTTTGTAGAAACAGCCACAGACAATACCACCCGTACAGTGGCCAACGTACGCAGCTATTTCAATAAACTTGGCGGATCGCTGGGAACTACAGGTAGCCTGGAATTCCTTTTCGACCACAAGTGTGTATTCCACGTAGCTAAGAAAGAGGGTATCTCGTTGGAAGACCTCGAGCTGGAATTGATCGACTACGGAGTTGATGAGCTGGAAGAAGACGAAAACGAAATTGTAATTTACGGCGAAGTCGCCCAAAATTCAAACATCCAGAAATACCTGGAAGAAAACGGATTTGAAATCAGCAGCGCCGAGTTTGAACGTATCCCCAACGATACAAAATCTGTAACACCCGAACAACGTGAGCAGATTGAGAAGCTTATCGA
>NZ_JAAXMM010000081.1 GCF_012276985.1 Agrobacterium sp. a22-2 | reverse complement strand
CTAACGCCCCTGCGCCGCCAGCGCCTGGGCCTGCGCCCAGGCGCTGGCGGCGCAGGGGCGTTAGCGTTCAGCGGTGACGGGTCAGGCCGATGTTATTGGCATAAAACGCAGATACAACCCAGCGAGCGCCATAAAGCATTAGCAGGTCGGTTGTCGAAAGCGCTTGCGGATCGCCGAGACCCCATTCATTAGACTTGTGAACCATTTCTAACGCCATGTCCGGTGTCAGCAGTAGCCGAGAGGGAATGATGTTCGGCAAGACAGCGAATACCAGGACAAAAATCACCGAGGCGATCGGTTTTCTCATACGGGGCCGCGCCTCTCATCGCCAATATAGGTTAGCCGCTTATTGTTGGTGCCAATACCTACCCGTAGCGTTCAAACAGATGGAGCCGATAAAGCTCTATTATCTATGGCCCA
>NZ_JAAXMM010000007.1 GCF_012276985.1 Agrobacterium sp. a22-2 | reverse complement strand
CTAAAGCGGTCCTTTTGCGTTGCTAAAACAACGAAGCCCATAACAGTTAACGCGGGGTGGAGCAGCCCGGTAGCTCGTCAGGCTCATAACCTGAAGGCCGCAGGTTCAAATCCTGCCCCCGCAACCAACCATTCCTGCGATAACGACAAAGCCCCATCATGGGGCTTTTTGCGTTTCTGTCCCTCAGTCACACCGGCGCGGCCCATGAGGTCTTCCAGAATTGCCTTTTCGTTGAGAAACCCGGGCTTCTTCTTGCCCGATGCGAAGGTGAGGATCGCGGCCAGATCGCCACGCAGCACGATTACCAGTTCCGCACCATCGGGCACGAGATCGATGCGGCTAATGCAGACAGTGATCACAAACTCGTCCGTGTGACGAAGCGTTTTTCAGCAGCCTGCTAAAGCAGTCTACCGGCGAATGACGATCAGGGGCCCGAGGCGTGTCGCTTTGACGCCGAGGGCCATTGTTACGAAGGCAAGCGCGTCATCGGTGTCAGCAACCTTGATCGTGCCGCTGACGCGGCGATTGGCCAATGCCGAGCCGGCAACGATGATGCGGCCGTAGAAATGCCGGTTCATCTCCTCGACCACGTAGGAAAGGGGCGCATTGTCCACGGCGATTTGTCCGCGCTTCCAGGCGAGCGCCACAAGACCATCGACCGGTAAGACGACTGTCTCCTTATTCGCATAGTCAAAAATCGCCTGCTCGCCCTGTGTCACGCGAACGGAGCCGGCATGCTGTCCTTCGAACTCAATCTGGACCGCGTTTTCCGTCACGGTGACTTCCGTGTCGTCATTGCCATAGCGCACGTCGAACGCTGTGCCGAGCGCCGTTACCTTTGCCTCCCCTGCCACGACCGTAAAAGGTCGTTCGAGCGCGTGAGCGACCTGAAAGAAAGCCTGGCCGTGAAGTAGGCGAATGACACGGCGCTCCTCAGTGAAATCCACGGTGATCGCGGATGAGGCATTGAGCTGCACCACGGAGCCGTCCTCCAATGTGCGAACTGGCATCTCGTCTGTCCCCGCGATCATGTCCGCCTGGAGGCGCAGCGGTCCGTCGAGCGCAAAGAAGGCACCGGTGGCAAGCGCGATCATGAGCAGTGTTACAGTAATCGGCTTTGCCATGTTCCGGGGCCGGACGTCGATGTTGGTCAGAGCAGGATCGGATTGGATCGCCCGGCGGGCGTCACCCATCAGACGTTCGGCTGCGCTGTAGGTCCGACAGTTTTCCGGATCCTGCTCGAGCCATTCCTTGAAGCGTGCTCGGTCGGCCGGTGACAGGTTCGGGTTGCCATTGCGCAAAATCCAGTCTGCCGCCTCGCGGTTCCGCTTTTTTTGAGTGTCAATCGCTCCCTTGGCCGGCATAGGCATCTCCAGACGCATCCTTTGACCTCTAGACGTTCGACGTCCTCGGTTTGGGACTCTTAGATCAATTCAAGGCCGGGCACGTAGCGATTTTGCGCCCGGAATGGAGGATCTTTTGTCAATCTAGAGAATTCGGTCAAGGCAATGGGCGAAAGCGCGACGCAGGTGCCGGTCCACCATGTTCCTGGAAATATTGAGCTTGGCGCTGATCTGGTCCGGCGTCAGATGATACAGTCGGTGCAGAATAAAGACGACCCGGCGTCGTTCCGGCAGTTCCGCGATCGCCTCGCGCAGGGTAGCGAGTCGCGCTTCGATTTCGAGCAAGTGGTCCGGTGCGTGCCCGCTGCTCGCCACCGACAGCGCTTCGCGCTCGGAGCCTGAGAAGATTCGGGCTTCCTTCGTCTCCCGGCGTTGGCGGTCGATGCCGAGATTGATGGCGGCGCGGCAGAGAAAAGCCTTGATAGATCGCTTGTTCTGCAGCACGTCGGGTTTGGCGGCGAGTTTCACATAGAGATCGTGCACTACATCACGGGCGGTGGAACTGGGATGGCCCCGTCGACGGACGGCACTGGTGATGTCGGCGTAGTGGGTTTCCATGGCCCGGTTCAGCAGGGCGTTGCTGTCAACACTGTCCCAGACAAGGGGCGCGGAGGAGGAGCTCGACATTGGCACACAGTTCCCAAACCAGCATTCAGGTTCAGGCAGAGGTGGCTGAACCTTTATGACAAAATGGCTATCGGATCCGGAAAACACGTGCAAGTGCAATAGGTTAGAAGAATTCAAAACTAATAAGCAGCTCCTGGATAAATCAAGACTATAAAACTCATCTTTATGTCTGATTTTGTTGCCCGATTCCTGTTGTTCGCTTTGGCCAATAGTCGGGTAACGCACAGGCGATTTATTCAAAAGCACCGGGGGTGTGATATTTCGGTAACAGCTATTGATAGGCTCACAGCGGAATGCAGAGCGGTGTTCCGGCAACCGGATCGCGGATCACCACCGTCTTCACATTGAACACGTCGAAGATCGTCTCGGCGGAGATGACTGTATCGGGCTTTCCGGCCGACGTGATCCTGCCGTCCTTCAATAGGACGATATGCTCGGCAAAGCGCGCCGCCTGATTGATGTCGTGCAGAACTGCGACGATCGTCTTCCCGTGTTTTTCAACGAGCATTGTGATGAGGTTCATAAGTTCTATTTGGTGTTCAAGATCGAGATAGGTCGTCGGTTCATCGAGCAGAAGCGCTTCGCTCTGCTGCGCCAGCGTCATTGCGATCCAGGCACGTTGGCGTTGACCGCCGGACAGGCTGTCGAGCAAGCGGTCGGAAAGATCCGTCGTGCCTGTCAGCATGAGCGCCTCGTCGCACGCTTGCTGGTCGTTGGCAGACCACCGGCTAAACAGCGATTGATGCGGATAGCGGCCCTGCCGCACGAGATCGGCAACCGTCAATCCCTCCGGCGCGACGGGACCTTGTAACAGGACGCCCACCTTTCGCGCGACATCTCGGGTCGAGAGGTCCATCAAGTCGCGGCCATCCAGCAGGATGCTACCGCCAGAAGGCTTCATGAGCGCTGCGAAGGTGCGCAGAATTGTGGACTTGCCGCTACCATTCGGGCCAATTAGCGCCGTGAAGCGTCGTTCCGGGATTGCGAGATCGAGATTCTCGACGATGCGGCGCTGACCATAGTCGATGTTGACGCCTTTGCCTTCAATCTTGCCAGAGCGCTTCTTATCCATGGTCATGGCGGCGTCTCCATAGAAGATAGGCAAAGAAAGGGGCTCCGACGAGCCCAGTGACGATACCGGCCGGAAGCTGCGCCGGCGGCAGGATGAGGCGGCCGATGAGATCCGCGGCAACGACAAGGCAGGCGCCGATAAGAGCGGCGACCGGAAGTATCCGACCATGCGAGGCCCCGACCAAGCGGCGTGCAATATGCGGCGCGATGAGGCCGACGAAGCCGATGAGACCGGAGACGGCGACGGCTGCGCCCGAAAGCAATGTGACAAGCACAATCACTAGGCCCCGCACAAGATCAACCGGCTGCCCGAGGCTCGTTGCAAAGTCGTCACCGAAACGGATGAGATCAAGTTCGCGCGCGGTGAGAAGGGCAAGCGTGACGGGGACAATGAGCCAGAGGGCAAGCAGCCGAACCTTGACCATGTTGGCATCGTAGACACTGCCCGCCAGCCAGACCATCGCCCGTTGCACGTCGCCAATATCGCCGAAGGCGGAGAGGAAGGTCGTGCCGGCCGTGGCGAGCGAGGAAAGTCCGATGCCAATCAGAATGATGCGAAGCGAGGATGTGCCGCCGCGCCAGGCGAGCGCGTAGACCGCGAGTGCCATCGCCGCTGCTCCCAAGAAGCCTGCCGCCTGCAAGAGCGCGACGGGCGGATCCTGGACCAGGACGATGACTGCCATGGCCGCGGCCGCTGCGCCGCTGTTAATGCCGAGAACACCCGGTTCGGCCAGCGGATTGCGCATGATGGCCAGCGTCATCGTGCCGGCGGTCGCGAGCGCCACACCCACGAGGAGCGCGAGAAGGATACGCGGCAGGCGAAGGTCGAAGACAATCATCGCACTCTGCAGATCCGGATCGCCCGTCCCGGTCAGGGCATGATAGAGTTCCTGCCAGGTCAGTGAAACGTCGCCGAAGGCGAGACTTGCGGCGACCAGAAGGGCGAGCAGAAGCGTGAGGGCGATGAAAAGCCGGATCATGTCTCACCCCTCAGCCGTGTTCGGGCAAGATAGAGGAAGAACGGTGCGCCAACGAGCGCGATCGTCACGCCCACCGGAAAGCTCTGGCTTCCAAAGACAAGTCGCCCGAGCATATCGGCGATGACCACCAGCAGTGCACCGCCGAGGGCAGAGAAGGGAACGACCCAACGATAATCGACGCCGATACACATCCGCACGATATGCGGGACTACGAGGCCCACAAAACCGATTGGTCCTGCCAGTGCTACGGCGCCGCCCGCAAGCAGGATGACGATGGCGACCGATGCGCCGCGCCAGACGATCGGGTTCTGCCCGAGCGAGCGTGACGCATCCGCCCCGAGACTGAGCGTCGTGAGATGCCGGCCGAGAAGGAGCGCTGCGACGAGGCCGGTCAGAATACAAGGTGCAACGGTTCTCGCCTGTGCCATGGTTCGCCCCGTCACCGAGCCGGCGGTCCAGAGGCGCACGGCATCAAGCGTGTTCTGGTCGAAGATTAACACGGCGGTGGTGAGCGAGGTTAGGAAGGTTGCGACGATGACACCCGCGAGCACGAGTCCTAGAGGTGAGTGTCCGATCGCGCCGAAGGAGCCCAGTGCATAGACGATGATGGCGGCGATGGCGGCACCGAGAAAGGAGAACCAAACATAGATGTCGCCAACGCCGGCACCAAAGAGGCTCATCACTGTGACGACTGCAAAGGCTGCGCCGGCGTTGATGCCGAGCAGACCGGGCGAGGCAAGCGGGTTGTTCGTGACGGCCTGCATGATGGCGCCGGAGACGGCGAGCGCGCTGCCGGCAAGAAGCGCGGCGATGACGCGGGGCAGTCGGATGGTCATCACGAGCAGATGGTCGCGCGAGCCGTCGAACTGAAAGATCGCCGCTGTGATGTGGGAAAACGGTATGACTACCGTGCCGATTGCGACGGCGCTCATTGCGGCAAGTACGAGAAGACAGAGGAGGGCTGAGAGCACGAGCATACGTGCGCCATCGGCCGTAGTAAGGCGGCCCGCCCTTCGGTCTGTCATTGATCCACCAGGATATAGCGCTCAATGTCGTCAAGGATGCGGTTCGCCGAACTGATGCCGTGGAAGCCCTGCCAGGGGCCTCGATCGACCCGATGGGCGCGTCCGGCCTGGACTGCCGGCAGCAATTGCCACAGCGGGTTTTCGGTCACCTGCTTTTCCAGAGCGTCGTCCGGACCGCTCTCGAAGCCACTGGCGGAAACATAGAGCAGCACGTCGCCGTCGAGATTGGCGAGTTCCTCCCAGTCCGGCCGCTTGACGATCGTGCCATCCGTGACCGTCTCGTAAGCGGTGCGCTTCACGCCCGCCTCATGTAACACCGCAAAGGGGGCGTAAGCGTCCGGTCCGTCAACGAAGACGACGAAGCGATCCGGCGCGAAACGGACGGTCGAGACGGTCAGTTTCCTGTCCTTCATCCGTTCTCGGATCGCCGCGATGCGGGCATCGTATGCCTCAAGCGACGCATTCGCCACGCCTTCGCGGCCGGTCACCTGGGAAAGGCGCTCAAGATATCTCTTCCAGTCCATATGCTTGAACAAGACAGTTGGCGCAATCTTTGTGGCCTGTTCGTAGATTGTCGAATGCGCTTCAGCCGAACCGATGATGAGATCCGGCTTTAGCGCCGCGACGCGCTCAAGGCTTGGTTCCTTGGGATTGCCGAGATCGACCATCTTCTGAGCCTTCACCACGTTGAGGACCTCGTCCTCGGTGATGGCCATATAGGGAGTTGCGACGACAGGTGCCTTGAGCTCGATCAGCATTCCAAGCGTGATCAGCGGGTCGAGCGTGACAATCCGTTTGGGCTCCGCCGGAATACAGAAGGGCGGGTTATAAACCTCGTCGGTGATGGCCTTGCCGTCACAGGTCGCATGCGCAAACGACACCGGAAGAAGGAAAGCGAGAAGAGCGAGACAGAAGCGCAAGACGGGCACCATTTCGTTACCGAGAATGAAAAAAGACTGCGGGGCACCGCCCCGCAGTCATGGCAATCAGAACTTTGTCCGGAGGTTCAAGCCGAAGGAGCGGCGCTTGCCGGCCTGAGCGAAGGGCAGCGAATAATCGGGATCAATAAGCGTGAAGTATTTCTCGTCCGTCAGGTTCTCTGCGAAGGCGGTGACTTCCCAATTGTCCTTCTTGAAGCCCACCTGTGAGTTCAAGATGAAACGGGGGTCGATCTCGTACATGCCGTTCGTGCCGAAGCGCGAATTATAGCCGGTCGTGTATTTGGCATCGGCGCCGACGAAGACACCGTTTTTGAATTCATACCGGCCGCCAAAGCCCAGGCTCCATTCCGGTGCTTCGGGAAAGGACTTGCCATCCTGCGGTTCGCTGAGGGCCGCGTGGTTGAAGTCGATGAACTTGGTGTTCAGGTAGCCGATTGACGCGAAGGCGGTGAACTGATCGGTGACCTCGAAGGTCGGCTCGATCTCGAAACCCCATGCCCGCGACGTTGCGGCATTCGAAATGATGCGGTAGCCCGGGATCGTCGGATCGGGGCGAATTTCGACCTGCTGATCGTCGTATTTCGTATAGAAGAGGTTGGCATTCAGTGTCAGCCGGTCGTCGATCAGTGTTCCCTTGTACGAGAGTTCGACATTCTGGGAGTATTCTGGATCGTAGGTGCCAAGTTCGCCGGTCACGCGGTCGAAATAGGAACCACCAGACCGGAAGCCTTGAGTGTAGGTGAGGCCAACGGTCTGGTTGTCACCGAACTCCTTTGAAAGGCCGACCTTCGGTACGAAGTTCAACTCGCTGAGAGACGACGGCTCACCAGTCAGGACCGCTGAGGGATCAATCACGCCGAAATAGTTCTGCTGGTGATCCTTGTCTTTCAGATAGTCCAGGCGTCCACCGAGTGTCGCGAACCAGGTCGGAGCGAATTCATAGGTCGCCTCACCGAAGACGGCTAGGTTCGACGTTCGGCGGCGTTGCGTATCGCTCTGCTGATAGAAGTCGAACGCGACGATGTCTGTTGCGCCATCCCAGATTTCGTAGCTGCCGTAGACGCCAGTCACCCATTTCCAGCGATCGCCTTCATAGTTCAGGCGGAACTCCTGGGTGAATATGGAGTTGTCGTCCTCGCCGGTGATGCCGTTGATGACGCCTTCGGTGCCATAGTCAATGGAGCGCCGGTTGTTGATACCGTATTGATAGCCGGTCTGCGAGGTGAAGCGCAGTGTGTCAGAAATATCGTGCGTGATCTCAAGTCCGAGATTGTGCGTCTCGGTCCAACGATATTCCGTATAGGTGACCGGAGTATTGTTGAAGTCGCCGCGGCCCGTATACAGGCCGACGAGAGCGTCGTTCGGCCGATCGTTTGAGTAGGAATAAGTGAGAAGCGCACGGGTATCCGGCATTTCCGATGGTGTGATCAGCAGCTTGGCGCGCAGCACGCCGCTGATATCCGTCGTCAGGTCGTCGTAATTGTCGAATATCTTGAAGTCGGAATAGGTGGGCTCGGCGTGCGAACGCTCGAAGGCGCCAGAAATGCGCAGCGCGATCTGGTCCTCGACAATCGGCGTATTGTACATGAAGGCGGTACCCACCAGGTCGTTGCTACCGACCGTGGTGGAAATCTCCCCTTCCTTTTCGAAGGTTGGATCTTTGGACTTGATGTAGATCGCCCCCGTCATGGCTGCACGGCCAGATAGCGTCGACTGCGGTCCGCGATAGACCTCGACCTGTTCCACGTCCCAGAGATTGCGCGCGCCGAAGCGTGCATTGTACCTCGTCTGGAGGATGCCGTCGACATAGACCGAGCCGGCGGGTCCGCCGGAAGCCACTAGCCCTTCGGAGCTCATGCCGCGGATGACGAAACCGGCATTGACCGTTGCGCTATCCAGCACGTTCGCCATGCGGCGATAGGTGTCTTGCGTGGTGCGGATCTGGCTCTCCGCCAGGCTCTCGGCATTCAAAATGGCGACGCTGCTCGTCGTGCCGCCCAAGGTCGCCGAATTGCGTGCGCCGTAGATAACGATAGGTTCAAGTTCCGTCGTGCCTTCCGATGACGCGCCGGAGGTGGAAGGGCCGGCCTGCAGCGTTACCTGTCTGCTGCCCGCAAAGCGCGCGTCAACGCCAGTGCCTGCGAGCACGGAGTTCAGCGCCTGTTCGGGCGTGATCGTGCCGCTCACGCCGCGGGTCGTCTTTCCCGTGGCGACCGACGCATCGAACAGGATTTGGAGGCCGGTCTGGGCGGCGAGGCTGTTGAGCGCCGGCGTCAGGGGGCCGGCCGGGACGGAGATCGATTGCGCTGTCGCCTGTGCCAGCGCCTCCGGCATCATCACCGGCAAGACGGGGGTCAGCATCGCGAGCGCCGTTCCCGTCATCAGAAGGATCCGCCTGAAGCCTGTTCTGGCTCCGCCCCACGCGGAATTAGTTTTAATCATCGAAACCCCCAAAATCGTACGGCGCTCAACGCTCCGCGGCCCACCACTAGGAGCAGCAACACATGCTGCTTGTGTGTTAGACGATTGCTTTTCCGGATTTGGGACTCTGGTTTGGAGAAAAGTTTATCCAAATTGTCGGTCAGGCTAGACCGAGGTGTCGGCGCATGGCCAGACGCAGTTCTTCGTCTCGTTCGGCAGGGTCTTTCAGGACGCAGGTTGGACAGTATTCGCCACCCTCGACCTGATAAAACCGGCAGCAGCCACCGCGTTGGCGGAATGCGTAGGAAAATTCCTGTTGATGACTGTCGAGTACCGTCAGGTCGAAATAGTGGAGCTGGCGATTGGCAAGTGGCGAACCGGGTACTTTGAGAATCCGCATCGCCGACGCCCTGGCGACCTCAACTGTGCCGAACCGGCGGCCGGAATCGAGAAAGCGACCGGCGATCGCATCGGCGGCGAGCCGCCAGAGCGCTGCGCGGGAGAGGCGTGCGCGAAGGTGGATCGCTTCGATGACGGGGCGAAAATGCCGCTCGATTTCAACCCGGAACCGTTCCCCGTCAGCGACGTCGTCCAACTGGCCCTGCCGAAATATTTCTTCGAGGAAACGGACATGGGCGCGGCGTGTCCGTTGCATCTTCCCGTCATGCGGCTCCTCCGTCGTGTAGAAGGAAAGCGCGACGGAGGCTGGCGAAAGGTCGGGAACGAGGCCGAAACCGGTGAAGAGAGGGACGGCAGCAGCGGCCAGAATGTAGCCGTAGTCGGTCATCAGCAGCGCCGCCGCGGTCCTAAGGTCGGTGCCTTCGTTCAGCGATTGCTCGAAGGCGAGAAATTCGCCGAGAGCCACCTCGTCGGAGAAGAAGGCCTCGGCCGTTGTCCATCCCGCGCCGAGCGGGCCGGTGTCCGCGCGGACATCCGGCATGTAGGCGGCCTGCGCTTCGAGCGCGCGCTGGACCAGCGCCTCCTCTGCCCTTGGGGTTTCAATCGCAGCCATCATGGTCTCAAGCCTGACGGCGGGGGCGGCTTTCGCCCGTTGCGAACCAGAGGGCTTCCAACTGTGCCGGAAGCGTGTCCAGGACGGAGCGTTCGAGCATATGCGGCCCCGTGACCTGATGCAGGCTCGTGCCTCCTGTCACGAAATCGGACCAAGCGGCGGCGGCCTGCTTATCCACAAAGGCGTCCGCATCGGAGAGAAAAATATGGGCGGGACAATCGAGTGCGCCACGCGCCGCGTCATGCGTATAGGTCTCGCAGATACGGAAGTCGCTACGCAGCATCGGCTCGAAAATCTCCATCGCCTCCGGATTGTTCAGGATCTCTGCGTCGGTTCCGCCGAGTTCGACAAGCGCCTGGCGAAAGGCGACAGGCTCCATCGTGTGAAACGGGTCACGCTTGTAGACCATGCGGTCCGGCGCGTTGCATCCGAGCGCGAAGAAAACTTCCGGCGGTCGTAAGCCTGCGCCCGAGAAGCGGCGGGCAATTTCATAACCGAGCAGGGCGCCCATCGAATAGCCGAAGATCGCATACCGCCCGCCGATATAGGGCTCAAGCTCCGCGGCAAGCTGATCGGCAAGCGCGTCGATCGATCGTGGCATGGGTTCGGTATAGCGCGTCTCGCGGCCCGGCAGCGCCACCGGATGCACCGTCATCGTGCACGGCGCGATCCGTGTCCAGTTGCGGAAAAAACCAGCCCCGGCGCCCGCCGGTGGCAGGCAGAGAAGCACGGGGCGAGACAGCATTGCATTCATATCTCGATCTCGACATGGCCTGCAGGCGGGGTTTCCTGCGAACCCAGGTTATCGATATAGGCCGCAAGGTCCGCCAGGACAGGGCGCTCGAAAAGCGCGCGCACCGGCACCGGCATGCGAAGCTCTATGCGAAGCCGGCTGACGACCCGCGCGGCAAGCAGCGAATGGCCGCCAAGCTCGAAGAAATTGGCCCGGCCGTCAAGGGGGCCACACTTGAGCACCTCCGTCCAGATGCGAGCGAGCGTTATCTCCGTGGTCGAAGGCGTCGCGGATTTCGGTGTGTTCGGCGGCGCCTGTTCCGGTGCTTTCGAACGTGTCGGATCCTGAAAACCGGTCCTTGAAAGGCCGGGGGCAATCATCTGTGGGGGGAGTTGATCAATAAGTGCGCGCAGGTCTGCTGAGGGCGAGCCAATCATGATGGAGACGATGTCGCCCAGCCTTTCGAGCAGTGCCTCGACGGTCTCCGGCGAGAGTAAATCACCGCTGAAACCCGCCATCAGCGTTAGACCCGCCGAATGCGGTGTCGCCCAGAGCGTTAACGGAAAATGCGTTCGCTCATCGAAATCGATGCCTTCCGTCTTCAAGAACGACGCAGCATCCGGCCGCTTCGGCTGCGTGGCAAAATTCTCGACGACGAGCAGCGTATCAAAGAGCGAGACGCCTCGGCCCTGGATCGCGGCGAGCGGCACATAGTCGTGCTCACTCGTCACGGCATGTGCGCTCTGGAGGGTCGCGAGCCAGTCGCCGAGGGATTGTCCGTCCTCTATTCGGACACGGACAGGCAGCGTGTTGATGAAGAGGCCGATCATCGTCGTCGCACCCTCGAGCGTCGCCGGCCGCCCGGCCGTCGTTGTGCCGAAGATAAGGTCGCGGCTGTGGGTCTGCCGCGCGATCAGCAAGGCGAGTGCGCCTTGTAATAGCGTGTTGAGCGTGAGGCCGGAGGTGGCGCAGTAGGCTAGCATGGCTTGATAGAGGGGCTGGGGAAATTCCCAGCGCTGCCGTTCGAAATTTCTGGTCAGCTGCTTTGCGAGCAGCCGCGTCGCGCCCGCAAATCCCTCCAGTCGATCATGCCAGAAACGAAGCGAGGCAGCCTGCTCTCGCTTCTTGAGCCAGCCGATATAGTCGCCGTAGGGACGGGCTGGCGGAAGGGCAGCGCCGGCGTCGCCTATGGCGCGCCGATAGAGCGCAAGCACCTCGTCGAGCAGTTGGCGGATCGACCAGCCGTCTAGGATGATATGGTGGTAGCAGGCAACCATGATCGAACGGTCCTCTCCCGCCCGGATCCATTGGACGCGGATGAGAGGCGGCCGGCGAAGATTGAAGGGCTCCGCCCTGTTGGCGGAAAAGAGCGCCGACAGACGATCCCGCTCGGTCGCGGGATCGGCACCGGTCCAGTCGAGTGCGGTGAAAGCCACCGCAACGCTGCGGAATACGATCTGGAACGGCTCGTCCCGCTCTTCCCAGAAGAACCCCGAGCGCAGGATCGGATGACGGTCGATTGCACCTTGCCATGCCGCCTTCAGAACGTCCGCATCGACGCGGCCGGTGATGCGCAGCGCCGTTTGCGGCATGTAGAGGCCGTCCCCGGGGGAGGAAACCGAATGAAAAAGGATGCCCTCCTGCATCTGGGCGAGCGGATAGATGTCGGCGATGTCGTTGCGCCCGATGCGCTGGCTCGCATTCTGCATGGTGTCCTCAGAGATTGCGCAGGATGGCTTCGAGATCATCCTGGTCAAGTGTCATGTGCTTGAAGTCCGCTGGCGTATAGCCGGCTTCGGTTGATGTCAGGCAGAAGTCGACAAGGCTTTCGAGATGGTTCTGCAGTCCCGTCGCGAGCGTTTCCATCGTTTGCCGATCGTGGATCTGTCTGGAATAGGCGAGGCGGATGCGCAAATGCCCGCCGCTGACGATTGCGTTGATATCAAGGAGCACCCCGCGTGGATTGCGCGCGCCGCGCGGGTCGCCCGACGGCTCGGCTGCGCGTGACAGCAACGCATCGTCGGAAAAGAGCGTGTCCGTCTGGCCGAGATAGTTGAACCGGATCTCGGCGATATCCTCCAACTGTGGCAATGCCACGCCCTTCAGATATTTCAGGACGCCATAGCCGATACCGTCGTTCGGAATACGCCGGAGGCTCTCCTTGACCGCAAGCAATGTCGTTCGCGTGTCACGCTCGGTAATGTCGAAGAGAACGGGATAGAGGCCTGTAAACCAGCCGACCGTGCGCGTCAGATCAACGCCGTCAAAGAGGTTCGGGCGGCCGTGGCTTTCAAGGATCAGCCGGAGCCGGTCGTGACCGGTCCAATCGCGGATCGTGTTATAGAGCGCCGCAAGCATGATCTCTTCGGCTTTGACCGGGTAAGCGGACGGTACGTCTCGAATGAGGCGCTCCGTGAGGTCCGAACCGATCGCAAGATCGACAATCGCAGTATCGACCACACGATTGCTGCCCGAACGGTCGGTGGGTATCGGTACGGTCTCGGCCGCGGCGATCGTGTGCCAGCCATCCTTTTCGCCGTCAAAGACGTTGCTGCTTTCCAGCGTCCGCACCCAGGCGTCGATCCCGGTCGTGCGGGATGGTAAGGTCATCTCCGTTCCGGCTTCGGCCGCCGCCAGGCATGCCTGTAGGTCGTCGAGCAGGATGCGCCAGGACACGCCGTCGATGACGAGATGATGTGCGGCGATCGCCAGCCACTGCTCGTGCCCGTCGATGGTGACAAGCGTGGCGCCCCAGACGGGTCCGGCCGTAAGGTCGAAGCCCCGTTGCAGCGCATTCGCCTCGGCCGCCAGTACGGCATCCGCGTTGGTCGCCGCACATGAGACGAGACGGAGAGGAGGTGCTGCTTCCACCTCTGTGACCATCTGGCTCCAGTGCCCGCCATGCTGCCGGAATCGGCTACGAAGCGCATCGTGAGTTTGATGGAGGAGGTCCATTGCGTGCTGAAGAGCCGTCTCGTTGATGAGGCGAGCGGGTTTGAGCACCATCGCCTGGTTCCAGTGGGCAATCTCCGGGTAATCCTGCTCGAAGAACCACTGTTGGGCGGGGCCGAGCGGGATATCGCCCGTGACTGGACCGGTCGCGGGCGCACCCGCCGCTACCTCCGACACGGACGCGGCAAGCGCGGCAAGCGTCGAATACTGGAAAAGATCACGCGGGGTGATCGCGATGCCGGCGCGCCGCACCGCGGCTACGACCTGGATCGCCAGGATCGAATCGCCGCCGAGCGCGAAGAAATTGTCGTTGCGCCCGATCGTCTCCCGGCCGAGCAGTCTCGACCAGATCACTGCGATCCTCGCTTCAAAGCCATCGTGCGGCGTTTCGTCTTCCGCAACCATCGTGGCTTCGCCGGAGGGATCGGGCAGGGCCTTGCGATCGAGCTTGCCGTTCGGCAGGCGCGGGAGCTTGTCGAGCATCGCAAAGAGCGCCGGTACGAGATGGCGCGGCAGCTCTGTGGCGAGATAGCCCGAGAGCTCCGCCTTGCCGATCGGTGCCGCCGTCTCGACCCAGGCGGCGAGGCGGGCATAGCCGGTCTCGTCGCGCCAGGCATCGACGGCCGCGCCTGTCACGCTGGGATAGCGCATCAGCACGGCCTCGACCTCGCCGGGCTCGATCCGGAAGCCGCTGATCTTCATCTGGCGGTCGGCGCGGCCGAGATAGTCGAGATTGCCGTCCGTCAGTCGACGGACGCGATCGCCGGTCTTGTAGAGCACCGGAGCGCGGCCGGTCGTGTCGAACGGGTTCGGCAGGAAGCGCTCGGCCGTCAGGTCCGGGCGATTGTGATAGCCGCGCGCGATGCCTTCGCCAGCAAGATAAAGCTCGCCCGGCATGCCGATCGGTACTTCGTTAAGCGCGGCGTCGAGGACATGGGCGGTCGTGTTGGTGATGGGTTTGCCGATATGGATTGGCATTCCGGGGCTTTCGATCCGGCATCCCGTCGAATAGGTCGTGTCCTCGGAGGGGCCATAGAGATTGTATAGCGCCTCGACCTGTCCACTTTCCAGAATCGCGCGTGCAAGGCTTGGTGGCAGCGGTTCGCCCGCAAGGCAGACCGTCTTTGCCTTTGCCGGCAACGGGCCGAAACGCAGGAGCTCTGTCATCGGCGTGGGCACGGTGTTGATGAAGGTGATTTCGTCCGCGAACGGTGCGTCGGGCAGTTCGAAGAGATCATCAACGATGAAGATCCGTCCGCCGGCCGCGAGCGTCACGAAGATTTCGAAGATCGAGAGGTCGAAGCAGACGGATGTTGACGCCAGCATTCCGGCAAAGCTTTCCGCCGGGAACATGTCGAGTGCCCAGTGGGTGAAGGCGACGGCGTTGCGATGTTCGATCGCGACGCCCTTGGGCAGGCCCGTCGAGCCGGACGTGTAGATGAGATAGGCGAGATCGCTTCTTTCGGTAACAAGGGGGACAGGGGCGCCCGATATGGCCTCCGTCCCGTTCCAGATTGCGGCCGGATCGAGCGTTCTGATGTCGGCGAAATCCTCGCGCTCCTCCCGGGTCAGGAGGAGGGAAAGGCTCGCGTCCCTTGCGACGAAGGCGATGCGCTCTTGCGGATACTTGGGATCCAGCGGCACGTAGGCCGCGCCCGCCTTCAAGACGGCCAGCATGGAAGCGACGAGTTCGACGTTGCGCTCTAGGCAGATGCCGACGGCGCTGCCGCGTCCGATGCCGCGGGAGACGAGATGCCGGGCGAGTATATCAGCTTGCCGATCGAGTTCCGCATAGGTGAGGCTCCTGTCTCGATCGGTGATGGCGATGGCGTCCGGTGTGCGGGCGGCCGAACGCGCGAAAAAGCCATGCAGGCTTTTGGCTGTGGCATCATAGGTCTTCGCCGTCGTGTTCCAGGTCGTGATCTTCTGGCGCTGCCGCTCGGGCAGGAAGGCGATCTCGGCCTGCGATTGCTCGGGCGCCGATAGAAGAGCCTCGAGGAGGGTTACGAAGGCCTCGGCCATATGAGCGATCGTCTGTTCGCGGAAGAGATCACAGCGATAGATGAAGGTGCAGGCAAAGCGATCGCCGCGATGGCGGATGTCGAGTGTCAGATCGACCTTCGACGTTTCCTGCGCGAGCACCACGGGTGTGCTGGTCAGGCCGTTGGGGCACACGCTGCGCTGCTCGTCTGCCTGCCAGGTGAACATCGCCTGGAATACTGGGTTATGGCTCCAGTTCCGCTCGACCGAGAGTGCATCGACCACGCATTCGAACGGCGCGTCCTGGTGGCGGAAGGCATCGAGGACCTGCGCGCGCACGGCTTCGACCTGCTGTGAAAAGCTCGTCGAAGCGTCGTGCGTGAGTTTCAGCGCCAGCGTGTTTACGAAGAGCCCGATAACATCCTCCAGCGCCCGGTTTGGCCGCTCGGATACCGGTGTTCCAACGACGACGTCCGAAGCGCCGGAATAGCGCGACAGCAGAGTCGAAAAGGCGGAGAGAACGACCATGAAGGGCGTCGCGTTTCGCCCATGGGCAAATCCGACGAGGCGGGCCGTCAGCTTCGTATCGAGATCGAAGCGGATGCTTCCGCCCTTGAACTCCTGACGCGCGCCGCGCGGAAAATCAGTCGTTAGCTCAAGTAGCGGTGGGGCATTCTCCAGCAACAGGCGCCAATAGTCGATCTGCCCGTCAAGCGGCTGCCGCCGCTGCCAGGCGGCGAAATCGCCATAGGTCAGAGTGAGCGGCGGAATGTCCGCCGCTTTGCCCTGTCGGCCCGCATCGTAGAACCGCGTCAGATCCCGCAGGATCAGCTGGAGTGATTGCGCATCCGAGACGATGTGGTGGATCACGACGAGGACGACGTGCTCTTCGGCGGAGAGACGGAAAATCCGGGCCCGGAACAGCGGCCCCGTTGCCAGGTCGAACGGCTGCGCGCATGCGGCTGCTAGCCCCTCCGGCAAGGCAGCCTCATCCAGATTGACGATTGCGATATCCAGAAGGGCGGTCGCGTCGATTTCGACGGCCGGCTGGCCGTTCCGACTGACGATCCGCGTGCGCAAGACCGCATGGCGTCCTGTGAGGGCTGCAAAGGCCTGTTTCAGCGCATCAAGATCCAGCGGGCCGTGAAAACGAACAGCGGCGGGAACATTGTAGGCCGTGCTTTCCGGCTCCAGCTCGGCAAGTGTCCAGAGCCGCTGCTGGGCGAACGAGAGCGGGATCAACGCGCCATCCGGCAGAGCGGCGATTTCGTCAGCCCGTGGCGTCGCCCGTGTCTCGTCGCGCTCCAGCGCTGCGGCGAAATCCTTGAGGCGCGGGAATTCGAAAAGCTTCCGCAACACAGCCTTTGTCGGAAGCGACGATGAGAGGCGGGCTATCATACGCATGGCGAGGAGCGAGTGGCCCCCGAGCCGAAAGAAATTGTCGTCCCGGCCGATCGTCTCGACGGCAAGCACATCGACCCAGGCATCCGCGACTCGCTGTTCGGTCGCTGTTTCAGGTGGGATGGAACCGGTGACGGCCGTCGCCGCGAGCGCGGGCAGGGCAGCGCGATCGATCTTGCCATTCGGCTGCTGCGGCAGGCGCGGCAGGAAGCACCAGAGCGTCGGTACCATATGGGCTGGGAGGGTTTCGGAAAGCGCGCGGCGCAGGTCGGTCTCATCGAGTCTCATGCCCTCTTTCGGCTCGATGAAGGCCACGAGCTGCCGGTCGGCGCTTTCCGTCACTGCGACGATGGCCTTTTCGACGCCGGCGTGCCGTTCGAGATTGTGCTCGATCTCGCCGGCCTCGATGCGCAGGCCTCGCACCTTTACCTGATGGTCGAGCCGCCCGCAGAATTCGAGATTGCCGTCTGTCCGACGACGGATGCGATCGCCGGTCCGGTAGAGACGCGAGCCGGGTTCAGCCGAGAACGGATCGGCAACGAAGCGCTCGGCGGTCTGGTCCGGCCGGTCGTAATAGCCGCGCGCGAGGCCTGTACCTCCAAGATAGAGCTCGCCGGAAAGACCCGGAGGGCGAAGGCGACCGACGCGGTCAAGAATATAGGCTTGAGTGTTTGGCAGGGGTCTGCCGATCGGCACGACCCCGCCCTGATAATGGTCGCCCTGCAGCGGCACCTCCGTCGAAAAACAGGTATCCTCGGATGGGCCGTAGAGGTTGAGGATGCGCAAGTTCGGATAGTCGCGTTTGAGGCGTGCAACCAGCGCGGCTGGCAGTGGTTCTCCGCAGAAGGTCGCTGTGCGGACACTCTTTGGCAGCGGGTGTTCTTGCAGCAGTTCCTGCAGAAGGCTCGGGACCGTGTTGATGAAGGTGACGTCCGTCTTGCCGGCAAGTTGTGGTAGCGCCAGGAAATGATCGGCAACGACGAGTGTGCCGCCGATGACGAGGGGCGCGTAGAGTTCGAAGATCGAGAGGTCGAAGCTGATCGAAGTCGGCACCAACATGCGCGCCACCTCTTCGCGCGTGAATCGCTCACGCGCCCAGTACATGAAGGCGACGACGGAGCGATGCTCGATTGCGACACCCTTGGGCCGGCCCGTCGAGCCGGACGTATAGATTATGTAGGCAAGATCGTTCGGCGAAACGGCGGGGCGTGCCTCCAGCCTGAGGTCCGGCAGAGTGTTGATATCGACGAGCACCTGGTCTTGCGTGGCGAAGGCCGGGTGATGGTCGACGAGAAGTATGGTAATTCCGCTGTCCTGGGCAATGAAGGCAAGACGGTTTGCCGGATAGTCGGCATCGAGCGGCACATAGGCCGCACCCGTGCGCATGATGCCCAGGATACCAGCGATCATCCGGGGCGAACGGCGCATGCAGATGCCGACCCGGTCACCGGTTCTGACGCCGGCGGCGACCAGACTTGCGGCAACGCGCGAGGACTGGGCCTCGAATTCACGATAGGACCATGTCAGATCTCCATCGGTCACGGCGTCCGCGTCCGGTGTTTCCTCCACCTGTTTCACGATGAGATCATGGAGGCATTCCTGCGTCGGATAATCCCGCACCGGGCCGGTGCCGGCCGCGATGATCGCGGCTTCTTCCTCCGGCGCGAGCAGCGAAAGGGTCGAGAGGCGGCGCGACGGTTCGTGCACGATCAAGTCGAGCAAGCCCTCGAAGCGGACGAGCATCGTGGCGATGGTAGACTCGTCGAATATCTGGCGCGAATATTCGATCTTGCCTTTGATATCCGGATGGTCGTCTTCGAGGTTGAAGCGCAGGTCGTATTTCGTCGCCACTTCACGTAACGGATAGAGTTCGACTGTCAGGCCATGCAGGCCGGGCGGTGGGGCGACGCTGTGCTGGATGTCGAATTTCACGTTGAAGAGCGGGTTAAGGTCGGAGAGCGAGCGCTCCGGATTGATGGCTTCGACAAGGCGCTCGAACGGGACGTCCTGATGGGCAATGCCGCGGCGGACGGCGGTGGCGACCGTGTGGAGGAGGTCCGTGAAGGTCGGATCGCCGGAGAGGTCGTTGCGGAAGACAAGCGTGTTGACGAGTGGACCCATCATGGTCTGCGTCTCGGGCCTGTCGCGGTTCGCGACCTCGCTGCCGATGACAATATCGTCGCTGTCGCTGTAGAGATGCAAGAGCACGTTGAAGGCGGCAAGCAGCAAGGTGAAGAGACTGACATTCTGCTCGACGGCGAGCGCGCGCAGCTTGAGCGAGAGCGCCCGATCGATGCGGACGGGCAGGTGGGCGCCGTTGAAGCTCGCCGTCAGGCTGTGTGGCCGGTCGAAGGGAAGTTCGAGGACGGGCAGATCGCCGGCGAGGCTTTCCGTCCAGTAGGCGAGCTGTTCGGCAAGCGCTGGACCGTCCAGCAGGCTGCGCTGCCAGAGCGTCCAGTCGGCAAACTGTACCGGAAGGGGCGCGAGCGCCGCCGGCGTTCCCGTCGCTTCAGCGTGATAAAGCGTCGAGAGATCCCGCACGAAGACGCCCATCGACCAGCGGTCGCTGATGATGTGATGCATGCCCAGCGCCAGCACATGCTCCCGGTCGTCGATCGCAACCAGCGTCGCGCGCGTTGGCGGACGGGTGAGGTCGTAGGGCGTCTCGACCATCGCTTCGACATGACGGCGGGCGGCCTCCTCCGGGTCCAGATCCTGCCGGCAGTCGTGGTAGTCGATGTCGATCGAGCCCGGCGCTTCGACGACTTGGCGCGGCTGGCCGTCCGGGCCGACCGGAAACCGCGTGCGGAGCGGTTCGTGCCGCGCGACGAGGGCTGCATAGGCGCAAGACAGCGCGGCACGGTCGAGCGGGCCTTTCAGCCGCAGCGCGAGGTTCATGTTGTAGGCGACAGTCTCTGGTTCGAGCTGCTGCATGAACCAGAGGCGCTGCTGCGCTGACGAGAGAGGGACCGAGGTCTCGCGGTCTGCGCGCGGCTGGATGCCCTGTTGTGTCGGGACGGCGATGCCCTGTGCTTTCAACTTCTGTTCGAGCAGTTGCCGGCGTTCTGGCGACAGTGCCGCGATTTTCGTGAAGAGTTCGTTCATCGTGCATTTCCTCCGGCGAGAAGCCGGCTTACGTCGGCGTCGGACAGGTTGCCGACCTCGTCGAGAAGGTCGGCAATGGCGGCCAGATCTGTGGGCTCGGCCATGCGCTGCGAAATGGTCCTGGCGATAGCCGCTGCGGTCGGATTGTCGAAAAGCAGCTCGCGCATGGCGACATCGACGGGGAAGGCTTCGCGAAGTTTCGCGACGGCGCGGATTGCGAGCAGGGAATGACCGCCGAGCTCATAAAACCCGTCATCGGCGCCGATGGGCGACAGGCCGAGGATCTCTTCAAAAATCCCGACGATCTTTGCCTCGACGTCATTGCCCGGCGCACGGTAGGTGACGCCGAGGTCGCGCCGGCCGCGTCCGCCATCCTGGGTGGCTGGCTCTTGCGCGGCGGTGTCGGAGACGACCGGCGGAATGGTTCCGCCCGAAAGCATGGTCTGCCCGGCCGCGCCGTTCTCGATAAGGCGCCGGGTGAAATCCCAGGCGGCCTCCGTCGATATCGCGAAGGCGTTCGCTCGCCCTGTCGCCGGCGCGGTCGTGCCGGATTTTGCCTCGATCAGCGGGTAGCCGATCGCCAACCATGGGGTGGTTGCGGTCTTGTTTTCTTCGGCCACGATCCGGTCGATCGCGTTGTGTGTTGCGGCATAGGCGGCAAGGCCTAGGCCACCGACGAGGATCGAGAGCGAAGACTGAACACAGCAGAAGCCGATCTTGCGGCTCGCGGCGGCGTCGCGGAGCGCGCGGACCGGGCGAAGCTTGCCTGAAAGATTGTATGCCCAGTGCGCATCCGTCAGTTCGCCGATCAGCGCGGCAGACCGGTGGTTCGACTGCGGCAGGCTGAGGAAGATGCCGTCGATCCGGCCGAGTCCGGCGGAGACGTCGTCAAGTGCGCTCGCCAATGCCGCCACGTCGCCACAGTCGAGCCGACGCTCGAACCGTGCGGAGTGCTCGAAAGCCGGTGCCGTGGAATCGTGAAGCAGCGCGACCGTCGCGCCGAGGCTGGACAGGGCATCGACCCAGGTTCGGCCGACACCATCCGCGACATTGCCGACGACGACATAGGTGCCGTTGGTTTTAAAGGCCGGGCCGCCTTCCGGGGCCTCGACCCGTTCCGTTTCTGGAAGCCAGCGATGCGCACCGCGGAACGCGACGATATCGTCCTTGCTCGAAAGGGCTTCGCGAATGCGCCTTGCGATATCGATGGACCTGGCCGCGTCGATATCAATATGACGGCACCGGAGCGAGGGATGTTCTTGGCTGATCACCTGCAGACCACCGGCAACCAGGGCCTGCGCGACATCGAGGTCTTCCAGGCCCGTAACATCGGCTACCGAGCGCGTCAGAAGCGTGAGGGTGACCGCGCGGTCGTTCTTCGCCAGTTCCCGGACGAGTGCCAAAAGAGCGTGCGCATGGGCTTCCAGCGACTCACTTGGGGCTGTCGCCAGTGGCCAGCCGAAGACGATATGGTCGGGGCTTGCTCCGCGCTCGTCGAGGGCATTGAGAAGACTGGTGTAGTCGTCGCTCCTACCGGGGCGGAGGCTGAAGCAGCGGAAGTCCGGTTCGCCGAAACTGGCACCGACGATGGCGCGATAAGGCTCCGCTCCACTCCGCTCAAGCTCGGTAGCAAGGGTCGTGCCGAGCTGACCATCGTCGAAAATGAGGATACGGCCTTTTAATGGGCCGGTGCCGCCGCCCGATAGGGCGCGACGCCAGACAGTGCGGTAGAGGCCGGGACCTTCACCGCTCTCCGCCGCGCCCGTGGCAGGTGCTCGCCCGCCGTCGGCGTCTATCCAGTAGCGCTCGCTTTGAAATGGATAGGTGGGAAGCGGGACGCGGCGTCGGCCGGGCGTCTCTACCGAATCCAGCGCGCCGTTCAGTTGCCAGAACCGACCGATTGCGCAAAGGGCTCGCTCCGCCTCGTCCATACCGTCCTCAAGCGTTGCGACGATTCGCGCTGTATCAACGCCGGCCGCGGCGGTCAGTGTGCCGAGCGCACGGCCCGGGCCGACTTCCATGAAAACCGGCGCGCGGAGTGACTGCAGTGTATGCGTACCCTCCTGGAAGCGGACGGGGTGCAAGAGGTGACGCACCCAATAGTCCGGGTCGGTGGCATCCTCGGCCGTCAGCCACGTCCCCGTCACATTGGAGATCAGCGCCACTTGCGGCGCTGACAGGCCGACGCCGGCAACGACGTTGCGGAACTGCGCCGCCGCATCGGCCATCATCGGCGAATGGAAGGCGTGCGAGGTCTTGAGCAGGTGGCCTGCAATACCCTTCTCCTTTAGACGGATCCGGAGATTAGCGACGGCCTCAACTGGACCGGAGAGGACGCTGAAGCCGGGCGCATTGGCGGCCGCGAGCGTGATGTCGCCGCCGAGCCAGGGCTCGATCGGCTGGTCTACATGCATTACCGCGAGCATGGCGCCCGGGGCGGCGGCCTGCATCAACCGGCCGCGCGCGACCACGAGCTGGAGCGCCGTGTTCAGATCGAAGACGCCCGCGAGGCAGGCGGCAACATATTCCCCGATGCTGTGACCATGCAAAGCCTTTGGGACCACGCCATTGGTCATCAGCGCCTGGGCAAGCGCATACTCGATGGCAAAGAGGGCGGGCTGGGCCAGGTCGGTGCGATGAAGATCATCGGCGCCGGAGAAAAGCCAAGCATTAAAGTCCATGCCCATCAGGCGCTCGAGTTCGGCTGCGCAGGCATCGAACGGTGCGCGGAATTCCGGAAGATCTGCGTAAAGTGCCTTGCCCATCGCCGGGTAGGGGCTGCCCTGGCCGGGAAACAGGAAGACGGCCTCCGCCGGTTGGCCGCCGGCCGTGCTGCTATGGGAAGCGGTTCGCAAGCGTGCAGCCGCCATTTTTGCATCTCGCGCGACGACGAAGCGACGCTTGGCAAAATCGCGGCGACCACGGCGGAGCGTGTGCGCAACGTCAGCCAAGGCCGGTACGTCTTCACCATCAAGATGCGCGGCGAGGGCCTCAGCACTGGCGTCAAGCTGCGCATCGGTGTGCGCCGAGAGGAGGATCAGTTCCAGGCCCTCACCTGTCTTTGCGATCGGACGGGGCGGCGCCTCCTCCAGCACGACATGAACATTTGTCCCGCCGATCCCGAAGGAACTTACGCCTGCGCGGCGCGCACCGATCTGATTGTCCCAGTCGCGGAGCGTCTGGTTGACAAAGAAGGGGCTCACCTTGAAATCGATCTGCGGGTTGGGGTTTTCATAATGCAGGCTCGCCGGGATGCGCCGGTGTTTCAGCGCCAGCACGGCTTTAATGAAACCGGCTATGCCAGCGGCGGTGTCGAGATGGCCGATATTGGTCTTGACGGAGCCGAGCGCGCAAAAGCCCCGGCGTTGCGTGTCGCGACGGAAAGCCTTGGTCAGGGCCGCGACCTCGATGGGATCGCCGAGCTTGGTGCCGGTGCCGTGCGCCTCGATATAGCCGATCGTTTCGGCGCGCACGCCTGCCATGGTCTGGGCATCGGCGATCACCGCTGCCTGGCTGTCGACCTGCGGCGCAGTAAAACTCGCCTTCAACGCGCCGTCATTGTTGATCGCAGAGCCCAGGATGACAGCGTTGATCGTGTCGCCATCGGCAAGTGCATCCTCCAGCCGCTTCAGGACGACGATGCCGATACCGCTGCCGGGCACTGTGCCGCCCGAGGCCGCATCGAAGGCCCGGCAATGGCCATCAGGCGACAGGATGCCGCCCTCGCGAGCGCGGTAGCCGGAGGATTGCGAGAGTGCGATGCCGCCAGCGAGCGCCATGTCGCAATCGCCGGACAGCAGGCTCTGGACGGCCATATGAACCGCCACGAGCGAGGAGGAGCATGCCGTTTGCACAGTGATCGCCGGGCCGCGCAGGTTCAGCTTGAAGGCCGTACGGGTCGCCAGGAAATCCTTGTCGTTGCCGACGAAGATCTCATAGGGTGTAACGGTCTCGCGGATGCGGCCATTGTCATGCAGGTTGAGCAGATAGGTGTTGATGCCTGCCGAAGCGAAGACGCCAATCGGCCGAGTGTAGCGATCACCGACATAGCCGGCGGATTCCAATGCGTGCCAGGCGCATTCGAGGAAGACGCGTTGCTGCGGATCGAGAATTTCGGCCTCTGCCGGGCTGTAGCCAAAAAATGCCGCATCGAAACGATCCGTACCAGCTAACGGCGCGCTGGCCGCGACAAAATCGGGAAGCGCTGCCGTTTCGGCCGAAACGCCCCGTTCCTTGAGCGCCTCCGGCGAGAGGCGCTCGATCGATTCCACGCCATCAACCAGGTTCTGCCAGAAGCGCTCGACATCCGACGCACCGGGAAAGCGGCCGGCCATGCCGATGACGGCGATATGATGCGCGTTGTCACCGGAAAGAGAGGCTGCGGACAGGTCGTTCATGGCAAAATTCCTCGGCTGTTCTTGAGGCGGTCAGGAATGGAATGGGCAACCTTTGCCCTTGGGGTCGATGAGGCCGAGCCGGCCGCGTTCGAAGCGGCGCAGCGTCTCGACCGCATTGCGGTCCTCGAAGCGAAGACTTCCGCTGTCGACGAAGCGGGAGCAGACGCTGGTATGGCTTTCGGCAAGGTACTTATAGGCGGCGATGAAACCGGAATGGGCGACGGCGAGTTCATCCGGTAGCGCTTCGAAGATCGGGCGAAGATCTCGCCAGACCTCGACAAGGACGGCGTGTTCCCAGGACATGAGGCCGCTGAAGTCGTCCGACTCCACGTTCGGCTGGGTCATGGAGACGCGGACCGTCGTCTCATAGACGTCTTTCGGAAAACTGGCGGCAAGTTCCATGGAAGCCGCCGAGGAGACGAGCAGTGTCGAGGCGGTGTTGAGTTCCTCCTCGGCGGAGGTTACGAGGCCGCGCTCCAGCGCCAGCCGGAATCGGCGAAGCGCAACGATGAGGCCCTGAACGTTCAAGAAGAAAGCCCAGTGAAACTCCCGCCAGAGCGCATAAGGAGAGGGAGGACTGATGGCCATCATCGAAGTGGCTCCAGTCCGAAGGTCCGGGCAAGCAGATGTGCGTGGCTTTCAAATCCTTCCATCTGACGGCGCACGTGGACCGCAGGGAGCTCTTTGCTGCGGGCGAAGAGCTGCGTGACGGCGTGCACCGTCTGGACGAGGCTGCGCACCATGGCGACGGCAGGTTCGTCCACGGACTGGCGGTTGACGCGGAAATAGCGGTCGTAGTCCGTCGCCTGAAAGGGCGTGATCGGCAGCCCCGTCGTGTCGATTTCCAGCCTTTCGGTCGTCGCCTTGCCGAGATCGGCCAGCAACGCGCCCAGCTGTCCGACGTTTGCCGGATGATCGAGCGCGAGCGCGTCGAGGAGACCGGAAAGGACGCCATGCATGCGCCGTTTTTCGATCTCACTGAGCGGCGTTTCGGCAGGCAACTTGCCAGGAAGCGGAAGGTCGAGCCAAGTCTCCTCGGTCGGCTCTTCCATCTGCCCGGAGGCTTTCACCTCCGTCAGCGTGACCTTGTTGTGGACCGGTGTGTCGTCGAAACGGTTCTCCTCGTTCGAGCCTTCCGGGCTGAGAGCGCGTTGATGCTGGCTCAAGGGCGCATCTCCTTACAGGTTGGCCGACGAGTCGCCATCCATCTGGCGGCGGAGCGATAGTGGACGCATGTCGGTCCAGACTGCGGCGATGTGATCGAGGCAGGCTTGCTTCGATCCCTCGAAGCCGCCATCGCGCCAGCCATAGGGGATGGCCTTGTAGGTCGGCCAAATTGAGTATCGCTCCTCATCGCTGATGACGACACGGTGCGGGAAGTCGGTGGCTTGATCCTGGTTGCTCATGGCGTTGTTCCATCGATGAGGGGGAGAAGGCCGAAACCTGCCAGCGATTGCAGGCCGTTCAGGAAGGCATCGTGGATGGCCGTGATGTCGCCATCCGAATGGGCCGTGGAAAGGAAGCCGCCCTTGTCACCGCCGCGCAGGTGAATTCCGGCGGTCAGAAGTTCGAGCGACAGCAGCCCGAGCGCAAGCGGCGGGATGCGACTGCGATTGACCGCGACCGCAAAGAAGGAGCCGAATTGCGTGAAAACGACGGGGAGCCGTGCTGCCGCGAGCGATCCATTGAGCCGCTCGACAAGAGCGCAGGTGCGCGCGTTGAGACTGTCCTGCAGCGCCTGGCCCTGCTCCAGCATGTAAGTTGCCGCGGCGCGCGCGGCCGCAAGCGCCAGCGGATGGCGGCAATAGGTCCCGGCAAAGAAGGTCGGCTGGACGGGCGGAACGGAATCGTCACCAAAGGACCATGGGCCGCCGTCTATATGATTCATCAGCTGATTGCTGCCAGCGATCACCGCCAATGGCAGTCCGCCGCCGGCAATCTTGCCGTAGGTGGCGAGATCCGCCTCTACGCCGAAATATGCCTGTGCACCGCCTGGCGCCACACGGAAGCCGCTGATCATCTCGTCGAAAATGAGGACAGTGCCAGCTCGCTGCGTGAGGTCGCGCAGCGCATGCAGAAAGGCACGGGGCTGGACATCGATATTGCGGCTCTGCACGGGCTCGACCAGTACGGCGGCAAACGTTTCACCGTCGCGCTCGAGGATTTCCAGCGCGCGTGGATCGTCATAGGGGAGCAACACGACATCTTCCGCTGTCGCGGGAGAAATGCCGGTAAAGGCGGGAACGGTCCTGGGGTCGTCGGGACCGGCAATGCGGTTCAGGACCTGATCCGAATGACCGTGATACGAGCCGATGAACATCGCGACCTTGCGCCGTCCGGTCGCCGCGCGCGCGAGCCGGAGCGCGGTCATCACCGCTTCGGTGCCCGTATTGGTGAAGGTCACGCGATCCTTACCCGTCAGCCTGCAGAACAGCGCGGCGGTCTCGCCCGCAAGATCAGATTGCGGCCCGAGCGCAAAGCCCTTGGCAAGTTGCGCTTCCAGCGCCGCGCGGATGAAGGGCGGATTGTGGCCGAAGAGGTTGATGCCCATACCCATCAGGACATCGACATAGCGATTGCCGTCGAGATCATGGAGGACTGCACCTTCCGCACGTTCCACGACGATCGGGTAGAGCGCCTCCTTGGCCATCAACGAGAAGGGGACGCCTATCGCCGACTTGTCGGAGAGCACGCGTCGGTTCTCAACGCTTGCCAGCTTGGACTTTTCCGTCTTGCGGTTGAAGGCGGCGATGATGGCCGCCGCCGCGGAGGCTGGCGTCGGGCTGCCTGCGAACGCGTTCATCGGGATGCCTCCAGCATACGGGCCTCGGCCTTTACTCCGGCGATGGACGATTTCCGGCAGAAAAAATAGGCGGCATGGCGGTCATCGATCGGCCCGCCCTGCGTGCTGCGCAGCTCAGCCGAAAAACCGCTTTCGTGGAGCGCCAGCGAGACGGCGTCGAGGTCGTGGCCCCAGATACGGTTGACAACGGAGTGGTGCTCCCAATGCGGTCGCAGGCGGCGGAAGCGGGAGAGAAGCGCCAGACGGACGCGGCGCAGGCGCCGTGGCCGCGTCAATCCGCCGGCCAGTCGATCGAGAACAGAGATGGGATGTATATCGGGACGGCGGTAGATATCCACGGTGAAGGCGCCGCGCCCTGCAGCGGAGTCGTAGTGCGGCGTAATCAGCCAAGCAAAGTCGGCATTGATCTCGCCTTCCGTCGGACGGCCATGCCAATAGCGCGACATCTGGGCCGGATGGTTTATGTCGAAGACGAAGACGCCGCCCGGTTTCAGTGCGCGGCTGACACTCGAAAAGACAGCGATCAGGTCATCAAGGCCTTGCATGTGATTGAGCGACGCGCTGGTGCAGAGCACGGCGTCAAAAGGTTTGTCGAAGGTGAAATCGCAGGCGTCGCCCTCAGTGAAGGTCGCTGACGAGGCGTTTTCGCGTGCGTGGCGCAGCATGTCGACGGAGCCGTCGAGACCGGTCACCTCAAAGCCGCGTTCAGCGAGCGCGGCCGCGAGCTGACCGGTGCCGCAGCATAGATCCAGGATGGCGCCACCGGCCGGGACATGGGGAAGCACCACGCGCTCGATCGGTCCAATCTTGTGCGCGCCGTAGCGGGGGCCGAGCGTCTGGTTGTAGAGCCACGCCCAGTGATCATATTTGCTGGCTTGTTCAAGCATATCTCTGCTCATCTTTCTTAGAAGGTTCGAGCGCACCCGCACGAATGAAAGCGCGCAGATAGGAGCGGAAGAGGGGAAGGTCGAGCGGCGGCTCGGCGACCGATGCCGCCGCGAGGGTGCGACACGTCTCGCTGCGTTCAATGGGGCGGACCTTGGCCTGTGGCGACTCGGTCGGCCCCTGTTCGAAAAGCCCCATCAAGGCGTAAAGCGGATGATCCGGCTCCTCCTGGGCGATGCGATCGAGTTCGGCACGCCAGGCGGACCGAGGAATGCGTTGCAGTTGGAGCCCTTCGGCCGCCGCCGCTTCGAAAAGCAGCGCGGAGGAGACCGGCGCGGAATGGACGAGATGGAAAATCCGACCGGTCGAGGAGGGCTGATCAGCCAGGGCCACGACGGCACGGGCGACAGTATCGACCGGTAGCATTTCGAGCAGAGTGTCGCCCTCCGGCGCGAGGCCGGAGCGTATATAGCCCTGCATCAGCCGGCAAAGGATGTCGGCTTGGTTGAAGGCGCCAGTGCGGCTATCGCCCGAAATCGCGCCTGGGCGGTATATTGTCACGGGAAGGCCACGCTCCCGCGCGGCTTCTGCGAGATGTTCCGCGACCCATTTGGTCTGGTTGTATCCCCCCGAGGGCGGCGGGAAGTCATGAATCGTGGTGCTTTCGGCTATGCCGCCGCCGGCTCCCCGGCGCGTCAGGGCGCTGAGGGAGGAGACAATATGCAAGGGACGACCCGGGCCCGTCGCCGCCAGCCGGATCGCCTCGACCGTGCCGCACACATTGCTGGCGCGAAGCCGGTCATAGGGGTGGAGATGGTGGACTTCAGCGCCATTGTGGATGATGGCTTCGACGCTTTCGGCAAGTGCGTTATAGGCGGTATCAGGAATGCCGAATTTCGGCTTCGAGAGATCTCCCGGCACGATCTCGATGCGGTCCGCAAGGCCATCCCGCCACAGATCGTAGGACTGAAGCGCCCGGCGCAGGCGGTCTGCCCCGGCAACGCCCCGGACCAGGCAGGAGACTCGGCGCGACGTGTCTTCCAGCAATTCTCTGAGCAGATAGGTCCCGAGGAAACCGGTTGCGCCGGTCAGGAATACATGGAGTGGCGGATGGGCAGACCCAATCGGCGCTGCGGGGCGGATGCCCGGAGCGAGGGCGATATCGGCACGGCATGTCATTGCTGCAGCCACTAGGCCCGCGTTTCGGTTGCTTACTCTCGCTGCCAATGCCTCGACCGTCGGTGCCTCGAAAAGGTCGGCAATGGCGATGTCGAGGCCGAAGCTCGATTTGGCGAGTGCCGAAAGCCGGGTGGCCAGCAGCGAATGGCCGCCGATCGCGAAGAAGTCGTCCGTGGCCAAGACCTCCGGATGCCCGAGGACCTCGGCGAAGACAGCGGCAACCGCCCTTTCCGTCTCGCCTTGCGGCGGACGGCCGGCACGATGTGTCAGATCCGGAAGCGGCAGCGCCGCGATGTCGATCTTGCCATTGACGGTGAGGGGGAGCCGATCGAGCCAGAGGAAGGCGTCCGGGACGAGGTAGCGGGGCAGCCGCTCGGCGAGAAATGCCTTGATCTCAGCGGCGCTGGCAGTCGTCTTACCCTTGGCGACACCGTAGGCGATGACGCGCTTTTCTCCGTCGATCTCGCGAATGGAAACGGTCGCGGCCGCCATGGCGGGATGAGCAAGGACCACCGCCTCGATCTCGCCAGGCTCGATGCGATAGCCGCGGATTTTCACCTGATCGTCGAGACGGCCAAGGACGCGGATGCGTCCGTCGGCCAGCTGGCAGGCCCGGTCGCCGGTGCGGTAGAGCACGCCGCCCTCCGCGCAAAAGGGATCGGGTACAAAACGCTCGGCCGTCAGTGCCGGGCGACCATGGTAGCCTCGGGCAACGCCGAGCCCGCCGATATGGAGTTCACCCGGTTGACCGACCGGAACCGGCTCCAGATTGTCGTCGAGCACATAGAGTTGCTTGTTCGCGGCGGGCAGCAACGTTGCGTCCGCCGGATGGCCGTTGCCGCAGGGGACCATGCTCGCATTGACCGTAGTTTCCGTCGGGCCATAGGCGTTGATGAAGAGCCGTCCTGCCCCCCAGCGGTCGATCAACTCCGGCGTCGGCGCTTCGCCGCCGGTCAGCACCATGCGCAATGCCGGGAACTCGCCAGCCGGTAGTGCGACGAGCGCAGAGGGTGTCATCGTCACATGCGTCACTGCCTCAGCCTGCATGCGTTCGGCAAGCGTCGGACCAGGCAGAAGGTCGGCGGCGGGCAGGAGCAGCAATGACGCGCCGGCGCCGAGCGCCATCACGAGTTCCGGAATCGAGGCGTCGAATGAGAAGGAAAAGAACTGGAGGACGCAATCGCCCGGCTTTACTCGGCCGGTGCGGATCTTGTGTTCCGTCAGGTTGACGAGGCCTTTGTGCTCGATGAGCACGCCCTTCGGCCGCCCGGTCGATCCCGAGGTGTAGATAATATAGGCGAGGTGATCCGGTCGGTTGACGACATCCGGATTGTCGATTGCTGTAGGTTGCGACCAGTCGGTGTCGAGATCGACACGGATCACCGTCTCCGGTAGCGTTCTGCCACTCTCGGTCAGAACCAGCTTGGCTCCGGAATCCGAGAGCATCATGGCGAGCCGTTCGGCCGGATAGGCTGGGTCAAGCGGCAGGTAGGCGGCGCCGGCCTTCAGAACGCCGAGCCAGGCCGCCACCATGTCGAAGCCGCGGTCAAGTGCGATGGCGACGATGATTTCCGGGCCGGCGCCGAGACCGCGCAGGCGGTGGGCTATCTGGTTGGCGCGCCGGTTCAGGTCGCCATAGGTCAGGGTGCGGCGCTCGCCGTCGGCCACGTAGATAAGCGCGATTGCCTCGGGTGCCCGGGCTGCGTGGGCCTCGAAGATAGTATGGAAGAAGGCTGTCTCGTCGTAAGGCGTCGCCGTTTTGTTCCATTCGACGATCTGGCGCTCGCGCTCTCGATCGTCGAACAGGGGAAGGGCTGCTATGGCCGTCTCAGGCGCGCCGGCGATTGCCTTGACGAGCACGCCGAAATGGGCAGCGAATGCTGCGATCGTTTCGGAGTGGAAGAGGGCGGTGTCATATTCGAAACTACCGTAGATCGTGTCGCCGCCATCGATCAGATTGAGGCTGAGATCGAGTTTCGCTACCCCATCCTGGCGAGGCAGGCGGGTCAAATCGAGGCCTGGAAGTCTGATCTTTTCCGCCGGCTTAGCATCGAATTGGAACTTCAGCTGGAAGAGTGGATGCAGGCTCGGATCGCGCTTCGGCTTCAAGGCTTCGACAAGTTGCTCGAACGGCAGATCCTGGTGGTCGAGCACCGACCACAGCGTCGCCTGTATTTGGCGCAATGTTTCGCAAAAGCTCGCCGCGGGATGGAGCTGCGCGCGGACCGGCAGCGGATTGACGAACAGGCCGATCAGCCCTTCCGTCTCCCGGTGACGGCGGTTGGCGACGGGCGTGCCGATCACCAAGTCCTTTTGCCCGGTATAGCGATAGACGAATGTGCTGAAGGCGGCGAACAGGGTGGCGAAGAGCGTCGCGCCTTCCGTCTTCGCAAGTGCTTTCAGCCGGGCGGTGGTGTCGGCATCGAAGGCGATGGAATGCAAGGCCCCGGCATTGGCCTGCACAGGCGGGCGTGGGAAATCACCTGGCAGCTGCGTCGCGGGAAGCGGGGCTTTGAGATGGTCGGCCCAGAAGGCGAGCGACCGATCGAGCGCGGCGCCTGCCAGGTGGTCGCGCTGCCATGTGGCGAAGTCGCCGTACTGGATCGGAAGCGCTGGCAGATCTGGATTGACGCCCGAGATCTTCGCCGCGTAGATCGCCGAGAGATCGCTGAGCAGCACCTCCATTGCCCAACCGTCCCCGGCAATATGGTGTAGCGTCAGGAGAAGAAGGGTCCGCTCGGCGCCAAGGCGGATGGCCGTGAGGCGGAGCGGCGGCTGGGAGGCGAGATCGAACGGATGCCGCGCCTCGTCGTGCAGGATCCGATTAAGCTCCAGTTCATCCGGCGTATCGTCCAGCCGGTCGATCAGCCGCAGCGGAATGCGGCTGTCGGTGACGATGCGCTGCGACGGCAGTCCGTCCTGCGTCGCGATGCGGGTCCGCAGAATCGCATGGCGTTCTGCGACGGTTTGAAGCGATGCCTCCAATGCGGAAAGATCGATCTTGCCGCGGGCCTCGACAGCAAGCGGAATATGGTTAAGGCCGGCATCCGGCATCATCTGGTCGATGAACCACAGGCGCTGTTGGGCGAATGAAAGCGGCGGTGTGTCCGCATGCCGGGCGGTGATTGTCTCGCTGCTCGTTGCGACACTGGAAAGAACCGCCACGATCTCCGCCTTGCGGATGCGGATCGCGTCGGTGAGGTCCTGTGTTAGCTCCGTCTCTGGGCCGGAAATCCTCAAGCGGCCATCGACGTTCGCAATGCGGATGCCCTTCTCCGACAGACGTAACAGCAGCCATTCCACCGTTTCGTGCGCGGTCATCGCGATGCCTCCCATGAGGCGAGCGGCGCCTGGCAAGCACGCGACAAGCATGCGGAAATTGCCGCTTGCGGGACGCTTTCGGTCGGAGCTCTTTCGAGAACCATTGCAACCTCAGATTAGATATAAAATTCCAATTGTGGAGGCGTCGAACTGTCGCATCTATTCTTGACTACGGCATTCAACAATTATATGCAAGTGGCAATTCGATGGCGGACGCCGGTTGTTGCCGACGAGATTTGAAGCGGCCGAACACTCTTTCGCGGAAACGGAAAGGGTCCGGCCGACGACGGGCGGATCTTCCGCCGCGCTCTCCAGCAAGGGGTAGATGGCAGTGCAAGATACGTCATGGATGACAGAAGGTCCAAAAAGACAGTCAGAATTTATCTCAATACTTCATATGCTTGAGCTCCGTGCTCAGGAGATGGCGAATGATGTTGCCATGCGCTTCTTCCATGACGACGCGGTCCCTGCGGCAGAAGCAAGACCCGATTCCTGGACCTGGCGCGAGGTTCGCGATCGGGCACGGCTTGTCGGCCGCGAGATCGCCGCGACGGGTCTTGTCATCCCTGGCGCACGCATTCTCGTGGTCTATCCGCCGGGCCTCGCCTTCATCGCAGGCTTCCTGGGTTGCCTTTATGCCGGCGCCGTCCCCGTTCCCGTTCCCGCCCCAAAGCGTGCGGACGGAATCAATCGGTGGCTGCATATTGCGCGCGACGCCGGCATTTCCGGAATTCTCTGCGCCGACGAACTTGTCGACGTCCTTCAGCCGTTGCAACGCGCTGTCGGGCATGGTTTCGCGCTTGCGCCGAAAGCGGCCGATCCGGCACGGGCGGTCTTCTTCAAAGATGACGGCAGACCGTTCCAGACGCCCGAGGCCAAGCATGTCGCTTTCCTGCAATATACGTCGGGCTCGACCAGCGACCCGAAGGGCGTCATGGTCACCCACGGCAACCTCATGGCCAATCTCCGGCAGATCAGCATAGCCTTCGAATACGGCCCGACCGACCGTTCCGCCTGCTGGCTGCCGCACTATCACGACATGGGGCTGATCGATGGCATTCTGTCGCCCATCTTCAACGGTTTTCCCGTGTCGTTGATGGCGCCGGCTTCGTTCCTCCGCCGGCCGCTGCGCTTTCTCGAACTCGCAAGCCACGTGCGCGCCACCGTTATCGGCGGACCGAACTTTTCCTATGAGCATTGTATCGACAAATTCGCGCCGGACGCCGCGGCCAGGCTCGATCTTTCCGAGATCCGCATCGCTTATAACGGTGCCGAGCCGATTCGACCGAGGACGCTGGAGCGCTTTGCCACCGTCTTCGAGCCGTATGGCTTCCGCTGGAAGGCGTTTTATTGTTGCTATGGCCAGGCGGAAGCGACGTTGTTCCAGTCCGGCAACGATCCCGACGATCCGCCGCTTATCCTATCCATCAGCCGCGAGGCGCTCGTCGCCAACGGGACTGCTGTCGAAGCGGATGATGGCGATGATCACGATAGGCTTGCTCTTGCAGCCTGCGGCCGGCCGGCCGAGGGGCTCGACCTTGCGCTCGTCGATCCCGAGGCGTGTCGGCGTGTCGGCGATGGCACCGTCGGCGAGATCTGGATCCGTGGTCCGAACGTGACACCCGGCTACTGGGGTCGCGCAAGGCTGAACGCCGAGACCTTCGACCAGGTGCTGGATGGATCGCGTGGCTGGCGCCGCACCGGCGATCTGGGTTTTCGCCGAGACGGACAGCTCTACATTACCGGTCGGCTGAAGGACTTGATCATCATTCGCGGGCAGAACCATCACCCGGAAGATATCGAGCAATCCGTTTTCTCCAGCCATCCGGCGCTCGCCCAAGGCCGGGCAGGCGTCTTTCCGATCGAGGTCGATGGCGAGGAGCAGGTCGGCATCGTATGCGAGCTTACCCGCGAGGGTCTGCGCGATATCGATGGCGAAGACGCCATCCGCGCGGTGCGCGCCGCCGTCTCGCGCAATCACAATCTCCAGGCGGCCGTCATTGCGCTGCTGCGCCCGAGCAGCCTGCCGCGCACGCCGAGCGGAAAAGTCCGTCGGTTCGCCTGCCGCCAGGGGGTCGTGACAGGTGATCTGCGTATTGTCGCGCGTTGGGATGCAAAGCCGGAGAGTGCACTCGTCGCCCCTAAAGCTGCCGATCAACGGAGCTGGCGCGACGAGCTTTTGCAGGTGCCGAAAGCGCGCCGCAAGGAGGTGCTGCGCCGTCTGTTGCAGCACGAAGTGGCGCTGCTTGCCCGGATGGGCGAGGGGGACCTGCCCGATGTTTTCGTCGGCTTCTTCGACCTCGGTCTCGATTCCGTCGCGATCGTCAATATCGGCGCGACGATCGAGCGGGAACTCGGCCTGCCCATCCGGCCGACGCTGATCTTCGAGCATCCGACGATCGCGGCCCTTTCGGATCATCTCGGCGGCCTCGTCGATGGCCATCAGTTGGAGGCGGCAATCGCTGAGGACAATGTGCCCAGCCGGAATAGCGCCGCGCCGGCGGAACGTGTCGTAAGCCCCGCCATCGTCTCGGAATTTGCTGCCCTCAAGGCGCTGCTCCGGTGAGCGCCGTATCAGACAATTGAACGAGAGAACACTCATGATTGACGCAGAAACGCCGGCTCAGGACATCATCGACCAGGATCAGATCTTCGAGATTCTGAAGGAGGCGCGGTTACGTCTGGAGGCGGGGCAAAGGGAGAAGGACGAGCGCGTGGCAATCGTCGGCATGGCCGGACGCTTCCCGGGCGCTGACGATATCGATCAGTTCTGGCGTCTTCTGGAGCAAGGCCGCAGTGGCCTTCGTCCGGTCACGGATCGTGAACTTGAAGAGGCCGGCGTCGATCCAGAGACCGCGGCCCGTCCGGATTATGTGCGCGTCTGGGGTGGCTTCGATGATCCGACGGCCTTTGATGCCGGTTTCTTTGGCTATTCGCCGCGCGATGCGGAGCTGCTCGATCCACAGCATCGCGTCTTTCTCGAATGCGCAGCCGGCGCGCTCGATCATGCCGGCTATGACAGCCGCGCCTATCCCGGTCGTATCGGTGTCTATGCCGGCGGTGCGCTCACCTATCATTTCAGCCATATACAGGCCAATCGTGCGCTTAAGGAGGCAACGGATCCGATTCATGCGGGCCTCGGCAACGTGCTCGGCATGATCGCTTCGCGTGTCGCTTATCATCTCGATCTTACCGGACCGACCGTCGGGGTTCAGGCGACCTGCGCCACCGCGCTCGTGGCACTTCATCTCGCCGCGCGCGGCCTTCTGGCGCGCGAGGCAGACATGGCGCTGGCGGGTGCCGTTGCCATCGGCCAACCGCAACCGGAAGGTTATCTCTATAAGAGCGAAGGGATCGGCTCCCCGGACGGCGTCTGCCGACCCTTCGACGTGAATGCCAAGGGCACCGTCTTCACCAATGGTGTCGGTGTCCTCGTCCTCAAACGGCTGAGCGACGCGATCGCCGACGGGGATACGATCCATGCCATTCTCAGAGGATCGGCCATCGGCAATGACGGTTCCGCCAAGGTAGGGCTGACGGCGCCGAGTGTCGCCGGGCAAACGGCGGTCCTTGAGGCGGCGCTTGCCGACGCGCGCCTTGATCCCTCGGCGGTGGACTACATCGAAGCGCATGGAACGGGCACGACACTCGGCGATCCCATCGAAGTCCAGTCGCTTACCAGGGTCTACGGTGGTGCGCTGAAGCGGGAGGGTCGCAGCTGTGGGCTCGGCTCGGTCAAGGGCAATCTCGGCCATATGGATGTCGCAGCCGGCATGGGTGGCCTGATCAAGACCATTCTCGCGATGAAATACCAGATCCTGCCCGCCAGCATCAACTTCACGGCCCCCAGTCCCAGCCTCGATCTGCGGGCAAGCCCTTTTGAGATCATCGCTGAGCAGCGACCCTGGATGGCGGCATCGGACCGTATACGCCGTGCGGCCGTCAGCGCCTTCGGTATGGGTGGGATGAATGCCCATATTATCCTTGAGGAGCCTCCGGTTCGAGAGCAGACAGCCGATGAGGGCGGCCCCTATCTCCTGCCGCTTTCCGCCAGGACGCCTGAGGCGCTGGCGGCGATGCGAAGCACTTTCGCCGATTACCTCGGCGCGGATGACGCCTCGCCCCTCGCCGATATCGCCTATACGCTGAGAACCGGACGGCAGGCGATGGGCTGGCGTTTTGTAGCGCTTGCGCTGGACCGCGATGACGCTGCGCGCATCCTTCGCACCGGCGACGGGCCGGATTGCGTGGCGGGTAAGCCACTGTCCGGCGATCCGAACTTGATCTTCCTGTTTCCCGGCCAGGGCGCACAATATCCCGGCATGGCACGGGCGCTCTACGAGACAGACGGGACGTTCCGCGCGGCCTTTGACGCCTGCCTGGGGTTCATGCCGGCCGAACTCGATCTGGCGACCATCATCTTTGGCGATGATGCGACGGCCGAGCGGCTCACCCGCACGGAGGCGACGCAGCCGGCGCTCTTCGCGGTCGAATATGCGCTGGCGCAGATGTGGCTTGCCAAGGGTGCCAAACCGCGGGCCATGGTCGGACACAGCATCGGGGAATATGTTGCCGCCTGCATCGCCGGCGTCTTCTCCCTGGAAGACGCGGTGAAGCTCGTCGTTGCGCGCGGGAGGCTGATGCAGGCTTGCCCGCCGGGCGCCATGCTCTCAGTCATGCTGTCGGAAAATGAGGCGCGCGCATTGCTCTCTCCCGACGTGGAACTCGCTGCCGTCAACGGACCGCGCAGCACGGTTCTGGCGGGCACGGCGAAAGCGATCGTCGAACTCGCGGCCCGGTTCGACCGGAGCGGCATCGGCAGCCGCGAACTTAAGACGTCCCACGCCTTCCACAGCTTCATGATGGAGCCGGCGCTCCATGCATTTGCGCGTGTGCTCTCTACTGTGACGCTCAACCCGCCCGCAATCGATATGGTCTCCAACCTGACGGGCAATTGGCTGACGGCGAAGGAGGCGACGGATCCGACCTATTGGGTCGAGCATCTGCGACGCACTGTCCTATTTGGTCCCGGTCTCGCGCGGGTGTTAGAATTGCCGGACGCTGTGCTTCTCGAAGTCGGACCGGGATCGACGCTAACCCGGCTCGCCCGTCAGCAGGGGAGAGCGGAGCTTCGCGTCGCAACGTCGCTGCCCGATGCGGCGGCGGATGGGAACGCGGCCCATCATGCAACTCTGGCTTTGGCGGAACTCTGGATCGCCGGCGTCGATGTCGATCTTGTTGCCAGGGAAGATATAGGCCCACGCCGCCGGGTGCCGCTCCCGGCCTATCCTTTCCAGCGCAGTCCCTACCGCATTCCGCTGACCGCGCCGGCCGAACCGGCGCAGGACGGTGCTGCACGGTTGCCGGCGATCCAGGACTGGTTCCACCAGCCGGTCTGGCGTCGCGCGCCCTTTGAACGCCCCTCGACAAGCCACGACGAGTACTGGCTGGTCTTTGGTGATGAAGAGGTCGTAGCGGCGATCGGTCCGGTTCCTGATCGGATCAACGTGATATGGGTGAAGCCGGGCAATACCTACCTGGCAACTCCGAGCGCGTACCAACTGTGCCCTACCAACCCGGAGCACTATCGCGCACTGCTTGCCGATCTTGCTGGCAACGGCAGGACACCGACTCAGATCGTCAACGGCTTCTTCCTTGACGCCAACGCGCAGCCAGATGCGGCTTTTGCCACCACCTTCGCCCTTGCCCAGTCCCTCATCGGATCTGAAGCCCGCCCACCGCTTCTGACCGTGCTCTCGTGCGGCCTGCATGAGGTGACCGGCGCGGAAACTCTCGATGCGCAGGCTGCCAAGGTCCTCGGTACGCTCCGCGTCCTGCCGTGGGACATCCCCGGCCTCTCCTGCCGAAGCATCGATCTCCCACCGCAGCGAAATGCCATCGTCCCCGGCCTCATAGACGCGCTGTCACGCCCGTTGCGCGAAGACAGGGTCGTGACGGCGCTGCGCAATGGTTATCTGTGGTTCGAAGATTACGCGCCGGTTCTGCTTTCGGAGCCGGTCGATGTTCCGGCTCTTGCGGCCGGTGCCACTTACCTCATCGCGGGCGATCTCCTCGACGGTCTCGCCCTCGTCTATGCGCGAGCGCTTGTTCAAACACTGGGCGCGAAGGTGGTGTTCGCCGGACCGAGCGGGCTGCCGGCCGCCGCCGATTGGGAACACTGGCTTGCCTCGCATGGGCCGAAGCATCCGGTCAGCCAGTTCATCCGGGCCCTGCGCGGTATCGGCACGCCGGGCGACGACTATATGCTGTTCAGTGGTGATTTCACCGACCCCGCCTGGCTCGCCTCATGCCTCAAAGCGTTGGGTGCGCCGTTTGGTCCGATCCGCGGCGTCTTCCAGACGGCGGGTATGGGCGAGGTTTATCACTGCCCGCTCATTGAAGCGACCGCGGAGCGCAATGCCGCCCTATTCGCAACCAAGGTCGATGGCCTGAAAGCCCTGTCCGAGGCGCTCGCCGGTCACCGTCCCGATTTCGTCCTCGTCCAGTCCTCCCTCTCCACACTGGTCGGCGGCACGGGCCTTGCCGCCTATGCGGGCGCCAACAGTTTTCTCGATGCATTCGTCGATGCGCGGCGCGGCGAAGATCGTCCGGTCTGGCAGGCAATCGCCTGGGATACATGCCTTCCTTACGGAACCACCCGAGAGGAGGCGGCAGGCTTTTTTTCTGACGCGATCGACGCCGACGAGGTCTGGCGGACGACCCGGTCAGTCCTCGCCCATCCGGAAGTCTCCCGGCTCGCCGTGACGCCGATAGACCTCCGGCATCGGATGACCGCAGTTCCTCAAGAGCCGAGGGCAGTTGTGGGCATGGATCCGAACGAGAAGACCGGTCGTGAGCGTGTTCAGGCAACCTTCGTCGCCCCGCGCGATCCGGTCGAAACGGATGTGGCGGCCGTTATGGAGGATCTCCTCGGTATTTCCCGCGTTGGGATCGACGACAATTTCTTCGAACTCGGGGGCCATTCGCTGCTTGCCGTTCAGGTCGTGACGCGGTTGCGAAAGCAGTTTTTGACCGAGCTGCCGATGCGCGCCCTGCTCTTTGAAGCGCCAACGGTCCGGGGTATCGCGGCCGCCATCCGTGAGCGCCTCGATGTCGCACGAAAAGAACAGGAGGAACTCATCGCCCTCCTTGATGACATCGAGGCGAGCGCGCCTCGCAAGGAAGCCTGAATCGCCTGCCATCCACCAGAGATACGCGAAGGAACGACGACGATGAAATTCAGCCTCTTTTATTTCGACGGCGATGGCTCGGCTGCAAGCGGTGATAGCTATCGGCTGCTAATGGACAGCGCACGGTTTGCCGACGACAACGGCCTGACCGCGCTCTGGGTGCCGGAACGCCATTTTCACGCCTTCGGCGGCCTCTATCCCAATCCCTCGACGATCCACGCCGCGCTCGCCATGGTGACGAAGCGGGTGCAATTGCGTTCAGGCAGCATCGTTCTGCCGCTCCATCATCCCGTGCGCGTCGCGGAAGAAATAGCCGTCGTGGACAATCTCTCGCGCGGCCGCGCCGGGGTCGCGATTGCGTCGGGCTGGACGCGCAACGAATTCGTGCTCTCCCGCGAACCGCATGGCAGCCGACGTAGCCTGATGTGGCGGAGCTACGATCAGATAGTCAAACTGCTTGCCGGCGAGACGGTCACCTTCGAGGATGCAGATGGCAATGCCGTCGAGGCAAAGACGCTGCCGCGGCCGGTGCAACCGCGCGTGCCCTTTTGGGTAGCGTGCCAGTCGACAGAGACCTTCGTGGAAGCCGGCCGCCGCGGCATCAACGTGCTGACGGCGCTGCTCGGCGAGACATTGGAAAGCCTAACGCCCAAGATCGCCGCCTACCGCCGGTCGCTGGAAAAGAACGGTTTCGATCCGGCGGCCGGAACCGTCACCATCATGGTGCATACCTATCTTGGCTCCGATGTCGAGACGGTCGAGGCCAATGTCAAGGGACCCTTCAGCGACTATCTGAGGACTCATTACCATCTGCTCGAGGGGCTGGCTCGCAGCATGGGTCTGGACATCGCGCTTGAAAATTTCAGCCGAGACGATCTGGACAGCCTCATCGAGTTCGGAGTCGAGGGCTTTATCAGGGGGCGCTCCCTGATTGGCACGCCGGAAAGCACCGCGGAGACAGTGCAGGCGCTTGGCGCTGCAGGCATCGACGAAATCGCATGTCTGATTGATTTCGTACAGGACTATGATCTCGTCATGGGCGGCCTGCCGCATCTCGCGCGGCTGGCGCGCCGCCATGCGCCGAAGACGACGATCGCCGAAGCCATATAAGGGGATTGCCCGTGAACGCTGCCGATCCGATCCTGGCGTTGCGTGCCCGCGTTGCCGCACTCGGTCCTGCTGAACGCGAGACCTTCCGACGCCAACTTGAAGCCCGCGGGATTGCCTGGGAACGAGTGGCGCCGGAGGAGGAGTCGGTCGTCACGCGCCCGGCGCGTCTGCCACTGACGCCCGGTCAGATGCATTTCTGGATCCAGCAGAGCCTCTATCCCGAGAGTTCGGCATATCACGTTGCCTATCGCTGGCGCTTCGAGGGACCGCTCGATCGCGTGGCGTTGGAGCGGAGCCTGGCCATGATCGTCGCGCGTCATGCGCCGCTCAGGACGGCCTTTCCCGTCGAAGCGGGCAAGCCTTGGCAGGAAGTTCATATGGACGGTGCCTTCACGATGGGCTTCACCGATCTGGAGGCGACGGGGGAGGACGGAGAGGCGCTTGCACTCACTGTAGCGACCGAACCTTTCGATCTTTCGCAGGCGCCGCTCATCCGGGCACATCTCTTCCGGCAGCACGAGAGCGAACACTTGCTTGCCATTACCCTCCATCACATCGTCGCGGACGGCTGGTCGCGTGGGGTGCTCATGCGGGAACTGACAGCCTGTTACCGTGCCTATCGTATGGGAGAGACGCCCGCACTCACCGAGATCGTCCGCGACTTTGGCGATCTGGTGCTTGATCAGCAAGCATGGCTTCGGAGTCCGGATTGCGGTCGAGCGCGCGACTACTGGAAACAAACCCTCACCGGTCTCAAGCCGCTTGAATTGCCGAGTGACCGGTCCCGCAGCAGCAGTATCGACATGACGGCGGCGGCGGCAACGCGGGTCATTCCAGTCTCGGTGTCCTCGCAGATCGCGTCGCTCGCCAGCCGGCTCGGAACGACGCCCTTCGTCGTGATGGCTGCGGCATTCAAGCTGCTGCTCCATCGTTACAGCGGCGAGCGGGACCTGTCAGTCTGCGTGCCTGTCGCTGGCCGGAGCGATCCGGGCGCCGCGGGGCTCATAGGTCTGTTCACCAACACACTGGTGTTGCGTGCAGAACTCGACCCGCGCATGACGTTTCCGCAGTGGGTCGCGACTGTCCAGGAGCGATTTTCGGACGCACTTGACCACCAGGCGTTCCCGTTCCCGATGATAGCAGAAACGCTGGGTATGAGCCGCGATCAGCGGCAGAACCCGCTCTCGCAGATCATGTTCCAGCTGCAATCGGAGAGCTATCGCGCACAGAATGCCGAGCGGATTGATTTCGGCATAGACGATCTCCACGTCCGCCAGCAGCCGGCCCGGCTGAGAGAAACCAAGGTCGATCTCAGTTGGTATGTGATGGAACGGGAATCGGGCTATCTGCTGAACATCGAATATCGTGCGGCAATCTTCGATGCCTGGCGAATCGAGCGCATGGCGGCGCATTTCGAGGTGTTGCTTCGTTCCATCCTGCGACAACCCTACGCGCTGCTCCCGACGCTCGCCTATCTCTCGAAGGAAGAGCGTGCGGCCATCGTTGCGCTCGGAACGCCGGCGGCGCAGCCGCTGCCGGACATCACCGTGCACGATGCGATCGCGGACATCGCCCTGCGACAACCCGATGCAATTGCGCTCGAAAGCCAGGGCCGCAGTTGGACCTATAGCACTTTGCTGGAAGACGTGAACGCGCTGGCCGCCACGCTCGTCGGCCTCTCGGTTCGCCCCGGTGACCGGGTCGCTGTCTCGCTGCCGGGCAGGGGGCAATCCGTCGTTGCCTTCCTTGCCATTCTGAAAGCGGGCGCAGTCTATGTTCCGCTCGATCCCGATCATCCGGCCGAGCGGGTTGCGTACGTGCTCAATGATTCCGGTGTCGGTCTTGTGCTGACGGACAGGGCAGACCTTTATCCGGCCCAGCGCTCTCTCGATCCGACCCTTCCCCTGCCGGAAAACGATGGCGCTGTGGCCCTGCCGCCGTCCGATCCCGCGCGCATTGCCTATCTCCTCTATACGAGCGGCAGTACGGGACGGCCGAATGGTGTACCGATCGGACATGCCAGCCTGCTCAATCACCTCCGTTCCATGGCGGTCTCGCCCGGGCTTGCGCCCGGTGACCGGTTGCTGGCAATCACCACTCCGACCTTCGATATCTCCATCCTGGAAATGCTCCTGCCGCTCAGCGTCGGCGCGACCACCGTGCTTTACGGCCAGGACCTGCTGCTCTCTCCACAGCGGCTCTCTGGCGTGCTCATCGAGGATCGCATCTCGCATCTGCAGGCAACGCCGGCCTATTGGCGCATGCTGATCGACAGCGGCTGGGAAGGTTTGCCGCATCTGACGGTGCTTTGCGGCGGCGAGGCGCTCGATGCGCCGCTCGCCCGCAAGCTCATCGACCGCACGAAAGAACTCTGGAACGTCTATGGCCCGACCGAGGCGACGATCTGGGCGAGTGCGCTCAAGGTCACCCCGGCCCACGCGGAAAGCGGCAAGGTACCGGTCGGCGGTCTCCTCGACAACACACATCTCCACGTTCTCGACACCTACATGGAGCCCTTGCCGCGCGGCATTCCGGGCGAACTCTACATCGGCGGCCCTTGCCTCAGCTCCGGCTACTGGAACCGCCCAGCTCTTGCGGCCGCCCGTTTCGTGCCGAACCCCTTCTACGACGAAAGAAGCCCTACTCTCAGGCTCTATCGCACAGGTGATGCGGTTGTCCGCCAGACGGATGGCGAGATTGAATTCATCGGCCGCACCGACTTCCAGGTGAAACTCCGCGGCTACCGCATCGAGATCGGCGAAATCGAGGACAAACTGCTGCGCGAGAGCGTCGTCAAGCACGCGATCGTCACGCTTGACGCGGAAAACGAGCGACTGATCGCCTACGTGCTGACGCGCGATGTGCCGTCGGCAAACGATGGAGCGACGGAGCACAGGCTTCGTCAGTCGCTCTCCGCGCAATTGCCGCGCTACATGGTGCCGACGGCCTTCGTGCTGCTGACCGAATTTCCACTCAGCCCGAACGGCAAGGTGGACCGCAGACGATTGCCTGTGCCCCAGGTCTCCGCAACGCGCGCTGCCCCTGTTTCCGCCCGCAATGCATCCGAGGCGACGTTGCTGACGATCTGGAAGGCCGTGCTCCGGCGAGAGGATATTGGTGTTGAGGATAACTTCTTCGACCTCGGCGGCGATTCCATCATCGGCGTCCAGATCGTCGCGAAAGCGCAGGCCAAGGGGTTGAAGCTTGAACCGACCCAGATTTTCGAGTTGCAGACGGTTGCGGCCCAGGCCTCCGCGGCTTCGCTCGCTGTCGAGAGCGAGGTTTCTACCGTCGAGGTTGCAGACGTTGCGCCAAGCTTCGAGATGACGCCGCTGCAGGCGGGCATGTTGTTCCACAGCCTCATGGCGCCGACCTCCGGCACTTATTTCGAACAATGCTGGTGCGTGTTGGAAGGACCGCTTGATGTCGATGCATTCAAGGCCGCCTGGAAGAAGGTGGTCGCGCGCCACGAGGTCCTGCGCGGTTCCTGCCGCTGGGTGGATCTCGAACGGCCGGTCATGGTCATCGCAGACGCCGTCGTGCCGGAATGGCATGAAGCGGATTGGTCCGCCGAAGATCCGGCAGGACAGGAAAAGGCTTTTGCTGCGTGGCTGGAGGCGGATCGCCGCCGCGGCTTTGTACTCGACGCTGCACCCCTTTTGCGGTTTGCGCTCATCCGGTTGGGGCACGACCGCCATCGCTTCGTCTGGAGTTTCCATCACCTGTTGATGGACGGTTGGTGCGGCTCGCTCCTCGTCGGAGAGATGCTGAAGGCCTATACCGGCGAGGATTTACCGGTTCCGCCGTCTTCCTATCGCCAATACGTGGCCTGGCGCGACCGGCAGGATGCTGCTGCAGCACAAGCCTATTGGACCCAGGCTCTCGCCGATCTTCCGCAAAGCGATCTTTTCAGCGAGACGCGCGCCGTCGAGGCTGGTCGGGACGCGTTCGTCGAGATCCGCTGCAGCCTTGAAACCAGTATTTCCACACGGCTTGCTTCCATGGCGCGGCGGGAGCGGTTAACGCTCGCGACCGTGCTGCAAGGCGCCTGGGCGCTGCTTCTTTCGCGATATGGGTCTGAGGACGACGTGATCTTCGGAACGATCCTATCGGGCCGCCCTCCGGACCTGCCGGATGCGGACCGTATGATTGGCCTGTTCCTGAACACAGTGCCGTTTCGCGCTCGCACGAGGCCAGATGAGACCGTGGCTGACTGGCTTCAGGGCCTCCAGGCCGAACATCGCCAGCGGGAAAAGCATGGGCATGCGGCGCTTGCCGATATTCAGCGATGGGCCGGCACGACGGCCGACCGACCGCTTTTCGAAACGCTGCTTATCATCGAGAACCTGCCGCTTTCGATGCGGTCCGCCTTCTCGAACGGAACACGGGCACTCACCCTTAATGACCCCGGCAGCTATGAGCGCACGCACTACCCGCTGTCGCTTCGCATCTTTCCCGGTGCCGAGATCGAGATCGCCCTTGCCGCGGATCCGTCACGGATCTCGTCCATTGCCGCGGCTCGTCTGCTCCGGCACTTCGAGGCTTTGCTCTCCTCGATCGCGGACAATCCCGGCGCATGCCTCGGAGCCATCGAAATGCTGGATCCCGCAGAACGGGAAAGCCTGCTCCAGACCGGCCTCGGGCAGCAGAGGCAACCATCCCCGGTCGTTCACGACCAGATCGTGGCCAGGGCGAATCGAGAGCCGGACAAAGCCGCGGTCGTCCGTGTGGGTGAAGGCAGCGATAGCGTCACATCTTATGGCGACCTCGTCAGCCAGGCAGACGCTCTTGCCCTGCGGCTTCGCGACCATGGCATTGGTCGCGGTGCAATCGTTGCGGTCTATATGGGGCGCGGAGGCGCTCTCATGCCGTCGCTGCTGGCCGTCATGCGCACAGGTGCGGCCTATCTGCCGATCGATCCCGACTATCCGGCGGATCGTATCGCTTTTATGCTGGCCGATTCCGGCGCGGCGCTGGTGCTGACGGATCTCGACGACGGCGAGCGGGGGGCCGTTCCGGGAGACATTCCGGTTGTCGACCCGACGCAATCGGTCGATGTCGCACGGAAATCCTTCGAACCTGCCATGGTCCATGACGATGACCTCGCTTACATCCTTTACACGAGCGGCAGTACCGGTCGTCCCAAGGGCGTAGCGATCACGCATGGCGCGCTTGCCAATTTCATCGTCTCCATGGCCGAAAAGCCGGGCATAGGCGCAAGCGATCGCCTGCTGGCGCTAACCACGATCGGCTTCGACATCGCAGGGCTGGAATTGTTCGCGCCGCTCGCGGGAGGAGGAACGGTGCTGCTTGCCGACAGCAAAATTGTTCGCGACGGCCGGCGTCTTGCTGCGCTTGTCGATCGCGTGCGTCCGACCGTCATGCAGGCGACACCCGCTGGGTGGCGCATGCTGATCGAGGCAGAGTGGCAAGGCGACAAGACGCTTCGCATGCTTTGCGGCGGTGAGGCGCTCGACAACCGTCTTGCGATCGACCTGCTCGACCGCGGTGGCTCGCTCTGGAACCTCTACGGTCCGACTGAGACGACCATCTGGTCTGCCGCCGCCGAGGTAAAGCGCGACCACCTGGACGGATCCGGTGTCCCGGTCGCTGGCGCTATCGACCGGACCCAGCTCTATGTTCTCGACCGGCGCGGCGAGCCCGTGCCGAGGGGCACGCCCGGCGAACTCCATATCGGCGGTGCCGGAGTGAGCCCCGGCTATTGGGGAAAACCCGGATTGACCGCGGAGAGGTTCGTGCCGAACCCCTTCCGGCGGACCAAGGCCGACGGCCATCACCTCTATCGCACTGGTGACCTCGTCCGCCTGCGGGAAGACGGTGCGTTCGATTTTCTCGGTCGGATCGACAATCAGGTGAAACTACGCGGCTACCGCATTGAACTTGGCGAGGTCGAGGCGAGGCTTGCCACCCATCCCAACGTCGCCGAAGCGGCGGTGCTTGTCGAGGATCGCGGCGCCGGCAAGCAGCTTGTCGCTTATCTGCGCTGGCGTAGACCGGGTGTCGGAGGGACGACCGCGGAGCTCGGTGCGCATATGGCCGAAACGCTGCCGGCCTACATGTTGCCGTCGGTCTATGTGTCGCTCGATGCCTTCCCGCTTACGCCAAACGGCAAGGTTGATCGACGGGCGCTTCCGGCGCATCGACCGCAACCCGCGGCGTCACAAACGATCGTACCAATCTCTGGCGAACCCGCCGCGACGCTCGCTGCGATCTGGCGTGAGGCGTTGAAGGTCGATCATGTCGGTCCGGGTGACAATTTCTTCGAACGCGGCGGCCATTCGCTGCTCGTCGTCTCGCTGCAGGGCGTTGTCAGCAAGCGATTCGGTGTCTCACTCGATATCACGGACTTTTTTCGCTTCCCGACCCTGGAAAGCATGGCAGCCCATCTCGCGGCACTCCAAGGCGGCTATGAAGCTGAACGGCCGGAAATCGACAGGACCGTTTCGCGCCTCGCCGGTCGCGATCGCCTCGCGGGTCGGCGCGGCCCGCGGGCTGAACGCACGATGGCCTGAGGTATGGATGCAGTCGAGACCTTCAGCAACGTGGAGCGGCCGCTTCGCTCGCCATCCGCCCTCACGGGAAAGTCGCTCTTCCGGCTGAGTCTGCCGATGTTCGTGCATTCGCTGCTGACCTTCTCGGTCATGTTGTCGGAATTGCTGATCATAAGCGCCTATTCCGCCGATGCGGCCGCAGCGGTGGCGGTCGCGCGGCAGATGTTGCAGATCGTCTTCGAGATGTCGGGTATGGTCGGGATCGGCGCGGTCATCCTGATATCGCACAGCCTCGGGCGTGGTGACGAAGAGGGCGCTCGCCAGATCGCAACGCTCGCGGTCTCGGCCAATACGATCTTCGGCCTTGCGGTGGGTGGGCTGCTTTTCCTATGCGGCCCGATCGTGCTGCGGCTGCTCGACGTTCCGGCATCGATCGTCCGTGAGACGAACCTCTATCTTTCGATCGCCGCCACCGCCATGGCCTTCAATGCGTTTGCCACGGTTGCGATCTCTTGCCTGAGGGCCTTCGGCAGGAGCCGCGTGATCGTGACGACCGGCCTCACGTTGTCCGTGGTTTACATCGCGACGGCCTATATGCTCGTGCTTGGTGTTGGGCCAATCCCCCCTCTTGGCGTAACGGGTGCGGCCTATGCAACGCTTACATCAAGGATCGCAATGGCTCTGCTGTTCGGACTCGGCCTCTATCGTGCGCTGGGGCTCCGCTGGGCGCCCGGTGCTATCAGGACGCAATTCGTACAAGTGCGGCGCATGGTCGTCCTCGCGTTTCCGAGTGTCTCTGACTATATCGGCTATGGTTTTTACCAGCTTGTGCTCCTCGGCTTCGTTGCCGGCTTTGGCGTCGAAAGCGTCTTGAGCCGTACCTACGTCATGCTCGCAATGACCTTCCTCGTTCTCGTCGTCATGGCGATCAGCCAGGGTAACGAGGTGCTTGTCGGCTATCGCTGCGGCGAGGGTCGACCGGCGGATGCCTATCGCCAGGCGCTGCGCTCCAGCTTTGCCGCGACCTTCGCCACGACCGGGATCGCGCTTTTGCTCTGGCTCTTCTCAAGCCAGTTCCTCGGGTTGTTCGGACAGGTCGGCCAAGTCCTGGTCCTCTCTAAGCACCTGCTGTTGTTGACGATCTTCATCCAGCCCGGCTTCGCCTTCAACACGGTGCTGCTGCAGTCGCTTCGCGCTGCCGGTGACGTGAAGGTCCCGGTCATCGCGAGTGTTGGGCTCACTTGGGGTCTCGGCCTACCACTTGCCTGGCTCTTCTGCGTGAAGGCAGGCTATGGGGTGGAAGGGGTCTGGTACGCGCTCATCATCGAGGAGACGCTGAAGGCGGTTTTCATGGTTTCGCGCTGGCACGCGCGGGGATGGATGCGCAATGCAATCGTCTGAGCTTCTTCCGCCCGACGAGATCCATCTCCATATCACGGACGATCCGGCGATCACCGATCCGGATCTCCTCGCCAAATACGAAGCTCTGCTCACCGCCGAGGAAAGGGTGCGGAAGGATCGCTTCCATTTCCCACGCCACCGCCACCAGTTCCTGGTTGCGCGAGCGCTCCTGCGCACGACACTGGCGCGCTACTGTCCGGACGTTCAGCCGGCCGACTGGCGTTTCCAGGCGAATGATTACGGCCGACCATACATCGCCGGCGCCGGCGCCGGCCTCCTCGACTTCAACCTATCTCACACCGATGGGCGGATCGTGCTTGCCGTCTGTCGGTCACCGTCGCCGGGTGTCGATATTGAGCGCACAAATCCACCGGATGGCTTTCTCGACATTGCGGATCGCTTCTTCGCTGCAAACGAAGTCAGCGCCCTCAATACGCTGCCGGCAGCCGAGCAAGAGAGCCGCTTCTTTGCGCTCTGGACGATGAAGGAAGCCTACATCAAGGCGCGCGGCATGGGGCTGTCGATCCCGCTGCAGGATTTCGCCATCACCTTTGGGCCGGCCGGACCTTCGATCCATTTTGGCGATGGCGGCGCCGATGATCCCCGACGCTGGCAACTTTTTATGCTTGAGGGTGGGGAGGAATATGCCCTGGCGGTAGCATTACCCGATGCAGCTCCAGTCCGTCCGCGGCTTTTCCGGACGACGCCGTTCCTCGCGGTCGAGCCGATTTAACGGGGTCAAATCGGGCTTGTTGCAATTGCCCATGGCTACCCTCGACCGAATATGCGACAACGCATGGATTGAATTCTAACACCCTTGATTGGGGTCTCTATGCGTTTGAAGCGGCAATCCGAGATTGCAATCGGCATATTGGCGGTCTGTGCCAGAAGTCCCGCGACGAAGTTTCCTGCCCAGCATCTGGCGCAGGAGGTCGGCACGACGAAGGACCATGCCTATCAGGTCGTCGCCCTGCTCGTGCGCAACGGTTTCCTCAACAGCGATCGCGGCCCGGGCGGCGGCGTCCGCCTTGCGCGCGATCCAACCGAGATCAAGCTGGTCGACGTGCTGCGCATCACCCAGCCGGAACTGGACGGCAACGCGGGAGAACCGGAGCCCGGCACGCTCGCCGGTCAACCCTTGCTTGACAGCATTGTTGCGGCGGCCTCGTCCTTCTTCGTCCGTCTGCTCGATCGGTTCACCATTGCGGACCTCATAGCCTCGCCCGATGGTTCAGGTGTCGCCTGTCTTCACTGCAGCCTTGTGGCAGCCCGCCCGGTTCGCGAGCGTCTGATGCTGTTGACCGCGCCCCCCCGGTTGGAGCCCATGGACGACAGCCTGGAAACCGGCGCCTGATCTATTCACTCTTGATATTGCCTTGCGGCGACGGACGTTCGCCATGCGCATTACAATAAGATCCGCATGCTGCATAGCGTTCCCCAGATGGGCGATCCGCCATGAAATCGGCGACGGTGAATTGTTCGGCAATCCTCAGGAAATTCGACGAGGCCGCTTCCACGGCGAGTGTGAAGACGTTCTTGCCCATGCGGCGAACGCTGCGGTGTCCGGGCCGGGTGAGGTCGGGCTGGGTCAAGCGCAGGATAGCGCCAAGCGTTACGTTGGCCGGGTCGATGGCGAGCGTCACGCGCCCGTCCAGGTCGCCCTTCAACAACCCATGCCGGAGCAGGAGCGAGGCGCTTCTCGCGATCTCCTCCATGCTGCCGTTGCCTGGCTCGGCGATCTCCCAGAAGGCAAGCGAGCGACCGGGCCTTCGGGCGCAGGCGGCAACGACGATAAGCGCGGTCTCGGTCTCACGCGTGAAATACATCACCTCTCTCCCCAACACATCCCGCAGAACAGGACCATGACACAGGCATGACCACGCCTGGTTGCTGAAGGATAGACGCCCGACCGGGCCGGTCTGGGACTGTAGCGTAAAGATTCTTTCGTCAGTGCGAGCCTGATCGTGAAGCCGACGGCTTTTATCCGGATGTTTCGATATTGACCGTTTTCACCAGTTCCCTGATGCTTGTGATGTCACCCTTGATGACAAAGTCTGTGAGTTCGCTGAGGCGGGCCTGTTTTGGAACTCGGGAAAGATCCGCGATCATTTTGTCAATGCCGCCTTCTTGAAGAAGATGCGCAACATCGGCCTCCTCCGCAGCCTTGTCGTACAAGACCAATACGGTTCTTGTCACAGCTTTCGAATCGCTCGTATCGCAGAGAAACGGGATGACAGATTCATGATGATACATCGGCAGGGCCAAGATATGCGCACCCACCAGGCGTTTCGCCTCTACACAGTCGCAGTGATTTTCAGCGCCGACAATACAGAAAACCGTTAGATTGTCAGGCGGATCTGCAGTGGTCACTTTCGTTGATCTGCGGAGGTTTTCCGCTAGTTTTTGTGAATTCCGTGCTCGTTCCATAAGCTGGCGATAGGAGATATAGGGCACCTCATTGGCGTTTTCCGAGAGCACGACTACCGGGCTGAACGCAACTACGCGGACCGGCTTTTCGATCGCGCGAGCAAGAAGTGTGCCGTAGTAAATGGCACCATGGCCTCCTTTGCTTCCGCCGATTGCGACTACCAAATCGTACGAGGCGCTGACGCTTTTTATGAAATTCATCAGCGCGTCTGGTACGGCAGTGAAATAGGTGTCGTCCTTGTCAGCGATGCTCAGGACGTCAGCCGAAAAGTCGATGGATTTGAAATGATGCTTAGACGAATGTGAGAAGAGAACTACCAGAACGCTGGCACCCCGCTTGCGCAATTCGATATCATAGCATCCAAAACACATCTCTGGCAGCTTTCATCGTGCGTAGCAGGCGCTCCAGCGTATAAAGCCGCTGAGGTTTTCGCAAGTGGAAACGTGCTGCAAGCCACACGTGCATGCGCCGGCGGGCTCGATTCATACTCGCTCGTTGATCGCATATGGAATTACGGCCAGACCGACCCGGCTGGGGCATCGAGATCGAAAAAGTGCTGTAGAAGAACTATCGCGTTCACCGAGAACGCAAGGTGACCTGCAAACCGGATGGCTCGACCGCAAATCCTTGACCTCGAGTGCCGCTTGGAGCGGTAACCGGACGTCCAGTCCTGCCTGAAGCCTGCCTATTGTGTGGCTCAGCGCGGTCGTGGACATGCCGAGATCGACAGTCGCTGCACGAAATGTCCCGCGCCGGGCAATGGCGATGACCGCCTCAAGTTCCTTCAGGTTGGCCTGTTCCACAGGGAAGCGGGCAGGAAAAGTAGTGATACCGACCGAGAGCTTACCATCCACCGTCTATGCCATTGCCGACGTCCATGGACGCGCCGATCTTCTCGAAGCCATGCTTGGATACATCGCCGCCCATGCGAATAATCATCAAACTAAGCCTGTCGTGATCTTTCTGGGCGATCTGATCGATCGCGGCCCTCACAGTCCGAAGGTACTCGATCAGGTCTGCTCGACACTCGATCTCTATCCGGGCTCCCGGCTCATTCTCGGCAATCATGATTTTTACCTGCGTGAGCTCCTTCGCGGTACTCTCACCTATGAGGACGCCGTCAACTGGATGGACTGGGGAGGCGTGGCGACAGTGAGCGCATATTCCAGTCGTCCGGTGCCTGATTTTGAGAACATCGCCGCCGATATCCGCCGCGTGCATCGTCAACTTAACGGAATGTGGAACTTGATGTGCGAGTGACGGGCCATGACAGACCGTGATCCACCCTATCGTCGACACCGCTTCCCCGCTGACGTCATTGCCCACGCCGTGTGGCTCTATTTCCGTTTCCCTCTGAGCCTGCGAATGGTCGAGGACTTGCTGGCTGCCCGCGGGATCATTGTCTCGCACCAAACCGTCCGGCTGTGGGCGGAGAAATTCGGCCGCACCTTTGCCAACGAGATCCGTCGTCGATCATCCGGTCGGCTCGGGGACAAGTGGCATCTCGATGAAGCCGTTGTTTCAATCCGTGGCAAGAAGCATTGGCTCTGGCGCGCAGTTGATCAGGACGGTTTCGTCTTGGAGGTTCTCGTTCAAAGCCACCGAAATGCCAAGGCCGCCAAGCGCCTGATGCGCAAGCTCTTGAAGGGCCAGGGACGTTCGCCGCGGGTGATGATCACAGACAAGCTCCGATCCTACGGCGCAGCCAAGCGAGAGATCATGCCGGGTATCGAGCATCGCTCCCATAAAGGGTTGAATAATCGGGCGGAGAATTCTCACCAGCCAGTCCGGCGACGAGAGCGGATCATGAAGCGCTTCAAGTCACAGCGACATCTACAACGATTTGTCTCTATCCATGACCCGATCGCCAACCTATTCCACATCCCGCGCCACGACATCTCCTCCGGCCACCATCGCGAATTGCGCACGGCGGCGATGACCCTTTGGGAAAAAATTGCCCGAGCATGAGAGGTATCTGGGGATGGCGTCCTTCGCCGGCCTTGCATAAGTTAAGTTTACGATGCCCGGCGCGGGCATCGTCCGCTTCGATATCGCTTATGGCAAGGCCTGGGGATCGCTGGGCATGGGGTTCGGGACCCGCGAACTGACGGAGCGTGCGGCAAAGAACCCCGCCTTCATCACGGTTCTTGCCACTGTCAGCGGCGGGCGCATGGTGCCTTCGCCAGGCGGTGTCCTCGTCGTCAATGCTGAGGGAATAGTGATCGGCGCCGTCGGGATTTCGGGCGATATTGGTGATAATGACGAGCTCTGCGCCATTGCCTGCATTGAAAAGGCGGGCTTGCGGGCTGCGCCAAAAACCGTCGAATAATTACAGAAAGACAAGGCGTCACCAGACGGTGGGATGCTCGCCACTGTGGCGAACATGGGCGCCAGTCCGTGGGGACTAGCGCCTATGTCGGCAAAGCCGCCGGAGATCGCTGAAGGCGTCCGCGCCTTCGCTGGCAGGCTCGGCCCGGACGTGGTCAAGGGTGTTGCGACAGGAACGGCCGATGAAAGTCTCGGGCCCGGCATACTGGAGTTCATGCGGCAAAATGCGGCGAAGTCATCAAACCTGTCTCAGACGGATGCTGGCTGCACGATGCCGCTTGCGTCCGTCGCTTCCAGATCCGTGCGGATGAATTCCGCTGTCTGCTCGTAATGCCGTTGCAGCAGACGAACAGCCCCTTCGGTGTCGTGATCCATCACTGCTTTCAAAATGTCTGCGTGTTCCTGGCTTACTTTGCGGACCCTAAACGCCTTGCGGCTGGAGAGCGCCCGGTAGCGGTTCAGCCTGTCAGCCAGTTGTTCGCAAAAGCCGATCAATGGCCTTGATCCGCAACCGGCGATCAGTTGCGCATGAAAGGCGCGGTGCAGCCGCTCCCATTCCGGATTGCTTTCGAAACGATCAGGATTGAGCGAACGCGGTGCACGATCCAGCCGGTGATGCGCCACCAGCAATTCCTCTTCCCAGGCCGGCGCGGCGTTTGCAATGGATTCCCGCAACGCCAGGCCTTCGACCCAGCAGCGCGTTTTCGTCAGTTCGCCCAATTCCTCAAGGCTGATGGGTTTGACGAAAAAGCCGCGCTGTTCCTTGCCGATCACAAGGTCTTCTGTGGTCAGCCGGTTCAGCGCTTCACGCAGGGGTGTCTGCCCCGCATCATAATGCTCCATCAGGAAGCGCAGTTGCAGCTTGCGGCCGGGTTCGAGCGATGCTGAGAGAATGTCGGCCTTCAGGCGCTCATAGATGCTTGTCGCGCGCGTTGCCGGGCTTTCCGCCCCTTTAATCGACATTTCGATGTTCATGTGGCTCCACCGCAGTTCATAGTTTCATATACACTACCTCACTCGTCAGAAAAATATATAAATTATTCCTTTACGTAGAAAAGTTTGTATATTATCAAGTGCCATCGGAGGAGTTCAGCATGAGCAAAAGCGGGGGGAAAGTGGGGCGCTTCAGGAGCGGTTGTGGCTGCGCAGGTATCGATGTGCACTGCCATGTCGTGCCGTCCAGCTTTCCTCCCGCACCTGGCAGAATGCCGATGGCCGGCTGGCCGTCGATGACTGCCGTCAAGGACTGCCACGCGACCGTTGTGATCGATGATAAGCCTTACCGTACGGTCAGTGATGCCTGCTGGGTGGCCGAACGTCGGATTGAAGAGATGGATCGCGCCGGCATTGCCGTTCAAGCACTGTCTCCCATGCCGGAGCTTTTCGGCTACTGGCTTGTTTCCGGTCCGGCATTCGATCTTGTTCGCCACGTCAACGATGTGATCGCCGCACTGGTGCAGGAAGGGCAGGGGCGCTTCGTCGGCCTCGGCGGCCTGCCCATGCAGGACCTCGATCTTGCCATTGCCGAATTGCAGCGAACAATGCAGATTCCCGGCTTTTGCGGTGTCGAGATCGGCAGCAACATCAATGGCGTGCCCATCGGCGATCCGCGCTTTCATCCCCTCTTCGCGGAGGCCGAACGGCTGGGCGCTGCAGTGTTCGTTCATGCCGTGCGCCCGGCGGGCATGGATCGCCTGGTCGGCCCCGCGCCCCTGCAGCAGGTGTTGGCCTATCCGACCGACATCGGGCTTGCCGCCGCCTCCGTCATCACCGGCGGGCTGTTACAAAAGTTTCCGAAACTGCGCATCGCCTTCAGCCACGGCGGCGGAACATTCGCAGCGCTTCTGCCGCGCCTGGAGCAGGGCTACCACACTTTTCCGGTAGTGCGTGACAGCCTGCCGGAGACGCCTCTTGCTCAGGCGCGCAAGCTTTATGTCGATGCCCTGGTCTTCGACACGGAGATGCTGAAGCGCATCGTTTCCGTCTTCGGCGAGGACCGGGTGATGCTCGGCACGGACTATCCCTTCAACTTCCGGGAAAAGGAACCGGTTTCCCGGATCGAACAGACTTTCGCAGATGCCGGCCTTCGCGAACGGCTGACATTCCGCAACGCGCTGGCCTTCCTCGCACTGGAAGAGGAGACTTGATGGACATGACGGACTTTCCCGTGATCGCACTACGCAGCGTGGAACTGGGCACGCCCGATCTTGCCGCATCGGTGGATTTCTACACCCGGGTCTGGGCGCTGGAAAAGGTTGCCGAGGTCGGTGACAAAGTGTTCCTGGCCGCGACCGGTGACGATTGCCATGTGCTTGAACTGAAGCAGGCCGACCGCTCGGAACTGCGCAAGATCACCTTCCGCACCCGTTCGGCGGACGATCTTGCCGCCCTCTATGAAAAGACGGTGGCATTCGGCTGCGCGGTGCTGCGCGAGCCGGGCGCTGCCGATCCGCTGACCGGTGGACGCAGGTTTGTCATCCGCGAGCCGCAGGGTTCGGTTCTGGAATTCGTGCATGGCGACCGCCGCAGGCAAGCGACTGTCGTGCCGAACCGGGTGCTGCGGCTGGCGCATGTCAACATCAACAGCGCCGACATCGAGGCGCTGTCCAACTTCTACCGCACGGTGCTCGGCTTCCGCTTGACGGACCGGTCGAAGATGATGGCCTTCCTTGGCTGCAACAGCGATCACCATGCCGTCGTGCTGGCCGATGCCGCCGCACACGGCCTGAACCACATCGCCTTCCTGATGCCGGACCTGGAATCGGTGATGCGCGGCTCCGGCCTCGTCGTCGATCATGGTTATCCGATCGGTTGGGGTGTCGGTCGTCACGGTCCGGGCGATAATGTGTTTGCCTATTTCGTCGACCCGATGGGTGTCGTCATCGAATACACCGCGGAAGTCCTTCAGGTGGACGAGAGCTACCGCGTGAAGGGACCGGACGAGTGGGTCTGGCCTGCCGGCCGGACCGATCATTGGGGCATTGCGCCGCCCAAAAGCGATGCCTGCAAAAAAGCGCAGATTTCCATCGGGTTTTCTGGCGCCTGACGCCGGAATTATCAGTGCAGAGGCTTATCCGTGACGAACGAAACTTCAATCACAGACCGTTATGATGTGCTGGTGGTCGGCTTTGGCCCCGCTGGCGCCGTTGCCGTCGGCATGCTTGGCGCGCGCGGCCACTCCACCCTGGTCGTCGACCGGCTAACGGACATTTACGACAAGCCGCGCGCCATCGCGATCGACCATGAAATCCTGCGCCATTTCGACAACATGGGCATCGTCGATCAGGTGATGCCCCATGTCGCGCCCTTCACCGCTTCGCAGCACTTTGGCGCCAAGGGCCAGCTCATCCGCCGCATCGACATGGTGCCGGAGCCCTATCCGCTTGGCTACACGCCGAGCATGGTCTTTACCCAGCCTCCGATCGAGGCTGCGCTGCGCGACCATGCCGAGGGGTTCGACTGCGTCACGATCTCGCTTGGCGTCGAAATGATGGATCTCGATATCTGCAAGGACGAAGTCATCGCGACGCTGAAGGATGCCTCGGGCGAGACACGAAAGGTCGCCGCCCGCTATCTGATCGGCTGCGACGGGGCATCGAGCCGTGTGCGCGAGCTGTCGGGCATCAGCCTTGAAGATCTGGTTTTCGATGAACCCTGGCTCGTGATCGATGTGTTGGTCAACGACGAGGGACTTGCCAAGCTTCCTCAGACGTCTGCCCAGTTCTGCGATCCTGCCCGTCCGGCAAGCTTCATCATGGGGCCGAAGAACCACCGCCGCTGGGAAATCATGCTTCTGCCGGGCGAAGATCCGCGCCAGATGGAAAAACCGGAAAACGTCTGGCAGCTTCTCTCGCCTTGGCTGACGCCGGAGGACGGAGAACTGTGGCGAGCCGCCGCCTACCGCTTCCATGCGCTGGTGGCCGACGATTGGCAACGTGGCCGGGTGCTGATTGCCGGCGACGCGGCGCACCAGCAGCCGCCGTTCATTGGCCAGGGTATGTGCCAGGGCCTGCGCGATGTCTCCAACCTCATCTGGCGGCTGGATCGCATCCTCAAGGGCCAGTCCGGCGAACCTCTGCTTTCGACCTACACGCAGGAGCGCAAGCGCCATGTCGAGACACTGACCGGCAAAATCAAGGCGATCGGGCAGGCGATCTGCGAACGCGACCCTCACGCTGCGGACGCCCGCGATGCCCGCATTCTCGCCGATGGCGGCGGACAGCCGCTGGTGATCACCCGCCAGGACATCGTGCCCCCAATCGAAGAGGGGCTGATTGCCGCCGAAGGGACGCCGGCGCGCGGCCTGCTCTTCCCACAGCCGGCAATCGTCGAGAACGGCGCGATCCGGCTTCTCGATCGCTTCACCGGCCCCACATGGCGGCTTGTGCTGGACGGTCGCCGGCTCACGCAGGCGGAAGGTGACGCGTTGGCCGTCGCGATAGAGGGGCTGACGGTTGTTGCCATCGCACCTGAGGGCGCGGATGCGGCGGATGATACGGCGCTACGCGAAAAGGATGGCGTGCTGGCCGGCTGGTTCGAGCGGCATGGCGCCATTGCTGCGCTCGTGCGCCCGGATCACTACGTCTTCGGCGCCGCTGCCAACCTCGATGCTCTTCGCCAACAGATACAGGATCTTGGCGCACGTCTCATTTGAGACGCCCGGTATCCGCTCACCCATTCGAAGGAGTAACCGCATGAGACTTTCCACCGTAAAGATCGCCGGACGCACCACCTGGGGCGTGATCGAGGGCGAGACCTTTCGCGATGCCGGTGCCGTCATGGCCGGCCAGTATGCCGACCTGAAGGCGGCGGTGACCGCAGGCTTCGCCGGCGTCGCTGATGCGGCGGCTAAGGCTGAGGCATGGCCCTTGTCGGACGTCGAATGGCTACCGGTCATTCCGAACCCGGACAAGATCCTCTGCGTCGGCCTGAATTATGAGATGCATCGCAAGGAAACCGGCCGGGCGGAGGTGGAAAATCCCACCATCTTTGCACGCTATTCCAACAGCCAGACAGGGCACCTGCAGCCGATCATCCGGCCGAAAGTTTCGACCGATCTGGATTACGAAGGCGAGCTTGCCGTGATCATCGGCAAGCCCGGCCGATACATTTCGCGTGCAACTGCTCTTGACCACGTTGCGGGTTATGCCTGCTACAATGACGGAAGCATTCGTGATTTCCAGCGACATACCCACCAGTTTACACCAGGCAAGAACTTCCCCGACACCGGCGCCTTCGGCCCGTGGATGATGACGCCGGACGAACTCGGACCACTCGATGCGTTGCGCATCCAGACCCGCCTGAACGGCGAGGTGGTGCAGGATGCGACCTTTGCCCAGATGATCTTCGATATCGCGCGGCAGATCGAATACTGCTCCAGTTTCACACGCCTCGAAGCCGGTGACGTCATTGCATCCGGCACGCCGGGCGGCGTCGGCGCCAAGCGCAATCCGCCGCTCTGGATGAGGCCGGGCGATATCGTCGAGGTCGAGATCGACCGGCTCGGCACACTGCGCAATCCGATCACCGAAGAGCAGGGCTGACACATCCGGCGCGGCGAAGACACGACACTTGATTTCAACGGGAGGAAGACATGCTGAAATTATCGAGACGAGTTACCCTGGCTGGCCTCGGCGCCTTGCTTGCATTCGGGCCGGTTGCAGCCGCCGACTGGCCGCAGAAGCCGGTGACAGTTATTGTCCCACAGGCCGCCGGCAACAGCCCGGACGTTCTGTGCCGCATCATCGCCGACAAGCTGTCGCGGGCGCTTGGCCAGCAGTTCGTCGTGGAAAACCGCCCCGGCGCGGCCAATGTCGTCGGTATGCAGTCGGCGGCCCGTGCGGCCAATGACGGTTATACCTTCGTGTTCGCCACCTCGGCAGCCCTTGTAACCAATCCCTACACGATCAAGAACCTGTCCTACGATCCGATCAAGGATTTCGTGCCGGTCGCCATGGTCGCCAAGAGCCACCATCTTCTGCTCGTCAATCCGGACGTCAAGGCCAACAACCTCGCTGAACTGATCGCGCTGGAGAAGGCGGAGCCCGGGTCGCTCAGCATCGCCGTCGACGGGCCGCGCAACATTTCCGGCCTGATCGCACAGGCGATCAACAAGGACGCCGGCACGAAGTTGGTGCTGGTGCCCTACAACACCATCTCGAACGCCGTACAGGACAGCATCAGCGGCCGCACGCCGGTCACGATCCAGTCGGCCTCCGTCGTCGAACCTTTCATTAAGGATGGGTCGCTGCGCGCCATCGCCGTTGCCGGGAGCGAGCGCATCAGCACGCTTCCCGATGTACCTGCCATCGCCGAGACGCTGAAGAGCGTCGGACTGCAGGGCTGGTTCATGGTGATGGCGCCGGCCGGCACGCCGTCCGACATCCTGGAGACCATGAGCAAGACGATTGCCACGGCGCTCGCCGAGCCTGATGTCAAGGAGCGTGCGCCGACGCTTGGTTTCGAACTTGCCAAGGGTGAACCGGTCAGCCCGTCGGGCGCCAAGGCCTTCCTCGAGTCACAGCTTGCCTACACGGGGACGGTAATCAAGTCGCTCGGCATCGAGCCGAACTGATCCGCATTCCCTGGAAAAAGGAGGAGGCTCGATGAGCGAGCGCGACGACAAGCCCGGCACAGCAGCACCGGTTTCGACGGTGCAGGTGCCGCAGAATCTTGCGGGAGGATTGATCCTTGTGGCGATCGCAGCGCTGGCGCTGTGGCTGCTGAGGGATCTGGATGCCGGATCGCTGAGCGCCATGGGCTCCGCCCTGATGCCGCGGGTTCTCGCCGTTGGGCTCGGAATCCTCGGCGCTGCCGTGGCGGCCTCCTCCTTTTTCCATCGTGGACTGGTGCTGGAACGCCTGCCGTTGCGCGGGCCTGCCCTCATCATACTGGCGATTGCTACTTTTGCCGCAACCATCCGGCCGCTTTCGATCGGACCGATTATGCTCCCCGGCTTCGGTCTGATCGTCGCTGCGCCGCTTTCGATCGTCATCTCAGGTTTTGCCACCCGCGAGGCACGCCTGCGCGAACTTTTGGTTCTGGCTCTGGCGCTTACGCCGGCCTGCATGCTGCTGTTCGGCGACCTGCTCAACCTGACGATCCCCATGTTGCCCACGGCTATGATGGATGCTTTCCCGGACGGCTGGTCGCAGAAGGCCATGCTGCGGACCGCCGCCGCCGCCATGCTGGCCGTGGCGGCACTGCTTTACCTGACGGGTGCTGCAAGCTCCAAGTCAAACGACGCGAAGGCGAAGAACTGATGGATGCCCTGATTGCCAATCTCTCGCTCGGCTTTTCGGTCGCGCTCGGCCTGCAGAATCTCGGACTTGCCTTTGTCGGATGCCTGGTGGGAACGCTGATCGGCGTGCTGCCCGGCGTCGGCCCGGTGGCGACGATCGCCATGCTGCTTCCCGTCACGTTCAGCCTCGATCCCACCGGAGCGCTCATCATGTTGGCGGGCATCTATTACGGTGCGCAATATGGCGGCTCGACCACGGCGATCCTAGTCAACATCCCTGGTGAGGCAACCTCCGTCGTCACGGCGCTCGATGGTCATGCCATGGCGCGCCGCGGCCGCGCCGGGGCAGCGCTCGGGATCGCTGCCATCGGTTCGTTCTTTGCTGGTACGGTGGCGACGATGCTGATCGCGGCGCTTGGCGCGCCACTCACGAAGGCTGCACTGCTGTTCGGGCCGACAGAATATTTCGCGCTAATGGTGATGGGCCTGATTTTCGCCGTTGTGCTTGCCGGCGGCTCGATCCTGAAGGCGATGGCCATGATCATGCTCGGCCTGCTTCTTTCCACTGTCGGAACCGACCTCGAGACCGGCGATCAGCGCATGACGTTCGACCAGCCCTTCCTCTGGGACGGCATCGACTTCGCCGTTCTTGCAATGGGCGTGTTCGGCGTCGCCGAAATCCTGCGCAATCTCGGCCAACCGGAAGACCGCGACCTAGTACGTGGCACGATCGGCCGCCTGCTTCCGAGCCGTGCGGAAATGCGCCAGTCGATCGCGCCCATCCTGCGCGGCACGCTTCTCGGCTCCGCCTTCGGCATCCTGCCGGGCAACGGCGCGGTGCTCGCCCCATTTGCCTCCTATGCGATGGAGAAGAAGCTCGCAGATGATCCGAGCCGCTTCGGCAAGGGTGCCATCGAAGCGGTGGCCGGGCCGGAATCGGCCAACAATGCCGGCGCACAGACCTCGTTCATCCCGCTCCTGACGCTCGGTATCCCCGCCAATGCCGTCATGGCGCTGATGGTCGGTGCGATGACCATCCAGGGCATTATTCCGGGGCCGCAGGTGATGACCAGCAACCCGTCGCTGTTCTGGGGCATGATCGCATCAATGTGGATCGGCAATCTGATGCTTCTGGTCATCAACCTGCCGCTGGTGGGTGTCTGGGTGAAGCTGCTGCAGGTTCCCTATCGCCTGCTGTTTCCAGCCATCCTGGTGTTCTGTTGCATCGGCATCTATTCGATCAATGCGCAGGTCACCGACGTCCTCTTCATCGGCCTGTTCGGGCTTGCCGGCTTTGTTCTCATCCGCTGTGGTTTCGAGCCCGCGCCGATGCTGCTCGGCTTCGTGCTGGGCAAACTGATGGAGGAGAACTTGCGCCGGGCTCTGATCCTGTCGCGCGGTTCGCTGACGACCTTCGTGACCGAACCCATCAGCGCCGGCCTGCTTGGCGTCTCCCTCATCTTGCTCCTCGTCGCCATTGTCCCGAACATTCGCAGGGGACGTGACGAGGTGTTCGCGGAATAGGCCGGGGCCGGTTCGCGCGTTTGAAAGACGTCTGCCCCTTGCTGCCGTGCCGTTAACGGCCGCAGGGGGCTTCCTTTGCGTCCGACCCTTGCAGATCAGGGGCAGGTCGCGGGCAAAGGCCGGCTTTCGATGCCATCCGGGGCGCTGATCGCGTCATTGTCGCCGACGCCGACAGAGATGCCGATCGTGCCGAGCGCGCGCCTGTTGGCATCGTGTGAGCTATGCGGCAGGACCGCGCGGTCGGCCCGCACGGCGCCAAAGAAATTGACCGCAAAGAGCCGCTCGATGTCCGCGACCGTGTATCTTGTCAGAGAGGATCTGTTGCGGCCTGGAACGCGTCAGAGTTTCCGACTTGCGGGGAACGGCTTTCTTCGATTTCGCACGTGGTTTTGCCGACAGGATGAACTCGCAGCCTGCATGCGGGATAAAACGCGAGGTCGAAAAGAATGGCGTCTCCATGGAAGCTTCTCGCTCGGTTGATGTCACCGCGAGGGCAGCAGAGACCAGGACACGGTGCGACCGACGAGGTGAAGCCCGACGTGTCGACCACTGCCGATACGACTGAGACCATCGTCGGCCGCACGTTGAACTCGACGGATCGGCCGACAGGCGAAGAGCCGCACTCTCATGATCAATCCGATGCGGTGCCAACGGATCCCGAGCATTCTGGGATGGGAAGCCGGGCTCAGGCCGCCGTTGACATCGAAAGTGTCAAGGTCGCGGGGGCAGTTGATCCGGCAATATCCGACGCCGCGGATTCTCCAGTTGCATATGACGCTCCGAATCCCTCGCGGACTGTCGAAGTCGCGACACGCGAGCGGAACAGACGTAGCAAGAAAGCTGAACCGGTTGAACTCGCTCCGCCGTCCTCTCCAGTCGTGTCCTCGCGTTCCGACGATGCGAAAAGCCTCGATGAAGAGATCAGATTGCTCCGGGACCAACTGACTAGCAAGCTTCGACTGCAAAATGCGCAACTGAAGAGGATGCTGGAGCGGTTCGAGCGCTGAACCTTTCGTGTTTGCTGGCGTGTCGATTCTCACGCGGAAGTAAGCTTGAACCGACTGCGCTTCCCTTCATGGACGACATCGGAGATCGGCGAAGCCGTCTCAGATATCCGCGTCGATCTGTCCGGAATAGGGCACGGCGGCCATAGCTCATTTTTGTTATCGCTCATCCCAAGGCTGATCGATGCTGCGGCAAAAAAGTTTAGGCCGACAGTGGAGGCGCTGCACAAGAAGATCGAGAATCCCGCCATTGCGTAGATCCTGAGTCAATGGATCTTGTCCCGATGAAAACAACCGCTCTTCTACTGCCAATAGTTCGTTAAGAATGCTTCGAAACGGAAATGGTGCGTCAATATTTGTCATGTAGACTTATTGAATGGCGAGAACTGGGGGAATCAGTGCGAGAGTTTTTCGAGCGTGCCGAGAAGGACCACAACGTATCTTATCGTGATCTGCGCATCATGCTTGACGCTCTGCCAACCCCCGCTATCTTGGGCTACGCTAAAGGATGGTGAGATCAGGTTCACCAATCGGGCGTTCAGGAGTTTGTTCGGTTATCCGGATGGGACGTTTCCAACGGTGGACGACTGGATCGACAGGACATATGTCCGGGCGGAGCATCGCAGCCAAGCATAGGATCGGCGTCGCCCAGAAAGCACGGCAAGACTGTAAGGTATGTGGCTTGGCATAGTCGTCGATGACATGCGCAATCCCTCTGCCCGCCAGTGCTGCCTGCAGTTCGCTATGCGCCGCGCTGACCGTGAGGCGACCCGTCGGTGAGATTTCCATCTCTTCGTTGCCATCCGTGAAGCGCCAGGTGACGAGAGTTCCGCCGGGAAATCTGCGCTTGATACAGTCATGACCGACAAGATCATGCTGTGTCTGCGGTTGCCCGTGCTTTTTGATGTAATCCGGTGAAGCGACAATCGCATAGCGAAGCGGGGGGCCGAGCGGGAGCGCGATCATGTCCTGCGCCAGCTGTTTTCCGAACCTGACGCCGGCATCGAACCCCTGCTCGACGATATCGATGACTGCCGCATCGCTGATGATCTCGATCTTCACTTCGGGATAGCGGCATCGCCACCGGGAAAGGGATATGGCTCGTCGTTCTTGAGGGAAACCTGCCAATGGATTGTCGCGAACGATGATGTTCAACGGTTTTGTCACGGAGGGTGTGATGCGCTCGGCCTTAAGGGTGCCCGAGGGACGTCAGGATCTTGTTTTGATGTCACTCCTTCGGGAGGATTGGGAGCAATCGTGCTTTCGGGCAGAGGCGCGAAGTCCTGATACAGGCAAAACGCATTGACTTAGTTTGGTGGAGTACGGCCGCCCCTCGGTCCGGCGGCTCGTAAATTCTTCCTAAGCGCTTGCGGCTGCTTTGTGCCGACACACACTTAAGGCCAAGGGCCAAATGCCACGGTCAGTGGGTATTGGCGAAGTAGCCTGCGTCACGGATATCGGTCAGCAGATCGGCCCCATCTGGGCTCCAGCCTAGAACGGTTTGCGTGCGCTCGCTTGAGGTCGGCTGATCTATGGACGCAAAGTCGTAGAACCAGTCGAAGTGTTCGCGCGCTTTTTCCACGGACAGTGGCTGGCAAGGAACGTTGAGGCCAGTGGCGATCGCTTCCGCGAGCTTCCGGAATGGAACCCCTCGTTCGGCGACCGCGTGGTACGTCTCGGCGCTCGGGCCGAGTTCGACGGCTAGACGATAGGCACGGGCGGCATCGTGAACATGCACCGCCGGCCAGAGATTCTCTCCGTCTTCGATATAGGCCGAAAAGCCCTTCTGCCGAGCGATGTCGATCAGCATCGGGACAAAGCCATGGTCGCCCGTGCCATGGACTGAGGGAGGCAAGCGCATGATGCATGTCGGAATACCACAAGCGGAGAGCGTTCTCGCCGCTGCGTCCGACGCCCGGGGATAATCATCTGACGGCGGGAAAGCGGGATCGGTTTCAACGGCGACAGAGCCGGCTGTATTGAGGAAGGCAACCCCCGCTGTGACGATAAGTGGTTTCTCCGTGTTCTCAATGGCTGTCCCAAGCGTTTCGATCGCGGCGCGGTCAATCGCACACGCTTGCGCAAAACGGGAGAAGTCATGCACGAAACCTGCGTGAATGATCGCATCGGATAGCCTGCCTCCGTCCCGAAGGGTTTCGGGCGCCTCGAGGTTACCGCGGATGGCCTTCACGCCCAGTTTCTTAAGTTCCTCTTCGCTACGGTCGGAACGGGCAAGGCCCAATACCTGATGCCCGTGCGCGAGAAGCTCCTTTACGACGGCAGCCCCGACAAAGCCTGTCGCGCCGGTAACAAACACTTTCATGGTCGATCTCCTTCTTGTTCGAAAAGATAATATCGGGCAAACTACATCCAGTTAAATACGTGAGTTTATCGTGGTATAATGACTAATAGGTTTGATCTAAATGAGGGCGCGAGCCGCCTTGGTTCGTTTTTGCGGGACCGTCGCCAACGGCTCGATCCCGCAGCACTTGGTTTTGGCGGCCGCCGCCGCACACCGGGTCTAAGGCGCGAGGAAGTCGCGCAACGGGCGAACATCAGCGCGACCTGGTATACTTGGCTAGAGCAGGGGAGAGGCGGGGCGCCGTCGCCCCGAGTGCTTGATAGTCTAGCCAAGGCGCTCATGATGACCGAAGCAGAGCGGGAACATTTGTTCCTGGTTGCCATCGGCCGTCCACCGAAAGCCCATGTTGCCGGGCGTGGCGGCATATCCTGGCGATTGCAGCGTTTTCTTGACGCCATGCCGACCATCCCGGCAACCGTCGCCACGTCGACCTGGGACATTGTCGGCTGGAATCGGGCAGCACAGCTTGCTCTGACCAATTATGAACAACTGCCGCCTGATGAAAGGAACATACTGAGACGGATGTTTCTCGATCCCGCGACGCGCGCTGCCCAGGTCGACTGGGAGGAGGTGGCGCGGTTTCTGGTCGCAACCTTCCGGACGGAAAGCACTCGTGCGGGCGAGAACCACCGGGCTGCCGATCTCATTGCCGAGCTATCCGCGAAGAGCGAGGATTTCGCCCGAATGTGGATCGAAAATGACGTGCATACGACCGGCGAAGGAGCGAAGACGATCCGCCACGCGGAGGTCGGCGAAATTTCTTTCGAGTTTTCTTCCTTTGCGATCGATGGCCGGCCGGACCTCAAGATGATGATCTACAATCCGGCTGGCGATCGCGACCTCGAAAAGATACGTCTGCTCTGCAGCCTGGATCAGGTGGACTGCAATCAGAGTGATTTCGAGACTTGATCTACACTGAGGCAAAACCGCCAAGTGAATGACCGGGCACTGGCATGACGTCAACGGTGGCTATGCTTAAAGAACAGTTCCGACGATCAGAGGCGCCGCTCCGGCGCCTCTGTTGTCCAAAACGGCATCCGCGCCAAGCCGCACCAGACATGCGGCCTCAACGGAAGCGGCATGTCTGGTGTGGACTTTGCAACATGAGTTTGCCGTGCGGGCTAGCCGTTCAGCGCAGCCTTTACGCGATCCGGAGTGAACGGATAGTGACGAAGCCGTACACCCCCGATGAGCCGTGCCACGGCATTGGCGATTGCAGGGCCGGTGGGGGGGAGGCCTGCTTGACCAATGCCGCCAAAAGGACTTCCCGGCGTTGGCACCACGGCCACCTCGATATCGGGCGCCTCGGACATGCGGATGACCCGGTACGTGTCGAAGTTCGACTCCTGCACTTCACCATCGATGACGTTGATTTGCTCGAACAACGCATGGCCAGTACCGTTGGTAATGCCGGTCATCATCATGGCCTCGATATGGAGGGGCTGGATTGCCACGCCGGGATCAATGGCGCACCAGACCTTGTGCACCCGGATCGCGCCTGTTTCACGGTTGAGCGAAACCTCGGCCACCTGCGCGCAGTGCGAGCCGAAGGCGTCGGAATAGGCCAGGCCAAGCCCCCGGCCTTCCCGGGCGCGATCCCACTCGGCCATGCGGGCAACGGTCTCGATCACCTTGCGGGCGCGAGGCTGGTCCTTGAGGAGTTCCAACCGCAACGCGACGGGATCGACGCCTCTGGCGGCCGCAATTTCATCGATGACGCATTCGATCGCGAATCTCGTATAGCCGACCCCCACCGCGAACCAGAACCCAATGGCGAGACCATTGTCCTGCCGCAGGTACTCGATCTGATGGGCGGGCACGGCGTAGTTGAACTTTGCGCCTTCCGTCACGACGTCGTCGTGACCGCCTGCCTCCGCGAAGACGGGTGGCAATGTGCGCGCAAAGATCGAGTCCGCGACGATGCGATGCCGCCAGCCGACGATGTTCCCTTCGGCATCGAGCCCGACCTTGACGTGCTGTGCCTCGAGCGGACGAAACTTGTCGTGCCGGACATCATCCTCACGGCTCCAGATGACCTTAACTGGCCGACCCTCCACAGCTTTGGCCAGTGACACGGCATCGATGATGAAATCAGCTTCGGCCTTGCGTCCGAAGCCGCCGCCGATCAGGGTCGTATTCACCTTGACCTTATCAGGCGTCGTGCCCACCACCTCTGCCGCGAAGCCCTGCGTGCCGGTCGGCCCCTGGGTCGGCGCCCAGATCTCGACCCGATCGCCGCTGACGAGCGCGGTGGCATTCATCGGCTCCATGGTCGCATGGGCGACATGGTCACTCATGTAGTCGACCGCGATCACGGACGCGGCTCCGGCGATCGCGGCCTCGGCGTCACCATTGGTATGCGCCGGAACACCTCGTTGGCCAAGGTCGCGGCCCACGGCGCGATACTCCTCGAGCAGTCGCTGGCTTGTGTAATTTCTGACCGGTGATGTCGTGCTCCAGGTCACTTTGAGCAGATCTTTCGCCCGCCGCGTCGCTTCGACCGTTTCGCCGATAATGCCGACACCATAAGACAACGGCACGATATGAGTGATACCCGGCACATCTCGCGCTTCTGCGTCGTCGATGCTCTCAGGCCGTTCGTCCTGAACCGGTGCCCGCAGAACTGCACCGTAAAGCATGTCTGGAAGTTGGACGTCGATCCCGAAGACGGCTGTTCCATTGATCTTCGAGGGCACGTCGATGCGTCGGATTGTTCGACTTCCGAGATAACGCCACCTATCGCTCGGCTTCAGATCAGCCTCCGTCGCCTGCGGCAGCGGATCCGGAAGCACGGCCCTGGTAGCAATCTCACCATAGTCAAGCCATCGGCCCGAGGATGGATGCATCACTCTGTTGGGCTCTGTCACGAGTTCGCTCACTGGCACGTCAAGCATGCCAGCCGCGCCCGCCAGCAGGACCAATCGGGTCTGGGCGCCGGTCAGGCGAAGCAGCGCATTGTAGCCTCGTGTTGATTCGCTACCACCGGTGAGCTGAATACCGTAGAAGCCCGGATTGCCGTAGGTCTCCGCGTCGGAAGGTGCCTGCACGACCCGGACACGGCTCCAGTCGGCATCCAACTCCTCGGCGACGAGGAGCGGTAGCGTCGTCGTGATACCCTGGCCCATCTCGACGGCCGGTGCAATGATGCTGATCGTGCCGTCTGGGGCGATGGTGATCCAGGCGTTGGGACGGAAGTCGCCCTCGGCGGCAGAGGCCATCGCCGCGCCGTGGGCAAGGTCGGCGAGGCTTCCGAACGCGACCGCGACGCCGAAGCCGCCGGCCGTGACGAGGAAGCTGCGGCGCGACAGCGCGCGGCTTTGAAGTTGCATGATTGGGGTCATAGCTCAGCCCTCCCGTGAGGCGCGTTCAATGGCGCTGATGATTCGGACATAGGTCCCGCAACGACAAATGTTGCCGTCCATGTGAGCGATGATCTGCTCGCGGGTGGGATCGGGAGCGCGTTCCAAAAGCGCTGCTGCCTGCATGATCTGACCAGACTGACAGTAGCCGCATTGCGGCACCTGCTCGACAATCCAGGCCTTCTGCAGTGGATGGCTGGCGTCCGGCGACAGACCCTCGATGGTGGTCACCGATCGGCCCGCAACGTCCTCCAGGAAAGTCTGGCAGGAGCGGGTCGGCTCGCCATCGATATGGACTGTGCAAGCGCCGCATTGCGCCACGCCGCAGCCGAATTTGGTGCCGGTGAGCTTCAGATGCTCGCGGATCACCCAAAGCAGTGGCGTATCGGGTTCGGCTGCAACATCAACCGCATGTCCGTTGATCGTGAAGGCTGTCATGAATGCTTCTCCTCAATCTGGTGATTGGCTCTCAAGGTAATCGATGATGGCAGCCCGTTGCGCGGCATTGGGCACACTGACGGTCATCCGTGTCCCACGGATCATTTGGCGCGGCGCAGCGAGAAAGGTGTCGAGAGACTGTCGGTCCCAAGTGATGCCGGAAGATTGCATCGCCTCAGAATAGGTCGCGCCTTCGACACTGCCCGCAGCTCGGCCGATGATGCCAAGGAGTTGCGGACCCGTTTTGTTTTGTCCGGGTCCGATGGTGTGACAGGTGGCGCAACGTTGCTGGAACAAGCGCTGCCCATCTGCCTCCTGGGCGGCAGCCGAAAGCGGAAAGAGCAGCACAGAAAAGGGCAAAAGGATCGTACGCAGAATACCCATCCGTCCCTTGGTGCGGTCGGCTGTGGCATGGATCTTGGGGTAAATCACTGTCTCGCCTCCGTAAGTTAGGCCATACGATAGATAGCTTTTGGAAACGATCTATGCGTGAAAGTCCGCCATATCTTTTCAATCGTCCGGAATTGACGTCGTGCACGCGGGGTGCTCTTCAAAAAGATCCAGTGGATTGAGGGCTGCGCAGTCGGGACGGACCTGTCGGACTATCGCCATGCGCGATATCAGGTCAACGGATTGGAAATGTAAAAGAGGTTGTCAATCGGTCGCGAATGGAACGAACCGTTGAACCTGTCGTGCCCCAGTGTGCGGTTAATCTTGGAGTCTGTGCACTGGCTCCAGGCCATACTGGCCGGATGCTCAATTGCGGCGGGGCGTCACTCAGCGGCAAACAATGGAGTTGCTGATCGTGTCTGCTTCATGCTCGCAGGTGAGCCATTGCGAAATGCACGCGGCGGCCGCCCCATAACGCGTTTGAATGCTGTGCTAAAAGCGCCTTCCGACTCATAGCCAAGGTCCGGAGCGATTGCAGAAATGGGATCGTTCGAATTCTCAAGCCTTTGAACAGCAAGGAGCATCCGCCAACGGGTAACGTAGTCCATCGGCGTTTCCCCAAGCTTCTCTTTGAACCTGTGCGCGAAGACGGATCTGGACATTCCGACCGTCTTGGCGAGATCGCTCAAAGTCCAACGTTTTGCGGGCTCTGCATGAACCGCAGCAATAGCGGCTCCGATCTGGTTGTCAGCCAGCGCTGCGAACCATCCCACATCCGTTGTTTGCTGTTCGGCCAAGTGTAGTCTCAATGCCTGAACCAACATCATATGCGCAAGATGTTGTGAGATCAAATGACCTCCGGGCTGCGAAGACCGTATCTCCTCCCGCATTCGGTCTATCGACCAGCGCAATGCTGCCTGCTCGTCCTTGCAACGAAGGTGGACGACAGGCGGTAGCATCCTGAGCAGTGAACCTGCAACCTGGCCGCTCACCGTGAAGCGGCTTCCGACAAGGAACAGCCCTCCGCCGCCGTTGAGAGTCACGACGCCGCCGGGGGTGGTGGGAGGGAATGCCGCTTTTGAGTCCGTGGGGGTCAGATCGAGATCACTTGCAAGGCGAAACGGGCGGCCGCTCGGCAAGACAAAACAATCCCCGGCCTCCAGGCATAATGGCGCGTCGATTTCATCAATCTTTAGCCAGCATGTGCCCGAGACTACGGAATAGCACTTCATGACATCATTGCGAATGGCGAAGTGAAGCGACCAGTCTCCTCCCGCATCAAAGCCGGAGGAAACATGACTCTGTGGTTTTAATAGCGACAGGACTTCGGAGAGGGGATCCATAGGCTTCCGTACGATGACAAAGATATCACGGATGATAGCGCATGGACCGTGCTGGAAAGCGGCCGTATCGTCAAGGCACACACCAAGAGTTCAAAATCACAAAAATGAAAGGCTGGCGTGATGCTCAAATTCTCTCGCCTGATTTGGCTGGGAACTGTTGGTAGTCTGTTGGCCCTCACCGGGATCGTACAGGCGCACCACGGTGTTACCGGTAAATATGATGCGTCTTCGCCCATCATGTTGCACGGGACCATCACGGCGGCGACGTTTGCTCCGCCCCATCCGGTTTTTACCGTGCGGGTGGAATCCGGGGAGATTCCTGACCTGAAGCTTGGAAGACCTGAGGAATATTTCGGACCGCTGACAGCCCGGGCGGACGACCTGGGCACCGAACGTGACATCGAGCTTTCGCCCGTGCGCCTATTCTATGATCTCGCTGACAAGTTAAGCGTTGGGGATCGCGTCACGATTGTCGCCCTTCGCAACTGCTTGGCTCCGCATCAGCTGCGCAGCACATGGCTGCGATTGTCGACTGGTGAGGTGGTGTCGTACACCGGGGACTGGGCTCCGGGGGTAGATGGATGCAACTGACCGAGGCATTCGAGTGGATAGAGACTATACCGTTGGTTCGCATGATCGTCACGATACCCGGCCTCTATCCCGCCATCTCGGCGCTGCACATTCTCGGAATCGCACTTCTCGTAGGCTCAATCGCCATCGTCGATCTTCGCCTTCTGGGCGTGTTGAGTGCAAAACTGGACGAGGCATTGTCGGACCTCATGCGTATGGCCTTGGTTGGATTCGCTGTCGCGGCGTCAACGGGTCTGCTCCTGGTCTCCGTGCAAATTGATCACTACGCTTCCAATCCAGCCTTTCTGACAAAGATGGCAATCCTCTTGGTTGCCGGGACGAATGCAGTGCTTCTTCGCGCTGCTGCAGGCGCTGCCGATATACGGCGTGTGCTCGATACGTCACGCGGTCGTATCGCGGCCGCCCTGTCTCTCGCTGTTTGGGTCAGTGCCATCTTCTCAGGCCGTTGGATTGCGTTCATTTAACGACGAAAACCAAAGAATCGCTGGAGAATTGGGCAGATAGTTTGAGGGTTTAGGCATACCCCTCAGATGCGTCCGGTTCTAGATTTTGTATGGGTTGGAATGTCTGACAACGGGGTCGTGCAACATCTGCCACGAGCGCGTTCAGCGGTGGTACCAACCCGCAACGGGAACACCTAACAATGGCGGCTGACATTGGCTAACTGGCATTCTGGATATATTGACGAATTATCGTACACCCATGGTTTTTACCGACAGCTCACACCCTCTATTTTAAACTTTGCAGCGCTCTCCCGCGGTCAAAAGTTCGACTTGTCCCAGTCCCCACTGGAATATTGCGAACTGGGTTGCGGCCAAGGCTTTTCGACAAACTTGCTTGCGGCCGCCAATCCCCAGATGCGGTTCCATGCGATGGATTTTAATCCGGCGCATATCGCCAATGCCCGCAATCTGGCATCCGATGCCAAGCTGACGAATGTGCGCTTCTACGAAAACGCTTTTGCGGATTTTCTGTCATGCCAGGGCCTGCCCGAAGGTTTCGACATTATCGTCTTGCACGGCGTCCTGACCTGGGTTTCCGAAGAAAATCGCAGGCATATCGTCGATTTTCTCTCGGCAAAACTCAAACCCGGCGGACTCGTCTATGTCAGCTACAATGCCATGCCGGGCTGGGCTGTGACCTTGCCGCTGCGTCGCCTGCTGGTGGATCGGGCTGCAAGGACGTCGGGACCGCTGGCGCCGCGCATTGATGATGCGCTTACCCTTGTGACATCGCTGGCCGAGGTGAAGTCCGACTTTTTCAAGGTGCATGTGGCGGCAAGTGCCCGGCTCAAAAGCATGACGACCATGGCGCGCAACTATCTGGCACATGAATATTTCAATCGGGACTGGACGCCGTTCTATTTCGAGGATGTTGCCGCTGAGCTCGCAGAGGCAAAGCTCTCCTTCGTCGGTTCGCTGAATTTGCTCGACCAGTTCGATGACATTTCGCTGTCGGAAGAGCAGCGCAAGGTTCTCGATGCGGAAAGCGACCCGATACGACGGGAAGGACTTCGCGATTTTGTCGTAAACCAATTGTTCCGTACCGACCTGTTCTGTAAGGGCCGGGTTGAACACACGGACCGCAGTGCCGCCGGTGTATGGCTCGACATGCGTTTCGCGTTATCCATGCCTGCCGAGAAAACTCCGCCAGCCATCAAGACGCGGATGGGAGAGATCGATCTGAAGGTCCCCCCATATCCCGCGTTGATCAAAGCTTTCTCACAGGGGCAGGTATCCACCCGCGGGCTGCTTGAGAGCAACACGCTGGAGAGGGCAAATTGGCGACAGATCACCCAGGCGATCACCGTGCTGGTCGGCGCGAATTTTCTTCAGCCCTGTCTTCCAGACCAGAACAAGGACGCTCGGATCGAAAGCTGCAGGCTCTTCAATCTTGCCGTTTGCAAGCATGCGGAAAACAGCGAAGACCACCAATTCCTGGCCTCGCCCGTCACAGGCGGAGGATTGGCGATCAACCGGGCGGACCGCCTTTTCATGCTGGCGATCAACAAGGGCAAAGAATTGCCGGCGGATTGGGCATCGGACGCCTGGCGCATTCTCGCCCCGCAGGGCCATCGTCTCCTCAAAGACGGGAAAATGTTGATGGCCGACCAAGAAAATCAGGAGGAATTGCTGCTGATAGCAGAGGAATTTGCACGCCATCGGCTACCAACGATCCGCAACCTGCAGATTACCCTCTAAGCAAACCCAAGGGCTCTGCGTTTGCCCGATGGGCATCGCAGAGATCCTCATATCGTAAACCTGCGGGTCCTTGTCTGCCCTTTTCGAGCTATGGCAATCAACTCGGATTTGATGCCTTCAGCCTCGTTCCTGACGCAGCCCCTTCAGGTTATCGTCGGCGGTTTACGCGGCGCCACGGGCCAATATGGGGCCGAACAACGCCTGTTCGACACATTAAATCACGAAGTCGAAGCGTCCAAACAGGCCGTCCTTGGTCTTCTCCATTTCCAGCAGCAAGGAGTCGTGGAATAGCCAATCCCCGACATTTTTCTGTTCCCCGGGAAAATAGAGCTGGGTGGTAAGGAGACGGCCGCCGGAGCGCTGAACCTTGAAGTGGAAATGGCGGGTACGGCCGGGGTAAAGCGCCGGCACGATCGTGTTGAACCACCAGCGTCCCTGCGCGTCGGCAAACTGATGTCCGCGCAGGCGCAAGCCGTCCCGATCATAGTCTCCGTGTTCATCCGCATGCCAGATCTCGACGAGGCTGCCGGCCAAAGGCCGGCAGCGGTTGTCGAAGACGAAGCCCGCCACGGTGATCCGTTCGCCATCGCTTGCGTCCGGGTGGAGATCGCGATTGAGCGGCGAATTCGGTTTGAAGAACGGACCAGCTTCCCTTTCGAGAGTGAGTTCGTCCCCGTCGTCACAGGACGGGGTCAGAGCCAGTTGCGGCGTGGCCTGCGCAAACGCCCGCATTTTGGCGGCATCCAGCAGAGGCAGCGACAGGAAAGCGGTCAGAAGATAGCGTCGTGTGGAGGGCAAGGTAATCTCCCGGGTTTCGAACTCTTGGAGCTGCGGTGGTCGACGGCGACTATCGCAGCCGGCTGGCGGCGTTCGCCTGAGCCTCCTTGATGAGACCGGAATACATCTTCTCCTTGCCGGGATACCACGGCATGGTCGCGATTGAGCCGAAACCCGGAATGGCTTCCATATGGGTGACCATGCGCTGGCGCATGCGCTCGTCGGGAAGCGGGCCGGTCATGGCCCGGACGTTGTCGCTCATATGATCGGGGTTCGACGTGCCGCACAGCACGCTTGAAACTGCCGGATGCGCCATGACCCATTTCAGGAAGAACTGAGCCCAGCTCGTCGCACCAAATTCCTGCGCAAAATCTGGAAGAGAATGGCCTTCCACCACCTTGATCAGACGCGCCTTTTCAAGAGGCAGATTGATCAAAACGCCCACGCCCTTGTCGGCTGCCGCCGGCAACAAGCGCCGTTCGGCGTCACGGTTGAAGATCGAGTAGTTGGTCTGGACGAAGTCGACATCGCCGCGCTCCACGATGGCCGTCAACTGGTCTTGCGCTGAGGATTCGTGATGGGTCACGCCGACATGGCGTATCATGCCGTCCTGCTTCCACGACTTCATCAGCGGTATGATGACAGGTGCATTGGTGATGCTGTGGCACTGCATGAGATTGATCGTGTCGCGCCAAGTGCGCAATCGCGACTGCCGGAAGCTCTCCACCGCATGGCTTTCGTCGCCAAGATATTCACCCGTGGCCCAGACTTTGTTGGCAAGGAACATCTGGTCCGATCCGGAAAACTCGCCCATGAACTGGCCGACGCTCACTTCGGCGGAGCCATAAAGCGGCGAGGTGTCGACCACGCGACCGCCGGCCGCCACATACCGCTCGAAGACCTGCCGGAGGTCGTCACGGCGATCGCCCGGCTTCAGGTCAAAGGTCAGGAACGTGCCGAGACCGAGGGTCGTCACCGTTTCACCGGTGCGCGGCAATGTACGGGTCAGCACATCCGGGTTGGATGCCGGGGCAGGCGACGCGGCAGTGGTATCCTGGGCCTGTGCGGTTGCGGTGGTCTGGGCGGCGAGCGCCAGCCCGGTTGCCGCCGCACCCATTGTTCCGAGAAAGCCGCGACGATTGATCTTCGACTGGTCCATGAGAGCTCTCCTGTTCGCCTATGTTGAATTCAGAATTGCCAGTTGGCAGGGACCCAGGCGTAACCGCCATCGGTCTTCAGCATCCGGCCAAGGCCCGGAAACGGAAAGTGGAAGCCGAGCACCGGAATGCGATCGGCAGCGGCCCTGTCGAAGATGCGGCGACGAGATGCGAGCGCCGTCTCCTTGTCGCGATCCGGGCCCGGAAGCCAGGGTCTGTCGACGTTGACGACCGGGTGGTAGGCAAGGTCGGCGGTCAGCAGCAACTGGTCGTTACCGGAATGGATAAGGAAGGTCGCCATGCCGGGCGTGTGGCCGGAGGCGACGATCGTCGTGAGACCCGGAACGATCTCGGCGCCGGCTTCATACAATTCGACATCGTTCCTGACCGGCTCAAGGCTGCTCTTGATGGCGGCAGCAAAACGCAGACGGAATTCCTCCGGGACCGGCATGTAGGACAGATCGGGATCGGTAAGGACAAAGAAATCCCAGTCCGCCTTCGGCAGGAAAACCGTGGCGCGGGGGAAAGCTTTACCGCCATCCGCGGTTCTGAGGTTGCCGACATGGTCTGGATGGGTGTGCGAGATGACGATGGTGTCGATGTCCTCGGCGCCAAGTCCGATCGCTGCCAGATTTTGGAAGATCCGGCCGCCATTCGGACCCATCGTACCGCCGGCGCCGGCTTCGATGAGAATCCGCCGGCCTTCGGTCTCGATCAGAAGGGTGTTGAGGTTGAGCTCCATGTGGTCTGTCGGCAAGAATGCCTGTCGCAGCACGTCTTGAAGCTCGGCTTCCGGCGCATCGCTTGCATAGATCCGGGGCGGACTGCCGATCACGCCGTCGCTCAACACCGTCGCGTTGATCTCGCCGACGCGGAAACGGTAGTGACCGGCATTTGCGCTGACAGCTGTTGTCGCCTGGGCATTTGCGATACCGCCGCCATTACGACCGGCAACGAACAGGCTGGATGCGCCGACGACTGCCGAGAGCATGGCAGCTCGTCTTTTAAGGGTGAACGCGTTCATTGGGAGTCCTCTCAAACTGTTCCGGACCAGCAAGGTGCGCTGGCGCCATTTCAAATTCATCATGACATCCGCCATCCGCGCTGATAAGCGATACAAATTTGATCAGCTTGATAAGGCAGACTTCGCAATGGGCTCAATTCGACTTGATAGTTTCGATGTTTTCGCAGCCATCGTCCGCTGTGGTGGCTTTCGTGCCGCCGCACTTGAGCGCGGCGTTTCGTCATCAGCCTTGAGCCAGACCATCAACGCGCTGGAAGAGTCGCTCGGCATTCGCCTGCTCAACCGAACGACGAGAAGTGTATCGCCGACGGAGGCTGGGCAGCGCCTTCTGGATCGTCTCGCACCGGCCCTGAGCGACATCCAGCTCGCCATCGCCGAGGTCGATGAGCTCAGAGACAGTCCGTCCGGAACGTTGCGGATCAATGCGCCGGCTCCTGCCGTCGATCATCTCCTTTGTCCCCTCGTATTCGGCTTCATGGAAACCTATCGCGACGTGAAGATTGAGATCATCAGCGATGCGGCGGTGATCGACATCGTAGCGCAGGGTTTCGACGCAGGCGTCAGGTTCGGCCAGCAATTGGCGCAGGACATGATCGCCGTCCCATTGGGACCATCGCTTAGATATGCGATCGTTGCCTCGCCAAACTACATCGAAAGAGAAGGCGCACCGGAGACGCCCCATGACCTCGTCGGTCACGACTGCATCAAGCGTCGATTTCCCGGCGGCACCCTCGTCACGTGGCGATTTGTCCACGGGGACGAAGAGCTGGAGGTGACACCTGCTGGACGCCTGACCGTCAGTGCGGTGAGCAACGAGCTTCAGGCGGCCTTGGCGGGGAGGGGCATCGCCCATGTCCTGGACGACTACGCAAAGCCTCTGATCCATGACGGCCGGCTGGTGGAGCTTCTGGCGGACTGGAGCCCCACCTTGCCGCACTGGTTTCTGTATTACCCCAATCGCCGCCTGCCGAGTGCAGCCATGCGGGCTTTTCTCGATTATATGAAACGCTACGACTGGCAGGCCAGACCCTGAAATGGAATGGCTCTTTTTCCCACCACATAGTGTCGTCGATGCGCGACTTTCAAAGTAGATCCTCGATCCGGATCGGCAAATGCCGGATCCTCTTTCCGGTCGCGTTGTAGACGGCGTTGACGATGGCGGCCGTCGCACCGACCATGGCCACCTCTCCGAGCCCCTTGACCCCGGATATATTGAGGTTTGTGTCCGGCTCCTCAATAAAATCGACATCGATCGCGCCAATGTCGGCGTTGACCGGCACGACATATTCGGCAAGGTCGTTGTTGAGGACGCCGCCGTAGCGTGGATCGGTTTCACCGGCCTCGCGCAGGGCAGCGCCGATGCCCCATATGACTCCACCCCGGACCTGGCTTTCCGCCGTACGGCGGTTCATGACCCGTCCGCAGTCGGCCACGCTGACAAACCGCTTGACACGGACGCGCCCCGTTGACGGTTCGACATGGACTTCCGCAAAATGCGCGATCCAGCTGAAAGCCAGAAAGTCGGGATATTCGGGGCCGGAGGTTGCCGGGATACCCTTGCGCATCTGGTCGAGCACCTGTCGGTCCTTGCCCAGCGGTATGGTCTCGATCGAGACTTCCAGAGAGGGACGGCGCGTGCGCGCCAGTTGGACATGGACAGGCTCTTCCGACAGGGGAGCGCCGGTCAGCAGCCCCAGTTGCTCGCGCAGTTTCAGCGCAGCGGCCCTGGCCGCCGGCGCAGCGCTGCCCACGCCCCATGAGCCTGCGGTGAGATGCTGCGGCGCATAGCCGGTGTCACCGATCCTGATGTCGAGCTTGTCAGGCTCCAGACCGAGCACGTCGATCAGTTCCTCGGCAATGACACTGCGTATCCCCTGACCCATTTCGTGGCCAGATGTTGCGATCTCGCATCTTCCGCTCGCCGAAAGCCGAAGTGTGGTGACGGACGGTGACATAGAGGCTTTATAGTTGCCACAGCCCACGCCCAAACCGACAAAATCCCCGTTCGCAGTCCTCAGAACGCCGGCCTGCGCCACCCGCCGGTCCCAGCCGAACAATTCGGCACCGCGCCGCAGGCACTCCGCGAGATGGCGGGAGGAAAAGGGCTTGCCGGTCATGGGATCGCGCTGCGTGTCGTTGGTAATGCGAAGCGCTACAGGATCCATGCCGAGCGCCTCGGCGAGTTCGTCAAGAGCGCATTCGGTGGCATAGCTCGAGGCTTGCTCGTGCGGCGCTCGCTGGTGTCCAGGCGTCTGGGTATCAACCCGGACGATGCGGTCGCTACCCGACCAGGTCCGATAGTTATACATGCGTGGCGGATTCACGCCGTTTTCGCAGCTGAAGCCATCGTATCGGCTGTGCTGCTGTACCGATTCATAAATGCCGGCGAGCAGGTTGCCGCTGTCGTCCGCTGCGAGTTGCACACGATGCCGGCTCCGCGGGCGATAGGACGCGGTGTGAAACAACTGGCCCCGCGGCATGACAAGCTTGACCGGGCGGCGAAGGATTAAAGCGGCACTTGCCACTAGTACGCTCTGTTCCTGCGCCCCGTTCTTCTGGCCGAATCCTCCACCCGTATATGGGCTGATGCCCCGAAGCATCTGCGGCTCCAGTCCCATCATGCTGGCCAGCCCGCCGGCAAAGGCAGCTGCCGCCTGCGTGCCCTCGTAGATCTGCAGAATGCCGTCCTCAAACACGGCTGTGGTCGAGATCAATTCGATCGGATTGTGATGCTGCTGGGGATGCCAATATTCCACGTCGATGACATGTGCGGCACTGGACAAGGCGGCCCTGGCATCCCCGGCCACGTGCTGGCTGGCCTCCGGCTCCGGGCTAGCGCCATCGTCTTCCATCCGCGCGCTGAAAGGCTCTTCGGCATAATGCACCGTCACGGCTTCTGCGGCTTCGATCGCCGCCTCCAAGGTTTCGGCCACCACGAGGGCAACCGGCTCGCCCCGATGACGTATCTGCGGCGCCGTCATCGGCTGGTGGCCTTTGCCGGGCTGACCATAGGCGCCGCGGGCCGCGGGCGTCGTCTTGATCTGCGAAAAATCCTCATGCGTGAAGATGCGTACGACGCCCGCAACATTCAGGGCCGCGACAGTGTCGATGGACAGGATCTGCCCCTTGGCTATCTTCGCCGGCACGGTCATCGCATGCAGCAGACCCGGAAACGGTTGATCGGCAGCATAGAGGGCGCGGCCGAGCACTTTTTCTTGGGCATCAATCCTTGGACGGTCAGTGGTGCGTTTCAGGGTCACTGGTTCTTTCTCCCGGCGCTCATGATGGCGTCAGCGACGGTTCGGGCTCCAAGTTCGATCTTGAAAGCGTTGTGATGTCCCACCTTCGCACCGGCAAACGCTGCCTGGGCGGCGTCCAGCGTGCGCTCCCTAGTCAGCGGATGGCCTTGCAAAAGAGCCTCAGTTTCCCGCGCCCGCCAGGGTCGTGTGGCCGCGCCTCCCAAGGCGATATGCGCTCGCCGCACACGAACTCCGTCCATGTCCAGCGCAACAGCAGCGGAAGCGAGCGCAAAAGCATAAGATTCACGGTCGCGCACCTTGAGATAAGTCGAGTTTCGGCCGGCGGCAGTTTTCGGGACCGAGATGCCGGTGATGATTTCCTCTGGGCCGATTGTGAATTCGAGATGGGGTGTTTTATCCGGCAGCAGGTAAAGTTCCGATATCGGGATGACTCGTGTGCCATTGAGGCCCGCGACCTCTATCTCTGCATCCATGGCCGTCAGTGCCACGGGCCAATCACCGGGTGACACGGCGGTGCAAGCATCACTCACGCCGAGCACGGCCTGAGACCGATCAAGGCCGCCGATCGCGGCGCAACCGGTACCCGGTTCCCGCTTGTTGCAGGGGTACAATCCGCCCGCACCATTCCTGAAGTACGGGCAGCGTGTCCGCTGCAACAGGTTGCCGCCGACGGTTGCCATATTGCGGAGTTGCTGGGAGGCTGCTTTCGAGAGGCTTTCCGCCAGCACGGGATAATCGCGAAGCACAACGGCATGCTCCGCAACGTCGGCCATCAGCGCTCCACCCCCGAAAAATAGCCGGTCGCCGCTGGTCTCGATCCGATCGGCGCCATCGAGCGTGGCAATATCGATCAGGTGAGAGGGTTGCACGACCCAGAGTTTCATCAGGTCGTAAAGGTTGGTACCGCCGGCGATATAGCGAGCGCCTTCGCCGGCGGCGACAAATGCCTCGATCGCTTCACGAGCCGTTCGGGTGCGAGTGTAGGATAATGGCTTCATGGCTTAGCTCCGCTCGATTTGAGGAGCGGCCTGCTCGATGGCTGCCACGATGCCGACATAGGCGCCACAACGACAGATGTTTCCGCTCATGTATTCTCTGATCTGATCAGGCGTTGTGGCATGACCTTCCCTGACGCAGGCGATCGCAGCCATGATCTGGCCAGGCGTGCAGTATCCGCATTGCAAGGCGTCGTGATCGATGAAGGCCTGTTGCATCGGATGGAGACGGTCCTGTCCGGCGATCCCTTCAATGGTGGTCACCTCTCGGCCATTCGCCTTGGCTGCAAGCGTCAGGCAGGAAGCCACTCGACGGCCGTCAATGTGAACCGTGCAGGCGCCACATTGGCCGTGATCGCATCCCTTCTTGGCGCCAACAAGCTGCAAGCGTTCACGCAACATATCCAGCAATGAGGCACGGGCATCGATTTCCAGACTCGTTTCTTTACTGTTGACGCGGAAGTTAAGGCCAACCGTCACGCCGTTTTCCGGCGAGGCTTGTGGACCAGACAACTGGGCCTGCCCCGAAGTCGGCAGCATCATTCCGGACACTGAAACAACCGTTCCAACTTCCAACACCTGTCTGCGGGTGATCTCAGGAAATCGCGTATCTTGCGGGTCCGACATATGAACTCCTTGGTGTTTGCAAATTCTCGCTGCCATCCGCTTGCAGGCCAATTGCCTCAAGGTCGCAGCAGATCGAGAATAGTTCGCCATGGCTGAGAAGATAACCGTCTAATCTCTACTCGCGCTGGTAAGATAGACTTCCCAATCGAGATGAACGGGTTGGGTGGCTGCTTGCGCTGCCCGGCTGCCGATCGGCACGACCAGCCCTCATTCGACGGCGCCGTGTTGCCACCACAATTCGGGACGCCGCGAAATGCGATAGACCGCTGCCGGCGGCAGGTTATGGGGTGTCCAGCCGGTGCGGGCCGCTTTTAACCCCAGCCGATCGAGGATCCGGCGCGGCACGGGGCAACGCGGGCCGTAGGTGAACTGATAGAAGCCGGAACGCGCCTCCATCAGATGAAAACAGCTCCGCAATATGGCCATGACCTTGCGCGGCGACATCGACAGCAAAGGCAGGCCACTGACGGTTGCGCCGTATTTGCCACCACCCTGCAGGTGTCGACCGAGCCGAGCGGCGTCTATCGTCAGCACGCTCGCCAAGGGATAGCGGTTCTCCAGCATCGCAACGAATCCGACCTCCTGTTCGATCAGTGTCAGATCTCGCTCCCGCACGCCCCGCTCCAGGAGCAGATCTGTAAAGACCCCGGTCCCGGGGCCAAGCTCGATGACCCGTCCGGTGTCAACGCCGATTTCACTGGTGATCAGTTGGGCGAGCGCCCGGCTTGACGGCGTGACCGATGCAACATGCAACGGGTTTTGAAGCCAGGCGCGCAGAAACCGGGCGCGGTCGGACGGCACGTATGCATTGTTGATCTGCGGAGCCACGGACATGCATTAATCCTTTGTGTTTATCTCAAAATGTGCGCGGGAAGACATGTCAGTGCCTCAGGCCTGCGCCGTTGGACGGATTAAGATCTCGCCGACATCGACCGAGTGAGGCTGGTCGATCGCATAGGCAATCGCGGCTGCCACGGCTTCCGCTGGCATGGCGACGGCTGCGCCTGTTTCCTTTTGTGCTCGAATTCTCTCGTCACGGATGTGCTGGGCAAAGTTGGTCGCCGTGTAGCCAGGCAGCACGGTGGTGACGCGTAGGTCGCCAGCCACTTCTTGGCGCAATCCATCACAGATGCCGATAACGGCGGCCTTGGTGCCCGCGTAGACTGCCATGTTCGGGACAATCTTCCTTGCAGCCGTCGATGCGATTGCAACGAAGTGGCCGGACTGCTGTTTGCGGAAGACAGGAAGCGCTGCGGCAATTCCCCAGAGCAGGCCCTTGATGTTCACGTCGACCATCAGTTCCCAATCGGCGACGGCAAGGTCATCCATCGGCCCAATCGGCATGACCCGGCATTGGCGACAAAAACATCGACTCGGCCAAACGTAGTCATGGCGTGTTTGACAAGGGCGTCAACATCGTCGCGACGGGTGACCTCAATTTCGACCCACTCCGCCGCTCCACCGTCCCAGCGGATCTCGTCCACGATTTGCGAGAGCTTGTCTTTGCTGCGTGCACCAAGCACAATCTTGCAGCCGCGCGCTGCAAGATGCCGCGCGGTCGCTTCACCTATGCCGCTGCTGGCACCGGTGATTACAACGACTTTTTCGCCTTTCATCCAATATGTCCTGTTTTCAAGTTCGCAGCATGCGCCGCGTCTGTCGTTCACCGATCGTCTCTGTTGCTGCCAGGGGCAGGGAACGCAGACGGCGACCGCTTGCGGCATGAATTGCGTTGGCCAATGCTGCTGCCACCGGAACTATGCCGGGCTCGCCTGCACCGCCTGGCGGCAGATCGCTGTCAATGATCGCAACTGAAATATCCGGAGAGTCGGCAATCCTGATCATCGGGAAGTCGTGAAAATTGGTTTCGACCACGCCGCCGCTGTCGATCGTGATGGCGCTCATCAGTGCCGTGGTCACACCAAAGACGATGCCACCCTCCATCTGCGCGACCACCGCGTCGGGATTGATCACCATGCCCACATCGATGGCACAGAATACGCGGTCGACCGTGATCTCGCCGTCCGGGGCAATCGTGACTTCCGCCACCTGTGCGACGATACTGCGATAGCATTCTTCCATGGCGATCCCGCGTCCACGACTTGGCGGCAGCGGGGTGCCCCAGCCTGATATCTCGGCCACCCGGTTCAACACCGCGAGATGGCGGGGATTGTCTCTGAGCAGAGCCCGGCGATAGTCCAGGGGATCCGTTGCTGCGGCGAGAGCGCATTCGTCGATGAAACTCTCGGTGAAAAACGTGTTGAACGAGAACCCGTTCGAGCGCCAGAAGCCAATCGGTATGTGGCTCGGTACGTTCTGGCTTCGCATGCGTCGGTTGGGAATGGTGTAGTGACGCTTGTCCAGTCCCTCGACCGTCAGGGCGTCGCCCTCCGGACCGGGGTTGATGGGCAAATTACGGCCGGCGATCGAATCGATGATGGACTGCGACGCAACCAGTGCATCATAAGCGATGGGCATTCCATCCGGTCCCAGAGCCGCTCTCAGCCGCGCGGCCGCATGGCTGCGGTAAAGCCCGCGTGCCATGTCCTCTTCGCGCGACCACATGACCTTGACCGGCCGACCCCGGTGGCGGGCCGCGAGAAAGCCTGCCTGGGCAACCACATCCTGGTCGCTGCGGCGGCCAAACGCACCGCCGTTCATCGTCACGTTGCAGGTGACAGTTTCGGGTTCCACACCTGCCCACCGGGCACCCTTGAGCACCCCCTGACGTATTGCGAAGGGAGATTGGGACGGCACCCAGGCTTCCGCGGATCCGTCCTGCCGGACGATCACCGTCGCATTCATCGGCTCCATGCAGGCATGGGTGACGAAAGGCACCTCGTAGCTGGCCTCGATCACCGACGCAGAGCCGCTTGCGATGACCGCGTCCACGTCGCCCTCGTTGATATGGTCGTAGGGGTCTTCGGTCTGAAGCGCCGATTGTAGTCGGGCGGCCATCTCCACACTGGTGACGGCGTCTGCTTGCGTCTTCGACCATTCGATCTCGACTAGCCATGCAGCCTGTTCGGCGCGCCACCAGGAATCGGCCACAATGGCAACCTGGCGGTTGTCGATCACCGCGACGTCCACCACGCCATGGGCAGCGCGCACCTTGGCCTCATTGACAACGCGGGCCACCTCAGCGCCAAACACCGGCGCGTGTCGGATGGCGGCGTGGAGCATATCGGGCCGGACGACATCGGCGCCGAATACCGGCTCGCCGCGGACCTTGGCGGGCAGGTCGACACGCGGCTGCGATTTGCCGATCAGCCGCCATTGGCGAGCGGGCTTCAACACGGGTTCATCAGGCGGGGGCAGAACCGCGGCCTTGCGGGCCAGTTCGCCATATGACAGGCTGCGGCCGGATGCTTCGTGCCGGACGAAACCATCCCCGGTGGTCAGTTGCGCCACGGGTACGCCCAGGCGTGACGCCCCTGCGGCAAGCAGCATGTGGCGCGCGGAAGCGCCAGCCACCCGCATCGGATGCCACATTCCCATCGTCGATCCCGACGCTCCGGTGGCGATGAAGCCGAGTTGTCCGATCACCCGCCGCCCGAGCCAGACGACAGGGCCTGACGCCTCTTCCGGCCGGACTTGAAGCATGTTGAACCAAACGGAATAGGCCGGCAACGGTTCAACGGGAAATGCCACGCTGATCCGTTCGTCGAAGGGAATGTCGAGTTCCTCGGCCACCACCATGGCAAGGCCGGTGTGAATTCCCTGTCCCATTTCGGTCTTCGGCACGTTGATGACCATCCTGCCGTCAGCATGGATGACGACGAAGGCATTGAGAACGCCGCTGTCGCCGTCGACATGGCCGCCAAGTCCGTCCACGTCGACGGTTGCGAGGTAACCGACACCGCCGACGGCTGCGACGAGGGCCGTCCCGGAGACGGCTGCGCCGGTCAGAAGAAAGGCACGTCGTGATATAAGACGGGGCATGGGAGGCTCCTCAGTTATGGGAGAGCGCCACTGCAGCGCGATGAATGGCTTTTCGAATACGCTGATAGGTGCCACAGCGACAAATATTCGTGATCGCTTCGTCGATTTGCGTGTCGCTGGGCTGTGGCACCTGTGCCAGCAAAGCGGTTGCAGCAATCAGGAAACCGGGCTGGCAATAGCCGCATTGCGGTACCTGTTCATCGATCCAGGCCTGCTGCAGGATCGACAGCGTGCCGTCCTGATCAGAAAGCCCCTCGACAGTGGTGATCGACGCCCCGTTGACGCTGCCTAGGGAAACAGAACAGGAAGGCGTCGACTCGCCGTCGATCAGCACCCGGCATGCGCCGCACTGGGCGATCCCGCATCCGTATTTGGGTCCAAGCAGCCCGGCATCTTCCCTGAGCGCCCACAAGAGTGGCTTGTCGTCCTCGGCGGCAATGTCCATGCGAAGGCCGTTGACTGTGAGAAGTGTCATGTCGATCTCCTGGCTGGTTTTTTGCAGACGGGCGCGGCTTGCTGAACGAAACCCGATTGCTCGATATGGCCTGATCGTACCTTGCCGGGATGCGTGGTCACCATGCCCATACGCGCAGAAAATCTGCCTGATCCTCCGGGTTTATTTGGGTTTAGGATCCCGCGGATCTTGGCCGCCGGCAACAAGGCGCCGGCCGGACCCTTGAGCTGCTATGTAGCCGCATCTTCCGAGAACAGGTCATGCCCTGCTCGACTGGTCACGATCGATGACCTCTAGGGCTTCGAGCAAGGGGCGTTCGTAGCTAAGAAACCTGTTGGCCGCCGCCAGAACCTCCTTCAGGTTTTCCGACCTGGACTCTATTCTTTTGCCATCCCTGACAACCCGTTCACCAGACGCTTCGAGGAACTGCCACACCCGATCAGCCATGACCTCCGGGTTAGTTTCCCCTTCGCTGCAGGCGATGACGAACAACTGCGCCATGTGAGGCAGGGTAATCCCGCCGCCGGTGACCGGCGACACCATGTATCGCAGATTGGAACTGATACGCGCTCGCTGGAGGATATAGGCGTTCAGAGCCCGGCATTGCTCCATCACCCGCGCGGAAGGCACCTGAGCGGGACTTGCGAAACCGGCACCGGTGAGTACGGTCAACATGCTGATCACGTCCTGCTGGTTGAGTGACCGCATGCTCTTGTGCTCGTAAATCTCCTTGGCAGTTTTCGGCCGGTATCCGTGGTCGGACATCGCCTCGATGATCCGGTCGTACTTCTCCGTCGGCAATTCGACCTCTCCCCTGCCGCAGGCGATTTTCTTCGGAATGTCGATCAGCGACCTTGAGAGGACGAAAAGCTGGGCGTTCCAGGCATCACGATGTTCCACGCTGGAGAGAAGGCGCGCGCCTTTGACGAAAACGTCGGTGCGGAAACGTCTGCTGATCATGTAGTCGCGAACGGTTTCGCGCATGACGGGATGGCCGACCCGCGCGATCAGTTTGATCGCGGCGTCTTCCATCTGGAAATAATCGATGCCATCGAGCAGACGCGCCGAGCCTACATAGGTGAGCTTGGCATCATCAAGGGAATGGACCATGTCGGCAAAGTGCTCGAGGTGCCAGTCGGCATTCAAGTATTCATGGGCAAGATAACTGCGGCCCTGCTGCGCCATGGCCTTCACATGATGACGGACAGCCGGGTTCTCGCGAAAATAGGCGGACCCGGCACCGGCGATCTCTTCAATGCTCTGCAGCGCTCCATCGATCATCTCGTTCGGATTTGCCATCTTCGCTGTCCCGTAATCCCGATAGAGGGACATGAGCTTGCGGATCGGAATGGCCGGGGCCCAGCCGGGCAGGCAATTGTAGCTGATGTAGGCGACGCCGCCGGGGCGCAGCTTGCGCCGGATGATGTCGGTGATGGTCGCGCGGTTTTTCTGGGAAATCCAGCTCCAGATGCCATGCAATGCAATGACGTCGAAGTCCGGCAAATCGTCTCTCGTCGCAAATTCCTCAAAAGAATCGTCGAAAAGATGGATGTTGGCGCCTGAGGCTTCGGCAAATTTGCGGGCTTCCACCGTCTGGGAAGGATTGAAATCCGTGCCCCAATACGCACCTGTCGATGCCGCGGCGTGCATGTTGATCGACACGCCTTGCCCGAAACCAAGTTCCAGATAGGAGGGTTCGTCGGGTATCTGCGCTTCGACGGCGTTGCAGAGGCATGCGAGCCGCAAGGTCGCGGGGCTCATTTCGGTATAGTATCCGTGGGTGTAGTTGAGATCGGTAAAGTAGCCATTGGACCATGTCATTGGCGTGTTTCCCTATGGTTCGCCCGTCGGCAGGATGGAGCCGGTGGATCGCTCCGGGGAGGAGACCACTGCCGCCATGCAATCGTTTTGCCGCCCGGGCACTTGCGCGCAGTGCCGGGCGGCGATCACGGTCCTGCAAGTTGTGTGCGCCGACCGGTACCGTCATTGCGGCGGGCGGTGTTGCGCGGCAGACTGTTGCGATCAGGGCACGCGCCGCAGCATGGTGGCGCGGCCAAGCGCAGGCGTTCCCATATAGGCCCGCAATTCCATCACCCCATCCGTTAAAGTGGCGCGGGCGGATACGGTCCGACCGGTCGCGGCACTGTAGAGGCGACCACCTTCCCAGCGGCCATTGGCGGAATTCCATTGCAGACCGCTGATGAAAACGATGCCCGCAAGGGAACGGTCTCGGAGCGTCGGATCCGGATTAAGGGTGTCCTTCTTGAACGTCCTGCCGTCAGCCTCGAGCAGCGGCTGCGCGAAAATGACCCGCGCCGCATAGGTTTCTCCGGCGTCGAACATCTCGAACTTGAAGGCCCCGTCATCGGATGCCCATATACCGATGATATCGTCGGGCGAAGACGCCTGTGCGAAGACGGAGACGATCGACAGGGTGGTCAGACCGGCAAGAACAGCCAGCGCCAGAACGGCGTCTTTCAGCAATTTCGGCATATTGTTAGTTTCCTTCTGATGGCGACGCTGGGACAAGCCCGTTGATCCATGGTCGCCTGACCGCACCCCACGTCTCGATCAAGTCGACGAGACCACGGAAAGGCCGGCTACCGGATGTCGCTTGGGAAACTATCTCTCGCCCCAGTGTATGCGAATGCCAATTCGCCTGAAAATACTGCCTGATCCTGCGCGGTTTCAAGCCAATGTCTTGGTTTCGGTGAGGATCATGGGACACCGGTCGAAGATTCGCCGCCGGCCAGATGGCCCCGGCGGCGAATATATGGCCTGTCATGCGCTGCGAACCTTGCGGCTCGCGTATTGGCTATACATGCGCTGATGGTTCAAGGCATCGCGCTTAGGCGCGACGCCGAACATCCGAGTATATTCGCGGCTGAATTGCGATGGGCTCTGATAGCCGACCTGATAGGCCGCATCTTCGACACCTGCGGCATCTGCAACCATCAGGCGTCTTGCCTCCAGAAGACGCAGTTGCTTCTGAAACTGAAGCGGCGTCACTGAGGTGAGTGCCTTGAAGTGCTGGTGGAACGACGAGGCGCTCATGCCTGCCACTTCCGCCATCTGGTCGACACGCAACGATTGCGCGTAATTGGCACGGAGAAAATAGATGGCCTTACCGACGCGCATGAAATTGGATTCCGGCAGCGCCAGTTGGCAGAGTTCGCCACCGTTGGGACTGGTCAGGAGCCAGTAGCAGAGCTCCCGCATGATCGACGGAAAGAGGATGGGGATCGCCTTGGGTGTCTGCGACATGCGGATGAGGCGCAGGATGCATTCCGCCAGCGGTTCGTCAACATTGCCGACAAAGGCACAGCCGGCTTGTTCTTGGGACGGGACCGGCGGCGTCTCCAGCTGCTCCAGAACCTCCCGGAGCATGCCGACGTCGAGGTCGATGGTGATGCCGAGATAAGGTGAATCCGGGCTGGCTTCGACGACCCGGCCGCTGGCGGGCATCTCCATGCTGACGACAAGGCATTGCATGGCGCCGTACCGAAGGAGGTCTTCGCCGAACATGATCTCCTTTGCGCCCTTGAGCACCACGCACATCGACGGTTTGTAGAGTTGGCGCATTGGCATGCGCTGCTCGTACGCCCTTATGATGTGCACGGTGCCCATCTGGGTTGGAAACAAGCCCTCTCCGCCACCCTGGGCGTCGAGATATGCATTGACCTCGGCAAGAAGCGCTGACGACACACGACCCTCCAGATGGCTGCCGGGCCAACGCAACAGTTGGCCCCTGACCGGAGTCGTATCGTCCAATGTAGTAATAGGCAAGTTTCTTGGGGTAATGGGCATTTTGTTCATGGTGAACTCCCTCTAGCTTCGACGTGCAAGCAAAACCAGGGGCCGGATCAGCATGACAGAAACGGTTCATCCGTCAACAGATAATGAAAAAGTGATGGAAAATGATGTAAACGTGAATAATCATGAGTTTTCTGACAGTACAGTTGAATGCATCGGCGGATGGCGCGTTCCAGCACTATTGGTTATTCTGTTTCTGGTCAGCGCTGTCTCGCAGATAGACAGAATACTTCCTTTCATCATGGCGGAATCGATCAAGGAAGAGCTATCTCTCAGTGATACGCAGGTAGGTTTGCTAACAGGCGCTGCCTTCGCAGTGTGTTACTCGCTTTTTTCGCTGCCGCTCGCGCGTCTTGCCGATCGTGGTTCTCCCCGTTTCGTGTTGGTTTTGTGCATCCTCGGTTGGAGCACGATGACGGCTCTCGGAGGGATGGCGGCGAGTTTTGTGGCTTTAGCGGGGACGCGGTTCGGCGTCGCCCTTGGGGAAGCCGGTGGCACGCCGGCCGGCCATGCGATCATTGCGCGAAAGATAAGGCTTGAACGCCGCGGTCTTGCGATCGGTCTCTTTGCCATGGGTATTCCGCTTGGCACTATGGTGGGCTTTGCAGCCGGCGGTGCCGTTATCGATACGCTCGGCTGGCGGGTCGCGCTGGTGGGTGCCGGCGCCATCAGCGCGGCGATCGGCCTGCTGGCCTTTGTCGTAGTGGGCGCAACCCCGCCGCTTCGATCCACCGGCACAGCCAGCGAACCATTCTTTCGTGCCAGCCTGAAACTTCTTTCGTCGGCCACCTTTCGATGGCTGTTTATCGGGGCGATCGCCGGAAGTTTTGCAGCAGCGCCGTTTTATGTGTTTACAGCCCCTTTTCTCATTCGCACCCACGGGCTGAGTACCGGTGAGGCCGGACTGGCGTTTGGCCTCCTGCAGGGATTGATGGGCATTGCCGGAACACTCCTTGGTGGACGTATGTTCGACCGCGCCGTGCGCTCAGGTTCCGGGCGCCTGCTCGGCCCGCCGGGCATCATCTTTCTGCTCGCCAGCCTCACCACCACGGCGGCACTGTTTGCGCCGATCGGCTGGATGTCGATCGCGCTGCTGGTGCCAAGCATGTTTTCCTTTGCATTCATGCTGCCATGGGGGTTTGGTACTGCCCATCTCGTCGCTGGCAGGGGCAGGGAGGCTATGGCATCCAGCCTCGTCATGGTGGGGTCCGGTCTGCTCGGTCCTGCACTGGGGCCGCTCCTGGTCGGCTTGATCAGCGACGCGGCGACAATTGCGCAATTCGCCAACCCTCTTTCGGTCGGGCTGCTGGTCGTGCCGGCCGCCAGCATGGTTACCGGCGTGGCCATGCTGATCGGCAATCGCCGCATGGCGCTTGCGCCACGCCCCAACTGAATTGTCCGGCGCAGCTGACCGATGCGCTCACACCCTATCGGATCGGAGACGTTTCCCCACGCTCCTTGCCGATCCGACGGAGGTCGCTTCACCCCTCAAAGAGCGATCTCCAGGCCACCGAGGATGAATGCTCCCCCGGCTCAGCGACCTCGGTGGCCGCCAATACTCAACGAAGGTCCGCCCGGACAGGAAGAGGTACAGACCATGGGACTGGATCCCGTTGCCGAAATCATCGTTTGGGTCAGCGGATTCGGCCTGCTGGGCCTGTTCGTCGCTGCCCTGTCCGAGCGTTTGATCCCCATTCTGCCGTCGCACGGACTTTATCTGGCCATCGGTGTTGGAGCGGCGGAAGGCGCATGGTCACTTGCGGGCGCATGGCTGGTAACCTCCGTCGGCAGCGCAGTCGGACTGGCTGCAACCTTCTGCATCGTCACGTCCCTCGGATACCAACGGATGATGCGCCTTCTGCGGCGCATCAGTCAGCTTTTGAGGATCGCGCCTGCCAGAACCGACAATTGTCTTGCCACATTGAGCCAACACCGCATCGCACTGGCCTTCTCGTTCCAGCTCGTGCCTACCTTACGGCTGGTCGCGCCAGCCTTGGGCGCCCTTATGCGGGATCGACCCTATGGGTTTCTGACGGCATCGATGGCCGGCATAGCAGTTTGGAATGGCCTCTTTCTGGCGATCGGCTATTACGTGTCAGAAGCAGCCGTCGCGACCAACACGACGTTTCTTGCCCTGCTTGTTCTGGGGTTCATGCTGATCGCCGAGGCGGTCATCGTCTGGTTCACCCGGCTTTTGCGTCAACACCGAAAGTTCACCACGGTCATCGGCGCTTCTGGGAGTTAGGAGTGCCTGTGGTGATAGGCAGATGAGCCACTGTCATGCTATCTTGCTATTCCGTCGGGGCCAGCACGTAACGGATGGCAGGATTGCCGTTCCATGCCTCGGCGATCGAAGACAAAGGCATGGTCTCCAACGGCGTATCGAGTCCGGCTGCGGGCGCTGCAGCCAGAAGTTCACCAGCGCCCGCCATGAGGTCCGCGACCGCGACACTACCAATGCCGCTGCCCATCAGTTCCAGGCCGGTGCTTCGCAGCATGTCGCCGCGTATGGAAATCTCGTCGCCGGCCATCGTTCCGAGTTGAACGAAGCGCAGGCGTGGCTCGCCCGATCGCGAACCGCGGTCTCTTGTCGCTGCCTTCAGGACGCGTGCCGCCGGTTCACCCCAGACAAAGTCGAGAACCACATCCACGCCCTGGTCAAACTCTGCGCGAAGCATCGCATCGGCCTGGTCGTCGAGCGTGATTTTCACCTCTGCATCGAGGCCTTGCAGTCTCGCCTTGTCGCGCCCAACAGCTATGATTGTCTTTGCACCGAGAAATCGCGAGGTTTGAACCGCCATGCTACCGGAAGCGCCGGTGGCGCCGAGGACCATCACGGTTTCTCCCCGGACCAGCCGGGCGCGGCGGGACAAGGCGACCCATGACGCCAATCCACCGGTAACGATCGCAGCCGCTTTGTCGCTGGCGAGACCATGCGGCACCGGCACGGTCATGGCCCTCTGGACCAGCGATTGTTCAGCCAGCGAACCGAAGGGTGATTTCGGAAAGAGAAAATAGACCCTCTGCCCCTCCGGAGTGATGCCGACACCGTCTACACCAGGCACGAAACCGGCAGCCATGCTGCTCGAATAATGTCTGCCCGACGCCAGCGCCCTGACAATGGGACTGATCGCCGCCGCCTGGACCGTCACGACCGTTTCGCCGTCTCCAGCCTCGGGCGCTCGAAAGTCTTGAAACAACGGCGTTTCACCAAATGCATTGACGACTGCAGCTTTCATAGTCTGATCCTTTCTCGAACGATGATTTCTTCTAGCGCAGCCCATTTGCACTCACTATACTGCAGAAGGTCATATTCATTCGTGAGCGTATCAAATGACGTTCGATCCACTGTCGGAAGTGCTTTCCGTGCTCGTGCCTCGCAGCTACATCACCGCCGGGTTTGATGCGGGTGGTTCCTGGGCGCTGACCCTCGACGACCTGGCTGGGCGGATCAAATGTTACGTCGTGATGAAGGGCCGCTGCTGGCTTTGGGTTGCCGGCATCGACCGCGCCTTGCAGTTGGGGGAGGGTGACTGCTTCGTGCTTGCAAGCGGGCGAACCGCCGTGATTGCCAGTGATCTGGACACCGAGCCCAGACTGGCCAGCGAGGTGCTGGATCCCAACCGCAGTGGCGAGGTAGTGGTCCACAATGGCGGCGGCGATGTCTTCCTGGTGGGAAGCCGATTTGACCTGGCGGGTCCGCATGCCGGCATGATGTTGCAGGCTTTGCCTCCACTGATCAGGATCGACACTGTTCGCGAAAGTGCAACCATGAAGCTTTTCATCGACATGATGATGGATGAATTGCGGGAGGCGAGGCCGGGTTCGTCACAGATCGCGCAGAACCTGTCGCATATGATGCTGGCACAGGCCTTGCGGCTCTACCTGTCTTCTTCCGCACAGACGGAAATCGGCTGGATTGCCGCGCTTGCAGACCCGCGATTGAACGCTGCCATCGCCGCCATGCATTCGCAGCCTTCTCATGCGTGGACACTCGATGACCTTGCCGCACGCGCTGCAATGTCGCGATCAAGCTTTGCGCGGCATTTCCGGTCCCGGGTCGGCGAGACGCCTCTGGCGCACCTCACCCGTTGGCGCATGATACTGGCCTGCCAGAAACTGGCGACCGGACACGAGACGGTAGGCCAGATTGCCCTGGCGTCCGGCTATACGTCGGAGTATTCGTTCAACACGGCTTTCAGGCGGATCATCGGCCAGTCGCCCGGCCGTTACCGACATACCGAAAAACAAGCTGCCACGAGCGCCTATTCGGCCTGATGTTTGTTCTGCAACCTGGACCATGCGCATGCCACTAAGGTATTTGCGCCGGCCGGATGTGTGTCAGGGAAATGTGACGTCGGTCAGTTGCTCAGAGATGTCCCAGAGACGCGCCGCAGCCTGTTTGTCCAACGCGTTGAGGGGCGGCTTTTCAAGTGTGGGATATCCGCGTGTGCCGCCGAGTCGGTCTGGCCCGTAATACTGGCCACCACCAGCTGACGGATCGGTTGCGGCAAAAAGTGTTGGCAAAGCGCCCTTCCAGACAGGCTGGAAGAGGAACGGAAACCAGCGGCGCATCTTGGCTGCGGTGCTGTTCTGTCCGGCTCCGTTTGCCAGCAGATCGGTACGGGATATCCCGGGATGTGCTGCCATGCTTTCGATGCCCCAGCCTTTGGCCTTGCTGCGACGGTCAAGTTCCAGGGCAAACATGACGCAGGCCAGCTTGGATTGGCTATAAACAGGCATCGCGCGATATTTGTCTTTTGCCTGCAGGTCCCCGAAGTCGATTTTTCCGCCGCGTGCCGCAACGCTTCCCAAGGTCACGACACGCGGGTTACGACCGTTCATCAGCATCGGCAGCAAGCACCCGGTCAGGGCGAAATGACCGAGATAATTGGTACCGAACTGCAGCTCAAAGCCGTCTGCGGTTTCGCGACGCTGAGGCGGTGTCATGACACCCGCATTATTGATCAGGATGTCGAGGCTCTCTTGGTTCTGCTGAAATTCAGCGACGAATTCCGCAATCGACGCGAGGTTGGCGAGATCGACCTTGCCGTAGCGCACTTGCGCTCCTGGAACGCTCTCTCGAATGGCTGCGACCGCTTTATTGCCCTTTTCGGGATTGCGACCGGCCAGAACAACTCTGGCTCCGGCGCGGGCCAGGGCCATTGCGTCTTCATAGCCCAACCCGCCAGTTCCCGTAACGAGCGCAGTGCGGCCATGTTGTGGCGGCATGTTTTTTGAAGTCCATTTGGCCATGGAATTTGTTTTCTCTACTGGTTGGTTGTAATTGCGGGACGTGCGTGTGATCCGCCAAGGGCTTCTTCTCGACCGGCATTACGGGCGAAGGATTGCATTGGCCACAGCAGCGCGCAGCGGTTTTCCTGTTCGCCAGAATTCTCAAGCAACAGCCGATATCGACGGATGCTCAACTACACCGCTTTGTCTCAACCGTGTTTCACATTATAGACGGTGTTTAACGCCGTATCTTTTTCCAAGCGCGGTCCCCTCAAAGCCCGACGTGTCATTTCGAAGCTGGAGACAGATTGAATTTGAAGACGAAGTCCTGTGCAGTGACATCGGCTATTCTCAGTCGTCCACTTCTAACTTTCAAGCATCAGGATGCCCGAACTGTGGCCGAGCTGCTATATCCAAAGCGCTGAAAAACCTGCCTGATCTTCCGATTTGAGCGGAGACTTCGGTGACTTCAAATAGGAACGAGTTGCACAGGACAAATGTGGAGTCGGTTATCACAGGTGTGTCGTGCCCGTCCTGTAACCGGCTATCAGAATATACTCCAATCACATGATTTCCATGATCGAATCTTACGCCGAAAAATGGCTGACGAAGCAGAAGCTTAGCGAGAAAAGCTGGTGGCGCAGAGATTCGATTCCCGTCAAAGCGAGAGCTCATTCGGCGACAGGCCAACGGTCATTGCGATTGGTTCCACATCAGCCAGAAAAAGTAAGGCGTACCGACGAGTGCAGCCAGCGTGCCAGCGGGTATCTCATACGGAAACAGGAGATTTCGGCCGAGCCAGTCAGCTGAAACCATGACGAATGCTCCGAGAATCGCCGACATAGCGAGTTGAGAAAGTACGGTTCTGCCGCCGGTCATCCTAGCGAGATGAGGAGCTATCAAACCGACGAAACTCAAAGGCCCGATGGTCAGTACTGCTGTTCCGGTAAGCAGCGATGCAATGAGCAGCAGCGTCAGGCGGCTTGCACCAACATTGACCCCGATCTGGCGCGCCGTCACGTTTCCCAAAGGCAATATCACAAGCCAGCGTAGGGTAAGAGGGAGGATCGCTGCCACGCCAAGCGCGACGCTTGCCAGGGCGAGGACATCGAATGTCGTGACCGAATAGGTTGAGCCGGCAAGCCATGACAGCAGGCCGGTGACTCTCGGATCGAATCGTACGGTGATGGCTGACAACAGCGCGCCAAATACAGTCCCAAGGGCTACACCAGTCAGCAACATCCGCTCCGGAGACGCCGATGCGTTTCTGGCGAGCGCGAAGCTCAGGGCCAGGGTCAGGAAGGCTCCGCCGCTGGCTGCAGACACTTTCAGCGCATGGCCCGAAGCTGGATCAAACAGAAATAGCAAGGCCACTCCCAAGCCAGCGCCAGAACTTATCCCGAGAATTTCCGGACTGGCCATCGCATTTCCGGTGATCCTCTGGATGATAGCGCCCGCCACGGCGAGCATCGCTCCTGCAATTGCGGAGGTAGCGACACGAGGCCAGCGCCATTCAAAGGCGACATTTCCATCGGAAACGCCCTGCCAGACCCAGCCATCAAGGCTCTGCGCGGATAAAAGCGACGCCCATATTAGAATGACCAGCAGCACGGCCCATAAGGCGAATACAATGCACGGAGTGTTGGTGACGTTGCGCTTTGCAAGGGAGGCGCCAGCGTCGCCAAGGTTTGCGCCACGGAGTCGCGGCAGCATCCAGAGCAGGAGGGCGCCACCGAATATGGCCGTCAAGACACCGGTCGGCAGCTCGTTGCCTAACAGTGGATTGATCTGTGTGATCTGATCGGCGAGCCAGAGAAGAATGCTTCCCAGGAGGGGCGTTGCGACCATCCGTTGCCTGAATGTCCTGACGCCTGCGAGCCGCGCAATCGCCGGCGCCGCTATGCCAACAAACCCGATCACGCCCACCGCAGCGATGGTGACGGAAGCCAGCACGACCGCAATTAGCAATCCGGTTAACCGAACCGCGCCCACCGGCACGCCCAGACTGCGGCCGCCATGCTCTTCCAGTGCAAGCAATTCCAGCGGACGGATCAACAGAACGGCCAGTAAAGCGCATATCAACACCGCAGGTGCCATGTAGGCTGACGCGTCCCAACCGAGATTAAGCAGCGAGCCAGTATTCCAGAGAAAGACGCTCCGTAGTTCTTCGTGGAAGAACAGGGCCAGCAGGGAATTAATCCCGCCACAGAACAGACCGACGACAAGGCCTGCCAGGATCAGCCGCAGCGGTGAGGCGAGGTTGCGCGATGCCAGCGCAAGCGTCAGGCACATAGCCGCAGCCGCGCCTACGCACGCAACCGGCACAGGCGGCAAGGCCAACGAAGGAACGAGCAAGGCCGAGGCTTTCAGGGCGAGTGCCGCACCCGCCGATACGCCGGTTGTCGACGGCTCGGCCAGTGGATTGCGCAGGACCTGTTGGAATATCAGGCCGGAGAGCGACAAGGATGCGCCGGCCAGTAGGCTTGCGGCTATGCGCGGAAGGGTGATGAAATGCACGATCATCTGGCCAGGAATTTCGAAATCCGGCGCTAGTAGCGCTTGCCACCACGCCGACAGAGGGATGTCCAGCCAAATGTGATAGAGGCTCAGAAGGGCGGCCAAGGCTCCGGGAATGCATAACAATACAAGGGAAAGGATAGAACGCCTTTTGCGTCGCGTTTCAGTTTGCGGAGAGATGATGTCGTCCCTCCAATGCCTGCGTGAGGAGCCGGGCAATTCTATCCGCTTCGGGGAGTCCGCCGAACAGCCAGCTGCGGGGTAGGACGACGAGTTGCCGGCGTCGAACGAAGCCGAAACTGTTCCAGAGCGGATTGTTGCTTAACGGCGCAGGCACCGGGCCGAAATGGATGATGATCGTGTCGTCCAGCGCGCCCAGATCTCGCATTGTTACCGGCAGCCAGCCCCAGGTGTCGCCGCTCTCCTGCACGGCATTTCTCAACCCCAGATGCTCTTGGACATTGTGGACGAGGCTGGCAGTACCAAGCGTCCAGAAGTCGCGCGGCGTCGCCGCCCATAGCTCCATTACTCTTTTGCCTTCTAATGGCTTTAGACGGGAGCGGTAGGCATCCATGTGATCTTCGAAGCCGGCCATATAATCTGCTGCGCGTTGCGTGACATCGGCGATCTCCGCGATCTGCAAGAATGATTGCCGCGCACGACCAAGAGGCGCCGGTGTGCCGGTATAGATCGATAGCTCCGTCAACGACGCGATCCGCGCGAGCTGATCGGTATCGGTTGGCCACTCCTGCGAATGAATGATCCGTTGAGGTTGGACCCTGGCCAGAAGCTCAAGGTTTGGTTGGTGCAATGTACCAATGTCGAAGACGGAGGCTGGAAGGCGGGGCTCCTCGACATACTGTTCGTAGCGCCAGCGCTCCGCCATGCCGAACGTCTCGATGCCAAGCGCCAGAAGCGACTGCGCGTGGGCGAAATCCAGCACGACAAGGGGATGGGAGGGCGCTGCTCGCGCAGTGCGCCCTCGAAAGCCGGGCATGAGGCTCAAACCGGTAGCGATACCGGTTTGCAGCACATGTCGACGAGTCGGTCGAAGGACCGTTGGCCCCGCCTTCATACTCAGAAATCCACAGTCGCCGACAGCTTGAACGTGCGGGGCGTGCCCGTCGTTGCCCAGCCACCGTCTACCCCGGCCCAGTAGTTTTTGTCGAACACGTTCTCCACCGACGCGCGCAAGACGAGCGGATTGCCGAATGACTCCGTCTTATACTGAGCGCCGATATCGAACCTGGTCCAACTTGACAGTTTCTGGGTGTTAGCCTGATCGATGAATTGGGAACTGGTCGATATCATTCGGCCGGACAGCGTCAGGCCTTCCGCGAACTGCGGATCCCACTCGATGCCCAGATTGGATTGCCAGCGGGGTACGCCGATAGCGGTATTTCCGTCATAGAGGCCATCATCCGTCTTGGTCAGCGTGCCTTGCGTATAGGCAACGCCGCCCAGCAGGCGCAGATTTTCTGCGGCCTCGCCGAAAACGTTGAGCTCGACGCCGCGGTTCCGTTGCTCTCCATTGACGCTGAACACCGAGTTGCCGAAGGCATCGGTGGTGATGCTGCTGCCCGGCTTGGCAATCTGAAAGACACTGGCGGTCGCGGTGAACGTCCCGAAATCATATTTGAACCCGGCTTCGTATTGCTGCGTCAGGATGGGAGGGAAGATCTGGCCCGCGTTCGATGTCCCGGCCCAGGCCGTCGGTCCCTGCTGGAGACCCTCGATATAGTTGGCATAGATGGACAGGTTGTCTAGCGGCTTCACGACCAAGCCGAAGGCTGGCGTCAGCGCGTGCTTGTCATATGCCTGAGACGTGCTGCCATCCGGATCGAACACATCGACGCCGATCTGTTGGTAGCGCACGCCTGCAGTCAATAGCACATGATCGTCCAGGAATGACATTGTGTCAGCAAGCGTCACAGCCGGAGCTTTGACGTCCCAATATCTCGGCGGATTGTCGCTGAAGCCGGCGGTGGAGGGGCGGGCGACGGTCGGCGCGTCGTATATGTTCGTATCGAAAGATGTGAAGCCGTAATAGTTGCTTTGCTGATCGAGAGCCTGGAAAAGATACGAGGCGTTCAGATTGACGTTATGGCCGATTGGCCCCGTGTCGAATTCTCCTCTGATCCCGACTTGAGTAGAAGCCGAATGGCCTTCGATCGGGCTGAAATATGCCGTCGCCGTCGCATTGCCCAAGGTGTCGTTGACGAAGATGTCGGTGGAAAGAGATTGCTGGGAAAAGTCTCGGTAGCCGGCGCCGCCATAGATGGTCCATGACGAATTCAGGTCATATTCGAATTTTCCAAGCACATAGGCACTCTTGGTGTTGGAATATTCCCAATCCTGATAGATCTGCTTGCTTAGATCAGGTGCAGCAGGATTGCGTATGTCGGAAGAAAATCCGAAGCCGGCAGCGCCGGTCGGTACATCCGTTTGCTGATCGACATAGCCAGCGTCGAGACTGGCCCTGAAGTCATCGCCACGATAGTCCAGTGCGATGGTGCCGACGCCGAGCTGAGCGGATTGCCCGTCGATTGCGGTATTGCCGCCTCGAAAGATGCCGTTGGCCCGGACGCCCCATTCCTCGTTTTCGCCGAACCGTCGGCCGAAATCGAGATGGGTTCCGAACTGGCTGTCCGACGCGTAGCTTGTCGTGACGCGTGTAACGGGCTCATCCGTGGCCCTTTTCGGGACGACGTTTATCGATCCTCCAAGAGAACCATACTGGGTATATCCGTTCAGAAGGGCATTCGGCCCCTTGAGGATTTCGACGCTTTCCATGGTTTCGACTGGAATGATGCGGTCGGGTGCAATGCCGCCGTAGCCGTCGATCAGGACGCTATATGTGCCAACTGAAAAGCCGCGAATGTAGAAACTGTCACCGACACCGGCGGACGATCCCATGCCACTTGTATAGACACGGACGGAGGGATCATTGGCCACCACATCGGCGATGGTAACAGCCTGCTGATCCTGGATCGTCTTCGAGGTGTAGCTGGCCACATTGAAGGGTGCATCCATGATGCTTGTATTGCCCAGCATGCCGAGCTTTGCACCCGATGCGACCTGGCCGCCTGCATAGCTGGGCGGGGCTTCCCAGGAATCGATACCGTCGCCCGCGACGGTAATTGTTTGCAGGACGGTTGAGCCGTCAGTCGTGATCGCGCTGTCGGTGACAGGCGCCGTTACCAGGGCAGCCGTCGATGGGCCGGAGATCCGGGCACCGACGCCGGTGCCGGTCAACAGAACTTGCAGTGCTTGGACTGGCGTCATCGAGCCGTTGACCGACGACGACTGCTTTCCGGCAACCGCTTGTGAGGCAAAGCCGACTTCCCAGCCGCTTGCGCGGATGAATGCGTTGATCGCCGACGAAAGGGGCTGCGCCGGGATATTGAAGCTGACTGCCTGTCCGGTGATCTGCTGCTGCGCTTTCGCGACCGTGGGAAGAATGAGACTTACACCACCAAGAACACTCGATGTGACAAGCAGGGCTGTCAGATGGCGCCTGCCGCAAAGCGGCCCGTTCCTGCCAGTTTCATCCCTTGCTTTAGCCCGCGCAATCAGCCCCATGGTAGTCCCTCTTAATCCTGATCCAAGGGCCGACACGCATTATGCTTTTTCGGCCCATACACACCTGACAATCGGGCTGGGTAAATCTCACAAAAAAAGTTGATTATTTAACGAAGGATTATAATCCCGCCTGGAAGCCGTGTCACAGTCGCGCCCGCAGCGGTGGCCAGCGAGTGGATGACCCGCTCGGGATTATCGAGGCGGTAGCTACCATTGACCCTCATGCTTGAGAGTCTGGCATTCGCCACCAGTATTGACTGGCCGTAGTATCTTTCGACTTCATCCAGAACCTGACCGAACGGTTGGTCCGTGAAGACGAGCCGTCCCTGAAGCCATGCAAGAGAGGTCGAGGTGTCTGACTTCCTGACAATAGACAGATTATTGGAGGAGGCAGTGATGCTTTCCCCCGGTTCGAGCGATGCCACATCTTTGCGGTTCTGAAGAAGCGAAACATCGATATGGCCCCTTTCCAACACCACTGTGTCTTCCGCATTGTCGGTGCGGACTGAAAACGCCGTGCCTTTGACTTCCACTTCCGAGAAACTGGCCGCCACCGTAAACGGCCGGGCCGCGTCATGGACCACATCGAAATATGCTTCGCCCCTAAGAAGGGTCACCGAACGCTTCGCCCCCTGGAAATTCACCGACACCGCCGATGCGGTGTTCAGGATCATCCGTGATCCGTCGGGCAGCGACACCTCTTCATGCGGACCCGTGGGCGTCGCATAGTCAGCCCGCCAGCGCAGCATGACGGCCGGATATTGCTGAATGCCTATGGCCAGAAGCACTGCCGCCGCTGCCGCCGTCGCGATCCGGGGCCACAGTCTCCGCCTTGGTCCGGGATGGCGAAGAACGACAGCCTCGCGCAAAGCAATTGCGTGTTCGGATCGGGCCGCGATCTCGTTGGCCACCATGTCCATTTCGGGAAGTTCCCATGTGCCGACGGCGAGCTCGAAGGCTTGCGAATGTGAAGGATCAGCCCGGAGCCAGTCGTCTAACCTAGCGCGAAGGTTGGCATCGTCAGGCGAGTCTTGCAGCGTGAATAGCCAGTTCAGTGCAGCGTCCATTGCTGGATCCGGATGCACGAATTGCTGCTCTTCATTCTCGCGCCTATGCGTGTCGCGTTCCACTCAGCCCATCCCTATCCGGCAGTCGCCAGATCGGGCCGCCTTATACCTGAGACACTTCACAAACCGGAATCTCCCAAAAATCCTCTTCGCCGGAGGCGATATGGCAGCGCTACCCGTTCCCATTGGTAAGCAGCCGGGTAATGAGACGAATTCAGCCACGGTCGATCTTTTCCAGGGCGTCGAGGCAATGGGCATGGGCGAGCTTCAGATCATTGAAAACCGTATTGGGTGACACGCCGAGGTGTTCGGCGATCCGCGGATACGACCATTTCTCAATGCGGCTCAGCGTCCAGACAGTCTGTGCACGCTGCGGCAGTTTCGCAATCGCTTCAGTGAGGAGTTCCAGCCGTTGGCGATGAATCAAATCGGCTTCCTGAGACGGCAATGGCGAAGCGATATTCTCGACATCGGTGTCGTACAGGTCGTTGCGTTCCACGCTGCCGCGCATGTCCTGGTGCCGCTTGTGGTTGATAGCGAGATTGCGGGCCGTTTGATAGAGGAACGCCTCGATGTGCTCGATCGGGCCGTTTTCGATCGCCTTTCTGGCGCGGACATATGTCTCCTGCGCTACATCCTCTGCCGTTTGTGGATCGCGAACGATCCGCATGACGCTCCAGATGAGCGATCTGCGTTTGCTCAAAAAGATGTCGGTCAGCCTTGCAGTCACTTCACTGGCCCGTGAACACGAGCCAACGGCAGGATGTCCGCAACTGCAACCACGTAGCCCGGAGAACACGTCGGCGCCGATATTTTGGATGTCTTGCGGCGGTCGTTTCCCAAAGAAGCGCGTCCATTCGGTTGCGGATTAACAATGCTGACAAAAGATCGAATTTGTATAACAGACGAGATTTTAGATGAAACTGCAAGAAATTAGAACGAATACGCCGTGCGGACGCCTAATTTTCATGCTGGAACAGATCCTATTCAATCCGGGACATATCCGACAGCCTTGAATGGTTGCGTATCCCGCTGGTGTGAATCAGGGATCAAGTTGCTCACCTCGTCCTACTAGGGGTCGATCCTTTCTGCCGGGCCTCGCGATGTGCCTCGTTGCCATGGATTTCGAGCCAGACTGAAGACGCCGCCTGCGGCCAGATGGCGCCACTCTGCGGTGCGTGATGTGGATTGATGACGCTGATCTCTGCCGATTTCCTTTCAGAATCAAAGTTGTGACTTTGACGATCGCCGCTTTGGATTTTTCTGTCACCGGAAATATGGGATGGGGGTTCGATTCCCATCAAGGCGAGCGTTGAGCAGCACTGCCTATTCATCTGCTGTACGTGCTCATCTGCGACTTAATGTTTTTCGCGAGCCGTGCGGCCGCAGTCTCCAGTACACCTTTCGAGCGGACGACCAGGCGAAGAGATGGGATAGGGAAATAGCGCTCGACGAGCGGCAGCCATATCAACGCTCCGCGCTCTGTCTCCGCACTGATGTCTAAGGGGTTCAGGAAGGTGATGGCGCTGCCACTCATCGCGAACTGTTTGATAACCTCGATCGAATCGGTCTCCACCGTCGGCTGCAAGGGCAATTCGGCAGAGGCGAAGGCATGATCCATGACGCTGCGGATTGCCATCGTGTCGGTCCCCGTCACGATCGGATACTGGATGCAGTCCGACAGGCGAAGAGCGGACTTCCGCGTCAACGGATGGTCCGGTGTTGAGTTTCAGCAGGATTTGACCCATTTTTTCATTTCGCGTTAGCCCACCAGATTCGATGTAGTAAGTTGTCGGCAAACAACTTTATTCGGCCAGAGTGGATCACCGCGAAATGGAAAAATGGTTCAAACTGACACGAAAATTAACAATAAGCGTCTGCTCGACCGTTAAAAGAACTCCAATGGGCTGACCAACGTCGACTCTCTTGAGTTCTGGTTAATCTGCTGAATGGCTTTGAAGGGTCGTACCGTTCCGTCCTTCACCTGCTGGACGCCGATATACCCGAAAGGCCTGGCATAGCTCGTCCCATGCCAGACGGTCTCCGGGGACCAGCCTGACACAGCCCCCAGACATCGATGGCATCGCCGCCGTCACGTTGAACGAGACGGAGCCGTCCAGCACAACCAAAACAGGCCTTTTGCCTCAAGCGTATTGCGCAAGGCCATTGCCGAGCGACCAGTTCTCTTTTGCCACTTCGACGATGTTGACGAACACATCCTGGGGCCGAATGCCGGGATTCTCTCCGAGCAACTCCATAATCCGCCGGAACAACAGCTTCTTCTGCTCTACGGTGCGGGTGTTGTTCGCGGTGATCTGGACGTAGACCAGGTCATCGCTCCGACCGACCCCAAGATAGGACGGGCTGTAGCGGAAATTTCCAGCATCATGCTCCGTAATTATCATGAATTGATCGTCTTCGGGCACCTCGAACGTTTCATGCATAGCGCGATATAGGCCGTCGAAGATTGCCTGGCGGTACGTCTCCGGCTTTCCAGCGCGCAGCGAGATATGAACAAGCGGCATCGTAGTTCCTTTCCATTTTTTCTCCGCTTGACAGTAGCTGGGGAAGAGTCATTTTGGCATGACATGGAATTGGATATCTAAGATCAAGATTGTAAATGATGGACCAGCCTCTTGACCTTGATGCGGTCCGAACCTTCGTGCATATCGCCGAACTCGCGAGCTTCACACGCGCCGCGGAGGCGATGGGGACGACGCAAGGAGCGGTCAGCCTGAAGCTGAAGCGTCTCGAAGAGAGGCTCAAGTGCCGCCTCTTCGAGCGAACGCCGCGTTATGTGCAACTCTCGGCGCGCGGCGCCACCTTTCTCGATCTCGCCCGTGAACTGTTGGAGGCGCACGACCGCGCGCTCGCCTCGCTGACGCCGGGGCGTCAACGCATCGCCATCGGTATCAGCGACCATGTGGCGGGACCTGAGCTTCCTGCCTTGATCGCGCGGATGAACGCACAGGACCCGCAGTTGGCGATCGAAATCCGCATCGGCTCATCGGATGATCTGCTTCAGAGCTTCGATCGACGGGAACTCGACACGGTGATCGTCCGCTTGCACACGAAGCGTGACGACGGCGAGCTCCTCACTGAAGAACAGTTTAGCTGGTTCGCGGCGCCAAGCTGGCAGCAGCGGGCGGATGAACCTTTGCCAATTGCCACCATGGCCGAGCCCTGTGGGGTACGGGCATTGGCCGGGCAGCTTCTCGACGCGGCAGGCGTGCGATGGACGGAGATTTTCGTCGGCGGCGGTGTGACGGCGGTGGCGGCAGCCGTCACGGCCGGATTGGGTGTCGCGGCATTGTCGCCGCGCATGGTGCCGTTTGGCGCTGTCGATGTCGGCCCCAGGCTCGGGCTTCCTGCCTTGCCGCGTCTCCCCGTCCTCCTGCATACCAGGATCAAGGACGGACGACCGCGCGACGCGCTCGCGGCACTTTCGGCCGCCTTCAGGAATGCGGTCCGAGGCTGACGAGCCCATCACAAACTGAAGGGAGTTGGGCACCGACCTCTTCTTTCGAGAACCGGTACACGGACGCGGCCGACGAGGTTGGCTGCGCCTTTCTCCGATATAGAGCGCGTTCATGCTGCATTGTGGCTCTTTCAGCTCAGCAAGAAGCCGTGCGCGCGGAACCAATGAACTTCATCGCGTAGCGTTTCGGTAACCGACCGGAACTCCAGACCTAACTCTCGTTTGCTCTTGGTAGGATTGTACCGAGAACGATCGTTCTCCGCCGCAACCGTGCGCGCCATGGCCCAACTCAACAGCACCGGCTTGCGGGTTATCCGCGCGTAGAGCTCATTGCCGGCGCCGATCAGGTGGAGAAAGATCAGCGGAATGCGGCGAGTTGGTGCCTTGACCCCAGTCGCCAGCGCGATCAGCGGCAACAGTTCGGCCATAGTCATATGTCGGCCGGCGGCCAAGTAGCGTTCGCCGCGCCGTCCCTTATAGTTAGCGAGGATCATCGCCCGTGCGACATCTCGGGCATCGACTACTGAGAAGGAACCTGGCGGAACGCCGGGCAGACGTTTGAGCGCTACATCCAGAACGGTCTGACCCGCTGATGTCGGCCCAATGTCGCCCGGTCCGTGCATCCAGCCGGGAAGTACCATCGTCGCCCAGAAGTCGGGATGAGAATCGAGAAAGCCTAGCACGACGCGGTCCGATAGAATCTTGCTGCGATAATAGTCGTCGGCGTCCCGCTCATCCCGTAACATGGTCTCGTCGATGAGCTGCCCTGGGGCTCCGCGCAGCACTGCGATCGAACTGGTGTGGATGAAGCGTCGCACGCCGGCTTTCCACGCGTGATCCAGCAGGGCGCGGGTGCCCTCGACATTGGCCGCATAGAGCGCGTCCCAATGCCGCCCTCCTTTGTAAGAATCCCGGAAATAGGCCGCTGTATGGAAGACCACGTCGACACCCTGAAGCGCATCCGCGAAACCTGGCACATCGAGCATGTCGCCGGTAACGATCTCCAGATCGAGTCCGGCAAACTGCTGGGCCGCCTTTTCAGGTGAGCGAACCAGCGCCCGCACCCGCCAGCCGTCGGCGATCAGTTCGCGCACCAGATTATTGCCGAGAAGTCCGGTTCCCCCGGTGACGAAGGCAAGGAGCGAAGGGAAAGTGCTATTCGAATCGTTCGTCATGAAACTGCTCCACAGTTGAAGGAGCATGGCCTATAAGGCTGGACCAAGGTCCATGGTCAAGAGCTTTAGGAGCAAAAATGCTGATAGGGGAATTTGCCCAGCGGACTGGGCTCAGCCAAGACACCGTTCGCTTCTATGTGCGCAATGGTCTGCTCACGCCGCAAGTCGGTGCAAAGGGCGGCCGCAATCCTTATCAGATGTTCACCGAACGCGATGCCTCGACGGCTCGGATGATCCGCTTTGCGCAATCTCTAGGCATGTCCCTTAAGGAGATCGCGGAGATTGCCACGGAACTGCAGCGCGAGGGCCTTTCGCAGGCGCGTGAAGTTGAGATCATGGAAGATCAACTCGTCAAACTCGTGCAGAAGGCGGCCGAACTGGCCGAATTGACCGATTATCTGCGTGCAAAGCGTGATTGGGTCGCGCGCGGTAAGCCGGGTGATGAACCGCGGTTTACGGACGAAACACTTTGCCTGGCTTCACCGGTGACGGGCTTGAGATGATATGCCGCAATCTGCGGCGTTTGCGCCGTCACCGCGTAAATATCGCACCATGGCGTAAAATCGGCGGGGCTGGAGGGCCGCGCCCGACGATGATGAGCACTTCGTCTACGCTATAGCACTCTAATGTCGCATGCATTCGCCGCAGATTACCACATGTCCGGGACATCCGCGCGATTTGCAGGATCAGCCCAGTAAAGCGACGGCAGGCAGCGTGAAAGATAGCCAAATTCGCTATGACAATGTTGGAGAAGTCCAAGGCCGATTTCGTCGGCAACACTTCTTCCATCCACCGGAGCAAGCAGGAAACAGCTCCGCAGCACGGCACCGAATGGTGTATCGCGCACGACATGCGCCATAGCCCCTTGTTGCGGATCACCAGCTGAATCGAGTGCGACATGATCGCCAAAACCGATTCTTGCGACAACTGCGAGCGAGGCGTTGCCTGATTGGCGAGCGGCGGTATAGGCGCCAGGCGAGAAAGCCTCCTCCGGATCATGGAAACGGATCACGGCCGCGACGGGAGGAATATTTCCCAACGCTTCTACTGCACGGATGGTCGCTCCGACGTAGCTTTGTCCCTTCTGCCACTGCGGGCTCCAGCCGCAGTGCTCGACATGATCGGTCGGGTGCCACAACAGCAGATGTTGAGTGGTGTCAAATTCCTTGAACCACCAGTCGAGCATCCTGCCCTTGCAGTTTGGAAGCTCGGTGCGAACCTCGACACGCAACATCGTCATCGGAACCGGCACGTCGCCCTTCGTGCCGGCCTGGGCCGAACCCTTTCTCGGCGCCAACTGCTTCCACAATGCCGAGGCCGCGTTCCGGCTTGGCGATCTCAAGGCCCGGCGTATCGTCGTGGTCGGTGGCGGACAGAGTGGCGGCGAGGTCGTGGAAGCGCTGCTCAACGGCCCGCATGCGATCGACGACCTCACTTGGATCAGCCGCCGGCACAATTTCGAGCCAATCAACGACACGCCGTTTTCAAACCAGGTTTTCTCACCCGAATATGTGCGGGCCTATCTGGGACTCAATCAGGAGCAGAAGCAGGAAGCCTTCAAGACCTCAATCCTGACCAGCGACGGGTTGTCGTTGTCGACCATTCATTCGGTCTACCGGCGCCTCTATGCCTTGCGCTATCTCGACGACAGCCCGATCAACGCCAGGCTGATGCCGAGCCGGGATGTCATCCAGATGGAAGCGGATGGCGGCTCGTACCGGCTGATCGTGCGCAACCGCTTCGATGGAGGCATCGAGATGCTGCATGGCGATGCCGTCATCCTGGCGACGGGCTATCGTTTCCGGTTGCCGGATTGCCTCGCCGCACTGACCGACAAGATCCTCGTCGATGCGCAGGGCCTGCCGCTGCTGAACGACGACTATACCCTGAAATGGGCAGGACCGGCCTCGAGCCGCATATTCGCCCAGAATGCCGGCCGCCATTCGCACGGGATCGCCGATTCCCAGCTGAGCCTGATGGCCTGGCGCAGCGCCAGCATCGTCAATAGCCTGTTGGGGCTGCGGCATTTCGACATCGAGCCCGACAATGTACAACTGGAGTGGAGTTCAACGCCGAACCCGTCATCCGACCTGCGCGGGCGGTTTTCCTACCCCGCGAGCGTTTCGGCTTCGTGAAACTCGCAGATCCGGATGACGGGCGTTCCGTGATCCGAATGAGCGGCCAGCGCCAAAAGGTGCTGGTCGATGCCGTCATGAAGGACGTGGATCCAACCCCGATCGCTTTTGCCTTGATGCGTGATGACAGGCCTATTCGCCTGCCAGGTAACCTCCACCTGCCTCGGATCCTCCAGGAGCCCGACGCCGATCGCCTTTAGGTAGCTCTCTTTCAATGTCCAATGGGCCAACAAGACGCGCGCGGCCTCGCCGGGCGGCAATTGGCGGATATGGTTGATCACGCTGTCGGTGCAAAAGGCCTGGGCGGCCTCGGGTTCAAGGTCGCTGTCGATGGCTTCGCAGTCTATTCCGACCAGATCGCAATGCTGACCGATGGCAAGGGCCACCACTCCCGCAACATTGGTGATGTTGAAGGCGAAGGTGTCATGATCGGAAAGATAGGGCTTCCCTTTTTCGCTGATCGAAACCGCAATGGCTTGCGGCGCCAGATTCATGCGCACGGCCAAACTTTGGCGCAGGAGGTATCGTCCCGCCAAAAAGCCGGCGCGGACATGCGTATCAACACAGGCCTCCGCCCGTTCCCGCTCTTCCGGCGAAAGGATCAGGCTCCACCGTTCGCATGCGGCCTTGTCATTACGAGGGAACTGCCACCAGATGATGTCGACGGATATGCATGCGGGCTCCATTGCCGCTTTTGATGTCAGTTCGTCTGTGGACTGTGGAGATATGGGCTGCCTCGCTGGGTGTGAGGGCGGATCGTCACTGCCGTTTTGGACCCGGCCGGCTCCAGGGTCAACCTGACAAAGGTCCGCTATTGCAGCGCTTAAGTCCGCTTCGCATATCGATGGCTGTTCTTGTCAGCGCCCTCTATTCTCTTGCTACTCACCACTCAAGGAGCGGCTTGAGGAACGGGTCTGACAGCAAGGCTTCCTTATCGATGCCGTGATGAGCGATAGCCCCCTTTGCTCACGGCGTGCTTCCTATTCCCGTCATCCTCAACGAGACACCGTATTTCAGCAAGGAGCCCCGCACCGGCGAATGGCAGGGTTTTGTGCTCGACATGGCGAACGATGACGAGGCTGGCATGTCTTTGGTTCTAATAACCACGTTTTGATGCGCTGCAGTTTTTCCGCCAGCGTCACCTGTTCTCATGGGGCGACGGCAGTCTGTTCGACATAATATTTGGCATAGTTGTGCCGCATGGTCTCCGAGCCGCCGAAGTCGCCGTAGCGCCCAAGCTCCGTCATGTCGGTCTTGTTGAGAATGACACCCAGGATCTTGGAGCTGATCTGCGTTTCCGCATCGAGAATGTCGGAGACCAGCCGGGTCGGCGTCTTGCCCCATTCCACCACGAAGATGAAACCGTCGGCATGGGGCGAGAAGGCCTTGGCATCGACGACCGGGCCAAGCGGCGCCAGATCGACGATGACATAGTCGAAGGACTGGCGGACGTTGTCGATCAGCGTGGTCATGCCGGGCGAGGCTAGAAGCTCGTTGGTGTGATGCAGGTGCTTGGAAGACGCCCGCGCTGCGACCGGCAGGATATGCAGCTTGGTTTCCTGGTCGATCTTCACGGCATTGGTCCAGGGAACCTCGCCCAGCACGACTTCGACCAGACCGATCTTTGGGCTCGGCTTGAGCAAGCGGCTAAGGCTCGGATTGCGCAGGTCGCCGTCGATCAGCAGCGTCCTCTTGCCGCTTGCGGCGAGAAGCACGGCGAAATTGGCGGCCACCGTCGATTTGCCTTCGCCAGGAATCGACGAAACGACGCCAATGACCCGGCTGGTGCGGCCCTGCAGAATGATGTCGGTGGCAAGCTTGGTGTTGCGCAATGTCTCGGTAAAGGCCGAGCGTGGCGCATCGAGCACCGTCCGCATCACTCGGTTGAGCGCATCGCGATCGGGTTTGGGCTCAAGCGCCGCCCGGTTCTTGAGGAAGGGCAGTGGAGGAAGCGAATAGACTTTCTTCGGTTTGGTGCCGATCAGCGGCAGATATCCGAGCGATTTCTGGCCGAGAACGTTGCGGACATCGCTTTCCAGCCGGAAAAATCGTTCCTGCATCTCCTGAAAGAAGCCCAGAACCCCGCCGAGCATCAGGCCCAGCACGGCAGAAAGCGCCAGAACCATGGTTCTCTTCGGTGCGGACGGTGAAACGGGTACCCCTGCTTCCGAGATGACACGCGCCTTGGCGATCGGGAAGGATTGTTGCTGGGTCGCCAGTTCGTAGCGGCTAAGATAGGATTCATAGAGCGTTTTCAACGCTGTGGCCTTCTGCTCCAGCTCGCTCAACCGTACCAGCGAACGGTTCGCCTCGGAATTGCGGCCGGCAACGCCGTCAATGCTGTCGCGCAAGGACTGTTCGCGCGACCGCGCCACCTCGAATTCATTGCTGTAGCTGGCCGTCAACTGTTCCAGTTCGCGAAAGATCCGGCCGGCGACATCGGTCTTTTCGGCCCGCAGCGCAACCGCCTGCGGGTGGTCGGCGCCGAAATTCTGGGTGATCTCCTGCTCGCGCTTCTCGATGGTGAGATAGCGGCCGCGCAACTCCTGGATGACGGAATTATCCGTTTGCTGCGAAGAGACGACGGCGTTCTTGACCGCGCCCTCTGGCCCCTGGTCGGTGATCGACTTGAATTGGCGGTAGCGGGCGCCGGCCGTTGCGGCATCGGCCTGGGCGATGATCAGCTGGCTATTGAGATCGGCCAATTGCTGCTCGGACATCAACTGGCCGCGCGCCGAAGTGAGGCCGTTTTCGGTCTTGAAGCGCTCGACGTCGAGGGAGGCGGCCTGGGCACGCTGGCCGAGATCCGAAAGCCGTTCCTGCAACCAGACCGAGGCCTTTTCGGTCGCATCGAAATTGGCGTTCAACTCATCGGTAAGAAAGGCTTCGGCATAGGCATTGGTGACTTTCGCCGCCAATTGCGGGTCGGGCGATCGGTAGGAGAGCGCTACGACCGCGCTGCGCGACACACGCTCGACCGTGATCGATTGCTGGATAAGTGCCGCCGCCTTCTGGCGCTTGCCGCTCAGGATGGCCGCTTCCGAGGCAGGCGTCGACATGTCGAACAGCCCGACCATCGACTTCAGCCAGGATTTTGCCGTGGCGACCGGCGATTGCGGCGGATTGAGGATCATATCGTTTTCGGCAAGGTCTGCTTCGTCCACCACCCGCAGCGCCATCTTGCCGGATTTCAGGATTTCCACGGCGCTCGATATCTGCGTGTCGGCCTGTTGCCGGCTCTGGGCCGAAGCCTGTTCCTCCTCGGCATAGCGCGACAGGTTCTCGTCGAGCAGGATCTGGGTCTGCGAGGTGTAGATCGGCGTGGCAAAGACCAGATAGGCGATGCCCAGCATGATGAAAAGGGCGACCGAAAGCATGACGATACGGGCGCGCCGCAGCACGGCGGCGGCCAACCGGTCCAGATCGATGAAGGAATCGGAATTGTCCTTCTCTCGCTGCAACAGACTGTTCAATGGCAGACTTCTTTCGTTCATGATTGCCGCTCTATCTCTATAATGTGTTCCTGTCCGGGCATGGTTGCCCGGACAGGTCTTGCCGCCGATCGCTAAGGCTGGTCGACGCGCCTCAGGCGGCCCGGATCCTGCCCTCGTGCGACAGGACGAGTTCCTTCACCGAAGCGAGAACCGTGCCGCCGATGTCGTCGCGGGCGAGCGCGAAGGCGACATTGGCTTCGATGAAGCCCTGCTTGGAGCCGCAATCGAAGGTGCGCCCGTCATAGGGGTGGGCATAGAACGGCTGCTGCGACGACAGGGTCAGCATCGCATCGGTCAGCTGGATTTCATTGCCAGCGCCCCTCTGCTGGCGGGCAAGGATCGAGAAGATATCCGGCTGGAGGATATAACGTCCGTTCAGGTAGAAATTGGACGGCGCCTCTCCAGCCGGCGGCTTCTCGACCATATGGGTGACGGAAAAGCCATGCGGTACGGCCGACCCCTTGCCGACAATGCCGTATTTTGAGGTTTCCTCGGGTGCGCATTGCTCGACGCCGAGCACATTGCCGCCGACCGTGCCGTAGAGATCCATCAGACCGGCCATGCAGCCGCGGGCGCCGAACGAGATCATGTCGGGCAGCAGAAGGGCGAATGGTTCGTCGCCGATCAGGTCGCGGGCGCACCAGACCGCATGGCCAAGACCGAGCGGCGCCTGCTGGCGGGTGAAGCTCACCGAACCGGCCGTCGGCAGCATGGCCTCCAGTTCCGAAATCTGTGCCGTCTTACCGGACCGGGACAGCGAGGAAATCAGTTCGGGGGCATCGTCGAAATGATCTTCGATGGAGTGCTTGTTGCGGCTGGTCACGAAGATGATCTGCTCGATGCCGGCCTGGCGTGCTTCGTCGACGGCATATTGCACGACCGGCCGATCGACGATGGTCAACATTTCTTTCGGCATGGCCTTGGTGGCGGGAAGAAAACGGGTCCCGTTTCCTGCCACGGGAATGACGGCTTTCCTGACGGTCCTGTTAGGGTCCATGGCACTGTCCTTTGCGAGTGTTAGGGCCTTTGCCCGGGAGTGGAGGAGGGCGCCGCCTTGGCGGAGCGGTTGGCGCCGAGGAGCGGCGCAATCATGCGCTGCAACCGGACGGTGATCGGCATGCGAAGATGCCAGAGGGCGGAAGGGTGGGCGATGGCGACGCCAACGGCGCCGGCAAAAGAGCGTTGTTTGAGAAAGTCGATAAGAGCCACGAAGGCGCTCGCCGTCTTTAGGCTGCGCGTGCGCCGGCGCTGGGCCGCCATAGCCGGCCCGTCGAGCCGGTATGTCTCAAGAAAAATCTTATCCGAAGCGAGCATCGCCTCGACATGGTGCTGTTTCAGCACGCGCGAGATCGAACCTTCACGGATGTGATAGGTATAACCGGCAACCGGCTCGATGGCACAGATGCCGCCAACGGCAAGCGCCGAGGCAAGCAGAAGATAGTCCTCGCCGATCCGCAGGCTCTCGTCGAACCTGAGATCGTGTGCCTCCAGAAACGACCGCTCGAAGACCGGCTTCATATAGCCGAAATTGTGCCCCGATCGAAAGAGGATGTTCGATTCGATGAAGGCCGGAAGGCGAAGGATTGGTTGGTCAACGAGCTGCCGCTCGTCGAACATCCGTCGGCAGTGCCCATCGCCCGAAACCACGTCGAGATTGTCGACGACGATCTGCGCGCCTGTCGTCTTGGCACGGGCGAGCATGCGGGCGAGACGGTCTGACTTGATGGTGTCGTCCGCATCCAGCACGGCAATCCAGCGGCCCCGCGCCTGCGACAGGCCGGCATTGCGGGCGCCGCCCGGGCCCCGATTGTTCTCGAGAGCGACAAGGCGAATGCGCGGATCCGCCTCGGCCATCGAGAGAACGGTTGCGGTCGTGTCGTCCGACGAGCAGTCGTCGATGACGATCACCTCAAGCGTCACGCCCTCCTGCCGCAAGGCGCTTTCGACAGCGCGTACGATGGTGTCGGCGGAATTATAGGCGGCAATGACGAAGGTGACGTCTGGAACCGTTTCGGTCATGGCGTCGTCGCTCCGAGCACGCCATATTGCGGAATTTCGCGAAAGCCGAGAATACCGGCCACAGCACCGATATGCAGCGCGGCGCGAAGCGCATAGCGGGTTCGCTGCACCGGCAGAGCGATGCTGGCGAGGCTGGCGAGCGCGCAGACCGCGCATTTCGAAGCGGCGATCGCCGCGTGGCGCAGCCGCGCCATCATGCCGGCATTCTCGGATAGCAGCCGCCCATGGGTCTGCCCCATGCGGTAACGGCGCTTGGCAAGCCAGGAAAGCGTCGCCCGGTTTGCCGGCACAGGTTCGTGCACCAACGCCTCAGGCGCATAGGCGATCATGCCGCCCGAGCGATGCACATGGGTGAAGAATTCCGTATCCTCGCCACCGCTCTTGCCAAGCGCCAGATTGAACCTTCGCCCCCGCAGAGCCGGCGCGGACAGGTCGAGAAGCGTATTGCAAGTATAGCCGGTCCGGATTTCGCCACCGACCCAGACGGGCAGGGTGGAATGAAAGTCGCCGCGGCGCATCCAGCCGGGCGCACTTGTCTGGTAACCAGCCCTGACCGGTCCGAGAACGGCCGCGGCACCGGTCGATCGGGCACATGTCAGCAGGTTCGACAGCCAATATTCGGAGGCCGTTTCGTCATCGTCGATGAAGGCGAGATAATCGGCCGTGCTGGCATCGAGACAGGCGTTGCGCGCCACGGAAATATTGCCGGCCGGGCAATGCACATAGGCAATCTCGAACGGCACCGTCGGCCGCAGCGTGTTGACCAGCGGCTCGGCTGTCGGTGTGACATCATTGTCGGCGACAATGATGCGAACCGTGGCCCCGTCGGGAACGGATATCATCGCCAGCGACAGAATGGTCTGTTCAAGCTCGGCACGTCGGAAAGTGCAGACGCCGATATCGATGCGCAAGGCGGAAGCGGGGGAGGAGTCGTTCTCGCTCATGGCATCAACTCCTGGCTCTGCGGATAGGCAGCGACCCGGCGTCCGCGAACATCCAGAAGCTCGCGCCAGAACCCGGCCGACCAGGCAAAATGCATGACCATGGCCGACACCGCCGCAAGCGGCCCATAAGGGTCGCCCTTTCCAAGCGCCAGCCAGACGCCATAGGACAGGCAAGCCACAGCCCACAATCCGACCGGAACGATGGCCAGCCAGCTGAAAACGGCAAGGAGCGCACCGACGGCCACCGGCGCGACGGCCAGCGGGATCATCTGGCGAATGCTCGGCAGGGCGCGGTGCTTGAGAAAATTGCGCGCCCGCCCGCGGCCATAGCCGAAATATTGCCGGAACAGGGGCAAAACGCTGGAGCGCGGATAGTAGATCATGCTTGTTTTGTCCGTCATCCAGATGCGATAACCGGCCTTGTTGAGGCGATAATCGCATTCTGCATCTTCGTTGTGATTGAAATTCTCGTCATAACCGCCGATGGCGCGGAAGGCAGCAATGCGCATCAGGGCGTGGTGACCGTGGTCGGTCCAATGGCTGGGAGCTCCGGTACGATGCTTGGAGCCGCCATTGCCGAGCTTCGAATTCTGCGCCAGCGCCGTGGCCTTCTGAAATGTGCCAAGGCCGATCGTCCGCATGCCGACCACCACCGAATCCGCGTCGGTCTCAAGCGCTTCGCGCACCAGGTTCTGGCAATAGTCGTCGGGATAGTCGCCATGCGCGTCGATCCTGATCAGATAGTCGCAATCGGTGCCGAAGGTCGCGACAGCGAGATTGACCGCCGCGCTCTGGATTCGTTTGGGGTTATCGAGCAGCGTGACCTTGTCGTTGGCCTCGGCAATCCGGCCGACGATCTGGCGGGTGGCGTCTCGGCTTCCGCCATCGGCCACCACGATGCGGGCATCGAGATCGTTAAGCGCCCCGCTCAGCCGGTCGATCACACCCTCGATATGCTTTTCCTCGTTGAGGCAGGGAATGACGATCAGGCAGCGCACGGATTTCAAGCTATCATCCTTCATGAACATCCACCTTCTGGGCAACGGGTTGGGAAAGAACGGGCACCGGCTGAACGGTACGCGGCAAAGCGGCAATCTGGGCAATGTCGCGAACCAGGGCCTGGCAATCGGCGCGGTCGCAGATCCAGACTTTCGGATCCTGCGCCACAATGGCGTTGAAAGCCGTGAGATAACGGTCCGCCGTCATGGTCTGGAACAGATCAGCAAGATGCTCGAGATTGGCCTCTGCAAGACGAAAACCGATCATCTTGCGCTCGACGAAGCGGGCAGTCTCTGTGCCGGAAAGCGCAATCGGCACGGCGCCATAGCGGCAGCCTTCATAGAGCCGGTTTGGCAGAAGCCAGCTCGAATTGAGCCCTTCCTCGAAGAAGTCGATGGCCCAGGAAAACTGAACCGCGCCATAGATACGTGCCAGGTCCTCAGGGTTCTTGTAGGGTCCGTGGTAGGTCATGAAAGGCTCATTGCGCACGAAGCCGTCGAAATCGTCGAATTCCGAATAGGCCGGCCGGCCCCGGAGCTCGATTTCCACTTGGCCCGCCATGGCACGGGAAAAATCCGAGAGGAGCTTGAGGGATTTCGAGCAGCGCAGAGCGCCGAACCAGCCGATCCGCCAGGGCTCCCCATCCTGCGGCAAACGTGCCACGGGCGAAATCGGCGCGTCGTGGTCCGAGAGTTCGAGAACCTTGTTCTCAAGCAGCATGATCGGCGCGGTGAGGCCGGAGAGCGGCTTGAAGTAGTTGTCCACGAAGGCAGGTGAACTGGTGATCAGGGCGCGGACATCGCGGCCCAGATAGGCTTCCGCACCTCGAATAGCCTTGCCGGCCATGTCCTTGCGCAACAGCAGGCGATGGATGTCGAGGCATTCATAGACAACAGGCACTTTCGCCCCGAACAATGTTGCGGCGCGATTGGCGACCGCCAGCATTTCCAGATTGCGGGCAATAATCACATCAGGTCGACGAAGGCCGCCAAGCCGACCGCCAAGACCAAAGCAGGCCTTGGCAACGGCCGCTATCCGTTGTCCGAACTGTCCGTCCGCCGTCGTGCCAAGCTCGATCGGGGCGATTCCCTCGACGGACGCCAGCACGTTATCGTCCCGGCGGAACCCGGCCAGCGATACGTCCGCACCGCCTTCGCGCAGCATCAGCACGCGGCGCCGGACGGCCGGGTCTGCCAGATCGTGGGCCAGATAGAGGATATGAAGCATCAAAATATCCGTGTCCGTGGGGTGTCGGTCAAACGTCAGTTCAACGTGCAGGCTATGGATTCGGGAAACTGGCAGGAGTCGCCGGCGGCGGTGAAGGCAACGCGGTCGACTTGCATCGTGGTTGGGCCGGTTACCGAAAATTTGCCCATCCAGTCGCTCAGCGTATCCGTGCCCCAGAGGCTCAGGAATATCTTCTGCGCATTGACGGGGAGCTTGGTGGCATCCGTCACCTCGTGAACCATCCGGCCGTTGAGATAGTAGCGCAACCGGTCCTTTTCCCAGATGAAGGCATAGTCGTTGAAGGCGCTGTTGGCGCCGCCAGGAACATCGACCAGCTTCTCGTTGCCGCCCTTGGCCGAGATATACTGGTTGAGCTGGACCTTGCCTGGATCCTTGCCGAGCACTTCAAAATCGATCTCGTCATGCGGTTTTTTGTCGGTCGGGCCGATAAAGGTGAAGAAAGCCGAATTGAGCCCGGACCCGTCCGCCGTCTTCATCCGCACTTCGTAAGTGCCGTAACCGTAACGTTTGCGGGTCTGGATTTCGCCGCAGGTGAACTCGCGTTCGCCCGACTGCCGTTTTTCGAAGGTCAGGTTGAGGATGCCATCCTCCACCTTCACCTGCCGTTTCGACCAGGTGCAATTCTGGTGGGCGCCATTGTTCCAGCCGTCGGAGACATACCAGGATTTGGTGTCGAGCCTGTCGAACGTCTCGACGAAGGACGTGCCGGTTACGTCCTCCTGGGCAAGGGCCATGGTGGCGGTCCCGGCTGCGCAGATGCTGAGGATAGCGAGGCGGCGGAGTCGTTTTGTGAAATTCGATCGCATCGTCTGTTACCTTTCCTGTGGCGTGTAGTTTGCCTGTTTGCCTGGGGCTTCGCGGCGAGGCGGGACTTTTCCCGATTTCGACCGGCTGCCGGTCAGGAGGCCATAAAGCTGGGGCATGGTGCGCTTCACGACAGCGTTGGAGAGAACGGTGGCGATCAGCACAAGGACCGGAGCCGTAATGTAGAACAGTGGATAGAAGTCGAGACCAGAACGGTTCCACACCATCCACGCCACCACCAGCAGGGGATAATGGGCGCAGAAGATCCAGAAGCTCAGGCCGCCGCCCTTGGACAAAGCCTTTGCAAAGCGCGAGCCGGTCAGCAGGGCCGACAGGCACCAGGCGCCGAGAATCCCGGTCAGGGCAGCGAGGCTTCGTGCGGTTTCCAGCCAGACTGGAAATTCCGGGCCGTATTGGTAGAGCGCCGTGGCAAGGGCCACGGATATGGCCAGAACGATCGTGAATACCAGACCTGCTTGACTGTCGAAGCGCTTGATATCCACCTTGTGAAGGGCGGCGTAAATCCCGATGCTGAAGCCGAAAAGAATGGACTTCTTGAGGAAAATTCCATTCGGGACAGGTAGCACGGCGTAGGCCAGAAGCACGGCGAGCGTCAGACCCGGAAAGCGCATGACCAGGAACCCGAGCGCCGGCGAGAGCAACAGGCAAAGGAGGAGATCGCGTAGGAAGTAGAGCGGCACGTTGATCGGCCAGGCTTCCAGCGCAAAGGCGTGGCTGGCGAGATCTCGCCACGAGGCGCCGACAACGTCAGGGACATAGCCGAAACCTATTCCGTTGCGCTGGCCAAGATAGACAAGCAGCAGGAAGGACAGGTTCCAGATCAGGAATGGCACCAGCACGGTCATCGCCTTGCTTCGCGTTGTCCTTGCATAGTCGAAGCCATCAAGGCCGCGACGAAACAGCAAAAAGCCCGAGATTGCGCTGAGGCATGGCACGCCGACCCGGAACAGGCTGTCGCCAAGAAAGATCCGCAGCCAATCGAACATGCCATAGGTGCCCAGGAAAGGGCTGGTCTGCGGATCGTAGGGAACGTGCACGAACACAATCCCCGAGATGAGCAGGAGGCGCATCAAATTGATCCGCGAAGAAACGTCCGCGTCCACATTCACGATGTCAGTCACCCCTATCGGGCCGTTCCCCCCGGACGGCCGTTTCAACCAGAGCAGACTTGAGCCCGCATCAATAAGCTAGGGCATTGAACGTCAGAAAATATGGCAGTGCAGCAAAAAACTTCACCCCGTTTGGTTGCGGTGCACCCAAATGGTGTCGAAAACCAGAGCTGCGATGAAGTGTTCGTTTGTCGGCGAAAGGCTTGAAAACGACGCCGTGACAAGCCGTTGCGGAGATTTCGTATGTGCTTAAATACGCGGCAGGAGGCAATTGGGATCTGCGCAAACTCGTTTCGAAATTCCCTAGGACTAAGTGTCCGAAGATGGGCTGAATGTGCCGTTTCAGGCAAAAAGTGTGCAGGATTGAGGCAGGCGGGCCGGTTGCGGCGCGTCTAAATCGATTTGCACGAACCGCGTCAGACCGGGGAAGCGGACCTCCGGTTGCGCACCATTTCCTTCAGTTTTTTGAGAAGCGGCCGTTCGGTCAGGACGACCAGAACAGCATAGAGGGTGCCGCCAGCCAAGGCGCCGGCGATCAGCTGCAGGACCGGATTGGGCACCAGATGTCCATAGTGATCCAGAGCCAGACGGACTGCGACCGCCATCGCAAGCGCCGTGAACATCGGCCGGGTGGTAATGAAAAATCCTTTGAAAAAGGCGGTCCCGTCGGCCCGGAATACCACCCAGCTATAGCCGCACAGCACCAAGGCATTGATGACGCAGAGTGCGATCATCGCATCCACCAGCGTGCCGGTTGCCGCTGCATAGGCCACGGCCGCGGTCGTCACAACGGCCCGGATGACGGCCCACCAGAACAGCGTTCCGCCATGACCTACCCCCTTGAGGTAGGGAATATAGGTGCTGCATGGCGTCAATATCCCCTTCGATAGCGCCAGGAGGCTGAGCACCGGCCACGCATAGGCCCATTGCTTGCCGAATAGCACCAGCATGGCCGGCTCGGCGATCGCCCAGAGGCCGAACATCATCGGTGCCAGCAGCACGGTGGTCACCTGGGTGCTCAGCATCAAGGCCTGCGATCGACGGTCCCGGTCATGCATCATGGTGCTGAAGGCCGGGAACAGGACACCCATCACCGCGGACAGCACGACCTGGTTCGGAATGCTGGAGAACCGGTTTGCCGCGGAATAGGCACCGGCGTCGGCCAGCCCGAGATAGCGCGATATGACGACCATCGGTGACTGGAAGGTGATGAAATTGGCGATCTCCGAGCCCATCATGCCGAGGCTGAACCGGCCGAGCGCCAGCACTCGGCGCGGATGGAAGACGAAGCGGGGCGCATATCGCGATACGGCGTAAAGCCCGAAAAGCCGGATGAGGGCGGAGGAAAAGAGCTGCGCCAGAAGAGCATAGACGCCGAAGCCGAAGATCGCCAGCAGCACGGCGAGGATGGCCCCGAGCGTTTCGGAAATCATGCTCCACAAGGCATCCTTGCTGAACTGCATGCGGCGGGCGAGTAGCGCATAGGCCACATCGCCGCAAAGCTGTAGCGGAATGAGGAAACTCATGATTTCAAGAAGATAAGCTGCCTCCTTGGCCCCGAGCAGGGTGGCGATTGGATCAGAATAGACATAGAGGCCGGCCGCCATCAGGCAGGAGATCACCAGATTTGCCCAGAAAACCGAATGTATGGTTTCCATTTCCTCCTCGTGCTGGATGATCAGCGCCGAGGCAAAGCCGGCCCCGCCGATCATGGCCAGAAACTGCACAACAGCCAGTGCCACGGCGACCGCCCCGAACTCGTCCGGCGACAGGATGCGCGCCAAAATCGGCACCGTGACAAATTTAAGCCCGAATGTGCCTGTCTTGGATAAGACACTCCAGCCGACATTGCGCGTGACCGATTTGGCGTTGACGACTGGGGGCATGGCAACATCCTATGGGGAGTGGGAGAGGGAAGACAACGAAAAGACTTGAGCCGGATAAAGGCCGCAGCCTGATGGGAGGAAGACCACTAGACCTCTTTTAGAAAAACCGCAGGGGCGAAAAGATGGCGAAGCTGACAGTTATCATTCCTTACTACCAGAAGGAGGCGGGCATTCTCCGGCGTGCGCTGGGATCCGTCTTCGCACAGACCTTCACTGATTTTAATGTCATCATTGTCGATGACCAGTCGCCGTATCCGATCTCTGACGAATTGGCGCCGCTTTCTCCGGAGCAAAGAACGCGCATAAAAGTCATCAGTCAACCGAATGCCGGACCGGGCGGGGCTCGCAACACCGGCCTTGATCACGTCCCGGCGGACACGGAATTCGTGGCCTTCCTGGATTCCGACGATCTGTGGACCGCCGATCACTTGAAAAATGCCTATGAAAGCATGAGCCAGTTCGGTGCCGATTGCTATTGGGCCTCCATCACCGGTGGAGACGCCTTCTACTACCATTTCGGCATCGCCCACCTGGAAAAGACCGAACGGGTGGTGCGTCTCGCCGAGAGCCCGCTTGTCGTCGAGCTGCCGGAACTCTCAAGCGTCATGCTGAAGAACTGGAGCTTCCTGCACCTGTCCTGCATGGTGATCGGCCCCAGCCTTTTCCGGACTATCCGGTTTGAGGCTGAACTTCGTCTGGCGGCCGAGGACGTGCTGTTCTTCTGCGATTGTGTACTCGGAGCCAAGCGGGTCATCCTGTGCGATGCGGCCGGTGCCGAACGCGGCGAGGGGATCAACATTTTCCACAGCATCGATTCCGACTCGCCGCAATTCCTCAGGCAGCAATTCAACACGTGGGTGGCGCTCGACACGATCGAGGGACGCTTCTCGCGCCGGCCGGCTGAAATCGCCTCCATCCGGGGCTACAAGCAGACGGCAAGGCGCCAGGCGCTATGGAGCCAGGCGCGGCTGCTCAAGCGGCGCAAGCTGCCACAGTTCGATCTTCTCGCCCGCTGGTTCTGGCGCGACCCGCGCATCCTGCAAAGCGCCATGGCACTGGCCGTGGGCAAACTGTCGAGATGAATTCGGCTATGCCGGCACGCGCGTCCTGGGGCCGTGGTCGGGCATCGCTTCGCACTCCTGTCAGCCTCTTCTCTTTCGTCTTCCAAAGGAGACAGTCATGAAACCCTATTACTGGGAATCCGAGCACGGAAACTTCGGCGACGATCTCAATCTCTGGCTTTGGGATTTTCTTCTGCCCGGTTTTCGCGACGCCAGCCCCGATACCCTGCTGGTCGGTGTTGGCACGGTGCTCAACCGTGCCCTTCTGCCGAAGGGCGGCCACAAGCTGGTTCTGGGCAGCGGTTTCGGCTACGGCGCCTTGCCCGATATGAGCGATCCATCCGAATGGGACATTCGCTCCGTGCGCGGGCCGCTGACAGCCGAAAAGGTGGGCATTCCCCCCGAGAAAGGCATCATCGATCCCGCCGTCATGGTCGCCGATATGCCGGAATTCAAAGACCTGCCGAAGAAGTACAAGAAGAGCTTCGTGCCTCACTGGGAGTCGGCGATTGCCGGCATGTGGCCGGCGGTCTGCAGCCTGGTCGGCCTGAACTACATCGATCCGCGCGGCGAGGCCAAGGACGTGATCCGCGCCATTGCCCAGTCCGAGCTGATCGTCGCCGAATCCATGCATGGCGCCATTCTCGCCGACGCTTTCCGCGTACCGTGGGTAGCGGTCACCACGTCGCACAGCATCAACAGCTTCAAATGGAGCGATTGGGCACAGACCGTCGGTGTCAGCTACAAGCCTCGTCAGGTTCCCATTTCAAGCCGCGCCGAAGCGGTCGTGAAGGGAGCGCGGTTCTGGGGCGTGGATTTCGAGACCGGTGCGCCACCGCCGGAGGATCCGAACAGCAAGAAGATCGACGGTGATGTTCTGGTGCAGTCGCACAAGCCCCGCCAGACGCCTTTGCGCATGGTTGCAAAGCAGGCGCTGGCAGCGCCATCCGCCCTTGCCCTCTGGCAGGCAAGCCGCGCCGCGCCGCAGTTGAGCACTGACACGGTGTTGCAGGCGCGCAAGGATCGCTTCCTGGAGGTCATCGAAGGCGTGCGCCGGGACTATTGCTGATCCGGTTCCGGGATCGCCGGCAAAAGATAGCGAAAGGCAGGGGTGCCGGCATCGGCCGGTGCCGTTGCCTGTCGTGGCCGGAAACGCTCCGTCTTGTCGGCGAGAATGCCGCCGACGATAGCCGGAATCGCTCCTGGCCGGGCCATCATGTAGCCCAGTGCGGCGCCAGGTCCGCGCGCCTTCTTCAGATCGAGAAAATGGCGTAGCTCGTACCGCCCGCGAATATGCCGCTCGTGTCGATGGATCAGCGCGGCCGCGTCTGCGGGAAAGGTCGGATCCGCAAGCATCGCCCTGTCGGCCTCGAACAGCCGTTTCAGATCGTCGGTCCGGTGGCTGCCGCTCAAGGAATCGTGTCGCACCACTGCGCCATATCCGCAACCGTGAACGATCTTGTAGCGTGCGCCGCGTGCCAGCGCCCGCGCATAGAGATCGTAGTCCTCGCCGAGCCGGAGACTGTCCTGGTAGCGCAGGCCGTGGGCATCGAGAAAGCTGCGCCGCATGACCGGCTTTAGAAAGCCGATTTCTCCCCGCTGCTTGCCGCGCTGCGAAATATTGCCTTCGATGAAACCTTTGAGATCGAGAAGCCGTGCCTGCGACTGAAAGCGCGGGACTGCCCTAGACGCCTGGGCGGCGCCGGCCTCGTCGACGAAGACGATATTGTCGGCGATGAAATCCCAGTCGGTTTCACGAAAAAGCCGCTGGAAGCGGCCGGGCAGGAAAAAGTCGTCTGCATCGAGCACCGCCAGCAGGGACGCTCGGGAATGAGCGATGGCATGGTTGCGGGCTGCCGCAGGGCCTTGGTTTTCGGAAAATCGGATAATCTTGAGCCGCCCGCTGCCGTCATCTGCCGCCTCGGCTGCCGCCGCCGTTGTATCCGTCGATCCGTCGTCTAGAACGACGATCTCTGTCGTTTCCGGCTCTGCCAGCGCCGATGCGACGGCGCGGCCGATGGTGGCCGAGGCGTTCTTGGCGGCGATGATCACGCATACGTCCGAAGTTGCCGGCATTCCCTGCTCCTCTGTCCACTTGCGTCAGGCACCCATGACAGCATGGGCCTTTGCTTTCAGCAAGGATGGGAGCCGATCATGTCGCAAAAGCGGCGAGTGACAAGAAAGCCCGGGCACGCAACCGTGCGAGTTTAGAGGTTGGAATGACCTGTCTTGTTGAGGCTCGACACAGTCGGATTTGCTAACTGCTTGTCATCGTTCAGGCTTTTGGATGCGCCTGGGATCGGCTTGCGGTCTCGCGCCGCCCGCCAGACAAGGTAGAGCGTGGCCGCGAAATATCCGACTTGGAGCAAAATGGCGCATATAATGGTTTGTATGAATGTGCCAAATAGAGAACCACTCAAAGCATAAGTGGCCAACGCGAAGACAATCAACGCGCCGATCATGCTGGCAAAAACACGAGGTGCATACATAGCGCTACCTCTTGCCCAAATATTTGGTGAATTTCCTCATCTTGAACACTGCCTCTCCTCTAGGCCACAAGAGATATATTGAATTGGGCCCTGGATTTCAATGATTAAGCGAGGGCACAAGCGGCTGTGGCATATTTCTTTTTGCCAATAGCATGCCGCTTCTTTCGGTTCGGTTACATCGAAGGCTCAAATTGCCGCTCGTTGAGAGCAAAATATTAACCATAAGAGAAAGGTCGAATCGGAGCGTTGTGGGAATCACGTTTCACGGGCCTGCCTGTTTTGGCCTCAATTCGGACCACAACCGGGTGAAATGAGGCAGAATACTGCGCGGCGCCACGGCGAAGGGTTTCCGAAGAGCCTTCTCAGCCCGTCCTATTATCACGAATTGTTACAAGATTAGAGATTTAGAATGGAAAAATGTGCAGTGCAATATAATGATGCGGCGCAAAAATTTTCCCGCGGCAGTCGCCGTCGCCCCTATAGATTGCGATCGGTCAAGAAACTAAACGATTAGATTTATAAATAACCATACCGATTTCAGCAAATTTGCCTAGCAATGTTTCGTGATGTCAGAAAATTTGGGTAATTCATTGCTAATATGAGAATGAAATTCATTTTAGATTGGGCCGAGAGGAAAAATATTCTTAATATTCATACATTCAAAACGGACTATTTTTTAACCGCTGCAGACGGGCCTTTAAAAGACTGTTGCGAAGGACAAATTCTTACCACAGGCTTGCTCTTGGATAGGGCTCCGTCCTCCGGGACCCGACCAATCGCCAACGTAAATGGAGTCATCTCTATGAAGTCCGCGACTCGATCGGCAAGCACGCCGTTGTTTAGCACGCTTAATGCCGGCTCCCCGCCGGTGGGAGGGATATCCAAAAGGGGTTTCGACATTCTGGCTGCCAGTCTGGCACTGGTTTTTTTTAGCCCCTTGTTTCTGCTTCTCATGGCCCTCGTCAAATTCTCCGACGGCGGCAAGGTCTTCTATGGTCATCGCCGTATCGGGCATAACGGGCAGAGTTTCCATTGCCTGAAATTCCGCACGATGCGACAGGATGGTGATCGCCTTCTGCAGGACTATTTCCAGCAGAATCCTGCCGCCTACGAGGAGTGGCGGCAGACACGCAAGCTTCAGGACGATCCCCGCATCACCCTGGTGGGTGGCGTCTTGCGCAAGCTCAGCCTTGATGAGCTGCCACAGCTCATCAATATCATCCGGGGAGAGATGAGCGTCGTCGGGCCTCGCCCGGTGGTGGAAGATGAGCTCGAAATGTACGAGGCGGCCGCCGTCTTCTACCTGCAGACCAGACCCGGCTTGACCGGCCTCTGGCAGGTGAGCGGCCGCAACGATGTGTCCTATGCGTCCCGCGTGGCCATGGACACCCATTACGTGAAGAACTGGTCCCTGGTCAGCGATTTTCTCATCGTCGCCCGGACCGTTCCAGCTGTCTGCCTGTCTCGCGGCAGCTACTGAAAACGAATCCCATCCGCATATCCATGCGGTTGGGACCCTCGAACAGAACACGAGGCATTCCTATGCAGAAATCCGCATTGACCGGGGCAAACCCGGCCTTCAGTCGTTTCCCATGGTCCAGAGGGACGCTACTCGGGCTGTCTTTGCTTGTCTGCCTGGTGTCTCCGGTGACGGCGGAAGACTATCATCTGGGTGTTATGGACAAGGTCCGGGTGCGTGTGTCCGAATGGCAGACCGCCGAGGGCACGGTTCGCGACTGGACAGCGGTCAGCGGCGATTATGCGGTGGGCGCTTCCGGCACTCTGTCCCTGCCCTTCATCGGCGAGCTTTCAGCCTCCGGCAAGACCACGGCGGAAATGGCCGCCGACATCGGCGAGAAAATGCAGCAGCTTTTCGGCCTGCGCGACCGGCCGTCCGCCTCCGTGGAGGTTGCCGAATATCGGCCGGTCTATATTGCCGGCGAGGTGCAGACCCCCGGTGAATATCCCTATGCCCCCGGCATGACGGTCCTGAAGGCCATCAGTCTCGGCGGTGGATTGCGGCGCGCCGAGATGGGCCAGCGCTTCGCCCGCGATATGATCCAGTCGGAAGGCGATTCGTCCTTGCTGATCGCCGATCGAAACCGCTTGCTCGTGCGCCGCGCCCGCCTGATGGCGGAGATGTCCGGCAAGGGTACTATCGAACTGCCGGCAGCCCTCAAAGATGTGCCAGAGGCTGAAGAAATTCTGGAAAGCGAGCGGGCCCTCATGGTGTCGCGCGACAAGAAGCTCAAGCTGCAACTGACGGCGCTGAGCGATCTGAAAACGCTGCTGCAGAACGAGATCGTGTCACTCAATAAAAAATCCGAAACCCAGAACCGGCAACTTGGTCTGGTCGAAGTGGATCGGCAGAAGATCTATAACCTGACGGAAAAGGGCCTGACCGTCAGCTCCCGGAAACTGGAAATCGAGAGGCAGGTCACCGACCTGCAGGCAACCCTGCTCGATATAGACACCTCCAAGTTGCGAGCCCGGCAGGATGTCAGCGAAGCGGATCAAGATGAGATCACGCTTCGAAACGACTGGGATGCACAATTGGCGCAGGAGTTGCAGAATACCGAGAGCGAACTCGACAAGATCGCCCTGAAGCTCGGCACCAGCCGCGACCTGATGGCCGAAGCCCTGATGCAGTCCACGGAAGCGGCCGCCTTGAAGGCCGATGCGTCGGCCGCCGCCATCACCTACACGATCGTGCGGGACAAGGACGGCAAGATTTCCGAAATACCGGCCGACGAAAACACCAGGATCGTACCCGGCGACGTGATCAAGGTGAATGCCGCCATCGCTATGCGATGAGGTCTTGATGCGGATCGCCAAATCCAGCCTGATCGAACCGGGTGAAAACCAGCTCTATGGCACGATCGCCATCGCGCTGTCGGTGTTCATCTTCGCCTATTCGACCCGCTTCGGTCAGGTATCGATCCTGGCTTATTACGGCCTGTGGTTCCCCTTGGCCCTCGTCAATTATCGCGCCGTTCTGGGCAACTATACCCGATATGTCTGGATTCTCGGCTTTGCGATCTTTTGCGGACTGTCGATCTTTTGGTCGGCCGCCCCCTCCGTCACCACGCGCACGGCCATCCAGTACATGACCCATGTGGTATGCGCGCTGATCGCCATGCGCACCATCGACATCCGCACCCTGACCCGCGGTGCGATTGCCGGCATAGGCCTTGTGCTCACCTACTCGCTGTTGTTCGGGGTCTATCACTTCGATCCGATCGACGGCGGTTTCAGCTTCGTCGGTGCCTTCGCCTCGAAAAACCAGCTCGGCTTCTATGCCTCGCTTGGCATCTATTTCGCCTTTGCGGCGGCTTTCGTTCTTGGCGAGCGGCCCCTCTGGCTGGCACCTTGCGGAGTGGTCGGTCTTCTCGCTGCCTATTGTCTCTTTGCATCGCAATCGGCGACATCCGTTCTGACCGTCGCGGTCGTCATCGCCATATCCCTCGGGCTGCGTGTGCTACAGATGCTGTCGCCCGACAAGCGCAAGATCCTCTTTCTGGCCGGCACGGTGTTTGCCATCGTGGCGGGTGTGGGCCTCATCTATGGCGGTGGCATCGATCTGGTGCTCGGCGCCTTCGGCAAGGATTCGACGCTGACCGGGCGCACCTATCTCTGGCAACAGGGCATCGAGGCGGCCGGCGCCAATCCGTATTTCGGCGTCGGTTACCAGGCCTACTGGGTCCAGGGCTTTTCGGAACCTGAGCGGCTATGGGAAGAGTTTTTCATCGGCTCGCGCTCCGGTTTCCATTTTCACAACACCTTCATCGAGGCTGCGGTCGAGACCGGGCTGATCGGGCTTTTCCTGCTGTGCCTGGTCCTCGTCGTTGCCTTGCTCGGCCATCTTGGTCGTCTGTTGAGTCATGCGCGCGATCCCGACGCCGCAGTTCTGTTCGGTGTCGCCATGCTTCTGGTGATCCGGGCCTTTGTCGAAATCGACACGATGACGCCCTATCATGTCGGCTCGTTCCTTCTCTATTTCACCGCCGGCAAACTGACGCTCCGCCAGCCGATCAAGACGACGGAATACATCCCCGTCTTGCCGATAGCCGGTCCCCCGCAGGATTTCGCAGCCTATGACTCACTGGCTCGGATGAAGGGCACGTCATGAGAACCCTCTACGGTATCCAATATCTGCGTGCCGCAGCCGCCTTTGCCGTGGTGCTGTTCCACGCCGCGGAAAAGTCCGGCTATCATTTTGCGATCGGTGCGGCCGGCGTCGATATCTTCTTCGTCATCAGCGGCTTCATCATGTGGGTGATCTGCGATCGCAGGCCGGTTACGCCGGTTCAGTTTCTGGCCGAGCGCGCCCGCCGTATTGTGCCGATCTACTGGCTGGCCACCGCGGCCATGGTCGCCGGCGCGATCGTCGGGCTGTTTCCAAACCTGAAATTGACCGCGACCCATGTGCTGGGGTCGCTGTTTTTCCTGCCGGTCCGCTCGCCCAGCAATGGCGAGATCTGGCCGGTTCTGGTGCAGGGCTGGACGCTCAATTACGAGATGTTCTTCTACCTCGTCTTTGCCTTGGGGCTTCTGCTGCCGAAGGCCCCGCGGCTGGCCGCCATTGCGGTTCTTTTTGTGAGCCTTACCGTATTCGGCATGGCCGCGTCGCCGGACAATGCCTTTGTCTTCACCTATACAAGGCCGATCATCCTGGAATTCGTTGCCGGCATGATTCTGGGGCAAGCCTGGCTAAGCGGCAGGGTACCGGGCGTGCTCGGTGGAGCGGCATTGATCGCGGCAGGCCTGGCCGGCTTTGCGATCATCCAGATCGGCGGGTTTGGCTTCGATGCCTGGACCTGCGGTCCGCTGGCCGTGGCCATGGTGCTGGGCATCCTGGCGCTGGAGGCGAAAGATCTCATCGTCAAATGGCCGGTGCCGGCCTTCCTCGGCAATGCCTCCTATTCCATCTATCTCTGGCACACCTTTGCCATATCCGTCGTCGCCAAGCTTGGCCTGGCATTGGGGCTCCCTGGTCCGCTCATTCTCGTGTCGTCGGTTCTGGCCGGGATCGCGATCGGCTCTCTGGCCTATCTCATGATCGAGCGCCCGCTGGTGCAATGGTTTCAGGGCCCGCGAAAACACCCGGTGTCCGAGAAAATCGCATGAAAAAAAGGCGGCGCACCGGCAAGCGCGCCGCTTTGATGGAGAAAGCGGTCCGGCCTACGCCTTGACGGAAACCGCGATATTCTCGCGGGCGGCTTTCAGCGCCGCATCGGCCAGCGTCAGGGCGATCAGCCCGTCTTCGGCAGAGGGCGAAGGTGCCGAGCCGGTCTCGACGCAGTCGATGAAGGCCGAGATTTCGGCAGCATAGGCGGCGGTATAACGGGTCATGAAGAAATCATGCAGCGGCGGGCGTGTATAACCGTCCTTGTTGGCGATCTCGATCGACACCGGCCGCTGGTTTTCCGCCGAAACAGAGCCGAGCGATCCGTGCACTTCGATGCGCTGGTCGTAGCCATAGGTGGCGCGACGGGAGTTGGAGATCACGCATTGCCGGCCGCTGGCGGTGGTCAACATCAGGCTGGCGCTGTCGTAGTCGCCGAGTTCGCCGATCTTCGGATCGACCAGCACGGCGCCGACCGCCATCACCGTGACGATCTCCTCGCCGAGCAGGAAGCGTGCCATGTCGAAATCATGAATGGTCATGTCGCGGAAAATGCCGCCCGAGACCTTGATATACTCCGGCGGCGGCGCGCCGGGATCGCGGCTGGTGATCGTCACCATCTCGACCTTGCCGATCTTGCCATCGTCGATCGCCTTGCGGACCGCCCGGAAATGTGGATCGAAGCGACGGTTGAAGCCGAGCATCACCCTGGCGCCGGTCTTGCGAACCGTTTCCAGGCAGGCTCTGGCACGGGCAACATCGAGGTCGATCGGCTTCTCGCAGAAGATCGCCTTGCCCGCCCTGGCAAAACGCTCGATCAGGTCGGCATGGGTATTGGTCGGCGTGCAGATGATGACGGCATCGATCTCGGGGTCTGCCTCGATCTCGTCGATCGTCTTCACCGCGCAGCCCGTGGCGGCCGCGATGGCATTGGCAGCCTCCGCAAAGGCATCCGCCACGGCCACAAGCCTGGCCCGCTTGTCTTCGGCAATCGCCTTTGCATGGACCTTGCCGATGCGGCCGGCTCCCAGAAGCGCCAGTTTCGTTACCATGTCATTCTCCTCCCTGGCCGCCCTCCATCCGGATTGACGGCGCTTGAAAACCACGCACACATGCGCTCCATTCCGATGCGCCGTCCTTCGCCTTCGAAGGCCAGGCAGCACACCAGAAAATCGCAGCGGCTGCTCCTCGCGCCGCCGAAATCTTCGTTTGGAATATACGTTCCATTTTGCTAGATTGCGATATTGTTTATGTCAAGTGCCCAGGGCCAGAAGGACAGATATGGCAGAGACCGACAGCCCCGCCACCCTCAAGGCATTCGAAGAACGGCTTCTGGAAGTGTCGGAAAACCTGCCGAAACGGCTGCGGCAATGTGCCGATTACGTTGCCGCCAATAAGGATCGCATTGCCGTATCGACGGTGGCGGAGATGGCCGACGGGGCCGGCGTGCAGCCTTCCGCTTTCATGCGCTTCTGCCAGATCCTCGGCTTTTCCGGCTTTTCGGAGATGCAGCGCCTGTTCCGCGAATCCTATGTCGGTGGCTGGCCGGACTATACGACGCGCCTGCATCACCTGCGGGAAAAGGCGGAAGGCAGTCCGTCCGCGCTGCTCGCCGAATTCGTCGAGGCCGGCCGCACTTCCCTGGAAGGCCTGCTCAAGACTATCGATCCGCCGGTGCTGGAACAGGCGGTGCAAATGCTGTCCGGGGCCCAGATGATCCATATCATCGGCCTGCGGCGCTCTTTCCCGGTCGCCAGCTACATGGCCTATGCCTTTGAAAAGATGAATGTCCCGGCCATGTTGCACAGCGCGGTCGGCAAACTCGAAAACCATCATGCGATCCGGCCGGGGGACGTGCTTCTGGCCATCACCTTCTCGCCCTATTCGAGCGAGACGATCGATCTGGTGGAAACCGTATCGGCGCGTGGCATTCCCGTGGTCGCCGTCACCGATACGATCGTCAGCCCGATGCGCAAGTTCGGCGCGATCACGCTGTCTGTGTCCGAGGTCGATTTCGGCGCCTTCCGGTCGCTGTCGGCCACCCTCTGTCTGGCGATTGCCCTGTCGGTGGCGGTGGGAACGGCCCGTCAAGAAGATTGAATATTTGTATTGAAAGAGGGAAAAATAGAATTTATAGTCCATATTCAGAACGTGTAGAACGGCCAGCGGGAGAGGTGGGCCGTTTATGACAAGGTGATTGCGCGCCAAGAACGCCGTCGCCGCCAGGGAGGACATCTTGACGCAACTCGATCTGATCACGATCGGCCGATCATCCGTGGACCTGTACGGGGCCCAGGTAGGCGGGCGTCTGGAGGACATGGCCTCCTTCAACAAATACATTGGCGGTTCCCCGACGAATATCGCGGCCGGCACGGCGCGACTGGGCCTCAAATCGGCGCTCATCACCCGGGTCGGCAACGAGCACATGGGTCGCTTCATCCGCGAACAGCTGATGCGCGAAGGTGTCGACGTGCGCGGCGTGGTCACCGACAACGAGCGTTTGACCGCCCTGGTGCTGCTCGGCATCCGCGACCAGAGCCAGTTTCCGCTGATCTTCTATCGGGAAAACTGCGCCGACATGGCGCTGTGTGAAGACGACATCGATCCGGATTTCGTGGCGGAGGCCCGCTGCATCTGCGTCACCGGCACCCATCTGTCCCATCCGCGCACCGAAGCCGCCGTCCTGAAGGCCCTCAGGCTGGCCCGGGCCAACGGTGCCCGCACGGCGCTCGACATCGACTACCGTCCCAACCTCTGGGGCCTGGCCGGCCATGGCGATGGCGAAAGCCGCTTCATCGAATCGCAGCAGGTGACGGCAAAGCTGCAATCGACCCTGCACTGGTTCGATCTGATCGTCGGCACGGAAGAGGAATTCCATATTGCCGGCGGTTCGACCAACACCATCGAGGCGCTGAAAGCGGTGCGCGGCGTGTCGGCCGCAACGCTGGTCTGCAAACGCGGCCCCATGGGCGCCGTGGTGTTCGAAGGCGATATTCCGGCGAGCCTCGACGACGGCCAGACCGGTCAGGGTTTCCCCATCGAGGTTTTCAACGTGCTCGGTGCCGGCGACGGCTTCATGTCCGGCTTGCTCAAGGGCTGGCTGACGGGAGAGGACTGGCCGACCAGTCTGAAATTTGCCAATGCCTGCGGCGCCTTTGCCGTCTCCCGCCACGGCTGCACGCCCGCTTATCCGAGCTGGGAGGAGCTGCAATATTTCTTCCGCACCGGCATTCGCGACAAGGCGCTCCGCAAGGACAAGGCGCTCGAACAGGTGCACTGGTCGACCAACCGCACCGGTGAATGGCCCGAAATGCGCGTCTTTGCCTTCGATCATCGCATGCAGCTGGAAGCCATGGCCGAGGAGGCCGGAGCCGATCTCAGCCGTATTGATGAGTTCAAGGGGCTTTGCCTGAAGGCTGCCCTTCAGGTCTCAGCCAATCGCCCCGGCTACGGTATCCTCTGTGATGGCCGGCTGGGACGCGATACGTTGTACAAGGCGACCGGCACCGGTTTGTGGATCGGCCGTCCCGTCGAATGGCCAGGCTCGCGGCCGCTGGTGCTGGAGCCGGAGATCGGCCCTGATTTCGGCGGCCTGAGCGAATGGCCGGTCGACAATGTCGTCAAGGTGCTCTGTTTCTATCATCCGGACGATGACGCAGCGATGCGGGCCGATCAGGAGGCGACGGTGAGCCGGCTCTATGCCGCGGCCCGGCGCAACCGGCTGGAAATGCTGCTGGAAGTCATCCCCTCCAAGGTTGGACCGACCGACGACGATACGGTGGCAAAAATCATCGAGCGTTTCTACGAGATCGGCATCTATCCCGATTGGTGGAAACTCGAGCCGATGAAGACCGAGGCCTCCTGGGCCAATGCCTGTGCGGCGATTTCCAGGAACGATCCCTATACGCGCGGCATCGTTGTCCTGGGCCTCGATGCGCCGGCGGTCGAGCTGGAAGAGAGCTTTGCAACGGCGGCCCGCTTCGATCTGGTCAAGGGGTTCGCGGTGGGCCGCACCATTTTCGGCGAGGCCGCCCGGCGCTGGCTGTCCGGGGACATCTCCGACGATCAGGCAATCGCCGACATGGCCCGAAAATATCAGGATCTGTGCACCGTCTGGGATCGTGCCCGCAATGGTGCCGCACAAGGAACAGACGCATGAAAACGGTGCGATTGACGGCCGCGCAGGCCATGATGCGCTATCTGATGAACCAGTTCAACGAAGAGGGCGAAACCTTCATCGCCGGCATGTGGGCCATCTTCGGCCACGGCAATGTCGCCGGCATCGGCGAAGCGCTGCATGGCGTGCGGGGCGAGTTCCAGACCTATCGTGGCCAGAACGAACAGTCGATGGCCCATGCGGCGATCGCCTATACCAAGCAGCTCGGCCGCAAGCGCGCCATGGCGGTGACCTCGTCCATCGGCCCCGGTGCTGCCAACATGATCACCGCGGCGGCCCTTGCCCATGTCAACCGCTTGCCCGTGCTGCTTGTGCCGGGCGACGTCTTTGCCGATCGCGGCCCGGACCCGGTCCTGCAGCAGATCGAGGATTTTAACGACGGCGTGATGACGGTCAACGACTGCTTCCGCCCGGTCAGCCGCTATTTCGATCGCATCATGCGGCCGGAACATCTGTTGACCGCACTGCCGCGGGCCTTCCGTGTGATGACCGATCCGGCCGATTGCGGTCCGGTGACGCTGGCCTTCTGCCAGGACGTCCAGGCAGAGGCCTATGACTACCCGGAGAGCTTCTTTGCCCGAAAGATCTGGTACCGCCGCCAGCCTCGCCCGGATGAGCGCGAACTGGCCGCGGCCGTCGAGGCGCTGAAGGCTGCCAGAAATCCGGTGATCGTCGCCGGCGGCGGCGTGCATTTCGCCGGCGCCTGCGACACGCTGAAGGCCTTCGTCGAAAAACACGATATTCCGGTGGTCGAAACCCAGGCCGGCAAATCGGCGCTTGCCTGGGATCACCAGGCCAATTTCGGCCCGGTCGGGGTGACGGGTGCGTCGAGCGCCAATGCCGTCTGCGAAAACGCCGATCTGGTGATCGGCGTCGGCACGCGGTTCCAGGATTTCACCACCGGCTCCTGGTCGCTGTTCCGTAACCCCGAGCGCCGCATCCTGGCGCTCAACGTTCAATCCTATGACAGTGCCAAGCATGAGGCGATCCCGCTTGTCTGCGATGCCAAGGTGGGCCTTGAGCTCATGAGTGCGGCGCTCGGGGAGCATCGATTCACCCCGGCGGATGCCAGCCTCAAGGCGGGCTGGTTCGAAAAGGCCGATGCCGTCACCGCCCCACCGAAGGACGGCAACAGCCTGCCGACCGACATGCAGGTCATCGGCGCGGTGCAACGCGCCTCGCGCGACAACACCGTCGTCATGTGTGCGGCCGGCACCATGCCCGGCGAATTGCACCAGCTCTGGAAGGCCAAGCTGCCGCTGTCCTATCACATGGAATACGGCTTTTCCTGCATGGGTTACGAGGTCGCCGGCGGTCTCGGCATCAAGATGGCGGAACCGCATCGCGACGTCATCGTCATGGTCGGCGACGGCTCCTATATGATGATGAACTCGGAACTGGCGACCGCAGTCGCCATGGGTCTCAAGATCACCGTCGTCATCACCGACAACCGCGGCTACGGCTGCATCAACCGGCTGCAGATGGAAACGGGCGGCGCCGAGTTCAACAATCTCTACGCCCATACCAATCTCGATGGCCCGCCGCCGATCGATTTTGCCGCGCACGCCGCGTCGATGGGCGCCAGCACCACGAAGGTCGGCTCGATCGCCGAGCTCGAAAAGGCACTTGAGGCCGCCCGCGAGGCCATCGTCACCACCGTTGTCGTCATCGATACCGATCCCTATCCGGTTCCCGATGCCGGCGGCTACTGGTGGGATGTGGTGGTGCCGCAGGTTTCGGCACGCAGCCAAGTCAACGAAGCCCGTACGCGATACGAGGCGGCACGCAAGGAAAGACGCTAGCATGATCCTCTACGGTACGAACCCCATCGCCTGGTCCAATGACGACGACCGCACGCTCGGCGCCCATATCAGCCTTGAGCAATGCCTGGACGAGACCGCCAGGATCGGTTTCGACGGCATCGAGAAGGGCCATAAGTTTCCGACAGATCCCGCCGGCCTCAAGGCCGTGCTCGAGCCGCGCGGCTTGCGGTTCGTCTCCGGCTGGCATTCGCTCAACCTGCTGACCCAGTCGATCGAGGACGAAAAGGCCGCCATGCAGCCGGCGCTGGACCTTCTGAAGGCCATGGGCTGCAAGGTCATCATCGTCTGCGAAACCTCCAATGCCATCCACGGCAATGACGACATGGCCGTCAACGACCGGCCGCGCCTTGCCGATGACCAATGGGCAAGCTTCGGCGCCGGCGTCGAGGCCCTTGCCGAATTCTCGGCGTCCCAGGGCATCTCGCTGGTCTATCACCACCACATGGGCACGGTCGTCGAGAGCGAAGATGAGATCGACAAGTTGATGGCCCATACCGGACCGCATGCCAAGCTGCTGCTCGACACCGGCCATTGCCTGTTCGGTGGCGGCAATCCGGAGCGCGCCGCGCGCAACCACATGGGCCGCGTCGGCCATATCCATGCCAAGAACATCCGCCCGGCGATTGCCGCTGAAGTTCGCGGCGAGGGCCTGTCCTTCCTCGAAGGCGTGCGCCGCGGTGTCTTTACCGTGCCCGGCGACACCGAGGGTGGCGTCGATTTTCCGTCCGTGCTTAAAGTTGCCGCCGAACACGGTTATCAGGGTTGGCTGGTGATCGAGGCCGAGCAGGATCCGGATGTGCGCAATCCGTTCGACTATCAGAGTCTCGGCCTGAAATCCCTCAAGGCGATGGCGCGCGCCGCAGGACTGGACAAGACAGGGCCATGAAATTCTTCGATCCGGACCACCCCTTCCTGCGGCCACTCTGGCGCCGCATCGTCATCGTCGTGGCGACGTTGGCCTGGGCAGGGGTCGAGTTCATGAATGGCGCGATCGGCTGGGGCTTCGTGTTCCTGGCCGCCGCCCTTTACTGCGGCCTGCACTTCTTCGTGGTGTCCCGGCCGAAGCAGGACGATACGGGAGGCCCAGACGAATGACGGAACTGTTGAGAAAGCCGACGGCCACAAGCGGCAAGGTGCACGACATCACGCCGCAGAGTGCCGGCTGGGGTTATGTCGGCTTCGGTCTTTACCGGCTGAAGGCCGGCGAAACGGCGGCGGAAGCGACCGGCGAGACCGAAGTCATTCTCGTGCTTGTCGAGGGTAAGGCCGAGATATCAGGTGGGGACAAGAGTTTCGGCGAACTCGGCGACCGCATGAACGTCTTCGAGCGCAAGCCGCCGCATTGCGTCTATATCCCCGCCGGTGCCGACTGGGCGGCAACCGCCACTACCGACTGTACGCTCGCCGTCTGCACCGCACCCGCCATGCCCGGTCGTGAAGCCGCGATCATCGGGCCGGTCGGCATTGCACTCACCGAACGTGGCAAGGGCGCCAATACGCGTTACATCTTCCCGATCGCCATGGAAGAGCGCGACGTCGCCGACAGCCTGCTGGTGACCGAAGTGTTCACGCCCTCGGGCAATTGGTCGTCCTATCCGCCCCATCGCCATGACGAGGATAACTTCCCCGACATGACTTATCTCGAGGAAAGCTATTATCACCGGCTCAATCCCGACCAGGGTTTCGGCTTCCAGCGCGTCTTTACCGAAGACGGATCGCTGGACGAGACCATGGCGGTGTCGAGCGGCGATGTCGTGCTGGTGCCCAAGGGTCATCATCCCTGCGGCGCGCCTTATGGCTATGACATGTATTACCTGAACGTCATGGCGGGACCCTTGCGCAAATGGCGGTTCCAGAACCATCCGGATCACGACTGGATTTTCAAACGCGACAATCCCTAAGGCCGATGGCGGTCCGGGACGGGATTTAAGGATAGAAAGCTCTGGGAGGGGTTTATGGCAGGTTTGGGCATCGGGCTGATCGGCACCGGTTATATGGGCAAGTGCCATGCGCTGGCATGGAATTCGGTCGCCAGCGTCTTTGGTGATGTGGAGCGGCCGCGGTTGATCACGCTGGCCGAGGTCAATGCCGATCTGGCGGCGACGAAAGCGCAGGAGCTTGGTTTCTCGACCTCGACGGGCCACTGGCAGGACCTGCTGGAGAATCCGGCTATCGACGTGATCTCCGTGACCACGCCCAATGCTTTTCATGCCGAGATGGCCATTGCCGCCCTTGAGGCCGGCAAGCATGTCTGGTGCGAAAAGCCGATGGCACCGGCGCTCGCCGACGCGGTCCGCATGCGCGATGCTACCGCGGGCACCGGCAAGGTGGCGGCCATGGGCTACAACTATATCCAGAACCCGATGATCCGCCGCATCAAGCAGCTGATCGATGACGGCGCGATTGGCGCGGTCAATCATGTCCGCGTCGAGATGGACGAGGATTTCATGGCTGATCCTTCGCAGCTCTTCTACTGGAAGAGCGAGGCATCTTCCGGCTATGGCGCACTCGACGATTTCGCCGTACATCCTCTGTCGCTGCTGTTCACGCTGTTCGGACATGTCGACGCGGTGGTGGCCGACATGGGAAAACCGTATGCGACCCGCCCTTCGAAGGATGGCGGCACGCGCGAGGTCGAGAACCACGATATCGCCAGCGTCCTGATGCGGCTGGAAGGCAACATATCGGCCGTGCTGATGGCCAATCGGTCCGCCTGGGGCCGCAAGGGTCGCATCGCCCTGCAGATCTTCGGCTCCGCCGGCTCCATCCTGTTCGACCAGGAGCGCATGAATGAATTCGAGATCTATCGCACAGGCGAGGCCGGCAGCGAGCAGGGCTTTGCCAGAGTGCTGGCAGCACCGGCGCACAGGCCCTATGACCACTTCATCCCGGCCCCCGGCCATGGCTTGGGCTTCAACGACCTGAAGATCATCGAGTGCCGCGAGCTGATCAGCGCGATCAACGGTGACAAAGCCCATCTGATCGATTTCGAGCAGGGCCTGCGCATCGAACGCAGCGTCCATGCCATGGCCCGCTCCTTCGCCGAACAGCGCTGGGTCGAAGTTTCCGTCTGACGATCTTTGCGGGTGGGAAGCGCGCCACCCTCATAGCTTAGTTCGAAGCGGCCTGGCGGAACCGGACATATCGGTCGCCAAGCCCCGGCGACAGTCGCTCGACCAACGCAAGGCATTGTTCGAAGACAGCCGAAAGATCTGCCGTTCGACCGATGGCCTCGGCAATCCCCGGAACGTCAGCATCATATGCCTGGGGTTCCGCCTTGACCTTGCGCAGGAATGTGGCGAGGGCAATTCGGGCATTCATGGCCTTGGCATTGTGGCGCATCGGCATCGTGAGCGGCAGGAATTGTGCTTCCAGGAAACAATCGACATCAAGGAAGCGCAGCAGGGCGGTGTAGTGTTCGGCCTCGTCGCGAAGGCCGACCTGACGATACAGCAGGGCTTTGGTATCCGCCAACCTCTGTGTCGTCGCCCAGCGACCCAGATCGTATCGGTAGACCGTGGCGGGATCGTACAGGACCCGACCGCCGGCGATCAGGGAAAAGCTGAGGGACCAGTCGCAGTATCCGCCCCGCGTCGGATGATGGTCCACGAAAAGCCGAAAAAGTTCGCGAAACGGCTCGGTCCGGTAAAGGCTGTAATAGATCGAATTGTTGCCTTTGGTCTTTTCGTTATACTCCAGCAGCCGCTCCCCGGCATCCACCGACGAGATGGCGAACCGCTCCGTCTGGATGACGCCTTTTTCAATCGTCCAGATATGCGTCCGTGGGCGCAACGCGATGACGTCTGCAGGAAGCTCGGAAAGGTCGGTTCGCGGCTCTCCGTCGAGCAGGTAGATCTCGTCATCGTCTCCCATCGGCATCAGAAACGGTGTCTCCACCTGCGCCAGGGCCGTCATGTGATTGAGCAGGGCATCGTCGTTCGGCGGAACCACATAGGTCATCCGCGCCGAGCAATGTTCGAAATGCCGGCGCTTTTCCGGATCGCCGGAATTGTCTGAGAGGATGAACCGGCAATCCGCCTTTTCCGCATAGCGAAGCGCACTTTCTATGGCGCTGCGCGACGCTTTGAAATTGCGGTTGCTGGGCATGAAAATGGACAGTTGCGTCATGGAATTCCGTTCTGCCGAGAGGGCCTTGTCGCATCCGATAGCGCGGCGCGATTGACCCGAGCTTGCGTGTTTGCGTTAATCTATCCAGCCCTGAACCAGTCTCTCCGTCTAACGACGAAGAAATGGCCTTCAATTCATGTGTCTCAGGACGACAATCCGCATGGCAAGACCCATCGACAAAGTGCTTCTGAGCTACAGGGCCGAGCGATATGACGACGCCTTGGCCGCCTTGCTGCCGCTGCTCAGAACATCGAAACCCGTGCTGGAGATGATGCTGCTGGCGGCGCAATGCTACAGCAAGACCAAGCAGAATGCCGAGGCCGCGAAGTGGTATCTCAAGGCGGCCGAAGTGCCGGGGCCCAAGCAGGCTATGCTGCGAGCGCTTGCCGCCGAACTGCTGCAGCAGCTGGACGAATCGCTGGCGGCGCTCACCGCGGCAAGACAGGCGGCAAAGTCGGTCGAATTCGATCGTGAAGCCGAAGCATCCTTCCGGCGCTGCCTGCACAAGTCCCTGAGCCTCGACGAGACGCTCATGGAGAATCAGCGGTTCCTCGATCTGCTGCGAGCCGGCGACGAGCGTTATTTTTCGGTCGAGCAACCCTTCAACAACATTTCCTGGTGTGCGGACGAAAGCCTGAACGCGCGCATGACCTATGTGCACAATGCCAGCGCCTTCACCGCAGACACCAAGCAGGCACGGCGGACATATCCCCACGCTTTCGCCAATAAGATCCGCATCGGCTATCTCTCGTCGGATTTCAGCGATCAGCACGCGACCATGCGCCTGTTCCAGAGCGTGATCCTTGGCCATGATCGGCAGAGGTTCGAGGTGACCCTGTTCTGCAATACCAACGAAGAGATGATCAGGAACGATCGCGGCCTGCGGCAAACCTATCCCAATCTCGTGCAGATCGGTCATCTCGAGGACCAGGAGGCGGCAAAGCTGATCCGCAGCCATGGGGTTGATATCCTGGTCGACCTGAAGGGCCACACGAAAGGCGCACGCATCGGCGTGATCAATATCGGCGGCGCGCCGATCCAGGTCGCCTATCTCGGCTATCCCGGTTCCGGCACCGGCATCGACTGCGATTATGTCATCGGCGACCGGATCGTCCTGCCGGCCGAAAGCAGGCCGTTCTATCACGAAAAATTCTGCCTTCTGCCGGACAGCTACCAGGCCAACGACAATATTCATCGGTCGCGCCCACAAGCAGCCAGCCGCGCGTCACTCGGCCTTCCCCAGGATCGCCCGATCCTCGCCGCCTTCAACGTGACGCGCAAGATCACGCCGCAGACGGCCACGCTTTGGGCCGAAATCCTGCGTAGGGCGCCGAGAAGCCTGCTGTGGATCCTGTGCTCGGATCGTTTTGCCCGGGACAATTTCCTGAAATGGATATCCGAAGAGGGCATTGCCCGCGAACGGGTGATCTTTGCCGACCGCGCCGACTATGCCGAGCACATTGCCCGTCTCCCGGCGGCCGATATCGGCCTGGACACCTTTCCCTATAACGGCCATACGACGACCTCGGACCAGCTTTGGGCCGGCCTGCCGGTGCCGACCTACAAGGGCAGCCATTTCGCATCGCGTGTGACCGAGAGCCTTCTCACCGCTGCCGGCATTACGGAACTGGTTGCGGAGGATGCAAGGTCCTATGTCGATCTGTGCGTGTCCCTCATAGAGGACCGGCCGCGTCTTCAAGCCGTCCGGGAGAAATTGGGCGCCCAGCGTGCCACCTGCCCGCTGTTCGACACGATGCGCTTCACACGCCACCTGGAAACGGCATTCCAGATCATGGTCGAGCGTGAGCGCGCCGGTCTTGCCCCCGACCATTTTGCGGTGCCGCCCTTGCCGGACAGCTGATCGCGAAGCGCTCGCTCAGCCCGGCAGTTCGATACCGTGCGAGGCAAGAGTCGCCGCCAGTTCCACCGCGTTGCGCGCCTGCATCTTCGACAGCACGCGGGCGCGATGCACCTCGACCGTGCGCATCGAGATCGAAAGCGCATCGGCAATCTGCTTGTTGAGAAGCCCTGCCATCAAAAGCCGCAGCACGTCCACTTCGCGGGCCGACAGCAATTGCAGCCGGCTTTCAAAGACCGCTCGTTCACGATCTTCCGACATTAGCCCGAAATGGCTCTTCAGGCAGTCGACCACCGTATCGACCAGCAGGTTGTCGTTGAACGGTTTTTCTATGAAGTCGGCAGCACCCGTCTTCAGCGCCTCCACCGCAACCGGCACATCGCCGTGTCCGGTGAGAAAAATAACCGGTGCCTTGCTGCCGACAGCTTTGAGCCGGCTAAAGGTTTCCAGGCCTGACAAGCCTCCCATGCGCATGTCGAGAATGATGCAGCCGAAGCTTTCCAAGGGAAGGGCGGCGAGCAGGTCTTCTCCGCTCTCAAAGGACACGGCCCGCATCTGTCGGGACATGAATAGGAAGGACAGCGAATCGCGGATGGCCGGATCGTCATCGACCAGGTAGACGACGGCATCCTTCAGGAAGGGCAGGGTGTTGATCATTGCGCGGCCACCTCCTGTTCCACCGGCACGGGCAGCAGGATGGAGAAAATGGTGCCGCCGCCGGGATTGGGTCGGTGGGTCAGCCGACCGTGATGCAGTTCGATGATGGTGCGGCAGATATTGAGCCCCATGCCCATGCCGTCGGCCTTGCTGGTGACGAAGGGCTCGAACAGCCGGCCGGCCACCGTCGGTGCAATGCCGGGTCCGCGGTCGCGGATTTCGATCACCTGGTTGGCCCCGCTTTCGCTCAGCTCCACCTCGAGCTTGATGCGTCGCGTCGAAAGGCCGGCCATGGCCTCCATGCCATTGCGCATCAGGTTGATCATCACCTGTTCCATGAGAATGCGGTCGGCGCGAACCGGCGAGAGGCCCTTCTGCGCGACGATGGTGATGACGGCATTGTGGTTGCGGGCATCCGCCTGCAGGAAGGAGGCGGTATCGTCGATGACCGAGGCCAGGCAGATATCCTCGAAATTCGGATCGCGCTTGCGCACGAAGTCCTGGATGCGCCGGATGATCTGCCCGGCCCGCGCCGTCTGCAGGGACAGCTTCTCGATGGCAGGGATCACCGCCTCCTTGGTCGTATCGGGCGCGCGCAGCAGATTGAGCGATCCCGCCGCATAGCTGGCAACGGCTGCCAGCGGCTGGTTCAGCTCATGGGCCAGGGAAGAGGCCATTTCGCCCAGCGTCACCAGCCGGCCGGTGCGCTGCAGGTTTTCGGCCTGCACCCTTGCCAGTTCGGCCGCCTTCTTCTGGTCCGATATGTCGATGATCGACCCCATCCAGCCGCGATGCTGGCCATTCGCGTCGATCAGCGGCGCCTCGAAGACCTGCACTTCCAGTTCCTGCCCGTCCTTACGGCGGAAGCAGGTCTCGAAACTCTGGATCCGGAGGCCGCCGCGTTTCAGTGCGTCGTGCCGGGCCAGCGTCTCGTTGATCCGGTCCTCCCGCCAATACGGCATCGGGGGTCGGTGTCCGGTCAATTCTTCCGAGGTAAACCCGGTCATCTGGCAAAAGGCATTGTTGACATAGAGGATCGTGCCGTCGTGATCGCGCGCCCTGAGGCCGACGGTCAGGCTTTCTTCCATCGCCCGCCGAAATGCCATTTCGGAGCGCAGGCGCATTTCCGCCGATCGGCGTTTCCGCGTGTTGCCATAGAGCACGATGAGCGAGAACACGGCGAACAGCGCGAGGCCAAGGATGGCCGAGATCAGCAGGTTGTTGGAGAAATTGCCGCTGATGCGATAGGGCGAGATCGCCAGCCAGGCCCCTGCCAGGGGTGGGTCGAAGCTGATCTTGTGGGTGAGGTCAGCACCGGCAGGTTCGACGCGCGCCTTTTCGGTCAGGACCTTGTTGTCGAGATCGACAAGCTGAACGGCATATTTTTCGGTGATCCACCAGGGGATCTGCCGGGCGATCAGGGATTTGATCGAGACGGTGGCCGAAATTCGTCCGCCGCCATCGTCTATTGCCATGGAAATGTCGGCGCGAAGGTCGCCGCCGGCCTCGTAGAGCGGACCATAGATCGGCCGGGCCGTGGCTGTCTGGGGCCGTGCTCCGGTCGCGGGTTGAGGAGCGGACGACATCGCCTCGACGCTTTCCGGCACGGAAAACACAGCATTTCCTCCGGCATCAAACACGGCGATCCGCAGCACTTCCGGATTGTTCTGCAGATGGATTCGAGCCCGGTCCTTCAACTGCTGCAGGCTGATCTGGTGATGGCCGTGGTCGAGCGCCAGCCGGGCAACCGCATCCTCGTCGATCGACAGCTGGAAGCGCAAGGTCTGCTCGACCCACAGCGCGTCGGAAATCAGCGTGGTGCGGATGCGCTCGCCCTCATTTCGGTCGAGCACCCAGAGCAGCACGGTAATCATGGCCGTCAGCACGACAATCGCTACCAGCGGAATGACCTGGAGAAGGTCATATCGGCGCGCGCCGCTGGTGAGCGGCTCCGAATTATCTGGCCCTTGAGCATCAATGTTCACGACTGAATCTTGCGCCTCCTTCGCAAATTCAAAGAGACCACCCTTGTGTCTCGCACGAAACGCAACTCCCGACACCTATGGCAGGAATGTGGAAATCCACAATAGCGCCATATTTTACGAAAGCCTATGACGCTTGCCAGTCCCGGGTGGTGGAGAAGCGGAGCTTATCGTCCGTTGTGGCCCGGTCGACAACTGGAGGAGAAAACCATGTTCACTCGTCGCACACTCATGCGCACGGCAGCAGCCCTCGCCGTTTCGACGTCATTCCTGGCCTCGGCCGCAAGCGCTGCCGATCCGATCATCATCAAGTTCAGCCATGTCGTGGCGCCTGATACGCCGAAGGGCAAGGGCGCCGACAAGTTCAAGGAACTTGCGGAGAAATACACAAGCGGCGCCGTCAAGATCGAAGTCTACCCGAATTCGCAGCTCTACAAGGACAAGGAAGAACTGGAAGCCCTGCAGCTCGGCGCCGTGCAGATGCTGGCCCCGTCGCTGGCCAAGTTCGGCCCGCTGGGCTTGAAGGATTTCGAAGTCTTCGACCTTCCCTATATTTTCCCTGACTACGATGGCCTGCACAAGATCACCTATGGGCCGATCGGCAAGGAACTGCTCGACAAGCTCGGTGAAAAGGGCATCCAGGGGCTGGCCTTCTGGGACAATGGCTTCAAGATCATGAGCGCCAACAGCCCGTTGCATACCTCGGATGATTTCCTGGGCCTGAAAATGCGCATCCAGTCGTCCAAGGTTCTCGAGGCAGAAATGAACGCACTCGGCGCCGTGCCGCAGGTCCTGGCCTTCTCCGAAGTTTACCAGGCCCTGCAGACCGGCGTTGTCGACGGCACGGAAAACCCGCCGTCCAACATGTATACCCAGAAAATGCATGAGGTGCAGAAGCACGCCACGATCTCCAACCACGGCTATCTTGGCTATGCGGTCATCGTGAACAAGAAATTCTGGGACGAACTGCCGGCCGATGTACGCGGCAATCTCGAAAAGGCGATGACCGAAGCGACTGAATACGCCAACGGCATTGCCAAGCAAGAAAACGAGAAGGCGCTCGAGGCCATGAAGGCAGCCGGCAAGACCGAGTTCCACGAGATGACCGCTGACGAGCGGGAGTCCTGGCGCAAGGCCCTGTTGCCCGTCCATGACGAAATGGGCGAACGCATCGGTGCCGAACTCGTCAAGCGCGTTCAGCAGGAAACCGGTGCCGTCAACTAAGGCGCTCTGATCCGGGTGCTGCGTCCAAAGGGGTGCAGCACACCCATCGGATGTCTGGCGTTTTCGCTGTGCGGAGACGCATCGCCGACCCGAATGCCGGGCCTGGAGCCCCCGCCTTTTCAAAACAGCACCGTGCCGTCGTTCGCCTCCATGCGTGGCGACGCCCAACCGTCACAATTAAGGGATTGTCTCCCATGCTTCGAATTCTAGACAGGCTCGAAGAGGTCCTGATCGCCTCGCTGATCGCAGCGGCAACCTTGATCATCTTTGCCGCCGTTGCCCACCGCTATACGCTTGGCATCTTCGCCGACATGGTGAACTTCTCGCGTGCCCACGAACTGACCTGGCTGATGGGATTTTCGCGGACGCTCTATTTCGGATTGCGATCGGTCAATCTGGTCTGGGCGCAGGAACTCTGCATCATCCTCTTCGTGTGGATGGCGAAATTCGGCGCGGCCTATGGCGTTCGCACCGGCATCCATGTCGGCATCGACGTGATCATCAACATGCTGGAGCCCAAAAGCCGGGCCAGAATGGTTCTGTTCGGCCTGCTGGCCGGCGCGCTGTTTACCGGCATCATCGCTTCGCTCGGCGGCAATTTCGTCTTCCACATGTACCATACCTCGGCCATTTCGCCGGATCTCGAACTGCCGATGTGGCTCGTATACCTGGCCATTCCGCTCGGTTCGGGTCTGATGTGCTTCCGCTTCCTGCAGGTCGCCTGGAGTTTCTGGCACACTGGCGAATTGCCTCATCACGATCACGGCCATGTCGATGGCGTGGATGAAGAGGCCGAGGCCATTATCGCCAGCCCGCTGACTGCGAAGGATCACTGAGCCATGACCGCGACCCTTATCTTTGGCGGGTTGATCGCCCTGATGCTCACCGGCATGCCGATCTCGATCGCACTCGGCCTGACCGTTTTGACCTTTTTGTTCACCATGACCGCGGTGCCGATCGATACCGTGGCGTTGAAACTCTTCACCGGCATCGAGAAATTCGAGATCATGGCGATCCCGTTCTTCATTCTGGCCGGCAACTTCCTGACCCATGGCGGCGTCGCCCGACGGATGATCAATTTTGCCACGTCCATGGTCGGCCATTGGCATGGTGGCCTCGGTCTGGCCGGCGTTATCGCCTGCGCCCTGTTCGCCGCCGTTTCCGGCTCCTCTCCGGCAACCGTCGTTGCCATCGGTGCCGTCATCCTGCCGGCCATGCAGCGCCAGGGTTTCCCCAAGCAGTTCGGTGCGGGCGTCATCACCACGTCGGGAGCGCTCGGCATCCTGATCCCGCCGTCGATCGTCATGGTCATGTATTCGGTCGCCACGTCAGGCATGCAGGCAACCGGGCCCGACGGCCAGATCGTATCCTCCGCCTCGGTTGGCGAACTGTTCATGGCCGGCGTTATCCCCGGGCTGATCCTCGCCTCGCTGCTGGCGGCCACCACCTGGTGGCGCGCCTACAAGTTCGGCTATCCGCGCCTTGCCCGGGCCAACTGGGTCCAGCGCTGGCAGGCCTTCCGCAAGGCGGCCTGGGGCCTGCTGCTGATCATCATCGTCATCGGCGGCATTTATTCGGGCCTCTTCACGCCGACCGAAGCGGCCGCCATGAGCGCGGTCTATGCCTTCATCATCGCCGTCTTTGTCTACAAGGACCTGAAGTTCTCGGATCTGCCGCGCGTGCTGCTGCAATCGGCCAATATGTCGGCCATGCTGCTCTACATCATCACCAATGCCGTGCTGTTCTCGTTCCTGATGACCCATGAGAACATTCCGCAGGCATTAGGCGAATGGATGGTCAGTTCCGGCCTGAACTGGTGGATGTTCCTGATTGCCGTCAACATCCTGCTGCTGGCCGCCGGCAATTTCATGGAACCCTCCTCGATCGTGCTGATCATGGCGCCGATCCTCTTTCCCGTGGCTGTCCGTCTCGGTATCGATCCGGTCCACTTCGGCATCATGATCGTCGTCAATATGGAGGTCGGCATGTGCCATCCGCCCGTCGGCCTCAATCTCTATGTGGCCTCGGGCATTACCAAGATGGGTATCACAGAGCTGACGGTGGCCGTCATGCCCTGGCTATTGACCATGCTCGCCTTCCTGGTAGCCGTCACCTACATCCCGGAAATCTCGCTCTTCCTGCCGCGAATGCTGGGCATGTAATGGCCATCAGGCGGCAAGACTCTGCATATAGGCCCGCCAGCCGCCATAGTCGGTAATATCCTTCGCGCCGTCGAGCGCGAAGGGCTCGACCAGAAACCCCTTGGCGCTGGTTCCGTCACAAAGCAGGACGGTGCCGATGCCAAGCGGTGATGGAATGGCGGCGACGAAGCGGCCAAAAGCTTCCGCCGTCAATTGCCAGATTTCGACATCGATTGCCTCTCCACCCTTGTCGGACCGCACTAGGCCCGGCTTGGGCGGCACCTGTCCGGCCAGCGCAAAAAGCCGATAGGCCTCGGCCGTCTTGGTGGCCCGCCGGAACCGGGCATCAAGGTCGCGCAACTGGACATTCAGCGGCATGCCGGAGAGATGGGCGCCGACAACCACGAGATCGACAAGCGCTTCGCCGGCAGGGGCCGCAACGGGACCGCGGACCGGCGGCTGTGGCCAGCCGGTAGCGCCCAGCGATAGTCGGCTTACGGCATGCAGATCGTCGGCCAGCGAGGCGACCAGTCCGTCCTTGCCGGAGGGTGCCAGTAGCGTGACGCTTGCCGGCAACCCGTCGATGCGCGTTCCGGTCGGCACAGCCATGCCGCACATATCAAGCAGATTGACGAAATTGGTATAGGTGCCGAGCCGGGAATTCTCGCGGATCGGTTCGGCATCGAGATCGGATAGCGTGTAGTGGCGCGGCGCGGTGGGCACGCAGATCAGATCGACCGAGGCAATTAGCGGTGCCAGCTTCGATTTCAGGGCCTGCAGCGCATAAAGGCCGGAAAAGGCGTCGGCCGCGGTCAGTGATTTCGCCCCGCCATAGATCTTGCGCGTCACGGGATGGAAGCTGGCCTCGTGCGCGTCGAAGAAGTCCTTCACCGCGACGTAACGCTCGGCCACCCAGGCACCTTCGTAGAGAAGATTTGCCGTGGCGTAGAAATCGGCAAACGGCAGTTCGACGAGCCGATGTCCCATCGCCTTTAAGGTGTTGAGCGCATCGTCATAAGCCTGCTCCATGGCCGCATCGCCAAAGAACTGCCGGTCGGCTTTTTCAGGCACGCCGATGGTCATCACCGGCGGCGCGGCGCCGTAGCCGACAGGCGGAATGGCTTTTGAATAGGCGTCCTGCGGGTCCGGCCTTGCCACGATCTCGAACACCCGCCAGGCATCGTCCACCGTCAGTGCAAAGATCGAGACGCAATCGAGCGTGCGGCAGGCCGGGATGACGCCGGTGGTCGACAGGGCGCCGACGCTTGGTTTCAACCCGACGATATTGTTGAGGCCGGCCGGAACGCGCCCCGATCCGGCCGTATCCGTGCCGAGCGCAAAGCTGACGATCCCTTGTGCCGTGGCGACCGCCGAGCCGGAACTCGAGCCGCCGGGCACCAGCGAGGCGTCGATGGCGTTGCGGGGTACCGCATGCGGCGTGCGCACGCCGACAAGGCCCGTGGCGAACTGGTCGAGATTGGTCTTGCCGATGACAAGCGCTCCCGCGGCCTTCAGGAGCGCGACGACGGTCGCATCCGCGGATGGCAGATAGCCGTAGTCCGGGCAGGCCGCGGTGGTGGGCATGCCGGCGACGTCGATATTGTCCTTGACGGCAAAGGGTATGCCCCAGAGCGGTTGCGCCACGGGATCGAAGGCGCCAAGCGCTGCGGCCTGGACCAGCAGATCGGACTTTTCCGCCAGATGCAGGAAAATGCCGGGATCGTTCACCGCGGCGATGCGGGCAAAGACCGTCTCGATCATCGTCTTGACTGTCCATCCCGTTTCATAGGCCGCATGCAGCGAAGCGATGTCGAAAGCCTGTCCGTCAGTCATCATCAGTGTCCCTCGAGAATTGTCACCGGCCGGTCCCACTGGATCAGCACGACGCAGCCGGTGTCGCTCCAGACGGAGTGTTCGGTGCCGATCGCATTGACCACCAGCGAGCCGACCCCATAGTCGCCCGTCTCGTCCGACTGGGTGCCGTGCAGCACGACGATGGTCTCCAGCCCTTCGTGGCGATGGCGCGGAACGCCAGCGCCGGCCTCGTATTTCAAAAGCGCCACGCCCGGCTGGTCGTCGATAAACGGCTTGATCCAGTGGATCGTCACGCCGTCGCGAAAGGGGCCGAAGTCCAGATCCTTCCAGCCGCCGCCGGTGAGGTTTTCGCGGGTCGTCTCAGGCATGCGGCAATCCTTCCAGCAGGTCGTCGAGATGGGCGGTCCAGCCGACAATGCCGCCCTGCGCCCGGATCATCGCGATGGCCGCGGTCTTGAACTCGGGAAAATAGCTCTCCGTCGCCTCTTCGATCAGCAGGCATTCATAGCCTCGATCATTGGCCTCGCGCATCGTCGTCTGCACGCAGACCTCGGTGGTCACGCCGGCAAACACCAGTTGGCTGATGCCGCGCTCTTTCAGAATCTCACCAAGCGGCGTGGCATAGAAGGCGCCCTTGCCGGGTTTCTCGATGACGATCTCGCCTTCGATAGGCGCCAGTTCGGCCAGAATGGCGGTGCCGGGCTCCCCGGCAATGAGGATGCGCCCCATTGGCCCCTGGTCGCCGATCCTGAGGCTCGGATTGCCGCGATCGCGTTTGGCCGGCGGCAGATCGGAGAGATCCGGCCGATGGCATTCCATCGTGTGGATCACCGGTAGTCCGGCCTTGCGAAAGCCGTCGATCAGCCTCTTCACGTCAGGCACGATCTTGGTCACCCGGCTCACGTCATTGCCAAGGCTGGCGCCAAAACCGCCCTCCTCGGCAAAATCGCGTTGCATGTCGATGACGACGAGCGCCACCGCATCCGGTTTCAGGGGGAAAGCAAAGGGGAGTGCTGCAATCTCCACCATCAGTGATGCCCCGCCATATGGGCACCGATCACAGCGATATCGGCTTCGCGCGCCGGTGTGTCGTAAACCAGTTTGCCGTCCGACATCACCATGATCCTGTCCGACATTTCCATCAACTCGTCGAGGTCCTCCGAGATCAGCAGCACCGCCGTGCCGGCATTGCGCGCCTTCATGATCCGGGCGCGGATTTCCGCAACAGCGGAGAAATCCAATCCGAAGCAGGGATTGGAGACGATCAGCAGATCGACATCACCGGTCAGTTCACGGGCCAGCACGGCGCGCTGCACATTGCCGCCCGAGAGAGCTGCGATCGGCGAGGCCGGCGAGGCGGTCTTCACCTTGAAATCGGCAATCAGCGCCTGGCCCCGTTTGCGCATGCTGCGCCCGTCGAGCCACAGGGCATCGCTTCCCGAGGGCTTGATGTCGAAGGTGCGAAAGGCAAGGTTCTCGGTCACCGTCATTTTCGGCGCGCAGGCATTGGCAAGCGGCTCTTCGGGAATGAAGCGTACATTGTTGTCGCGCGTCTCGGCCCGCGTCGCGCCATAGCGTTTGCCCTTGACGATGACTTCGCCGGCTTCCAGCGGCCGCTGTCCGGCCAGCATTTCCGCCAGTTCCTTCTGGCCATTGCCGGAAATGCCGGCAATGCCAACGATTTCGCCGGAATGTACCACCAGTCCGTCGACATCGATCGATTTCAGGCCCGATCGGTCGGCAGCTCTCGCATTCTCGACCGCAAGCACGCGGGCAGCCCCCTCGGAAACCGGTAGCCGGGTATCGAGTTCGGCCAGCTTGACGTCGCCGATCATCATCGCCGCCATCTCCTTTGTGGTCAGATCCGCCACCTTGCCGCCGCCCATGTATTTGCCGCGTCGCAACACCGAGACGGCATCAGCAAACTTGGTGACCTCATGGAACTTGTGGCTGATCATCAGGACGGTGAGTTCGCCGCTCTGCGTCAGGCCGCGCACCAGGCCCAGCATGTCGTCGGCTTCGGCCGGCGTCAGTACGGATGTCGGCTCATCAAGGACCAGAAAGCGTCGCCCGAGATAGAGCTGCTTGATGATTTCCAGCTTCTGCTTTTCGCCGGCCGCCAAGTCGTTGACCGGTCGATCGAGCGGAATGTCGAAGGGCATGGTCTCCATGAAGGCAGCAAGCGCCTTTCGCTCCCTGGCCCAGTTGATGACGGCGGGCACGTCGGTGCGGCTGATCACCAGGTTCTCCGCCCCCGTCAGCGACGGCACCAGCGTGAAATGCTGATAGACCATGCCGAGCCCATGGGTGGCCGCGTCGCGCGGCGAGGCGATCGCCACTTCGCGGTCGTCCACCTGCAATTGGCCGGATGTCTGACGGTAGAAGCCCATGATGCATTTGACCAGTGTTGACTTGCCAGCGCCGTTTTCGCCGAGCAGGGCATGGAACGACCCGGCCGGCACCTTGATCGAGACATTGTCGAGCGCGGTGAACGAGCCGAAGCGCATGGTCATGCCGACCGTCTCGATGCCGACGGCGGGAATGGTCTTTGCCTGAGGAATATCGCCGATGATCATGGCAGCTGCCTCACGAGCGTCGCGGAATTGGAGACCGAGCCGAACACGCCGCCCTGCATCTTGACCATCTTGATTGCCGCCAGGTGATTGCCGTAGTCGGTCGCGCCGCAGCAGTCTTCGAGCAGCAGGCATTCGAAGCCACGGTCATTGGCCTCGCGCATGGTCGTCGACACGCAGACATCGGTGGTGATGCCGGTCAGGATGATGTTCTCGATGCGCTTCTGGTTGAGGATCAGCTCAAGATCTGTGGCGCAGAACGACCCCTTCCCCGGTTTGTCGATGATCGTTTCGCCGGCAATCGGATAGAGATCCTCGATGATGTCCCAGCCCGGCTCGCCACGCACGAGAATGCGGCCGCAGGGTCCGGCATCGCCGATACCGGCACCGATACGCTGCGAGCGCCAGCGCTTGTTGGCCGGCAGGTCGGCCAGATCAGGCCTGTGTCCCTCGCGGGTGTGGATGATGTGATAGCCCTTAGCGCGCATCGCCGTGAGCACCGCCTTGATCGGTTCGATAGGCGCCTGCACCAGCGACAGGTCGTAACCCATATGGTCGACATAACCGCCCTTACCGCAGAAATCGGTCTGCATGTCGATGATGATCAGCGCCGTATTGTCCGGCCGCAGCTTGCCGTTATAGGGCCAGTTGTATGGATCGGCGTCGATGGTGTGGAGCGTCTGTCCGCTCTCGGCCATGGGTGCGAGACTGTTCATCGGGCAAGGCTCCTATTTCGTCAGGGACAGAGCGCCGGGGGCACCGGCAAGCGAACGGGTGGGCGACGAGGTGGCGATCATGATGACCAGCGTCATCACGTAAGGGGCTGCGTAGAAGAGGTAATAACCTTCCGAGACGCCGACTGATTGCAGGGCCGGCCCCAGCGCGCCGGCGCCGCCGAACAGCAGGGCGGCCAGAAAACAGCCGATCGGGTTCCAGCGGGCAAAGATCACCAGCGCCACGGCCATCAGGCCCTGGCCCGACGAGATGCCTTCGTTCCAGGAGCCGGGATAAAACAGCGAGAGATAGGCGCCGCCGACCGCCGCAAGCGCCCCGCCGACCGCCGTGGCGATCAGACGTATGGTGTCCGGGTTGAGGCCCATGGCGCGGGCAGCATCCGAACTATCGCCGACCACCCGCAGGATGAGGCCGATGCGCGTGTTCTTCAGCGCCCACCAGAGGAAGACCGCCAGCAGTCCGCCGATGATGAACAGGACGTTGATGTTGAGGGCTGCTTGCACCTGCGGCAGCGACGACCAGCCGCCGAACGACAGCGACGGCAGTTTCGGTGCCGAGGGCTGGATGAACGGCTTGCCGAGGAAGAAGGCAAGGCCGAGCCCGAATTGCATCATGGCAATGCCGATGGCGATATCGTTGACCTTGGGGAACTTGCAGATGAAACCGTGGATCAGGCCGAACACGGCGCCGGCCGCCATGGCCGCCAGAACGCCGAGCCAGGGGGACTGGGTCATCACCGCCACCCCATAGGCCGCCATCGCCCCGAATACCAGCGTACCTTCCAGGCCAAGATTGATGCGGCCCGAACGCTCGGTGATCGCCTCGCCGAGACTGACGAAGATGAAGGGCGTGGACACCCGGATGGCGCCGGCAAACACTGCCAGCGGTACGCCCCAGAAACCGATGCTCGTGTCTTCCATCGTGGTCTCCCTTTCAGAGATTGGGTCTTTTCCAGAGGTCGGGATTGAATATCTTGAACCGCCCGAACAGCGTTTCGCAGGTGAGGATCACGACGAAGAGCGTGCCTTGCAGAACGAGGACCGTGGCGTCAGGCAGGCCCATGCGCCGCTGGATCAGCCCGCCCGATGCATCGATGCCGCCGAGCAGAATAGCGACCGGAATGATGGCGAGCGGATTGTGACGGGCCAGAAAGGCAACCAGGATGCCGGTATAGCCGTAACCCGCGGCAAGCGAGGCATTGGCGGAGCCCTGCACGGCAGCCACCTCGATCATGCCGGCAAGGCCTGCAAAACCACCGGCCAGTGCGGTGAAGCCGACGATCAGCCGGCCGACCGGCAGGCCCTGGATTTGCGCGGCGCGTACATTGCCGCCGGCAATGCGCGCCGCAAAACCAAAACTGGTGGCCTCGATCAGCACCCAGGAGAGAATGCAGGCCACCACGCCGATCGCCAGCCCCCAGTTGACGTCCATGCCGGGAATATTGCCGAGCATGTAGTCCGGCGGCAATGGGGCGGTTGAAGGCTTGTTGAGGCTGGCCGGGTCGCGAAGCGGGCCTTCGATCAGATGGTTCATCAGCGCGATGGCGATATAGGCAAGCAGCAGCGAGGCGATGGTCTCGTTGACGCCGCGATAGTGGCGCAGCAGACCGGAAAGTCCGATCCATATCCCGCCGACGATCATTCCGGCCATGCCCATCGCCAGCCAGACGAGGGCAGCCGGCAAGGTTCCGACCAGGGGCAGGGCGACGGCGGCTCCCGTCAGACCGCCCAGCACCACCGCCCCCTCTGCGCCGATCACCACCAGGCCAAGCCGGGCCGGCAGGGCAACGCAAAGGGCGGTAAGCAACAGCGGCGCGGCACGGCTCAACGTGTTCTGGATGGAAAACCAGCTGCCGAAGCCACCGGCATACATCAGCTGGAACAGCTGCAGCGGCGATTTGCCGACCGCGGCGATGAACACCGAGAACAGCGCCAGGCCGATGACGATCGCAAACAGCGCGATCGCCACCGGTTCGGCCCGCCGCGCCAGCCATTCCAGAAGGGGCCGGATGGCTCCGGCCCGATCCGCCATCGGAGGCAGTATGGGCATGTTTGCTTCGATGGTCATAGTCCCGCCGCTCCCTTAAAGGTTCAAGAGGTTGATCCGACAACGCCCTCGACGAGATAGCCCATGCTTTCGAGTTCGATTGCGTCCTCGACCAGGTCGGCCGTCACCACGACTGCGCCCTTGTTGTCCTTCATGCCGCTCTTGAAGACCGAGAAGCCGCCCTTCATCATCTCGGCTTGCGTCGCCTCGAACTTGGTACGGGCCTCGGTCGAGACGGCCGGACCGAGCGGGCTCATCTTGACGAAGCCGTCCTTCAGTCCGCCGCGCACGAAATTCCCGAGCGCTTCGCCGGCCTGCGCCTTCTTGACGAAATCGCTGTAGACGTTGCCCCAGGCCCATTCGGCGCCGGTCAGATATTTCTCTGGGGCGAGCGGGCTCTGGTTGGCGTGATAGCCGCAGATGAAGGCGCCGCGCCCGGCGGCGGTCTCCACCACGACCTTCGGGCTGTCGACATGGCAGGTGATGACATCGGCACCCTGGTCGATCAGCGCATTGGTGGCTTCGGCCTCCTTGACGGCCAGCGACCATTCGCCGGTGAAGATCACCTGGCAGGTGATGGCTGGATCGACGGAGCGGGCGCCGAGCAGGAAGGAATTGATGTTCTGCAGCACCTGCGGGATCGGCTTGGCGGCCACGAAGCCAATTTTCTTGCTCTTGCTGGCATAGCCGGCAGCAATGCCGTTCAGGAACTGGCCCTGGCCGATATAGCCGAAATAGGAGCCGGTATTGGCCGGGTGCGTGCCTTCCTTCCACATGCCGCCGCAGTGGCGGAACTGCACGTCGGGATACTTCTTGGCCATATCCAGCATATGGGGGTCGAAATAGCCGAACGAGGTCGGGAAGATCAGCGATGCGCCATCGAGATTGATCATTGATTCCATGGTCTTCTGCACATCGACCGTCTCCGGCACGTTCTCTTCCTCGACGACCGTCACGCCCTCGAGAGTTTTCAGAACCGCCGCGCCTTCGGCATGCGCCTGGTTGTAGCCGTAGTCGTCCTTTGGTCCGACATAGATGAAGCCGACGGTAAGCGCTGCCTGCGCTGCGGCCGGAGAAACGAGGAGGCCCGGCGCCAGGCCGGCAATCGCAGCGCCTGCCGCCGTGGAGGCAAGAAAGCAGCGGCGGGAAAGGTTTTGGTTGGACAGGGAAAGGAGTTTGGTCATCGGAATGCTCCTTGGCGGCGGCACCGGGCCGGTTTCAACTGGGTACAGAAAAAAGTGTATGCAATACGCATGCCACTCTTTAATCAACTGAAAAATATGAGTTAAATGAATTCTCGTTCTCTGCTGTGAGAAAGTGCATGCAGTTTTATAAGCCATTTGATGAAAATAAATGCAAAGAGCAGTTTTTAGGCCTTAGAGAGTACCAAGCGCGGTCTTCCTCCGAAGAATCGATGTTCCCAGCTGTAAATCTGTGAATCTTTTCAGCTCATTGTCAGGCCGATTTGACTTGTGGTGATGGGAAATGCATCTGTATGCAAGTTGCAAACCCATGAGTCGCGTGTGAAGCAGGTAAGAAAAAGAGAGATCGTCCGGGCCGGCACGACAGTCGAGCAGATGGTCCGTGCCATTGCCGATATGATCGTCACCGGCGCCATGCAGCCCGGCGACAGGCTGGACGAAATCTCGCTGGCCGGCCGTTTCGAAGTGTCGCGCACGCCGGTACGCGAAGCCCTGCGCCAGCTCTGCACAATGGGCCTGGTCGACCGCGAACCCAATCGCAGCGCCGTCGTTACCAATGTCACGGGGCGTTATCTCTCCTCGATGTTCGAGGCGATGGCCGAGCTTGAAGGCATCTGCGCACGGCTTTCGGCGGAGCGGATGACCGTGGATGAGCGCCATGCGCTGGAGCGCATGCATCGCGAGTCCATGCGCCTCGTCCATGCGGGGTCCGAGGAAGACTACGCCGCCCATAATATGGAATTCCACACCCGGCTCTATCGCGGCGCCCATAATGACCATATCTTCGAGCTGGTGACGCAGACGAGGTCAAGGCTGGCGCCGTTCCGCCGCGCTCAGTTTCGCATCGCCGGCCGTTTGGCGAAATCCTATGCCGAGCATGACGGCATCGTCATCGCCATCCTGCGCGGCGATATCCAGGCGGCCGGTCAGGCGGCTTACGCCCATGTCTCGATCGTCAGTGAGGCAAGCGCCACCTTCGTGCGCCCAGACGTGCCGGCTCCAAGCACAAAGGCCGGCTGAAGCCCTCCGGCAATCTTGATGCGTTTCAGCGCTTGCCTGCCGTTGGTCCGCGCACCAGCGGCAAGACAGATCCGGCGACCGATGATGCCTAGCCGGACGTCGTCCGCGTTATAGCGTTACGCAGCCGAAGCGCCTTTGGCCGCGGCAATGCCACGAGGGCGATACAAAATGTCGGGAGACGATATGTCGTCATTCTGGCTCCTCTGATGATCCGGTGACGGGTATTGATGCGTATTGCTGAAACGATACGCATGCCGTGCCATTCCGGATGCCGCAGCGATATCGTCTTGGGTATTCTCACCAACAAGGGAGCAGGCCGTGCAAGCATCTCAAGACATGACGTCACTGGGCGATAGCTATGGCACCCTTGTCATCGGCGCCTCCGGCGGCACGGCGCAGAACACCGCGGTGGTGACTAGATCATGAATGCCGAGCACGAAACGAAATCCCCGCTGGATAGGACCGGCAAGCTTGCCTGGATCACCGGTGCCAGCTCTGGTATCGGCCGGGCGCTGGCTCTAAGGCTGGTTCGCGACGGCTGGCGGGTCGCCGCCAGCGCCCGTAACGTCGAGGCGCTTGACGATCTGGTGCGCGAAGCGCCCGACAGGATTGCAAGCTATCCGCTTGATATCACCGACCCGGAGGCCGTGAAGGCTTTAACACAGGCCATCACTACTGTGATGGGGCCGATCGATCTGGCGGTCTTGTGTGCGGGCACCTATGCGCGCGACAGCGCCAGCCATTTCGATAGCCGGCAATTGGCCGGCATGGTCGAGCTCAATATCATGGGCACTGCCTATTGCCTGGAAGCGATGATCGGCAACATGGTGGGTCGCGGTTCCGGTCATATTGCCGTGGTCTCGTCGGTGTCGGGCTATGTCGGCCTGCCGGGTGCCGCGCACTATGGCGCGACCAAGGCGGCGCTGATCAACATGTGCGAGGCGCTCTATCCGGAACTGGAGGCCAAGGGCGTTCGCCTCAGCCTGGTCAATCCCGGCTTTGTGGAAACGCCGCTGACGGCCAGGAACGATTTTCCGATGCCGTTCCTGATCACCGCGGACGAGGCTGCCGATCACATTGCCCGTGGCCTTGCCTCCGGGCGGTTCGAAATCGCCTTCCCCTGGAAAATGGTGCTGTCGCTGAAGATCCTGCGGCTCCTGCCGCATCGCCTGCGTTTTGCGCTGACCCGGCGCATGCTGCGCAAGGACTGATGGTCCTAAAAGAGAGGCGGGACATATTGCCCGCCCCTTGAACCCCTATGCCTTGGCAAGTTCGAACTGCACCACATCCAGCCGCCCGCTGCGGAAGCCGGCCGCGCAATAGTGCAGGTAATAGCGCCACATACGGAAGAAGCGTTCGTCAAAGCCGAGCGGTGCGATCTTTGCCCAGTTGGCGATGAAGGCGCGGTCCCAGGCAAGCAGCGTGCGCTCGTAGTCCAGCCCGAAGCGGAAGGCCGATGTCACGCCGACGCCGCCGGCCGCAGCCGCCTTCTCGAACCCCGAGACAGACGGCAGCATGCCGCCGGGGAAGATATAGGTCTGGATGAAATCGGCATTGCGACGATAATGGTCGAACCGGTTGTCATCGATGGTGATGACCTGAACCATCGCCCGGCCCTTCGGCTCAAGCAGCCTATGAACCCGATCGAAATAGACCGGCCAGTTTTCCTCGCCCACCGCCTCGAACATCTCGATCGACACGATCTTGGAAAAATGCCCCTGGCAGTCGCGATAGTCCTCCAGCCTTATATCTGCCTTGTCGGCGAGCCCAGCCTTCTGCAGCCGGTCGCGGGCATAAGTCGCCTGCTCCCTGGAGAGCGTCAGCCCGGTGACGCGGCAGCCGGTGGTGCGGATCGCATAATCGGCAAACCCACCCCAGCCGCAGCCGATTTCCAGCACATGGTCGTTCGGGCCGATATTCAGAGCCTCGACGATCCGGGCATATTTGGCATTCTGTGCATCGGCCAGCGGCTGGCCGTCATGGGCATAGATGGCCGATGAATAGGTCATCGTCTCGTCCAGCCAATGCCAATAGAACTGGTTGCCGAGGTCGTAGTGAAAGGCAATGTTGCGCCGGCTGCCCGCCTTGGAATTGCGCCGCAGCTTGTGGCGTAGCAGTGCAAAGCGGCCCAGCAGCGCCGACGGCGCCATCAGCGAGCGCCAATGGGTTTCATTGGTGAGGACCAGTTGCAGGAAAGCACTGACATCGGGACTGTCCCAATCGCCGTCCATATAGGAACGCGCGAAACCAAGGCTGCCGCCCGTCACCATGCGGCGCACCGGTCGGGCATTGTTGAGCCGCAGCACGGCCGTCGGCCCGGCATGTCTGCCCTGGACCGTGTGCTCGCGGCCACCGGGAAAGACGATGGTCAACCGGCCATGGCAGAGGCGCTCCGCCCAGCGGCACATCAGCCTTTGCCAGAGCGGTGCGGCGCCCGCGATCAACGGCGAGGTCTGTTGTTCGGCATGGCTCATGTCGGCGTACTCCCGCTTTCAGTTCTCGGGGCAATGATGGAACTGGCAATGCGCTGGCTTGCTGCCTTGTGCCGGTAGAGCGGCACGCCCTTGAGCCAGAGGCGCAGGGCTTCCCAGTGAATGGCGCCCATGACCTTGAGGGTCATCAGCGGATAGGTGACAAGCGCTTTGAGCAACTGGCGGTCGGTCAGTTCACGTCTTTTGCCGGCAAAGGACGCATAGAGCAGCGGCCCTTCGCCATCGGCCTCGTTGATGCTGACCTGCACATGCTCGCCCGGCGGCGCGATCTTGAACTGGTAGCTGCAGTCCATCGGGATGAAGGGTGAGACATACATTTGCTTGGCGCAGCCGTGCTTGATGCTGCCATCGGCTTCGGCCGTGGCCGGGATGACATAGGTGTGCCGCTCGCCAAATGTATTGCAGACCTCATAGAGGATCGCTCGCAAGGCTCTGTCCGGCCCGTGGCAGAAATAGACCGTCAGCGGATTGAACACATAGCCGAAGATGCGTGGATAGCAGAGCACCTCGACCTGCAGTCCCTCGACACTGAGTCCGGCTTCCTGCAGGTGTCCGGCCACCCAGTCTTTCAGGTGTCCCGTCTCGCCCAGCCCGTGGTCGCTGTCGCGAAAGCCGAAAATCCCCCAGCGGTTATGGGAAAGCAGGCGCAGCGAGCCGTCGAGCGCCGGCAATTCATCGAGGTCGAGCAGCAGGCAGAAGACGCTATAGCGCAGCGTGTGCTGCCGCGGCTTGTGCCGGGCATGCACGACCTCTCCCATGTAAAGTGCCGAGTTCCGGGTCATTCTGCTGCCATCAGGTTGGGAAAGCGCGGCCCGAGATGAATACGTGCGGACTCATCCTTGACGGACCACGGCCGGCGAATGCCCGCCAGGCCTTCAGCCGCCGCAAGACCCGATTGCAGCCCGTCCTCGTGGAAGCCGGCGCCGAAATGCGCGCCGCAGAACCAGGTATTGTGCCGGCCCTGCAATTGCCAGAGCTGCTTCTGCGCTGCCATGGCCTTCTGGTCGAACAACGGATGGGCATAGTGAAACGTCCGGTGGATTTTGGTCGGATTGATGTCCCGCGACGGGTTGAGGGTGACGAACAGCGACATAGAGGAATCGATATTCTGAAGCTGGTTCATCCAGTAGGTGACGCAGAGCGGGCTCTGGCCGGACTGCTGATGCGCAGCGATATAGTTCCAACTGGCCCAGACCTGCCTGCGCTTCGGCATCAGGCGGATGTCGGAATGCAGCACGGCCGTATTGGGCGTGTAATCGAAGGCGCCCAAAAGCGCGCGTTCGCGCTGGTCCGCATCGCTCAGTAGTGCGAGAGCCTGATTGGCGTGGGTGGCGATGACGACGTCGCTATACAGATCGCTATGGCCATGGGTGTCGGTCACGGTCACGCGACCGCCGATGCGCGTGACGCTGGCAATCGGCGTGTTCCTGCGGACCGTGCCTTTGAAATCGGCCAGCAGCCGGCTGACATATTCGCGGCTCCCACCCCTGACGGTGCGCCATTGCGGGCGGTCTTTCAACACCACAAGACCGTGGTTGACGAAGAAGCGGATGAAGGCATGCAGCGGATAGCCGCGCATGTCGTCAGCCGAGGACGACCAGATCGCCGCCCCCATCGGCATCAGGTGGTCCTCGACAAAGGCCCGGCTGTAGCGGTTGGTCTCGAGATAATCGCCGATCGTTGCGGTTTCCAGATCTTTGCGCTCCAGAAGCCCAGGTGCTTGCTTGTAGAAGCGCAGGATATCCGACACCATGCGCCAGAAACGTGGGCGAAAGGCATTGCTGCGCTGGCCGAGCAGTCCGGACAGGCCGCAGCCCGAATATTCGAACCTTCCGTCATCAAGAGAGGCCGCGAAAGACATATTCGAGTCGTCGGTCGGCACGCCAAGATGTTTAAACAGCGCCACCAGATTGGGATAGTTGCGATCGTTGTAGACGATGAAACCCGTATCCACCGATATCACATCCAAACCAAAGCGAATGTCGACTGTATTGGCATGGCCACCCAGTCGGTCATCGGCCTCATAGAGCGTGACGTCGCAATGCCTGGACAGCAGCCAGGCGGCTGACAGGCCGGAAATCCCGGAGCCGATCACGGCCACTTTCCGTGCGCCTCTCGGGGCGAAGATGTCGTTGTCCAAGCCTGTTCTCCCCACGCACTTTTCGCTGTTGCTGGAGCTGAATACGCATCTTCCGGAGAAGCGGATTACTGGGTTGTTCATTTTTGATTGGGCCATGATCCAGCTTGCGCCGCGCCGCGTAATAGCCAGCATGACAATGACCATTTCCCTCCCGGCAGTTGAATGCCACAATGTATACAAAGCGATGGCCCAGGCTTCGACCCGGTCGCCAGGCAAGAATGCGGGCTGTCGAACCCGTTCGAACGGAATGGTCATGGATTTGGAAACAGAGGATATGTCCGCGCTGCTGGCCGCGGTCGGTCGCGACAGGAGCGTCGAGGCGTTTGAGAAATTGTTCCGCCATTACGGCCCGAGGGTGCGCTCCTATATGGCGCGGCAATCGCGCGACGGGCAGGCGGCAGAGGAATTGATGCAGGAAACCATGATGATGGTGTGGAACAAGGCCGCCTTGTTCGATCCGCAGCGCGGCAATGTCTCGGCCTGGATCTTCACGATTGCGCGAAACCTCAGGGTATCCGCCTATCGCAAGGATCGCCGGCCCGATTTCGATCCGAACGATCCGGCTTTCGTGCCGGATGACGAGCCGGCTGCCGACGTGCAGCTCGAAGACCGTCAGGAGGCCGAGCGCCTGCACCGCGCCATGCTGAGCCTGCCGCAGGAACAGCTTGATCTGTTGAAGCGCGCCTTTTTCAACGATGCCTCCCATAGCGCCATCGCCAAGGAACTCGACATTCCGCTCGGAACGGTGAAGTCGCGCATCCGCATGGCCTTTGCCAAGCTTCGTTCGGCTCTGGAGGATCACTCATGACGATCAACCATCACGTCAGCGACGAACTGCTGCTCGATTATGCCGCCGGCTCTTTGGCGGAAGGCTGGAGCCTTGCGGTTGCCACCCATCTGGCGCTTTGCCCGGCCTGCCGCCGGCGTTTGAAGGGCATGGAGGCGGCAGCCGGCATGCTGCTGGAAACCCTGCCCGCCGAAGTGGATACGGTTGCCGGCACCGATGCCGCATCCTGGGAGCAGATGAAGATCCGGATGCAGGGCGACGATAGGGATGTTGCAATTTCTGCGACCACCGCCAAGCCGAATCCGGCTACCGCCCCGCAAGCGCCGATGCTGCCGGAACCGCTGCGGTCCTATCTCGGCGGCGATGGGGCGAACTTGAAATGGCGACCCCTCGGCCGTGGCGCGTACCATATCCCGATCCGCACCCGGGATGGCGAGACCAGCGTGCGTCTGCTGCGCATTCCGGCCGGCAAGCCGGTGCCCGAGCATAGCCATGGCGGGCGCGAATTGACGCTGGTTCTGGCCGGCAGTTTCCGCGACGAAGAGGGCGAATTCCATCGCGGCGATATCGAGGAGGCCGATGAAACCCTGATGCACCAGCCGGTCGCCAACGAGGGCGAGGATTGCATCTGCCTGGCAGTCACCGATGCGCCGTTGAAATTCCGCAGCTGGCTGCTGCGGCTCGTGCAGCCCGTTCTCGGGATATGAGATCCGGCCGGCCTCAACAGCAGGAGCGACATCCGTGACGACCTATATCCTCGCCTATATCTCGACGGCTATCGTCTTCTTCGGGCTCGATTTCATCTGGCTGTCGCGGGTTGCCACAGGTTTCTACAAGTCGCGGATCGGCGATCTGATGCTGGCCCAGCCGAATCTTGTGGCGGCCGGGCTGTTCTATTTCTTCTACATTGCCGGCATCGTCTATTTCGCGGTGGCGCCGGCGTTGAGCGGCGGAAACTGGGTGAGTGCGCTGGTTTCCGGTGCCATTCTCGGCTTCATCGCCTATGGCACCTATGACATGACCAACCTATCGACCTTGAAGAACTGGTCGCTGTCGGTGAGCGTGGTCGATATGGCCTGGGGAACGGTGCTGACCGGTCTTGCCGCGACCGCCGGCTATCTCGTGACGTCGCGGCTGATGGCGTGACCTCAAGGGTCAGCCGAGGCGATAAGGCGTCGTCTCGCGCAGATCCTGGTTGATCAGCAGCCGGCGCTTGAACGGTGGCACGGCGCGGCTGGCACAATCCTCCCGCTCGCAGATGCGACAGGAAATGCCGATTGGATCGAAAGCCGGCTTGCTGGTGATATCGAGGTCGTCGGCATAGACGAAGTTTTCCGCATAGGTGATCTCGCAGCCGAACGACAGCGCGAAGCGCGGCTGCGCCGCCTTGAAGCCGCCCCAGCCCTTGCTCACCAGCGTCGCCAGACAGAGATAGCGCACACCATCGGGCGTTTCGGCCAATTGCCGGATGATGCGGCCCGGTGCCTCGAAAGCCTCGTGGGCATTCCACAGCGGACAGGCCGCCCCGAAACGGGCAAACTGCAGCTTGGCGGCGCTGTGCCGCTTGGTGATGTTGCCGGCCCGGTCGAGCCGCGCGAAGAAGATCGGTATGCCCTTCATCCCTGGTCGCTGCAAAGTGCTCAGGCGATGACAGATCTGCTCGAGCGAGGTTCCGAAGCGCACGGCGAGAAGCTCGATATCGTGGCGCAATTCGCGCGCTGCCGTCAGGAAACGGCGATAGGGCAGAAGCAGCGCGCCGGCGAAATAGTTCTGCAGCCCGATCCGACAGATATCGGCGGCTTCCTCGCTGCGCAGATTGGCGCTGCGCAAAACGGTTTCGATGACATCGGCCGCATGCAGTTGGGCGATCTGCACGGCGATCTGGAAGTTGCGGGTGGCCGGCGGCGCATAAGGGTTCAGCCGCAGGATGCGCGCCTTGGCATCGAAACGGCGGATCACGCCATCGCCGATCTCGGCGCGAGCGCAGCGCACCCCGTGCCGGTCTTCCAGATACCGCACCAGCAGCCCATGACTGTCGTCGTCGCCAAGCCCGAGGCTGGTTGCCAGGGCTTCGGCGGACAGGTCCAGCTCATGGATGTAATTATCGACGAAGTGGAAAAAATCCCGCACCTCTTCATAGGGCGTGACCTCGACCGGGCCGACCGGATTGCCGATCCGATCGTCATAGCTCGCCAATTGCTCGCTATTGCGCCGATAGGCCTGGTGGCAGGTGATCAGCGCATGGGCAAACCCCGGCGCATTCTGGGTCACCAGCTTCAACTCCTGCAGATTGGGCGAATAGGTCTCGAACAGCGGATCCGAAAGCGCTTCGGTCAGCGCCGACAGTAGCCGATCGTTCTGCCCTGACGACAGTGCTCCTATGTCGATCTGGAATTTTTCCGCCAGCGCCAGCAACACGGCGGCCGAAACCGGCCGCTGGTTATTCTCGATCTGGTTCAGGTAGCTGGTCGAAATGCCGATCTTCTCGGCAAACTGCGCCTGCGTCGCAAGGCTTGCCACCCGCAACTCGCGCACTTTTCGTCCGATGAAGAGTTTTCCGATTGCCATTCGCAAGTTCGCAATTTTCTATTTGCAAATTCATAATTCCACAAACGCACCCGTTCAATCATTTTCTTTGCAAGCAGCCCGGTTTAAAGGCAACGTCGGTCCCCAAAAGGACAAGACAGGCGGGAGGTTCCATGCGGACGATTCTAGATCAGCTCGAGACACGTCGGGCCGAAGCGCATCTGGGCGGCGGCGAAAAGCGCATCGCGGCCCAGCACGCCAAGGGCAAGCTGACGGCGCGCGAACGCATCGACGTGCTGCTGGATGAAGGCTCGTTTGAAGAATACGACATGTATGTCACCCATCGTGCCGTCGATTTCGGTATGGCCGAGCAGAAGATCGCCGGCGATGGCGTCGTCACTGGCTGGGGCACCATCAATGGCCGCCAGGTCTATGTCTTTTCTCAGGATTTCACCGTTCTCGGCGGCTCGCTGTCGGAAACCCACGCCCAGAAGATCTGCAAGATCATGGACATGGCGATGAAGAACGGTGCTCCGGTCATTGGCCTCAACGATTCGGGCGGCGCGCGCATCCAGGAAGGCGTCGCTTCGCTCGCCGGCTATGCCGACGTCTTCAAGCGCAATGTCGATGCCTCCGGCGTCGTGCCGCAGATCTCCGTGATCATGGGCCCTTGCGCTGGCGGCGCCGTCTATTCGCCCGCCATGACCGACTTCATCTTCATGGTGCGCGATTCATCCTATATGTTCGTGACCGGTCCCGACGTGGTGAAGACCGTCACCAACGAGATCGTCACGGCCGAAGAGCTTGGCGGTGCCGGAACCCATACGAAAAAGTCGTCCGTGGCCGATGGCGCCTATGAAAACGACGTGGAAACCCTGGAACAGGTCCGCCTGCTGTTCGATTTCCTGCCCCTGAACAACCGCGAAAAGCCGCCGGTGCGCCCGTTCCACGACGATCCGGCCCGCGTCGAGGCCCGTCTTGACACGCTGATCCCCGACAGTTCCAACAAGCCCTATGATATGAAGGAACTGATCCTGGCGCTGGCCGACGAGGGCGATTTCTTCGAGATACAGGAGGCCTTTGCCCGCAACATCATCACCGGTTTTATTCGCATGGAAGGCCAGACGGTCGGTGTCGTCGCCAACCAGCCCATGGTGCTGGCCGGCTGCCTCGACATCGACAGTTCACGTAAAGCTGCCCGTTTCGTGCGCTTCTGCGATGCCTTCAACATCCCCATCCTGACGCTGGTCGACGTGCCGGGCTTCCTGCCGGGCACCGCTCAGGAATATGGCGGCGTCATCAAGCATGGCGCGAAACTGCTGTTTGCCTACAGCCAGGCCACCGTGCCCATGGTCACGCTGATCACGCGGAAAGCCTATGGCGGCGCCTATGACGTCATGGCGTCGAAACATATCGGCGCCGATATCAACTATGCCTGGCCGACCGCCGAAATCGCCGTGATGGGGGCCAAGGGCGCCACCGAAATCCTCTATCGCTCGGAACTGGGCGACCCGGACAAGATCGCGGCGCGGACGAAAGAATACGAGGTCAACTTCGCCAACCCGTTTAAGGCCGCCGAACGCGGCTTCATCGACGAGGTGATCATGCCGCACTCGTCGCGGCGACGCATCGCGCGGGCCTTTGCGTCGCTCCGCAACAAGCAGGTGGCAACGCACTGGAAGAAGCACGACACGATCCCGTTGTGATCATAAACACGTGATGGTGAGGGGCGGAAATGCGGACGATGTCTTCCTATATCCTGGTGGCTGTGCTTGATCACTCAGGCACGTTTACCGAACAAAGGACAAGAATTTCATGACCGACAAATCCCCCGAGAATAATTTCCCGGCCGGCTATGTGCCGCCTGAGGTCTGGACATGGGAACAGGGCAATGGTGGCCAATTCGCCAGCATCAACCGTCCCACGGCAGGCGCTCAGACGACCAAGGAACTGCCTGTCGGCAAGCACCCGTTGCAGCTCTATTCGCTGGCAACGCCGAATGGCCAGAAGGTCACGATCATGCTGGAGGAATTGTTGGCCGCGGGTCACACCGGCGCCGAATACGACGCCTGGCTGATCAAGATCGGCGATGGCGACCAGTTCGGCTCCGGATTCGTCGAGGTCAATCCGAATTCCAAGATCCCGGCGCTGATGGACCATTCCACGCCCGAACCGACCCGCGTCTTCGAATCGGGGTCGATCCTTGTCTATCTGGCCGAAAAATTCGACGCCTTCCTGCCGAAAGACCTGAAAGCTCGCACGGAAACCATGAACTGGCTGTTTTGGCAGATGGGCTCGGCCCCCTTCGTCGGCGGTGGCTTTGGCCATTTCTACGCCTATGCGCCGATCCATATCAAATACGCGATCGACCGCTACGCCATGGAAGCCAAGCGCCAGATGGATGTGCTGGACCGGCATCTGGCCGACAACCAGTTCATGGCCGGCAAGGATTATACGATCGCCGATATGGCGATCTGGCCCTGGTACGGCAAGCTGGCCCTGAACCAGTCCTATCCCAATGCCGGTATTTTTCTGGATACCAAGACCTACAAGAACGTCGTGCGCTGGGCGAACGAGCTGGCGGAACGGCCAGCCCTCATTCGCGGCTGCATAGTCAACCGCACATCCGGCGAGTTGTCCGGCCAGTTGCACGAGCGTCACGACGCCTCCGACTTCGATACGAAGACGCAGGACAAGATTGCCCAGCAAGCCAAGGCTTGAGGAGACTATGATGGCCAAATATCCCGAGATGACGAAACACAGGGGCTTTCCCTCCGGCCTGCCGGGCCATGGCCATCATTTCACCATCCGCCGGGCAAACGAAAAAGGGGCGACGCCGCTGAAAGCCCTGCAGCGGCTCGCCCGTCCCAACACCATCGAGCAGAAGGTCGACGCCGCCTTCCTGCATGCGCTCTGGCACCATTTCGGCGCGGAGCCTTTTGAGCGCGGCAATCTCGATGCCGGGCGGCTGAACCTGCTGTTCGGCCGCGAGGTGGTGCCGGCCGAAAACCCGTTCGATCCGACCTCCTATGAAGCTCTGCTGAAGATCGACGAGCGGGTCGGGCGCAAGAACTTTCCCGAAGCCTTCGAAGACGTGATGGAAATCTGACATGAGGCTCGACAAGAACCGCAAGCGGGGTCGCAGCTGATGGCCAAGGAACCGCTGATGCCCAAGCACCAGGGCTTCCCGGCAGGATTGCTCGGAACCCAGTGGCAATTCACCATTCGCCGGGCCAATTCCAAGGTCACGCCTTTGACCGCCTGGCCGCGCCAGCGGACCATGGACAAAACGGTGGCCCTTGCCGACATCGAGTTCGTGCAGGCCCTTTGGCGCCATTTCGGGACGGAGCCGTTCCAGCGCGGCAATCTGGACGGCGAACGCCTGTGCCGGCTGTTCGGCCGGGAAGTGCTGCCGGCCGAACGGGCCTTCGATCCGACCTCGTATTTTGCCCTGCTGAAACTCAATGCCAGCCTGGCGCGCAAGAATTTCCCGCAAGCCTTCGAAGACACAACGGAAGTCAAAAGACCATGATCTCCAAAATCCTCATCGCCAACCGTGGCGAAATTGCCTGCCGCGTCATCAAAACGGCGAAGAAGATGGGCATCAAGACGGTCGCCGTCTATTCCGATGCGGATGCGCAGGCGCTGCATGTGAAAATGGCGGATGAGGCCGTGCATATCGGTCCGGCGCCGTCGAATCAGTCCTATATCGTCATCGACAGGATCATGGACGCGATCAGGCAGACCGGCGCCGATGCTGTGCATCCGGGTTACGGCTTCCTGTCGGAAAATGCCGCGTTCGCCGAGGCGCTCGAAAAGGCCGGCGTCATTTTCATCGGCCCGCCGGTCGGCGCCATCAAGGCCATGGGAGACAAGATCACCTCGAAGAAGCTGGCGGCAGAGGCCGGCGTCTCCACCGTGCCGGGCCATATGGGCCTGATTGCGGATGCCGACGAGGCGGTCAAGATTTCCAATGGCATCGGCTATCCCGTGATGATCAAGGCCTCGGCCGGCGGCGGCGGCAAGGGCATGCGCATTGCCTGGAACGAGGCTCAAGCGCGCGAAGGTTTCCAGTCCTCCAAGAACGAAGCGAAGAACTCGTTCGGCGACGACCGCATCTTTATCGAGAAGTTCGTGACAGAGCCGCGCCATATCGAGATCCAGGTGCTGGGCGACAAGCACGGCACCGTGCTCTATCTCGGCGAACGCGAATGCTCGATCCAGCGCCGCAACCAGAAGGTCATCGAGGAAGCGCCGTCGCCTTTCCTCGATGAAGCGACGCGCCGCGCCATGGGCGAGCAGGCCGTGGCCCTGTCCAAGGCGGTTGGCTATCATTCGGCCGGCACGGTCGAATTCATCGTCGACGGCAACCGCAATTTCTACTTCCTGGAAATGAACACCCGCCTGCAGGTCGAACATCCCGTCACCGAACTGATTACCGGTCTCGATCTCGTCGAGCAGATGATCCGGGTGGCCGGCGGCGAGAAACTGTCCTTTGGTCAGGAGGACGTGAAGCTCAATGGCTGGGCGATGGAAAGCCGGCTTTATGCCGAGGACCCCTTCCGCAACTTCCTGCCGTCGATCGGCCGGCTGACGCGCTACCATCCGCCGCTTGAAGGCAAGCAGGACGACGGCACGATCGTGCGCAACGATACCGGCGTCTTCGAGGGCGGCGAGATCTCGATGTATTACGACCCGATGATCGCCAAGCTTTGCACCTGGGGTAAGGATCGCCTGACCGCCATCGACGCCATGAGCGCGGCACTCGACAATTTCGAGGTCGAGGGCATCGGCCACAACCTGCCCTTCCTCTCGGCCGTCATGCAGCATCCGCGCTTCCGCTCCGGCAAGATCACCACCGCCTTCATCGCCGAGGAATTTGCCGGCGGCTTTACCGGCGTGGCGCCGAGCGAGACCGATGCACGCAAGCTTGCAGCCATTGCCGCCGTCGTCAATCAGACGCTGCAGGATCGCGCCGTACTGATCTCCGGCACGATCGACAATCACCGCCGCAAGGTCGGCCATGACTGGTCGGTGGCGCTCGGTGGCTTCGAGTTTCCCGTAACGGTCTCGACCGGGATCGACGGCGTTTCTATCGGCTTTGCAGATGGCAAAAAGCTCTCCGTGACCGGCGGTTGGGCGCCGGGACAGTTGCACACGATTTTCCATGTCGGCGGCGAGGCGATGGGCGTCAAGATCAACCAGATCGGCGCGGCCGTCCGCCTGCGCTGGCGCGGCATGGAGGTGGTAGCCCGCATCCGCTCCAAGCGCGTTGCCGAACTGGCGCGGCTGATGCCGGAGAAACTGCCCCCCGACACGTCGAAAATGCTGCTCTGCCCGATGCCGGGGGTCATCACTTCGGTGGCGGTCACGCAAGGCGAGCAGGTTGAAGCCGGCCAGGCGTTGGCAACCGTCGAGGCCATGAAGATGGAGAATATCCTGAAGGCAGAAAAGCGCGGCGTGGTGAAGAGGGTGGCGGTAAAGGCCGGACAGTCGCTCGCGGTGGACGAGCTGATCATGGAATTCGAAGGCTAGTTTTTGGGGTGAAACATCCCTGTCGCCGGGGGTGTCGCACGGACACGGATAGGGGGAGGTCATCGAATGACCAAGAAGACGATTTCGGACTGGGAATCCCTGGCAACAAAAGAAATCAAGGCCGCGCCGGAGACGCTGACCTGGCACACGCCGGAAGGCATCGATGTCAAGCCGCTCTATACGGCCGAGGACCTAGCCGGTATCGATCACCTCGATTCGCTGCCCGGATTTGCGCCTTATGTGCGTGGCCCGCGCGCCACCATGTATGCCGGCCGGCCCTGGACGATCCGCCAATATGCGGGCTTCTCGACGGCAGAAGAGAGCAACGCCTTCTACCGGCGCAATCTGGCGGCCGGTCAGAAGGGCCTGTCGGTCGCCTTCGATCTGGCCACCCATCGCGGCTATGACAGCGATCACCCGCGCGTCGTCGGCGATGTCGGCAAGGCGGGCGTGGCGATCGACAGCGTCGAGGACATGAAGATCCTGTTCGACAGCATTCCGCTGAAGGACATGTCGGTGTCGATGACCATGAACGGCGCGGTCATTCCGATCCTGGCCAGCTTCATCGTCGCCGGCGAGGAGCAAGGCTGTTCGCGCGCGGAACTCTCCGGCACCATCCAGAACGACATCCTCAAGGAGTTCATGGTCCGCAATACCTATATCTATCCGCCGGAACCCTCGATGCGCATCATTGCCGATATCATCGAGTATACGGCTCGTGAGATGCCGAAGTTCAATTCCATCTCGATTTCCGGCTACCACATGCAGGAAGCGGGCTCGACTTTGGTGCAGGAACTGGCCTTCACCCTGGCCGATGGCCGCGAATATGTGCGGGCAGCACTCGCCAAGGGGCTCAATGTCGACGAGTTCGCCGGTCGGCTGTCGTTCTTCTTCGCCATCGGCATGAATTTCTTCATGGAAGCCGCCAAGCTGCGCGCCGCGCGCCTGCTCTGGTCGCGCATCATGGCGGAGTTCGAGCCGAAAAAGGCCTCGTCCTTGATGCTACGCACCCATTGCCAGACCTCGGGCGTGTCGCTGCAGGAGCAGGATCCCTATAACAACGTCATCCGCACGGCCTACGAGGCCCTGTCGGCCGCACTCGGCGGCACCCAGTCGCTGCACACCAATGCTCTGGACGAGGCGATCGCGCTGCCCACCGAATTCTCGGCCCGCATCGCCCGCAACACCCAGCTGATCCTGCAGCACGAGACCGGCGTCACCAAGGTCGTCGATCCCTTGGCAGGCTCCTACTATGTCGAAAGCCTGACCAGTGAACTCGCCGAAAAGGCCTGGGCCCTGATCGAGGAAGTCGAGGCCATGGGCGGCATGACCAAGGCGGTGGCGACAGGCCTGCCGAAGCGCATGATCGAGGAGGCGGCGACCCGCCGCCAGGCCGCCGTCGACCGTGGCGAGGAGGTCATCGTCGGCGTCAACAAGTATCGGCTGGAAAACGAAGAGCCGATCGACATCCTGCAGATCGATAATACGGCGGTGCGCCTGGCGCAGGTCAAGCGCATTGAGCAGACCAAGCGGCAGCGGGATGCGAAAAAGGTCGAGGAAACCCTGGCAAGGCTCGCTGACATCGCCCGGTCCGGTGCCGGAAACCTGCTGGAAGCAGCCGTCGAGGCGGCCCGCGCCCGCGCCACCGTGGGCGAGATTTCCGATGCCATGCGCGCCGTCTTCGGCGATCATGCGGCGGTCCCGGAAGTGGTCAGCGATGTCTATGGCGCGGCTTACGAGGGCGATCCGGAATATCGCACGATCGTCACCCGGCTCGCCGATTTCGCCAAGGTGCTTGGTGCAAAGCCGAAGATCATGGTCGCCAAACTCGGTCAGGATGGCCACGACCGCGGTGCCAAGATCATTGCCTCGGCCTTCGGCGATATCGGCTTTGAAGTGCTGGCCGGCCCGCTGTTCCAGACGCCGGAAGAGGCGGCCGATCTGGCTATCAAGAGCAAGGTGCATGTGGTCGGCATGTCGTCGCTGGCCGCCGGCCATCGCACGCTGGCGCCGCAACTGGTTGCCGCCCTGAAAGAAAGGGGTGCGGAAGACATCATCGTCGTGGTCGGCGGAGTCATCCCGCGCCAGGATTACCAGTATCTGATCGACAACGGTGTCGCCGCAGTGTTCGGGCCTGGCACCAATGTGCTGGAAGCGGCCCGCGCCGTCACCGATTTGATGCAGGGCCGCCTGCGCAACGCCTGATTTTTTCGAGGTCGGGAGGCAGGGCGGCGCGTTTCACCGCGTCGATTGCTGCTACTTCATCGGCCGTTGCGCCGCTTTCGTTTTTCTCTATGATGAAGAAAAAACGAAAGCGGGGAGGTGCGAATGTTTTTGACAGGCCGCCAGACGGAAATACTCGACATTGCAAAAGCGGAAGGCCGGGTGCTCGTCGAGGAACTGGCGATCCGCTTTGCGGTCACGCCGCAGACCATCCGCAAGGACTTGAACGACCTTTGCGAATCCCATGCGCTGACCCGCATCCATGGCGGGGCGATCTTCCCCAGCGGCGCCGAAAACGTCCGTTACGAGGCGCGGCGCTCGATCGCCGCCCCCGAAAAGCAGGCGATCGGCAAAGCGGCGGCCGATCTCATCCCCAACAATGCCTCGCTCTTCATCAATATCGGCACGACGACGGAAGCTGTCGGCGAGGCTCTGCTCGATCATCGCGAACTGATGGTCATCACTAACAATATCAATGTTGCCAATCGCTTGCGCGTCTTTCCCTCGATGGAAGTGGTCATCGCCGGCGGCGTGGTGCGCGGCTCGGACGGCGGTGTCGTCGGCGAGGCGGCGGTCGATTTCATCCGCCAGTTCAAGGTCGACTATGCAGTGATCGGTGTTTCGGCGATCGATCAGGATGGCGCACTTCTGGACTACGACTATCGCGAAGTGAAGGTCGCCCAAGCCATCATGGCCAATGCCCGCCATGTCATCCTGGTGGCTGATTCCAGCAAATTCGAACGCGCCGCACCGGTGCGAATCGGTCACCTTTCGCAGGTTCACACCTTCATCACCGACCGCTGCGACAGTGCGGCCATCCGCGCCATCTGTCGGGACAATGATGTCCGGCTGCTGGAAACGGCACCGAAATCCGGCGATATCGAATAAAGAAGGATTGATTTACGCTTTCGTTTGACATTCGTTTAAATTTCGTTTTAGCTATCATGGGTTTCGCAAATGCAATAAAATGCTGCAATGCGAAAAGGGAGAGACGGGTGTCCGATCAGCAGGTCTACGATATCTTTGTGATTGGCGGCGGCATCAACGGCTGCGGCATCGCTCGTGACGCCGTTGGCCGCGGCTATTCCGTGGCGCTAGCCGAGATGAACGATTTCGCGTCGGGTACCTCTTCAGGCGCCACCAAGCTGATCCACGGAGGCCTGCGTTATCTCGAGTATTTTGAATTCCGGCTGGTGCGCGAAGCTCTGATGGAGCGCGAAGTGCTGTGGGCCATGGCGCCGCACATTATCTGGCCGATGCGTTTCGTGCTGCCATTTCAAAAGGGCGGTGTGCGTCCGGCCTGGCTGATCCGGCTCGGCCTGTTCCTTTATGATCACCTGGGCGGCCGCAAGCTGCTGCCGGCGACCAAGACGCTTGATCTGCGCCATGATCCGGCAGGCAAGCCGTTGAAGCCGCTCTTCGCCAAGGCCTTTGAGTATTCGGATGGCTGGGTGGACGATGCGCGCATGGTCGTCCTCAACGCCCGCGATGCGGCTGACCGTGGTGCCCAGATCATGAGCCGCGCCAAGGTCGTGTCCGCCAAGCGCGATGCCGATCTCTGGACGATAGAGGTCGACGATCGCCGCAGCGGCGCGCGCCGTACCGTCAAGGCCCGGATGATCGTCAACGCCGGCGGTCCCTGGGTGGATAAGGTACTGGCCAATGCGGTTGGCAAGAACGACGTTCACAATGTCCGCCTGGTACAGGGCAGCCATATCGTCATTCGCAAGAAGTTCGAGGGACCTCGCGCCTTCTTCTTCCAGAATCCGGACAACCGCATCATCTTCGCCATTCCTTACGAGACGGATTTTACCCTGATCGGCACCACCGACCAGGACTATCAGGGCGATCCGAAGGACGTGAAGATCAGCGACCGGGAGATCGACTATCTCTGCAGCGCGGCCAGCGAATATTTTGCCGAGCCGGTTCTACCGTCCGACATTGCCTGGACCTACTCGGCCGTTCGCCCGCTCTACGATGACGGCGCCTCCATGGCCCAGGAGGCAACGCGCGATTATGTGCTGAAGCTGGAGGCGCCGGAGGGCGCCGCACCTCTGCTCAACGTGTTCGGCGGCAAGCTGACCACCTATCGCCGGCTCGCCGAATCGGCGCTGGAAAAGATCGGCGAGGCAATCGGTGAAAAAGGCAAGCGCTGGACAGGCGCCAGCCATCTGCCGGGCGGCGATTTTGCCGTGACCGGTTACGAGGACGAAGTCGCAAGATTGAAAGCCCGCTATGTTTTCCTGACCGATCGCCATGCCCGCCGGCTGGTACGCAACTACGGCACCTGCGCCTTCGACATGCTGGGCGGGGCTGCCCGGACCGAGGATCTCGGCCGCCATTTCGGCGGAACATTGTATGATATCGAAATTCGCTGGCTGATGTCGCGCGAATGGGCGCTGAGTGCAGAGGATGTACTCTGGCGCCGGACCAAACAAGGCCTGTTCCTGTCGCTTGATGAAGCGGCAGCACTGGAGAGCTACATGCTGGAAGCCGCAGCCGCTTAACAAGCAGGCTGCCGCTGGCAAGATTAGACCCGAGGGTGGGAGGCCCGAGGACTCGATGCTGGAATTGCGTAACATATCGAAGATGGCGGGCGGGGAAACCCACATTCACCCGACCGATCTCGTGCTTGAGCGAGGCACGCTGAATGTCCTGCTGGGCCCGACACTGTCTGGCAAGACCTCGCTGATGCGGCTGATGGCCGGGCTCGACAAGCCCGCCAGCGGCTCGATCCATTTCGACGGCAAGGATGTGACCGGCCTGCGCGTGCAGGATCGCAGCATCGCCATGGTCTACCAGCAGTTCATCAATTATCCCGGACTGACGGTCTACGAGAATATCGCCTCGCCGATGCGCCTCAAGAAAGCAGACAAGGCCACCATCGACCGCGAGGTGCGCAAGGCGGCCGAACTTCTCAAGCTGACGCCCTATCTCGACCGCACGCCGCTCAATCTCTCCGGCGGCCAGCAGCAGCGCACGGCGCTGGCGCGTGCCATCGTCAAGAATGCCAGCCTCGTGCTGCTCGACGAGCCGCTGGCCAATCTCGATTACAAGCTGCGCGAAGAACTGCGCCTGGAACTGCCGAAGATCTTTGCCGAATCCGGCGCGATCTTCGTCTATGCGACCACCGAGCCTTCGGAAGCGCTGCTGCTGGGCGGCAATACCGCCACCCTCAGCGAAGGGCGCATCACGCAGTTCGGACCGACCATCGAGGTCTATCGCAAGCCCGCACATCTGGTCACGGCCCGCACCTTTGCCGATCCGCCGCTGAATACGATCGACGTCACCAAGGCGGGATCGCAATTCCTGGTGGCCGGCGAGCCGTCGCTTGTCGTGCCGGCCCATTTGCAAGCCGTTGCCGACGGACCGTTGACCGTCGCCTTCCATCCGCACCATCTGTCACTGGCGTCCGAGCATGCGACGGCCCAGCGCCTGTCGGCCCGCTCGCTGATCTCGGAGATTTCCGGATCGGAAAGTTATGTGCATCTCGATTATGCCGGTGCCCGCTGGGTGATGCTCGCTCATGGTATTCACGATATCGAGCCCGACCGCATGGTCGATGTCTATCTCGATACCCGCCATCTCATGGCATTCGATCCGTCCGGCCGGGCGCTGACCGGGGCAGGGGAGTAAAGATCATGGCGCGCATTTCTCTCGATCATATCCGCCATGCCTATAGTCCGAAGGCCGCTGCCGCCGGCAGCTATGCGCTCAAGGAAGTGCATCACGAATGGGCCGATGGCGGCGCCTATGCGCTGCTAGGACCGTCCGGCTGCGGCAAGACCACGCTGCTCAACATCATTTCCGGTCTCATCCATCCGTCCGAAGGACGGATCCTGTTCGATGGCGCCGATGTCACGCAGCTGTCGACCGAAGCGCGCAACATCGCCCAGGTTTTCCAGTTCCCGGTCGTCTACGACACCATGTCGGTCTATGACAACCTGGCCTTTCCCTTGCGCAATCGCCGCGTTCCGGAGGCCGATGTCGATCGCCGCGTCCGCGAAATCCTTAAGATGATCGATCTCGAAGCCTGGGCCAAGCGCAAGGCGCAGGGGCTGACGGCCGATCAGAAGCAGAAGATTTCGCTTGGCCGCGGGCTGGTGCGCTCCGACGTCAACGCCATCCTGTTCGACGAGCCGTTGACGGTCATCGATCCCCACATGAAATGGGTGCTGCGCACGCAGCTCAAGCAATTGCACCGCCAGTTCGGCTTCACCATGGTCTATGTCACCCATGACCAGACGGAAGCCCTGACCTTCGCCGACAAGGTCGTGGTGATGTATGACGGCCAGATCGTGCAGATCGGCACGCCGGCCGAGCTGTTCGAGCGGCCCAAGCACACATTCGTCGGCTATTTCATCGGCTCGCCGGGCATGAACCTCATGCCGGTCGCAATCAGCGGCACTGTGGCCCGGATCGGCGACCAGCAGATTACGCTGTCCGGTGCGCCGGTCGTTGCCGCTGGCGCCAAGACAGAATTCGGCATTCGCCCGGAATTCGTACGGCTCGGCCGCGAGGGTATGCCGGTAACGATCGACAAGGTTGAGGATATCGGCCGGCAGAAGATCATCCGTGCCTCGTTTGCCGGTTACCCGATGGCGATCGTTGCCCGCGAGGATGACGAGATCCCGGCCGATCCGCGCCTGAGTTTCGATCCGTCAGCCGTCAGCATCTATGCCGACAGCTGGCGCGTGGACATGGGGAGCTGAACCGATGGAGAAGACCTGGAACAACAAGGCCTGGTTTCTGGTGCTGCCCGTGCTGGTGCTGGTCGCCTTCTCTGCTGTCATTCCGCTGATGACGGTGGTGAACTATTCGGTGCAGGACACCTTCGGCAACAACGAATTCTTCTGGGCCGGCACCGACTGGTATGTCGAAATGCTGTCCTCCGACCGGTTCTGGAACGCGCTGACCCGCAACCTGATCTTCTCGCTGGTTATCCTGGCAATCGAGATCCCGCTTGGCATCTTCATTGCGCTCAACATGCCAAAAACCGGGCTCGGCGTGCCGGTCTGCCTGGTGCTGATGGCCCTGCCGCTGCTGATCCCCTGGAACGTCGTCGGCACCATCTGGCAGGTCTTCGGCCGCGTCGACATCGGCTTTCTCGGCCATTACCTCACAGTTCTTGGCATCGACTACAACTATACGCAGGATCCGGTCGATGCCTGGGTCACGGTCATCGTCATGGATGTCTGGCACTGGACCAGCCTTGTCGTGCTGCTCTGCTATGCCGGCCTCGTGTCGATCCCGGATGCCTATTACCAGGCCGCCAAGATCGACGGCGCCTCGCGGTTCTCCGTGTTCCGCTATATCCAGCTGCCGAAGATGAAGCGCGTGCTGCTGATCGCCGTGCTGCTGCGCTTTATGGACAGTTTTATGATCTATACCGAGCCCTTCGTCGTCACCGGCGGCGGCCCGGGCAATTCCACCACCTTCCTGTCGATCGACCTGGTCAAGATGGCGGTCGGACAGTTCGATCTGGGTCCGGCGGCCGCCATGTCGATCATCTACTTCCTGATCATCCTGGCCCTGTCATGGATCTTCTACACCGTCATGACCAGCAGCGACGCTGCCGATAGCAATGCAGCGAGGAAAGACTGATGAACACCCGTTCCCAAGGCTTTTCTTATGCCTTTCTGATCCCGACAATCTACATCGCCCTGCTGCTGCTGCCGATCTACTGGCTGGTCAACATGAGCTTCAAGGAGAATGCCGAAATCCTCGGCGCCTTCTCGCTCTGGCCGCAGAACCCGACGCTGCGGAATTACGCGGTGATCTTCTCCGATCCGTCCTGGTACAACGGCTATATCAACTCGATCATCTATGTCGTGATGAACATGGTGATCTCGGTTTCGGCGGCGCTGCCGGCGGCTTACGCTTTCTCGCGCTACCGCTTTCTTGGCGACAAGCACCTGTTCTTCTGGCTGCTGACCAACCGCATGGCACCGCCGGCCGTCTTTGCGCTGCCGTTCTTCCAGCTCTATTCGGCCTTCGGGCTGATCGATACCCATATCGCGGTCGCCATCGCCCATTGCCTGTTCAATGTGCCGCTGGCGGTGTGGATCCTCGAAGGTTTCATGTCGGGCGTGCCGAAGGAGATCGACGAGACAGCCTATATCGATGGCTATTCGTTCCCGCGCTTCTTCGTGAAGATCTTCATTCCGCTGATCGCCAGTGGCATCGGGGTCGCCGCCTTCTTCTGCTTCATGTTTTCCTGGGTGGAACTGCTGATCGCCCGCACGCTGACGACCACGGATGCCAAGCCGATCGCCGCCACCATGACCCGCACGGTTTCGGCCTCCGGCATGGATTGGGGCGTGCTGGCCGCTGCCGGTGTGTTGACCATCATTCCAGGCGCCCTCGTCATCTATTTCGTCCGCAATTACATCGCCAAGGGCTTTGCCCTGGGCCGCGTCTAAGGGAGGACCGTCATGAATTTTTCCTGGATGGCCTGGACACTACCGACGGCCCTGTTCTTCGTCACCATCCTCGCTCTGCTGATCGGCATGGCGGTTTGGGAATATATGTCGCCCGGCGGAAATCCGCGGGTTGGCATCCTGCGCTTTGAGACGACCCGCGGCGACCGGCTCTTCGTGTCGCTGCTCGGCTCGGCCTTCATTCATCTCGCATGGTTGGGCCTGGGAGGCCCCAGCCTGTGGTGGGCTCTGGCCCTGTCGGTGGTCTACGCGATCGGCGTTTTCCGCTTCGTCTAGGGCAAGCCAAGACGGGTGGCCGGAAATCAGCGGCCGTCCGGACTGTTTGAAATGCAATCGCAAACCTTTGGGAGGATTATCATGCGAAGGCAACTTCTGACGACAACAGCAGGCATTCTGCTGGCATTCACCGGTGTAGCCTATGCCGGCATGGATGAAGCCAAGACTTTCCTCGACACGGAAATCGGCGATCTTTCGTCGCTGTCGCGTGCCGAGCAGGAAAAGGAAATGCAGTGGTTCATCGATGCGGCCAAGCCTTTTGCCGGCATGGACATCAAGGTGGTCTCGGAAACCATCACCACGCACGAATATGAGTCGAAGACGCTTGCCAAGGCCTTCACCGACATCACCGGCATCAAGATCACCCATGACCTGATCGGCGAAGGCGATGTGGTCGAAAAGCTGCAGACGCAGATGCAGTCCGGCGAGAACATCTACGATGCCTTCGTCAACGACAGCGACCTGATCGGCACCCATTGGCGCTACCAGCAGGTGCGCAACCTGACCGACTGGATGGCCAACGAAGGCAAGGACGTCACCAATCCCGGCCTGGACCTTGCCGATTTCGTCGGTACCAAGTTCACCACGGCACCGGACGGCAAGCTCTATCAGCTTCCCGACCAGCAGTTCGCCAACCTCTACTGGTTCCGGTATGACTGGTTCAACGACGAGAAGAACAAGGCGGACTTCAAGGCAAAATACGGCTACGACCTCGGCGTTCCGGTCAACTGGTCGGCCTATGAGGATATCGCGGAGTTCTTCACTGGCCGCGAGATCGACGGCAAGAAAGTCTATGGTCACATGGACTACGGCAAGAAGGACCCCTCGCTTGGCTGGCGCTTCACTGATGCCTGGCTGTCGATGGCCGGCAATGGCGACAAGGGCCTGCCGAACGGTCTGCCGGTCGACGAATGGGGCATCAAGGTCAACGAAAAGTCGCAGCCGGTCGGCTCCTGCGTCGCCCGCGGCGGCGACACCAATGGCCCGGCCTCGGTCTATGCCATCCAGAAATATCTCGATTGGCTGAAGGCTTACGCTCCGCCGGAAGCGCAGGGCATGACCTTCTCCGAAAGCGGCCCCGTGCCGGCGCAGGGACAGATCGCCCAGCAGATGTTCTGGTACACCGCCTTTACCGCTGACGCGGTCAAGAAGGGTCTGCCTGTCGTCAACGAGGATGGCACGCCGAAATGGCGCATGGCGCCAAGCCCGCATGGCGTCTACTGGAAGGACGGCATGAAGCTCGGCTATCAGGACGTCGGGTCCTGGACGCTGATGAAGTCGACACCGGACGATCGCGCCAAGGCCGCCTGGCTTTACGCGCAGTTCGTCACCTCGAAGACCGTGGACGTGAAGAAGAGCCATGTCGGCCTGACGCTCATCCGGGAATCCTCGATCCGGCACGAAAGCTTCACCAAGCGGGCGCCGGAACTGGGCGGTCTGATCGAGTTCTACCGCTCGCCGGCCCGCGTGCAATGGTCGCCGACCGGCACCAACGTTCCTGACTATCCGAAGCTGGCTCAGCTGTGGTGGCAGGCGATCGGCGATGCATCCTCCGGGGCAAAATCAGCCCAGGAAGCCATGGATTCGCTGTGCGCCGAACAGGAAAAGGTGCTGCAGCGCCTGGAACGCGCTGGCGTGCAGGGCGATATCGGCCCGAAACTCGCCGAAGAACACGATCTGGCCTACTGGAATGCCGAAGCCGTCAAGGCCGGCAATCTGGCGCCGCAGTTGAAGGTCGAGAACGAGAAGGAAAAGCCGGTCACGATCAATTACGACGAGCTCGTCAAGAGCTGGCAGTAATAGGTCCTGCCGGATAAAAAGAAGGCGCCCGGGCAATCCCGGGCGCCTTTTCAATAGGGAGCGAAAGGCTGAGTTCAGCCGGTATAGACCGAAGTCAGGCCGCGCATGCGACCGATCGCCAGGTCTGGATTGTCCAGCACATTGGCCTGGTCGGCCAGCCGGAACACATCGGCATAATGCAGGATGCCGCGCGCCGATTGCACGCCGGCCGGCATGGTGAAATGGTCCTGATGGCCGTTCAACCAGGCCAGGAACACCACCCCCGCCTTGTAATATTGTGTCGGCGCCTCGAAGATCTTGCGCGACAGCGGCACGGTCGGGGCAATCACCGAACGGAACAGATCGCTATTGCCCTCGGCAAGAGCGGCCAGCGCTTTTGATGCCTGCGGTCCCACTGCATCGAATATGCCGAGCAGGGCGTGGCTGTAGCCGTCGCCGTGATCTTCGATCAGCTCCGCATAGTTGAAATCGTCGCCGGTATAGCAGGCAACGCCGTCCGGCAGGCGCTTGCGCAGCGCCAGTTCCTTGGCATTGTCGAGCAGCGATATCTTGATGCCCTCCACCTTGTCGGCATTGTCCGTGATGATCGCCAGAACGGAGTCAAGCGCCGGCTCGAACGTCCCGGCACCCCAATAGCCCGCCAGCTGCGAATCGAACATGTCGCCCAGCCAGTGCAGGATCACCTTGTCCTTGGCCTGGGACAGGATGCGCTTGTAGACGGTGAAATAGTCCTTCGGCGAGGTGGCGACGCGGGCCAGCGCCCGACTTGCCATCATGATGGCGCGGCCGCCGTGTTTCTCGACGAATTCAAGCTGCGTCTCATAGGCGCGGATCACGTCGTCGAGCGAGCGGACGTCGCCTAACACCAGATGGTCTGTGCCGGCCCCGCAGGCAAGGTCCGCTCCGGGCACGTCGCGGGCATCGGCCAGCGACCGGCGGATCAGCTCCTGGGCACCCGCCCAGTCCAGCCCCATGCCGCGCTGCGCCGTGTCCATCGCCTCGGCGATGCGGAAACCCAGGCTCCAGAGATGATGCCGGAAGGCGATTGTGCGTTCCCAGTCGATGGCCGGTCGGTTCCACGGATCGCTGTCGCGCAAGGGATCGGACACCACATGGGCGGCCGCATAGGCGATGCGGTTGAAGGTTGGCGGCGACGACGGTCGCGCCGTGGGCGTGCCCACGAGCTTATAATCCTCGATCGTTCCATCCGCTTTCGGCAAGGTGATGCTGGCACTCATTCTGATATCCTCCTCCCAGATGGAGGAATGGCATAATTTAGATCGTTCCAAATTTCAAGAGGCGAGCACGGGGATGAACCGCAGGGCGCGGTCCTGATGACAGAATTCGTATGGTTCGCGAAATTGACGCAGAATAATGCAAAATATCAAGCTATTGTGCGGCGCACATGAGATCGTTCAGTTCGCTTCGACGGAGTTTCTCAAAAACACAACCATCTCTCGCTTGACAAATTTGGATCGATCCAATTAAAACGATCGCAATAACAAACCGGGAGGCGATGATGGGAGAGAGGGTAACGGTCGTCGATATCGCGCATGCCGCCGGCGTGTCGAAGTCGACCGTGTCGCTCGTCCTGCAGGGCAGTCCGCTCGTCAATGAGGTCACCCGCGCCAAGGTGGCCGCCGTCATTCGCGATCTCGGCTATGTCTACAATCGAGGCGCCGCCAATCTGCGCCAGGCCAATGCCAAGTCGAAGATTATCGGCGTTGTCGTCAACGACCTGACCAACAGCTTCTTCGCCGAATTGGCTGTCGGCATCGACATGACCGTCCAGGCCGCCGGCTATGTGCAGTTCCTGGCCAATTCCGCCGAGAGTGTCGAGCGCCAGCGCGAGGTCATCGCCTCGATGCGCGAGCATGGCATATCCGGCCTGATCATCTCGCCGGCTCGCGGCACGGATGCTGCCGATCTGAAGCCGTTGGTCGCATCCGGCATTCCGGTGGTCGCCGTGGTGCGCAATGTGCCGGGCGCCAAGGTCTCGTCGCTGCTCTCCGACAATCATGCCGGCGCGCGGGCGGCGGTCGAGCATCTGATCGGCCTTGGCCACAAGCGCATCGCCTTTCTCGGGGGCTTTCCCGATACCACGGTGTTCGGGGAACGGCTGGGCGGCTACCGCGAAGCGCTGGTGGCGGCAGGAGCCGATACGGGCGACGACCTGGTGATTGCCTCGGCGCCATCGCGGGCCGGCGGCGTGGCGGCCATCGGCCGTTGCACCCAGCTCGCCAATCGCCCGACCGCGGCACTCTGCTTCAACGACGCGGTGGCCTTCGGCGTGTGCGACGGCCTGCGCGCGGCCGGCCTGGAGCCCGGCCGGGATTTCGGCGTGATCGGCTTCGACGACGTGATCGAGGCGAAGACGGCGGTGCCGGCATTGACCACGGTGTCGATCGATCCGCAGGGCATGGGCCGTCGGGCGGCGCAGTTGCTGTTGAAGCAGATCAGTGCCGGCAAGGCCGAGGCGGAAGCCGTGGTTTCCTCGGCCCATCTGGTGGTGCGGCGCAGCTGCGGAGCCGGCCGGAGTGGTGCCGACGACACGGCAATGCAGGGACGTTTTGCCATCGCCGAATAGGCGCTGGAGGACTGAACAGACGATCTGCCGAATGGCAGCTTCTTTGGGAGGAGAAGGCATGACACGCTGGGGCCTGATCGGCGCAAGCACCATTGCGAAGGAATGGGTGATCGGAGCGATCCGCGCCACGGGCGGCGAGGTCGTATCGGTGATGAGCACCAGCGCCGAGCGTGGCGCGGCCTATGCCCGTGAAAACCGCATTGCCCGGTCCTTTACCTCCGGTGCCGAACTGCTTGCCGATCCCGACATCGACGCCGTCTATATCTCGACCACCAACGAACTGCATTGCGAGCAGGCCATTGCCGCGGCCCGGGCTGGCAAGCACGTCTTGTGCGAAAAGCCTCTGGCGCTGACGCTTTCCGACGCTCATGCCATGATCAAGGCTGCACAGGACGCCGGTGTGGTCTTGGGCACAAACCATCATCTGCGCAATGCCGCCAGTCACCGCGCCATGCGCGATGTGATTGCCGAAGGCAAAATTGGCAAGCCGCTGGCGGCCCGCGTTTTCCACGCGGTCTCTCTTCCACCCCATCTGCAGGGCTGGCGGCTCGAACGGCCGGATGCCGGCGGCGGCGTCATTCTCGACATCACCGTCCACGATGCCGATACGCTGCGCTTCGTGCTGGGTGACAATCCGGTCGAGGTCACCGCCTTTTCTCAGTCGGCTGGCATGGGCCGATCGGGTCTGGAAGATGGCGTAATGGGTGTCATCCGTTTTCAGTCGGGCCTGATCGCCCAGTTCCACGATGCCTTTACGGTGAAATACGCCGAAACCGGTTTCGAGGTGCATGGCAGCGAAGGATCACTGATCGCCCGCAATGTCATGACCCAGAAGCCGATCGGCAGCGTCACGCTGCGCAATGGCGAGGGCGAACGAGACGTGCCGCTGCAGGCAACCAACCTTTACGAGACGGCATTGAAGAATTTTCATGCGGCCATCGCCGGAACGGGCCACGTCTCGGCCAGCGGCGAGGACGGCGTCTGGTCGCTGGCGACCGGCCTGGCCGCCGCGCAGTCCGCAGCCACCGGCAGGGCCGTCACCATAGAAACGGGATTGCGGTGATACCCATGAGCAAGCACATCTCCTTTTCCGAAGCGGCAGGCCTGATCCCCGACGGGGCGATCGTCTCGGTATCCTCGTCGAGCGGCCTTGGCTGCCCGGACCTGATGCTGAAATCGCTCGGCGAGCATTTCGAGGCGACCGGTCATCCGTGCGACCTGACGACGCTGCACCCGATTGCCGCCGGCGACATGAGCGGCATCAAGGGCATCGACCATATTGCCCGCAAGGGCCTGCTCAAGAAGATCCTCGGCGGCTCCTATCCGTCGGGCCCTTCGACATCCGAGCCACCGCTGATCTGGCAGATGATCGGTAATGAGGAAATCCCGGCCTACAACATTCCCTCGGGCATCCTGTTCGACATGCATCGCGAAGCGGCGGCCAAGCGTCCGGGCGTCATCACCAAGGTCGGCCTCGACACCTTCGTCGATCCGGACCGTGAGGGCTGCGCGATGAATGAGGCAGCGCGCCGTGAGCGGGTTGTCGAAAAGATCCGCTTCCGTGGCGAAGACTGGCTGTTCTTCCCCGCCATCGTGCCAGATGTCGCGATCATCCGCGCCACCACCGCCGACGAGCGCGGCAATCTCACCTATGAGCACGAAGGCGCTTATCTTGGTGGCCTCGACCAAGCGCTCGCCGCCCGCAACAATGGCGGCATCGTCATTGCGCAGGTCAAGCGCATCACCAAGGATGGCTCGCTGAAGCCCCACGACGTGCGGGTTCCTGGCATGCTGGTCGATTACATCGTCGTCGACCCGGATCAGAAGCAGACCACTCAGACGCTTTACGATCCGGCGATTTCCGGCGAGATTTTTCGGCCGCTCGACAGTTTCACCCTGCCGGACTTCAACATCCAGAAGGTCATTGCGCGGCGCGTGGCGCAAGAGCTGGAGGCGGGAAGCTGCGTCAATCTCGGCTTCGGCATTTCGGCCAATGTGCCGCGGATCTTGCTGGAGGAGGGCCTGCACGGCGCCGTCACCTGGGTCATCGAACAGGGCGCCGTCGGCGGCGTGCCGCTGCTCGACTTTGCCTTCGGCTGCGCGTCGAATGCCGATGCCTATATGCCGTCGCCCTATCAGTTCACCTATTTTCAGGGCGGCGGTTTCGATGCCTCGCTGCTGTCCTTCCTGGAAATCGACCGCGAGGGCTCTGTCAATGTCTCCAAACTCTCCTTCCGCCCGCATGTGACGGCCGGCGCTGGTGGTTTCGTCGATATCACTGCGCGCGCCAGGAAAATCGTCTTTTCCGGCATGTTCAATGCCGGCGCGAAACTTTCCGTCGAAGGTGGACGGCTGGTCATCGACAAGGAGGGCAAGCTGAAGAAGCTGGTCAAATCAGTCGAACATGTCACCTTCTCCGGCAAGCGCGCCGTCGCCCAGGGCCAGGATATCACCTATGTCACCGAACGCTGCGTGATGAAGCTGACGCCGGACGGCATCGTGCTCACCGAAATCGCGCCGGGCGTCGATCTGCAGGCCCATATCCTCGACCAGTCCGAGTTTCCGCTGATCGTGTCGCCCGACCTGAAAACCATGGATGCCGCGCTGTTTGCCGAGCCGCCGATCGGTCTGATCCTGCCGGAGAGGCCGCGCCGCGTGCTGAAAGGGGCTTCCAATGGCTGAGCCCCGGATCCGCATCTCGATCGACGGCCCGGTCGCCACCCTCGCGATCGCCCGGCCGGACAAGCTGAATGCGCTCGATATCGACATGCTGAAGGAACTGGCCGCGGCCTGCGACACCGTCGAGACCACTGTCGGCGTACGCGTCATGATCCTGACCGGCGAGGGCAAGGCCTTTTCCGCCGGCGGCGATATCAGGGCCTGGGGCGGCATGGACGCGCCGGAGTTCGGCCATCAATGGGTGCGGTTCGGCCATCGGGTCTTCGAGCGGCTGGCATCCCTGCGTATGTCGGTGATCGCCGCCGTCAACGGCCATGCGCTGGGCGGGGGCCTGGAACTGGCCGCCTGCGCCGATATCCGTATTGCCGAGGCGCATGTGAAGATCGGCCTGCCGGAAACCTCGCTGGGCATGGTGCCGGGCTGGTCCGGCACGCAGCGCCTTGTCAAGCGCTTCGGCGCGCAGATCGTGCGGCGCATGGTGCTGGGAGGCGAGATGTTCACGGCCGAAGAGGCGCGTCTGCAGGGTTTGGTCGATCATGTGGTCGAGACCGGATCCTCGATGGCGGCGGCGCGCGCCTATGCCGACCGGATCTCCCTTCGTGGCCCGGCGGCAATCGAAATTTCAAAACTCATGCTGGCGGTGTCCAGCGGCGAAGACAATGGCACGGCGGTCGAGGCTCTGGGCTCGATCCTGGTTGCCAAGACCGGGGACCTGAAGGAAGGCGTCGCTGCCTTTTCCGCCAAGCGCCCGGCAGATTTCAAGGGAGAATGGTAATGGCTGTGCTGGTGGCGCCGAAAGCGCTTGAGAATCTTGGCGTCCGCGACTTCCACATGCTGATCGATGGTGCCTGGGTGTCCGGCGAAGGCGGCCGCACCCTGGAGCGTGTCGCCCCGAGCCACGGCATCACCGTCAGCCGTTATGCCCAGGCCAGCGCTGCCGATGCCGAGCGCGCTATCACGGCGGCCCGGCATGCCTTCGATGAAGGTCACTGGCCACGCATGACGGCGTCCGAGCGCTCCCATATCCTCCTGAAAGCCGCCAGCCTCATCGAAACGCGGCTGGAGGAGATCGCCTATCTCGACGCCATCGAGGCCGGCAAGCCGCTCAGCCAGGTGCGCGGCGAAATTGCCGGCGCCGTGGATATCTGGCGCTATGCCGCAGCCCTTGCCCGCGACCTGCATGGCGAGAGTTACAACACGCTCGGCGATGGTACTCTGGGCGTCGTGCTGCGCGAGGCGATAGGCGTGGTATCGATCATCACGCCCTGGAATTTCCCGTTTCTGATCGTCGCCCAGAAACTGCCGTTTGCGCTGGCCGCCGGCTGCACTTGCGTCGTCAAACCCTCGGAGCTGACCTCCGGCTCGACCCTGCTGCTCGGCGAAATCCTGATGGAGGCCGGCGTCCCGGCCGGTGTCGTCAATATCATCGTCGGCACCGGTCCCGAAGTCGGCAGTGTCATGACCACCCATCGCGACGTCGACATGGTGTCCTTTACCGGCTCGACGGGCGTTGGCCGGCTGACCATGGCCAATGCTGCTCAGACTTTGAAGAAGGTATCGCTCGAGCTTGGCGGCAAGAACCCGCAGATCGTCTTTCCGGATGCCAATCTGGACGAATTCGTCGATGCTGCCGTATTCGGTGCTTATTTCAATGCCGGCGAGTGCTGCAATGCAGGGTCGCGCCTGATCCTGCACAGAAGCATAGCCGACGATGTGGTGCGCCGCATCGCCGATCTGTCGCGCGGCGTGAAGGTCGGCGACCCGCTTGATCCTTTGACCCAGGTCGGCGCGATCATCACGCCGCAGCACCTGGAAAAGATCGAAGGCTATGTATCGGGCGCGGCCAATGCGGGCGCCAGCGTCGCCTTCGGTGGCGAGGCGATCAGGTTTGGCGCCGGGCAGTTCATGGCGCCGACCATCCTGTCCGGCGTCACGCCTGAAATGGCGGTGGCCCGCGAGGAAGTGTTCGGCCCAGTTCTCTCCGTCCTGACCTTCGAGACGCGGGAGGAGGCGATCCGTATTGTCAATGATATCGATTATGGCCTGTCGGCCGGTGTCTGGAGCCGCGATTTTGACACTTGCCTGACGGTGGGGCGAAAGGTGCGGGCCGGGACCATCTGGATGAACACCTTCATGGATGGAGCATCCGAGCTTCCCTTTGGCGGCTACAAGCAATCCGGCCAGGGACGCGAACTCGGCCGGCATGCCGTGGAGGACTATACCGAAACCAAGACCCTCAACATGCATATCGGCGCACGCACCGGCTGGTGGATGCCGCGCTGAGACGACACGCAACGCAAAGGAAAATTGAGGACGATGATAGCGATAGCGAAGCGGGCATGGGCGAGCAAGCGGGGCGTTTCAGCGCGCCTTACCGCTCGTGTGCTTTTGTCCATTCCGCGCTGCCGGTCCGGGATCGGTGTTGACGATCGGCGGACCCGGGAACAGCAGCAATTGCAGCTGTGCGATGTCGGTCTCGCCGCCGATTGCGTGCAGCAGGATGCGGCCCATCTGCTCGCCGGTCTCCGTCAGGTCCTCGTAGATCGTCTCGACCCGTGGCTGGATGGCGGAGAGCAGGTGCGAGGTCTGCTTGGCGACGATGTCGTATTCGACACCAAGCGACAGCCCGCAGTCGCTCATGCCGGTGATCGTCGCCAGCGAACAGACCTCGCCGCCGCACATGAAGCCGTCCGGTGGATCGTCTTCCGTCTGCCGCTCGCGCACCCGGTCGCGGATAGCGCCGGCCGGACTGTCGAGATCGATGCCGGAAAGGATCTCATAGGCACATCCCGCCTCCCGCACCGCCGTCATGAAGCCGTGCAGCAGGTGGCCGGAAAAGGTGAAGCCCGCCGGGCCGCTGATCAGCGCCGGCTTACGCCGGCCCTTGGCGATCAGCCGGCGCGTCGCCTCATAGGCGAAGGTGAAGTTGTCGTAGTCGACGAAGGGATGCGCCACCGACAGTTCGGTACGGCCGTGGGTGACGAAGGGAAAACCCTTCTCCAGAAGCAGGCTGACACGCGGATCGAAGGGCTCGGTACGCGACAGGATCAACCCGTCGGCCATGCCGTTGCGGATGATGTAGTTGACCGCATCGACGCTACCGCCGTCGAAGAAATTCGGCATGACGATCAGATGGTAGGCGGTGCCCTGCATGGCGCGCGCAAGGCCGGCCATCACCGAGGTGCCGTAGCCGAGGATTTCCTCATGCGGTTCCAGCAACACGGCGATGACATTGGTGCGGCCGGTCTTCAGCCGCTGGGCGGCGCGATCCGGCGAATAGCCGATCTCGGCGGCAACCTCCTGCACGCGCTTGCGGGTCTCGGCGGATATCTGCGGCGCGTTGCCCAGCGCCCGCGACACGGTGGTCACTGCCAGCCCCGTCAGCTCGGCGATCGTGCGCAGCGTCGGCTTGCCGGACTTTGGCCGGCCGGACTTGTCGCCGGTTTTCGGGGAGGGGGGAATTTTCGGCACGCGTCTGTTCTTCCTATTGCGGCATGGAGGTCGCACATTACCGTTGCTTCCACCAGCAGGCAATCTTGCGCTGCAAACGATATAAATACGGTGTTTTGCAGCGCGATGAAACAGTGAAAGTCTAGAATAGTCATATAATACAATATCTTATGTATCTGTTGCGACCGCGAAATTCAGTTCAAATGCACCGCTTGACGCGGGCATTTATAACGTTTTAAATCCACGCAACGGCAGATGCCGTTGTCTATCGCCGGCCGGGAGGGCTGGCGGACAGGACGGACGGGCGGGAGGAGCTTCCGCTTCGACAACTTGCAAACGGGAGGAAGACTATGCGCAAGTTTTTGACGACGACAGCAGTGGCTGCCTTGATGGCGGCAGGGTGCGGTGGTGCTTTTGCCGCCGACGTTAAAGAAGTCCAGATGCTCCATTGGTGGACATCCGGTGGTGAGGCCGCCGCTCTCAACGTGCTGAAGGGTGACCTGGCCAAGGAAGGCTTTGCCTGGAAGGACGTGCCGGTTGCCGGCGGTGGCGGCGATGCGGCCATGACGGCCCTCAAGGCAATGGTGGCAGCCGGAACCTATCCGACCGCCTCACAAATGCTCGGCTACACCGTGCTCGACTATGCGGCTGCCGGCGTGATGGGCGACCTGACCGAGACTGCCGTCAAGGAAGGCTGGGACAAGTCGGTTCCCGCCGCCCTTCAGAAATTCTCGGTCTATGACGGCAAGTGGGTCGCAGCCCCGGTCAACGTCCACTCGGTCAACTGGCTGTGGATCAACAAGGCCGTGATGGACAAGATCGGCGGCACCGAGCCGAAGTCCTTCGAAGACCTGATCGCGCTTCTCGACAAGGCCAAGGCGGCCGGCGTGATCCCGCTGGCACTCGGTGGACAGAACTGGCAGGAAGCCACCATGTTCGACTCCATCGTGCTGTCGACCGGCGGGCCTGAATTCTACAAGAAGGCCATGAACGACCTCGACGAGGAATCGCTGAAGTCCGATACCATGAAGAAGTCCTTCGACAACCTTGGCCAGATCATCAAGTATGTCGATCCCAATTTCTCCGGTCGCGACTGGAACCTCGCTACCGCCATGGTGATCAAGGGCGATGCCCTGGTGCAGGTCATGGGTGACTGGGCCAAGGGCGAATTCGTCGCCGCCAAGAAGACCCCGGACACCGATTTCCTGTGCTACCGCTTCCCCGGCACTGATGGCAGCGTGATCTACAACTCCGACATGTTCGGCATGTTCAACGTACCGGACGATCAGAAGGCAGCACAGGTCGCATTGGCCACCGCAACCCTTTCCAAGAGCTTCCAGTCGGCGTTCAACGTCGTCAAGGGCTCGGTTCCGGCCCGCACCGACGTTCCCGACACCGACTTCGACGCTTGCGGCAAGAAGGGAATTGCCGACCTTAAGGCCGCCAATGACGGCGGCACGCTGTTCGGCTCGCTGGCCCAGGGTTACGGTGCGCCTCCGGCTGTTGCCAATGCTTACAAGGACGTCGTCTCCAAGTTCGTGCATGGCCAGATCACCTCGTCCGAGCAGGCCGTGGAAGAGCTCGTCAAGGCGATCGACGACGCCAAGTAAGCATCTCTTATGAGCAATCCTTCCCCGCGAAAGCGGGGGAGGCCCTTGCGTGCACGATGACGGCCCTTGGGAGGGGGATGAGTTTCATGACCACTGGTGCGACCCCTAAAATCAGCAGGACGCCGGACCGCGCCACGCGCATCTCCGTGCGGTCGCGCCTGCAGGATGCCCTGCCGAAGATCGTCCTGGCGCCGAGCTTCGTCATCACGCTGGTTTTCGTCTATGGCTTCATCATCTGGACCGGCTACCTGTCCTTCACCAATTCCAAGACCTTTCCGTCCTATACGCTGACGGGTCCGCGTGCCTATCAGCGGCTGTGGCGCTGGACGTTCGAGAGCGATCCGCCGTCGAGTTGGTATACCTCGATCACCAATATGGGGACTTTCGGCTTTCTCTATATCGGCATCTGCCTGGTACTCGGTCTTGGCCTGGCGATCCTGCTCGACCAGAAGATCCGCGGCGAGGGCCTGCTTCGGCCGATCTATCTCTACCCCATGGCGCTCTCCTTCATCGTCACCGGCGTCGCTTGGAAATGGTTTCTCGATCCGGGCCTCGGCCTGGAGCAGACCCTGCATCAATGGGGCTGGACCAGCTTCCACTTCGACTGGATCAAGAACAAGGATTTCGTCATCTACACGGTGGTGATCGCCGGCGTCTGGCAGGCATCCGGCTTCGTCATGGCGATGTTCCTGGCCGGCCTGCGCGGCATCGACGGCGAGATCATGAAGGCCGCCCAGATCGACGGCGCCAGTGCCTGGCAGCTCTACCGCCGCATCATCATCCCGTTGCTCCGTCCGGTCTTCCTGTCGGCCTTCATCGTGCTCGCCCATATGGCGATCAAGTCCTACGACCTCGTCGTAGCGCTGACATCGGGAGGGCCTGGCGGCTCCGCCTGGCTGCCATCCAATTTCATGTATGAATACACCTTCAAGCGCAACGAGATGGCAGTCGGCTCGGCAAGCGCCATCATCATGCTGATGACCATCTCGGCGATCATCGTGCCCTATCTCTATTCCGAACTTAAGGAGAAGTCGCGATGAGCACGGCACTCTCCTCCCGCGCCCAGGCGCGGATGATCAACCGCATCGTGATCTACGGCCTGCTGGTGTTTTTCGCGATCCTCTACCTGATGCCGCTATTCGTCATGCTGGTCACCTCCTTCAAGACCATGGACGAGATCCAGAACGGCAATATGCTGGCGCTGCCGAGCGCGCCGACCTTTGAGCCCTGGCTGAAAGCCTGGGGCGAGACCTGCGTCGGGCTCACCTGCGAAGGCATCAAGGGCTATTTCTGGAATTCCATCAAGATGGTCGTACCGGCCGTGGCGATCTCCACCATTCTCGGTGCGCTGAACGGCTACGTTCTGACCAAATGGCGGTTCCCCGGCCACACCCTGGTGTTCGGGCTGATGCTGTTTGCCTGCTTCATCCCGTTTCAGTCGGTGCTGCTGCCCATGGCGACGATCCTCGGCAGCCTCGGACGCTTCGGCATGAGCCTGCGCAACGCCACCGGGTTTTCCTTCGGCTTCGGCAATCCGACCGTCAATCTGGTCTTTGTCCACGTCGTCTACGGTCTCGGCTTCACCACGCTGTTCTTCCGTAATTTCTACGAGGCTTTCCCGACCGAACTGGTCAAGGCTGCCCAGGTCGATGGTGCCGGCTTCTTCCAGATCTTCCGGCGCATCATGCTGCCCAATTCGCTGCCGATCATCGTCGTCACCGTCATCTATCAGTTCACCAATATCTGGAACGACTTCCTGTTTGCCTCGGCCTATGCCGGTACGGGGGAATCGATGCCGATGACGGTGGCCTTGAACAACGTCGTCAACACCTCGACCGGCGTCGTCGAATACAACGTCAACATGGCGGCGGCGATGATCGCCGCGATGCCCACGCTCCTCGTTTACATTCTCGCCGGCCGCTATTTCGTACGCGGGCTGATGGCGGGCGCCGTCAAAGGATGATCCCATGGCTTTCCTCGAAATCTCCGGTCTCAGAAAGCGTTTCGGCGCCGTCGAAATCCTGAAAGGCATCGACCTTGAGCTCGAAAAGGGCGGCTTCCTTGTGCTGGTCGGCCCATCGGGCTGCGGCAAGTCCACGCTGCTCAATACGATTGCCGGCCTGGAGGCGATCAGCTCGGGCGAGATCCTGGTCGATGGCCGCGCCATCGGCGATCTGCATCCCTCCAAGCGCGACATCGCTATGGTGTTCCAGTCCTACGCGCTCTATCCGAACATGACGGTGGCCGGCAACATGTCGTTCGGCATGGAAATGCGCGGCGTACCGGCCGATGAACGCAAAGAGGCGATCGACAAGGTCGCCAAGGTGCTGCAGATCAGCCATCTGCTTGACCGCAAGCCGAGCCAGCTGTCCGGCGGTCAGCGCCAGCGCGTCGCCATGGGCCGGGCGCTGGTGCGCGATCCGAAACTCTTCCTGTTCGACGAGCCGCTCTCCAACCTCGATGCCAAGCTGCGTGTCGACATGCGCGTCGAGATCAAGCGGCTGCACCAGGCAACCGGTACAACCATCGTCTACGTCACCCACGACCAGATCGAGGCCATGACGCTTGCCACCAAGATCGCCGTGATGCGCGACGGGGAGGTGCAGCAGTTTGGCTCGCCAGCCGAAATCTATAACAATCCGACCAATATGTTCGTGGCCGATTTCATGGGCTCGCCGGCCATGAACCTGCTTTCAGCCATGGTTCAACAGAATGATACCGGCCTGCAGGTCGTCCTGGATCGGCCGGGAATGCAGCCCCTGAGATTGCCGGTGGCCCCGGGCAAGGAGGCGCTTGGCCAGCATGTCGGCCGTGAGGTGGTGTTCGGAATCCGTCCGGAAGCCTTGACCGATCCCGACGGCTCGGACCGCAATGCCCGCACGCTGGTGGAGGGAGAATGCCTGATCGACGTGGTGGAGCCGGCCGGCTCCGATACCTTCGCCGTCACCAAGCTCGGCACCAAGCATGCTGTGGCGCGTCTGCGCGCCGACGCCCGTATCCATGCCGGGCAGACGGCACGGCTTGCCTTCAACCTGGACAAGGCCGTGTTCTTCGATCCGGCCAGCCAATTACGGATTGCGTGAGGCCGGGATGCGGCCAGGCCCCGATATCGTCATCATCGGTTCCGGCATCGGCGGCGCGACGATTGCCGCCGGTCTCGCCGGCTCAGGCGCCGAAATCCTGATCCTCGAGGCGGGGGACCATGTGACGGATGCCCCGGAAAACCGCGACCAGCGGGCGATCTTCCAGCGCGGCCATTTTCGCCCCAAGGAGATGTGGTACGAGCACGAGGGGGCCGCCTTCAACCCCGGCAATTACTACAATGTCGGCGGCAATTCGAAATTCTACGGTGCGGTTCTGGTGCGCTATCGCCGCGAGGATTTCGAGGAGATGCAGCACGCCGAGGGCGTTTCGCCCGCCTGGCCCTTTGCCTATGAGGAACTGGAGCCCTGGTATTCCTCAGCCGAGCAGATGTATCAGGTGCGCGGCAGCCTCGGCCAGGACCCCACCGAGCCGTTCCATTCGAAGCCCTATCCGTTTCCGCCGGTGCTGGACGAGCCTGCTATCGCCAAGGTGCGCGCCCGCCTGGTGGCAGCCGGCATGCATCCTTACAGCCTGCCGCTCGGCATCGATATCGACCGCTGGCTCGCCAGGGGCAAGACGCCTTGGGATGCCCATCCCCATAGGTCCGACGGCAAGATGGATGCGGAAACCGTGGCACTGGCGCAGGCCCTCGGCCATGCCAACGTGACCCTTCAGACCGGCTCGCCGGTCGTGCGGCTGGAAACGACAGCCGACGGTCGTCGGATCGAAACGGTCGTCTATCGCACGGACGGCGTGGAGCATCGGCTCTCGCCGAAACTGGTCATCCTGTCGGCCGGCGCCGTGCAGTCGGCCGTGCTGTTGCTGCGCTCGGCCAATGAACGGCATCCACGAGGCCTGGCCAATACATCCGATCAGGTCGGCCGCAATTTCATGAACCACAATTCCAGTGCGGTGCTGGCCATCTCGCCCTTGTATCGCAATGATTCGGTCTATCAGAAGAGTTTCGGCTTCAACGATTTCTACCTGTCGGATGGGCAAGGCGGTCCGCCGCTCGGCAATGTGCAATTGCTGGGCCGCGTCTCCGGCAAGATCCTGAAAGCCAACCTGCCACAGGTGCCGGAATGGCTGCTGGAGCGTGTCTCACAGCACGCCGTCGATTTCTATGCCATGAGCGAGGATATTCCCCATCCCGAAAGCCGCGTCATGGTCGATGGCGATCGCATCGTGCTCCAATGGCACCGCACCAACTGGCAGGCGCACCTGGATCTCGTGGCCCGGCTCAAAGCCGTTCTGAAAAAGGCCGGTTTCCAGTTTGTTCTGTCGCGCCCCTTCGACAAGAAAACACCGTCCCATCAGTGCGGAACGGTGCGCATGGGCAACGATCCGGCCGCAGCACCGCTGGATACCTGGTGCCGCAGCCATGATCACGAAAATCTGTTCGTGGTCGATGCGAGCTTCCTGCCCACCTCTGCGGCCGTCAATCCGGCGCTGACCATTGCCGCCCAGGCGCTACGCGTCGCAGACCATATCGCTTCCACGGATCTGCGGTCATGACCCGGCGCGCCGTGGCCATCGTGACCGGAGGCCGCCGCGGCATTGGCCTTGGCATTGCCCGGGCGCTTGCTGCGGATGGCTTCGATATCGCCCTCACCGGTGTGGACGAGGCGATGGCCGACGATCTTGTTCTTCGGGAGCTAGAAAACCTTGGATCGCAGGCGATCTATCTTCCGTCCGATCTGAGCAACCTGGCCGGGCATCAAGCGGTCGTGGATCAGGTCATGACGCGCTTCGGCAGCATAGACTGCCTGGTCAACAATGCCGGCATCGCTTCCGTGGTTCGGGGCGATTTCCTTGACCTGTTGCCGGAGAATTTCGACCGGATCGTCGCCACCAACCTGCGCGGCACCGTGTTTTTCACGCAGGCCGTGGTGAAGGCCATGCTGGGATGCGAGCCTCGCGCAGCACGGTCGATCGTGACGGTCACCTCCGTTTCGGCTGAAATGAGTTCGCCGGAACGGCTGGACTACTGCATGACAAAATCGGGCCTGTCGAGCTTCTGCCAGGGATTGGCCTTGCGCCTTGCCGAATGCGGCATCGCTGTTTTCGAGCTGCGTCCGGGCATCATCCGCACGGAAATGACGGCGGCCGTCTCGGCCAAATACGACGGGTTGATCGAGAGTGGCCTGGTGCCGATGAAACGCTGGGGTGAACCGGCCGATCTCGGCGCCATCGTTTCGGCATTGGTGTCGGGAAAATTCAGCTTTGCTACCGGCTCGATCATCGATGCCGATGGCGGGTTGTCGATCGCGCGGCTTTAGCGGATGTGCGTGCGGTGCGCCCCAAAGAAGACTTGAGGACACGACCATGACCTATGATTACATCATCACCGGCGCAGGCCCGGCCGGTTGCGTGCTCGCCAACCGGCTGTCGGAGGATCCCGATACCAATGTGCTGCTGCTGGAAGCCGGCGGCGGCGATTGGAATCCGCTGTTCCACATGCCGGCCGGCTTTGCCAAGATGACCAAGGGCGTCGCCAGCTGGGGCTGGGAGACCGTGCCGCAGAAGCACATGAAGGGCCGCGTGCTGCGCTATACCCAGGCCAAGGTGCTGGGCGGCGGCTCGTCGATCAATGCGCAGCTCTATACGCGCGGCAACCGCGCGGACTATGATCTCTGGGCGTCGGAAGATGGCTGCTCTGGCTGGGACTATCGCTCCGTCCTGCCCTATTTCAAGCGTGCCGAGGACAACCAGCGCTTCGCCGACGACTATCACGCCTATGGCGGGCCGCTCGGCGTTTCCATGCCGGTCTCTGCCCTGCCGATCTGCGATGCCTATATCCGCGCCGGCCAGGAACTGGGCATCCCCTACAATCCCGATTTCAACGGGCGCCAACAGGCGGGCGTCGGTTTCTACCAGCTGACACAGCGCAATCGCCGCCGCTCGTCGGCATCGCTCGCCTATCTCTCGCCGATCAAGGGCCGCCCCAACCTGACGATTCGCACCGGTGCCCCGGTGTCGCGCATCGTGCTGGATGGCCGTCGGGCTGTCGGTGTCGAGATTATAGCCTCCGGCAGGCCCGAATTGCTCGTGGCCGAGAGCGAGGTCATCGTCACATCGGGCGCGATCGGCTCCCCCAAACTGCTGCTGCAATCGGGCATAGGTCCAGCCGATCATCTAAAGTCCGTTGGCGTCAAGGTGCTGCACGATCTGCCGGGCGTTGGTGCCAATCTGCAGGACCATCTCGACCTCTTCGTAATATCCGAATGCACCGGCGATCATACCTATGACGGCGTGGCCAAATTGCATCGCACCCTATGGGCAGGCCTTGAATATTTGCTGTTCCGGTCCGGTCCGGTCGCCTCGTCCCTCTTCGAGACCGGCGGCTTCTGGTATGCGGAGGATGAAGCACGCTCACCCGACATCCAGTTCCACCTGGGTCTCGGCTCCGGCATCGAGGCGGGCGTCAAAAAGCTGAAGAATGCCGGCGTGACGCTCAATTCCGCCTATCTGCATCCCCGCTCACGTGGCACGGTCCGGCTGTCGGCCGCCGATCCGGGTGCAGCCCCTCTGATCGATCCGAATTACTGGGCCGATCCCCATGACCGGCAGATGTCGCTGGAAGGTCTGAAGATCGCGCGTGAAATCTTCCAGCAGGCGGCCTTGAAACCCTTCATCATGGCCGAACGCCTGCCGGGACCGAAGGTGATGTCTGACGAGCAGCTGTTCGACTATGGCTGCGCCAATGCCAAGACCGATCACCACCCGGTCGGTACCTGCAAGATGGGCGTCGATGACATGGCGGTCGTCGATCTGTCCCTGAAGGTCCGCGGTATCGAAGGTCTGCGGGTCTGCGACAGTTCGGTCATGCCGCGTGTGCCGTCCTGCAACACCAATGCGCCGACCATCATGGTGGGGGAAAAGGCCGCCGATCTCATTCGCGATCTGCAGCCCCTGCCGCCGGCAATCTTTGCCGACGAGCGTAACGACATACGGCCGAGAGCCAGGCAGCACGTCCAGTAATCGGCACAAACACAAATGCCCGGCTTTTGGCCGGGCATTATCGAATCTGAAAAGGCGTAGCCTGAACTCAGTTCGTGGCTGGTGCCGGTGCCGGGGCTGCGGCCGGATCGGGCAGGGCGACCGGCGTATCGGCCAAGGTGCGCAGATAGGCGATCAGGTTGGCGCGCTCGTCGTCCTTCTTGAGGCCGGCAAAGCCCATAGCCGTACCAGGGATGAACTTCTTCGGGGCCGTCAGGAAGTGGTTGAGGTTGTCAAAGGTCCAAGTGACCGTGCCGCCCTTGGAGAAATCCTTGATGGCAGCCGAATAGCCGAAACCTTCGTGAGTGGCGATCGGGCGCTCGACCAGGCCGAAAAGGTTGGGGCCGACCTTGTTGGCTCCACCCTTTTCGCCGGTGTGACAGCTCACACATTTCTTGAATATGGCTTCACCGGCGGTCGCATCGGCGCTGGCCAGCAGCACGGCGATCGGGGTTGCGGCAGCGGCCGTCTCAGCGCCGGCCTCGGCTTCGCCGGAGGCTTCGGCCACGATGGCAAAGCCTTCCTTTTCGGGAACTTCCGAATGGAAAATCCCTTCGGAGGCTATGGACACGGACATCAGGACGAAAACTGTGCCGAGCAAAGCACCGACGCCCATGTTCACATATGAATTCATCTACAGACGCTCCCTTGCAACCGGCGGATCACGGACCGGCAGACCTTGAAATCGCGCGGAACCTATGACTTTTGCTTGACAGTTGCAACACGATTGTGATCCCCAGACTGAGACTTTTTGACACTTTTCGTGTGGGAATAGAAGGGCCGTCGATGAATAATAGCCAATTTGACAAAGTGCTGGTGCTGATCCCGGCCAGAATGTCGTCCACTCGCCTGCCGGGCAAGCCGCTGGCGGAAATCGGCGGCCTGCCGATGATCGTTCAGGTGGCCCTGCGTGCCCGTGAAGCCGATGTCGGCCGAATCATTGTGGCCGTCGATGATCAGAGGATTGTCGATGCCGTGTCGGCCGCCGGCTTCGAGGTGGTCATGACCCGGTCGGACCACCAGTCCGGTTCCGATCGCATCTACGAGGCCCTGACAAAGGCCGACCCGCATGGTCGGTTCGAGACGATCATCAATGTGCAGGGCGACCTGCCGACGGTCGAGCCGGAGACCATTCGCGCCGCCTTGCGGCCGCTCGACAACCCGACGACCGACATTGCCACGCTCACGGTCGAGATCACCGACGAGCACGAAAAGACCAATCCCAATGTGGTCAAGGTGGTCGGCTCGCCGCTGTCCGACAGCCGCTTGCGGGCGCTCTATTTCACCCGCGCCACCGCGCCCCATGGCGCCGGCCCGCTCTATCACCACATCGGCCTCTATGCCTATCGCCGTGCAGCGCTCGAGCGATTCGTCGGCCTCTCGCCGTCCGTTCTGGAACGGCGCGAATCGCTGGAGCAGTTGCGGGCGCTGGAGGCGGGAATGCGAATCGACGTGGAAATCGTCAACTCCGTGCCGCTCGGTGTCGATACTCCGGACGATCTTGAGAAGGCTCGCCAGATCCTTGGCCGGAAATCCCAGTAACGGATGAAAATCATGACGAGCGTAACCAATAACATCGCCTTCCAGGGTGATTATGGCGCCAATTCGGACATGGCCTGCCGCGACATGTTCCCGGATATGGCGCCGCTTCCGTGTCCAACGTTTGAAGATGCCTTCGTTGCGGTTGAAAACGGCGATGCGGATCTGGCAATGATCCCGATCGAAAACACGATCGCCGGCCGCGTGGCGGATATCCATTATCTCCTGCCCGAATCGCATCTGCACATCATCGGCGAATATTTCATGCCGATCCGCTTTCAGCTGATGGTGCTGCCGGGCGTCAGGCGCGACGAGATCAAGACCGTGCACAGCCATATCCATGCGCTCGGCCAGTGCCGCAAGATCATCCGTGCCAGCGGTTGGAAGCCGGTGGTGGCCGGTGACACGGCAGGAGCCGCCAAGCTGGTGTCGGAAACCGGCGACCGGTCGATGGCAGCCCTGGCGCCGCGTCTGGCCGCTGATCTCTACGGCCTTGAGATCATTGCGGAGAATGTCGAGGATACGGAAAACAACGTGACCCGTTTCGTCGTGCTGTCACGTGAAGAAAAGCTGGCGGAGCGCGTGAGCCCCGACGAACTGTTCGTGACCACTTTCGTGTTCAATGTCCGCAACATTCCTGCCGCCCTCTACAAGGCCATGGGCGGCTTTGCCACCAACGGCATCAACATGACGAAGCTGGAGAGCTACCAGATCGGCGGCACTTTCGTGGCCACGCAGTTCTACGCGGACATCGAAGGTCATCCCGACGATGCGCCGGTCAGACAAGCTCTGGAAGAGCTGCGGTTCTTCTCCGAAAAGGTCCGCATCCTCGGCGTCTACAAGGGCCATCCCATGCGCGCCCAGCTCTGATCTGGAATCGTCAGGCCGGCCATTCCAGCCAGTCGGCCATCAGCCGGTTGGCGATCGTACCATCGATGGGAGCAGTGCGGCCGTCGGTCGAGCGCTGCTCCAGCATGGCGGCAACCTCGTTCCGGGTGAACCAGCGGCAATCCTCAAGCTCGGCTTCGTCGCGGATGACCTCGGTATTGAGGGCTTCCGCATAGCAGCCGATCATCAGCTGATGCGGCATCGGCCATGGTTGCGAGGCGTGATAGCGAACCCGGCCGATACTGATGCCGGATTCCTCCTGGGTCTCGCGGCGCACGGCATTTTCAATGGTTTCCCCAGGCTCGACGAAGCCGGCAAGGCAGGAATACATGCCTGCCGGAAAGCGGTGATTGCGGCCGAGCAGGCAGAGGTCACGCGCCGCGTCGATCGCCATCATGATAACCACCGGATCGGTGCGGGGAAAACTGGTGTGTTCGCAGGCGCTGCAGACGCGCTTGTAGCCGCCGACGCGGGCCTCGGTCCGGCTTCCACATTTGCCGCAGAAGCGATTGTCGGCATTCCAGTGCAGGAGACTGAGGCCTTGGGCGACTTCGCCCAGCAGTTCCTCGCCGATCAATCCGTCGCGAAACAGCGCCCGCCCGTCAGCGATCTTGTAGTCGTTGGCAAGCGTCTCTGCACTGGTTCTGACCGGTAGCGCGATCCGCGGCTCGCCGCTTGGTTGATAGCCGAGAAGAACCGCATTCTCGAGATCGGGATCAAGGCCCGGCAGTTCGTAAGGCGCAAAAAGCGGATCGAGCACCTGGCCGTCATGCTTGAGCACAAGCGCATTGCCGGTGAAGGCGAGAATATGCGCTCCTTCGACCGAAAAGGCCTTTTCCAGGCAGGTTTCGTCGCGATGCTCGGCATCCCGATCGAGACCGTTCTGGGAAAAGGCCGTCAGTGCGCTGGGTTCGGGATGCGGGGCGGAATTGTCGAAAATGGATGTTTTGATCATTGCAGGGCTTCGAGAAGTCTCGTTTTGAACGCTTGTTTTTCGCCGTCGTCGTAAGGAATGGTTGTGCCGTGGCCCCAGACCGGACCGGGCCAGTTGGCATCCCCTTCGTTGCGGGCGATCACATGAACATGGAGCTGGCGAACGATATTGCCAAGAGCGCCGACATTGATCTTTGTCGCACCCGTGGCGGTTTTGAGGGCAGCGGCGACGGTGATCTGTTCGAAGGTCAGCATGGCCTGATCGAGCGGCGTCAGCTCGAACAGTTCGGTGATATCGGGCCGCTGCGGCACCAGCAACAGCCAGGGCCAGCGCTTGTCCCCCATAAGACGCAGTTCACAAAGACCCATGCGCATCAACAGCTCGCTATCGCGCGCCAATCTTTCATCCAGCCTGAATGCTCCCACGGCAGTCCTCCCTGATTTTTCTCTTTCATAACAGTTTTTTGGAGGCTTGGCTTGCATTTGCTGTCGTTATTGCCGATATGTGCGCTTGGGAGGTTGGTGGTGGACGAGCCACTCGCCAACCGGGTCAGGTCCGGAAGGAAGCAGCCCTAACGAGCACGGCGCGGGTCATCGCGCCAGCCTCCCACCTTTCGTTCTTTCCGGCCGGCATTCAAAGCGGGGCCGGACCATGCCCACCCACCGGGCGGAGTAGAAGGCTGGCAGGGCGATGAGCGATTTGGAGCCGACAGCAGCAGGTGAGAAAAACGCCGGCGCCGGCTACCGGGTTCTCGCCCGCAAATACCGGCCGAAAGATTTCACGGACCTCATGGTCGGCCAGGAGCCGATGGTCCGAACCCTCACCAACGCCTTCGAGACGGGTCGCATTGCGCAGGCCTATATGCTGACCGGCGTGCGCGGCGTGGGCAAGACCACGACGGCGCGTATCCTGGCGCGGGCGCTGAACTACAAGACCCCCGAAATCGATCGGCCCACCATTGACTTGCGCGTGCCCGGCGAACACTGCCAGGCGATCATGGAAGGCCGGCATGTCGACGTCATCGAGATGGACGCCGCCTCGCATACCGGCATCGACGATATCCGCGAGATCATTGAGCAGGTGCGCTACCGGCCTGTCTCGGCACGCTACAAGGTCTATATCATCGACGAAGTGCACATGCTTTCGACCCAGGCCTTCAACGGCCTGCTGAAGACGCTCGAAGAGCCGCCGGAACATGTGAAATTCATCTTTGCCACCACGGAAATCCGCAAGGTTCCGATCACCGTCCTGTCGCGCTGCCAGCGTTTCGATCTCAGACGCATCAGCGCCGGCGACCTGGTCGGCCTGTTTTCGACCATTGCCTCGAAAGAGGGTATAGTGGCCGAAGAGGATGCCCTGGCGATGATCGCCCGCGCCGCCGAAGGCTCGGCCCGTGACGGTCTGTCGCTGCTCGATCAGGCCATCGCCCACGGCGTCGGCGAAGTGAAGGCGGATGCCGTGCGCGCCATGCTCGGCCTTGCCGATCGCGCCCGGATCGTCGATCTCTTTGCCCATATCGTCAACGGCGATGTCGCCGCGGCGCTGGAAGAGTTTGGCAGCCAGTACGAGGCGGGCGCCAACCCGACCGTGGTGCTCACCGATCTGGCCGATTTCACCCATCTGGTGACCCGCCTGAAATATATCCCCGGTGCGCTCAACGATCCGTCGCTCAGCGAGGTCGAACGGTTGCGCGGCGGCGAGTTCGCCGAGAGCGTGGCTGTGACGGCCCTGTCGCGTATCTGGCAGATGCTGCTGAAGGGCATTCCCGAGGCCGAGAATTCGTCGCGTCCGGCAGGGGCTGCCGAAATGGTGCTGATCCGCCTGACCCATGCCGCGCATCTCCCGTCGCCCGAAGACGCGGCCCGCCGGCTTCTCGAGATGAGCCAGGACGGTGGTGCCGTCGATCGCGCGCCATCGCCGCCGCGCGGCGGCGGCGGGGCTGCACCCCAGGCGTCCTATCGCACCCAGGCCGTTGCCCAGGCCGCGCCCGACCCGGCGCTGCGGCCTGCAAGTCCCGCGCCTGTCGCCCATCTGCAGGCCGTGCCGACCAGCCAGAATGCTCCGCAGCCTGCCGAAAGGCGCGACGTCCAGCCGGCCGAAGCCCCTGTTCCGAAGGTGCGGATCAATTCTCTCGACGATATCGCCGAGCTTTGCTCGAAAAACCGCGATCCGCGCCTGCGCGCCCTGCTCAGGAGTTTCGTGCGACTGGTCAAGCTAGAGCCCGGCCGGCTTGAGATCAACCTGCCGGCAGACGCGCCGCGCACCATTGTCAGCGATCTGCAGAAGCGGCTCGAGGAATGGACCGAGATCCGCTGGATGGTCATCCTCAGCCGTGAAGATGGCGATGCGACCCTTGCTGAAACCGAAACCTCGCAGCGCCAGGCGCGCCTGACCGATGCCATGCAGGATCCTGACGTGGCCGCCATCCTCGCCCGTTTTCCGGGCGCCAAGGTGACCGACGTTAGAATCCGTGCCGCGGCCGTCGAGGATGAGATGCCAAGCGTGCCGGCCGCCGCCGAATCGGACGAGGGCGACATTCTTCCGGGCGACGATATCGAGTTCTAAGCTCAGAAATCCTTTTCGACGATAAAACCCAAGGAGATATGACGATGCGCGACATCATGGGCATGATGGGCAAGGTCAAGGAAATGCAGGCCAAGATGGAGCAGATGCAGGCGGAGATCGCCGCGCTTGAAGTCCAGGGCCAGTCGGGCGGCGGCCTCGTCGTGGTCACCATGACCGGCAAGGGCGATCTGAAGGGTCTGAAGATCGACCCGTCATTGTTCAAGGAAGACGACGTCGAGATCCTCGAGGACCTGATCGTCGCTGCCCACAAGGATGCCAAGGACAAGGCCGAAGCCGTGATGGCGGAAAAGACCAAGGAAATGACCGCGGGCCTGCCGATCCCGCCCGGCATGAAGCTGCCGTTTTAGGGCCGGTCACTCATAAACCTTCAGCGGCCAGGGATTGATGCCGTCGCGCAGCCACAAAAGCGTATCGAGCCAGAAGCCGCCGGCATGACGATCGTGGAACAGGTCGAAATGGCCGACCTGTTCTTGCCCGAGATCCTGCGGCTCAAGCATGACCTTTTGCGGCTCCGCACCGCTGTAATAGTCGAGGCCGCGGGACACGGCTTCAGCTGTGGCGAAGGGATCATCCGACGTGCTGATCGCCAGGATCGGCGCCGTGACGGCGGCAAAGCTGGATAGCAGCCGCTCTCTTCTTGCCGGATCGAGATGCGCTTCGAGGCGCTTCCCGCGAAAGCCCCACTCGTAGGCGACCCCTGCCGGCAGATCTTCCAGCCAACCCAGCCGACGGCCCGGAAAATAGCCGAACAGCACGGTGAGCAACGGCATGGCCAGATGCCATTTCAAAAACAGCCCAAGACGATAGCCGGCTTTATAATCAGGCCAATAGGCATATTGAGCGCCGACCGTCAGCATCCGGTCTATGGCGGAGGCGCTCGCGGCATAGCCGGGCAGCACGCCGCCGATACTGTGGCCGACGACCGTGACACTCTCTCGCCCGGAGCGGTGCGTGGCAAATGCCAGCGCGGCCTCCACGTCCCGCTCGCCCCACTGGGTCCAGTCGAAGCCGCAGCCCGACAATCTTTCCGGCCGTGACAGCCCTATGCCGCGGTAGTCATAGGTCAGGACCTCGAAGCCGTGGTCGGCGAGAAATGCGGCGTACCGGTGGTAGTAGCGAGCGGCGACCCCGGTCGCCGGATTGATGACGACAATCTCACCGGCCTTCGACCGAGGCGACCACCAATGGCCGCGCAACGGGATGGCGTCGCCGCAGATGATCCGAACCGCTTCCTGCTCCATCGCCGTCCCTCCAGACCAGACGATCGGAGCATTCACCATTGCGGTGCTTGTGTATACTCACTGGTCAGTATACCTTTCCTCTATGGAAGAAACATCAACCCGAGAGCGGATCATTTCCGCCGCCAACCGGCTGTTCTACCGCGAAGGCATCAAGGCGGTCAGCGTTGATGCCGTGGCAGAGGCTGCCGGCATCACCAAGAAGTCTCTGTACTACCACTTCAGGAGCAAGGACGAACTGATCGCGGCCTATCTGTCCTATCGCGATCAGCCGAACCTGGAAGCCTATCGCCGCTGGTTCGACGCGGCCGAAGGCGATGTTGGCGATCGGGTCTCGGCGATCTTCGACCATCTCGCGATTGCGGCGGCGCGTGCGGACTGGAAGGGTTGCGGTTTCCTCAGAACCTCGGCCGAGCTTGCCAACCTGCCAGGCCATCCGGCGTTGCAGGTCGGACGAGCGCACAAGAAGGCCTTCGAAAGCTGGCTGACGCAGAAGCTTGAAGCGGCAGGAATTGCCGGTTCCGGCGATCTTGCCCGACAAATCATGCTGCTGCTGGACGGCTGCTTTTCGGTGGCGATGCTGCATCGCGACCCGAGTTATATGCGGTCCGCCGGCCTTGCCGCCAAATCGCTCATCCGCCATGCGCAGTCGTTGGCAGGAGCTACAGCTTCTCCGTAAAGAAAGTTCGGATTCGGATCGCAAGCGGCGCCGCCAGAAAACGGGCGATGTCGGTTTTTTCCAGCTTTCTGCCATAGGCCGCCAAGAGTTCGGGCATCGTCACACGGTCGCCGGCATAAAGTTCATGCCGTACTGCCTGCCCGGCCTCCACGAAGCCCGGTGCCAGGACCCGGCAATAGATGCCCGGCCGGCCCGACGCCGTATAGCGTTTGACGAACATCGAATCGTTCATGCGGCTGGCAAACGTTGCGCAGGGCGTGCGGGGTGCGGTCGCCTCCAGGATTAAAGGGCCGATCACGAACCGGTCGCCGACGGCAACATCGCGATTATCGAGATCGGACATCACCAGGTTTTCACCAAACATACCCGGCGCAAGCGGCTGGCCGAGTTCCACCGCCCACCAGTCGAGCGTCGCGCCACCCTCGATATAGACGGCCTGATCCGGCCCGCCATGGTGCTTGCGATTGCAGATCCTGTCGCCGAGCAGGCCTTCCCCATCGACCTGGACCGGCCCTGAAACCGGTATTTTAAGAATGCCTGTCTTGTACGACTTGCCCGTCAGGGTCTCTGCCGAACCCATGCAGACGGCGAGGATTTTCATCGAAGGCACTCCATTAGACGATTCCGCTTTGCCAAGATATGCGCTAGAAGCGGCCAATGGCAAAGCGAGTCACCGGCCCCGAAATCGAAAAACTGATCCAGCTTCTGGCAAAGGTGCCGGGCCTCGGGCCGCGCTCGGCGCGCCGCGCCGCGCTGCATCTGATCAAGAAGAAGGACCAGTTGCTGGGGCCTCTCGGTCACGCCATGGGCGAGGCCTATGACAAGGTCAAGATCTGTTCTCATTGCGGCAATGTTGATACGGTCGATCCCTGCACGGTCTGCACCGACGACCGTCGTGACCAGTCGGTGATCATCGTCGTCGAAGACGTTTCCGATCTCTGGGCGCTGGAGCGGGCAGGGGTGTTGAACGCTGCCTATCACGTTCTGGGCGGCACCCTGTCGCCGCTCGACGGTGTCGGGCCGGACGACCTCAACATCAAGGGGTTGATCGACCGCGTCGCCAAGGGCGGCATTCGCGAGATCATCATTGCGGTCAATGCCACCGTCGAAGGGCAAACCACAGCCCACTATATAACCGACCATCTGACCGGGCTGGACGTGCGCATCACGCGGCTCGCCCATGGCGTGCCGGTTGGCGGCGAACTCGATTATCTGGACGAGGGCACGCTGTCGGCTGCGATCCGCGCCCGGACGGTGATCTGATCTCTGGCCAAACTGAGGGGCACCGCATGAAGAGCTTTATCCACGGAGCGGTTTTCTCGGTCTTAAGCCTGTTGCTGTCCATGCCGTCTGCCTCAGTCCATGCCGCCTCCAAGGCAGAAGTCGAAGGGCAGTTCCGGTCCTGGCTGAACGCCGACCTCTGGCCGCAGGCGGAAAAATCCGGTGTCTCGCGCAAGGTGTTCGATGCGGCAACGGCCGACTTGTCGCTCAACTGGGACTTGCCGGATCTGGTGTCGCCTGGGTCGGCTCCCCCGAAGGATCGCAGCCAGAGCCAGGCCGAATTTTCGTCGCCCGGCGCCTATTTCAGTGAGAAGCGTCTGCAGGGCCTGGCCGGCACCGGCCGCAGCCTGGCCGCCAAACATGCAGGCACCCTGCGCCGCATCGAAGCGACCTATGGCGTACCGGGATCGGTGATCGTCGCCATCTGGGGCCGCGAATCCGGCTTCGGCCAGGCAAAACTGCCTCACCCGGCCATCGAGGTGCTGGCCACCAAGGCCTTCATGTCGACCCGCAAGGATCTTTTCACCCGTGAACTGATCTCCGCTTTGCATATCGTCGAAGGCGGCGATATTGCAGCCTCCAAGATGATGGGTTCCTGGGCCGGCGCGCTTGGCCAGCCGCAGTTCCTGCCGACCAGCTATCTGAAATATGCCGTCGACTTCGATGGCGACGGCCATCGCGACATCTGGAATTCCGTGCCCGATAGCCTTGCCTCGATCGCCAATTATCTGGCCAAGAGCGGCTGGCAGAGGGGCCGCGACTGGGGTTTCGAGGTAAGCATTCCCGCCGGCGTCAGCTGCACGCAGGAAGGGCCGGACAAGGCCCAGCCCCTATCGAAATGGGCCGCGACCGGCATCAAGCGCATTTCCGGCAAGGCCTTCCCGAAAGCGGAACTCGGCGAACGCACCATGATGCTCATGCCGGCCGGCACCCATGGTCCGGAATTCCTCGTCAGCCCGAATTTCTACGTCATCAAGGAATATAACAATTCCGACCTCTATGCCCTGTTCATCGGCAATCTGGCCGACCGTATCGCCCATGGCGGGGGCGCCTTTGCCGGCCCCTGGGGCGATGTCGGCAAGATGCTGCGCTCAGACGTGTTGGCCATGCAGAAGGCGCTGGTCGCCAAGGGCTACGATGTCGGCACCGTCGACGGCCTGCCTGGCTTCAAGACACGGCGCTCGCTGGGTGACTGGCAGCAGAAAAGCGGCATGGCACCGACCTGTTATCCCGATGCTTCCCTGAAGGCAAAGCTGCGATAGCAGCCGGAGCCATGCCGGCGGAGACGGGGTCGCGCCGAACGGTTCGTCTTGGCTCCAGCATTAACGTTACTTGGAACTTGTCCGCAAACAGGCGGTACTTTCATGGTAATGGCATTCCCCAACGTTTGGCGCGCGGGATTTTTCCGCTCTGCAAGGTGATTGAGGGGTCTTTCCATGAACAGGTCAGAGCTTGTGGGTGCACGAATACAGGCCGCCGGCGGATTTACCAGCGGTTTCGACTATATCCGCCTTGGCCTTTCCATGCTCGTCATGTTCTCCCACAGTTTCGCGGTCAGCGGAGATCTGGTGTCGGCCAGCGTCATGCCATGGGGCATCGACCGCATCGTCGGATATTCGATCCTGCCGGTGTTCTTTTGCCTGAGCGGCTTTCTCGTTGCTGCCAGCCTGATCCGCACCAGCAACCTGCTGACCTTCCTGACCCTGCGCGGCCTGCGCATCGTGCCGGCCCTGATGGTGGAAATCGTCCTGTCGGCCATGGTGCTTGGCCCCATGCTGACGACGGTCAGCTACAGGGAATATTTCACCGATCCCGATTTCTTCCGCTATTTCCTGAACATCATCGGATACATCCACTATCACCTGCCGGGTGTTTTCCTGGACAATCCGATCGAGCGTATGGTCAACGGTTCGCTGTGGACCGTTCCTTACGAAGCGGAGTGCTATCTGGTTCTGGCGGCAGTCTCCCTGATCGGGCTCGTCAAGCGGCCAAGCCTACTGATCGTCGGCTTCGTCGCGGTCTCGATCGCCCTGTTCGTCTGGACATTCGTGTCGGGCGATACCGGACCGGCAAGGGGTACGGCCACCGGCCGCCAGCTCATCCTTTTCTTCCTGGCAGGGGTCATCGTCTATCTCTGGCGCGATCGGATCCCCTATTCCGGCTGGATTGCCCTTGCCTCCGCCGTCCTGTCCGTGGCGCTGGTGTCGTCCCACGTCTACATCTATCTTCTGCCGCTGCCGGTTGCCTATCTGACCATGTATCTCGGATTGCAGACCCCGAAAAAACTGCCCCTGATCTTCAAGGGTGATTATTCCTATGGGATCTATCTCTATGCCTTCCCGATCCAGCAGGCGGTCGTCTATCTGCTGCCGAAAGGTCAGGCCTGGTACGTGAATTTTCTGGTGGCGCTGGTATTTGTCGGCCTGTTCGCCGCGTTTTCCTGGCACTGCATCGAAAAGCCGATGCTGCGGCTGAAGCGGTTCATCTTGAACCGATCGCAGAAGGGAACTGTCGGCACCCACGGCCTCATCAGCCCGGACAAGACAAAGACGGATATTGCCGAGGGCGGCGATGGCGAGCCCCGCTCCATTGCACCGGCAGGCACGCCGGCCCTGGGCTGAGGCTTGACCCAAGCCGTTTGAAACAAACGGCTTCACCGAATCGGTCTCAATGCGGATCGATATGCGCCTTGTGAAACACATCGTCGGCCGGCGGGATCGCCTGCCGTTCGATCATTCTGTGCACGCGCGGCGTGGAGTGCCCGCGATGCAGCGCCAGCAGCCGGTCGGTCGTCTCCGCGTCGGCCTTGGTGCGGCGGTGGTTGTGGCGGACATATTCCACCCAGGTCGGCGTATGATAGGTCTCGGTCCAGATATCGGGGTTTTCAAGGTCCCGCATCAGCGCCCAGTTGCGCGCGCCGTCGCGAATGCGGATGCGCCGCCGTTCGACCATCACGGCCAGAAACTCGGCCAGATCCTCATCGGCGATCTCGTAGTCGATCTGTATGACGATCGGACCGCTGCGCGGCCGGATATCCAGCCCGAGTGCCGGTTCGTTGAAGCGGTTGAGCGGGTCGAGATCGAGGGTGGCGAAAGCCGGCATGGCGAGCCAGAAGCCGATAGCAACGCCGAAGATCATCAATACGCTTGAAGCGAGCAGCGCATTGCCGACCCCGTAGTTTTCGGCAACCAGGCCCCAGAGCCAGCTTCCTGTCGCCATGCCGCCGAAGGTGGCGGTCTGGTAGAGCGACAGTGCCCGCCCGAGCACCCAGCGCGGCGTCGAAAGCTGGACCACGGTGTTGAACAGCGACAGCGCCAGCACCCAGCAGGCGCCGGCGACAAACAGCGCGGCGCTGGTGAGCAAGGCCGACGAACTGACCCCGGTGAGCGCCGATCCGACCGCAAAGCCGGCAAAGGCACAGCGCACGATATCCTCGCTCGACAGCCGCTCGCGAAGCCGCGCGCTCATCAGTGCCCCGGCGATGGCGCCGGCGCCGAACGCGCCGAGCAGCACGCCATAGGTCAACGGGCCGCCGCCGATCAGATCGCGGGCCACGATGGGCAGAAGCGCCAGCACCGCCGTTGCAGTCAAGCCGAAGATGAAACCCCGAAACAGCACCTTGCCGATATTCGGCGACATGGCGACATAGCGCAATCCCGCCGAAATGGCCTGGCCAAGCCCCTCGCGCGGCAGGGCGGTCTTGGGATAGTCTGGCTTCCAGCGCAGCAGCGCGTATATCAGGGCGAAATAGCTGAATGTGTTGACCGCAAAGGCGGCTGCAGCGCCCGCTGCCGCCACGATCGCGCCGCCGATGGCCGGGCCGACGCTGCGGGTGATGTTGAAGCCCATGCTGTTGAGCGACACGGCAGCCGGCAGATCGGCGCGCGGCACCATGTCGCCCACGGATGCCTGCCAGGAGGGATTGTTGAGCGCTGTGCCGCAGCCGATCAGAAAGGTGAAGGTCAGCAACAACCAGGGCGTCATCAGGCCGAGATAGGCCGAGATCGCCAGGGATGCCGAAACGGCGAGCATGAAGAACTGCGACGTCAGCATGACCCGGCGTCGGTCGAAGCCGTCGGCGATGGCGCCCGAAAGCAGGGAAAACAGCATGATCGGCAGGGTATTGGAGGCCTGTACCAGTGCCACCATATTCTCCGAGGTCGAAATGGAGGCCATCATCCACGCCGCGCCGACCCCCTGGATCAACCCTCCAAGATTGGAGGAGATGCTGGCAAACCATATGGTCCGGTAGAATTCATTTTTCAGCGGCGCCAAAGGCGATCTGCGATCCGGCACGTCCTGACACCCATTCCGCGATTCTCAACGGGTGGAGTATAGGCGGAAGGAACGTACATTGCCTACGGCCAAACACTCAAACCGCAAAAATGCCGGCGGATTGTCTACGGATCGCGAAAAGCTTGCAATTTCGGTAGGGCAAGCGTATATGACCCGTAAATTCTTGATCGGCAGATGAAGAGTGGGCCCGCAAGGACCCGCTCTTTTTTGTTGGATCGAGACCAGCACTGGATGTTCCAGGAGGAACACGATTGTCCGAAAATATCCCGACGCAGCCGGAATTAGAGCCGCGCCTTATCGTCGAAACCGGCCTTGATCGCCGCCTTGCCGACATCATCGAGCCGATTCTGGTCACGATGGGTTTCAAGCTCGTTCGCGTCCGGCTGATGAACCAGAATGGTCTGACCCTGCAGGTCATGGCCGAGCGCCTGGACGGCACCATGACCGTCGTCGACTGCGAAGAAGTGTCGATGGCGATTTCACCCGCTCTTGACGTTGAGGATCCGGTCGACAAGGCGTATCATCTGGAAGTGTCGTCGCCCGGCATCGACCGGCCGATGGTTCGCGTATCGGATTTTGTCCGCTGGCAGGGCCATATCGTCAAGTGCGAGACGTCCATTCTGGTCGACAATCGCAAGCGGTTCCGCGGCAAGATCGTGCACGTCGACGCCGAGGGTTTCACGCTTGAGCGTGACCAGGTCGCCTATGGCGAGGAACCGGTGACGGTCATTCCGTTCACTGCCCTGGCCGAAGCCAAGCTCATTCTGACGGACGATCTGATCCGCGACGCTTTGAAGGCCGACAAGCTGGCAAGAGCGGAAGCCGCCAATCAGAACGGCGAAGAAGACGAAGAATAATCGATAGACTAATCGCCTCGCGGGCACGGCGCCCCGGCAGGAAGACGGAGACTTAAGACAATGGCAGTCAGTGCTAACCGGCTTGAGCTTTTGCAGATCGCGGATGCGGTCGCACGCGAAAAGGTCATCGACCGCGAAATCGTGCTTGCCGCAATGGCCGACGCGATCCAGAAGGCGGCTCGGTCGCGGTATGGTACCGAAACCAACATTCGCGCCGACATCAACTCCAAGACCGGCGAAATCCGTCTCCAGCGTCTTCTTGAGGTCGTCGAGAAGGTTGAGGATTACTCCACCCAGATCGCCCTGGAACTGGCCCGCGACCGCAATGTCGACGCCAAGCTCGGCGACTTCATCGCCGATCCGCTGCCGCCGATGGATTTCGGCCGTATCGCTGCCCAGTCGGCCAAGCAGGTTATCGTGCAGAAAGTGCGCGAAGCCGAGCGTGACCGCCAGTTCGACGAGTTCAAGGATCGCGTCGGCGAAATCGTCAACGGCACCGTCAAGCGCGTCGAATACGGCAACGTCATCGTCGATCTCGGCCGCGGCGAAGGCATTATCCGTCGTGACGAGATGATCCCGCGCGAAGCCTTCCGCTACGGCGACCGCGTCCGTGCCTATGTCTACGACGTGCGCCGCGAACAGCGTGGCCCGCAGATCTTCCTATCGCGCACCCATCCGCAGTTCATGGTCAAGCTCTTCACCATGGAAGTGCCTGAGATCTACGACGGCATCATTCAGATCAAGTCGGTCGCCCGTGACCCGGGTTCGCGCGCCAAGATCGCCGTCATTTCGAACGATAGCTCGATCGATCCGGTCGGTGCATGCGTCGGTATGCGCGGCAGCCGCGTTCAGGCCGTCGTCGGCGAGCTTCAGGGCGAGAAGATCGACATCATTCCGTGGAGCCAGGATCCGGCCTCCTTCATCGTCAACGCCCTGCAGCCGGCCGAAGTGGCCAAGGTCGTTCTCGACGAAGATGCAGAGCGTATCGAGGTCGTGGTTCCGGACGAACAGCTGTCGCTGGCCATCGGCCGTCGCGGCCAGAACGTGCGGCTCGCCTCGCAGCTGACCGGCTGGGACATCGACATCATGACGGAAGCCGAGGAATCGGAGCGCCGCCAGAAGGAATTCAACGAGCGCACCAACCTGTTCATGGATGCTCTCGACGTCGACGAAATGGTCGGCCAGGTTCTGGCCTCCGAAGGCTTTGCGGCCGTCGAAGAGCTGGCTTATGTCGAGCTTGACGAAATTGCCTCGATCGACGGTTTCGACGAGGATACGGCGGAAGAAATCCAGACCCGTGCCCGCGAATATCTCGAGAAGATCGAGGCGGAAATGGATGCCAAGCGCAAGGAACTCGGTGTTGCCGATGAATTGCGGTCGATCGACGGCATGACCTCGCAGATGATGGTCGCGCTCGGCCAGGACGGCATCAAGACGATCGAGGACTTCGCCGGCTGCGCCGCTGACGATCTCGTCGGCTGGAGCGAACGCAAGGACGGCGAGACCAAGAAGTTCGAAGGTCTGTTCGGCAAGTTTGACGTATCGCGCACCGAGGCCGAGAACATGATCGTTCAGGCCCGTCTGGCGGCCGGCTGGATCACGCAGGAAGACCTGGCGGTTGAAGAACCGGTCGCGGCCGAAGGCGAAGAAGTCGAACGGAGCGAATGATGACCGCCGGTGCGGCTGACGAGATCTCGGACGACGCCGATATCAGCGGTGACGACGTGAACGGTCGGATGTGTATTGTGACGCGGCAGAGCGGCACGCCGGAGACCTTGATCCGCTTCGTGGCGGCGCCTGACGGAAGTATCGTGCCGGATATCAAGCGGCAGCTTCCGGGCAGGGGGTGCTGGGTGTCGGTCAGCCGCGACGCGGTCGACAAGGCAGTGGCAAAGAAGCTCTTTGCCCGCGCCCTGAAGGCGGATGTCAAGGCGGATCCGGACCTCGGCGCTGCCGTGGATCGGCTGCTGGTCGCGCAGCTGGCCGGAATGATGAACCTGGCGCGCAAGGCGGGCCAGTTGGTAACGGGATCGGCCAAGGTCGATCTCGCCATCCGCAGCGGCGACGCGATCGCCGTCTTCCATTCGAAGGAAGCGGCGGCGGACGGGGTGCGAAAAATCGACCAGGCTCGCAAGGCCTGGCACCTTGGAATGGAAACGGCGGCGGAGATTCCAGCCTTCCATCTGTTCTCGGGGAGCGAAATGGACGAGCTGATGGGGCAGAATGCGTTTATCCATGCCGCAGCGCTTGCAGGGCAGGCGGGTGAAGGTGTAGTGAAACGCGCAAACCTGCTCGAGACGTATCGTGGCGGTGAGCTGCGGCCGAAGGCCGGCTCTGGCCCGAAAACACTATGACGCGGTCACCGGCATCTGCCGGCTGCTGCGGTTTGGAACAGGAATTGAACGGCGTGGTCTGATGGATGTCATCCGGCCCCGCTCGAAGGAACGGGAACGGAATGACCGACAACAAAGACGACAAGACCATCGGCGTGAAGAAGACGCTCACCCTGAAGCCATCGGGGATGAGCCAGGGCACCGTACGCCAGGACATGGGGCGCGGCCGCACGAAGTCGGTCGTCGTCGAGACAGTGAAGCGGCGCCCGACGCGTCCGCAGGACGAAAAGCCGCCGATCACCCCCGTTCGCGCGCCTGAGCCAGTCGCTCCGGTCGCCGCTGCACCGGCACCGCGTCCGGCAGCATCTGCGCCCACGCCTGCTCCGCGCGCGCAGCAGCCCGCTCCGGCGCCGCGCGTCCAGCAGATGAATCACAATCAGCATCATCAGCCGCGTCCCCCGCAGCCGCAGCAGCCCGTTCGCCAGGAGCGTCCGCGTGGTGCCGTGCTGCACGATCTGTCGGCCGGTGAAATGGAAGCCCGCCGCCGGGCGCTCCAGGAAGCCCAGGCTCGCGACATCGAGGAAGCCAAGCAGCGCGTCATCGACGATGCGCGGCGCAAGGTCGAAGAGGCCGAGCGTCAGCGGCTTGCCGAGGAAGAAGCGATCCGCAAGGCGGCCGAGCCGGCCCCGGTAGAACCGGTTGCAGCACCCGAGCCGGCGCCTGCCGAAATCGTTAGCGCGCCGGCCCTCGGCGTTGCGCCTGCTGCGACGCTCAAGCCAGGTGTTCCTGCCGCGGCTCCCGGCTTCGCGCGCGGTCGCAAGACGGCTGCCGAGGAAGAGGGAGAACGCACTGCACCCCGTGGCGGTGTGCCTGTCCGTGGCAAGGTCGTTCGTCCCGAACCCGCCAAGGCTCCGGCCCGTCCGAAGACCGAGGAAGAGCGCCGTCGCGGCAAGCTGACCATCACTACGGCCAATGTCGACGACGACGGCAATGCCCGCGGACGGTCGCTGTCGGCCATGCGTCGCCGGCAGGAGAAGTTCCGCCGCAGCCAGATGCAGGAAACCCGCGAAAAGGTCATGCGCGAGGTTATCCTTCCGGAAACCATCACCATCCAGGAATTGTCGCAGCGTATGTCCGAACGGGCTGTCGATGTCATCAAATACCTGATGAAGGAAGGCCAGATGATGAAGCCGGGCGACGTCATCGACGCCGATCTGGCGGAACTCATCGCTGGCGAATTCGGCCATACCGTCAAGCGCGTCTCGGAATCCGACGTTGAAGAAGGGATCTTCAACGTGGCTGACGATGCGGGCGAAATGGTGTCGCGTCCGCCTGTTGTCACCATCATGGGTCACGTCGACCACGGCAAGACCTCCCTGCTCGATGCCATCCGCAAGACCAGCGTCGTCTCGGGCGAAGCCGGCGGCATCACCCAGCATATCGGTGCCTACCAGGTCGAGCAGAACGGTCACAAGATCACCTTCATCGATACCCCCGGCCACGCCGCCTTCACGGCCATGCGTGCCCGTGGTGCCCAGGCTACCGACATCGCCATCCTGGTGGTTGCCGCCGACGACGCCGTCATGCCGCAGACGATCGAATCGATCAATCATGCCAAGGCGGCCGGCGTGCCGATCATCGTGGCGATCAACAAGATCGACAAGCATGAAGCCAATCCGGACAAGGTGCGCCAGCAACTGCTGCAGCATGAAGTCTTCGTGGAATCCATGGGCGGTGAAGTGCTCGACGTCGAAGTGTCGGCCAAGAACAAGCTGAACCTCGACAAGCTCCTGGAAGCCGTCCTTCTGCAGGCCGAAATCCTCGACCTGAAGGCAGATCCGAGCCGGACGGCCGAAGGCATCGTCATCGAAGCCCAGCTCGACCGCGGTCGCGGTTCAGTGGCAACGGTTCTGGTCCAGAAGGGCACGCTTCGCCCGGGCCAGATCATCGTGGCCGGCGACCAGTGGGGCCGCGTTCGTGCGTTGGTCAACGACCAGGGCGCCCATGTCAAGGAAGCAGGGCCTGCAATGCCGGTCGAGATTCTCGGCCTGTCGGGCACGCCCGCTGCCGGGGACCGGTTCGCCGTCGTCGAAAACGAAGCCCGCGCTCGCGAGATTTCCGAATATCGTCAGCGTCTAGCCCGCGACAAGGCCGCTGCCCGTCAGTCCGGTCAGCGCGGTTCGCTCGAACAAATGATGACCCAGCTGCAGAATACCGGCTTCAAGGAATTCCCGCTGGTCATCAAGGGCGACGTGCAGGGCTCGATCGAAGCCATCATCGGCGCCCTCGACAAGCTTGGAACGGACGAGGTCCGGGCCCGCATCGTGCATTCGGGCGCCGGTGGTATCACCGAGTCCGATATCGCGCTTGCCGAAGCATCCGACGCCGCCATCATCGGCTTCAACGTTCGTGCCAATGCCCAGGCGCGCACCGCGGCCGAACGGGCCGGCACCGAGATCCGCTACTACAACATCATCTACGATCTGGTGGATGACGTGAAGGCGGCCATGTCGGGCCTGCTCTCTCCGGAACGTCGCGAAACCTTCCTCGGCAATGCCGAAATCCTGGAAGTGTTCAACATTACCAAGACCGGCAAGGTCGCGGGTTGCCGCGTTATCGAAGGCAAGGTCGAACGGGGTGCCGGCGTCCGCCTGGTGCGCGACAATGTCGTCATCCACGAAGGCAAGCTCAAGACGCTCAAGCGCTTCAAGGACGAAGTGGCCGAAGTGCCGATGGGTCAGGAATGCGGTATGGCCTTCGAGAATTACGAAGACATCCGCGCCGGCGACACGATCGAGTGCTTCCGCGTCGAACACATCACGCGTACGCTCTAAGGTTGGCGTTTCATCGCATCGAAATTGTTGCGGGCGCCGGAAAATCCGGCGCTCGCTTTTTTTAAGGCTGAACGACCATGACCAAACCATCATCCTCTGCGCCCAACCAGCGCATGCTGCGTGTCGGCGAACAGGTGCGTGCTGCGATCACCCAGGTCCTGCAGCGCGGCGAAGTGCGTGACGAGTTGATCGAGAAGACCGTGATCTCGATTTCCGAAGTGCGCATGTCGACCGATCTGAAGGTCGCCACGGCCTATGTGGCGCCGCTTGGCGTCAGCGACCATACGAGCATCATCGAGGCGCTGAACCGCAACGCCCGCTACATCCGCGGTCGCATCGGCCCGCAGCTGCGCCAGATGAAATACATGCCGGAAGTCCGCTTCCGCGACGACACCAGTTTCGACAACTACCAGAAAATCGATGCGCTTCTGCGGTCTCCCGAAGTGGCCCGCGATCTCGGGCAGGTTGAAGACGACAAGCAAGAATAGAACATTATGTCCAAACCGAGAAAACCAAAGGGCCGTGCCATCTCCGGCTGGCTGATCCTCGACAAGCCGGTGGATTTCGGCTCGACCGAGGCCGTCTCCAAGATCAAATGGCTGTTCAATGCCCAGAAGGCCGGTCATGCCGGCACACTCGATCCGCTGGCATCGGGCATGCTGCCGATCGCGCTCGGCGATGCCACCAAGACGGTTCCCTATGTCATGGACGGCCGCAAGATCTACGAATTCACCGTGACCTGGGGCGAAGAGCGCTCGACCGATGACCTGGAAGGCGAAGCGACGCAAACCTCGCAGGCCCGTCCGAGCGAAGAGGCGATCCGGGCATTGCTGCCGAATTATAGCGGCGTCATCAACCAGGTGCCGCCGCAGTTTTCCGCCATCAAGATTGCCGGCGAGCGTGCCTATGACCTGGCGCGCGAAGGCGAGATCGTCGAGATTCCGTCCCGCGAGGTCGAGATTTTCCGGCTGACGCTGCTCGGCTGCCCGGACGCCAACACCGCCTGTTTCGAGGTCGAATGTGGCAAGGGTACTTATGTGCGCTCGCTGGCCCGGGATTTTGGACGCGACCTCGGCTGCTTCGGCCATGTGTCGTCGCTCCGGCGCACCTATGTGGCGCCGTTCCCGGAAGACGCCATGGTGCCGCTGGCCGACTTGGTGGCATTGGAGGCCATCGAAGACCGCGATGAACGCCTGGCGGCCCTGGATGCGTTCCTGGTCGATACCGGCGAGGCCCTGTCGGCTTTGCCGCAGATCAAGATCAGCGATGACCAGGCCCATCGCCTGCGCATGGGCAACCCGATCTTGCTGCGTGGCCGCGATGCGCCGGTTGCGGAAGAAGATGCCTTCGCCACGGCGGGCGGCAAGCTGGTGGCGATCGGCGAGATTGCGGCTGGCGAGTTCCGCCCCAAACGCGTTTTCAACTGATCCGGAGCGGATTCCATTCGGCTCTTCCAATTCAAGGCGGGATAAGCTATAGGCACGCCAGCATGGCGGTCTTCCGTTTGCTTTCACGGCCGATGCTGGACGACATCCCGGCATATGGCGACTTGTTTTTCCTGTTACAGAAAGGTTACCCGATGTCGATTACTGCAGAGCGCAAGGCTGCGCTGATCAAGGAATACGCAACGGTTGAAGGCGACACCGGTTCGCCGGAAGTTCAGGTCGCAATCCTGACCGAACGGATCAACAACCTGACCGAACATTTCAAGGGCCACAAGAAGGACAACCACTCCCGCCGTGGTCTCCTGACGATGGTTTCGACCCGTCGTTCGCTTCTCGATTACGTCAAGAAGAAGAATGTCGATCGTTACACCAAGCTGATCACCAGCCTCGGCATCCGCCGCTAATAGAATTCGGCGGGCTTTTCGTTTCGGAAAGCCCGCCGGTTTGCTTTCGGGGTCGATGATCCCGGATAGACTGCCAGGGCATAAGAGCCCTTGAGAATTTAAGGAAAGGCAGACCGGATGGGCCGGAGCTGCCAAAGACAACCGATGACCTGTCATGGGGCAGGATTGCCGGATGCTTTAGCCGAAGAAATTCGGCGCGCAGACATAAGGATGGCCGGATGGCCGCCTGATTTGCGAAAGATCGTTGCCGCGGCGCCAGAACGGATGCCGAGAGCCACCTCAACAAAGCCTCCCGCTGTCTTGCCCGTGATGCGTCAGCAATGTCGCAGCCGATGGGAAGCTCCTTGCACAAAGGATAGCGCCTGCAGGCCGCCGACGAAGGACAAGATATATGTTTGATACCCATAGCGTTGAAATCGAGTGGGCAGGCCGCCCGCTCAAGCTTGAAACCGGCAAGATTGCCCGTCAGGCTGACGGCGCCGTTCTCGCCACCTACGGCGAGACCGTCGTTCTGGCCACCGTCGTTTCGGCCAAATCGCCGAAGCCGGGCCAGGATTTCTTCCCGCTGACCGTCAACTACCAGGAAAAGACCTATGCCGCTGGCAAGATCCCGGGCGGCTATTTCAAGCGCGAAGGTCGCCCAAGCGAAAAGGAAACGCTGGTTTCCCGTCTGATCGACCGTCCGATCCGCCCGCTCTTCCCGGAAGGCTACAAGAACGACACCCAGGTCGTCGTCACTGTCGTTCAGCACGACCTTGAAAACGATCCGGACGTCCTGTCGATGGTTGCCGCTTCGGCAGCATTGACGCTCTCCGGCGTTCCCTTCATGGGACCGGTCGGCGGCGCGCGCGTCGGCTATATCAACGGCGAATACGTTCTAAACCCCCATCTCGACGAGATGGACGAGTCGGTTCTCGACCTCGTCGTTGCCGGTACCCAGGACGCCGTCCTGATGGTGGAATCCGAAGCCAAGGAACTCAACGAAGAGATCATGCTCGGCGCCGTCATGTTCGGCCACAAGGGCTTCCAGCCGGTTATCGACGCGATCATCAAGCTCGCTGAAGTGGCCGCCAAGGAACCGCGCGATTTCACGCCGGAAGATCATTCCGAGCTCGAAGCCGAAATGCTGCAGCATTTCGAAGCCGAACTTCGCGAAGGCTACAAGATCACCCAGAAGGCTGAACGCTATGCGGCCGTCGACGCCGTGAAGGCGAAGGTAAAGGCCCACTTCTTCCCCGAAGGTGCCGAGCCGAAGTACAGTGCCGAAGTGATCGGCGCTGTCTTCAAGCACCTGCAGGCCAAGATCGTTCGTTGGAACATCCTCGACACCAAGAGCCGTATCGACGGTCGCGACCTGTCGACCGTTCGCCCGATCGTCTCGGAAGTCGGCATCCTGCCGCGCACCCACGGTTCGGCCCTCTTCACCCGCGGCGAGACCCAGGCGATCGTTGTCGCCACGCTCGGCACCGGCGAAGACGAGCAGTATGTTGACAGCCTGACCGGCATGTACAAGGAGCGCTTCCTGCTCCATTACAACTTCCCTCCCTACTCGGTTGGCGAAACCGGCCGTATGGGCTCCCCGGGCCGCCGCGAAATCGGCCATGGCAAGCTCGCATGGCGCGCCATTCGTCCGATGCTGCCGACACCTGAGCAGTTCCCCTACACGCTGCGCGTCGTCTCCGAGATCACCGAGTCGAACGGCTCGTCCTCGATGGCAACGGTTTGCGGCACCTCGCTGGCTCTGATGGACGCCGGCGTTCCTCTGGCAAAGCCGGTCGCCGGTATCGCCATGGGCCTGATCCTCGAAGGTGAACGTTTCGCCGTTCTCTCCGACATTCTCGGCGACGAAGACCATCTCGGCGACATGGACTTCAAGGTGGCTGGTACTGCCGACGGCATCACCTCGCTGCAGATGGACATCAAGATCGCCGGCATCACCGAAGAGATCATGAAGGTCGCGCTCGGCCAGGCTCAGGGCGGCCGCAAACACATCCTCAGTGAAATGGCCAATGCCATCACCGAGAGCCGTGGCCAGCTTGGCGAATTCGCACCGCGCATCGAAGTCATGAACATCCCGGTCGACAAGATCCGTGAAGTCATCGGTTCGGGCGGCAAGGTCATCCGCGAAATCGTTGAAAAGACCGGTGCCAAGATCAACATCGAAGACGACGGCACCGTCAAGATCGCCTCGTCCTCCGGCAAGGAGATCGAAGCGGCCCGCAAGTGGATCCATTCGATCGTTGCCGAGCCGGAAATCGGCGTCGTCTACGAAGGCACCGTTGTGAAGACCGCCGATTTCGGCGCCTTCGTCAACTTCTTCGGCTCGCGTGACGGCCTGGTGCACATCTCGCAGCTCGCCTCCGAGCGCGTTGCCAAGACCTCGGACGTCGTCAAGGAAGGCGACAAGGTCTGGGTCAAGCTGATGGGCTTCGACGAACGCGGCAAGGTTCGCCTCTCCATGAAGGCCGTCGACCAGACGACCGGCAAGGAAATCGTCGAGAAGAAGAACGAAGGTGGCGAAGCCGCTGAATAAGCGCTTCCCCTTCTGCTACAGAGGCGCGGATGGTTTTCCGCGCCTTTTTTGTTCCCCTTGGAAAGGCTGAGGCCCATGAGCCGCGACACCCTGAAGACTCTCTTTCATCCCTTCGCTTCCGCAACGGTGCCCGCCACCGAAGCCGGAGAGCGTTATCTGTTCCTGGGGGCTGAAGCGGGATCGGCGCGTCCGGAGGAATTTGCGGCCACGCTTGTGCCGGTCCAGGGGTTTCGCCCGGAGTACCGCCGCCTGCAGGCGGCGGGTCTCGAGCCGCAATCGGTGGTCGAAGGCGATGATTTCGATGGTGCCCTGATCCTCTGCGGCAAGCATCGCGGCGTCAACGAGAACCGGGTCGCCGAAGCCCTGAAGCGGGTGAAGGCCGGTGGCTTGGTGGTGATCGCCGGCGGCAAGGAAGACGGTATCCAGTCGCTGCGCAAGGCGCTCGGAAAGCTCGGTCTGGAGACCGAATCCATGCCGAAATATCACGGCGTCGCCTTGTGGTTCCACCGCCCCGACGATATCGAGGCTCTGGTCGCCAAGCTGGAGGCCCAGCGCGTGGTAATCGATGCCCGCTTCGAGACTGCGCCGGGTCAGTTTTCCCACAATCATGTCGATCCCGGTTCGGAACTGCTGGCCTCGCGCCTGCCGGCGGAGTTCAACGGCAATGCCGCCGATTTCGGCGCGGGCTGGGGCTATCTCTCGGTCATGCTGGCCGAGAAGGCACCGCGCGTGAATCGTATCGATCTGTTCGAAGCCGATTTCGAGGCGCTGGAATCCGCCAGGAAGAACCTTGCCCGCAATTGCCCCGATCTGACGGCACGCTTCTTCTGGCAGGATCTCGCCCAGGAACCGGCCAAGGAAAAATACGACCTGGTGATCATGAACCCGCCCTTCCATGAAGGCCATGCGACAGAACCGGGCCTTGGCGAAGCGATGATCAAGGCGGCAGCCGATGCTATTCGCAGCGGCGGCGAACTGTTGATGGTGGCCAATCGCGGCCTGTCCTACGAGCCGGTGCTTGCCACCCTCTTCAAGAGCCACGGCGAGACGTGCCGCAACTCGCGCTTCAAGGTCCTTTGGGCCAAGAAGTAACGCCTCGCCACGTCCATATACAGACTCTAGGAACGCCTGGCCGGCATGCGAGCAGGTGCACATCGTGCCTGGCCGCCGGCCCCTGGGGAAGTCTTTGCGCGTCATGAGGGCGCATGTGACGCAACGCACTCGACATTGGCTCTGCTCGAGCTTATCTTCTGGCGACAGTTAATTTACATTAGGCGCCACATGATCAATGTCTAATAAAAGTGTAACTGACGAACTCACCACGGTCGCGGGAATTGCATCGGCTGTTGCCCAGCACGCGATGACCTACGGTATCGACATCCAGCCGATCTGCAAGGCGCTGGAGATCGATCCCGAGATTTTCCAGACGCTCACCGGTCGCATCAGCATCGACCGCCTGTGCAGGCTGCTGGAAGCCTGCGCGCTGCTGTCCAATGACGATGCCTTCGGTCTGAAATGTGCCGGGCGGTTCGTCGCCGGTTCGACGGGCCCGTTCGGCTACGGTCTGATGGCGGCCCCTACCGTGCGCCATTTCCTGCAATTCCTGGAGGAGCACGTCCAGTACGCCACCTTCACCAGTTACTTTCACCACGAGGTCGATGCCCGCGGTGCCAAGCTCACCTGGACCTTTGCGCCGATCATCGTCAAGCGGGACCAGTATGTGGATATGTCTGTGGCGCTCGTGCTGCAGCGCCTCCGGGATATCGTCGGTCTGCTGGCGGACCAGATCGAGATCGAGCTGGAACGGCCGAAACCGCGCCAGCCGACGGTCTTCCGCGACTTGCTGTCGAGAAGGGTCACGTTCGGGTGCAGGATGAATTCGATCCGCGTTCCGTTGTCGATGCTGGATATGCCCAATCCCAAGGGGGATATCAGGCTGTTTGATCTGATGGACATGCAGTGCCGGACGATGCGGCCCGCCACTGCGTCACCCGACGCGGATTTCGTTGATCAGGTCCGTAGATATCTCACCCTGCGAATTGCCGAGCCGAATTTTGCATTGGCCGAGATCGCACCGTATTTCGGTGTCTCGGAGCGCACCTTCCAGCGGCGTCTGGCCGAACACGATACCAGCCTGAACGCACTTCGCGACGATGTCCGGCGTGATTTGAGTCTCAATCTCCTGACCGAAAGTGATCTCTCCATATCGGAGATCTGCTACCGCCTGGGCTATTCCGCGCCGAGTGCATTCACCCGTTCCGTGACGCGCTGGTTCGGCGAAACGCCACGCAATCTTCGCGATCGCAAGAGCGCCTGATTTCGGGCAGCACCCGGCGTCCGGACCCGCTGGCCAATATCCACGTCTTGACAAGGCAGGCCGAATTGCCAATGAATGGGGACCATCAACCCCTTCGCACGGATGGCGCCGCGGCGGATACCAGTTGCCGGTAAACTTATTGGCGCGCCTCGTGAACTACCTCTGCTCAAATACGTCGTATACGGCCATCACCTGTTGACGGAAGCGGTCCGGCATTGTTGGCGTGCGACCGGCGGAAGCCCCTGCGTTCAGCGGCTTGTGCTTCCGGAACGATTTGAGAGTTTACATGCAGAGCAGATTTAGACCCGCGGCGGCAGGCGTCTGTCCGCCAACGCTTGATGAGTCCGAGACGATATGCCTGCGCCTGACGGCCAATGGCAAAGGTTTGTTGGATATCGCCGCAGCGCTTGACGTGCCTGTGCCCCATGCCGAGGTGATCCTGCTGCGCGCCGAAGAGAAGCTCGGGGCGAACAATAGGCTGCACGCGGTCAGTCTCGCGATGCGCTACGGAATCCTCGACAGCGGAGCAACCCTTAAACCGGAGTAAGCGGGGTCTTGACCCCCGGTTGGCGGACCACTCCGAGTTTATGCCTGGTGCGACATGATCGTCGCGCCAGGCTTTTATTTATTCCGAATCGGCTTTGGCCAGAACATCGAGCACGGGCATCGATGTGATATTGTAGCCGGAGTCCACATAATGGATCTCGCCGGTCACGCCGCGCGACATGTCGGAGAGAAGATAGAGGGCAGAATTGCCCACATCCTCGATCGACACGGTGCGCCGCAGCGGCGAATTCTTCTGCTGCCATGACAGCATCGCCCGGGCATCAGAGATGCCAGCGCCGGCCAGCGTGCGGATCGGGCCGGCAGAGATGGCATTTACGCGAATGCCGCGCGGGCCGTAATCGGAGGCCAGATAGCGCACCGATGCTTCCAGCGCCGCCTTGGCCACGCCCATGACATTGTAGTTCGGCATGATGCGCACCGAGCCGCCATAGGTCAGCGTCAGCATGGCGCCGCCGTCGTTCATCAGCGATGCTGCCCGCTTGGCAATCTCGGTGAAGGAGAAACAGGAGATCACCATGGTGCGGGTGAAATTGTCCCGTGTCGTGTCGGCGTAGAGGCCCTTCAGCTCGTTCTTGTCGGAAAAGCCGATAGCGTGGACGATAAAGTCCAATCCGCCCCAGCGCGCCTTCAGGGCCTCGACCACGGCGTCGACCGAGGCAATGTCCTCGACATCGCAGGGCAGGAGGAAGTCCGAGCCGACTTCTGCGGCCAGCGGCTTGACGCGCTTGCCCAGTGCCTCGCCCTGGTAGGTGAAGGCAAGCTCAGCGCCGGCGCCGGCCAGCGCCTTGGCAATGCCCCAGGCGATCGAGTGATTGTTGGCCACGCCCATGATGAGGCCGCGCTTGCCCTGCATGATGCCGCCCACGATGTTTGCCCCCGCGATCTCAACCATTGTGGCGCTGGAACACCAGGGTTGCGTTCGTTCCGCCGAAGCCGAAGGAATTGGAGAGCACAGTATCCATCTTGGCGTTGTCGATGCGGCTGCGCACGATCGGTACGCCGTCGAATTCGGGGTCGAGTTCCGTGATATGCGCGCTCTCGCCGATAAAGCGTTCCTGCATCATCAGCAGCCCGTAGATCGATTCCTGGACACCGGCAGCGCCGAGCGAATGGCCGGTCAACGACTTCGTCGATTGGATCGGCGGGATATTGGCGCCGAACACTTCGCGGATGGCGCCGATTTCCTTGCTGTCGCCAACCGGCGTCGAGGTGCCGTGCGTGTTGATGTAGTCCACCTCGCCCCTGACGGTCGACAGGGCCTGCCGCATGCAGCGGATGGCGCCTTCGCCCGACGGAGCGACCATGTCGTAGCCATCCGAGGTCGCGCCGTAGCCGACGATTTCGGCGTAGATCTTGGCGCCGCGTGCCTTGGCGTGCTCAAGCTCTTCCAGAACCAGGACGCCGGCACCCCCGGCAATGACGAAACCGTCCCGGTTTGCATCATAGGCGCGCGAAGCGGTTTCCGGCGTGTCGTTGAATTTCGAGGACATGGCGCCCATCGCGTCGAACAGGTTCGACATGGTCCAGTCGAGATCTTCATGGCCGCCGGCAAACATCACGTCCTGCTTGCCCCACTGGATCATTTCCGCCGCGTTGCCGATGCAATGGGCCGAGGTCGAGCAGGCCGACGAGATCGAATAGTTGACGCCGTGGATCTTGAACCAGGTCGCAAGCGTCGCCGATGCCGTCGACGACATCGCCTTCGGGACGGCAAACGGACCGATGCGCTTCGGGCTCATGTTCTTGCGCGTGATATCGGCGGCTTCGATCAGCGTGCGGGTCGAAGGTCCGCCGGAGCCCATGATGATGCCGGTGCGCTCGTTCTCGCCGATATCCTTGTCTTCAAGGCCCGAATCGGCAATCGCCTGCTTCATCGCGACATGGTTCCACGCACCGCCCTGCGACAGGAAGCGCATGGCGCGGCGATCGACCAGATCGGTTGGATCAAGCGCCGGCTTGCCCCACACCTGGCAGCGGAAGCCGTATTCGGCGAAATCGGGGGAGAAGGAAATTCCGGACTTCGCATCGCGCAGCGAGGAGGTGACTTCGGCCGCATCGCTTCCGATGGAGGACACGATGCCCAGACCCGTAACAACTACCCGTCTCATATGATCAGACCTTTTTTAGCTTTGAATAGGGAGCACGGCCTCTCAGGCCGCCTTTTGCTGGAAAAGGCCGACCTTCAGATCCGTCGCCTTGTAGATGACTTCGCCATCGGCCTTCATCCATCCATCGGCGATCCCCAGCACGAGACGGCCGCGCATTACCCGTTTGAAATCGATCCCGTATTCCACGAGTTTCGTCTCGGGTGTCACCATGCCGGTGAATTTGACTTCGCCGGTCGAGATCGCACGGCCCTTGCCGGGCTCGCCCAGCCAGCCGAGGAAAAATCCGGTCAACTGCCACATCGCATCCAGACCGAGGCAGCCGGGCATGACGGGGTCGCCCTGAAAATGACAGGGAAAGAACCAGAGATCAGGCGTGATATCGAATTCGGCGCGCACGAAACCCTTGTCGTTCGGGCCGCCGGTCTCGGAAATCTCCGTGATGCGGTTGAACATCAGCATGGGGGGCAGGGGCAATTGCGCATTGCCGGGCCCGAACATCTCGCCGCGGCCGCAGGTAAGGATTTCGTCGTAGTTGTAACTGGACTGTCGTGTTTCCATTGTAATTCTTCTTCCCCCCTTCAGGCTTTTTCAGTCGTCGGAGATTTAGAGCAAGATAGGGATAAAATGAAGCCCATGTAAGACCCCTAACTCGCGGGCGCACTTTTCCCGGCCAGCTTTCGTCTGCTGTTGGTTGCCGTCGCATACAGGAACCGATCCGCAACGGCCAGAGGCAAATGCACGAAAATCAGCATCTTCTGGCCCTTTGTGACCGATGGTTCTGTGGATACTATTGAAAGCCAAGCGCTTAAAAGATATATGGCTCAACAATGATATGGAATTTCCAGAAGGCGAACCGGAGGTCGTCACGATGATGGCTGAAGCCAACAGGGATACGGAAGCGAAATTGCGCCGGTCTGGCCTGCGCCCGACGCGACAACGTATCGCGCTTGCAGCCCTGCTTTTCGCCAAGGGTGATCGCCATCTGACGGTCGAGGAACTGCACGAGGAAGCTGTGGCGGCCCGTGTGCCGGTATCGCTTGCCACTGTCTACAACACGCTGCACCAGTTCACCGAGGCCGGCCTGATCCGGGTTCTTGCCGTCGAAAGCGCCAAGACCTATTTCGACACCAATGTCTCCGACCACCATCATTTCTTCGTCGAGGGCCGCAACGAGGTGCTCGACATTCCGGTCAGCAATATCGAGATCGGCAATCTGCCGGAACCACCCGAAGGCATGGTCATCTCCCATGTCGACGTGGTCATCCGTCTGAGGCCCGCTGTCGAATAAGCGGCGATAGGCTCCGAACGTCCGGACTTCGTTAAGGGACGCGCAACACGGTTGCGCTATGCTCCGAAAACAGGTGTTTCAGACACCGGGTGATGGAGAGCCGTGCCTTGAAAACCGTGATCGTCCTGTTGTGCAATATCCTGCTTTTGCTCGCAGCGCCCATGGCGCTCGCCCAGCAGCAATTGCTGAGCGACCCGGAGATCTACGAGAAGGATCATTTTCGTGAGCGCTGCAAGGCCGTCGAATTTGACGCCGAATTCGTCAACCGCCTCGACATCAATAATGATGGCATCATCGACGCGGTGGTCAACGAAGGTGCCATGGCCTGTGACGGCAAGCGTGGGCCCGATTGTGGCGAGGACGGTTGCCCGCACAATTTTTACCTGCAGGTCAAGGAGGGCGGCTATTTCATGATCGCCACCGCGCAGATCTACAGCTACGATTTCATCCAGCGTTTCGGCAACATGGTATTCGTCCTGAAGATGCACCCGCGTTTCTGTGATCGCACGGATGAGGCTCCCTGCGAAATGACCGTGCGGGTGCGCGGCGCCAAATTTACGACGATCTCGAGAAAATAGACCGGATGTGACCCGCCATTACGGCGCTGGAAACAATGCGGTCGTGCGTCCGCTTGCAAAATAGGATGCCAGGCCGATCCATTCGCGCACTGCTGTTGCCGTCTGCTGGGCGTTGAGCGTCGGTTGGGTGAAATCAAGCCCGAGGCGAACCTTGCCGCTGGTGCGGTAATCCGTCGGCCAGGGTATGACGGCAATGCCGGCCTTGCGCATCAGCCCCACGGAGCGCGGCATATGGAAAGCCGAGGTGATCAGCAGGCAATTGTCGAGGCCGGCGGTCTCCAGCAGGTTCTTGCTGTTCTGCACATTCTCGAACGTCGTGCGCGAAGTCGTCTCGCGCACCAGACGCTCGATCGGAATGCCGAAGGCTGAAAAGAACCGCTGCGCCGCCGCGGCATCGCCCTCATAGGTGCCGCTTAACGAGCCATCGCCGCCCGATACCAGGATCGGCGCGTCGGGAAATGCCCGCGCCAGCCTCAGAGCCTCGACGAACCGGTCGGCGGACTGGTTGAGCTCGATGCCGCCGCGCGCGGTCGTCACCTCGGTCTCGAACGCGCCACCCAGAACGATCATGCAGGACACTGACGCCGGATCGGTCTGGGCCCGGGGAAACCGGTCTTCAAGCGGCTGCAGAAAAAACGAACCCGCCGTTGTGAAAAGCGTGACGAACAGCACGGTGGCGCCGAGGCTAGAGAAGACCAACCCGACCCGGCGCCAGCTGAGCAGGGCGGCGCCGAGGCTGATCAAGATGGCAAAGAAGGCCAGCGACAGCGGCTGTGCGACGATCCAGAACAGTTTGGACAGGGTGAACATGGGCTGGTCGATCTCCAGGTCGCGACAGCGAATCGCCGCATCGCTGTAGATCGCCCGACATCACCAAGGATACAAGGCACAACAGCCAAACAGCTTGCAATTCGTCTCAATGTTTCAAAGGAAGAAATTTGGTGGAGCTAAGCGGGATCGAACCGCTGACCTCTTGCATGCCATGCAAGCGCTCTCCCAGCTGAGCTATAGCCCCAAACCATGGGTCCGGCAGTGCCGGTTCCGGGAAGCCGTCGGAGCGTTTCAGCTCGTCGGGTGGCGGCTTATTACTTCCCTGTTTGGAAGATTACAAGCCGAAAAGTGCAGGCCCGGAAAACTTTTCGCTCTCCGGACCGCAATGTTCGCTTAAACGTCGTCGTCGTCACCGGTCACGCCGATGATGCCCGACATGTCGTCGTCCTCATCGTCTTCGTCGGCTTCGAGGAAGGTGTCGTCTTCATCATCGTCGATCTCGACATCGTCGTCGCCGATATCCGGAATATCGTCAGCACCGCCGTTGTCATCCGCGTCTTCGAGCGACACGAGTTCGACTTCCGTGTTTTCGGTATCGACTTCCGCTACATCCTCTTCCTCAGCCTTTTCCATGATCGCGGCCACGGAGGTCTCCTCGAAATAAGAGAGCGGCCAGGATTTGTTGGTATAGGGAGAGACGATCGGATCCTTGTTCAGATCGTAGAATTTCTTGCCCGTATCGGGGCAGGTACGTTTGGTTCCAAGTCCTGCTTTTGCCACAGTCAAAGCCTCTTGAAGTGCCGAGTAATATCGGGATTTGCCGTTGATCCGGCACTGGCCGGTTGAATGGATAGCCGGTCCCCTTAATCGTTGCCATGTCTCCTGTCAAAGGCAAACTTGCGAAGAGGCCCTGCCACCTGCCCGATTGGAGGGGGGTCCAGCGGGTCTGGCGGACCATATCGCCGCTCCTGCCAGCGCATCGCTGACGGAATGGGCCCGTCTGCCTAGGGATGCCGGCCTGGCGGCACTTTGCAGCCCGTACCGTTTTCCGCTAACAGTGCCGCAGCATGAAGTTGAAGAGACGGCAGGACAATTGATGATCATCGCCATTGACGGGCCCGCAGCGGCCGGCAAGGGAACCCTTTCTCGGTTGATCGCCGAGCATTACGGATTTCACCACCTGGATACCGGACTGACCTATCGCGCCGCGGCCAAGGCGCTGATCGACGCCGGTCTGCCGTTGAACGATGAGGACGTTGCGCAGAAGGTGGCAGGCGAGGTCGAACTGGCCGATCTGGACCGCACTGTCCTGTCGAAACACGAGATCGGCGAGGCAGCCTCGAAGATCGCCGTGATGCCGGCGGTTCGCCGCGCGCTGGTCGAGGCGCAGCGGTCCTTTTCGAAGCGGTCGCCTGGAACGGTTCTGGACGGGCGCGATATCGGCACCGTGGTCTGCCCGGATGCCCCGGTAAAATTCTATGTGACGGCTTCCACCGAGGTCCGCGCCAGGCGGCGCTACGACGAGATCGTCGCAGGCGGCGCGCCGGCCGAGTATGATGCGATCTTTGCCGACGTGAAAAAGCGCGACGAGCGCGATATGGGCCGCGACGACAGCCCTTTGAAACCTGCGGACGATGCGCACTTGCTTGACACGTCGGAAATGAGTATAGAGGCGGCGTTTCGGGCAGCGCGCGATATCATCGATGCTGCCTTGAAAAAAGAATAAAGGACAGGAACTCGGTTCGCCGGTTTTCCGTTCTGATGAAATCGCCGACACAATCATCCCCGCGCCGGATAGCCTCTTTGTGAAGAGGCGGATGAGTGTATGGCCTGTGCAACTCGAACCACCGGCGCAGACCCGCGTTTCAAGAAACGCGATTAGGAGTCTTAATGTCAGTAGCTACCCCAACCCGGGAGGACTTTGCGGCCCTCCTCGAAGAATCCTTCGCAACCAACGACTTGGCCGAAGGCTATGTTGCCAAGGGCATCATCACGGCCATCGAGAAGGACGTCGCAATCGTTGACGTCGGCCTCAAGGTCGAAGGCCGCATCGCGCTGAAGGAATTCGGTGCCCGTGCCAAGGACGGCACGCTGAAGGTCGGCGACGAAGTCGAAGTCTATGTCGAACGCATCGAAAATGCCCTCGGCGAAGCTGTTCTGTCGCGCGAAAAGGCCCGCCGCGAAGAAAGCTGGATCAAGCTTGAAGCCAAGTTCGAAGCCGGCGAGCGCGTCGAAGGCGTCATCTTCAACCAGGTCAAGGGTGGTTTCACCGTCGATCTGGATGGTGCCGTTGCCTTCCTGCCGCGCAGCCAGGTCGACATCCGCCCGATCCGCGACGTTACCCCGCTGATGCACAACCCGCAGCCCTTCGAAATCCTCAAGATGGACAAGCGTCGCGGCAACATCGTCGTTTCGCGTCGTACCGTTCTTGAAGAATCCCGCGCTGAACAGCGTTCGGAAATCGTCCAGAACCTCGAAGAAGGTCAGGTTGTCGACGGCGTCGTCAAGAACATCACCGATTACGGTGCGTTCGTCGACCTCGGCGGCATCGACGGCCTGCTGCATGTCACCGACATGGCATGGCGTCGCGTCAACCATCCGTCCGAGATCCTGACGATCGGTCAGCAGGTCAAGGTTCAGATCATCCGCATCAACCAGGAAACCCACCGCATCTCGCTCGGCATGAAGCAGCTCGAGTCGGATCCGTGGGATGGCATCGCTGCCAAGTACCCGGTTGGCAAGAAGATCTCCGGTACCGTTACCAACATCACCGACTACGGTGCATTCGTCGAGCTGGAGCCGGGCATCGAAGGCCTCATCCACATCTCGGAAATGTCCTGGACCAAGAAGAACGTGCATCCCGGCAAGATCCTGTCCACTACGCAGGATGTTGACGTCGTCGTTCTCGAAGTCGATCCGTCCAAGCGTCGTATTTCGCTCGGCCTCAAGCAGACGCTCGAAAATCCGTGGCAGGCATTTGCCTACGGTCATCCGGCCGGCACTGAAGTCGAAGGCGAAGTTAAGAACAAGACCGAATTCGGCCTGTTCATCGGCCTCGACGGCGACGTTGACGGCATGGTTCACCTCTCCGACCTCGACTGGAACCGTCCGGGCGAGCAGGTCATCGAGGAATACAACAAGGGCGACATGGTCAAGGCCGTCGTTCTCGATGTAGACGTCGACAAGGAACGCATCTCGCTCGGCATCAAGCAGCTTGGCAAGGACGCCGTCGGCGAAGCCGCTTCGTCCGGCGATCTGCGCAAGAACGCTGTCGTTTCCTGCGAAGTTCTGGCCGTCAACGAAGGTGGCATCGAAGTGAAGCTCGTCAACCACGAGGACATCACGTCGTTCATCCGTCGCAACGACCTGTCGCGCGACCGTGACGAGCAGCGCCCTGAGCGTTTCTCGGTCGGTCAGATCGTCGATGCCCGCGTGATCAACTTCTCCAAGAAGGATCGCAAGGTCATGCTGTCGATCAAGGCGCTGGAAATCGCCGAAGAGAAGGAAGCCGTTGCTCAGTTCGGTTCGTCCGACAGTGGCGCTTCGCTCGGCGACATCCTGGGTGCTGCGCTCAAGAACCGCAACAACGACTAAGTCACCGCTGCAAGGCATGAATGGAGAACCCGCCGGACAGATCGTCCGGCGGGTTCTTTCGTTTCAGGAGTGCTTGTTCCGGTCGAAGAGGATGTGACTGTGATCAGGCCGGCTGCCAGCCGTCCAGCAGCGCCAGTCCCTTGCCCATCAGGGTATCGGCGGCCTCGGAAGAGCTGGCCTCGACATAGCAGCGCATCTCCGGCGCATTGCCAGAGGGACGGAAATGGATGACGCTGTCGTCGTCGAGCGTGACGCGCAGGCCGTCGATATCGGTGGTCGACTTGACAGTGCCGATCGGCGCCAGGAAGGTGGCGAGGTTGGCAGGTATCGCCCTCAGGAAGGCCATCAGCGCGCCGCTCTTGTCCAGCGGATAGTTCTCGATCCGGTCGCTGAGCGCGATCGGCAGGGAAAAGCCCGCGGCAACCCCTGACAGCGGCGCCTTGGCGCTGGCGGAAGCATAAAGCGTCGCCAGCAGCGGCAGGATGCAGTCGCGGGTTGGCAGCGCGGAAAGTGTTCGGCCCTCGACCGTAAAGTCCGAGCCGAGCATCAACCCGCCATTGGCCTCGAAGCCCATCACGCCGGTTTTGCCCTGGACAAGCGCTTCGTTCATCGCGGCGATCACATAGGGAGAGCCGACCCGTGTCCGCTTCACAATGCCGCCGCAGGCCACCTCGATCCCGGAATTGGAGGTAACAGGCGTCACCAGAACTCCGGCCTTCAGGAAGCGTGCGGTAATGAGGCCGAGCAGGTCGCCGCGCAAGGGTGCCCCATGCTCGTCCGCCACCAGCGGCCGGTCGGCATCGCCATCGGTCGAGACGATGGCATCCAGTCGGTGTTCGGCCGACCAGGCTGCAAGCTTCTGCAATGTCTCCTCGGAGACGGCTTCGGTATCGACCGGTATGAAGATGTCGGAACGGCCGAGCGGCACCACATCGGCGCCATAGCCCTCAAGCAGCGTCACCATCATGTCGCGCGCCACGCTGCTGTGCTGGTAGACGCCGATCTTGAGGCCCGTGAGGCTGCCGGCCGGCAGGATCTGCTGGTTGCGCTCCATGAACAGCTGCGCCGCGCGCTCAGCGTGGTCCGGGCCGCTGCCGACCTCCACCAGATTGGCTGAGGGGTCACCAGCAAGCTCTCCGGCCTTGCCGGTGATCGCGGTCTCGTCATCCTTGTCGATTTCCCCGTCGGGCCGATAGAACTTGATGCCGTTGCGGTCGGCTGGAATATGCGAGCCGGTAATCATCAGCGACCCGGCCTGGAGCTTCATGCCGTAAAGGGCAAGCGCCGGTGTCGGCAACTCGCCGCAATCGATGGGTTCAAGCCCGGCCCGGCGCAAAGCGGCCATCGCGGTGGCCGAAATCTCCGGGCTGGACGGGCGAAAATCCCGGCCGACCAGAACCGGGCTTCCAGGCTTTGCCATCCCTTTCGACAGCAGAACATGGGCGAAGGCCGTTGCATAGAGGGCGGAGACGCTGCCCACCAGTTCCGTGGACAATCCACGCAAACCGCTCGTTCCGAACTTGGGTGCCATGGTCGCGTTTCTCCTTGAAGCGATTGAAAACTCGGGCTTGCGGAGACTTATATAGCCAAATCGACAGTGGCCTCAAGAATTCGGCCGGGCATGACCAATTTGCCGGCGGGGGCAGCCGCCTTTCAGGAACGCTTCTGTAGGGTATCGGCGAATGCGTGGAAAGCGCTGCCGCTGATCATGTGGATCTGTTCATCCAGGCACTGGGCGAGGCCCAGCCGGTTGTAGAAGGCCTGGGCGCCGCTGTTTGCGACATCGACCGACAGGCGCATATGCGTCGCACCCCTGGAAGAGCCGCGGGCGGCGGCCGCCCTGAGAAGGGCTTCGCCGGTCCTCTGCCCACGGAAAGCCTTTTCGACATAAAGATCCTGGACATAGATGCCGATCTCGCCGCGCCAGGTGGAAAAGCTCTGAAAGGTGATGCACATGCCGGCAAATTGTCCGGAAATTTCCGCGATCAGCGCTTCGAAGGCCGGATTGTCCCTGAAACCGTGCATCAGCAGGTCGTCCGGCGTGCTGCGCAGCTGCAGGGCCGATCCGGTGTCTTTGGCGAGCGCAACCAGGCACTGGTGCAGCAAGCCGACATCGCTGGCCTGCGCATTGCGGATCATCACACGTTCGGACATTGGCATTTCAATCCTGTTTCAGACGGCCGCCATCGTTGGCCCGCCCTGCCGCACGCCCCTGATGGACAAGGCCGCGTCGGCAAGGGCGGATGATCTCTGCCATGAATGGCGGCTCGGGAAAAGGCCCGATGCGATGCCCGGCGCCCCGGTCGAGGATCAGTGTCGGGATTGGCCGTCTGCACCGTCGCGCTGCGGTTTGGCCCGAGCCACCGGCCTGGTCGCACCCGGCGGAGAATAGAGGATGCGCGCTTTCTCCCTCAGCGTTTCGGCCCGCATGACGTCCCGCGCCATGGCGATCCATTCCCGCGACACGATCTTCAGCGGATTGACAAGCCGTTCGCCGCCGACCAACCCGTAGCGCAGGGGCTCGTTGGCGGGTGCCGTGGCGAATGTTCCGAACAGCCGGTCGAACAGGATCAGCACGCCGCCATAGTTCCGGTCGAGGCAGGAGGCGTTTGAGGCATGATGCACTCGATGATGGGTCGGCGTGTTCAGCACCCATTCGAGCGGTCCGAGCCGTGGCGAAAATTCCGTATGGACGAAGAATTGGTAGAAGAGATTGAGCCCCAGCATCGAGACGATGGCGAAAGGGTGAAAGCCGATATAGGCGAGCGGCAGATAGAAGACAAAATGACCCGAGATCGCACTCGTCCAGCCAAGCCTGACGCCGGAGGTCAGATTGAGCTTTGTCGGGGAATGATGGACGGAATGGGTCGCCCACAGCCAGCGGATCCGATGCGAAGCCCGGTGGTGCCAATAGTAGGCGAATTCCACCGCCAGAAAGAGCGCAATGAGCGCAGGCGCCGACCGTGCCGAAAAGTCGAACAGCCGATGCGAATAAGCATAGACGAAGGGCACGGAGATGATGGCTGCGTCCAGTGCCTTGAAAACTGCGCGTCCCGCGGCAATCCCCAGGGTGGCGGCCGTTTCGGCCAGATCGTGCGTCTCGTCGTCGTGATGGGCAAGCCGACTCAGCAGATATTCGAGCAGCATGAAGCCCAACGCGATGGCCGGCAGCATCAGCTTCGTCTCCGTGCCCAGCATTCCGGCAAGATCAGCGTACATTTACCTATACCTCCTGCAACACCGGGACATAGGGAGCACCGGCGATCCTTTGACGATCACGCGCCGGCGTGTCGATCGTATCGCCCAGCAAAGACGGTTTTCGTCGAAACGTGGTTGCCATGTAACCGATTGTAATAACTGGCCCGAATGACTTGCGCCGCGCCGCGGTTTGGTCAAAACTCTGAAAATGGCCGCAATTGGGGAAACAGTTCTGGTGGTTGAGGACGATCCGGAGATCAGCCGGCTCGTCGGCGATTTCATGCGTCGTGAAGGCTTCATCGTCGAAGTGGCGATGGATGGCCCGTCAATGGATGGAGCGCTGCAGCGGCTGCGGCCCGACATCATCATTCTCGATCTGATGCTGCCGGGCGAAGACGGTCTGTCGATCTGCCGGCGGCTGCGGCGCACCGACGACATCCCGATCCTCATGCTGACGGCGAAAAGCGACGAGATCGATCGGGTCGTCGGCCTTGAAATGGGCGCCGACGACTATCTGGCCAAACCCTTCGGATCACGCGAACTTCTGGCGCGCGTTCGGGCCGTGCTGCGGCGCTCCAAGGGCCGCAACCTGGCGCAGGATACCCGCCGCCGCTTTGCCTTCGATCAGTTCCTCATCGATATCGACGCCCGTAGCCTCGAGCGTCTGGAGCCGGAAGGTGCGACGATTGCCTTGACCAGTGCAGAATTCGATTTGCTGGCCTGCTTCGTACAGCGGCCGCGCCGGGTCTTGAGCCGCGATCAGATCCTCGACTGGACCCGTGGTCGCTCTGCCGATCCCTATGATCGCACCGTCGACATGCTGATATCGCGGCTGCGAAAGAAGCTGGAAGCGGCCAATCCCTCGGCCCAAATGATCACCACCGTGCGAAACGGCGGCTATCTCTTCACTGCCCCGGTGCGGCAGGTTCAATGATGCTGCGTCTGACCCTGGCCACGCGGATCACGCTGCTTGTCTGCGTGGCTCTGGCGGCGGTTTGGATTGCCGCGTTCTCGCTCTATCTGCGCTCCCATGCCGATCAGTTCCTGGAGTTGCGGCCGGCGCCGCTTCGGGTTGCGGCGATCGTCGAGCTGTTCGAGACGATGCCGGCCCGGGACGCCGGCTTGCTGACGGCCGCTCTTGCCTCCGACCGGTTCGAACTGGCGGTGGCGCTTGGCGACAGCACCTTGAAAGGTGCCGCCGGTGCACCGGCCGCCCCTGAGGTTGCCGCTCAGTATCAGACGGCGCTGGGCGACCGCTCGATTGCCGTGACCACGATCCCCCTTGAGGGCTTTGCCAGCCGATTGTCGCGCTTTTCCTCCAACCATGCACCGGGCTACGAATTCCGCATCGGCCTGCGAACTGGCGACACCTTGATCCTCAAGGCGCCCAATCCGTTCATCTTCACGCGATTCGGTTTTCCGATCGGCTTTGGCGCCGGCCTGTTCGGAACCGTTGTGGCCTTCATCGCCATTCTGGTCATGCAGCGTGAAACGCGGCCTCTCAGCCAATTGGCCGCGGCCGTCGACAATGTCGATTTTTCGTCCGATCCCATTCCCTTGCCCAAGGCCCTCAACGGTGCCCCGGAGATTCGCGCGGTGATTCTGGCCTTCAACCGCCTGCAGGAACGTCTGACCGTGGTGCTGAAGGCGCGCATGGCGCTGATTGGCGGCATTTCCCATGATGTCAGAACCTTCGCCACCCGCTTGCGGCTGCGCATCGACGGGATCGAGGACGATGCCGAACGTCAAAAGGCAGAGGCCGATATCGCCGACATGATTAGTCTGCTCGACGATGCGCTCCTGTCGAGCCGCGCCGGTGCCGGTGAATTGTCCGAGGAGCTGGTCGAGTTCTGGCCGCTGGTGGTCGCCGAAGTGGAGGACCGCAAGGCGCAGGGCGCGCGCATCGATCTCGTGGCCGATGACGACTGCCGGGATGCCACCGTTCTCGGCGATCGACTGGCCTTGCGGCGGATCGTCGCCAACATCACCGACAATGCCTTGAAATACGGCCATGCGGCCCATCTCCGCCTAATGATACGGGATGGCTTCATCGTGCTAGTCGTGGATGATGAAGGGCCGGGGATCGCTGAGGATCAGCGTGACATCATGATGGAGCCCTTCAGCCGACTGGAACAGTCGCGCAATCGCCGCACCGGCGGCGCCGGCCTGGGGCTGGCGATCGTGCGCGCATTGCTGATTGCCCATCAAGGATCGGTGCAGATCGGCAATGGCCCGCTCGCTGGAGCGCGCGTGACCGTCCGCCTGCCGCTCTTCGTTCAAAAGCCAGCAAACGATGAGCCGGGCCGCAAGGCAAAAGGACGAGGGGTCTAAAAATGGAAAGAGCCCGGCGCGGGAGGAGGTGCGCCAGGCTCTTAAACTTGATCGGCAATTGGGAGGAGGAGTATTGCCGATCCAATCTAACGGCACTGGGAGGAGGAGTGCGCCGCTTCGATATTTGTAAATATATCGGCGTCGCTTGAAATGAACAGTCCCGTTGCTGCAACGCAGCAGTGCGATTTATGCATGGCTCAGCACGGTCTCGGAGGCGACTTGGTAAAAAGCAAAATGAACATGCCCTGCATCTCCGGTCCGACCCTACTAAGAGTGGTCAAATTCGCGGCATAGAGCGCCTTGTCACATGCCCACGCGCATAGCTTGGACGTAGTTGATCAAGTTGACGGACGGACATTTTGAGGCTCGGTCTGGTCAGGGCGGCCACTTTTCTGTTGCCAGTGGCACGATGCCGGACCAATCTGATCCAAGTGCTGGCCGCGCCTGTCCCATGGGCGACGGAGGGCGTGCCCGTCCGAAATTTGTCCCAACCCGATCGCTGTGACATGCCTCCCAATATTTTGCTGATAACTGCCGATCAGTGGCGCGGTGACTGCTTGTCGGTCGTCGGTCATCCCGTGGTGCGGACGCCGAATGTCGACAGGCTGGCCGGAGAAGGCCTGGTGTTCCGGCGTCACTATGCCGGTGCTGCCCCCTGTTCGCCGGCCCGGGCCTCGATCTATACCGGCCTCTACCAGATGAACCACCGCGTCTGCCGCAACGGTTCGCCCTTGGATGGTCGGTTCGACACCATCGCCCTTGCCGCGCGGAGGGCCGGCTATGATCCCACCCTGTTCGGCTATACCGACGTATCGCCCGATCCGCGCCGGTTGCATGAAAACGATCCGCATTTGAAAAGCTATGAGGGCGTGCTCCCGGGCTTCACGGTCGGGCAGATCCTGCTTGAGGACGAGCGGCAATGGTTGAGCTGGCTGCGTAACAAAGGCCATGCAACGGCGTTGAGCCGTGATATTCACCGGACAGGCCCGGCAGGCGCGACCGATGCCGATGTCCTGCCGCCGGCCTATGGCCGCGACGAGACCCAGACCGCCTTCCTCACCGATGCCTTCCTGCGCTGGCACGGCGAGCAGAGCCGTTCCTGGTTTGCCCATCTCTCGTTCCTGCGCCCGCATCCGCCGTTCTGCGTGCCGGCGCCGTTCAACACCATGTTCCAGCCGGAGGATGGCCCGCCGATGGCGCGCGCCGCCAGCCGCGATCTCGAGGCAGCAGTCCATCCCTATATTGCCTACGATCTGTCGCGGCAGATGAAATCGAGTTTCGTGCATGGCGCGGTAGGCAGGGTCGACGACTGGCGGGAGCAGGATTTCGATACGATCAGGGCGGTCTATTTCGGAATGATCGCCGAGGTCGACTATCAGCTGGGACGCATCATCGATGCGCTGAAGGAGCGCGGCGAATGGGAAAACACCATTATCGTCTTCACTTCCGATCACGGCGAGATGATGGGAGACCATTGGTCGCTCGGCAAGGGCGGCTTTTTCGATGCAAGCTATCATCTGCCGCTGGTGATCCGCGATCCGGTCAGCGCCGGTGCGGTAGGTCGCCATGTCGAGGCCTTCACCTCAGCGGCAGACCTGATGCCAACGCTGTGTGAGCGCATGGGGGTGGCGGCGGGAAATCATCAGGACGGTCGGTCGTTGCTGCCGTTTCTGGACGGGGTCGCGCCGGACGATTGGCGCGACTGCGCCTTCTGGGAGTTCGATTTCCGCGATGTCGTCACCGGCGATGCGGAGCGGCATTTCGGCCTGCGCTCCAACCAGTGCAATCTGGCGGTGCTGCGCGACGAGGCGTATAAATATGTGCATTTCGCCGGCCTGCCGCCGCTGCTCTTCGATCTGCAGGCTGATCCGGGCGAATTGCGCAATGTTGCGCAGAATGTCGATTATGCCGCCGTCAGGCTGCGCTATGCGGAGCGTCTTCTGTCGCTGCGCGCCGCCCATCTCGACCAGACGCTTGCCTATACGGCGCTGACGGAGGAGGGGCCGATCATGCGTCGCAACGGTTTTGGTGCTGCGGACGGTTAGGTTCCGGACTGCAAACGGCCCGAATCGCCGCAAATGCCGTATCGCCGGGCGCTGCTTTCGGTTATAGCCCCGCCCAAGATCTGGAATTGGCTGACTTGGAGACACTGATGGCTTCCACCATTCGCTACCACGAAGGGGATATTTCGGTGGTCGATGCCGAGCGTTATACCGGCGCGATCGCCATCGACACGGAAACGCTCGGCCTGGTCCCCCGGCGTGATCGCCTCTGCGTGGTGCAATTGTCCCCCGGCGACGGCACGGCAGACGTCATCCGCATTGCCGCCGGCCAGACGCAAGCACCCCATCTTGTGGCCATGCTGGCCGATCCGGCACGCCAGAAGATCTTCCATTACGGCCGCTTCGACATTGCCGTCCTGTTCCACACCTTCGGTGTGACCTGCGGTACGGTTTTCTGCACGAAGATCGCCTCGCGGCTCTGCCGGACCTATACCGATCGCCATGGCCTGAAGGACAACCTCAAGGAACTGCTGGAGGTGGATATCTCCAAGGCGCAGCAATCGTCGGACTGGGCGGCTGAAAAGCTCTCCCCGGCCCAGCTCGAATATGCGGCCTCCGATGTGCTTTATCTGCATGCTTTGCGTGACCGATTGACCGAGCGGCTGGTGCGCGATGGCCGCATGGATCACGCCAAGGCCTGCTTCGAATTCCTGCCCACCCGTGCCAAGCTCGATCTGCTCGGCTGGGAGGAAACGGACATCTTTGCCCATAGCTGATACCAAGTCTCGATAATAGAAACCTATAGGCTCCTATCATCGATATTTGGTATGAGGCGCGCGACAGGTCCGCTCATGTCGGTAGAATCCTCGCCAAATCGGTGAGGGTTCTTTAACGGCTGTCGGTTACATTAGCGTTTGACAAAATGTAACCGGCGACGGCTGGCGCAACCCTGTTGCGTCTCGTCGAAGACAGACCGAATGCGACCATGATGGATGCAGCTACGAAGCCGATGAACGGGGTGTCTCCAACTTCGGCTGGGCACCGCGGCAACCGCGATTCCAGCCAAAGCGACGAGGCCGATCTGTTCGACATGTTTCTGTCGCCGGCGGCCGCACCGTTGGGCCAGGGCTCGTCTGCTTGGGACGAATCGGATCAGAGTGATGACGCCGATGCATCGGGAGCCGGCCGACGTGTCGCCGCCACATGGCTCGATGCCATGCCTGCGGAAAAATACGATCGCACCAAACCTGTCAAAGGGGAAATTTCGGCCGTCAATTCGGATGACAACGGTCTTTATCGGATGTTCCGCAACCTGTCGCCTTAAGGCTTGGGGCCATCAGCCCCTTGCCCGCGCGCGGATCTCTTCGAATGTCCAGTCCCGCAGCAGCTTGCCGTTCTCCCAGACTGTTACCAGTTGATCCTGACGACCGCCCAGTTCATCCCGGTGGACAGCCACAAGGTCGCGGTCCTCGACGATGACCGATTGGCGCCCGGCGCGTGGCAGCTTGTCATGCATATTGGTCGGGCGGCGCGACATGTCGTGCCAGGACCCGTCGGCATCCTGCCGGGCGCTGCATTTCATCGTGAAGGAATAGGTGTCGCGACTGACTTTCTGCAATTGCGACGCGCCGATGCCGAAGGCGATGTTTTCCGCCGAAAAGCCCATGCTTTCCAGCCGGCCAAGGATCATCGTCATATCCTGCAGGGACAGTCCATCAGCCTGCAGAACCCGAACGGCATCGTCGAGCACTTTGTAACCCTTGCCGTTCAGCCGGGTGCCGAACGCATAGGCCAGTTGCGCCACGACCTGCACGGAGGTATCGATCGGGTCGCCGCTGTCGGGGCGGACAATCAGCGTACCGCCTGCTGCCCGGACCTTAGTCTGCAGCTGTTTGCCCCAGACCTCTGCCACCGCATTCTGGATATCGTAGCTGTCCGACACCACCGAATAGGCCGGATAGTGCCCGAACTGGTCGATCATGTTGGAATAGGCGTCGGTTTCGCGTGGCTGCCCCCAGGCAACCATTGTTGTGTGTTCGGATGCAGGCACGGACAGGCCGGCCATCTCGGCACCATAATATTTGCGGGCATAGAGAACGGCGGGCAGGGTGTCGGTATTGCGGAACTGCAGGAGATGCGCCGCGCCGCCGATGCCGGATTGCTCAAGGCTGGTCGTGCCGCGCGCCCCGAAATCGCTGAGCCTGGTTGGCAGTATCAGGTCCGGCTGATCGCAGCTGCGCTCCAGGAAGGGAAGAAGCGTCTCGCGGATGCGCCGCACCGTGCTGGCAACGCTGGAGGGGTACCAGACGGCCCGTAGCAGCGCCGTTTCCATGTAGGAGGTCAGCCATGGCACCCGCGGGTCCGTATTCACCACCTGGACCATGGGGGTGTCGCGCCTCACGATGCTGCCTTCGGCAAGCGCCTCGATGCGCAGCGGCAGCAGGCCGCCATGGGTCGTCACGATATGTTCCCATCCGGCGCGATCAAAAGGCTGGCCATGCAGCGTCGCAACCTCCTCCGCCTCATCGATGTCGGCTGCGGTGATTGCGCGGGACAGATATTCCTTCAGGAACATCTGCAGGCCGAAGAACACCACTTCGGGTTTCGGCGAAGCGCCACGCGTGGTGATGTAGCCGCTGATGGCGCTGGTGCCAGCCGGGTATTGCAGAAAATGCCCGAGCTTGTAGCTGTCCGTGTTCAAGATGGGGTTCAGGATATTCATGGGGGCATCCACCGGACCGCCACAGACGGCTGAGTTCGAGTGATTCTTCAGTGAGACGTCAAACCTATGTAGGCGAGCCTTCCATGGCCGGCAAGCTGCTGCCTTTGGTTTATGGTTAGCGATTTGTTAACAAATTTGGTCCAATATCGGTTTTGATATCGACAAGCCGACACGATTTGGTCGGAACATTTGCGCAAGTTCCCGTAGGAACGGCGCCGGTCGCATGAGTGACCTGTTTCATGATCCTGCCTGTTTAGCCATCAACGATAAAGGGGTGAGCGATGCTGCCTCCGGTTCAAACAGTCTCGAGTACCTCGATCGCCTTTCAGGACCATCGCCCGGATATCCTGCCGGCGAAAGGCACCGACGTGCAGGTTCAAGCCGCCAATCCGGTTGTCATGAGCGGCCAGGACCTCAATCCGGCGATTGCCGGAAGGCTGAACATTCTGATGCTGAGCGGCCACGAGCAGATGGCCGGAAATGTCGCTTTCCTCGCCGACATGGTGGGTCAGGCCATTGGGGTGGTTCGCAAGAGCGGCGAGACCAATGGCGCCTTTGCACAGCGATTCGTCGAGGCATTGGCCAAGCTGACACCACAGGATCGGCTCGTTCTGGAGCGGTTGCTGTCCCAGGCCATGACCGGCATCAAGCTGCGGATGCTGACCGACGCCTTCCGCAATCCGGCTGGCCCGGAAGCGGCAAAGCTTGCCGTCTACCTCGAAATTGCCCGCCACAAGGAACGCGACCTCGCTACACGCACGGTGGTGACCTCCTATCGCCAGAATAGCGGCGAGCCGAGATCTGTGGCTCCGGGCCAGCAGATTCAGCCGGCTCAAACCCAGCCGGCTCAAACCCAGCCGGCCAGTGCGATGCCGCCAGCCGCCAGCCGGTCGGAACAGCCCCGCCTGCCCGCAGATCCAGCGTCACTTACCGAGGTACACGTCGATGCCGCACCCGCTTCGGCCGATGGAAGGCCTGCGGACGATGGAATTGCTGATGTGACATCGAACACGGCCGGGCGGGAAGCCGAGCATGCCGCGGGCGCTTCCGATGCCGGATCCGATACGGCCGGAGGCGTAAACTCATCCCCTCGGATGCTGGCAGCAACAGTTGAGCCTGCCAGCGGTCACGACGCCACGACAGCGGAATCGGTGTCGACCGACGGTTCGCCGCCTCTGGCGAATGACCCGAATGTCGAAACCGCTGTTGCTGATGAACCCGAGGCAGCGTCGCACGACAGCGGCGCGCCGGTGCCGTTGGAAAAGGGCGCGCGAGCCTTGCAGGAGCGGCTGCGTCAGACCTTCGAGGCCGGAGCGCGATCGGCTGCCCCCGAACAGGCTCGCATGGCCCCTGATGGTGCTGCACCTGGCACGCGCGGTGCTGCCGTGTCCCCATCTGCACCTGATGCCCACTTGCCGGATACCGCCGCCTCGGTTCGCCAGGATGAAGCGTCACCGAATCATGCCACGCAACGTGCTGCATCCGGTACTCTGGATGAGCGGATAGACCGGTCGCCGCGGACGTCCGAGCCGGTGCAGACGATGTTCGTGCTCAAGGGCTGGAAGGAAGTGATCAGTTCCACTGCTGCTGCCATCGAGGCCGCCCTCAGCGATCATGCCGCGGCACGTGCCGAGGCGCCGGAGACCAAAACAGAGCCGCAGCGATCGACCTCTGCCGCAAGCGTCGATGTGGCCGCTGATCTCCCATCGGCCGATGTGTCGGAGGATATGGCGACTCGCACGGCGGCCCAGGCGACGGCACCGTCCACGAGCGAAGCAGATACCGAGGAGGATGCCCGCGCCGTTGCGGACGAGGGCATGGACCATCAAGGCCCGGTTGGCTCCACCTCGTCGCGCGACGAGGAACTCGCCGCCTTCCGGACCGCCATGCCGCGCGACGGTATTCCGCTGCCCATCGTCAACTATCTGGCCATGCAGGAATTCGAGGAGCCGACCGAGCCGACCGGATCGAAGCAGAAGTCCGATGAGGACGACGGTGCCGAAGAGGAAGCCGCCGAGCAGCAGATGGCCGACGATGGCACCATGTCCGACGAGGGCGACGATGCCGAAGAGCAAGCCTTGCGCGCTGCCGCCGGCGAACCGGCCGATGACGAGGCTCCGGTCCAGGAAAATGCCGAGGCCGATCGTGCCAACGATCTCTATTGGCGCATGGCCGGCTGGTCGTAAGCGGGTCAGCGTAACGCCGTCCGGGCGTCAGCCCACAAGCCAGGCCCAGAACGTCACCGAAAACACCCCGGCCGCAGTCGTCAGCGTAATGGTCGAGGCGGCCAGCCCGTGTCCGACGCCGAAGCGGTTGGCGATCAGCCAGGCGTTGATCCCGGTCGGCACGGCCGATGTCAGAACCATGGCACTCGTCCATTGCGAGCTCAGCCCGAGCAACTGGCAGGCCGCCCAGACACAGGCCGGAAGCACGAAGAGCTTGAGCACAGAGGTGGCTGTCGCTATCCCCAGATTGCCGGAAATGCCGTATTTGTTGAGCGCCATGCCGAGCGAGATCAGCGCCGCCGGCGCGGCGATGCCTGCGATCTGCGCAACGACACCTGAGACCACCTGCGGCAGCGGCAGGCCGGAAACATGCACCGCCAGGCCTGCGGCAAGGCCGATGATCAGCGGGTTCTTGATGAGGTTTGCGGCAATCTGGCGCAGGATCGTGCCGAGGCCGCGCGAGGGACCGCCGCCGACCTTTCGCTCCGCATTTTCCATCAGCACCGTGCCGATCACCATCATCAGCGGCAGATGCACGGCAAGCAGGATGGAGAGCGCGACGATACCGTCTTCGCCGACCGTGCGGCCGACCAGAGGTAGGCCAATGAACACGTTGTTGGCAAAGGCGGAGGACACGCCGGCCAGAACGCCGACACGGGCGTCCCGTCCGAAGAAGGTCGTGGCGATCAGGTGTCCCAGGGTCCAGGTGATGGCGACGCCGGAAAAATAGGCGATCCACAGGCGAAAGGGCGAGGCGCCGTGAAAATCGGCTTGGTAGATCGTATTGAACAACAGGAAAGGCACGGCGATCTTGAAGACGAATTCACCGAGCGCGTCGCCCACATCCGCTTTCAGCACGCCGGTCTTGACGATCATCCAACCCAGCAGGATCAGGATGAAGATCGGAAAGACGTTCAGGGCAATGGCGGACATGGAGGGCTGGCTTTCATCAATCGCGGCGCGCCCGTCCGTTTAACAGCCTATCGCAAGGTCTGGCAATCGCTTTGCCAGGTACCTTCGGTACGATCCGATCGATGGGGACCAACAAAAAAAGCGGGGCAATCCCCGCTTTCCTGTGCCCGGCAAAACCGGGACTTGAGACGCTGCCGCCAGTCCATCCGTGGTCGGCATACGTCCCGCAATATTGAACCGATCATGGCTCCTCGCGCCACCGGGACAATCGCGTGTCCCCACCGTGGCATCTTGTGAGATGCTTCATAGCCAACGAAAGTGACAACGGCATGACGCGAACGCCATCATGGCGGCGCGCGCCGACCGTTTCGCCATTGGACGGTATTTTGGCCGTCGTTATCGGTCCGTTTATTGGTCTGCAGTATGGCTTTCCGGATGGTTTGTTCTTCCAAAGTGTTGAAAAACCGGTATGACCGAACACGGACTTCTAACGGCAAGGATCCGGCCTTTATGACGAAATTCGACGTGCTCACCATTGGCAATGCTATTGTCGATATCATTTCCCGTTGTGAGGACCAGTTCCTGATCGACAATGCCATTACCAAAGGTGCGATGAACCTCATCGATGCGGAGCGGGCCGAAAAGCTCTATGCCCTGATGGGCCCGGCCGTTGAGGCCTCGGGCGGCAGCGCCGGCAACACGGCGGCCGGTATCGCCAACCTGGGCGGCAAGGCTGCCTATTTCGGCAAGGTTGCCGACGACCAGCTTGGCGAGATCTTCATTCATGACATCCGCGCGCAAGGCGTGCATTACGAGACCAAGCCCAAGGGCAAACAGCCTCCGACTGCCCGCAGCATGATCTTCGTGACCGAAGACGGCGAGCGGTCGATGAACACCTATCTCGGCGCCTGCGTCGAACTGGGCCCGGAAGATGTCGAGCCGGAAGTGGTCGCTCAGTCGAAGGTCACCTATTTCGAGGGATATCTGTGGGATCCGCCGCGTGCCAAGCAGGCCATTCTCGATTGTGCCCGCATCGCCCATGACAATGGCCGGGAGACATCGATGACCCTGTCCGACAGCTTCTGCGTTGATCGTTATCGCGATGAGTTCCTCGATCTGATGCGGTCCGGCACGGTCGACATCGTCTTCGCCAACCGGCAGGAGGCCCTGGCGCTTTACCAGACGGATGATTTCGAAGAGGCGCTTTCACTGATTGCCAAGGACTGCAAGCTTGCGGCCGTGACGATGAGTGAGGAGGGCGCCATTATCCTGCGCGGCGATGAGCGTGTCCGCGTGCAGGCGACCCGGGTGGACAATCTGGTCGATACGACAGGGGCAGGCGACCTCTTTGCCGCCGGCTTCCTGTTCGGCTACACGCAAGGTCGGTCGCTGTTCGATTGCGGACAGCTCGGCTGCCTGTCGGCCGGCATCGTCATCCAGCAGATCGGCCCGCGTCCGTCCGGTTCGCTGGAAAAGGCGGCCAAGAAGGCCGGTCTTATTTGAAGGCTTCGCCGGGATAGGCCCCCCAAATTTCGGCCTGGGCGACCCAACCTTCCATGCCGTCCGTCTCGGCCCGGCACCAGTTGCCGTTGCACTCGTCGAGTTTCAGCACGACACCGGGCTGAAGCTTGGCGATGATGGCTGCCGTCGATTGCGAATCGCGACGCATGTTGACGTAGACGTCCTCGCCCTTGGCTTTCATCCACGGAGCGGCGACCGCGGTGCGCTCTCCCGACAGAAGGGTCTGGCTGACCCAGCCTTCCGTGCCGTCGGCGTCGCGAACACGGCGCCAGTTTTCGTATTCCTGGATGATCTCTACCGGAAGCCCCGATTTCAGGTAGAGCCACGACACGGCATAATCGGTGCTGGGGCCGATCCGCAGGTTGACCCTGGCAGCTTTGAGGCTGACGAATCGCGGCAGCGGCAGCCCGCTCGAACCCTTCGATACACCCTGCGCCGACGCAGGTTCCGTGCCGGACAAGCCGCAAAGCGCCAGACAGAAGACGAGACAATAGCGAATGAGAGTGCTAGGCATGGCTGTTCCGTTAGTGATCGATTTCAGCGGCTTGTTCCGATCGCTCGCCACCGGCCAATTCCGCGGAGATGAATCCGCCCGCCGAGGTGCGAGATTTGTTTGTCTTCGCCTGCGGGTTTGGTAGAAAAAAGGCCCTGAACGGGTAAATTATCGCCCGTCCTGGTTAAGGACCTCTGAATAAGGCGCCGAAAGTCCCCATGACGAACAGGAAAAAACCCAAGGTCTATATCACCCGCAAACTGCCTGATGCGGTGGAAACGCGCATGCGCGAGCTTTTCGATGCCGAGTTGAACATCGACGACAGCCCCCGCACACAGCCGGAGCTGGTGGCGGCGGTCAAGTCGGCCGATGTCCTGGTCCCCACCGTGACGGACCGCATCGATGCGGCGCTGATCGAGCAGGCCGGCCCGCAACTGAAGCTGATCGCCAGCTTTTCCAACGGCTTCGACCATATCGACGTCGATGCCGCTGCCAAGAAGGGCATCACCGTTACCAATACGCCGAACGTGCTGACGGAAGACACGGCCGACATGACCATGGCCCTCATCCTGGCCGTGCCGCGGCGGCTTGCGGAGGGATCGCGCATCCTTACCGACAAGCCGGGAGAATGGCCGGGCTGGTCGCCAACCTGGATGCTCGGACGGCGAATCTGGGGCAAGCGCATCGGCATCGTCGGCATGGGCCGGATCGGCACGGCGGTCGCCCGCCGCGCCAAGGCCTTCGGCCTGTCGATCCACTATCACAACCGCAAGAAAGTGAACCCCGCCACCGAGGACGAGCTTGAGGCGACCTACTGGGACAGCCTCGACCAGATGCTGGCCCGCGTCGATATCGTCTCGGTCAACTGCCCCTCGACGCCGGCGACCTTTCATCTGCTGTCCGCCCGTCGGCTGGCGCTGATGCAGCCAACCAGCTACATCGTCAACACGGCCCGCGGCGATATCATCGACGAAACAGCGCTCATCCAGTGTTTGCGCGACGGCCGGATTGCCGGCGCCGGGCTGGACGTTTTCGAGAACGAACCGGCCGTCAATCCCAAGCTCCTGAAGCTTGCCGAGGCCGGCAAGGCCGTTCTGCTGCCGCATATGGGCTCGGCCACGATGGAGGGGCGGATCGACATGGGCGAGAAGGTCATCGTCAACATCCGCACATTCTTCGACGGCCACCGGCCGCCCAACCGCGTGCTGCCGGGCCGTACCTGACATTCGTCAGGACAGCGGCTTGGCCATCTCGATAAAGGTCACCCGGTCGTAACCGGGATGACAGCGGTCGGCGGTTTTCTCAAAGCCCCAGCTTTGGAAGGTCCGGTGATTTCCGGTAAGCTCGATCCGGGTCTCGAGCCGCAGCTTTTTAAGTCCTTCGTTGCGGGCCAGCACCTCGGCGTGCGCCAGCATGGCGCGGCCGATGCCGTTACCCTGTGCTACCGGAGCGACCGCGAGCTTGCCGATATAGAGGCCGTCGGGTGGCTCCAGCCGGCAGAAAAGGCAGCCGAGCAAAATGCCATCCTGCACGGCCATGTAGGCGATCTCGTCTGCGGCTTTGTTCTTCAGCGATTGCGGTGTCAACGCCAGAGCCGAGGATGGCGGATCGATGACCCCGTTCATCGACGCAAAGGCTGTGGTGATCAGCATCAGGAGATCGTCCCAGCGCTCAAAAGTGCCCGTTATCGGCAGGATATCGACCATCAGCCCGTCTTCTCCGTGGCGCGACGTTTGTATTTCACGGTGTCAAAGCGTGCCGAGAGCGAATCATAGAGCAGCAACCGTCCGACCAGCGGCTCACCGATGCCGGTCAGCAGCTTGATCGCTTCCATGGCCATCAGTGTTCCGATGACGCCGGTCAGCGCTCCGACGATGCCCGCCTCGGCGCAGGATGGAATGAGGCCCGGTGGCGGGGCTGCTGGAAAAAGATCCCGGTAGCGCGGCAAGGGCTTTCCATCGGCGCCGGTCTCGTAAGGCTTCAATACGGTGAGCGATCCGTCGAAACGGCCGACCGCCCCGGTCACCAGCGGCAGGCGCGCGATTTCGGCCGCGTCTGCGGCGGCATAGCGCGTGTCGAAATTGTCCGAGCCGTCGATCAGCAGATCGAAGCGCGGCAGGTGGAGCGCGGCCATCTCGGCCGAAAAACGCTCCTCGAAACGCACCACCCGCACATGCGGATTGAGCCTTGCGATCGCATCCGCAGCACTTTGCGTCTTCATCTCGCCGATCGTGCCGCTGTCGTGGATCACCTGGCGCTGGAGATTGGACAGCGACACATGGTCATCGTCTGATATCCCCAGCGTGCCGACGCCGGCGGCTGCCAGATACTGGAGAACGGGCGATCCGAGGCCGCCGGCGCCGATGACCAGCACGCGCGAATGCTTGAGCTTCTGCTGGCCCGCCCCTCCGATCTCGGGAAGCAGGATATGGCGCTGATAGCGCGCAATTTCGTCTTGGCTGAGTGGATCCATGATTGCCATGTTGGCATGCCTCTCTCAGAAAGAAAACCGGCCGTCTTCGACCGTGACGAACTGGGCGCGATCCTGAAGGGCTGCAAACATGGATCGGTCCGTGCCGGTCATGAAAGCCTGGCCGCCCAGCGCATCGATCCGGTCGAAAAGGGCGGCCCGCCGTCCCTCATCGAGATGCGCGGCGATTTCGTCGAGCAACAGGATCGGTGCGTGGCCCGTCATATTGGCCACCAGCCGCGCATGGGCGAGGATCAGTCCGACCAGAAGTGCCTTCTGTTCGCCCGTCGAACAGCGCTCGGCCTCCATGTTCTTGTCGACATGGCGTACCAGCAGATCGCTGCGATGCGGCCCGTCAAGGGTGCGACCGGCGGCGGCGTCCCGTGGTCGACTCTGTGCCAGCATGGCAGCATAGCGATCTTCGAGATCAATCGCCGGATGATGCAACTCGTCGTCGAGAAAGCCGGAAAGGGCAAGGGAGGCGGCCGGAAAGACGGATTCGTCGCGCTGCTGCTCGATCAGGCTGATCAGAAGGGCCATGATCTCCTGGCGGGCCAGCGCCATAGCTATTCCGAGCGCTGCCATCTGCTGCTCGATGCCCGAAAGCCAGGCCGGATCGAAGCGCCCTTCGCTCAAAAGCCGGTTGCGGCTGCGCATGGCACGCTCGAAATCGCTGGCCCGACGGCCATGCTCCGGATCGAGCGACAGCACCAGGCGGTCGAGAAAGCGGCGCCGATCGGAGGAGGAGCCGGTAAAAAGGCCATCCATGGCCGGCGTCAGCCACAGGACACGCAGATGGTCGGTGAGCTCGTCCACTGTGCGCGCCGGCGTGCCGTTGATCCGAAGCCGCCTGACCTGCCCGTCCTCCACCATCTCCGTCCCGGTGCCGATCTCCACTGGCCCTTCCATGCCGTCCAGCTCTGCAAAGACCGAAAAGCCGCCGGGCGCCCCCGCTCTGACGACATCGGCAAGCACGGCCCGCCGGAGACCGCGCCCCGGCGACAGGAAGGACACGGCCTCCATCAGATTGGTCTTGCCTGCGCCGTTCTCGCCCGTCAGCACGATGTGACGCTCGCTTAAGCCCAGGGATGCCGTGGCATAGTTGCGAAAATCGGTAAGCTTCAGCCTGCTGAGAAAAACCTTGTGCGTCATTTCCGTCCGGTTCGAGTGCCTTGCCCAAGGAGCTGCGGTTCGCCGGCAGTGTCGGCGCAACGGCTATGTTGCGCTAAGGCCTAGGCCGGAAGATCGGCCAAGGCAAGCCAGAGCATCATTTTTCCAGTTCCCGGCGCGGCGGGCCGCGGTCCGGAACCGCTGTCATGGACGCTTGATGGCTGCGGGTGTAGACTTATCAGGGTAGTAGCCGTTGTGAAAAGAGAAGTTCCCCGATGGATCCAGAGCGTGACGAACTGACCCCTGAGGAGGCACGCCAGGATCATTGGGACATGCTGCGCTTTTTGGCCATGAACGCCGGGTTTGGCGTCGGTCTCGGCCTTCTGGTGGCGGTTCTGCTGATCTGGCTCGATATCGGCGGCCTCGGAACCCATCTGGGGCGGGCCCAGAATTCCATCCTCCCGGCCATCCTGATCGCCGTGCCGCTCGCCCTGACCTTTGGTGCGGCGGTTGCGGCATCCGCGATCATGCTCATGCCCTATAAAAAGAAGAAGCAGCGCTAAGCGGAAGCCACTGAATAGCATCGATCGTTTTTTGGGTTTGCGGCAGTTGACTTGCCGCGACCGGAGGCGGATGGAGCAGCTGTAGCAGGCAGGGCGCCGATGGAGAGCATAATGGCCGAGGCTGACGATCGTATCACCCGTCTTGAAGAAACGGTGGCGCATCAGGGGCGTATCATCGATGAACTGTCCGATCAGCTGACCGAGCAATGGCGTGTGGTCGAGCAAACCAGGGCCAAGCTCGATCGGCTGACCGAGCGCTTTATGGCGATTGAAGAACAATCCGGCGAAGCACCGCCCAACACTCGGCCGCCCCACTATTGAGACTCAATCCGGGCGCGAGACGCAGATACCGCTTGTGACCATATCGACAAGGCTCTGGATCTCTTCGGGGCTCGTTTCGAGGCGATCGGTGAGCAGCCGGTTCCAGGCAAAGCTCGAGAGCATCTCGGCGACCAGCTCGGGATCGATATCTAGTCGAACCTCACTTCTGATCTGGGCATTGCGGATCATCTGGCCGCTGGCGCGGCGCCGCTCCGCAGCATAGTCCGACAGCGCCTTCGACGCTGCGGTATCATTCTGTGCTTCTGCGATGATCGAGCGGAACACCGCGCCGCCGCTGCCCTCTTTCCAGAAGGCCAGCAGGCCGGTGATGAACTCTGCCAGATCGGTTCGTATCTCGCCGTTGTCTGGATGCGGGATCATGTGTTTTTGGTGATGGTAGACATCGAGCAGCAGCGCTGCCTTGGACGGCCACCATCGATAGATCGTCGGCTTGCCCGCTTTGGCGCGCTTGGCAACCGCCTCGATCGAGAAATTGCCAAGGCCATTTTCGATGAGCACAGCTTCCGCCGCAGCAAGGATGGCCTCTGCGCTGGCTGGATTGCGTTGCGAGCCGATCGACGCGCGGCGCTTCGCAGCTGGGGCCTTTGTCGGGGGCATGCTTCTCTCCCTTTGCAGTTTTCGTCTTTCATAGCACAATTTCGCTTGAACGGAACGTATCGTTTTGATATATACGAAACGTATCGTTTCATTAGAGAGAAATCATGACCACTGCATCCGACGGCAATTCGATACGCCCGAATCCATCCAAAGTCCGGCTGGCGGCCCTGATGCTGGCCGCCGTCTATCCGCTTGTGACCGGGCTTCTCTATATCCTCATGCCGCTGACCGAAGGTTGGCCGCTCTGGGCACGCACGCTGATCCTGGCGCCTATCATGGTGCTGAGCATCGTCTACTTCGTCGCGCCGTTCATTCACCGGCGCTTCGGCTGGTTCGTGGCCAGAATGCCTCGTCCCCGCACCATCTGATCCCGAGCGCTCCTCAAAGGTACAAAGGCCGGAAACGCGATGTTTCCGGCCTTTGTGTCATTAAACCGTGCACGCCTCAGGCGTCGCTGTGATTTTGATGCCTACGTTTCAGCCCTCGAAAAACTCTTTCATCCGCGCGAAGAAGCCTGTCGATTCGGGATTGTTGTCCTTGGACGACAGCTGGTCGAACTCCTGGAGCAGCTCGCGCTGGCGCTTGGTCAGCTTCTGCGGCGTTTCGATCTGGATCTGGATGTAGAGATCGCCTGTCTGCGCGGAGCGCAGCACCGGCATGCCCTTGCCCTTCAACCGGAACTGCTTGCCCGGCTGGGTGCCTTCCGGAACGGTGACACGGGATTTGGTGCCGTCCAGCGTCCCGACATCGAACGTGCCGCCAAGGGCCGCTGTCGTCATCGAGATCGGCACAGAACAGAACAGATCGGCGCCCTCCCGCTGGAAGAATTCATGTGGCTTCACGGACAGGAAGATATAGAGGTCGCCGGAAGGCCCGCCCCGCAGGCCTGCCTCGCCTTCACCCTGCAGGCGGATGCGGGTGCCGTCCTCGATGCCGGACGGAATGCTGACCGATAGAGAACGCTCCTCGGTGACGCGGCCCTGGCCGTGGCACTTTCCGCACGGATCGGCAATCGTCTGGCCGCGCCCATGGCAGGTCGGGCAGGTCCGCTCGATCGAAAAGAAACCCTGTGCCGCACGGATACGGCCACTTCCCTGACAGGTCGCGCAGGTCGTCGGCTTGGTGCCGGGCTTGGCGCCGGAACCGGTGCAGACTTCGCAGGTGATCGAGGTCGGAACCCGGATCTGCGCGGTCTTGCCGGTAAAGGATTCCTCCAGCGAGATTTCCATGTTGTAGCGCAGGTCCGCGCCGCGCTCGCGACCATTGGTCGAACGGGCCCGTCCGCCGGCGCGTCCGCCCCCCATCATCTCGCCGAAAATATCCTCGAAAATGTCGGAGAAGCCGCCGCCGGCAAAACCGCCGCCACCGCCCATGCCGCCCTGCTCGAAAGCCGCATGACCGAAACGGTCGTAGGCGGCCCGTTTCTGCGGGTCCTTTAGGGTCTCGTAGGCTTCGTTCAGTTCCTTGAACTTCACCTCTGCCGCAGCATCACCGGGATTTTTATCAGGATGGTATTTCATGGCCATCTTGCGGAAGGCGCTTTTCAGCTCCTTCTCGTCGGCCGTTTTGCTAACCCCGAGGGTCTCGTAGTAATCTGCTTTTGCCATGGTCTTACAAAGCTCTCAAAGCTTTCTCCACACTGGTGTGGCTACCCATCTTCTGGCCGGACTGCTTGTCGCAGGCCTGCATGTCCTTGGCGAAATCGGCCGCGGCGGCTTTTGCGTCATCCAGCAGCAGGCGCTTTGCTTCGCCGCTATTGGCAAGGCCTTCGCTGGCCGAGGCCGCGACAAAGGCCAGCGAATGCGCCGCCATATCGCAAGCGGTGGCGCCCTGGCCGCTCTGGTGCCGCTTGAGCGCGTCCTCGATCAGCTTGCCGAGCGACGCCGTCGTGCGGCCGAGTGCCTTGGCGTCACGGGCCGTAAGCGCCTTGACGACGCCGGCCTCTGCGGCAACGACGGTCCGATAGACATCGCCGGCTCCGCTTGCTGCGGTCGCCACGCCCAAGGCCAACACAAATGTGGCTGGCCCGAAGGCCAGCCCCTTGAAGATGACGTTACGGTTCGACAACCGCATTAAGCCGACTTCTTCGTGTCTTCGTCCTTGACCTCTTCGTAGTCGGCGTCAACGACATCATCGTCGGAATCCTTGCTAGACGCGGCGTCTTCACCTGCCTCGGCCTGCTGGGCTTCGTAGATCGCCTGGCCCAGCTTCATGGACACTTCCATGAGGGTCTGGGTCTTGGCCTGGATGTCGTCGGCGTCGGGCTCGGATGCTTCGACGGCGGTCTTCAGGGCCGCGATGGCGTCTTCGATCGCCTTGCGGTCGGTCTCGGAAACCTTGTCGCCATATTCCTTCAGCGACTTTTCCGTCGAGTGGATCAGGCTTTCGCCATGGTTGCGGGCTTCCACGCCGGCACGACGCTTCTTGTCTTCATCGGCATGGGCTTCGGCATCCTTGACCATCTTCTCGATGTCGGCATCCGACAGACCGCCAGATGCCTGGATACGGATCTGCTGTTCCTTGCCGGTGCCCTTGTCCTTGGCCGAAACCTGGACGATGCCGTTGGCGTCGATGTCGAAGGTGACTTCGATCTGCGGAACGCCACGCGGTGCCGGCGGCAGGCCGACGAGGTCGAACTGGCCGAGCAGCTTGTTGTCCGCCGCCATTTCGCGCTCGCCCTGGCTGACGCGGATGGTCACGGCCGACTGGCTGTCTTCCGCGGTCGAGAAGGTCTGGCTCTTCTTGGTCGGGATCGTCGTGTTGCGGTCGATCAGGCGGGTGAAGACACCGCCGAGCGTCTCGATGCCGAGCGACAGCGGGGTCACGTCGAGCAGCAGGACGTCCTTGACGTCACCCTGCAGAACGCCGGCCTGAATGGCGGCGCCCATGGCAACCACTTCATCCGGGTTCACGCCCTTGTGAGGCTCCTTGCCGAACAGCTGCTTGACGATTTCCTGCACCTTCGGCATGCGGCTCATGCCGCCGACCAGAACCACTTCCTCGATTTCCGATGCGGTAACGCCGGCATCCTTGAGGGCGGCCTTGCAAGGCGCAACGGTGCGCTGCACCAGATCGTCGACCAGGCTTTCGAACTTGGCGCGGGTCAGCTTCATCGTCAGGTGCTTCGGACCGGACGCATCCGCCGTGATGAACGGCAGGTTGATTTCGGTCTGCTGCGACGAGGACAGTTCGATCTTGGCCTTTTCGGAGGCCTCCTTCAGGCGCTGCAGAGCGAGCTTGTCGTTCTTCAGGTCGATACCGTTGTCCTTCTTGAACTCGTTGGCGAGATATTCGACCAGACGCATGTCGAAGTCTTCACCGCCGAGGAAGGTGTCGCCATTGGTCGACTTCACTTCGAAGACGCCGTCGCCGATTTCCAGGATCGAGATATCGAAAGTACCGCCACCCAAGTCGTAGACGGCAATGGTCTTGCCTTCCTTCTTGTCGAGACCGTAGGCAAGCGCTGCCGCCGTCGGCTCGTTGATGATGCGCAGAACTTCGAGACCGGCAATGCGGCCGGCATCCTTGGTGGCCTGACGCTGGGCGTCGTTGAAATAGGCCGGAACGGTAATGACCGCCTTTTCGACCTTTTCGCCGAGATAGGCTTCGGCCGTTTCCTTCATCTTCTGAAGAATCATGGCCGAGATCTGTGCGGGAGAATAACCCTTGCCCTGGGCTTCGACCCATGCGTCGCCATTATCGCCCTTGACGATATTGAACGGCACGAGGCCCTTGTCCTTTTCCACGGTCGGATCTTCGTAGCGGCGGCCGATCAGGCGCTTCACGGCGAAGAGCGTGTTGGTCGGGTTGGTGACGGCCTGACGTTTGGCCGGCTGGCCGACGAGGCGTTCGCCATCGTCGGAAAATGCCACCATCGACGGCGTGGTGCGCGCGCCTTCGGAATTCTCGATGACCTTGGCATCCTTGCCGTCCATGACGGACACGCAGGAATTGGTCGTTCCAAGGTCGATACCGATTACTTTTGCCATGTTATTCTCTCCTTGAAGCAGGCCGTCGGAACCCCTGACAGGCATTCCACTGACAGCCCCTCGACATAGATGGTCTTACGGGTTCGCGCAGCTGTGCTGCTGTTATGTGGCGTATATAAGAAGGGCTATTTCCGACTGCAAGGCATGAAATCCACCGAAATCCCGTAAAACGAAGAGATTGCAGCGGGATGGCAGGACCGGCAGCGGACGCGAAAACCCTTGTTTGGTGTTTCGCCCTAGCAGTCCATCCTTGTGCCGGGCATGCAGGGGGAATGCAAGGGCATTCGCGCCCCGCCAACGGGTTTGAAAAGTTGCCTGAACACGCTTCAATTGCCCATGATGATGTCGAGCAAAGTCGTGCCGCGTCGCCCTTGGGCCGGCGGTGCCGGGCCGCCGACATCGGCGGGCGGAATGGGTGCCGTAGACCCCGTTTGCTGGTAGTCAGTGCCCGGCGCCTCGGGAGCCGGCGGATAGGCCTGGTTGCTGGAGAAGACGCCGGTGATGATGTCGCCGATCGACGGTGATGCAGGTTCGGGGGGAATGGTATCGCCGATCAAAGGTGCCGGTTTCAGGCCGGCATGGGCGGCGGTCATGAAGGTCTGCCAGGTCTTGGCCGGCAGGCCGCCGCCGGTCACCTTTTTCATCGAGCGGCCGTCGTCATTGCCGAACCAGACGCCGGTCGTCAGGTTACTGGTATAGCCGACGAACAGGGCGTCGCGGAAGGATTGCGTCGTGCCGGTCTTGCCGGCCGCCGGCCAGCCGGCCAGGTGCGCCTTCTTGCCCGTCCCCTCGGTGATCACCTTTTCCATCATCAGGTTCATGCTGGCGGATACCTGTTCGCTGAGCACCCGCGGCGGGTTCTCATAGGCATTTTCATAAAGCAGTTCGCCTTTGGCTGTCGAAACCCGCCGGATGACATGCGAGGTCGCCTTGTAGCCACCGTTCATGAAGGGCGCATAAGCCGATGTCAGCTCCAGCAGCGACACCTCCGCCGTGCCGAGTGCGATCGAGGCATTACTTTGCAATTCCGATTCGATCCCGAGACGATGGGCAAGCTTGATCACCTGATCGGGTCCCACTTCCATGACCAGTTGGGCGGCGATGGTGTTGAGCGACTGGGCGAGCGCCGAGGCAAGCGTCACGTCGCCACGATATTTCTCGTCGTAGTTTTCCGGCGTCCACTTGCCGATCCGCACCGGTCCATCATGGCGGATCGAGGAGGGGCGGTTGCCGATTTCGAGCGCTGCGGCATAGACGAACGGCTTGAAGGCCGAACCCGGCTGCCGCTTTGCCTTCACGGCGCGGTTGAATTGGCTGGTCGCGTAGTCGCCGCCGCCGACCAGGGCGCGGATGGCGCCGGTCCCGTCTATGGCGACCAGGGCTGCCTGAGAGGCGTCGAGCTTGACGCCGTCGGTGGCGAGTGCCTCGGCAATGGCGGTCTCGGCCTGTTTTTCGAGTTTCATGTCGATGGTCGTCTCGACCACCAGGTCCTCGGTGACGGTACCGAGCATGCTTTTCAGGTCGTCCATGACCATGTCGGCGACATATTGCCCGGCGCCTGACCAGTAGCTGCGTGCACGCGTCGGCGATTGCGACATGGCGGTGGTGATATCGTTGTCCGAAATGAAGCCGACATCGCGCATGGAAGTGAGCACCACCTGAGCGCGGGCTTCGGCCGCTTCGGGATCGCGGGCCGGCGAAAGCCGCGACGGCGCCTTCAGCAGGCCGGCGAGAAGCGCCGCTTCCCCAAGGTTCACGTCACGTGCCGATTTGTTGAAATAGCGCCTCGACGCCGCCTCGACGCCATAGGCGTTCGAACCGAAATAGACCCGGTTCAGATACATGGCGAGGATCTGGTCCTTGTTGAACCGGTGCTCCAGCCAGAACGCCAGCAGCACCTCCTGCACCTTGCGCTCCAGCGTGCGGTCAGGAGAAAGGAACAGGTTCTTCGCCAGCTGCTGGGTCAAGGTCGAGCCGCCCTGAAGTGCCTGGCCTGTCAGATTATTGAGAACCGCCCTGGCAAGTCCGAACGGATCGACGCCGAAATGCGAATAGAAGCGACGGTCCTCGATGGCGATCACCGCCTCGGGAATGAAGGGCGACATGTCTTCCAATGACAGGGCCTCGCCGCCCGTGGCACCGCGATTGGCGATAACCGAACCGTCGAGAGCCGTGATCTTGACGTTGGGCGGGCGTTCCGGAATGGTCCAGCTGCTGGCACTCGGCATGCGGGCGCCATAATAGAGCACGATGCCGGCAACGGCGATGCCGCCCCACAGGCCGAAGACCAGGCACCAGTAGAACAGGCCGCGGATCAAGCCCGTCAGGCCACCGGATCGCTGTCTTTTGCGTGATTTCGAAGAGCCGCGTTTTGCAGGGCTGGCCTTGGCCTTGGTACGCTTGGCACCGCCGCCGTTGCCGCTGACCCGATCGCTGGCATCCAGCCGCAGATCGCCATGCCCGCGAGAAGTCTCGAAAGTCGGCTCGACCCGCTGTCCTGGTTTGCCTTTGCCTGCCATCGTGGAGCGGTCGAACTCTCTTCCAATATGCGGCAGCCTGCGACCAATGAGGTCGGTGCCGAAGCTAAAAACAAGCCAGAGTGAAGGCCGCGGTCCGGTCCAAAACATCCGCCGGTGACATTAAGTTTAAATGCGGCGATTTAAGGGGGGGTTAAAGGCCACGAATGCCTTTCGTCATGGTCTTCAACGTGTTGCGCACTCACAAGCGCGCCCTCGCTGAACTGAGCGACAGACGTTCGATTCTTGGAGCATCTATTTGTTCGTCCGGCCAAGATTGGGGCCGTGAAAGCCAAACAGATTGCGGCCGACTTAGGGGGTGGCGGGGTCATATTTTGCAGATGTGTTTGTTCTCGACCCCGACCGGCATGCGATCCGGCAGCCTCCTGAAGACGGAGGTGCCCGCCTAAGACTGGTAATTCGCGCTCATGGTTCCCATATGATATCGGCTGGCAAGGCGTGTCGATGCGCGCGCAGCCGGAAACCCAGGAGACACAGATGACAGATGAAAAGCCGGTATCGGCTCCAAAAGACGTGAAATCCTTTGCGAACAAACACCGTATTGAAATTGAAGATGCGCAGAAGATCCTTGCGGAATTCGGTGACGATCGCAAGGCCGCCGACAAGGCTGCACGCCGCGTTGCGGCTTGATCGGCGAGCCTGAAAGGGGAACCAATCACTTTGCTGTGCGTTTAAAAGCGTTCAGATTGAAAGGAACCCGTCTATGAATAATATTATTTACATCGTTGGACTGGTAGTGGTCGTCATTGCGGTCCTTTCCTTTTTCGGCCTCCGTTGAGCTGCGACAACCGAATAAAAAGCCATTCCGTTTTGCGGGGTGGCTTTTCTCGTTAGTCGCCATGTCTTTGAAGATCTCGCCGACAAGACCCGGCAACATCATACATGATCCGGTGCAGACCAAATCAACGCTTGAGATTAAGGGGGCGTGAGAGGCTTCTTGCGCCGGTATTGCTGCCCCCACAAATCGCTCCCGCCTTCGGAACTTTTCCGTCTGCCGTCCGTTCTTGCATGCAAGATCAAATGTCGGGAGGCGCGTCATGCAGACGGTGGAACAGCAGAAAATCGAAGCGCAGCAGAATGTCCGGGTCTGGGCCGTTGCCGAATTTTGCCGGCGTTACCGTCTCGACAAGGTAGAGGAAAGCCGGCTGCGCAAGCTGCTGGGTGATTTTGCGCGCGAACACGAACTCCTGATGAACGCGCATCGCCAGCCGGCATTTCGCTGAGGCCGGCATCGGGGACCTCGAGACGGAACCATTCCGCGCCTCGCCCGTTCTCTGATCAACGAAACCGAAAGGAGCTGTCATGGCTGAGAATTCTATGCAGGCAGAAGTAAGAGAGCTGCAGAACCAGATTGCCAACCTGAAGGACCTGCTCGCCAAGCAGGGCCACGATGTGGCCGACCAGGTTCGCGAAGGCACGTCTGTCGCCCTCAATGGCGCATCGCGCCGTGTCGGCCAGGCGGCCAACTATGCCAAGAACGAAGCCGCGTCCGTGGCCGGTATCGTGCGCGAGCATCCGACTGCGACTTCCACCGCGCTTTTGACCATTGGTCTGCTCGGCGGACTGGTTGGCTATTTCCTTGCATCGTCCGCACAGACCGAAACGCAGCGCCGTCGCTGGTACTGAGTTGACCGGCCGATAAACCAATACAAATACAGTATGAGATCAATGGCATCCCGGCGACGGGGTGCCATTTTTCGTAGAGCCTTCGCCTATTGGCAGACGTCCACCCATGTGGCCGAAACCAGAGCCGCCATGCGCTTGGGCGCGATCCTCACCGCGGCATTGGTGGCGCCGGCCGCGGGAACCACCTCATCGAAGCTCTTCAGCGAGACGTCGCAATAGACCGGCAGAGCGGTGGCAAGGCCAAACGGGCAGACGCCGCCGACGGGATGGCTGGTCAGTTCGAGAACTTCCTCTGCCGCCAGCATGCGCGGCTTGGCGCCGAACTGATCCTTGAATTTGCGGTTGTCGAGCCGCTTGGTGCCGGCCGCCACCACCAGCACCGCCGTGTCGCCGATGCGAAGACAAATGGTCTTGGCGATCTGGTCGGGTTCCACACCGTGGGCAGCGGCCGCCAAAGGCACGGTCGCGGAACTGGCTTCAGTTTCGATAACGCTGATATCGGCAGCGTGGGCGGCGAAAAAGGCTTTGACGGATAAGAGGCTCATGGCGGCAATCTAGGACAAGGAACGACGAGGCGACAACAGTCTTTTTTCGCAATCCGACCCCTGGCTCTTGAAACGGGCAAGCAGCTACCCCATCTTCAACTCAACCGAGGCGGCGTTCGCGCTGCCCAGATCAGGGCAAAATGCCGCAATCAGGGGGAGTGCTTTGTGATTAACGTTATGTTAAACACTTAAGTACATCCTGATGAAACGGCAGACGACAAGGTCTCTATGAAGAGAACTTGGCCAAGCCTGAAGCAATCGGAATTCTTGTTTCCGTCTTTGACCACGGATGTACTGGCATTGACGTTGAAACGAGGTTGGAAAGGTCGGGTCACCCCGGCCTTTTTGCTTTTCTGGGTCCATCATCCGACAAAGCCTGAAGGATTGCGACCTGAGCCGGCCGTGGCCGCTCTTTAAGAGGCGGCCAGAGCGTCGAGAATGCGGACCCAGGAACGAATGCCTTTGTGGAACGAATTCAGGTCGTATTTCTCATTGGGCGAATGGATGCGGTCGTCCGTCAGGCCGAAGCCGACCAGCAGCGAATCCATGCCGAGCATTTTCTGGAAATCGCCGACGATCGGGATCGAGCCCCCCATGCCGATCACCACGGCCGGCTTCGGCCATTCGTCGGACAGCGCGTTCTTCGCCTTGGTCAGCACCGGCGAATCATAGGAGAGCTGGATGGCCGGCGAGCCGCCATGCTCGTGGAAATCGACCTTGCAGTCGGCCGGAATTTTCGAAGCCACATAGGCCCGGAAACTGGCGCGGATCTTGGAGGGATCCTGGTCGCCGACCAGCCGGAACGACACCTTGGCCGAGGCCTGGGCGGCAATCACCGTCTTGAAGCCTTCGCCGGTATAGCCGCCGGTAATGCCGTTCACTTCGGCGGTCGGTCGGGCCCAAGTCAGTTCCAGCACGGAGCGGCCCTTTTCGCCCGACGGGATCGACAGGCCCACTTCGCCGAGGAAGCTTTCGGCCGTGCGGCCCAGCGTTTCCCAGGAGGCCTTGATATTGGCCGGTGTTTCTTCCACGCCGTCGTAGAAGCCGGGCAGCGTGATGCGGCCGGTCTCGTCATGGAGCCCGGCAAGGATCTCGACCAGGATATGGATCGGATTGGCAGCAGCCCCGCCGAACAATCCGGAATGCAGGTCGCGATCGGCCGCCGTAATGGTGATCTCTTCGCCGACCAGGCCGCGCAGGGCGGCAGCAATCGCCGGCGTTTCCGTGTTCCACATGCTGGTGTCGCAGACCAGCGCGTAGTCGGCTTTCAACTCGTCCGCATTGGCGGCCAGGAAGGGCTTCAGCGATGGCGAGCCGGATTCCTCTTCGCCCTCGAACAGGATGGTGATGCTGACCGGCAGGCCGCCATGCACGGCCTTGTAGGCGCGGCAGGCCTCCACGAAGGTCAGCAGCTGGCCCTTGTCGTCGGAGGTGCCGCGACCCGTGATGACCTTTCGTCCGCCGTCCAGTTCCTTGATCGCCGGCTCGAAGGGATCGTTTTCCCAAAGGTTCAGTGGATCGACCGGCTGCACGTCGTAATGGCCGTAGAACAGCACATGCGGTGCACCGGCTTTGGCGGCGGCGTGATGGGCAACCACCATCGGGTGGCCGGGCGTGTCGCGCACCGAGGCCGTAAACCCAAGGCCCGTCAGTTCCTTGACCAGCCATTCGGCCGCCTTGCGGCATTCCGCCTTGAACGCCGGGTCGGTCGAGATCGACTGGATGCGCACCAGGTCGAACAATCGGTCGAGGCTTTGGGGAAGAGTCTTGTCGGCGCTGTCGAGCACGGCGGCGATATCGGTCATGGTACTGTCCTTGCGGCTATTTCAAATCGCCGGGACGATAGACCAACAGATTGGCCGTTGCGAGGTCGCGCCGAAAATTTTGTGAAGAGAAAATACAGGCCGCTCAGAGCTTGCGGGAATTGTCGATCGCCCAGCGGATATATTCGAGCATCAGTTCCTTCTCGAAGCGGCGAAAGCCCGCAAAGAGTTCGTCGTCAGCGGCCGAGGCTGCAGCCAGGGCATCCTCTTTCATGGCGCGTGCCTTGTCGGTCAGGAACACCAGTTGGGCGCGCTTGTCGGAGGGATGCGGTCGCCGCTCGATCAGCCCGTCGCGCTCCATGCGGGACAAGGTATTGGCCATGGTTGCCTGCTCGATGTCGATCTTTTCCAGAAGCCGGGTCTGGGTCAGGCCTTCTTCGTCCCAGAGCTCGAGAAGGATCGGAAACTGGCCGGCTGAAAAGCCGAGTTTCGCCGCCCGCAGCTGCAGGGCTCGGGAAAAGCCTCGGGCCAATTGGCTGGCGAGATAGGTCGGCGAATCCGTTCGGTTGAACCTCATGGCCAATGGTTAGGCCTGTTTGCGGCCTCCGACAATATTGAATTGCAGGCGATGCATCGGCAGACGCGGCTTTTTCAGGACCTGGGGCGGCGGCCAGGCACGAAAAAGCCGCCATGGCGTGGAGGCGGGCCATGGCGGCTTTCCAAATGAGGGACAAAGGCCCGGAGAGGGGGGATAAGGCCTTTGTCCAAGCCCGAAGCGGCGGGGGACGAGCCGGCTTTCAGACTGCGGCGTGATCAAGCGCCGGTGACATTGAGATGAGAGGCGGAATGTGGTTTTTCAAGGGAAGCCCGGATTACAAATTCGTAACGTTGTCGTGAGCTGGAAACGGTGGGTCGGGGCAAGTTCCTGTGGACGATGCCCATCCCTCGCGCTATCCATGCTGCCATGAAAAAAGGCGATCATCTCTTTCTCGTCGACGGCTCCGGATTCATTTTCCGGGCCTTCCACGCCCTTCCGGCGCTGACCCGTAAATCGGACGGCTTGCCGATCGGTGCCGTATCTGGCTTCTGCAACATGCTGTGGAAGCTGCTGCGCGATGCCCGCAACACCGATGTCGGGGTGACGCCGACCCATTTCGCGGTGATTTTCGACTATTCGTCTAAGACCTTCCGCAAGGAATTGTATGATGCCTATAAGGCCAACCGGTCTGCGCCGCCGGAGGATCTGGTGCCGCAGTTCGGCCTGATCCGCGAGGCGACCCGTGCCTTCAATCTGCCGTGCATCGAAACGGAAGGTTTCGAAGCCGACGATATCATCGCAACCTACGCCCGCGCGGCCGAGGCGATCGGCGCCGATGTCACGATCATCTCGTCCGACAAGGACCTGATGCAGCTGGTAAGCCAGAACGTCCACATGTACGACGCCATGAAGGACAAGCAGATCGGTATCCCCGATGTCATCGAGAAATGGGGCGTGCCGCCGGAAAAGATGATCGACCTGCAATCGCTGACCGGCGACAGCACCGACAACATTCCCGGCATCCCGGGCATCGGCCCGAAAACGGCGGCCCAGTTGCTGGAAGAATATGGTGACCTCGATACGCTGCTGGCCCGTGCCGGCGAAATCAAGCAGGTCAAGCGCCGTGAAAGCATCGTCGCCAATGCCGATCTCGCCCGCCTGTCGAAACAGCTGGTAACGCTGCGCACCGATGTGCCGATCGACATGCCGCTCGATGCGCTAGGGCTGGAGCCGCAGGACGGACCGAGGCTGATCAGTTTCCTGAAGGCCATGGAATTCACCTCGCTGACCCGTCGCGTGGCCGAAATCTGCGATTGCGATGCCGGCGCCATCGAGCCCGCCTTCGTCAAGGTCGAATGGGGCGTTGCCGCCCACGGCCCGGACCTCGATGCCGGCGAGACTGCGAGCGAGCGCGCCGAGGAGCCGGGTTCGGCTGGTTCGGCACCCGCGACACCTACCATGACGGACGGCTTCACCCCGGAAGATCTGGTCAAGTCGCGTGCGCAAGCCTTCCATGGCCAGCCGATCGACACGACAGGCTACCAGACCATTGGCGATATCGAGACCTTGCGGCTCTGGATCGCGGCGGCCCGCGAGACCGGCACCGTCGCCTTCGATACCGAAACCACGTCGCTGGATCCGATGCAGGCCGAACTGGTCGGCTTTTCCCTGGCGATCGCCGATAATACCAAGGAGCCCGGCTCCCCGCAGATCCGCGCCGCCTATGTGCCGCTCGGCCACCGAACGGGTGGCGAAGACCTGTTCAGCGACGGGCTGAAGCTTGCGGAAAACCAGATCCCGATGGCTGAGGCGCTGGCCACGCTGAAAGACCTTCTGGAGGACACATCCGTCCTCAAGATCGCGCAAAATCTCAAATACGACTACCTGCTGATGAAGCGCCACGGCATCGTCATCGAGAATTTCGACGATACTATGCTGATGTCCTATGCGCTCGATGCGGGTGCCGGCAATCACGGCATGGATGGCCTGTCGGAGCGCTGGCTCGGCCACACCCCGATCGCCTACAAGGACGTTGCAGGTTCCGGCAAGTCGTCTGTGACCTTCGACCGCGTCGATATCGGCAAGGCCACGGCCTATGCGGCGGAAGACGCCGATGTCACGCTGCGCCTGTGGATGGTGCTGAAGCCAAGGCTCGCCGCCAATCGCCTGACCACGGTCTATGAGCGGCTGGAGCGGCCGCTGGTGCCGGTTCTCGCCCGCATGGAAGAGCGCGGCATCACCGTCGACCGGCAGATCCTGTCGCGCCTGTCGGGCGAACTCGCCCAGAAGGCGGCCGCCTTCGAGGACGAGATCTACGAACTGGCCGGCGAGCGCTTCAATATCGGTTCGCCCAAGCAGTTGGGCGATATCCTGTTCGGAAGGATGGGTCTTCCGGGAGGCTCCAAGACCAAGACGGGCCAATGGTCGACCTCGGCCCAGGTTCTGGAGGACCTGGCCGCCGAAGGTGCGCCGCTGCCGCGCAAGATCGTCGACTGGCGCCAGCTGACCAAGCTGAAATCGACCTACACCGACGCCTTGCCCGGCTATGTCCATCCCGAAACCAAGCGGGTGCATACGTCCTATTCGCTGGCCTCGACCACGACAGGACGCCTGTCCTCGTCCGAACCTAACCTGCAGAACATTCCGGTGCGTACCGCAGAAGGCCGCAAGATCCGCACGGCTTTCATCTCGACGCCCGGCCACAAGCTTCTCTCGGCCGACTATAGCCAGATCGAGCTTCGGGTGCTGGCCCATGTCGCCGACATTCCACAGTTGCGCCAGGCCTTCGCCGATGGCGTCGACATCCACGCGATGACGGCGTCCGAAATGTTCGGCGTTCCTGTCGAGGGCATGCCCTCCGAGGTTCGCCGCCGCGCCAAGGCGATCAATTTTGGCATCATCTACGGCATCTCCGCCTTCGGGCTCGCCAACCAGCTGTCGATCGAACGCTCTGAGGCCGGCGAATACATCAAGAAGTATTTCGAGCGCTTCCCGGGCATCAAGGACTATATGGAGCAGACCAAGGCCTTTGCCCGCGAGCATGGCTATGTCGAAACCATCTTCGGCCGTCGCGCCCATTACCCCGAAATCAAATCGTCCAATCCGTCGATGCGCGCCTTCAACGAGCGGGCCGCCATCAACGCGCCGATCCAGGGCTCGGCTGCCGACATCATCCGCCGCGCCATGATCAAGATCGAACCGGCGCTCGTGGCAGCCGGCCTGTCGGAGAAGGCCCGCATGCTGCTACAGGTGCATGACGAACTGATCTTCGAGGTGGAAGACGAGGCGATCGAGGCGACACTTCCGGTGGTGGTCAATGTCATGGAGCATGCCGCGATGCCGGCCATTGCCATGCGCGTGCCGCTGAAGGTCGATGCCCGCGCCGCGCACAACTGGGACGAGGCGCATTGATCCTTGCCGCGATCAGAACCGCCCGGCTCGGGCGTTCACATGGTCGCGGATCGTCTGCTTCATCAGGGACAGTGCCGCATTCGGCTCGACGCCCGCCTGGGTGGTCAGACCGACGGCGCCGCGTGTTTCGCTCATGTCGATCTTCAGCTCGGCAAACCGGCCGCTGGCAATGTCGTTTGACACGATGCCGCGCGAAATGATCCAGACGGCGTCATGCCGGGCGATATAGGCCCGGCCGAACGAGTCCGAAACGGTCTCGATGGTGTTCGGCAATTCGGCGATGCCGTTGGTGAGAAGCAACCGGTCGACGAGCGGCCGGATCACCGAGCCGCGCGTTGGCATCAGAACCGTAAAGGGGGCGAGTTCGTTGAGGGTAAAGCTCTTGCGTGCCAGAAGCGGATGGGACGCGCCGACGACGATCGCCACTTCCTCGCTATAGAGCGGTTCGAAAAACAGCCCCGTCATCAGGTCCGCGGCGCCAAGCCGTCCAACGACCAGATCCAGCGCCCCCAGCCGCAGCGAATCGAGCAGCGCCCGGTTTTCGCCCGAGACGATGGTCACCGCGCTGCCCGTTCCGCTGGCCAGAAATTGCGCCACGGCGTCCGGCATGAAAGTGGCCGATGCCGTCGGCAACGTACCGATGCGCACCGGCGGCCCTTCCGACTTGCGGGCCTGGGCAAGCGACGCCATGCCGCGCTGCACGGCGGCAAGGCTTTCTCCGGCATGTTTCAGGAACACCTCGCCGAAATGGGTGATGCGGATGCCGCGTCCGTCCTTCTCGAAAAGCGCCACGTCGAGCACTTCCTCCAGCTCCCGGATGGTCCGGGTCACGGCCGGCTGGGTAATCGAAAGCGCATCGGCCGCCTTGCCGACGCTCCGTTGCCGTGCCACCTCTAGAAAGGTCTGCAAATGGCGAAACTTGATCCGGGCATCCATGATTCATGCTCATATGGTTATGAATAATGCCCAAAATATCATTTTACCCATAGAAAATCATCGCTTAATTTCTCAACACGGTGAGGAGAACCCCATGGCATTTGCCACCATCAACGGCATTACGGTCCACCATGAGCTGATCGGCGATGCCGACGCGCGCAACCTGATTGTCTTTTCCAATTCGCTTGGAACCGATTTCCGTATCTGGCTGCCGGTCTTCGACGAACTCGGCGAGGACGTTTCCGTGCTTCTCTACGATTCGCGCGGTCATGGCCTTTCCGGCGGCGCGGACAGCCCCTTCGGTATGGATACGCTGGTCGACGATCTGGAAGCGCTGGTCGATCATCTCGAGATCAAGAAGGCCACGTTCTGCGGCCTGTCGGTCGGCGGTATCATTGTCCAGGGCCTGTGGAAGAAGCGGCCCGACCTATTCCGCAGGATGATGCTCTGCGACACGGCACCGAAGATCGGCACGCCGGAGATCTGGAACGCCCGCATCGATGCCATCAAGGCTGGCGGCCTGTCGAGCATCTCAGGCAATGTCATGGAGCGCTGGTTCACGCCGGATTTCCACGAGCAACGCGCCGATGAATTGGGCGGCTACCGCCTGATGATGGAGCGCCAGTCGCCGGAGGGATACATCCGCACCTGTGAGGCCATTCGCGATACGGATTTCACCGCCATCCTGCCGACCGTCACGGTGCCGGCCCTGCTGGTCGTCGGCGACCAGGACGGCTCGACCCCGCCGGATCTGGTGCGTGCCGCGGCAGACATGATCCCCGGTGCCCGCTTCGAACTGATCGAAGGCTGCGGCCACATTCCCTGCGTCGAGCAGCGGGAAGAGTTGGCGAGCCTCCTGCAATCCTTCTTGAAGAAAGCGTGAAAGAGCAGACATGACCGCACCCCAGGACAAATCATCCCGTTATCATCAGGGCATGGCCACGCGGCGCAGCGTCCTGGGGGGCTCCTATGTCGATCAGGCCGAATTGGCCAAGACTCCGTTTGATGAGCCGTTCCAGGACCTGATCACCGAAGCGGCCTGGGGGCATGTCTGGTCGCGGCCGAACTGGACGAAGCGCGAGCGGTCGATCGTGACCATCGCGCTCCTGGCCGCCCTCGGTCACGACGAAGAGGTCGCAATGCATGTTCGTGCGACGGCCAATACAGGCGCGACGAAAGAGGATCTGATGGAGGCGATGCTCCATGTGGCCATCTATGCCGGCGTGCCGGCGGCAAATCACGCCATCAAGATTGCCAAGGACGCATTGAAGGATCGGGAAGAGACCCAAGCGGAGGAGACACAATGAAGAATACCATGCCGGAGACAGGCGCGTTCTTCGCGCGCGACCGCAGCATTCACCCGCCGGCCTATGCGCCGGGCTATAAGACCTCCGTTCTGCGCTCGCCGCAGCGCGCGCTCATTTCGCTTGACGGTACACGCAGCGAGATCAACGGCCCGGTCTTCGGCCACGGCATGCTCAACGAATTCGACAATGACCTGATCGCCAACTATGCCAAGCCCGGCGAAAGCCCGATCGGCCAGCGCATCCTCGTGCACGGCCGCGTCCTGGACGAGCGTGGGCGTGGCGTCGATGGCGCACTGGTGGAATTCTGGCAGGCCAATGCCGGCGGTCGTTACCGCCACAAGAAGGAAACCTATCTGGCCGCCATCGACCCCAATTTCGGTGGCGTCGGCCGCACCATCACCGACGAGGACGGCTATTACTGGTTCAAGACCATCAAGCCCGGCGCCTATCCCTGGCCGAACGGCGTCAACGACTGGCGGCCGGCCCATATTCATTTCTCGGTGTTCGGCCACGGTTTTGCCCAGCGCCTGATCACCCAGATGTATTTCGAAGGCGACCCGCTCATCTGGATTTGTCCGATCGTCAGGACGATTCCCGACGAAGACGCCATCAAGCAGCTGATCGCGCCGCTTGATATGAATGCCACGGTTCCCATGGATATGCGCGCCTACAAGTTCGACATCGTGTTGCGCGGTCGCCGCTCGACGCTGTTCGAAAATCGCAAGGAAGGCAACTGACATGGTGCAATCGCTCGGCTACCTCAAGGAATCTCCGTCCCAGACGGCAGGACCCTATGTGCATATCGGCTGCACGCCGAATTTCACCGGCATCCATGGAATTTTCGAGCAGGATCTCGGCTCCGGACCACTGACCAACGACAAGACCAAGGGTGAAAGAATCACCATTCGCGGCCATGTGATCGACGGTGCCGGCATGGTGCTGAAAGATGCGCTGGTCGAGATCTGGCAGGCCGATGCCGACGGGCTTTACAGCAGCCCCTCGGAAACCCGCGGCATATCCGATCCGAACTTCTTCGGTTGGGGCCGCTGCCCCGGCGACATGGCGACCGGCGAATTCGTCTTCGAGACGATCAAGCCGGGCCGTGTTCCCTATAATGACGGCCGCCTGATGGCGCCGCACATCACCTTCTGGATCGTTGCGCGCGGCATTAATATCGGCCTTCAGACCCGCATGTATTTCGGCGACGAGGAACAGGCCAATGCCGAAGACCCGGTGCTTGCCCGCATCGAACACAAGACGCGCGTGCCGACCCTGATCGCCAAACGAGATGGCGATACCTACACGTTCGACATCGTTTTGCAGGGCGAAAACGAGACGGTGTTCTTCGACATCTAATGGGTAGAACCGGATTGGCGGCCAGCTCGAAGAGGGCGGTCGCCAATCTTTTTTTAGGGCCTCCCGACTGCCGTGATCAGACGAGGATCTGTTGAAGCTCGGCTTTCACCCTTTGCAGGGCTGGCAGATAACGCTCGACCAGCGCCGACATCGGCTCGGGGCCGGCGGCCAGGCCGACATTGAGGGCTCCCACGGTCTGGCCGCGGACCGTCACCAGCGGTACGGCCAGGGAGCGCAGGCCGATTTCGACCTCCTGGTCGATAAGCGCAAAGCCCTGTGCTCTCGTTTCCTCGAGTATGCTCATTAACGCATCGATGTCCGTCACGGTGCGGTCGGTGCGCGCGGCAAGAGCCGAGCGTTCGAGCACGGCCCTGGCCTCGGCGGGATCAAGCGCTGCCAGCAGGATACGTCCCATCGAGGTGCAATAGGCGGGAAGGCGCGACCCCGGCATAAGCGCAATCGACATGACGCGACGCTGCGCCGCCCGAGCCACATAGACGATTTCTGTTTCGTCGAGGATCGACACGGACGTGCTCTCGCCGATCTCCAGCGACAGCCGATCGATGACCGGTTGCACGATGCGCGGCAAGGGCATGGCGGCCAGGCACCCCGTTCCCAGACGCAGGACGCGGGGCGTCAGTGTGAAGAACTTTCCGTCATAGGCGGCATAGCCCATTTCCGACAGCGTCAGCAGGCAGCGCCGCGTCGTCGCGCGGTCAAGACCAGCCGCCGCCGCCGCCTCGGCAATCGACAGCCGCGGTCGGTCGGCGCTGAAGGCTTCGATGACTGTCAGGCCTTTCATCAGGCCGCCCATGATGTCGCGCTCTCCGACCATCGCCTGCCTCCATTATTCAAAAATGTGCGATATACGAACAAAAATCATATAACGCACAAATGGATTGCCGTCGAGCCGGTGTTGACCTAGTTTTCGGTGAGACATCGTCGGCCAGGCCGTTTCCTGGGCCGAAGGGAGGAATTTCATGGACAAGACAATCGCAAATGCGGCCACGGCCGTCGCCGGTATCGGCGATGGCGCTGTCGTAATGATCGGCGGCTTTGGCGGATCGGGCGCACCGATCGAGTTGATCCACGCGCTGATCGACAAGGGACCGAAGAACCTGACGGTCATCAACAACAATGCCGGCAACGGCCGCATCGGCATCGCCGCCATGATCGACGCCGGCATGGTCAGGAAGATGATCTGTTCCTTCCCCAAATCGTCCGATCCGCGCGCGTTCACCGACCGCTATCTGGCGGGTGAAATCGAACTGGAACTGGTGCCGCAGGGCACGCTGGCCGAGCGCATCCGCGCCGGCGGCGCGGGCATTCCGGCCTTCTACACGCCCACCGCCTACGGCACCGAACTTGCCGACGGCAAGGTGATTGCCGAGTTCGATGGGCGACCTTACGTGCAGGAGCGCTGGCTGAAGGCCGATTTCGCCATCGTCAAGGCGCATCTGGGCGACGTTCATGGCAACCTGACCTACAACAAGGCCGGCCGGAATTTCAATCCGCTGATGTGCATGGCAGGAGCCACCACCATTGCCCAGGTATCGAAGCTCGTGCCGGCCGGCGGCATCGATCCCGAACACGTCGTCACGCCGGGCATCTTCGTGAACGGCGTCGTGGAAATTGCCGATCCGAAACAGGAAGAAGATCTCATTCGAGCCGGGGTGGTCTATGCCCCAGGAGTCCAGGCATGACCGTCAATACGCGCGACGACATCAAGCTGTCCAACGCCCAGATCGCCTGGCGTGCCGCCCAGGACATCAAGGACGGCGCCTATGTTAATCTCGGCATCGGCTTCCCGGAAATGGTCGCCCGTTACCAGCCGGAGGGCCGCGAGGCGATCTTCCACACGGAAAACGGCATCCTGAATTTCGGTGAAGCGCCTGCCGCTGGTGAAGAGGACTGGGACCTCATCAATGCCGGCAAGAAGGCGGTGACGCTGAAGCCGGGGGCTGCCTTCTTCCACCACGCCGACAGTTTTGCCATGGTGCGCGGCGGCCATCTCGATGTCGCCATCCTCGGCGCGCTCCAGGTCGCCCAAAACGGCGACCTCGCCAACTGGCGCGTCGGCACCAAGGGCGTTCCGGCCGTCGGCGGTGCGATGGATCTGGTGCATGGTGCCAAGCAGGTCTGCGTCATCACCGAACACGTCACCAAAACGGGTGAACCGAAATTAGTTGAAGCTTGTACCTTTCCGCTGACCGGCGTTGGCTGTATCACGCGTATCTATACGAGCCATGCCGTCATCGATATCGTCGACAAGCGTTTCGTGCTGCGCGAGAAGCTTGGCCTCATGTCGATGGAGGAACTCCAGGCGATGACCGGCGCGCCGCTGCATACCGATGGCCCCGTGGTCGATCTCGTGGTGCCAACACTGTAGGGAAATCCGATGACCGAAGCTTTTATCTGCGATTATATCCGCACCCCGATCGGCCGTTTTGGCGGATCGCTGTCCTCGGTCCGCGCCGACGATCTCGGCGCCATTCCGTTGAAGGCCCTGATGGCCCGCAATACAGGCGTCGACTGGGCCGCCGTCGAGGACGTGATCTTCGGCTGCGCTAACCAGGCCGGCGAGGACAATCGCAATGTCGCCCGCATGTCGTTGCTGTTGGCCGGTCTGCCGGACGCTGTCACGGGCACGACCATCAATCGTCTCTGCGGCTCCGGCATGGATGCCGTCATCATGGCAGCCCGCTCGATCAAGGCGGGCGAGACCGAACTGATGATCACCGGCGGCGTCGAAAGCATGAGCCGGGCACCGTTCGTGATGCCCAAGGCCGAGACCGCCTTTTCCCGCCATGCCGAAATCCACGACACCACCATCGGCTGGCGCTTCGTCAACCCGCTGATGAAGAAGCAGTACGGCGTCGATTCCATGCCGGAGACCGGCGAGAATGTCGCCGAGGACTACAAGGTCAGCCGCGAGGATCAGGACGCATTCGCCGTGCGCTCCCAGGCCAAGGCCGCTGCCGCCCAGGAAAACGGTCGGTTGGGCAAGGAGATCACCGACGTGGTGATCCCGCAGCGCAAGGGCGATCCTGTCGTTGTCTCCAGGGATGAGCATCCGCGGGCCACATCGATGGAAGCGCTGGCAAAGCTCGGCACCCCCTTCAAGAAGGAAGGCGGCACGGTCACCGCCGGCAACGCCTCCGGCGTCAATGACGGGGCCGCCGCACTCATCATCGCTTCGGAGGCTGCGGCGAAGAAATACGGCCTGACCCCGATCGCCCGCATTCTCGGCGGTGCCACGGCCGGCGTGCCGCCGCGCGTCATGGGCATCGGCCCGGCGCCGGCATCGCAGAAGCTGATGGCCCGCCTCGGCATGACCCAGGATCAGTTCGATGTGATCGAGCTCAACGAGGCCTTTGCATCCCAAGGCCTCGCCACGCTGCGTATGCTCGGCATTGCCGACGACGATCCGCGCGTCAACAAAAACGGCGGCGCCATCGCGCTCGGTCATCCGCTGGGGATGTCCGGCGCCCGCATCACCGGAACGGCGGCGCTGGAACTGTCGTTGACCGGTGGCCGCTATTCGCTCTCCACCATGTGCATCGGTGTTGGCCAGGGCATTGCCATCGCGCTGGAGCGCGTCTGAACCATGGCTTTGACCGGTCAGCCTTATTTCCATGCCCTGTTGGGTGACGCCGAAGTCGCGGCCCTGCTCGGCCGCAAGGCGGACATCGCCGCTCTGCTGCGTTTCGAGGCGGCGCTGGCGAAGGCCCAAGCCGAAGCGGGCATGATCACGGCGGCAGACGCTGCCACGATCCGCGCTGCACTCGATGCCTTCGAGCCGGACATGGAGCGGCTGACCGCCTCGACGCTGAAAGACGGCGTGCCGGTTCCAGGCCTCGTGCAACAGTTGCGCGAGCACGTCGGCGGCGAGGCGGCCAAGGCGTTGCATCTCGGCGCCACCAGCCAGGATGTTGTCGATACGGCACTGGCTTTGAAGCTGAAGACGGTTTTCGATTGCTTCGAAAGCCGGCTAATGATCCTAGCACATTCGTTTGACGCCCTCCTGGAGCGTTTCGGCTCGGCACCCCTGATGGGTCGCTCGCGCATGCAGGCCGCGATCGCCATGACGGCCGGAGACCGCATTACGGTCTGGCGCGATGCCGTGGCAAACGCCGGTGCCGCGCTGGCAGCACAAAAGCCGCACAGCCTGATCGTCAGTCTTGCCGGTGCGGTCGGAACTTCGGAAAAATTCGGAGATGCGATCACCAGCATTCGCCACAGCATGGCGACTGAGCTTGGCCTTGCCGTTCCCGCCTATGTTCCCCATGCCGATCGCGGCCGTATCGCCGATCTCGGCAATGCCCTGTCGCGCATCACAGGGGCGCTTGGCAAACTCGGCCAGGACGTGGCCCTGATGGCGCAGAACGGTATCGGCACGATCACGCTATCGGGCGGCGGCGGCTCCTCGGCCATGCCGCACAAGCAGAACCCGGTGCGCGCTGAAGTGTTGGTGGCGCTGGCCCACTTTAATGCCGTGCAGCTCTCGGCCCTGCATCAGTCCCTGATCCATGAGCAGGAGCGCTCCGGTGCCGCCTGGACGCTGGAATGGCTTGTTCTGCCGCAGATGCTGGAAGCGACCGGGGCCGCGCTCACGCATGCCATCTTCCTGCTCGATCATGTCGAGCGGATCGGCGATCCGGCTTAAGTCTCGACGGTGGCGGGCAGCAATCCTGCAAGGGTTCGGATAAATTGCTGGCCCGCATCCTCCAGGGCGCCGCTATTGTCGATGGTCACGACGTCGTAGTCGCCACGGATTTCCAGCGAACTGCGCGCCAGCCGGCGCAGGATCTCCTCACGGCTCTCGCGGCCGCGCGCTTCCAGCCGGGTCGCCAGCACATCCGGGCTCGCCGTCACATTGACCACCAGCAAGGGTGAAAAGGCCTTGGCAAAACGCGGCAGTGTCGAGCGCGAGCCATTGGCGACCACCACATGGCCAAGCGCCAGCTTCTCGTGGACCGCTGCGGGAATGCCGTAGCGCAGGCCATGGGCATCCCAGTCGACGGCAAAGCCGCCGGCCTGCCTTTGTGTCTCGAAGTCACTCTCGCTGACGCAGACGTGGTCCTCGCCGCCGGCATCGGCCGGCCGAGTGATCACCCGCTGGACGAAATGCACCTGCGGCACACCGAGAAAATGCCGGGCGGCAATGGCCATCAGGCTGTCCTTGCCGGCGCCGCTCGGACCGACCACCGCAACAAGCGTTCCGGCTGCGTCGATCCGCCTGCAATCGGCCTGCGCTTCCATCAGGCCACCCTTCTGCCCTGCCGCCACACGCCGCGCACCACAGGCACACCATCATGCCGGCGCACCCGCACCAGGTCGGCGCGAAGGCCGGCAGCAATCCGGCCGCGATCCTCTAGCCCGACCGTGCGGGCCGGGGTTGACGTCACCATGGCCAGTGCCTGTGGCAGGCTCATGCCGTCGATCTCTTCTGCCAACACGAAGGGCGCATGCAGCAGGCTGAGTGGAACGTAATCCGAAGAAAGAACGTCCAGCACGCCCCGCTGCGCCAGGTCCTTGGCGGCGATGTTGCCGGAATGGGACGCGCCGCGCACGACGTTCGGGGCACCCATCAAGACGCTCATGCCGGCCTGGTGCGAGGCATCGGCGGCGTCTAGGCTTGTCGGGAATTCGGCAAGCTTCACGCCGTGTCCCTTGGCCTCTTCCACATGCTCCAGCGTCGCGTCGTCATGGCTTGCAACGGTGATGCCGCGCGCTGCACAGATCTTGGCCAGCACATCGCGATGTTGTGCGGAATTGCGCGCCGAAGCCTCCAGACGGCGGGCGACGAAATGGGCAAAGGCCTCGTCCGACAGGCCGCGCTTGGTTTTGTAATAGAGCGTGTACTGGTCCATGGTCTGGAACTGGCGCTGGCCGGGTGCGTGATCCATCAGCGAGACGAGGCGCACATAGGGGTCGCTCTCGAAATCGGCAAAATGCTCCAGCACGTCGCCGGCCGAGACTTCGCAGCGCAGGTGCAGCAGGTGCTCGGCACGCAGCCGGTCGTCTTTTTCGGCCGCCTGGATGGCATCGGCCATGGCGCGCATTTCGCCCATCTTGAAGCCGTCATCCTCGTCGGCGCCCATGCGCAGGCAGTCGAATACAGTTGTGATGCCCGATGCCGCCACCTGCGCATCATGGGCCTGAATGGCCGATGTCTTGTTCCAGCGCACGCCCGGCCGTGGCGAATAATGGGATTCGAGATGATCGGTGTGCAGTTCGACCAGCCCGGCGATCAGATAATCGCCTTCGACATCCTCGCCGACTTGGCTGTTTCCCTCATAGATCTCGGCAATGCGCCCGTCGCGGATGACGAGCGAGCCGGAGATGATGCTGTCCTCAAGGACGATGCGGGCATTGGAAAAGACAGTTTCGGCGGACATGGGTCTTTGTGCTTTCGGTTTGGTTCAGGCGCCGCGGAGCGGCAGCCAGGATTTGACGGTAAAGGGCGCACCCCGGCTCTCTTCCACGAACAGGCCAAGGCCGGACACGGTCAGCGGCCGGTTGACGAAATCGGCAAAGCGCTGGTTCAGCACATCGCTGAGGATGGGCGCAATACCCGGATCAGCTGGACCGGTCAGGGTCATATGGAAGCGGAAATCGTCCATGACATGGTGATAGCCCCAGCGCATCAGGTTGGCCCGCTGGCTGTCGCTCAGCCGCTCGGGCCGGCGCCTAGCAATATCGGCCTCGCTCAGCGGCGCTCGGAAGGGCTCGAACTCCTCCACAACCGAGGCGGCGAAGGTTTGCAGAACGGGATAGATCCGATCCGGTATGATCGCGAAGAACGGCCCCAATTGGCCGACCACGACCTTGGGAATGTCGAAGGCTTCCGTCCTGCTGCAAAAGGCCTCGAATGCAGAGAGAAGATGAGCTTCGCTTGCTCCCTCCGCCAGTTCGAACGGCGCCTTGATCGTCGCATGAAACCCGTAGCGCCGCGGATCGGCGAGCAGGTCCTGCAAGTCGCCGTCCGGCAGTCCGTCCACCGGATCGTGGGCAATTTGATGGTCGGAAAACGCATCGCGGCCGAGCCACCGGGCCGCCGCCTGGGTCAAAGAGTCCTCTTCGGGCGGCGTGAAATAAAGCGCGTAACGCAAATGGAAGGTCCTGGAATCGGTGATCGAAGCGGCCACAATGGTCCGGTTCATTGCCTAAAGGCAAGCTGGACCTGCGCTATCGCAGCTTCGTTACAAAATGATGATGATCGGCGTTGCTGAACGCCGATATCAGTGCCTTTTCCCCATCAACCGAGAGCGCAGCGCATTGGAAATCGAGTCGAAGATGAAGACGACGATCAGGATCAGGACGACCATGTAGGCGACGTTTTCCCAGTCCGAATGGGTGCGCATCGCTTCCCAGAGTTTCAGGCCGATACCGCCGGCGCCGACTGCGCCGATGATCGTGGCCGAGCGGGTGTTGGACTCCCAGAAATAGAGCGCCTGGGAGGCAAACAGCGGCATGACCTGCGGCAACACACCGAAGCGCTGCACCGCGACCGGCGAAGCGCCGACCGATTTCACGCCTTCGCGCTGCTTGTCGTCGATATTCTCCAGCGCCTCGGCGTAAAGCTTGCCGAGCGTGCCGGTATCGGTGAAGAAGATCGCCGAAATGCCGGCCAGTGGCCCGGGGCCGAAGGCGCGGGTAAAGAACAGCGCCCAGATGAACATGTCCACCGACCGCTGGAAATCGAAGAAGCGCTTGACCAGCTGGTTGACCGGCCGATTGCGAACAATGTTGCGCGCCGCCAGGAAGGACAGCGGAAAGGCGATGATCATGGCAAACAGTGTGCCGATGAAGGCCATCACGATGGTCTGCAGCATCTTGGTCCAGACGTCGAGATGCTGCCAGGACGGATTGTAGAGGATATCGTTCCAGGCCAGTGACAGATTGCTCCGCGCCGGGTCGAGCCGCTCTCCACTCCAGATCAATGAGCTGACTTCGGAGACCGACTTACCGAAGAAGCGGGAATCGGTGTCGAAGATAAAGTTGGCCCAGCCAAGGAAGCGCTTGTGGATCTTCACCACGTCGTCGCGGACTTCCGCCCAGCCAGAAAAGCCGAAAGACAGGACGATCTTGTCGCCGGGGTTACGCTGCTCCGCCCAGACAGGAAGCGGCTTGTCGGCGTTGACCTCGTTTCCAACGCCTACCGTGATGGAAATCGTGTCGTCACCCCGTGTGACGTCGACGCGATCCGGCATGACCACGATCCGGTCGGCGGCGTTCATCGTCACGGCTGCCCGGGTCACGACCTCCTCGGTCCTTTGCTCGGTGCGGGCCTGCGTTGCGCTGTCGGGTGTTGCGTTTGGCGCCATGAAGGAAAAGGAGGAGCTGGCCTTCGGCGCAGATCCCTGGCCGCCGGCCGGCACCTCGATGGTGCGCGCGATCGTGGCGCGTTCGGCGATAAGCCATTGCGGGTTGGGATTGGGACCAATCGGGTCGAATCGCGGGTACACGATCTGCATGCTGCCGTCCGCTTCGATTTCGATATCGGGGCGGATTTCATAGGAGACCCAATCGGCCAGATAGGTGCCGGCCATTCCCCAATTGGCTGTTCCCAGCACCTGCCCGATGGCAAAGAACCACCAGCAGAACAGGAAATAGAGAATGACGGAACCGCCAATCAGAAGGAAGCGGAAGCGCATCCAGAAGGACGGCTGCAGCAGATGGCCGTGTCGGTGGGCAACGGCATCCATGTCGGCGGCGCTGAGCGTTTTCATAGCGGGTCCCTCACATCACAGCCTGGAAGGCCTGATCGCCCACCAGCTTGCGCCTCAGCCAGGCCGATAATTGATCGACGGCGATGATGGTTGCAAACAGCAGCAGAACGATCGCTAGCGTCTTTGCCTCGTGGCCGCGGCTGATGGAGAGCCGCAATTGCTCGCCGATGCCGCCGCCGCCGACTGCGCCGATAATGGTCGAGGCGCGCACGTTGATCTCCAGCCGCAGCAGGAAGTAACTCACGAAATTGGGCAGGACCTGCGGCACCATGCCGAACCATGCGCGCTCCACCCAACTGGCACCAACGGCCTTCAGCCCCTCGTCGGGCTTCATGTCGGCATTCTCGATAACCTCGAAGAAGAGCTTTCCGAGCGCGCCGATCGTGTGGATCGAGACGGCGATGATGGCCGGGATGGGACCGAGCGACAGGATGGCCAGAAAGAAGCCGGCCAGCACGATTTCCGGAAAGGCACGCAGGATTTCCATGAAGCGGCGAACCGCAGCCCGCAACAGCGGATTGCGGGTCATGTTCTTCGCCGCGAAGAACGACAGCACGCCTCCGAAAATGAAACCGATCAACGTCGAGAGGATGGCGATGTTCACCGTCTCCGCCATTTTGTAAAAATACTCGGGAATGTAGAAATTATCGGTGAGGTAGTAGCGTCCTTCCGGATACTCGTACTGCAGGCTGCCATCGTAATAGGGCGACGGAAGATCGAACATGGCCCGCACGATTTCCATGCCGTCGCGCGGAACCAGATCGCCGACGAAATCGAAGATATGCGGGATACGATCGAAGAACTTGCCCGAATTCGTCTCGTTGGCAAACCACAGAGAGCCGCTGACCACCACCAACAGCAGTCCGATCCCGATGGCCGAATAGAGACGCCGTTTGGCCGCCAGTTCCTGCCAATGCCGTTCGACCTGCATTCCCCCATCGCCCAAGGGATGCCGCGCCATCGAGAGTGTCATGACCCAAGTCCTTTTTCAGGAAGTATCCGTTTGCGGCGCATCTCATATCCGCCGTAAAAAACCGCCGGACGCTGCCGTCCGGCGGTTTCGCTTGTCGTCAGGCTGGGATCAGCCGCCGATGGTTGCCTTGCGGGCGTCGATGATCGGCTTGTAGAAATCGACATTGACTTCCGTGAAGCCCTTGAAGTCGCCGCCCTGGATGGCCGAGAAGCAGGCCGCATCGGTCTTCGGCAGGTCCATCATGAAGGTCTTGAACTTGGACTTCATGTCTTCGTTCATCGACGTGCGAACCACGACCGGACCGTTCGGGATCAGCGGGGACTTCCACAGTTCGACCAGGTCGTCCATGTTGAGGATGCCCTTGTCGACCATCTTCTTCAGGTTGCCCGATGTGTAGCCGTCCTTGAATTCGCCAACGCCGGAACCGAAGGTCGTGCCGGCATCGAACGTGCCCTTCAGAACTTCGAGGACGAGGTTCTCATGGCCGCCGCCAAAGCCGGTTTCTGCCACATAGCCCTTGACCGGTGCGCCGAGGGATTCCGGCAGGGTGACCGTCGGGATCAGGTAACCGGACGTGGAATCCGGGTCGGCGAAGCCGAGCTTCTTGCCCTTGATATCGGTGACCTTGGTCATGCCGCTATCCTTGCGGGCGACCATGATCGAGTAATAGCCCATCGAACCGTCGGTCTGAACGGTCGTCAGGATCGGCTCGACGGCCTTTGCATCGGCCAGATAGATCTTGGCAAAGCCCGATGCGCCGAGTTCGGCGTAATCGAGCGTGCCGCCGAGCAGGCCCTGGATGACGCCGTCATAGTCGGCGGCCGGGAAGAGCGAAACCTTTTCGACGCCGAGAACGGTCTTGAGCTTGTCGGTCATGCACTGGTAGTTGCGCAGACGGTCGGCTTCGTTTTCGCCGCCCAGAATGCCGATGCGGAATTCCTTGAGGTCTTCGGCGTGAACCACACCGGCCAGCGATACGAGGGCGGCGGTGGCAAGAAGGATCTTCTTCAACATGCGTTCATCTCCTGTTGTCCCGGATGTCCGGAATGCGTCATGGATAATGGGGTGCCCTTTACGCGGGCGACGATCGATGCGGGCAATCAGGCCTCGGCGGCTGCCAGGGACTGATGACCGACGGATTGCATGGCGGCGGCCTTGGCCTTGACGCCTGGAATGTTGATGCTGGTCGAGGTCATGCTCTCGTCGATCCCGGCGCCATGGCTGTCGGAACCGTAGATCTCCTGCACGGCTTCGGCAGTCAGCTCATGTGGGGTGCCGTCGAAGACGACGCGGCCCTTGGCCATGCCGACAATGCGTTCGCAATAGGCGCGGGCGGTGTCCAGCGTGTGCAGGTTGGTGATGACGGTGATGCCTTCGCGCTCGTTGATGTCCTTCAGTGCGTCCATGACGATCTTGGCATTCAAGGGATCCAGCGAGGCAATCGGCTCGTCAGCCAGAACCATTTTCGGCGCCTGCATCAGGGCGCGGGCAATCGCCACGCGCTGCTGCTGGCCGCCCGACAGGGTCCCGGCCGGTTGCAGCGCCGTCTGTTCGATGCCGAGGCGCTCCAGCGCGGCAATCGCCATGATGCGCTCTTCTCGGGTGAACATGTTGAGAATGCTCGACACCGTCGAGCGATGGTTGAGCCGGCCGAGCAGGACATTGGTCAGCACGTCGAGACGCGGCACCAGGTTGAACTGCTGGAAGATCATCGCACAGTCGCGCTGCCAGTTGCGCAGGGCAGAACCGCGCAGGGACGAGACTTCCGTATCGCCGAAATGGATGGAGCCGGACGTCGGGTCCGCCAACCGGTTGATCATGCGCAGCAGGGTGGACTTGCCGGCGCCCGACCGGCCGATGACGCCGACCATCTGGCCTTGCGGAATAGCGATCGTCACGTTGTCGACGGCCATGTTCTGGCCAAAGCGCCGGGTCACGTTTGTCAGCTGAAAGTTCATTTTCGCTATTCCTAGAAGACGACCAAATTCGTCTCTGGCTTTAGTCATCCTTCATGAAACGCTAATGTCAGTTTTGTGTCGGGACGATTACAATTGATAAGCGTTTGAGAAGAAACGATAATCAGCTGTATTTCGCGACAAAGTCCTCCGCCGGCAGATGGCGGAAATCGGCAAGCGCGGCATGCAGCCGGTCATGACCCCAGTCCCACCAGGAAAGGGCATCCATCTGCTCGCCGAGTGCGGCTGTAAAACGCTCGCGAATGAGTTTGGCCGGGACGCCGCCGACGATCGTGTAGGGCACCACGTCCTTGGAGACGACGGCGCCGGCGCCGATCACTGCACCATTGCCGACGGTGACGCCGGGCAGCACCGTGGCGCCATGGCCGATCCACACGTCGTGGCCGATGCTGATGCGGTTCTGCCGCCGCCAGGCGAAGAAATCCTCGTCGAGATCGGCATCCTCCCAGTAATTGGGGGCGCGATAGGTGAAATGATGCAGGGTCGCCCGCCACATCGGATGGTTGGTGGCGTTGATACGCACGCTGGCGGCGATGTTGACGAACTTGCCGATCGTCGCGCACCAGATCGAGCCATCGCGCTCGATGTAGGAATAGTCGCCGAACTCCACCTCGTCGATGCGGCAGCGCTCCGCCACCTCGGTGTAGCGCCCGAGCGTCGATGCGTTGACGGTGGCGGTCGGGTGGATTGTCGGCTCGGGCGTAAGCTTGCGGCTCATGCGGCAATCTTTCGTGGTGAGAATGCTGAGACGTCGAGAATATCGTCGGCCACGGCCTCGCGCACCTCAGCGTCGTGGAAGATGCCGAGCAGCGCCACGCCGGCCTTTTTCTTGGCGCGGATCAGGTCGACCACCACGGCGCGGTTGACGGCGTCGAGCGAGGCTGTCGGCTCGTCCAGAAGAAGGATGCGATGGTCGGTGATGAAGCCGCGGGCGATGTTGACGCGCTGCTGCTCGCCGCCCGAAAAGGTCGCTGGCGGCAATTGCCACAGCTCCTTGGGAAGGTTCAGCATAGCCAGCAAGTCTCCGGCCGCAGCCCTCGCGGCATCCGTCGGCGTGCCACGGGCCACCAGCGGCTCGGCCACCACGTCGATCGCGGCGACGCGCGGCACGGTCCGCAGGAACTGGCTGACATAGCCGATCGTATCGCGCCGGACTTCCAGCACGCTGCGCGGGTCGGCGCTGGCGATATCGATGATGCGACCCTTGTGATCGACCAGGATCTGGCCGCAGTCGACGGCGTAATTGCCATAGAGCATCTTCAGGATCGAGCTCTTGCCGATGCCGGACGGGCCGCCGAGAACGACACACTGGCCGCCGGCCACGGAAAAGGAGACATTGGCGACGACCGGCAGCTTGAGGCCGCCGCGCAGATGCATGGTGAAGCTCTTGAAAACTTCGGAAACGACGAGGGGCGTGGTCATCGGTAACCTTCCTGGTGCCAGACCTGCGGGCTCAGACCTGCAGGATCGAGGAGACAAGCAATTGCGTGTAGGGCTGCTGCGGATCGTCCAGCACCCGGTCGGTCAGGCCGTGTTCGACCACCAGCCCGTCCTTCATCACCATCATGCGATGGGAGAGAAGTCGGGCCACTGCCAGATCGTGGGTGACAACGATGGCCGCCAGGCCCAGATCGTTGACGAGACCGCGCACCAGATCGAGCAGACGGGCCTGCACCGAAACGTCGAGGCCACCCGTCGGTTCGTCCATGAACACCAGCCGCGGGCCGGTCACCAGGTTGCGGGCGATCTGCAGGCGCTGGCGCATGCCGCCGGAAAAGGCGCGCGGCTGGTCGTCGATGCGGTCCGTGCTGATTTCCACCCGTTCCAGCCAGTCGCTGGCGGTGGCCCGGATCTTTCCATAGTGCCGGTCGCCGACCGCCATCAGGCGCTCGCCGACATTGGCCCCGGCCGACACCGTCATACGCAGGCCGTCCGCCGGATTCTGGTGCACGAAGCCCCAGTCGGTGCGCATCAGAAAACGCCGCTCAGCCTCGCTCATGTGATAGAGGTCGCGATAGCCACCGTCGCGCATGTGATATTCGACACTGCCGGTCGTCGGCATCAGCCGCGTCGACAGGCAGTTGAGCAGCGTCGTCTTTCCCGATCCGCTTTCGCCGACAATGGCCAGCACTTCGCCGGGCCAGAGATCGAAGGACACATTTGTGCAGCCGATCCGGCTGCCATAGAATTTCGAGACATCCCGAACCTTGAGCAGCGGCGTATCGCTCATTCGGCGGCCTCCTTGTTGGTGGCCAGCAGATGGCCGGCATGGCCGTGCTCGCGGCGGTCTTCGCAATTGTCGGTATCGGAACAGACGAACATGCGGCCGCCCTTGTCGTCGAGAACGACTTCGTCAAGATAGACGTTCTCCGCGCCGCAAAGCGCGCAGGGCTTGTCGAAATGCTGGATCTCGAAGGGATGGTCCTCGAAGTCGAGGCTGACCACATCGGTGTAAGGTGGCACGGCATAGATCCGTTTTTCGCGCCCGGCGCCGAACAGCTGCAGCGCTTCCGACATATGCATTTTCGGATTATCGAATTTCGGGGTCGGCGAGGGGTCCATGACATAGCGGCCGGCGACCTTGACCGGATAGGCATAGGTCGTGGCAATGCGACCGTTGCGGGCGATGTCTTCGTAGAGCTTCACATGCATCAGGCCGTATTCTTCCAGCGCATGCATCTTGCGCGTCTCGGTCTCGCGCGGCTCGAGAAAGCGCAAGGGCTCGGGAATCGGCACCTGGTAGACCAGCACCTGACCCTCCCGCAGCTTTTCTTCCGGGATGCGGTGGCGGGTCTGGATGACGGTGGCGTCCTTCGTATGGGTGGTCACCGCCACATTGGCGACCTTCTGGAAGAAGGCGCGGATGGAGACGGCATTGGTGGTGTCGTCCGCCCCCTGGTCGATCACCTTCAGCACGTCTTGGGGGCCCAGAATGGCCGCCGTCACCTGAACGCCGCCAGTGCCCCAGCCATAGGGCATCGGCATTTCGCGCGATGCGAACGGTACCTGGTAGCCGGGGATGGCAATCGCCTTGAGGATGGCGCGGCGGATCATCCGCTTGGTCTGTTCGTCCAGATAGGCAAAGTTGTAGGTGGCCAGATCTGCCTTGGGTGAAACTTCTGCGTTCATCAGGCGTTATCCCGTCTCAATAGGAGATTTCGGATATGGATATCGGTACAATCTTGATTGTCTTCGTTTCGGTCCTGGTCACCATGACCGTGCTGTCGGCCTACTGGTATGCCGAGCAGCCGCGCGACTGAACGAACGCTGTTCATTCGGCCGCCTCGCTGAGGTCGAAACCGCTCTCCCGCGCCTTGTCATGATCGGCCCGCATGCGTCGCACCAGATCGAGTTCGGCCTGGAAGTCCACGTAATGCGGCAGTTTCAGATGTTCGACGAAACCCGTTGCCTGGACATTGTCGCAATGGGAAATGACGAATTCCTCGTCCTGCGCCGGCGCCACGACGTCCTCGCCTAATTCCTCGGCTCTAAGCGCCCGGTCGACCAGCGCCATCGCCATCGCCTTGCGCTCGCTCTGTCCGAACACCAGGCCGTAGCCGCGCGTGAACTGTGGCGGTGCCTTGGCGGATCCCTTGAACTGGTTGACCATCTGGCATTCGGTCACCCGCACCCGACCGAGCGACACCGCAAAACCCAGTTCCGCCACCTCCAACTCTACCTCGACTTCGCCAATCCGAATTTCGCCGGCAAACGGATGGGTTCGTCCATAGCCGCGTTGCGTGGAATAGCCGAGAGCTAGAAGAAAGCCCTCGTCGCCGCGGGCAAGCGCCTGTAGCCGCAGGTCCCGGGTCATCGGATAATCGATCGGTTCCCGGGTAATGTCGCCGGCTACGTGATCCTCCGGCATCTCGCCATCGGCCTCGATCAGCCCTTCCTCTTTGAGGATTTCAGAAACCCGCATGGCCCGCTCGCTGCCGCTCGCCTTGCGGGCCGGCTCCTCGACCGGCGTCTCTTCAAGAAGAGAAGGGTCCAGCAGCCGATGCGTGTAGTCAAAGGTCGGGCCGAGCAACTGGCCGCCGGGCAGATCCTTGTAGGTGGCCGATATGCGCCGTTCGATCCGCATGTCCGCGGTATCGATCGGCTGGGAAGCGCCAAAGCGCGGCAAGGTGGTGCGATAGGCGCGCAGCAGAAAAATCGCTTCGATCATGTCGCCGCGCGACTGACGCACGGCCAGCGCCGCAAGCGCCCGATCATAGAGCGAGGCTTCGGCCATCACCCGGTCCACGGCCAGCCCAAGCTGCTGTACGACCTGTTCGATGGTGACGGAGGGCAGCGACCGGTCGCCACGGCGTCGATCAGCGAGCAGGCGATGCGCGTTGTCGATCGCCGCTTCGCCGCCTTTCACGGCAACATACATCTCTTCAAATCTCCCTGGCCATGATCTGGCATGTTCTGGGCAGGCAGAGCATCTGCCGCCCCGAGGTCAGCACCAAGTCGATGCCGCGTGGAAAAAGACTGCGGTTCTCCGCCCATTGCCGAAGGAAGGTCTCAGGAAGCCCCAGCGGCGCGATGGTCGCACGATCCTTGATGCCTGGGCCGGTCAGCGTCAGCGCCCGCCCCTTGTCGAGGGCGGCGACTTCAAGGATCAGGGTCGTGGAGCGATCCGGATATTCCTGGGTGCCGGTGGAAAACAGGCCGAAGGACGAAAGCGGCGCATTGGCTTCGGCAAAGGCAAATCGCGCCTCGGCTTTTTCCCGCGTCAGCGGCGCGCCGGTGTGAAAGCGCAGCCACTCGCCGACCGCGGATTTGGCGAGGCCCGGCGTCATCCAGACCGGCGTGTCATGGTCGCAAAGCGTCAGAGCCAGGGCGCCCGCCGCCATTCCGAGCGGCGCCGGGGGCTCGACTTCCGGCAGGATGCTGCTCACCGTCCCCGGCCGCGCCATGCCGTCCATCAGCATCCTGAACACGCTCTGGGCGTGAAATACCGGTTCGGCGAAGCCGCCGGTCAGGGCATCGGTCTTCGGGTCCATCAGTCCTCTCCCCGCACCATTGTGAAGAAATCCACCCGCGTCGCAGCTGTCTCCTCGGCCGACTGGCGGTCGGCGGCGGTGACACGATGCTCGATGGGCGCAAGCAGGCGCGTCTCGACGAAGTGCTGTGTCTCTTCGTCCTGCCAAAGCGCGTCGAAGATCGCCGCAAGCCGGGCTTTTTCCTTATGGGTCCCGAGCGCATGGGCATGTCCGACGGCGCCACTGGAAAGGCGAACCGTGGCGCGGCAGACAGTGGCCTCGCCGAGATTGAACGGCGCGCCGCCGCCGCCGATCCTGCCGCGGATCATGACCAGCCCGGTTTCCGGCCCGCGCAGGAACTGCGCTTGCGGCTTGACCTCAAGGGCGTCCCAAGCGTCCGCCAGCTCCTGCGGCAGCGCCTGTGCCAGCAGATCGGCAACACGCTTGCGCGGAGGGATCTTTTCGTCGGAGATACGGGGTGCTGTCGCCATTGCCAAATCCAAATTTGTCTAATAATATAGACAACCATACAAGTTACTGTATATTTATCGAATGGGCATGACAAGCGTATGACATGTCAGAGGGATCAGGGCGCTGTAATGGGGCAGGTGAAGACGGTCCAACGGCAAAACGGCGTGGCTCTGTGGCGGCAGATTGCCGACCGCATCCGCATGTCCATTACCGAGGGTGACTATGATGGAACGGGCATGGTGCCGCCGGAAACGGTGCTGGCCGAACAGTTCGGCGTCAATCGCCATACCGTGAGAAGTGCCCTGGCGGCCCTGGGGCAGGAGGGCATCGTCCGCTCCATCCAGGGGCGGGGAACGCTGATCGAGCGTCGCGACCGGTTGAACTTTCCGATCTCGCGGCGTACCCGCTTCACCGCGGGCATTGGCGCGCAGGCGCGGGATGTGGAAGGGCTGTTGCTGTCATCGCAGCGGGAAGCGGCAAGCACGGATATCGCCGGTCATCTTCGGCTGAAGCCGGGCGAGGAGGTGATCCGGTTGGAGGCGCTGCGCAAGGCCGACCAGCGTGCGGTGTCGGTCTCGACAAGCTGGTTCCCAGCTGTTCGTTTCGCCGGCATCGACGAGGCCTATCGGAAGAGCGGGTCGATTACCCAGGCGTTCGCGGCCTGCGGCCTGGCGGATTACCTGCGGGTGCGCACCGAGGTGAGCGCCGTCCATGCCGAGCCCGAGGACGTGCAGCGGCTGGAACTCTCACCGGGCGCTATCGTCCTTGTCACCAAGGCGCTGAATACGGATCCGGAGGGCATGCCGGTGCAATATGCCGTCACGCGTTTTCCGGCCGATCGGGTGCAGTTCACCATCAGCGATGTCGACGGCGAGTAGGTTGCTCGCCGTCTTGTTTGTTGTGGTCAGTGGGCGCCGGACATGTCGCCGAGCACGTCCTTGGTCGCAACGGTCGAATCGGCATTGAGCTTGTAGACCATCGGCACGCCGGTCGCGAGGTTGAGCTCCAGGATCTCTGCCTTGGTCAGCCGATCGAGAACCATCACCAGGGCGCGCAGCGAATTGCCGTGGGCGGCAACAAGCACCTTTTCGCCCCGCAGCACGCGCGGCAGGATCTCCGTCATGTAATAGGGCCAGACGCGGGCGCCCGTGTCGCGCAGGCTCTCGCCGCCAGGCGGCGGAACGTCGTAGGAGCGGCGCCAGACATGCACCTGCTCTTCACCCCACTTGGCGCGGGCATCATCCTTGTTAAGGCCGGAAAGGTCACCGTAATCGCGCTCGTTGAGGGCCTCGTCACGGATGGTTTCAAGCGTCGGCTGGCCGACATTCTGCAGCACGATCTCGCAGGTGCGCTGGGCGCGCGACAGGGCCGAGGTAAAGGCGATGTCGAATTTTATTCCGTAGTCGGCCAGCGCCTTGCCGCCGGCATTGGCTTCCTGAACGCCAAGCTCGGTCAGGCCCGGATCCCGCCAGCCGGTGAACAGGTTCTTGAGGTTCCATTCGCTCTGGCCATGGCGAACAAGCACGAGGGTACCGGTCATCGTAAATCCTCCGGGTGACGGTCAATTGTGGGAAGAAAGCCCGAGAACATCGAGCATGGAATAGAGGCCCGGCTTGGCCGAGCGCGCCCAGAGTGCCGCCTTGACGGCGCCACGGGCAAAGATGGTGCGATCGCCTGCACTATGGGACAGGGTGATGATTTCGCCCTCGCCGGCGAGGATGACGGAATGTTCGCCGATTACCGAGCCGCCGCGCAGCGTCGCAAAGCCGATCGAGCCCGGTTCGCGCGGGCCGGTATGGCCATCGCGCACCCTGACCGAATTCTCGGTGAGATCGATGCCGCGTCCGCGGGCGGCGGCATCGCCGAGCAGGAGTGCTGTGCCGGACGGCGCGTCGACCTTGTGCTTGTGGTGCATTTCCAGCACCTCGATGTCCCAGCCGGAGGCTTCAAGCGCCCGCGCCGCCTGTTCGACCAGCACGCTGAGCAGATTGACCCCTAGGCTCATATTGCCCGATTTGACGATCCGCGCATGGCGCGCTGCCGCCTCGATGCGGGCTTCGTCGGCCGGCGAGCAGCCGGTCGTGCCAATGACATGCACGATGCGCGCCTGCGCGGCGAGTCCTGCAAATTCAACGGACGTTGCCGGCGAGGTGAAATCGATCACGCCATCGGCATGAAGGAAGGCGGCGAGCGGATCGTCGGTGATCGTCACGCCGATCGGGCCAAGACCGGCCAATTCGCCGGCATCCTTGCCGAGCGCAGCCGAGCCGGGGCGGACGATCGCCCCATGCAGCACGGCGCCTTCGGTGGCGGCGATGATACGGATCAGGGCCTGGCCCATCCGCCCGCCCGCTCCGGCAACAACAAGCTTCATGCGATCCGTCATCAAATCCCGGTCCCTGCCGAAAATCAGTCTTTTGGCGTTGTTGTCTGCAGATTGTTCAGTCGAGCGTAAAGACCGTCCGCGCGCTGTGCAAGCGCCTCGTGCGTGCCTTCCTCGGCAATGATGCCGTCCTGCATGACGATGATCTTGTCGGCCTTTACGACCGTCGAAAGACGATGCGCGATGACGACGACCGTCCGTCCGCTCATGGCCTGTTCCAAAGCCAACTGCACCGCTGCCTCGGACTCCGTATCGAGCGCAGACGTTGCCTCATCGAGCAGCAGGATCGGCGCATTGCGGACCAGGGCGCGGGCGATCGACAGCCGCTGGCGTTGTCCGCCGGACAGCGTCAGCCCGTTTTCACCGACCGGCGTGTCGTAGCCGAACGGTTGCGTCAGAATGAAGTCGTGGGCATGAGCCAGTCGGGCGGCACCCTCGACCTCTTCGTCCGTCGCTTCCGGGCGACCGTAGCGGATGTTGTCGCGGATCGTGCCTTCGAACAGATACGGCTGCTGCGAAACATAAGCGATATGCTTGCGCAGCGACGACTTGGTAACCTCGGCGATATCCTGTCCGTCGATCAGGATCTGGCCTTCCAACGGATCGTAGAACCGCGGGATCAGGCTGATCACGGTCGATTTGCCCGCGCCGGACGGCCCGACAAGCGCTGTCGTCTTGCCGCCGTCGGCCACGAGACTGATCCCTTTCAGGATATCTGCACTGGTGCCATAGGCGAAGCGCACGTTGCGGAACTCGATCTTTGCTTCGCTGACGACGAGATCGCGGGCCGCGTCGGTGTCGCGCTGGTGCGGCTGAGTGTCGAGGATTTCATAGATCATCCGCGCGTTGACCGCGGCGCGTTCCATCTGCACCTGAAGCTTGGCCAGCCGCTTGGCCGGCTCATAGGCCATCAGCAGAGCGGCCACAAAGGAGAAAAACGCGCCGGGCAGAACATCGCCGTAGATGCTGCGGAAGGCGGCATAGGCAATCACGCTCGAAATCGCCAGGCCGGCAAAGGTCTCGGTGATCGGCGAGGTGCGCTCGCTCAAGCGGGCGATGCGGTTGGCGCGATTCTCGGCGGCATCGATGATGCTTTCGATCTTGCGGTTCAACTCGCCTTCCATGGTGAAGGCCTTGACGATGGCAATGCCCTGCACGGTTTCCTGCATGGCGCCGAGAACGCGGCTGTTGAGAACGATGGACTCGGTCGTCGCTTTGCGCAGCCGCTTGGATATATAACGCAGGGCAATGAGCACGGGCGGCGCCACGAAGAAGACAATCAGCGTCAGCAGCCAATCCTTCGCCACCATCACGCCGATCAGGGCAATCAGCGTCAGTAGATCCCGCGCGGTGGAGGTTACGGTCAGGTTCAGCACGTCGCGCACGCCGTTGACGTTCTGGCTGATCTGGGCCGCCAGATGCGCCGAGCGTGCTTCGCTGAAATAGCCGAGTGACAGGGACATCAAATGGGAAAACAGCCGCCGCTGGTAGCGCGCCACGATATTGTTGCCGATCTTCGACAGCGTCACGGCCTGGCCGTAAGTCGCAAGGCCGCGTAGCGTGAAGGCCAGGAAGATCGAACCGCAGATCAGCCAGACGATGTCGGCGCGCCGGTTGGCGAAGGCCTCGTTGACGACGGCTTCCATGATCCAGGCGGTAAACGCCGTGGTGAGCGCCACGGTGGCCAGGCAGAGGATCGCGAATGCATAGCCGCGCACATGATCCCGGCCGTTCTCCGCGATGATGCGTTTGAGGATCGCGGTGATGCTCTCTGAACTGACCGGCAGTGCTATTGTCCTTTTGGCGTCCAAAAGCGGATATCCCGATAAAGCGGCTGGATGCGCCCGCCTTCGAGCGCCGATATGCCGGCTCTATAGCCATTTGCACAGGGTTTGGCCATAGCACAATACGCTGCGGCGTAATCCGGCGTTATGCCCGCCAGCGGCGCCCTTCGGTGGCGACGCCGTAATTTGTCGGGGTGCGGGCATAGGCGGCAAGGCCCGACAGCGCTGCCAGCGGATGGGTGACGACGAAGGTCGGGATCGTCCGCATCAGTGCCGAATGCGGCGCCTTGTCCTCGAAAGCCAGCCGGAATTTCGAGGTCTTGAGGGCCGGCAGGATTTTCTGGGAAATCCCGCCCGACAGGAAAACCCCACCCCGTGCCATGAATATCAGTGCAAGGTCGCCGGCCAGCCGGCCGAGATAGGTGGAAAACAACGATATCGTCTCGATGGCTGCCGGATCCGTGCCGGCCAGTGCATGGGAGGTGACATCGGCCGGGTCGCTCCACTCAGCGGCAATGCCGTCCGCCGCACAAACGGCCCGGTAGATGTTGACGATGCCGCGCCCGCATAGCAGCTGTTCGGCGGAGATCCGTCCCTCGATCGGCGTCAGATGGGGAAAAATATCGAAGTCGCGCGCGCTGCGCGGCCCGACATCGACATGCCCGCCTTCGCCCGGCACCGGGAACCAGGCATGCTGGGCATGGATCAAGCCTGCAACGCCGAGTCCGGTGCCAGGTCCAAGAACAACGCGGGATGCGATCGTGGTCTGGCTCAGCGGACCGATTGGCTCGCGATTGTCCTCAGACAGGGACGCCACCGCCAGCGCCTGCGCCTCGAAATCGTTGACGACCAGGACATCGATGAAGCCGAGATCGGCGATCATGGTCCGCGGACGTACCACCCAGGCGCAATTGGTCAGCGGAATTTCGTCGCTCTTGATCGGGCCGGCCACCGCCAGGATCGCGGAGCGCGGTTGAACCGAGGTCTTGTCGAGAACGCCTTTCTGGATCGCCTCATCGATCGTCTCGAAGTCGGCGGTGTGCACATTCGGAAACTGCTTCGGCTCCCCATAGGCATCGGTCAGGATCGAGAACCGCGCATTGGTTCCGCCAATGTCGCCGATCAGGATCGGGAAGGTGAGCTGATCGTGTTCAAGGGTCTTGGGCATGGCGGTTTCCGTTGTGAGCCGAGGCGTCGCGGGTCTATCGTTCACTGCAATTGGGCCTGCAACACGATTTCAGCAGTCGCCCGGTTGAGCGCCATCGGCGTGTCATAGACGATCGCCAGGCGCATCAGAGCCTTTACATCGACATCATGCGGCATGGATGTCAAAGGGTCGACGAAGAAGATCAGGATGGCGATCTCTTCCTGGGCAATCATCGCGCCGATCTGCTGGTCGCCGCCAAGCGGTCCGCTCTTCAATCGGGTGACGTCGAGTCCCGGACAGGCCTCCTGCACGCGCCCGCCCGTCGTGCCGGTCGCCACGATCCGCCACTGAGACAGAACCGCCTGATGCCGGCGGGTGAAGGCCGCCATCTCGTCCTTCATCTGGTCGTGGGCGATCAGCGCGATGGTTTTTCTCTCGGGCATCCCTGGCCATCCCTAGGGTTTAAATCGATTTGAATTCCCTTACACCATCATCCATGACGCTGAAAAGTCACCGACGCCATCCGCCCGCGACTTTTCAGTTGCCGGCCGGCCGCGGGAGTGGAACAGGGATGGTATCCGGCGTAACGCCCGGCTGTGCCGCGATCAGCGCTTCGACGCTGGCCGGTGGTTGCGCGGTCGGCTGGAGGGCCGAGACCGGGGCAGCACCGCCGCCATAGGTGACGACCTGTTCGTTGGCCGGGCCGGGGGCCTTCAGAACAGCCGTGCAGGCCTTCGGCATGTCGGACAGCTGCATCTCGCGCGGCGGCTTGGGCGGCGGGGCATTCGGATCTTTCTTCGGCTTGGCCCAGGGCTCGTCCGTGAACCACCAGGCCAGCGACTTGTCGCAGCCGTCGCCCGCCGTCACGGCCGCCTGCGGCTTGCAGTCGGTGGCGCCTTTCGGGCATTTGATGCGGATATGGAAATGCGCATCATGCCCGTAGATCGGCCGGACCTTGCCCAGAGCCGAGCGGTCGCCCTTCCAGGTTTCGCAAAGCTTTTTCTTGATGGCAGGATTGACGAAAACCCGCTCGACCTGCGGATAGCTCGCGGCCAGCATCACCAGCTGTGCATGGTTGGGCGTCCAGCGCTTCGGATCGACGGTCAGGAACTTGTCCTTCTGCAGCATTGAGGTGAATGGCAGATCTTCGCGCTCCTTGGCGGTCAACTGCCGGCCGGGCATCGGCGTGAACCAGATATCCGCATCGAGCCCGATCTGGTGGGAGGCATGGCCGTTCAGCATCGGTCCGCCACGCGGCTGCGAGATGTCCCCCAGCAGCAGACCCGGCCAGCCGATCTTGGTGGCATCCTGCGAAAATTGTTCGATCAGGCTGATCATCTGCGGATGGCCCCAGCGCCGGTTGCGCGACAGGCGCATCGCCTGCCAGGTCGGACCATCGGTCGGAATGGCAACGCCGCCGGCCAGGCAGCCCTTGGAATAAAATCCGACGGCGCCGGGCTCGGCCCTGGTCGGCAGGGTCACGCCCCCGAACAGCTGCTTGGCGGCCTCAGTCGCAGCACTCGTCTCGACGGCTGCTCCCAACAGAAGGCTGGCGGCAAGCGCAGTGGCCATGGTCTTCAGAAATTTCGGCAAACTCACATCCCCGTACGACCCGGACGCAATGCCGGTGATTTGCTGTCGAGCATATCGTGAAACGAGATTTTGGTGAATCCGTGTTTTTGCAGCGAGAGAGTTACTCTCGATGTCGTGACATCAGGCAATCGGCTTTTGCCTTGCTGGCGCCTGTCTTTTTTGCTGCATTTGCCTATTCTTGATGTCAACAAGACAAGAAGGGTGATTTGGATGGATTTGGCACGTGTTGGATTTGCTGCTGTTGCACTGTTGCTTTCGGTCGCCGCGCCACTTGAGCTTTCGGCCAGCGAACCGCAATGGCGCCATGCGATCGCGGTTTTGGGCCAGCCCGAGTTGCCGCCGGACTTTAAGCATCTTCCTTACGTGAACGTCGAGGCGCCGAAGGGTGGTGAGCTGCGCCTGTCGGATGAAGGCACGTTCGACAGTTTCAACCCGATCATCGACAAGGGCAGCCCCGCGGCCGGCATCGCCGCCGTTTTCGACACGCTGATGGCGCAATCGGAAGACGAAGTCTCCGTCACATACGGTTTGCTGGCAGAAGCACTGTCCTATCCGGACGATCTCTCATCGGTCACGTTCAGGCTGCGACCGGAAGCCAAATGGGCCGATGGCCAGCCCGTGTCGCCGGAGGATGTCATCTTCAGCTTCAACAGCGCGAAAGAGCATAGCACGCTCCACGCCAGCTATTACCGTCATGTGATCGCTGCTGAGAAGACCGGGGAGCGCGAGGTCACCTTCCGCTTTGACGAAAAGAACAATCGCGAATTGCCATCCATCGTTGGTGACTTTTCAATCCTGCCGAAGCACTGGTGGGAGGGCAAGGATGCGCAGGGTAATCAGCGCGACATCTCGCGCACCACCCTCGAACCGTTGATGGGCTCCGGCCCCTACAAGATCGCCGCCTTCCAGGCCGGCTCGACGATCCGCTACGAGTTGCGGGATGACTATTGGGGCAAGGATCTGCCGATCAACCGCGGCCAGAACAATTTCAAGGTGATCACCCACACCTATTTCACCGATTCCGACGTCGAGTTCGAAGCCTTCCGCGCCGGCACGCTCGACTATTACCAGGAGCAAAGCTCCAGCCGCTGGGCCACCCGCTACGACTTTTCCGCCGTCAAAGATGGCCAGGTGATCCGCGAGGCGCTGCCCAATCCGTTCCGGGCCACCGGCATTATGCAAGCCATGGTGCCGAACATGCGCCGCGATATCTTCAAGGATGCCCGAGTGCGTGAGGCTTTGAACTACGCTTTCGACTTCGAGGACTTGAACAAGAACCTGGCCTATGGCGGATTGAAGCGGGTCGACAGCTATTTCTGGGGCACGGAACTGGCATCCTCCGGCCTGCCTCAGGGCCGCGAGCTGGAGATCCTTGAAGGGTTGAAGGATAAGGTGCCGCCAGCCGTGTTCACCACGCCCTATACCAACCCTGTTGGTGGCGATCCGCAGAAGGTCCGGGACAATTTCCGCAAGGCCATTGCCTTGTTCAAGGAAGCCGGATGGGAGCTCAAGGGCAATCGTATGGTCAATGGCCAGACCGGCCAGCCGATGAGCTTCGAGATCCTGCTGAGCAGCGCCTCGTTCGAGCGTTCGGTCCTGCCCTATGTCGCGAGCCTCAAGAAAATCGGCATCGAAGCTCGCGTCCGCACGGTCGATTCGTCCCAGTACATCAACCGTATCCGCAGCTTCGACTACGACATGATCTGGGCCGTCTGGGCCCAAACCATGAACCCCGGCAATGAACAGGCTAACTACTGGGGCTCGCAGTCGGTGGATGTCGCCGGCTCCCGCAACTATGCCGGCATTTCCGATCCGGCCATCGATCAGCTGATCGCGATGATCAACACGGCCCCCAGCCGTGACGAACAGGTGGCGGCGGTCAAGGCGCTCGATCGTATTCTCCTCGCCAATCATTTTGTCGTGCCGCTGTTTTACGCCGGTGAGGCCAAGATCGCCTATTGGAACAGGATCGCCCATCCGGCCGAACTGCCAACCTATGGCATCGGCTTCCCGAACATATGGTGGTCCAAATCTGTAGCCAAATAGCAGGGGCCTTGCGTCTCTCCATCGAGCCGCTACCAATGGAAACCACGAATCAGCGCATCTGGACCGCGCGTGCGGATAAACAAGGAGAAAACGGCTTGGGCAGCAGGGTAATGAACGATATTCGCAGCCTATTGAGCGGAGTTCATTGCTGATGGGCGCCTATATCCTGCGCCGCCTTCTGCTGATGATCCCGACGATTGTCGGCATCATGGGCATTTCCTTCCTCGTGATCCAGTTTGCGCCCGGCGGCCCGGTCGAGCAGGTTATCGCCCAACTGTCCGGCCAGGGCGACAGCGCCGACCAGCGTCTGTCGGGTGGCGGCGGCGATATGCTGAGCCAGGCCGGCGCCGACGAGATGAACTCGCGCTATCGCGGCGCGCAGGGGCTGGATCCGGAGCTGATCGCCAAGCTCGAAAAACAGTTCGGCTTCGACAAGCCGCCGCTGACCCGCTTCGGCGAAATGATGTGGAATTATATCCGTTTCGATTTCGGCGAGAGCTTCTTCCGCAACACCTCCGTCATCGATCTGATCGTCGAGAAGATGCCGGTGTCCATTTCGCTGGGCGTCTGGGTGCTGTTGCTGTCCTACGCCATTTCCATTCCGCTCGGCATCCGCAAGGCCGTGCAGGACGGTTCGACCTTCGATGTCTGGACTTCCGGCGTCATCGTCGTCGGCTATGCGGTTCCGAGTTTCCTGTTTGGCATCCTGCTGATCGTGCTTTTTGCCGGCGGGTCCTTCTTCGACTGGTTCCCCTTGCGCGGGCTGACCTCGGACAATTTCGCCGAATTGTCCTGGTGGCAGAAGATCCTCGACTATTTCTGGCACCTGACCTTGCCGCTGACGGCACTTCTCCTGTCGGCCTTTGCGACCACCACGCTGCTCACCAAGAATTCCTTCATCGACGAGATCAAGAAACAATATGTGGTGACGGCCCGCGCCAAGGGCCTCGGCGAGCGCCAGGTTCTCTACGGCCACGTGTTCCGCAATGCCATGCTGATCGTCATTGCCGGCATTCCCGGCGCCTTCATTTCCGCCTTCTTCACCGGTTCGCTGCTGATCGAGAACATCTTCTCGTTGGATGGCCTTGGCCGGCTCGGCTATCTCTCGATCGTCAACCGCGACTATCCGATCGTCTTTGCCACCCTCTACATCTTCTCACTGATGGGACTGGTGGTCGGATTGCTGTCGGACCTCATCTACACCTGGATCGACCCGCGCATCGATTTCGACCGGAGGGATGTCTGACATGGCCTCGCCCGATATGGTCGACACACGTGCTGCAAACGTCGAGGTCAAAAGACCCTGGCTGACGCCCACCAACCGCCGGCGCCTTGAAAACTTCAAGGCCAACAAGCGCGGCTACTGGTCCTTCTGGATCTTCATGCTGCTCTTCGTCCTCAGCCTCTGTGCCGAGCTGATTGCTAATGACCGGCCGCTGGTCGCCTCCTATAAGGGCGAGATCCTGTTCCCTGTCCTGGTCGACTATCCCGAGGAAAAATTCGGCGGCTTCCTGGCGGTGACGGACTATCGGTCTTCCTTCATCGACGAGGAGATCAAGGCCAACGGCTGGGTGCTCTGGCCGCCGATCCGTTATTCCTACAGCACGGTCAATTCCAACATTCCCCATTCTGCCCCCACGGCGCCGTTCTGGCTGATGGACAAGGAGGAGCGCTGCTCGGCCTATCCGCTCGGAACGGAGGATCCCGGCTGCGTGCTTGGCAATCTCAACTGGCTCGGCACCGACGATCAGGCGCGCGATGTCATGGCGCGGATGATCTATGGCTTCCGCATCTCCGTGCTGTTCGGCCTGGCCCTGACGATCGTCTCGGCGCTGATCGGCGTGACGGCCGGCGCCATCCAGGGCTATTTCGGCGGCTGGACTGATCTCCTGATGCAAAGGCTTATCGAGATCTGGTCGTCCATGCCTGTGCTTTACGTGTTGCTGATCATTTCCTCGATCCTGCCGCCCGGCTTCTTCATTCTGCTCGGTATCATGCTGCTGTTTTCATGGGTCAGTTTCGTCGGCATTGTCCGTGCCGAATTCCTGCGCGCCCGCAATTTCGAATATGTGAATGCGGCCCGCGCGCTCGGCGTCGGCAATTGGACGATCATGTATCGCCACCTCCTGCCCAATGCCATGGTGGCGACGCTGACCTTCCTGCCCTTCATCCTGTCGGGATCGATCACCACCCTGACCTCGCTCGATTTCCTCGGCCTCGGCATGCCGCCGGGCTCGCCGTCGCTCGGCGAACTGATCGCGCAAGGCAAGCGCAACCTGCAGGCCCCTTGGCTCGGCCTCACCGCCTTCTTCACCATGTCGATCATGCTGTCGCTGCTGATCTTCGTCGGCGAGGCGGTGCGCGATGCCTTCGATCCGCGAAAGACGTTCAGATGAGCGGCGCCTCGTCTTGCTCGCCGTTTTGCGGTAATGTCTCTCGACCGGTTCCGACGAGGGGGCAGTGATGAACAAGATCGTGAGAGACCATTATCCGGTTGAGAATCTGCCTGCCGACCTGCGAGGCGGGCTGGACAATCATGCAACGGTCCGGGTCGTCATCGAAGTGGAAAGCGAACCGCCTCAGACCAAGCCGCTGACGGTCGAGCAGGCGCTTGAGATGATCAGGAAGTACAAGGCCGAGGGACATCCGTCCGTCAGCGCCGAAGAGGCGGTGGCGCGAATTCGCGAATTGCGCGACGAGTGGGACGACTGAGGCGTGCGGATCTATCTGGATACCAACATCTTTATCGCCGCCTTTGAGCGAAGGGATGGATTGAGCGACCTACTTGGAAGCGTGTTTGCAGCCGGTGCAAGGCGCGGTGGCGAGACGTTTCTCACAAGCGAATTGACGATCTCCGAGTTGCTTGTCGTGCCTCTGCGTGAAGGCAAGATAGCGTTGGCCGGTTATTATACCGACGTGCTTTCGCAGAATGAATGGCTGCAGGTTTCTCCCGTTGCCAGGTCGGTTCTGCTTTCTGCTGCGGAACTCCGGGCCAATCGGCGTGGTCTGAGGCTGCCGGATGCGATCCATCTGGCAACAGCATTGGCCGCTGGTTGTAGTCACTTCCTGACTGACGACAGCGCCCTGGCGAGCAACGGTTCAGCGACGGTGTCTGCCGTTCGAATGCTGCGCCCCGACGAGCCCACCCTGACCTCCCTCCTGCAAAGTCTGGCCGCATGACCGAACCGCTTCTCTCCGTCCGGGATCTCTCCGTCGTCTTCCATCAGGGTGACAAGGAAACCCTTGCCGTCGACCGGATCTCCTTCGACATCGCGCGCGGCGAGGTGGTGGCGCTGGTCGGCGAATCCGGTTCCGGCAAGTCGGTCTCGGCCGCCTCCGTGCTGAAGCTGCTGCCTTATCCTTCGGCCAGTCACCCATCGGGCCAGATCCTGTTCGATGGCCAGGATCTGATGAGGCTACCGGAGCAGGCTCTGCGCGCCGTGCGCGGCAATGAGATCACCATGATCTTCCAGGAGCCGATGACCTCGCTCAATCCGCTGCACACGATCGAGAAGCAGATCGGCGAGATCCTCGCTTTGCACCAGGCGATCGGCGGTCCGTCGGCCCACGCCAAGACGCTGGAACTGCTCAACCAGGTTGGCATCCGCGACCCGGAAAAACGGCTGACGGCCTATCCCCATGAATTGTCGGGCGGCCAGCGCCAGCGCGTCATGATCGCCATGGCGCTCGCCAACCGGCCGAAACTGCTGATTGCCGACGAGCCGACCACGGCACTCGATGTCACCGTGCAGGCGCAGATCCTCGAATTGCTGCGCAGCCTGAAGAACGATCACGGCATGTCCATGCTGTTCATCACCCACGATCTCGGCATCGTACGCAAATTTGCCGATCGCGTCTGCGTGATGACCAAGGGCCGCATCGTCGAGAGCGGCCCGGTCGAGGAGATCTTCTCCAATCCGCAGCACGCCTATACCCGTCATCTCCTAGCCTCGGAGCCGCGTGGCGAGCCGCCGCTGTCGGATCTCGACAAACCGATCGTCATGCAGGGGCAGGACGTCAAGGTCTGGTTCCCGATCAAGGCGGGCTTCCTGCGCAAGGTGGTCGATCATCTGAAGGCGGTCGATGGCGTCGATCTGACGTTGCGGGCCGGCCAGACGCTCGGTGTCGTCGGCGAATCCGGGTCCGGCAAGACCACGCTCGGTCTGGCGCTTGCCCGGCTGATTTCGTCGACAGGCCGTATCAGCTTTATCGGCTCTGAGATCGGGGGATTCAGCTACCGGCAGATGCTACCTCTGCGGGATCGCCTGCAGATCGTGTTCCAGGATCCGTTCGGTTCGCTGAGCCCCCGCATGTCGGTGGGTGACATTGTCGCCGAAGGGCTGCGGGTGCATGAGCGAGGGCTGTCGGCCGATCAGCGCGATGCCCGCGTCTGCTGGGCGCTGGACGAGGTCGGGCTCGACACGGCAACCCGCTGGCGTTATCCGCACGAGTTTTCCGGTGGCCAGCGCCAGCGCATCGCCATTGCCCGCGCCATGGTGCTCAAGCCCCGCTTCGTCATGCTCGACGAGCCGACCTCGGCCCTCGACATGAGCGTGCAGGCCCAGGTGGTTGATCTGTTGCGCGACCTGCAGAAGAAGCACGACCTTGCCTATCTGTTCATCAGCCACGACCTGCGCGTGGTGAAGGCGCTTGCCAATGACGTCATCGTGATGCGCATGGGCAAGGTGGTGGAGCAGGGGCCGGCGGTCGAGATTTTCAAGGCGCCGAAGGCCGACTACACCCGTGCCCTGATGGCCGCCGCCTTCGACCTGAAGGCGGTCGACATCGCCGGCATCCATCAGTAGCGAGACGAGTTGACCGGCAATCCATTAAATGAACCGACGCTTGTTGCTTCGGGTTATGGGCTTCCGCAGCAATGGGCCGCGATTTCGGAACCTTTGCGGCGTACCATTCGTTCACTCCCCAAGTGATGCCTGTCCGGCCTCCGCCGTCGGCGACAAAATCCTCAAGGAGAAGCCCATGACGACCCCCAATGGTTCCAATCAGCAAACCATTCGCCCCGCAAACACGGACGTCCATGAGGAGCCCTTGCCAGCGACGGATGCGCGGCAGGGCTTTCCGGGCCGGCCGGTTCTGGTGGTGCTGCTGGCCGGGTTACTGCTGGCCATGGTCGTGTGGATTCCGGTCGAGTGGTGGGGCAATGGCATGGCGCCCGAACAGCCGGCCAGCGAGCAGATCACGCCCGCCCCGAGCCCGGCAGAAAATACCAATGGCAAGACCGGCGCACAGCCCAGTTCCACCCCGTAAGCTTGCCACGTCCGCTCCTGCCTATGGACTTTAGGCGGATATTTTTCGATAAGGTTGCTGTCGAAGCAGTTGCCCCCATGGGATGACCGACAGCAGCCGGCCGAAATCGGGCCGGGTTCAAGGCGCGGCGAGGACCGATGACGAAAACCGATATTGCCACCCGCGTCTTCAACCATGCCTGGAAGCTCGATCCGATCATTCGCAGCCTGATCGATACGGATTTCTACAAGCTGCTGATGCTGCAGATGATCTGGAAGCTCTATCCGGACGTCAACGCGACCTTTACCCTGATCAACCGCACCAAGTCCGTTCGTCTCGCCGATGAGATCGACGAAGGCGAATTGCGTGCGCAACTGGATCATGTCCGCACGCTGAAGCTCTCCAAGAAGGAAATGATCTGGCTGGCCGGTAATACCTTCTATGGTAGGGCGCAGATCTTCGAGCCGGAATTCCTGGCCTGGCTCGCCAATCTGCAACTCCCCGAATACGAGCTGTCGAAAAAGGACGGCCAGTATGAGCTGACCTTCTACGGTTCCTGGATGGAAACGACCCTTTGGGAAATTCCGGCCCTTGCCATCATCAACGAGCTTCGCACCCGCCGCGCCATGCGCAATCTCGGCTATTTTACGCTGGACGTTCTCTACGCCCGGGCGAAGGCCAAGATGTGGGCCAAGGTCGAGCGCCTGCGTGAATTGGAGGGTCTGCGCATTTCCGATTTCGGTACGCGCCGCCGTCACAGCTTTCTCTGGCAACGCTGGTGCGTCGAAGCCTTGAAGGAAGGTGTCGGCCCGGCCTTCACCGGCACCAGCAATGTCCTACTCGCCATGGATTCCGATCTTGAGGCTGTCGGCACCAATGCCCATGAATTGCCGATGGTGGCGGCTGCCCTTGCCAATACGGATGCCGAACTGGCCGCGGCCCCCTACAAGGTCTTGCGGGATTGGAACCGTCTCTACGGCGGCAACCTGCTGATCGTCCTGCCCGATGCCTTCGGTACGGCGGCCTTCCTGCGCGACGCGCCGGAATGGGTGGCCGACTGGACGGGTTTTCGCCCCGACAGCGCGCCGCCGATCGAAGGCGGCGAGAAGATCATCGCCTGGTGGAAAAAGATGGGCCGTGACCCCCGGCAGAAGCTGCTGATCTTCTCCGACGGGCTGGATGTCGATGCGATCATCGACACCTACCGCCATTTCGAGGGCAAGGTGCGCATGAGCTTCGGCTGGGGCACCAACCTCACCAATGACTTCGCCGGCTGCGCGCCGCAGGAGATCGCCGGCCTGATGCCGATTTCCATCGTCTGCAAGGTCAACGACGCCAACGGCCGCCCGGCCGTGAAGCTCTCGGACAACCCGAAAAAGGCGACCGGTGATGCCGCCGAGGTCGAGCGCTACCTGAAATTCTTCGGCTCGGAAGACCGTGTCGAACAGGCGGTGCGGGTCTAGAACCCTTCTTGTCAAAGGCCTGTCACGGCCTGTAGTGTCTCCAATGAGGAGATGGTCGTGGCCAGTGGAGGGATTACGGCCGACGACAAGATGTTCGCAGGCCATGATCCCTATCTGGTGGCCCTTTCGGTCATCGTGGCAATTCTGGGCGGCTATACCGGTTTCGGCCTTGCAGCCCGGATCCGGGGGACGCCTGGACTTGCGCGCCGCCTTCTGCTGGCCGGTGCGGCCGGCTTCCTGGCGGTCGGTATCTGGACGATGCATTTCGTCGGCATGCTGGCCGCCCCCATTCCGCCGGCGGCGGCCTATCTGGTCCTGCCCACCATCATTTCCTTCCTGATCTGTGCCCTGGTGGTCGGCATCTCGCTGTTCTTCGTGAGCATCGGCGATCCGTCCCGCCAGCGGGTGATCGCCTCCGCCCTCCTGCTCGGCGCCGGCATCGTGTCCATGCACTATGTCGGGGTGCATGCGGTAAGCGGGCCGTTCCACATTGTCCATCGCCCTGGCATGATCCTGCTGTCGAGCCTGATCGCCGTGCTGTCGGCCTATGGCGGGTTGCGGATCTATCTTGCCCGGCAGGGTGGCCTGCGCCTGGTACTAAGCGCCGTTGCCTTTGGCATCGCCGTCTCCGGCATGCATTACACCGCCATGCATGGCATGACATTTTCGACCATGCCGCTCGACATGGTGCCGATGTCCGACGGTCTTGTCGCCTCGGCCCAGGTCCTGTCGCTGGTCGTCGCCCTTCTCTGTTTTGTGATTGCCGCCGGTTTTCTGCTCTTCCTGGTGCCCGAGCCGCGCCCGAGACCGCTGGCCGGTTTTCCCGGCGGTTTCTACCCTGCTTCGGAGGCGCCCGGCCCGGTATCGGAAGGCCTGCAGACTGCGTCGCGTTCCGATCGGTCGGTCATGACAACAGCGCCGCTCGGCGGCATCGGCCAGCCACGTCAGCTGCCCGTGCAGCGCATTCCCGTCGAAGCGGCGGATGGCACCCGTCTTGTCGATGTCACGGAGATCAGGGCCATCCGCGCCGATGCCCATTACACCATGGTGCACGACGGCCAGCGCGAGCGCATGTGTTCGTGGTCGATTTCCGAGGCCGAGACGAAGCTTGATCCGGCCGTCTTTATCCGGGTCCATCGCAGCCATATCGTCTCTTTGCCGCATGTCGCTTTCCTGCGAAAGGAGGGCGATGGCGCCATCGTCGAGCTGGATGGGCCGCAGCCGACCATCGTGCCGGTCAGCCGTGCGAAGATCGCCGAGATCCGGGCGCGGCTGGGTTTGACCAAGACGGTGCCGCCGCGCCACTGAGACAGTTTCTCTGACGCAGTTCATGCAATCCGGGCCGCATTTCGTGCGAAATCACGCGGTTCGTGCTGCGGGACGGATGGCTCTCTTGCCCCTCTCCTGAACCCTCGTCACCCTTTCCCCATCGTCGGTTCCAAACCGCCAGTCCGACGAATGGGAGGAAACCATGATACCAGGCGAATTCGAATACCACCGGCCGGCGACCCTTGCCGATGCCGTCAAGCTCTTGGGCGAACTGGGCGAAGAGGCGCGGCCCCTGGCCGGTGGCCACAGCCTCATTCCGATGATGAAACTGCGTTTCGCGACGCCCGAGCACCTGGTCGATCTAGGCGCCATCGCCGGCTTGAAGGGAATCCGTCGTGACGGCGATCGGATCCTGATCGGTGCGATGACCACCCAGCACGACATTCTCTGTTCCGCCGACATTGCGGCCGCCCTGCCGCTGTTGCGGGAAACGGCGCTGATGATCGCTGATCCGCAGGTGCGCTACATGGGCACGATCGGCGGCAATGTCGCCAATGGCGATCCGGGCAATGACCTGCCGGCGGTGATGATGGCTCTGGGCGCCAGCTACCGGCTCGAAGGCCTGGATGGCTTGCGCGAGGTGGAGGCGGTCGATTTCTACCAGGGGGCCTATTTCACGGCGCTGGAACCGGGCGAGATCCTGTCCGAAATTTCCATCCCCGTGCCGCCCGCCGGCCACGGCTATGCCTATGAAAAGCTGAAGCGCAAGGTCGGCGATTACGCCACGGCTGCGGCCGCCGTGCTTCTCACCCTGTCGGGTGGCAAGATCGTGACCTGCTCCATCGCGCTCACCAACCTGTCCGAAACGCCGCTTCTGGCAACGGATGCGGCAACAGCCGTCATCGGCACGAGCCTTGACGAGGCGAGCCTGAAGCACGCCGCAGATGCGGCCCGCGCCATCATGAACCCGGCGACCGACGCCCGCGGCACGGCCGAATACCGCACCCATGTCGGTGGCATCATGGTCATGCGCGCCTTGCAGCGCGCCATGCAAAAAGCAGCGGCCTGAGGAGGACGACAATGGCAAAAACCCACATCCAGTTGACGGTCAACGGTGCGCAGATCGACGGGCTGGTCGAACCGCGCACCCTTCTCATCCACTTCATCCGTGAAAACCTCATGCTGACGGGTGCCCATATCGGCTGCGAGACCAGCCATTGCGGCGCCTGCACGGTCGATATCGACGGCAAGTCGGTGAAGAGCTGCACGGTCTTTGCGATCCAGGCCAATGGCGCGGATATCACCACGATCGAGGGCATCGCCAATGCCGACGGAACCCTGTCGGCCCTGCAGGAAGGCTTCCGGCAGATGCACGGGTTGCAATGTGGCTTCTGCACGCCCGGCATGATCGTTCGCGCCCATCGCCTGCTACAGGAAAACCCCGATCCGACCGAGGAGGAGATCCGCTTCGGAATTGCCGGCAATCTCTGTCGCTGCACCGGTTACCAGAACATCGTCAAGGCCATTCAATATGCCGCGGCCAAGATCAATGGCACGCAATTCCAGGAGGCAGCGGAATGAACGACATGACTCCGACCCGCGAACAGCGGGAAGCGCGCCTTGAAGGCATGGGCTGCAAGCGCAAGCGCGTCGAGGACGTACGCTTCACCCAGGGCAAGGGCAACTATGTCGACGACGTAAAGCTGCCCGGCATGCTGCATGGCGATTTCGTCCGCTCGTCCCATGCCCATGCCCGCATCGTCTCGATCAACAAGGAGGCAGCCCTGAAGGTGCCCGGCGTCCTGGCGGTGTTGACGGCCGAGGACCTCCACGGCGTCAACCTCGCCTGGATGCCGACATTGGCCGGCGACGTGCAGATGGTTCTGGCCGACGGCAAGGTTCTGTTCCAGAACCAGGAAGTGGCCTTCGTCGTTGCCATCGACCGCTATGCCGCCGATGACGGGATTGCTGCCGTCGAGGTCGAATACGAAGCCTTGCCGGTGGTGATCGATCCCTTCACGGCGATGAATGCGGATGCCCCCGTGCTGCGGGAGGATCTGGCCGGCAAGATGGAGGGCGCCCACGGGCCCCGCAAGCATCACAACCACATCTTCGAATGGACGGTCGGCGATCGCGAACTGACCGATATCGCCTTCGACAAGGCCGAGGTGAAGATCAAGGAACTGATCTCCTATCATCGCACCCATCCGTCGCCGCTGGAAACCTGCCAGTGCGTCTGCTCCTTCGACAAGATCAAGGGTGAACTCACCATCTACGGCACCTTCCAGGCGCCGCATGTCATCCGCACCGTGGTGGCGCTGATCTCCAAGATCCCCGAGCACAAGATCCATGTGATCGCGCCCGATATCGGCGGCGGCTTCGGCAACAAGGTCGGCGCCTATCCCGGTTATATCTGCGCCGCCGCCGCCTCCATCGTCACCGGCAAGCCGGTCAAATGGGTCGAGGACCGCATGGAGAACCTCACCACCACCTCGTTTGCCCGTGATTACCACATGACGACGGAAATCGCCGCCACGAAAGAAGGCGAGGTCACCGGGCTGCGGGTCCATGTTCTGGCCGATCACGGCGCCTTCGATGCCTGTGCCGACCCCTCCAAATGGCCGGCCGGCTTCATGAATATCGTTACCGGGTCCTATGATTTCCCGGTCGCTCATCTCAGCGTTGATGGCATCTACACCAACAAGGCACCGGGCGGCGTTGCCTATCGCTGTTCGTTCCGCGTGACGGAAGCGGCCTACTGTATCGAGCGCGGCATGGATATTCTCGCCCAGAAGCTCGGTATGGATCCCGCCGAACTCCGGCTGAAGAACTTCATCAAGGCAGAGCAGTTCCCCTACCATTCGGCGCTCGGCTGGGAATATGACAGCGGCGACTACAAGACCGCCATGGTCAAGGCGATGGAGACCATCGACTATGCCGGTCTGCGCCGCGAACAGGCGGAACAGCGCGAGGCCTTCAGGCGCGGCGAAACCCGCGAGATCATGGGCATCGGCACCTCGTTCTTCACCGAGATCGTCGGTGCCGGACCGTCGAAGAATTGCGACATTCTCGGCATCGCCATGTTCGACAGCTGCGAGATCCGCCTGCACCCGACCGGCTCTGGCATTGCCCGCGTCGGTACCAAGAGCCAGGGCCAGGGGCATGAAACCACCTGGGCTCAGATCATCGCCACCGAGATCGGTATTCCCGCCGACGACATCATGGTCGAGGAAGGCAATACCGATACGGCGCCTTACGGTCTCGGCACCTACGGGTCGCGCTCTACGCCGGTGGCTGGTGCAGCCATTGCGCTGGCCGCTAGAAAGATCCGCGCCAAGGCGCAGATGATCGCCGCCTATCTGCTGGAAGTACACGAAGGCGACCTCGAATGGGATGTCGACGGCTTTAGGGTCAAGGGCCTGCCGGAACGGGTCAAGTCGATGAAGGACATCTGCTGGGCGGCCTACAATGCCGTGCCGCCCGGCATGGAGCCGGGGCTCGAGGCGGTCAGCTATTACGACCCGCCGAACATGACCTATCCCTTCGGCGCCTATTTCTGTGTGATGACCATCGATGTCGATACCGGTGTCTACAAGGTCAAGCGTTTCTATGCGCTCGACGATTGCGGAACCCGCATCAACCCGATGATCATCGAGGGCCAGGTGCATGGTGGGCTGACCGAGGGCTTTGCCATCGCCATGGGCCAGGAGATCCGTTACGATGCCACCGGCAATGTCATGGGCGGCTCGTTCATGGATTTCTTCATTCCGACGGCCGTCGAGACGCCCCATTGGGAAACCGATTTCACGGTCACGCCGTCGCCGCATCATCCGATCGGCGCCAAGGGCGTCGGCGAAAGCCCGAATGTCGGCAGCGTCCCGGCCTTTTCCAATGCCGTCAACGATGCCTTCTCGTTCCTGGGCTCGACCCATATCCAGATGCCGCACGACTCCTGGCGCAACTGGGAAGCCGCCAAGGCGCTCGGCGTGACGGGGTGAAGGATGCAGTGAGAAAAGGCCCTCTCTGGCCCGCCGGCCATCTCCCCCTTGTG
>NZ_JAAXMM010000079.1 GCF_012276985.1 Agrobacterium sp. a22-2 | reverse complement strand
GGCCTGGCCGCTCTGGCCGGCTTCAATGGTCTTTGGCACGCACAGCTCGGCGTTCGGGTTCTGCCAACAGTGCGGCCCGACGCTGATTTTCTGCTCGGCGTTCAGGTAGTCCAGCGCGATGGCGCGCGTCAGGCGCCACTCCCCTACCGGCGTATCGAAGCGGGTATTGTTCAAATTGCCGCGCCAGCGCTGCTGCTGACGATCAAAGCTGCCCTGCAGCGCCAGCTGGCCGGAGACCGGTTTGCCGTCGATCTTCAACTGCAGTTGGTGCTGCTTCTCGCTGCCCTTGGCGTCGAGGGTCAGCAGGCTGACCTCCAGCGCGTCCTGCTTCAGCTGCTCGACACGTACCGCCAACTGCCCCTGAATCTGATCCGTGGAGCGCACGTCGCCGTCGATCTTCACGCGGTTGATGCGCAGCGCCTGCCAC
>NZ_JAAXMM010000078.1 GCF_012276985.1 Agrobacterium sp. a22-2 | reverse complement strand
CCAAGGGCCTGACCTCGGGCTACGTGCCGATGGGCGGACTGATCGTCAGTGACAAGGTGTTCGAAGTGATCGAGGCACATGGCGATTTCAACCACGGCTTCACCTATTCCGGGCATCCGGTGGCGGCGGCGGTGGGCCTGGAAAACCTGCGCATTCTCAAGGAAGAAGGCATCGTCGAGCGGGTGAAGGCAGAAACGGCGCCTTACCTGCAGAAGCGCTTGCGTGAGCTGGCGGATCACCCGCTGGTGGGCGAAGTGCGCGGCATCGGCATGCTTGGCGCCATCGAGTTGGTGCAGGACAAGGCCACGCGCAAGCGCTTCTCCGGTGATGTGGGCGTGGGCATGGTCTGTCGCGGCTACTGCTTCAATAACGGCCTGATCATGCGCGCGGTGGGCGACACCATGATCATTGCGCCGCCGCTGGTGATC
>NZ_JAAXMM010000077.1 GCF_012276985.1 Agrobacterium sp. a22-2 | reverse complement strand
GAGTACATTTCCCGCGTGTTCAACGCCGAACGCAGCTACATGGTCACCAACGGCACCTCCACCGCCAACAAGATCGTCGGCATGTATTCGGCGCCGGCGGGCAGCACGGTGCTGATTGACCGTAACTGCCACAAGTCGCTGACTCACCTGATGATGATGAGCGACATCACGCCGATCTACTTCCGCCCGACCCGCAACGCTTACGGCATCCTCGGCGGCATTCCGCAGAGCGAGTTCCAGCGCGCCACCATCGCCAAGCGCGTGAAGGAGACCCCGAACGCCACCTGGCCGGTGCACGCGGTGATCACCAACTCCACCTATGACGGGCTGCTGTACAACACTGACTTTATCAAGAACACCCTGGACGTGAAGTCGATCCACTTCGATTCCGCCTGGGTGCCTTACACCAACTTCCACCCGATCTATAAA
>NZ_JAAXMM010000076.1 GCF_012276985.1 Agrobacterium sp. a22-2 | reverse complement strand
AAACAGTGCCATCGATCCAAGGAGATAAAATGGCCGATAGCAGCTACGGCTAAGCTATGAAAAAATGAAATGCATGAACTCTCAAGACTAAGTCTAACGCAAAATTACAAATATTTTTTAAAAAATTGCTCGATAGACGCATCGATTGAGTATGATTTGTATGCTTTTAAACCTTTTACTTTTGCCATACACCTACTATATGCTATAGTGTGTAGCAAAATAGTGAATATGGGTTATTTACATAATTTTTATTGAAAAGACAATAGACGCACTTAATCTATTTTTGTTTGATATTCTATTATTTTTGCATAAATAATCGTATCTTAAAAGCAGCTATGATTATATGTCATAATCATTTTTATGGTGTTACATATAGAATAAAATAGTAGTGATAAGAAGCAAAAACCATTTATTCATAACACTTGTATGG
>NZ_JAAXMM010000075.1 GCF_012276985.1 Agrobacterium sp. a22-2 | reverse complement strand
GGAGTTGGAACGTGATGTATTCGGTCGTGAGCGCCAGCGCCTGCGCCTGATTGAACGCCGAACCGCGCAGCGCGCTGCGCAGCCACAGCCCATCGATCAGCGCCGCCAGCCCCTTGGCCGCCAACCGCGCCTGCGGCTGCGGCATGACGCGGCGAAACTCGGCGCACAGGTTGGAATAAAGCCGGCGGCCGTTCACCTGTTGCAGCCGGTTGAGCTGCGGCTGGTGCAGGCTGCTGGCCCAAAAGGCCAGCCAGGTCTTCATCGCCGCGCTGTTGATCTGGCTGTCGTCGAAGTTGCCGGCGACGATCGCCTGCAGCCGCGCCGCCGGGCTGTTATCGGTGAGCGCCTGCAAGCGCAACTTCACCGCCTCGCCCAGATGGCTGATCAGATAGCGCATCGTGGCTTCCAGCAGGCCGTTCTTGTCCTTGAA
>NZ_JAAXMM010000074.1 GCF_012276985.1 Agrobacterium sp. a22-2 | reverse complement strand
GCGTGTGGCATGCCTACGCCAAAGGCCAGCACGACGTGGGCGCGCACGGCTTTAACGCCACGCTGGAAGACTGGGGGCGCTTCGGCGAGTTCATTCTGCATAACGGGAAGCTGCCGAACGGCAAACAGATCCTACCGGAAAATTGGGTAGCCCAGTCGTCCAACTGGACGCGGGCGGCGGGCTCGGTGTCGGCGGCGCATCCTGATGGCATTTACGGATTCCAATGGTGGAACAACGAAGTGCCGGTGAATGCGACTAACGTAGAACCTGCTCCGCAGGCTTCCCTCAAACATTCCCTGTGGGCGCTGGGGATCTTCGGCCAGATGATCATGGTCAATCAGGCGGAGAATCTGGTGATCGTCCAGTGGTCCACCTGGCCGCAGGCGGAACCTTCTTTCAGCGCGCAACCGTTGGAGGCATCGCTGATGTTT
>NZ_JAAXMM010000073.1 GCF_012276985.1 Agrobacterium sp. a22-2 | reverse complement strand
GCGGCGGACTACACCGGCGCGGCCAACGATCTGCTGCTGAAACTGCGGCCGAACATTCGTTACTTCCACTCTTCTCAGTACATCAACGATCTGGCTAACGGTGATATCTGCGTGGCGATCGGCTGGTCTGGCGACGTGATGCAGGCGGCCAACCGCGCCAAAGAGGCGAAGAACGGCGTGAACGTGGCCTACGCGATCCCGAAAGAGGGGGCGCTGACCTACTTTGACATGTTCGCCATGCCGGCGGACGCCAAGAACAAAGACGCCGCGTACCAGTTCCTGAACTTCCTGATGAAACCTGACGTGATGGCGGGCATCAGCAACTATGTCTATTACGCCAATGCGGTGAAAGATTCCACGCCGCTGGTGAACGCCGAAGTGCGCGAGAACCCGAACGTCTATCCGCCGGCCGATCTGCGCGCCAAGCTGTTC
>NZ_JAAXMM010000072.1 GCF_012276985.1 Agrobacterium sp. a22-2 | reverse complement strand
GTTATAGGCCACGCCGGGCGCGGTAGCGGCATTCAGCGCTGCCGCCGCCAGGTCGTTGCCGCCGATCCAATGAATATACAAACCGTCGCCGTCGGCCTGGCCATTGACCCGGTTCAGGTAACGCTGCACCTGCTCCTGGGTGTTGTCGGCCGGGTTCAGGCCCGGCACCGCCACCGCGCCGCCGGCGGCGTAGTTCTCACCGCCGTTGTCCGAAGCCACCAGCGCCGCCCCGATGCGTTGCGCCAATGCTTCGTCGTACAGCAGGTGCTGGCTGCCGTCATAGGTGAACCGGCCGTTGTTGCCGGTATCGCTCAGGCTGTCGCCAAAGACGTAGAGTTGATCGTACGCCTGAGCCGGAAGGGTCACACTGCAAAGCAACGCCACTGCAAGCGCCGCCGGGCGGGGCATGCACGTTATTTTTAAAGGCATGGAT
>NZ_JAAXMM010000071.1 GCF_012276985.1 Agrobacterium sp. a22-2 | reverse complement strand
GATGAGGGGGCCTCACGGCACACCGTCAACAACAATTACGCTCCGGATCCCACCACCCACCACCATCACCCTCCAACCGAAGCAAAGAACCCTTCCGGGCTTTCCACCTCTACCAGCCGCTTCTTCTCGATCAGCCAGAACCGGTTTCCCACCGCCCGCACGAAACTGCGGTCATGCGATACCAGCAGGCAGCTCGCCTCGTGCGCCATCAACTCGCTCTCCAGCGCCTCCTGGCCCTCGATGTCGAGGTGGTTGGTCGGCTCGTCGAGCAGGTAGAAGTTCGGCTCCGCAAGCCTCAGTACCAGCATGCCGAGCCGCGCTTTCTGGCCGCCGGACAGTTGGCCGATCGGTTTTGCCTGCATGTCGATTGTCATGCCGGCGCCTGCCAGCAAGGCCCGCGCCCGCTGGTCACCGACATCGAAGCGGCGGATGAT
>NZ_JAAXMM010000070.1 GCF_012276985.1 Agrobacterium sp. a22-2 | reverse complement strand
ACCCTGCATTGTGTCCTCTCTTTGGTACTAAGCTTTACTTGGAGTAAAGCTCGACGATCAGGTGTTCGTTAATGTCCGCAGACAGATCGGTACGTTCAGGCATACGCTTGAACACGCCTTCCATCTTAGCAGCATCAACTTCCAGCCAAGTCGGCTTTTCACGCTGCTCAGCCAGCTCCAGAGAAGCTTTAACACGAGACTGCTTTTTAGCTTTCTCGCGGATGCTGACTACGTCATTCGGAGATACCTGATAAGAAGCGATGTTAACAACGCGACCGTTTACCATAACTGCTTTGTGGCTAACCAGCTGACGTGACTCTGCACGAGTAGCGCCGAAGCCCATACGGTAAACAACGTTGTCCAGACGACCTTCCAGCAGCTGCAACAGGTTTTCACCGGTGTTGCCCTTCAGGCGGGTTGCTTCTTTGTAATAG
>NZ_JAAXMM010000006.1 GCF_012276985.1 Agrobacterium sp. a22-2 | reverse complement strand
ACCCAAAACCAGCCAATCTGGCCAAGCTCTGTCGGATTTCTTTAGAACGAAAGTCACCGTCGCCAGCAGCGCCGCCGCCCTCGTTCAGTGAGCGGTTTATAGATCCCACTACCCGATCAAGTCAACAGCCATTCTAGAAAAAACGAAGCTTTTTGCTAGATGACTGTTTAAAAAGGATAAATTCGACAGCATCGATCGCACGACCCACCTGAGAGCACCTATGACGAGTGAAGAAGGTCAGGGCACCGTCTCTCTGGTTGCGAGTCCTCCCACAAGCCCACCGGACCTGTCGATGCGCTCCCATATGATGCCCCTATATAGAGCATTCCCGGAGAGAAGGATTGCGCATCATACCGCAGCCGCCACCAAGACATGGCAGGCGCAAGGCCGCGCGGGGCCCTATGGCCGGCCTTCCTCGTCACTCCGGTAGGGACGCCCTCAGAAAATCACAATCTGATGGTCTTGGTCTGCAAGAGGCCGTGTCAGGCGTAACGCCGCCCACCGGAATGCCCTCGATTTGACTCCCGGATGCCAAACATGCAGATATTTCAGAACGAGCGACAAGCGAGACCTGAACAGTTGAAGAGACGGGCGTAACGGCATGATGGCCGACAGGAACCTGGCGCGATCCCTGGGAAATGAGCCGCCCATTCTTGCCGACGGCCGCCGTGCGCCCGATCGCCGCGAGATCTCGTTGCGTTGGCTGTCGGGAACCTTTTTGACCGGCATTACCTCGAGCATCCTGATGGGCGTCGCCCTGTTTGCCGCACTCGACGGTCGGCAGCAGCTGGCCATTCCGGCCGAGGCCTTCGCATCCGGCGATATTGATGGCCTTGACGACAGTCCGCAAGACAATGCCAAGCGCGGCGCCCGATTGATCGCCCCGGTGATCGCCGCCAAGCCGGCGGACCGGTCCATCATGGAAATCTCCACGGTGATCAAGGAAGGCGAGAAGGATGTCGTGCGCCGGCAGCCCTTCGCGCATGTGCATATGATGCTTGCCGCCAACTATGCCACGCAGGACACCTATCCGCCCTTCGACCCCTTGGCCATCTTCTCCGCCGACGAAAAGACCGGGTCAGCCGGCGGCCGAACGGGCACCATCTACGAATCCGACGTGGAATCCGAAGTCAGCCTGAAGACCGGTGCGTTTCCTTCCGACAATGCCCCCTACCCCTATGCCGGCGTCATGACGCTCGACGAGATCGAGGAGAATGTCCGCTCGAACGGGTCGGTGCTGACCGACGGCAACAGCCAGATTGCCGCCCTTTATTATATCGATCCGCAACGGTTCTCCGCCGACGCCGACGGGCTGGATATCAGCCCGGGACTCTCCGCACGCATCGTCGAGCAGAATATGACCGTCTCGACGCCCGAACCGTTTACGCCGGACACGCCGGAATATGCCGACGACATCATCCCGATCCGCCAGCCGCAGTCGATCGTTGCGGCCATGACCGGAGCCGGCTATCCGAAGTCGAAGGCCGAGGATATGGCCAAGTACCTGGCCCAACATCTGGGCTCACCAGATCTGGCGGCCGGCGATCTGCTGCGCATCGGCATCATCCAGCGCGGCGAAGAAGCCCGCATCGTCCGTTTCAGCGCCTATCACGGTACGAGCCATGTCGTGACGTTCGCCGTCGACGACAACGACCGCCTGGTCGACGGCCAGGAGCCGCCGATGCTGGACGCCATCACCACCGCCTTCAACGACGATGCCCCCGTGCCCGTGCTGACCGGCCGCGATCTGCCGCGAGTCTATGACGGGATATACCGCGCCGCCCTCTCCTACGGCATGAGCAAGGATATGACCGCACTGGTCATCAAGCTGCTTGCCAGCAATGTCGATTTCCAGGCGCCTCTGAAACCGACGGATGCGCTCGAGGCGTTCTTCTCGGTCGCCGACGAAAGCGGCCTAGCAACGGAATCCTCGGAACTGCTCTATGTTCGGGCACGCTTCGGCGAAAACGTCACCAGCTTCTATCGCTACCAGGATCCGAGTGACAATTCGGTCGACTATTTCGACGAGAACGGCAAGAGCATACGGCAGTTCCTGCTGCGCAATCCCGTACCGAACGGCACCTTCAAGTCGGGCTTCGGCATGCGCCGCCATCCGATCCTCGGTTTCTCGCGCATGCATACCGGCACCGACTGGGCCGCACCCCGCGGAACGCCGATCATTGCCGCCGGCAACGGCACGGTCGAGAAGGCCGGCTGGGATTCCGGCGGGTACGGCAATCAGACCTTGATCCGCCATGCCAATGGCTATGTCACTTCCTACAACCATCAGAGCGGCATCGCCAAGGGCGTCAAGCCCGGCGCCACCATTCGCCAGGGCCAGGTGATCGGCTGGGTCGGCACCACCGGCCTGTCGACCGGACCGCATCTGCACTACGAATTGATCGTCAACGGCACGAAAGTCGATCCCCTGCGGGTCCGGCTGCCCGGCGGAAAATCGCTGGAGGGCGAAGCCCTGGCACGGTTCGAAGCCGAGCGCCAGCGCATCGACACCTTGCTCGGCAATACCGACAAGGCCAAGCAGGTGGCGAGCCGCTAACCCTGGCAAAAGACGCGGTGAACACGCAAATGGCGGCCTTTCGGCCGCCATTGTTGTAATCGTGGTGCTCTGTTCCGGGATCAGGCAGCCTTCTCTCAGGCAGCCTTGTCGACACCGGTTTCGGTTGCAAACAGCAAGCGGTCAGAGCCGGCAGAAACGGTAACGGCGGAACCGTCCGGAATGGCGCCGGCCAGGATCTGCTCGGCGAGCGGGTCCTGAAGATGCTTCTGGATCACCCGCTTCAGCGGACGCGCGCCATAGACCGGATCGTAGCCCTTGTCGGCAAGCCAGGTCCGAGCGTCGGGTCCCAGACTGATGGTGATCTTGCGCTCGGCCAGCAGTTCCATCAGCCGCTTCAGCTGAATATCGACGATCGTGCCCATTTCCTGCCGACGCAGGCGATGGAAGAGAATGATCTCATCGACACGGTTGAGGAATTCCGGCCGGAACGACGCCTTGACCACATTCATCACCTGTTCGCGCACACTGTCGCTGTCCTCGTTTTCGCCGAGAGCCGTCAGGTACTCGGCGCCCAGATTGGAGGTCATGATGATGATCGTGTTCTTGAAGTCTACCGTCCGGCCCTGGCCATCGGTCAGGCGACCGTCGTCAAGCACCTGCAGCAGCACATTGAAGACATCCGGATGGGCCTTTTCGATCTCGTCGAACAGCACGACCTGATACGGCTTGCGGCGAACCGATTCCGTCAGCGCACCGCCCTCCTCGTAGCCGACATAGCCCGGAGGTGCGCCGATAAGCCGGGCCACGGAGTGCTTCTCCATGTATTCCGACATGTCCATGCGCTGGATCGCGGTTTCGTCGTCGAACAGGAAACGGGCCAGCGACTTGGTCAGCTCGGTCTTGCCCACGCCGGTCGGCCCGAGGAAGATGAACGAGCCGATCGGCCGGTTGGGATCCTGCAGGCCGGCCCGCGCCCGGCGAACGGCCCGGGAGACTGCCTGCACCGCATCGCCCTGGCCGACCACCGATTTTGCCAGTTCGTCTTCCATGCGCAGCAGCTTTTCACGCTGGCCTTCCAGCATCTTGTCGACCGGAATGCCGGTCCAACGCGACACGATATGGGCGATGTTGTCGGGGGTGACAACCTCCTGAACCATGTTGTCGCGCCCGCTGCCGTCCTGGGCTTCCGCCTCGGTCAACTCCTTTTCGAGCTTCGGAATGACGCCGTAGGCAAGCTCGCCAGCGCGCTGGAATTCACCCTTGCGCTGGGCGATCGCCAACTCGTTGCGCGCCTCATCGAGCTGTCCCTTCAGGTCGGCGGCAAGACCGAGCTTCTGCTTTTCGGCCTGCCAGCGCGCCGTCAGCGCATCGGCCTGTTCTTCAAGCGTTGTGAGTTCCATCTCGAGACGCTTCAGCCGGTCAACCGACGAGGCATCGGTTTCCTTTTTCAAGGCCTCGCGCTCGATCTTCAGCTGGATGATGCGGCGATCGAGTTCGTCAAGCTCTTCCGGCTTGGAATCGACCTGCATCCTCAGCCGGGATGCAGCCTCGTCCATCAGGTCGATGGCCTTATCCGGCAGGAAGCGATCGGTGATGTAGCGGTTCGACAGGGTTGCAGCCGCAACGATCGCCGAATCCGAGATTCGCACCTTGTGGTGTTGCTCGTATTTCTCCTTGAGGCCACGCAGAATGGAGATCGTGTCCTCGACCGTCGGCTCGTCGACCATCACAGGCTGAAAGCGCCGGGCCAGGGCCGCATCCTTCTCGACATGCTTGCGATATTCGTCGAGCGTCGTCGCGCCGACGCAATGCAACTCGCCGCGGGCCAGCGCCGGCTTCAGCAGATTGGACGCGTCCATCGCGCCATCGGCCTTGCCGGCCCCAACCAGCGTGTGCATCTCATCGATGAACAGCACGATTTCGCCGTTTTCAGACTGGACTTCATTGAGGACGGCTTTCAGCCGCTCCTCGAATTCGCCGCGATATTTCGCGCCGGCGATCAGCGAGCCCATGTCGAGCGCCATCAGCCTCTTTTCCTTGAGGCTCTCCGGCACGTCGCCATTGACGATGCGCAACGCCAAGCCTTCGGCGATCGCCGTCTTGCCGACGCCGGGTTCACCGATCAGAACCGGATTGTTCTTGGTGCGGCGCGACAGGACCTGGATGGTACGGCGGATTTCATCGTCCCGGCCGATGACCGGATCAAGTTTGCCTTCGCGCGCTTCGGCCGTCAGGTCGCGCGCGTATTTCTTCAAGGCGTCGAAACCCTGTTCGGCATTGGCGCTGTCGGCCGTGCGACCTTTGCGAATGTCATTGATGACCTGATTAAGGGCATTGGCGGTAACGCCGGCCTTCTTCAGCGTCGCCGACGTCGAGGCTGAGGTTTCGATCGCCAGCGCCAGCAAAAGCCGCTCAACGGTGACGAAACTGTCGCCCGCCTTCTTCGAAGCATCTTCGGCGGTAGAAAAGACCTTGGCAAGAGGCTGCGACAGATACACCTGTCCGTTGCCGCCCGACACTTTGGGCAACTTGGCCAATGCGGCGTCATTGGCGATCCGTGCGCTCTTCGGGTCGCCCCCGGCGCGCGAAATCAGCGACGACGCCATGCCCTGATCGTCGTCCAGAAGCACTTTCAACACATGCTCGGGCGTGAACTGCTGGTGCCCTTCAGACAGGGCATGGGTCTGGGCCGACTGCAGGAAGCCGCGCACCCGTTCGGAATATTTCTCGATGTTCATAAGCCACTCTCCACTGGCCGTACTGCCCGTCTCGGCGCAATACGGCGGTTAAGACAAGGCCCCCTCAAAGGCGAGCCTCAGGAAAGACAGGCGCATCAACCGGCCCGGCTCTTCCTCGTAAACGAGATATGGTGAGGAATTTTTCGTGTTTAAAGAGGCGTTTGCGGGAAAATCCGCAGGTAGCGCCGCGTCTCGGCACCATGCCTATGCGCACTTTGTCGCATCATCACCGGCGACGCCTATTGCGCCGCGGTGGCTTCGCTCCGATCGGCGCAATCCACTGCAGCCGACCGCAATCGCTATCTACGGGCGGCCATGCAGCCGCCCTGCCCCGAACAACTCCGGAGTGGCTTATTCGGAAGCCGTCACGAGAACCGGCTGCTCGCCACCCTCGGTGCCAGCATCGCCCGACGATGCTTCGCCGGCCTCGGCCTGCTCATCCGAACCGCTTCCACGACGCGTGCGGCGGGGACGGTTGGATGCAGCGCGGCGACGAGACGGCCCGCGTTCAGCGCCATCAACTGGGGCCTCGGACGCAGCCACGACTTCAACCGGCACTTCCGGGATCACCGGCTGCGGCCCGCTTCCGGCAATTTCGACCGGCTGCGGATTGTAGCCCCGATCGTCCATCTGGTCGAAATCGTCGCCGTCGCGATCCATCGTGTCGCGGTCCTGCGGCTCACCCCGATCGTCGCGCTGCACGCGCTCCTGCATCTGGGCCTGAGCGGCAGCAATAATGCGATTGTAGTGCTCGGCATGCTGAAGATAGTTTTCAGCCATGACCCGGTCGCCGGAGCTATGGGCATCGCGAGCAAGCTGGCTGTATTTCTCGGCCACATGCTGGGCGGTGCCCCTGATCTTCACGTCTGGCCCGGAGCTGTCATAGGACCGCGTCAGCGGATTGGAGCCCTTGCGGTTGTAGTTGTTATTGTTGTTATTATTGTTGCTGCTGCCACCACCACTGCTACGCCCGCGACTACGCTTGTTCTGCTGTCCTGGCCTCATCGAATACTCACCTGAATTTTCTGTTTTGCTGATATGAGGGCTACGCTGCTGGATCCGGTCATATGGGAACCGAGGCTCTGCGCGCCACGAGCATACTGCGCCATTGCAGCATACTGCCGCCGGTGAAAGTTAAATTTCCTGATCCACCCACCTGAATGCATTCGCCTCGGTAACTCCTCAAAGAAGAGCCGCTTTCGAGATCGACCCAGACCCGAACGAATCTCTATTCATTCCCCGCTGCCCGGTGTGTGTGCGGGCAACCTATCCCGCTTCATTTGGAAAACCAAGCCTTTTCTTCGTTTTTTCAAATTAACCTGAGCACGTGCAGCAAACGGTTCAACGGCTACAGCCCTATCGAAACAACAAGGCCCTGTCATTGCCGCCATAGTCGCGCGCCGCTTCGACCAGGGAAAATCCGTGTGTCCGAAATATGTCGCTGACGTCAGCTTTCTGATCGAAGCCGATCTCCAGGGCAACCAACCCGTCTGCTGCCAGATGGGTTTTTGTCCCCGCCGCAATCGCACGATAGGCGTCAAGGCCATCCGGACCACCGTCCAGCGCTGCCAGCGGATCGAAGTCTCTCACGTCAGGCGCCAGGGTCTTGATAACATCCGCTCTTATATACGGCGGATTTGACACAATGATGTCGAAACGACCGTCGATATCGTCAAACCAGCGGCTTTGGACCGTCGAAAACCGGTCTGAGACCCCGTTCAGATCGGCATTCTGCTGCGCGGTTGCAAGGGCCTCAGTCGAAATATCCGTGCCCATGGCTCGCGCTTCGGGACATTCCTTCAACAGGGAAAGCGCAATGGCGCCGGTACCTGTGCCGAGATCCAGGACCTGTGCACCCCCTTTGCTGACGATGATTGCCTTCAGATGCGGCAGGATCCGGTCTACCAGAATTTCGGTGTCGGGCCTCGGTTCCAGCGTCGCCGGTGACAGCCGAAGGTCGAGATCATAGAAGGTCCGGTGGCCGAGAATTCGGTGAACAGGCTCATGCCGAAGGCGCCGTTCGATAGCGGCGATAACCCTTTGCGCGTCCTCGCCAGCCACTGCGGCGTCATGGCCTGCGACAATTTGTCCTTGGGAAAGTCCAAGCAGGCCGCCGACCAGAAGACGGGCATCGGCGGCCGCATTGGCGAGACCGGCTTGCCCAAAGGACTGCCGTGCATGTTCGACCAGCCCCATCACAGTGCCCGGCCGGTCCATCATGAGGGGTCGCCAAGTTGCGCCAATTGCCCGGCCTGATAATCGGCCAGCAGTGCATCGACCACCTCGTCGATTTCGCCCATCATCATTCGGTCGATCTTGTAGAGCGTCAGGTTGATGCGGTGATCGGTAACCCGCCCCTGCGGAAAGTTATAGGTGCGGATGCGTTCGGAACGATCGCCGGATCCGACCTGGCTCTTGCGCGATGCGGAGCGTTCGCTGTCGGCCTTCTGCCGCTCCATGTCGTAGAGCCTGGAGCGAAGCACTTGCATGGCCTTGGCGCGGTTCTGGTGCTGTGACTTTTCCGAGGACGTGACGACGATGCCGGACGGCATATGGGTAATGCGCACCGCCGAGTCCGTGGTGTTGACATGCTGGCCGCCGGCACCCGACGAGCGCATGGTATCGATACGGATATCTTCGTTGCGGATTTCGATGTCGATGTCTTCGGCCTCCGGCAGAACGGCAACCGTGGCGGCAGAGGTGTGGATACGCCCCTGCGTTTCCGTATCCGGCACGCGCTGGACACGGTGCACGCCAGACTCGAATTTCAGCTTGGAAAACACCCCGCGGCCGGTCACCGTGGCGATGATTTCCTTGAACCCGCCGGCATCACCTTCGCTGGCCGACAGCACTTCGACCTTCCAGCCCTTGTCGGCGGCATAGCGCTCGTACATCCGGAACAGATCGCCGGCAAAAAGCGCCGCTTCCGAACCGCCGGTGCCGGCGCGGATTTCGAGAATGGCGCTCTTCTCGTCGGCGGCGTCCTTCGGCAGCAGCAGGATCTGGATATCCTTCTCCAGCCCTTCGATCCGTGTTTCAAGCTCCGGCAGTTCCATCTCGGCCAGATCCCGCATGTCGCGATCCGTCGTCTTGTCGCCGAGCATGGCCTTCAGGTCGTCGCGTTCTTTTTCGGCCTGCTGGAAATCACGGATCTTGCGAACGACCGGCTCCAGCTCGGAATATTCCGAGGCCAGCTTGACATAGACATCGGAAGCCGGCCCGGCAGCCATGCGCGCCTCGATCTCGCCAAAGCGGCGTTCAAGCTCGCGCATTTTATCGACAGGAAGCTTCGCCACCCATTACTCCGAACATTGCATGATTAAAGGGGAATACCGTTCTCTTCGGCAAAGCGGCCCAGGAAAGCCCGCACGCTTTCGGTCGAGCCGGAACCGTCGAGAATGGCGGTCATTCCGGCATTCAGCTTATCGACATCAAGTGCCAGCAGCATGGCCTTGGCCGGACCGATGGCCGTCGGCGACATCGAGATTGACCGATAGCCAAGACCCAAAAGCGCCATGGCCGACAAAGCCTTGCCCGCCATTTCGCCGCACAACGTCACCGGTGTCTGATGGCGATCACCAGCCTGGACGATATCGCGCAGGATTTTCAGGAAGGGACGACCGAGAATATCGAAGCGATCGGAGACGCGGGCATTGCCGCGGTCGACCGCCATTGAGAACTGGAACAGGTCGTTGGAACCGACGGATACGAAATCCACCTCCTCCATCAACTCATCAAGCTGCCACATCAGCGCCGGCACTTCCAGCATGGCGCCGAACTGCAGCTTCTTCGGCAATTGATGGCCGAATTTGGAGATGTGTTGCACTTCCTTCTGCATCAACTCGCGCACCGCCCGGATCTCCGAAACCTCAGTGACCATCGGCAGCATCATCTTGAGTTCCGCGCCGGCCGCCGCTTTCAGCAATGCGCGCAGTTGCGTGCGCAGCAGTCCGGGCCGATCGAGCGAAAGCCGTATCGCCCGCCAGCCCAGCGCCGGATTTTCTTCCTCGTGGCCGCGGAAATAGGACACAACCTTGTCGCCGCCGATATCCAGCGTGCGGAAGGTGACCGGTCGCGTTCCCGCCTGCTTCAGAACGCTGCGGTAGAAATTCTCCTGCTCCTCGCCCTTCGGCATGGTGGAGGCGATCATGAACTGCAGTTCCGTGCGGAACAGGCCTATACCTTCGGCTCCGGATTCCGCAAGTTGCGGCAGGTCCACCAGCAGGCCGGCGTTCATCTGCAGCTTGATTCGTTTTCCATCCTTGGTCACCGGCTCGACGTCGCGCAAGGCGCGGAACTGCTCCTGCCGCTTGGCCCGCAGCTTGACCTTTTCCTCATAGGCCTTCTGCAGATCGGCCACCGGTCGCAGATGCACCTTGCCGTCGTCGCCATCGATGATCACGGCATCGCCGTTTTCCGAAAGGGCGACGGCACCCGCTGCCTGGCCAACCACGGCAATGCCCATGGCCCGCGCGACGATGACCACGTGACTGGTCACCGCACCCTCTTCTAGCACCAGCCCGCGAATGTTGGCGCGCGGATAATCCAGAAGTTCGGCAGCACCCATGGCCCGGGCGAAGATGATCGCGTCGGCAGGAAAGCCATCGGCGCCAGAACTGGCCGAAAACCCGGTCAACTGCCGCAGCAACCGATTGGCCAGGTCATCGAAATCGTGCATCCGCTCGCGCAAATAAGGATCCGTCAGCCGGATCATCCGCGCCTTGGTGTCGCTCTGCACCTTTTCGACAGCCGCTTCGGCCGTCAGGCCGTTGTGGATCGCCTCTTCCATGCGTCGCACCCAGCCCTGGTCATGGGCGAACATGCGGTAGGTCTCGAGCACTTCGCGATGCTCGCCTTCCATGGAAATCTCGCGCCGCGACAGCATGTCATCAATCGAGATCCGCAGCGATCCGAGCGCCTCGCCCAGCCGCTTTATTTCCGCATCGGCATCCTCGTTGAGCAGGTTGGTCACGACGATGCGCGGTTCGTGCAGCACCACGTAACCGAGCCCGATGCCTTCGCTATAGCTGTCGCCATCGATGGTGACGGCCCGCGTCAGGTCGAGTTCGAGCCCCGGCCGGGTGATCTTCTTCAACTCGCCGGTCGCGATCATTTCCGCCAGCACCATGGCTGTGGTCTCGAGCGCTTCAAGTTCGTCTTCCCGGTAATTGCGTTGCGCCTTGTTCTGGACGACCAGCACGCCCAAACTGCGGCCAGCCCTCAGAATAGGAACGCCAAGGAAGGAATGGTAGATTTCTTCGCCGGTCTCCGGCAGGTAACGGAAGGCAGGGTGTGCCTGCGCGTCCGAAAGATTGAGCGACTGGGCACTGGCCGCAATCGTGCCGACCAGGCCCTGCCCCATCTTCAACTGGGCCAGATGCACCGCGTCCGGGTTCAGGCCCTCGGTTGCGTAAAGTTCCAGAACGCCGTCGGATCTCAGAACGTAGACGGAGCACACTTCCGCGACCATATTGCTCGCGATCTGGCGAACGATGCGGTCCAGACGCTCCTGCGGCTCAAGCGGTTCCGCCATCAGTTCGCGCAACCGTTTGAGGAGGACGCGTGGACCCGCGGATAGGTCTCTCATCCCGTCTGTGCTCCCAAAAACCAAAACCCCGCCGGCGGAACGAGGTCCGCGGCACCGGTCGTCAAGGGTGGCGAATTACCACCCGAGTATCAACTCTTATCGAGGCCGTAGCAGGAATGCAAAGTCCTGACTGCCAATTCGGCATAGGGTCCATCGATAAGGATCGAAATCTTGATCTCGGATGTGGTGATCGCCTTGATATTAATGCCTTTTTCAGCAAGAGCGCGGAACGCCGTTGCCGCAACGCCGGCGTGGCTGCGCATACCGATACCGATCACCGAGACCTTAACCAGGCCTGATTCGCTCTGCACCACGTCATAGCCGATCTTGCCCTTGCTGTCGGACAACACCTTCAGCGCCTTTTCGACATCGCCGGAGGGAACCGTGAACGTCATGTCGGTGCGTGTTCCGTCCTCGGAAATGTTCTGCACGATCATGTCGACATTGATGTGGGATTCGGCGAGCGGCCCGAAGATCGCCGCGGAAACGCCCGGCCGGTCCGCCAGCCGCCTCAGCGAGATCTGCGCTTCGTCCTTGGCATAGGCAATGCCGGTCACAACTTCCTGTTCCACGATCTCATCCTCATCGCAAATCAACGTACCGGGCGGGTTCAACAGATCGCCCATGCCCGGCGCATCGGGGTCTTCAAAGCTCGAACGCACGAAGGTCCGCACCTTGTGCACCATCGCAAGCTCGACGGAACGCACCTGCAGCACCTTGGCGCCGAGCGACGCCATTTCCAGCATTTCCTCGAACGCGACCTTCTTCAGACGGCGCGCCTTCGGCTCGATCCGCGGATCGGTCGTATAGACGCCGTCGACATCGGTATAGATATCGCAGCGATCGGCCTTGACCGCCGCGGCAATCGCGACGGCCGACGTGTCGGAGCCGCCACGTCCGAGCGTCGCAAGCCGATTGTCAGGACCGATGCCCTGGAATCCGGCAACAACCGCCACCTGGCCCTCACCCATGCGGCGGATGATGTCGCCGCCGTCGATTTCCATGATGCGTGCTGCGCCGTGGGCACTGTCGGTCTTGATGGGGATCTGCCAGCCCTGCCAGGAACGGGCATTGATGCCGAGCGACTGCAGTGCAATCGCCAGCAGGCCCGATGTCACCTGTTCGCCGGAAGCGACCACGGCATCGTATTCGCGGGCATCGTAGAACGGCGAAGCGGCACCGGCCACCTTCGGCATGGTCTGTACCCAGTCGACAAGTTCGTTGGTTTTTCCCGACATTGCCGAAACCACCACAGCCACTTCGTGGCCGGCATCGACCTCGCGTTTGACATGTCGGGCCACGTTATGAATGCGGTCAAGATTGGCGACGGACGTGCCGCCGAATTTCATCACAATGCGAGCCATGGCCTTACCGATGCAAACCGCTGGGGCGCCATGCCGGCGCCAATAGACGAGACGCTTCCGGGCAAACCGGAAGCAAGGTTGCGGTCTCTTATCGAAAACGCTGGACAAGTTCAATGCCCGCAAGCCGTTGAACCGTGTAGCGTCCTTCAATTTTGACCAAGCGATCGCCTACGTCACCTCGTTCGCGCCGTATACGAAACGATCAGTCATTACCGGCAAATGGAGTCTTGTGATCCTGTTGGAAAAATCCAGCCGCGCTGCCAATAAAAAGGGGCCGCGGAAAGCGGCCCCCTCATAGAGTTTTTATCGGCTTTCGCGAACGCAACGCGGTTCGCCGGGCGGGCATATCCGCCTTCTGTCCTGATCGCCTTCGGAACGGCGCTCCCGCTGCGGCGGGCGTTCGACATTGCGATTGTCGTTTCGTCTCTCGCGCTCGACTCGGGCCGGCGGACGACGGTTGTCGTCGTTGTCCATTCTGATCGGCGGCCGCGGCCGGCCGGCCGGCCGATCATCCTCGCGGTTAACCCGTGGCGGGCGAGGCTGAGGATCGGGGCGATAGTCACGATCATCCACACGCGGCGGACGGCGGCGATCGTCACGGTCGATACGACTTGGCTCACGGTCACGGTCGACATAGTACTGGCGATCCCGGTCCCACCGCGCCGGCTCGCGCCAGCGATCACGATCGCGGTAGAAATCGCGGCTGCGGTAGTGGCGATCCCAATAGCTGTCGATGCTGAAGGTCACGATTGGGATACCCAAGGGTTCGTAGTACTGCGGCCCGACATAGATCCGCTGCTGCGAATAGGTTGTCTGAAGGTAGCTGCCGGAGATCCAGCCCCGATAGCTGCCATAGGCTACATCGCACCAGTTGGCGGCCGACAGGCAGCCATAGATCTCGACCGGGCTGCTGTAGGGCACGACCAGAATGGGCGGATATTGCGTACTTGGCCCCGACCGCATGTTGACATTGGCGGTGGCATAGGCGGTCGCCGCCTCGGCGACCGCTGGCGCTGCAATCGCCGTCAAGGCAATCGCGGCTGATAGATATAGTTTCCTCATCGGTGTCTCTCCAAATACGTCCCTGCACGTGGGCTTTTTTGCCCTTATCCGTTTAACGTTTGAAAACGCACGTTGTTCCGCAATTGCGGCAGCCGCGCGGCGACGGTGGAAATGCTGGAGCCACCGACCGTGACAGTGTGTCGCTCCAAGGGCGGACCCTTGACTTTACAGGCCGATCGTCCGACTTGAAGCGATATCCCTTATCCCGGAGGCCCGACCATGAGCGAACAGGCGCGCAGCACGATCGACCAGAGCGAAGTCGATCGCTTTTCCGCGATGGCGGCGGAATGGTGGGATCCGACCGGTAAATTTCGGCCGCTGCACAAGATAAATCCCGTTCGCCTGGCCTATATCCGCGACAAGGCAGCCGAAAGCTTCGGCCGCGATCCGAAAGCGCACCGACCGCTCGAGGGCCTGCGTATTCTCGACATCGGTTGCGGCGGCGGACTTCTGTCCGAGCCCATTGCCAGGATGGGAGCAACCGTCCTGGGCGCCGATGCCTCCGAGCGCAACATAGGCATTGCCCGCACCCACGCGGCGCAAACCGGTGTGACAGTCGACTATCGGGCAGTCACCGCCGAGGCCCTGGCTGCCGCCGGGGAGACCTTTGATATCGTCCTGAACATGGAAGTCGTCGAACATGTCGCCGACGTGGAATTCTTCATCTCGACCTGTGCATCGATGGTGCGTCCGGGCGGCATGATGCTGATTTCCACCATCAACCGCACCTTCAAGGCGGCAGCCCTTGCCATCGTTGGAGCGGAATACCTGCTGCGCTGGCTGCCCCGCGGCACCCACCAGTATGAAAAGCTAGTGCGTCCGGAAGAGCTCGAGGCGCCAGTCGCGAAAAGCGGCATGGAAGTGATCGAGCGTATTGGCGTGTTCTTCAATCCATTGCAAAACCAATGGAACTTGTCGCCCGACATCGACGTGAACTACATGATGCTCACGCGCCGGCCGGCGGCAACGGGGCGCGCATCATGACGACACCCGCTGAGATCGTCGCGTTCTGGCTGCGCCATGGTCCGAAGAAGTGGTTCGGCAAGGACGACGCCTTCGATGCGGAAATTGCCGCTTTATTTGCGACTGACCACGTCGCCGCCTCCCGCGGTGATTACCCTGAATGGGAGGCGACCGCGGAAGGGACCTTGGCATTGCTTCTGTTGCTGGATCAGTTTCCGCGCAATCTCTACCGCGGCAGCGCCCATTCCTACGCAACCGACGGCCTGGCCCGATCTATCGCCGCAAAGGCCTTGGATGCCGGGTTCGACCGCGCCGTGGAACCGGCCCTGCGCCCATTCTTCTATCTGCCCTTCGAGCATTCGGAGACGCTGGCCGACCAGGAGCGCTGCATGGCGCTTTGCAGAGCCCATTGCGATGAAACCGGCGACACGGAGAGCCTGCGCTGGGCGGAGGAACACCACGACATCATCGCCCGTTTCGGCCGCTTTCCCCACCGCAACAAGGCACTTGGCCGACAGACGACGCCCGAGGAACAGGCTTTTCTCGATGCCGGCGGCTTCAAGGGCTGAATAGCCAAGGCTTGGCCTGAAGTTTCGTAATCAGTGAACATCGTCAGGCAGAACCGGGATCGGAGCGATCTCGATGCCTTCATCGATGAGGGCCTTGACCTCGCTCGGTGACGCCTGGCCGATAATGCCGCGCGCATCTGCTTCGCCGTAGTGGATCTTGCGGGCCTCTTCCGGAAATCGCTCGCCAACATCCTCGCTATTGGCCTTGATCGAGGCAATCGCTTCCTTCAATTTGGAAATGGCTTCCTTCTGGACCTGGTCGACGGCAAGCGCGTGCACGGCTTCCTTCTGGCGCGCTGTCGCCACCGCCGGCGCCATCAGCAGCTTGCCAACCTCCAGCGAGCCGCAGGTCGGACAGGAAAGCAGGCCAAGCGTCTTCTGACGGTCGAAGTCATCGCTCTTTGCGAACCAGCCTTCGAAGGAATGACCATTGTCACAGGTGAGTGCATAACGGATCAAACGGTGACACCTCCCTTCGCCAGGACGGGCAGAATATCCAGAGTGAAGTCTCGGGCGTTCTTCAGGTTTGGCACCTTGTCACGCGCTGCCTTGACGGCCGATAGATCGAGCTCCGCCATGACGACCGCCTCTCCGGTTCCGCCGGCCGATGCCAGCACCCTGCCCCAGGGGTCGATGATCATCGAATGGCCGAAGGTCTCGCGTCCATCCTCATGCTTGCCGGCTTGCGCTGCGGCAACCAGGAATGCGCCGTTCTCGATGGCGCGCGCCCGCAACAGGATCTCCCAATGGGCCTCACCGGTCTGGCGGGTGAACGCGGCCGGCACCGTCAGGATCTGGGCGCCAGCCACGGCCTCGGCGCGAAACAGTGCGGGAAACCGGACATCGTAGCAAATGGCAAAACCGAGCTTGGCAAACGGCAGGTCGACCACCCGGGCATCGGCGCCCGGCCGATAGACGGAGCTTTCGCGCCAGCTCTCGCCATTGTCGAGGTCCACGTCGAACATGTGGATCTTGTCGTAGCTGCAGATCTTCTCACCAGCAGGCCCGAACAGAAAGCCGCGGTTGGCGATCTTGCCGTCGTCAAGGGCGATGGCGGTGGAGCCGACATGAAGATGGATTTTCAACTCCCGGGCAAGCACGCTCGCCGCCTTGACGACGATATCGTTCTGTTCGTCGCGCAGGATGGCCATCAGGCCGTTTCGGTCCTTCTGGATTGCACCGGTCATTTCCGGCGTCTGTACGTAGACGGCGCCCCGACCGGCGGCCTCGCGCACCAGGCGGGCCATGGCAGCCACGTTCTTTTCCGGGTCTACCCCGGAACACATCTGAATGGCTGCAACCTTGATCGTCATCCCTGGGCTCCTCAACCGGCCAGCATCGCGTCCAGCTTGCCGGCACGCTCCAGCGCGTGCAGGTCGTCGCATCCGCCAACATGGGTCCCGTCGATGAAGATCTGCGGAAAGGTCGACTGACCACCGGCCTTGGCGATCATCTCCTGGCGCAACTCTGCATTGCCGGTCGCGTCGTGTTCAACATAGTCCACGCCCTTGCCTTGCAGAAGCTGCTTGGCGCGGGCGCAATATCCGCAGAACTGCCGTGTATAGATGGTCACCGGAACCATGGTCGTCTCCGTCATCGCCTCGTCTCGCAGATGCAAAAGGCCTTGAAATCTCTATCGTTATATAGGCCCGGCAATGGCCCTTGCAAAGGTCAAAACCGTGACATCGGCAGCCCCCGCCCGTTTCAAAGTCCTGGTCGCCGCCGTCACCGTGGCACCGGTCGTGTAAACATCGTCGACCAGCACCAGCCGCCGGCCGAACACATCAGACTGCCGTCGCTCAGCGACGCGAAAGGCGCCACGCACATTGTCCTCGCGTGCGTTGGCACTAAGGCCAACCTGCTGGGCCGTTCGCTTGACGCGAAGAAGCGTGGCCGGCAAAAATGGTTTGCCGGCCTGGCGTGCCAGATGACGGCCGAGTTCGGCCGACTGGTTGAACTTGCGCTGGATGAGACGGAAGGGATGCAGCGGCACGGCAAGGATGGCATCGCATGCCGCAATCTCCGCCTGGCCGGCCCGCAGCATCCAGCCGGCCATCATCGGCGCAAGATCGGTTCGATCGCTATATTTGAGGCCATGGACAAGGTCACGGGCGACACCCTCATGCACGGCGACCGACCGCAACCGATCAAACACCGGCGGATGAGCGATTGCCTCGGCGCAAACCATTCCGGAGCCCGGATCGTAGGAAAACGGCAGGCCCAGGACCTCGCAGTAAGGCCGGTCTATGAACCGGACGGAACACCAGCACGCCACGCAAAGGCCGCCTTGGCGGGCCGTCCTGATACCGCATCCGGAACATCCCGGCGGATAGACGAGATCGCGCAATAACCCGGCCAGCCGGATCATCCCCAGCAGCTTTGGTCTCCCATTGCTTGCCTTGCTTTCTACGTCTTCAAGCTCCATGTGGTTGACATTAGCCCCATACCGGCGCCTTTGCGATCCAAACTTTTTGTCGGAGCCCTTCCATGGAAACCCTCTTCGATCAGGACCTTCTTGCCCGCAATCGCCGCCGCGCCCTGGCCAAAGCCGATGCGCGGGCCGATTTCCTGCTCGATCTCGTCGGGCGAGAAATGGCCGACCGGTTGGCCGTTGTCGACCGTCGGTTCGAAACCGCCGTGGAACTGCATGGTGCAACGGGAAGCGCTGCACGTCAGTGCCTGGCGACTGGCAAGATCGATGCCCTGACGCGCGTCGAGACCAGCATCGATTTTGCCGATCCCGCTTTTCCCTTCATTGAGGCACCCTTGGAAATCCTGCCGCTTGCCGAGCAATCGACCAACCTCATCCTCTCGCCACTTGCCCTGCATGTCACCAATGATGCGACCGGCGCCCTGATCCAGATGCGCCGGGCCTTGAAGCCGGACGGCCTGTTGTTTGCAGCCGTCCCTGGTGCCGGCACGCTGGGGGAACTCCGCGACGTTCTTCTCTCGGCCGAGGTTGAACTGACCGGCGGCGCCAGCCCACGCGTCATCCCCTTCGCCGATGTCCGGGACATGGGCGGGCTGCTCCAGCGGGCAGGGTTTGCCCTGCCGGTCGTCGATGTCGAGGATTACACGGTGCGCTACGATTCCCTCTTCCCGCTGATGCGGGACCTGAGAGCGATGGGCATGGCCAATCCGCTGGTGGGACGAAGCCGCAGGCCCGTTACCCGCGGCTTCTTTCTGCGGGCGGCCGAGCTTTATGCCGAACGCTACAGCGATCCGGATGGCCGGATCCGTGCAACATTCTCGATCATCTATGTCTCGGGATGGGCGCCGCACGAAAGCCAGCAGAAGCCGTTGAAACCCGGTTCGGCAAAGATGCGCCTCGCTGACGCACTTCGCCACGCAGGTGGGCGACAGGGATGAGAAGCGGTCGTCAGCGCGTCAGGGCTTGATCTCGTTGCTCACGGTGTCGAATACGTTCACGAGTGCCCCGGTAAAGGTTCCGTAGCCTGTAATCAGGGCAACGGACATGATCGCCGCGATCAGTCCGTATTCGATTGCGGTCGCGCCAGTCACGTCGGCGACAAAGGATTTCAGCAAGCGCATTCTTCATCTCCGTTGGGACTGGGCAGGTCAAAACCGGTCCAGGGCAGTCGAATTAAAAACTCAGCAACCGCTGTCGACGCCGTAGCCATCGACGATGCAGACGGAGCCTGGTGTTTCCTGAAGCACGCTGCGGCGGATCGTGTAACGCTTGCCGCTATCTCCCGGCGCGATCGAGCCGGTGGTCAGCATGTCGAGTTGGTCGGGAGTGAAGGCCAGGCGCTTCTTGTCCGGGTTGCCGGCAAGCATTGGCGTCAGGACGAGCGTCAACGCGATCGCAGCCGTGCCGAACAGCAGCGCAATATTCAGTACACCCGTTTTTCCGGATTTGTTTGAAGCGCTGTCCCGCAGTCGAACGGCCTTCCAGAAATCCTCGTCCGCCATCACAATCCTCATACCATGCCTACACGCATGAGCTTTGATGATCTTTGACCTATGGTGATTAACGTACTGTTAATATGACGGTATAAACAAATAGAGCTAAAGAAGATCCTGCAGAAACGGGATCAACGGCTCATCGGCCGGCGGCATCGGATATTGCCGCAGTGCCTGCGGCTTGACCCACTTCAGCGCCTGGCCCTCGCGACCCTGTGGAATGCCTTCGTAGCGGCGGCAGACGAAAAGCGGCATCAGCAGGTGAAAGGTCTCATAGGTATGGCTGGCGAAGGTCAGCGGCGCCAGGCACGGCACGCGGGTAACGATCCCAAGTTCCTCCTCAAGCTCGCGCACCAATGTTTCCTCCGGCGTTTCGCCCGGCTCGACCTTGCCGCCGGGGAATTCCCAGAGCCCGGCCAAGGTCTTGCCTTCCGGTCTCTGCGCCAGGAGAATCCTCCCATCCGTATCGATAAGCGCGCAGGCCGCAACCAGCAGGATGGGACGAACCTGTTCGCTCACGGTTTCGGCTCCTTGCGCCAGTAGCAATAGCGATAGGCTTCCTGGAAGCCGAGCTTGTCGTAGAGCGACAGCGCCGCCGTGTTGTCGGCCAGCACCTGCAGCCAGGCCGTGCGGGCACCGCGCATGCGGGCCCACCGCAAGGCCGACGACAGGATTTCAAGGCCGATACCCCGCCCCCGGCACTCCTCGGCAACGGCCAGAAGCATGATGCCGGCCAGATCGTTGTCCTGAACGCACAGGGTTGCCGCGACGGGCCCGTCATTCGGCTCCTCGATCAGGAAAAGGCCGGTCGGCGGCTTGATCGCCGTCAGGATCTCGGCCAGAGCCGGTTTCATCACCGGATCGTCGCTTTCCAGACGCAGGCAGGCATCGACGAACCGGCCGACATCGTGGCTCGGCAGATGATCCAGCGTATCCGGCAGTTCGAGCTGCGAAAGGTCGAGCGTCTTGACGATGACCTCCTCGAAACGCTCCCAGCCATCGGCCTCCAGCATTTCGACCAGCGGCCGAGGCGCCAGAGGCGTCTCTCGGAAGATCATCGGACGGCCGTAGGATTCGAATTTGCGGGCTGCCTTCTCGACACGAATGGCAATATCGCGCGAATCCGAAGGGTCGAGCGCCACCAGGCAATTGAGCCGCTTCGAAGGGTGTCCGCCCGTCAGCCGGATCTGCCAGCTTCCGTCATACTGCACGGATGCCGCCGGCCAGGCACGAAATCCGACGGCTTCCAGCCGACGCACAAGCGGCAGGTTGTTAGTGGGCAGAACACTCTGCATCGACAGGTTCAACTCCGGTAATCGCCATTGATGGCGACATATTCCTTGGTCAGGTCGCAGGTCCAGACGGTCGCCGTCCCTTGTCCAAGGCCGATATCGACCTTCACGGCGATATCCTGCTCCTTCATGACGGCAGTCGTTGCCGCCTCGGAATAGTCCGGATCGCGCTCGCCATTGACGGCCACGCGCACATCGCCGAACCAGATGGCCAGCAGGTCGCGATCGGCCATCTCGCCCGACTTGCCGACCGCCATGACGACTCGGCCCCAGTTGGCGTCTTCGCCGGCAACGGCGGTCTTGACCAGCGGTGAATTGGCAATCGACAGGGCAATCCGCTTGGCCGCCAGGTCGCTTTCAGCGCCGGTCACGGTCACGGCCACCATCTTGCGCGCGCCCTCGCCATCCCGTACCACCTGCAGCGCCAGGTCCTTCAGAACGGCATTGAGCGCCGTCTTGAAACCGGCAAGCCTGGGGTCGTCCGCATGCTCGATCCTTGCCTGGCCATCGGCCGCAGCAGCGCCGGTGGCAAACAGCATCAGCGTGTCGGAGGTCGACGTGTCGCTATCGACCGTCACCGAATTGAAGGTCGGGCCGACACCTTCGGACAGCAGTGCCTGCAGGGCCGGCGCGGCGATATCCGCATCGGTCACGACGAAGGACAACATCGTTGCCATGTCAGGCGCGATCATGCCGGCGCCCTTGGCGATGCCGTTGATGGTCACCGTGACGCCGTCGATATCGGCGCTGCGCGTCGCAACCTTCGGATAGGTATCCGTCGTCATGATCGCCTTGGCCGCTTCCAGCCAGAAATCACCTGTGGCATCCGTCGCCATGGTGCCGAGCACGCCGGCAAACTTGGTGGCATCCAGCGGCTCGCCGATCACGCCGGTCGAAGCGAGGTAGATTTCCTGCTCGCTGCATCCGAGCGCCTGTGCAGCCGATTTCGCCGTCAGCTCTGTGGCCGCCCTGCCCTTGAGGCCGGTAAACGCATTGGCATTGCCGGAATTGACGACGACGCCGCGCGCCACGCCATGGCTGAGATTGCTGCGGCAGAAATCGACCGGCGCCGACGGGCATTTGGACCGCGTGAACACGCCGGCAACGCTGGCCGGCGCATCGAAGGCCATCAGCAGCACGTCGGTGCGGTTCTTGTATTTGATGCCGGCCGCAGCGGTTGCCATCCGCAGACCGCGGATAACAGGCATTTCAGCATAGGATTTCGGAGCAAGCGGAGAAACGGTTGCGGACATGTTGGGCTGCCTGAAGTGGAAGGGCCCGCGACATGCGCGAGCCCGGGAACGATTAGGGTTGCTTGTTGATCTGCTCGTAGCCCTGCTTCAGGGCCGGATCGAGAATGTCGATCTTGGCCTTCGCCTTGGCGGCTTCGATCAGTTCCAGATACTTGTCGCGCATCACCAACTGGCGGACCTGCTGGCCGACTTCCTCGAAAGACGGTGCCGGTGCGACGCGCTTGTCCTCGATCTTGATGACGTGGAAGCCGAACTGCGTGGCAACCGGTACCTTGGAATAGGTCCCAACATCCATGGCAAGGGCGGCCGTTTCGAACTCGGGCACCATGCGGCCTTTGCTGAAATAGCCGAGGTCACCGCCTTCAGACTTGTTCGGATCGGTGGACTTTTCCTTGGCAAGCTCGATGAAATCCTTGCCGGCATCCAGCTCCGCAATGATCGCCTTGGCCTCTTCCTCGGTCTTGACCAGGATATGGCGGGCCCGCACTTCCTCTTCCTTGGGAAGGGATGCGATTTCCTTGTCGTAGCGTGCCTTGACATCAGCATCGCTGACCGCGTCGACGACATGCTTCTTGAAGAAGGCATTGTGCAGCTCGCGATCGGCAATGAACTGCATGCGCTGCTGATAGGCCGGATCGTCCTTCATGCCTTCGCTGATGGCGTTGCCGGCTAGAAGCTTCACGTCGATCGCTCCGGAGAGAGCGGCGACCTTCTTCTGCTCGTCCGGCATCTGGGCAAACTGCGGATCGAGATTGCTCAGGGCAAGATCAAGCTCGGACTGGCGGATCTCCAGATCGCCCACCTTGGCAACCACCGCATCTTCGGCAAATGCCTGAGTGCCGAGTGCGACCAAAGCCACGCAAGCGGCCAGAGCAAGTTTATGATAGCGCAACATAGAAGAACCTTTCGGAAGGAAAGCCGATGGAAACCGAACAAATCGGGCGGAAATCTTCATAAGCACCGGAATGTGGCGCTTGTGTATCGACCTGTCCCGTTGACATAATTCGACCCCCCTCTTATCTGTCACGCAACCTCGCGTCCAGAGTACTTTCCGGACGCGACACGCCATTTTGACGAAAACGGATCGTCGGACCCGGCGTGGACTTTGTGTCATGGATTTCAGAAAGGACCATTGAAATGGTCAGTCTTGGTGGTATCGCCCGCAAGTTGTTCGGATCTTCGAACGATCGCCGCATCCGGTCTCACCAGCCGAAAGTCGCAGCGATCAAAGCGCTTGAGGACAGCATGCGGGCTCTGGACGATGCGGCCCTTGCCGCCAAGACCGTGGAGTTCCGGCAACAGGTTGCCGACTGCAAATCGCTGGACGACCTTCTGGTTCCCGCTTTCGCGGTCGCCCGCGAGGCGGCGCGTCGCACCCTGGGGTTAAGGCCCTTCGATGTTCAGCTCGTCGGCGCGATGATCCTGCACGAGAATGCCATTGCCGAAATGAAGACCGGCGAAGGCAAGACGCTTGTGGCAACGCTGGCCGTTTACCTGAATGCGCTGTCGGGCAAGGGCGTTCACGTCGTCACCGTCAACGACTACCTCGCCAAGCGCGACTCCACCACCATGGCCAGGCTCTACAACTTCCTCGGGCTGACCACCGGCGTCATCGTGCACGGAATGTCCGACGAGGAACGCCGCGCCGCCTATGCCTGCGACATCACCTACGCGACGAACAACGAGCTCGGCTTCGACTATCTACGCGACAACATGAAATACGAGCGCGGCCAGATGGTGCAGCGCGGCCATAACTACGCCATCGTCGATGAAGTGGATTCGATCCTGGTCGACGAGGCGCGCACGCCGCTGATCATTTCCGGTCCGCTCGACGACCGTTCCGACCTCTACACCACCATCGATGCTTTCATCCCGGTGCTGACGGCGGAAGACTACGAAATCGACGAGAAGCAGCGCTCCGCCAACTTTTCGGAAGTGGGCACGGAAAAGCTCGAAAACCTCCTGCGCGAGGCCAATCTTCTGAAGGGCGTCTCGCTCTACGATGTCGAGAATGTCGCCATCGTTCACCACATCAACAACGCGCTGAAGGCCCACAAGCTGTTCCAGCGCGACAAGGACTACATCGTCCGCAATGACGAGATCGTCATCATCGACGAATTCACCGGGCGCATGATGCCGGGCCGGCGCTATTCCGAAGGCCAGCATCAGGCGCTCGAAGCCAAGGAAAAGGTAACGATCCAGCCGGAGAACCAGACGCTGGCCTCGATCACCTTCCAGAACTATTTCCGCATGTACGGCAAGCTCGCCGGCATGACCGGCACGGCCTCGACCGAAGCGGAAGAATTCTCCAACATCTACGGCCTCGATGTCATCGAAGTGCCGACGAACCTGCCGATCCAGCGTATCGACGAGGATGACGAGGTCTACCGGACCTTCGAGGAGAAATTCAAGGCGATCATCGCTGAGATCAAGGACGCCCATTCGCGCAACCAGCCCGTTCTGGTCGGCACCACCTCGATCGAAAAGTCCGAACTTCTCGCCACCATGCTCAAGCAATCCGGCTTCGGCGAATTCCAGGTCCTGAACGCCCGCTACCACGAACAGGAAGCCTATATCGTCAGCCAGGCCGGCGTGCCCGGCGCCGTGACGATCGCCACGAACATGGCCGGTCGCGGCACCGACATCCAGCTCGGCGGCAACCTCGAAATGCGCATCGAGCGGGAGCTCGGCGAGATGGAAGCCGGCCCCGAGCGCGACGCCATGGAGGAGGCCATCAAGGTCGAGGTGCAGCGGCTGAAGCAGGTAGCCCTCGACGCCGGCGGCCTCTATGTGATTGCCAGCGAACGCCACGAAAGCCGACGCATCGACAACCAGTTGCGCGGTCGTTCCGGCCGCCAGGGCGACCCCGGCCGCTCGAAATTCTATCTGTCGCTGCAGGACGACCTGATGCGGATCTTCGGCTCCGACCGTATGGACGGCATGCTGAAAAAGCTCGGCCTGAAGGAGAACGAGGCGATCGTTCATCCCTGGATCAACAAGGCACTGGAGCGGGCTCAGAAGAAGGTCGAGGCCCGCAACTTCGACATCCGCAAGAACCTCTTGAAATACGACGACGTTCTCAACGATCAGCGCAAGGTGATCTTCGAGCAGCGCATTGAACTGATGGATATGACCGATATCGGCGATACCGTCGCCGATATGCGCGACGAAGTCATCGACACGATGGTCCGCACCCACATTCCCGAACGGGCCTATGCCGAGCAGTGGGACGTCAAGGGCCTGAAGACCGCCCTTGCCAATATCCTGAACCTCGATCTGCCGGTCGAGGAATGGGTCCTGGAGGAAGGCATCGCCGAGGATGATTTCCTAGAACGCATCAAAGCCGCGGCCGACAACGTCGTCGCCGACAAGACGGAGCGGTTCGGTCCCGAGATCATGACCTATGTCGAACGCTCGGTCGTGCTGCAGACCATCGACAACCTGTGGCGCGAGCATATCGTCAACCTCGATCACCTACGCTCCGTCGTCGGCTTCCGCGGCTATGCCCAGCGCGACCCGTTGCAGGAATACAAGTCCGAGGCCTTCGAGCTGTTCCAGGCGCTTCTGGCCAACCTGCGCGAAGCCGTCACCGCCCAGATGATGCGCGTCGAGCTGGTGCGCGAGGCCTCGCCACCGCCGAGCCTGCCGGAGATGGAGGCTCATCACCTCGATGCGACGACAGGTGAGGACGAGTTTGCATCACCGGCCGGCGCCGACTCGACGGCGGCCTATGTCCCGCCGGAAAACCGCGACCCCAACAACGCATCGACCTGGGGCAAGGTCGGCCGCAACGAAGTCTGCCCCTGCGGTTCCGGCAAGCGATACAAACACTGCCACGGCGCATTCTGACGGCGGCGGGGTCGACGATCGGCCCCGCAACCTGACCCGCTCGTCAACCGCTCGACCATGCAACATTGAACGCTCGAACATCTAGGGGAACCGTTTCTTAACCCTGATCTGACAAGACTGCGCCTGTGTTCTTGCGTCATCAGTGAGCTGTGCGTGTCGATAATGGCGGTTGTCCAGACAGCGGAGAGAATCCTGCCACCCGGCCTGCATCCCGCACTTCGCAGGCTGGCCGGAACACTGGCAAAACAGGATGACGTTTCCCGCGCCCAGCGCATGGCCCTGATCGCCTTCGCGATCCGCGTCATTAGTGCCGCGATCGCCTTCTTTTCCCAGATCATCCAGGCCCGCATCATGGGTGAATTCGAATACGGAATCTTCGTGTTCGTCTGGGTTCTGGTCGTCCTGTTCGGAAATCTCTCCTGCCTGGGCTTTCACTCGACGGTCATTCGCTTCCTGCCACAATATCACGCCAGAAACGAGCGCGACGAGATCCGCGGCCTGACGGCAACCGCGCGCATCTTTGCCATAACATCGGCAAGCCTGCTGGCCGGCATAGGCCTGCTGAGTCTGCATTTCATCGGCGACCGGATCGAGAGCTACTATCTCGTACCTCTCTTTCTCGGGCTGATCGCCCTGCCGATGATTGCGCTGGGCGATGTGCTGGATGGCACCGCCCGCGCCAATAGCTGGCCGGTCGCGGCCTTGAGCCCTACCTATCTGGTGCGTCCGACGCTGATCCTCGGCTTCATGCTGGTCGCCGTTGCCTTCGGCGCACCGCATACGGCAACCACCGCCATGCAGGCCGCCCTGCTCGCCACCTATGTGACAACGCTCGGTCAATTCGCCACCATCAGCTGGCGCATGAACCGGCGCTATGTGCCCGGCCCTCTGAAGATCGACTTCTTCGCCTGGTTCCGGGTTGCCGTACCGATCTTCCTGATTGAAGGCTTCGGCTTCCTGCTGACCAATTCGGATGTGGTGGTCGTCGGCTTCTACCTCGAACCGGATCAGGTGGCGATCTACTTTGCCGCGGCCAAGACCATGGCGCTGGTGCAGTTCGTCTACTTCGCCGTCAAGGCCGCGGCCGCGCCGCGTTTTTCGGCGATGATGGATGAGACGGACCTGCGTCCCCTGGCCGCTTTTGCCGGCCAGACCGCCCGCTGGAGCTTCTGGCCATCGCTCCTGGTCGGCCTGGCGGTCCTGGCAGCGGGCAACCTCCTGCTGTCGCTCTTCGGCCCGACATTTACCGCCGGCTACAGCATTATGGCGATCCTCTTTGCCGGCAGCCTCTCCAAGGCCCTGGTCGGCCCCGGCGAAGTGCTCTTGACCATGGCCGGAAAACAGCAGCTCTGCGTGCTGCTCTATGTCGGTGCGCTGGCCGCCAATATCGGCCTCAACATTACCCTCATTCCGCTCTACGGCCTTGAAGGGGCCGCTTTTGCCACAGCGTCAGCAATGATGGTGGAAGCCATCCTGCTGCATGTCGCCGTGCGCTGGTCTCTCGGCATCGTGCTGTTTGCGTTCGCCGATCCGCTGTCCATCCTCGACAAGAAGAAGGCAGGCTGACAATGCCTCAACCGCCCATCTATAACGAAAGCATGAACAGCAATGCCAACCGGATGGTGGACGCCTTGGCGACCACCCGTCAGGGGCGTCCCGTCGCCGACGTGCAGGTCGCCATCGGCCGGGCCGGGCGACATCTCTGCCTCTATCCTCGCCACGCCGGCTACGATCTCGAGCAGGAGCTCGATTTCCTCACCAATCGGGCGATGGAACCCAACGTCTTCTTCTCCAGCCGTTTTCTGACCCCCGCCATTCCGCGGCTTGACGAGCGGCAGGTTCGCATTGCCCTGATCCGTGACGACCGCGGCGACAAGAGCCGCATCCGTCTGCTGATGCCATTCTCGATCGAAAAACCGGGCTTCTCCGTCGGTCCATCGATCATCAGGGTATGGTCCAACCCCTTCGGGCCACTGGGCACTCCTTTGGTCGATGCGGAGGATGCAGCCGAGACCATCGACAACCTGCTGGAAGGCCTTTCGCTGCGCGACGCCAAGCTGCCCGGCGTGCTGGTCCTGCCCGATCTGCGGCTGAACGGCCCCTTCGCCCAGCTGGCAAGAGCGCTGGCCATCGGCCGCGATCTTCCGCTGACGGTCACCAACAGTTTTGCGCGGCCGATGCTCGAGAGCCTGGAGGACGGCGAGACCTATCTGCGGGCCTCAGTCTCGAAATCCCATTTGCGCGAGATGCGCCGGCAATCACGCAACCTCGGCGAACTCGGCACCCTGACCTACAACGTTGCCCGCCAGCCGGATGATATCCGCATCCGCACCGAGGAATTCCTGACGCTCGAAGCGAGCGGCTGGAAAGGCCGCAAGCGGACCGCCATGGTGATGGACCGCTATCGGGCCGCCTTCGCCCGCGAGGCCATCACCAATCTTGCCGAAACCGATGCGGTGCGCATCCATACGCTGGACCTCGACGGACGGGCCATCGCATCGATGATCGTTTTCGTCATGGGGGGCGAGGCGTACACTTGGAAGACCGCCTATGACGAACGCTATTCCAAATTTTCGCCCGGCAAGCTGCTGACCGCCCGGCTGACCGAATGGCATCTCGACGATGCCAATATCGTGCGCACCGATTCCTGCGGTGTTCCCGATCATCCGATCATGAGCCGCCTGTGGCGCGAGCGGGAGGACATGGGCACCCTGGTCATCGGACTGACCCGCAATTCCGACCGCGACGTGCGCCAGGCAGCGGCTCAGCTGCACATGTATCGCAACACACGCAACATCGCGCGCATCCTGCGCGACAAGATCCTGTCGAAACGGGTCCACGAGGGCTGAGACACCGGCATCCGGACCGGCACGGCCTCATGCGGCTGCGGTCGCGACCTCCCGGTCTCTGAGGATGCGTCGGATTACCTTGCCGCTGGTCGTCAGCGGCATGTCGTCGATAAAAGCGACTTCCCGCGGATATTCGTGCATGGACAGCCGCTGCTTGACCCAGTCGCTGATCTCGGCCGCAAGCGCGGCGCTTGCCGAAAAGCCTTCCGCCAACACGATATAGGCCTTGACGATTTCGGTGCGCACGGGATCAGGCTTGCCGATCGCCGCCGCGAGACGCACCGCCGGATGTCCGCTCAGGCAATCCTCGATTTCCGCCGGGCCGATGCGATAGCCCGACGACGTGATCACGTCGTCGTCGCGACCGAAGAATTCGACATAGCCTTCGCCATCCTGCCGGCCAAGATCGCCGGTCAGCATCCAGTCGCCGACGAACTTGGCCGCCGTTGCGGCCGGATCCTGCCAATACTCAAGGAACATCACCGGATCCGGCCGGGCGATTGCCACCTGGCCGATTGCGCCGGGCGGCAGACGCTCACCCTTGTCATTGATGATCGCCACCCGATGCCCTGGAACGGCCTTGCCGATCGCGCCGGCCCGAGTGATGCCGAGGCTTGCGGCCGACGAGAGAACGAAATTGCACTCCGTCTGGCCATAGAATTCATTGGGCACGATGCCGAGCACCGATTTTACCCACTCGTATGTCTCACGCCCGAGCGATTCCCCCGCCGAGCCGATACTGCGCAGGACGAGATCGTAAGTGTCGCGCGGCCGCTCCACGGTCTTCAGGAGCCGCAGCGCCGTTGGCGGAATGAAGGCGTTTCGCACCTTCATCTCGGCCATGATGCGGAACGCCATATGCGGATCGAATTTCTGCGCCGGCGACGACACCACGGGCACGCCCAGCAGCAGCGCCGGCAGAAGGACATTCAGCAACCCGCCGGCCCAGGCCCAGTCCGACGGCGTCCAGATCTTGTCGCCCGGCTGCGGCAGGAAATCATGGGCGAGTTGAAAGCCCGGAATATGGCCGGCCAGCACCCGGTGCCCGTGCAGGGCGCCCTTCGGCGCGCCCGTCGTCCCGGAGGTGAAGATCATCAGCGCCGGATCGTCCGGCCCCGTATCGGCGCCGACAAACGAGCCGACATTCCCATTGGTAAGGGCATCGAAGGAGAATACCTCGCCTTCGACTGGGTCGATCGAAATGACGTGGTCCAGAGACGGCAGCTGCGCCCGAATCTCCAGAATGCGCGACAGGCCGAAATCATTGGTGACGACAGCCGCCGCCTGGGCCACGCCCAGCCGATATTGCAGCGCTTCCACGCCGAACAGCAGGGCCATCGGCAGGGCAACGGCCCCGAGTTTATAGATCGCCAGGTGGGCAATCACCGTTTCGAAACATTGGGGAAGCAGCAAGGCCACCCGATCGCCGCGCCCGATGCCCAGACGCTGCAGGCCGACCGCAAAGGCTGAAGACCGCGTGGCCAGTTCGCCATAGGTCATCGTCAGATGCTGACCGTCAGGGCTGAAATGCTCAAGGCAGACCCGGTCCGGCTCCCGCTGCGCCCAGGCGTCGCTGACGGCACGCCCGATATTGAAGCGCTCGGGGATCGACCAGGTAAAATCGCGATAAAGAGCCTCGTAAGGGGCACGCGCAGGCAAGAACATTCCCGGAGTTTCCATTGTTACCGGTGTTTTTGCTAGCATTCATCTCGCACCTGCACAATGGAAAACCACCGTGTTGCTGGCGCCGAAAGGCCAGGCCCGGAACGGCATAGGCCGCCGTTTCCTGGAACATTCACCGCGGTCAACGGTTAGCCCCGGTAGAATGATCGACTGATTTTCAGCCGGTTCTTCATGTGAAATCAAACGGAAATCGAGGCAAGTCATGAAAGGGAAGATGTTTCACTACGACGCCGCAGGCGCCATCCGCAAGGATGCCGAAGGGCAGTTCGTACGGACCCGCAAAGGCGCAGATAATGATGGCGTTGCAAGCGCCAAACCAACGGTGGTCACCGGTTCGCAGGACGCCACCATCAACAAATGGCCGCCGGGAACGAAAAATCCGCCGAAGGACTGGGATCTGAATTACGACGAGAAGGACAACAGCTAAAGACCGCGCTGCTGGCCCGACACACACCGCTCAGCTGGCCGCAGTCGAGAACCGGGGCAGATTGTTAGGCAATCAAAGCCTGAAAAGTGATGTGGTGCCCCTTGCCGGAATCGAACCAGCACTCCTCTCGGAACCTGATTTTGAGTCAGGCGCGTCTACCAATTCCGCCAAAGGGGCCAAAGGCCTTGAGAAAGCCTAGCTTTGGCCGAACTACACGAAGCGGCAGCCAGCGGTCAACCGGGATTTTTCAGATTCATCACTTTCACGAAAAGTTTGACGGCGCGCGCATGGGTCTGCACCGCCGAGCATTTACATGACCGCCCCGCCCGCCTAAAAGCATGTGCGCCGCAGCAAACAAGAAAGACCCCGGCATGTTACGACGCCTCTACGATTGGACCATGTCGCTTGCGGCCCGCAAATCTGCCGAAAAATGGCTGGCGGTCATTGCCTTCATCGAAAGTTCGGTCTTCCTGGTGCCGGCCGACGTCCTTTTCCTGCCCATGGCTTTGGCCAAGCCGGAAAAGGCCTGGCGCTATGCCTTGATCGCGACCGTCGCTTCGGTTCTGGGCGGCATTGCCGGCTGGTTCCTCGGCTATTACGCCTATGAGACGATAGCTCGGCCGGTGCTGCAATTTTACGGCAAGCTGGAAGCCTTCGACGCCTTGCGCGCTTCGGTGGACTACCAGACCGTCGTGCTGCTTCTGATAACCTCCGGGCTTGCCCATCTGCCGCCGATCAAGATCGTCACGATCCTGTCCGGCGTCGCCCATATCAACCTCTGGCTCTTCATCGTTTCGGCGATTGTCGCCCGTGGTGCCCGTTTCATGCTTTTGGCCTGGCTGCTGCAGCGCTATGGCGAACCGATCCGGGAATTCATCGAAAAGCGGCTGGGCCTGCTTGCCGGCATTGGTGCAGGCGTGCTGATCCTGCTCTATATTGCTTATCGCTACATCGCCCACTGAAAGTCCGACCATGACCACGAATTCGATCACAACCCGCCCCGGACTGGGCTATGCCCTGCTGCTGACCGCCGGAATGGCAGTCGTCGTCGGCTCGGCGCTCGGCTTCGAGCATATCGGCGGTTACATTCCGTGCGCGCTCTGCCTGCTGCAGCGCAATCCCTATTACATCGGCATCGGCGTCGGAGCGCTCGCCGTCCTGGCCTCACTGGCAAAACTGCCGGATCTCGTCGTGCAGGCGCTCCTGCTCCTGATCGCCGTCATCATGATCATCAGTGCCGGGCTCGGCGTCTACCACGCCGGCGTCGAATGGAAGTTCTGGGAAGGTCCGACCAGTTGCTCGGTCGGCGGCACAGCCGGTATGTCAGCCGCCGGCAACATTCTAGATCAGCTGAACAGCGTCAAGGGACCGTCCTGCACGGAAGCCACCTTGCGCGTCCTCGGTCTGTCCTTTGCGGGATGGAACGTGCTGACCAGCATTGCCCTGGCAGCGCTTGCCTTCCTCGGGGTTTCGAAAGCCAAGCGGTGACGTCTTACGGCTGCAGTTCGGAATCCCAGTAGAGATAGTCCACCCAGCTTTCATGCAGGTAGTTCGGCGGAAACAGCCGGCCATTGTTGTGCAGGTCCTGCACGGTCGGCCGATAGGGTTTCTGGGCCGGGAACATGTTGGCCTGGCGCGGCAGCTTGCTGCCCTTGCGCAGATTGCAGGGCGAGCAGGCGGCAACGACATTTTCCCAGGTCGTCTCGCCGCCATGGGCGCGCGGGATGACGTGATCAAAGGTCAGATCGTCCGTCGAGTGGCAATACTGGCAGGAAAAGCGGTCACGAAGAAACACGTTGAACCGGGTAAACGCCGGATTGCGGGTCGGCTGGACATAACTCTTGAGGCTCACCACGCTTGGCAGGCGCATGGAGAAGCTCGGGGAACAGACCGAGTGATCGTATTCGGCGATGATGTTGACACGGTCAAGAAAGACGGCCTTGATCGCGTCCTGCCAGGACCACAGCGACAAGGGATAATAACTCAGTGGCCTGTAGTCGGCGTTCAGGACGAGCGCCGGCAAGGACTGGGGGGAGACTGCAATCGTCAAGGGCTTCTCCTGATCGATTCGGCATCTGCACTTCTATATTAGGTCGGTTGTTACAGGATTGTGAAGCCCTATCTCATCATGTGCTTAATCGGTCGCAGCTATTTGGCGACAGGCATCGCCTCACGCCCGCTGGTGGCGGCATAATAGGCCCAGAAAAGCCGGGCCGCGACCGATCGCCACGGGCTCCAGATCTCCGCCATTTGCCCGACGGAACGGATGTCCGGCCGCGATTCCAGTCCGAAAGCCCGACCGATAGCGATGCGAAGGGCAACGTCTCCCGCCGGAAAAATATCCGGATGCCCGCCGCAGAACATCAGATAGACCTCCGCGGTCCAGAGCCCGATGCCGCGAATATCCGTCAATTGGGCAATTGCCTGGCTACCCTCTTGGCGGGCGATCGCATCCAGATCCAGACGACTGTCGCGAACCGCTTCCGCCACCAGCCGCAGGGTTTCCGATTTGGCCCGCGACAGGCCCAGGCCGGCTAGGCTCTCCTCGTCGAGAGCCAGATAGGCATCCGCGGTCGGGCTGCCCGTGGCCGCGACAATGCGTCGCCAGATCGCTTGCGCGCTGGCCTTCGAGACCATTTGCGAGACAATGATGAAGGCGAGCCCGGCAAAACCCGGCTCGGTCAGCCTGAGTGGCAGAGGCCCCGCCACAGCCGCCACGGTACGAAGCCTCGGATCGAGGCGCAGGAGCGCATCCAGGCCCAGGGCCACGTCGTCGTCCGCGCCAATGATCTTCATGCCTTACCCTTCCGTACAGGCCATCTTTGCCGCAGGCCCGTTTCGTGGCAGAAGAAATCATGATCGCCCCTGACAGTCAAAAGCCGGTTTTCCGCTTCGCGCCCAGTCCGAACGGCCCACTGCATCTGGGCCACGCCCTGTCGGCCATGCTCAACTTCGATGCCGCCAGCGCCGCGGGTGGCCGTTTTCTGCTGCGCATGGAGGATATCGACATCACCCGCTGCACGCCGGAATTCGAGGCGGCGATCTATGAGGACCTGGCCTGGCTCGGCCTTCGCTGGGACATGCCGGTGCGCCGTCAGTCGGAGCACCTCGACGCCTATCGTGCCGCGCTGGACCGCTTGCGCGAGCGCGGCCTCATCTACCCGGCCTTTCTCACCCGTGGCGAGGTGCGGGCCTATGCGCTTGCCGAAGAAGCTAGGGGCACACCCCGGCCCCGCGACCCGGATGGCGCCTATCTCTATCCGCCGACCGACCGCGACCGCAGCGAGACGGAGCGCGCGCGGCTTTTGCAGAGCGGCGCAAAACATGCCTGGCGGCTCGATATGCGGCGCGCGCTGGAGAGCATTACCGGCCCCTTGCACTGGATCGAAAAGGGTGATGGCAGCACCACCACCATCGCGGCGGACCCGCCGGCCTGGGGCGACGTGGTTCTCTGGCGCTCCGACGCGCCGTCTAGCTACCATCTGTCGGTAGTGGTCGACGATGCGCTTCAGGGCATCACCGAGGTGATCCGTGGTCGCGACCTCTTTTCGGCAACCGCTGTCCACCGCCTGCTCCAGGCGTTGCTCGACCTGCCGGCACCGACATACCGTCATCACCGCCTCATCCTGGATCGCGATGGCCGCAAGCTTTCCAAAAGCGCCGGCGACACCGGCCTCTCGGCGCTCAGAGCAAACGGTCTGTCACCTCTGGATATCCGTCGGCTTGTCGGCCTCTGACACCTCGACCGGCGTCTTGACGCTGTGCATGCCGCCCAGCACTTCGAACTTCAGCAGCGCGGCATTGAACTCCGCGCCGATGATGAAGATCGCACCGATCATGTAGAGAAACACCAGGACCACCATGACGGAGGCAAGGCCGGCATAGGTCGCGGCATAATTGGCGAAAGTCACCAGATAGGAAGTGAAGATCAGAGCGCCGATCAGCCAGAGAAGCAGGGTCAGAATGACGCCGGGAATGACGTCCATGATGCGCCGGCGTCCGGCCGGAAGGCTGAGATGGGACGCAATCAGTCCGACGGCCAGCAGACCGAGCGTGCCGTAGACGCGCCAGTTGGAGATCGTCGCAAGGGCATCTTTGAGCCAGGGAAACCACAATTCGGCAAAATTCAGGGCCAGCGGCACGGCCACCAGCAAGGCGCTGATGACGGCGAACACGACGACCGCCCCGAGAACAAAGCCGAGGCTCAAAAGCCGCGTCAGATACCAGGGGCGCGTCTCGCTGACCCGGTAGGCGCGGTTGAGCGAGATGCGCAGGGCCTCGACGCCGTTCGAGGCGAAATAGGCGGCCGCCAGCACCGAAACGGTCAGCAGTCCGCCGCGCGGAATGGTCAGGACCTGCACCACCTGTTCGGCCAGCGGCTTGGCAATCGCCTCCGGCCATGTGTCGAAGATCAGGTGGATCGCCGTTTCGGCAAACCGGTCAGCCCCAAGGAAGTTTGCAAGCGTGGTACCGAAGATCAGGAAGGGGAAGATAGCCAACAGCGCCGAAAGCGCCACATGGCTTGCCATCGCCCAACCGTCATCTTCGGTAAAATGCCACAGGGCATCCCAGGTCACCTTGTAGATCATACGCAGGAAAGCCCGCATTCCGTCTCCTTGGCTTTGATGCGCCGATTGTCACCCGAGTGCGAATATGGGAAACCCATACGGCTTTGTACAGGAACCATTCGATGCCGGATCGCCCCACCATCATTGTCACCGGCTGCTCGTCCGGCATCGGCGCCTATTGCGCAAGGGCTTTGCAGGCGGATGGATGGCACGTTTTCGCCACGGTGCGCAAACCCGCAGACCTGGCGTCGCTGGAAAAGGACGGAATTGACGCCCTGCTGATGGATTACACGGACTTCGACAGCATATCCGCCCTGGTCGCAACTGTTGCCGAGCGGACAGGACGGCGCATCGACGCCCTGTTCAACAACGGCGCCTATGGCCAGCCGGGCGCCGTCGAGGACCTGACGACGGACGTGCTGCGACAGCAGTTCGAAACCAATGTGTTCGGCTGGCACGAGTTGACCCGGCAGGTCATTCCCTTGATGCGCGAACGTGGCTGCGGCCGGATCGTGCAGTGCTCGTCGATCCTGGGGCTGATGCCCTATCGCTGGCGCGGTGCCTATACGGCCTCGAAATATGCGCTGGAGGGCCTGAGCGTGACGCTTCGCATGGAGCTCGACGGCAGCGGCATTCATGTCAGCCTGATCGAGCCCGGACCGATCGAGAGCCGGTTCACGGCCAATGCCCTGGCCCAGATCGAAAAGAATATCGATCTTGAAAATTCTGTCCATGCGGTCGAATACCGGCGGCAACTGGCTCGCCTGAGCGGCAACGGCCCGATAAACCGTCACAAGCTCGGCCCGGACGCCGTTTACAAAGTGCTGAAACACGCCTTGACCGCAAAGCGGCCGCGGCCACATTATCTTGTAACCACGCCGGCAAAACAGGGCGCCTTTCTCAAACGGCTGCTGCCCGCCGACCTCTTCTACAGATTGATGCGGTCTCTGGACTGAGAACCGCGAAACAGGCAGACAAGGAAACCATGTCCAGTTTCACAACCATTCTGACCCTGATCGTCATGGGGCTCGTCGTCCTCGTGCTCATCCGTGGGCTGTTTAACATGATGAAGGGCGGCGACGGCAACCTCTCCAACAGGCTGATGCGCATGCGCATCGTGCTGCAGGCGATCGCCATCGCGCTGATCATGCTGACCCTGTGGCTGACCGGCGGCGGACGATAAAGGGCATCCCATGGTAAAGCTCAACAAGATCTATACCCGCACCGGCGATGACGGCACCACGGCGCTGGTCTCCGGCCCGCGGCGCCTGAAGCACGATGCCCGCGTCGAGGCTTATGGCACGGTGGACGAGACCAACAGCTGCATCGGCATGGCCCGGCTCTATACGGGCGACCGTCCCGAACTGGACGCCATGCTGATGCGCATCCAGAACGACCTGTTCGATCTGGGCGCCGATCTGGCCACGCCCGATACCGGCGAAGTGCCGGCCTACGAGCCTCTGCGCGTCGTGCAGAGCCAGGTCGACCGCATCGAGACAGAGATCGATAAGCTGAACGCCGACCTCGATCCGCTGCGATCCTTCATCCTGCCCGGCGGCTCGGCGGCGGCCGCCCATCTGCATCTGGCCCGCACGATCGCGCGGCGCGCTGAGCGGATCATGGTCGATCTGGCCCATAGTCCAGACGAGAGGATCGGCGCGCCGGCGCTCAAATATATCAACCGCCTGTCGGATTTCCTGTTCGTGGCGGCGCGCTTTGCCAATGACGGCGGCAAGGCGGACATTCTGTGGGTGCCGGGCAACAATCGCTGACGTTAGAGACCGACGCCTAGAGGGACGCCATGTTCATTCCGCTGCATGACCGAAATGCCCTCAAACATATTCGCCGGCAATATGTCACGCTGACACTGATCACCATCAATGTTTTTGTCTGGATCGCCACGGGCCTGCTGGCAACCGAGGAGTTTGCCCAGGCGACCGTCGTTGGCTTAGGATTCATCCCGGCAGTCGCCTTCGAATATGCCACCCTTGATCCGGCCCTCGTTCTTGTCCCGGAGGATGCCACCGCCATCACCTATGCCTTCCTGCACGGCGACATTCTGCATCTCGCCTCCAACATGGTGTTTCTCTGGGTGTTCGGCGACAATGTCGAAGATGCGCTCGGGCATATCAAATACCTGATCTTCTACCTGCTCTGCGCCGTGGCCGCCGCCCTCTTCCACGGCCTCGTCGCGCCGACCTCCGAAAGCCCGCTGATCGGCGCCTCCGGCGCCGTGGCAGGCATCGTCGCCGCCTACATCATTCTCCATCCGAAGGTCCGCGTCTGGGTGCTGGTGCTGTTCCGCTTCCCCATACCCCTTCCGGCCTTCATTCCGCTTGCCTTCTGGATCGGCCAGCAATTCTGGATGCTGGCCTCCGATCACGGCAGCAATGTCTCCTGGGGCGCCCATGTCGGCGGCATCCTGGCCGGCGCCTTGTTGGTCGTGCCGCTGCGGCGTCGCGGCGTGCCGCTGTTCGATCGCACCATCGTCACGCCAAAAGCGATCGAGCATCTTGAAACGATACCCCCTGCCGTTCAGCCGTCACCGGCCGCGCCGCGCAAGACCATCCACTGGGGCCGATAAAACATATCGGCGCAGCTAGATTATTGACGTGAACGTAAACGTTACTTTATGGTGCAACAAAATAGCCCGAGGGCATGACGGAACGTTGTGTTTGAAGAAAAAATGCGTATCGATGTCGCCAATCGAACATCGAAACATCGCATTATGGCGCATTTTCGAGCCGACCCAGTGAAGGAAGGAACCCATGAAGATTGTTGTACCCGTGAAGCGCGTTGTCGACTACAACGTCAAGATCCGCGTGAAGCCGGACGGCTCGGGCGTCGAGCTTGCCAATGTCAAGATGTCGATGAACCCCTTCGACGAAATCTCCGTTGAAGAAGCGCTGCGTCTGAAGGAAGCCGGCAAGGCCTCCGAAGTCGTCGTGGTTTCCATCGGCCCGGCCAAGGCGGAAGAAACGCTGCGCACCGGTCTTGCCATGGGTGCCGACCGCGCCATCCTGGTTGAGACCGACGACACCGTCGAGCCGCTCGCCGTCGCCAAGATCCTCAAGGGCATCGTCGAAGCCGAAGCACCAGGTTTGGTGATCGTCGGCAAGCAGGCGATCGATGACGACGCCAATCAGACCGGCCAGATGCTGTCCGCCCTTCTCGGCTGGGCACAGGGCACGTTCGCCTCCAAGATCGAAATCGGCGATGGCAAGGCTTCCGTCACCCGCGAAGTCGATGGCGGTCTGCAGACCATCGAAATCAAGCTTCCGGCTGTCGTCACCACCGATCTTCGCCTCAACGAGCCGCGTTACGCCTCGCTGCCGAACATCATGAAGGCCAAGAAGAAGCCGCTCGACAAGAAGACCCCCGCCGATTTCGGCGTCGACACCACCGCGCGCCTCAAGGTCCTGAAGACCGAAGAGCCGAGTGGCCGCAAGGCAGGCGTCAAGGTCAAGAGCGTCGCCGAGTTGGTCGACAAGCTCAAGAACGAAGCCGGCGTGCTTTAATCGGAACGGGATAGGAGAACAAAAACAATGGCCATTCTTCTTCTGGCAGAACACGACAATGCAACCCTGTCCGACCAGACCGCCAAGGCCCTGACGGCTGCGACCCAGATCGGTGGCGATGTGGTAGTACTGGTCGCCGGCGCCGGCGCCAAGGCTGCCGCCGATGAGGCTGCAAAGCTTGCCGGCGTCTCCAAGGTGCTGCTCGCCGACAGCGGCGATCTTGCCAACAACCTGGCCGAACCGCTGGCCGCCCTGATCGTCTCGCTGGCACCCGCCTATGACACGATCATCACCGCGGCGACCTCCGTCGGCAAGAATGTCATGCCGCGCGTTGCCGCCCTGCTCGACGTCATGCAGATCTCCGAGATCACCGACGTCGTCTCGGCCGATACCTTCAAGCGCCCGATCTACGCCGGCAACGCCATCCAGACGGTACAGTCGACGGATGCCAAAAAGGTCATCACCGTTCGCACCGCCTCGTTTGCAGCAGCGGCAAGCGGCGGTTCCGCTTCGGTCGAGGCCATCTCGGCCGTTGCCAACCCAGGCCTGTCGACCTTCGTCGGAGACGCATTGTCATCCTCGGATCGCCCGGAACTCACCTCCGCCAAGATCATCATTTCCGGCGGCCGTGCGCTGGGCTCCTCGGACAAGTTCAAGGAGGTGATCCTGCCGGTTGCCGACAAGCTCGGAGCCGCCGTTGGCGCCAGCCGCGCCGCCGTCGATGCCGGTTATGCGCCGAACGACTGGCAGGTCGGCCAGACCGGCAAGGTCGTTGCCCCGCAGCTCTACATCGCGGTCGGCATTTCCGGTGCCATCCAGCACCTCGCCGGCATGAAGGACAGCAAGGTCATCGTGGCCATCAACAAGGACGAAGAAGCACCGATCTTCCAGGTCGCCGACTATGGCCTGGTTGCCGATCTCTTCGAAGCCTTGCCGGAGCTGGAAAAGGCTCTGTAAGCCGGCATTCTCGCAGCAGCGAAAAGACTGGAAAAACCGGCGCTGTCGGTCTATCAATTTGCCGGGTCCGCCAGAAGGCGGGGCCGGCATTCACTTATGTGGGGGAAGGCAGTCCGACGGATTGCCGTGAAGGAGTGGCGCGATGGGTACGGAAATCACCAATATCGGCGTTGTCGGCGCCGGCCAGATGGGTTGCGGCATCGCTCATGTCAGCGCGCTTTCCGGATACAAGGTCACGATCTACGATCTGGCCAAGGACCGTATCGAGGCGGGCCTCGCCACCATCAATGGCAACCTCGCCCGCCAGGTCTCCAACGGCAAGATGACCGACGAGGAACGCAAGGCAACCCTGTCGCGCATCACCGGCACCTCCGATATCAACGACATGGCACCGATGGATCTCGTTATCGAGGCGGCGACGGAAGACGAAACCGTCAAGCGCAAGATCTTTGCGCAGATCTGCCCTGTTTTGAAACCGGAGGCACTGCTGGCGACCAACACGTCCTCCCTGTCGATCACCCGGCTGGCTTCGGCCACCGACAGGCCCGAACGCTTCATGGGCATCCACTTCATGAACCCGGTGCCGGTGATGAAGCTTGTGGAACTGGTGCGCGGCATCGCCACCGGCGAAAAGACCTTTGAAACCGCCAAGAATTTCGTCCGCTCGCTCGACAAGACCATTACCGTTGCCGAAGACTTCCCGGCCTTCATCGTCAATCGCATCCTGCTGCCGATGATCAACGAAGCGATCTACACGCTTTACGAAGGTGTCGGTTCGGTCGAGGCCATCGATACCGCCATGCGGCTCGGCGCCAATCATCCGATGGGCCCGTTGCAGCTCGCCGATTTCATCGGCCTCGACACCTGCCTGTCGATCATGCAGGTCCTGCATGACGGGCTGTCCGACAGCAAATACCGCCCCTGCCCGCTGCTGGTCAAATATGTCGAAGCCGGCTGGCTCGGCCGCAAGGCAGGCCGCGGCTTCTACGACTACCGCGGCGACGTGCCGGTCCCGACGCGGTAAGCACCGCTGGCTCTAAAGCGAGCGGCCGCAGCATCAGACTCAAGGGGCAATTGCCGCCGCAATCAGCGCCTTGGCCTCCGGGCTGTCCCAGGCTGCCGGCCCGTTCATCGCCCCTAGCAGGCAACCTTTTTCATCGACCAGCATGGTGGACGGCAGACCGAAGGCCAGCCCCTGCTTCTTCATGGTGTTGAAGACGCCCATGCTGGCGTCGCGATAGTAGCCCAGTTTGTCGACGCCTGTTTCGCTGAGGAAGGCCTTCGGCTTCTCGTCGTCACCGGTGTCGATATTGACCGCCACCACCTCGAATTTATCGCTGCCGAGGGCGGCCTGCAGAGCGTTCAGCGCCGGCATTTCCTCGCGGCACGGCACGCACCAGGTGGCCCAGAGATTGAGCAGCACGGTCCGGCCGGCAAAGCTGTCGATGGTCTGGTCGACACCACTGGCATTCTTGAAGGACAGACCGTCCAGCTTGCGTGGCGTTTCCGCTGCGACCATCGCCGCCACCTGCCCCTTCATCAGCGGGTTCAGGCTCGCTTGGCGCGCCGCAACACCCTCGCATTGCGCGGCACCGGCCGTGACGATACCATTGCCAGACCCGGTCTCCTTCACGTATACCGCCACCGCGCCGGCAATGATCCCGGCAATCGCCGCAATTACAATCAGCTTGGCGGAAGGCAGCCCGAGGGGTTTCTTTTCTGTCATGTCAGTCTCCAGGATGGGCATCGCATGGCCGAGAGCACGAAGGACCAGGACACCTCCAACCAGATGTGGGGCGGCCGTTTCGCGTCCGGTCCCGCGGCAATCATGGAGGAGATAAATGCCTCGATCGGTTTCGACAAGAAGCTTTACGCCCAGGACATCCGCGGCTCTTTGGCCCATGCGGCCATGTTGGCCCATCAAGGCATTATTTCAGCGGAAGACAAAGACAAAATCACCGGCGGCCTGAACACGATTCTGTCAGAGATCGAAGCCGGCACGTTCCAGTTTTCCAGACAGCTCGAAGACATCCATATGAACATCGAGGCGCGGCTGGCGACCCTGATCGGTCCCGCCGCCGGACGCCTGCACACCGCCCGTTCGCGCAACGACCAGGTGGCGCTCGACTTCCGCCTCTGGGTCAAGGAGGAGCTGCAGCGCGTGGAAACTGCGCTGAGCGGCCTGATCGCCGCCTTTCTCGACCGCGCCGAAGAACATGCCGACAGCGTCATGCCGGGCTTCACCCATCTGCAGACCGCCCAGCCGGTCACCTTCGGCCATCATTGCATGGCCTATGTCGAAATGTTCGGCCGCGACCGCCAGCGCGTGCGCCACGCCATCGAGCATATGGACGAGTCGCCGATCGGCGCGGCAGCGCTGGCCGGCACCGGCTTCCCCATCGACCGCCACATGACGGCAAAGGCGCTCGGCTTCCGCGAACCGACCCGCAATTCGATCGATACGGTCTCGGATCGTGATTTCGCGCTCGAATTCCTGGCGATCGCCTCGATTGCCGCCGTACACCTGTCGCGGCTCGCCGAAGAGATCGTCATCTGGTCGACGCCGCAATTCGGCTTCATCCGCCTGTCCGACGCCTTTTCGACCGGCTCCTCGATCATGCCGCAGAAGAAGAATCCGGATGCGGCCGAACTGGTGCGCGCCAAGACCGGCCGCATCAACGGCTCGCTGATCGCCCTTCTGACCGTGATGAAGGGCCTGCCGCTTGCCTATTCCAAGGACATGCAGGAAGACAAGGAACAGGTCTTCGACGCTGCCGAAAGCTTGGAACTGGCCGTGGCCGCCATGACCGGCATGGTGCGCGACATGGTGATCCGCACCGATCGGATGAAAGCGGCCGCCGGCTCCGGCTATTCGACCGCAACGGATCTGGCCGACTGGCTGGTGCGGGAAGCGGGCCTTCCCTTCCGCGATGCCCATCATGCCACCGGCAAGGCAGTCGCATTGGCCGAAGAAAAGGGCTGCGAACTGGCCGAACTGTCTTTGGCCGACCTGCAGGCCATCAACCCGGCTATCACCGACGAAATCTTCGGCGTGCTGACGGTCGAGGCCTCGGTTGCCAGCCGCAAGAGCTATGGCGGCACGGCGCCGGCGGAGGTCCGCAAGCAGATCGCCTGGTGGCGCTCGCGCAACTGATCACGCCAAGCTCGCCATCCATCACAAGAATGAGGGTGCACAAGGCTTCGGTTTTTCGCTACAGGCTTAGAACAACGGTTTTTCGAGTGGACGCCATGATGCAGACATCGCTTCGACGCATGACAATTGCCGCCGGCCTTCTGGCTGCCGCCTCCATCGCGCTGTCCGGCTGCGGCCGCAAGGGGGACCTCGATCCGCCGAGCATGCCCGTCGAGAAACAGAACAAGCTGAACAGCAAGGCGCCGCCCGTGCCCGACAAGCCGTTCCTGCTCGACCCACTCCTGTAACAGGCCTTTTCCGTGAACCACTTCGATTTCCGTGACGGCGTGCTGCATGCCGAGAACGTCTCCATTCCTAAGATCGCCCAGGCGGTCGGAACACCGTTCTACTGTTATTCGACCGCAACGCTCGAGCGCCATTTCAAGGTCTTCTCCAAGGCCTTCGATGGCGTCGATGCCATGGTCTGCTATGCCATGAAGGCCAATTCCAACCAGGCCGTCCTGAAGACGCTGGCTCGCCTCGGCGCCGGCGTCGACGTTGTCTCGGAAGGTGAATTGCGCCGGGCTCTTGCCGCCGGCATTCCGGCCAGCCGCATCATGTTTTCCGGCGTCGGCAAGACCGTGCACGAGATGGATCTGGCGCTGGACGTCGGTATCTACTGCTTCAACGTGGAATCCGAGCCGGAACTGGAAGTGCTGAACCAGCGGGCGCTGAAGGCCGGCAAGGTTGCCCACGTTTCGTTCCGCGTCAATCCGGACGTCGATGCCAAGACCCATGCCAAGATCTCGACCGGCAAGAAGGAAAACAAGTTCGGCATTTCCTTCGAGCGTGCCCGGCCGACCTATGCCCGCGCTGCGACGCTGGAAGGCATCCAGGTGACCGGCATCGACATGCATATCGGCAGCCAGATCACCGAGCTGCAGCCCTTCCAGGATGCATTCAAGCTGCTGCGCGAACTGGTTTCGACCCTGCGCGCCGATGGCCACACCATCGATCACGTCGATGTCGGCGGCGGCCTCGGCATTCCCTACAAGGACGACAACAACCCGCCGCCAGAACCGGACGCCTATGCGGCGATCGTCAAGAACGAACTCAGCGCGCTGAACTGCAAGATCATCACCGAGCCCGGCCGCCTGATCGTCGGCAATGCCGGCATCCTGGTGACCGAGGTGATCTACGTGAAGGACGGCGGCGACAAGACCTTCGTCATCGTCGATGCCGCGATGAACGACCTCATTCGTCCAACCCTCTACGATGCCTTCCATGAAGTGCGGCCGGTGACGCTGTCGGCGTCCAGCGCGCCGCGCATTCGTGCCGATATCGTCGGTCCTGTTTGCGAGACGGGCGATTATCTGGCGCTCGATCGGGAAATGGTCATGCCCAAGCCCGGCGATTTGCTGGCGGTCGGCTCGGCGGGTGCCTACGGCGCCGTCCAGTCCGGAACCTACAACAGCCGGCGACTGATCCCGGAAGTGCTGGTCAAGGACGATGAGTTCCACATCATCCGGCCCCGACCGAGCTATGAGGATCTGATCGCGCTCGATTCCGTGCCGGCCTGGCTGGACTGATCGCCGTTCACAATTTGGCGAACTGGGCCGAAAAATGGTGACGATGGGCCCAACGCCCTCGTCTTCGCCACAAACAGTGTTATCCTTTTTGCATCGCGCTGTGCGTCGTCATCATCATTGATGATTGTCGCGCTGCCATGAACGGGAGACCTGACGAATGAATGCTCCTGACCAGGGAAGCAGGAAGGGCGCCTTCCGAACCGATCCAAAACTGGCACGGCGCGTCGCCGTGAAGCGTTTTCTGGCCCGGCTCGTCCTGTTCGCCGAACGGTTGACGCCGCTGTTCCTGCCGCCCTTGTCGATTGCCGCCGTCTTCGTCTCACTCGCCTGGTTCGGCATCTTCCGCCAATTGCCCGATCTGGCGCGCTGGGCGCTTGTCTTCGCCCTGACCTTCGGCTTCATCGCCTCCTTCCTGCCGTTCCTGCGGCTGCGCTGGCCGGTGCCGGCCGAGGCCGACCGACTGCTCGAAGCGCGCAATCATCTGCCCCATCAGCCGGTTGCCGTGCAGGAAGACGAACCGGCCTTCGACACGCCCTTTGCCCGTGCCCTCTGGCAGGAGCATCAGCGGCGCATGGCAGAGAAGATCGCCGCACTGGATGCCGGCCTGCCGCGACCGGATATCGCCCGGTTCGACCGCCATGGTCTGCGCGCCCTGCCTGCTCTTCTTCTGGTGACCGCCTTTGCGTTTTCCGGCTCGAACGGTGCCGGCAGTCTTGCCGATGCTTTCCGCAGCCAGGCCCCGACCGGCACCGGCCCGGATCTGCGCATCGATGCCTGGATCACGCCGCCGCCCTATACCGGCCGCGCACCTGTCTTCCTCACCGGCCGCAATGCCGACGCCGCGGCAGCCGTCAGCGTGCCGCAGTTTTCCTCAATGACGATCCGCATGACCGGCGGCAATGGCGATGAACCGGCACTGTTTCGCAAGGCCGAGAGTGATTCGGTTGAAGAGGTCGCCGTTGCAGCGCCGGCGGAACAAGCTGCGGCCAAAGCCGCGCCAGACGCAGCACCCCAAGCCGCCGACCCGCTGAAGCCCCGAACCCATGAGATGAAACTTGCCGAAAGCGGCGCGCTGTCGATCGGCAGCCAGGTGTGGCAGATCGACGTGATCGCCGACAGGGCGCCGGAAATCTCCTTCGACGGAATGCCGAGGCGCAGCGCCAACGGCGCGCTGGAAATCAGCTTTGCCGCCAAGGACGATTACGGCCTGCAGGAGGCGCGCGCTGAAATTGAGCCGCTCGACAAGGCCGCGGACGCCACGCCGCTCTATCCGCTGCCGGAATACAAGCTCGACCTGCCGCGCCACAATGCCCGCGAGATCAAGGGCGTCTCGAGCCGCAACCTGACGGAACACCCGCTATCCGGCAAGAAGGTGCGGGTCACGCTGGTGGCCCGCGATGGCGCGGGACAGGAAGGGCGAAGCCAGCCCCATGAGATGGTCCTGCCGGCGCGCGGCTTCATCGAGCCGCTGGCCGCCGCATTGGCCGAGGAGCGTCAGGTCTTCACGCTGGATACCCGCGCCATGCCGAAAGCCGTGGCCCTCAACGAAGCCCTGACCTTGCGGGCCGATGAGACCATCCCCAATCTGACCCATTACATCATGATCGAATCGGCGCTCGCCCGCATGAAGCTTGCCCGCACCACGGCCGAGCTCAAGGACACCTCCGATCATCTCTGGGAGATTGCTCTTGGTATCGACGACGGCGATGTGTCGCTGGCCGAGCGCAAGCTGCGGGATGCCCAGCAGGCACTGGCCGATGCGCTGGAACGCAACGCCCCCGACGAGGAAATCAAGAAGCTGATGGACGAGCTGCGGGCCGCCATGCAGGAATTCATGCAGGCCATGGCCGAGCGCCAGCAGCAGAATGGTGCCCAGCCGCAGCAGAACGAGACGGCCCAGAACACCCTGCGCCAGCAGGATCTGGAAAACATGATGGACCAGATCGAAAATCTGGCCCGCTCCGGCAACAAGGACGCCGCGCGCCAGATGCTCTCCGAACTGCAGCGCATGATGAACAATCTGCAGGCCGGCCGGCCCCAGCGCGGCAACCAGCAGGAAAACAGCCAGATGCGCCAGCAGGTCGACAAGCTCGGCGAGCTGATGCAGGAACAGCAGAAGCTGATGGAAGAGACCTTCAAGCTCGACCAGGCGCTGAAGGACCGCATGCAGCGCGGCGATCCGGGCGACGGGGAAGACGGCGAGTTTCTCGACCGCCCGCCGCAAGCCGACGGCCAGCAGCCCTCGCCGACCGACCAGATGACGGCCGAACAGCTGCGCGAAGCGCTGAAGCAATTGCGCGAACAGCAGCAGGGTCTGGGTCAGAAACTCAAAGACCTCCAGAAGGGTCTGGCCGAGCTTGGCATCAAGCCGGGCGACAATTTTGGCCAGGCGGAGCGGGAAATGCAAGGTGCCGGCGAAGCGCTCGGCAAGGGCCAGGGCAGCCGGGCCGTCGAGGGCCAGGGCAAGGCGCTGGAAGCCTTGCGCCAAGGTGCACGCGACATGATGGGCCAGATGATGCAGGCCATGCAGGGCCAGCAGGGGCAGGGACAAGGCCAGGGCATGTCGCAGGGCAACCAGAATGGCCGCGACCCGCTGGGCCGCCCGCGCTCCTCGTCAGGTCCTGACTTCGGGGAGCGCGTCAAGGTGCCCGACGAGATCGATGTGCAGCGGGCCCGCGAAATCCTTGAAGCCATTCGCGAAAAGCTCGGCGACAATGCCGGTCCGGAACTGGAGCGGCGCTATCTGGAACGCCTGCTCGATATCAGGTGACGGTTAGAAATCACGTCTCAGGAGGCGAGCGCCAGCGCCACGGCCTTGCGGATATCCGGAAGGGCAAAGGGCTTCGACACCACGTCGATGACCTTTTCCATGAGGTCGTCGGCCCGCTCGCGCTGTTCCGCATAGCCGGTCATCAGCAGAATCTTCAGCTGAGGAAAGTCTGATGAGGCCCGGTGTGCCAGCTCGATGCCATCCATGACAGGCATGCGGATATCGGACAGCAACAGGTCGAACGCCTCGGCAGACAGCATTTCCAGGCCCTCGGCACCGTCCGCCGCTTCATGGGTTTCATGCCCGTCAAGTCGCAGGGCGCGGGCAACGAAGGAACGTAAGGAATCCTCGTCCTCGGTGATCAGAATTTTGGCCATGGCATGCTCCCGTTTCATCGTCGTGCCCCGATCGCAAATCATCAGAGTTTTCTTTGCGATCGGTAAACAGGCAGAGGGAGAGCCGCCGGATGGTTAACAAGTCATCTTGAAACGACGTGTTCAGGCATCGTTGAGGGCATCGCCGGTGACGACGCCGACGAAGGGCAGTTCGCGGAATGCATAGGCGACGTCCATGCCATAGCCGACGACGAAATAATCGGGACATTCGAAGCCGACATGGTCCGCCTCGAGCTCTTCCTTGCGCTTGACCTTCTTGTCGAGCAGCACGGCAATGCTGACATTCCGAGCGCCGCGCTCGAACAGCAGTTCCTTAGCGAATTTCAGCGTCCGACCGGATTCCAGGATATCATCGATCAGCAGCACATCGCGGCCATGCACGTCGCTGTCGATATCCTTCACGATCCGCACGCCCTGCGACACGGTGCCGGTGCCATAGCTCGACAGGGTGATGAACTCCACTTCAGGTGCCAGTCCCGTATCGTGCAGCGCACGGATCAGGTCGGCGGCAAAGATGAACGAGCCCTTGAGGATGGCAATCACCAGCAGATCGTTCGTCGGGCCGCTCGCAATCTGCAGCGCCAGCGCCTTGTTGCGCACGGCAATCTGCTCGGCGGTATAAAGCGGCTCGATGATTTTTCCGCGGACGACAGGCATATTTCACTCCAGTTCAGGTGCGCCACCGCGCGCGAAGGGAGTTTGCCGATAGCACAGTCAGGAGCGCGAGGCATCCGCCTCGGCAAAGGAAAGCTTCAATTGCGGGATTTTTCCACCGGGATGGCGCAGCTTTGCAGAAATCCCGCGGCTGTGCCCGGCATCGATCGCATCGGCCGGAACGGCAATCAGCGTGGATGCGATCAACTGGCCATCGGCAAACAGATCGGCCCGCACCTGCGGCACCGGATGGCGGCGGGAGCTGCGGTTTTCGACGATCGCGTTGATGAACAGCATTTGCATGCCGTTCGCATCCTGCGGCGTCAGGCTGACATGGGTAATGTCCAACGCGCTCGGCTGCGGAATCGGCCCCGACCGGCCATTGACCACCGTGATGCCGCCGGCCAACATAAAGGCCGTGACCGACAGCAAGGCCACCAGCGACGTAAAGGATCGCTCCGAAAGCCGCCCCAGCAGGCGCTCGACCGCCGCCAGCATCCCGACTACCATCGACTCGCGTCGGCGGCCGGCTTTGGCCGCTGTCGTGAAAAAGGGAGGTTTCTTGCGATTGTCGTTGCAGCGCTCGGCGCCGAAATCCCGTCGCGGCAAATCGCGAACCGTGATAAACTCGGCGTCTGTCACGTCGCTTGCAACGGGAAAGCCGTTGCGCGGCAATGGCTTGTAGTGCCGTTCAGGCGGCAGAAGATCCAAATCCGGCTGTGCCGGCTGCTGCCGGAAACGGAATGCGTTCATGGGACCCCCCACCTGCTCGCAAGGAAGCACGGTTTTGAGCCAGCAAAAACTGGCCATTGAAACGAATCCTTCACAGTCGTAAATTTAAAGGGTTAATGCTTCGCAAAGATTTGCCGGAACGGGCCGGCTGTGTGGTAAAATTTACCGGCTGTTAACCCTCGTCGTTAACAAGTCCCCTGCTCTCAAGACGCGTCAAACTGGGCTTATCCGTTGATCCACTTCGAAAATGTCGGCCTGCGATACGGAATGGGGCCGGAAATCCTCCGCGACCTGACATTCGATATTCCGAAGCGGTCCTTTCAGTTCCTGACCGGCCCCTCGGGCGCCGGCAAGACGACATTGCTGCGCCTTTTGTTCATGTCGCTGAAACCGACACGCGGCCTCATTCGCAGCTTCGGCCGCGACATCACCCAGATTCCGCGCGGTGAACTGCCGATGTTGCGCCGCCGCGTCGGCATCGTCTTCCAGGATTTCCAGCTGCTCGATCACCTCACCACCTACGAAAATGTCGCCCTGCCGCTTCGGGTTCGCGGCAAGGAGGAAAGCGCCTATAAGCAGGATGTGCTCGAACTGTTGAAATGGGTGGGCCTTGGCGAGCGCATCAATGTCCTGCCGCCGGTGCTGTCAGGTGGCGAAAAGCAGCGCGTCGCCATTGCCCGCGCCCTGATAGACCGGCCGGAGGTGCTGCTTGCCGACGAACCGACCGGAAATGTCGATCCGCCGATGGCCCGCCGGCTGCTCAGCCTGTTCCTGGAGCTCAATCGGCTGGGAACCGCCGTCGTGATCGCCACCCATGACCTCGGCCTCATGGACCAGGTGGAAGCGCGCCGCATGATCCTGACCGACGGGCGGCTCGATATCTATGATTGAACAGGAAAGCCCGCCGCGCAAAGCCACCAACGCCAAGACCGCCCGCCGCGCCGAAATGCAGGTGCGCCCAACGGCCCCCATTTTGCCGCCGTCCAATATCCAGGGCAATGCGCTGATGGTGGTCATCGCCATCATGGCATTTCTCGCCTGCTTGACGCTCGGCGCCGTCAGCATGGTACAGACCACCGCGGCCGGTTGGCAGAGCCAGATTTCCCGGGAGATCACCATCCAGATCAAGCCCGACGAAAACCTCGACATGAACAAGGCGCTGGTGCGCGCCAAGGATCTGGCGCTGACCTTCGTCGGCACCCGCGACGGCCAGATCATGGACGAAGACGCCACGGCGCGGCTGCTGGAGCCCTGGCTCGGCACCGGCCTTGATCTGAAGGACCTGCCGGTGCCACGGCTGGTCATCATCACCATCGACGAAACCAATCCGCCGGATTTCGCCGCCATGCGCGACCTGCTGAAATCCGAAGTCCCCCAGGCCTTCCTGGACGACCACCGTACCTGGGTGGACAGGCTCGTCTCGATGGCCCGCACGACGGTGCTGATCGGCTTCGGCGTGCTTGTGCTGGTCTTCAGCGCCATGGTGCTGACCGTCGTCTTCGCCACCCGCGGCGCCCTCTCCGGCAACCGTCGCATCATCGAGGTGCTGCATTTCGTCGGCGCCGAGGGATCCTTCGTCGCGCAGGAATTCCAGAAGCATTTTCTGAAGATCAGCCTCAAGGGTGCGGCTACCGGCGGGCTGCTGGCAGCCGCCGTCTTCGCCCTTGCCGGACTCTGGCAGAACAAGATGCTGGCCACGCCGCAAAGTGACCAGGCAGCAGCCCTGTTCGGCACGTTCCAGATCGGCTTCATGGGCTATCTCGGTATTTTCGCGACGATGATCGTCATTGCGCTGCTGACCACCCTGACGGCACGGCTGACGGTCATGCGGGCGATCTACGAAATCGACCTGATCCGCTCCGATCCGACCCGCACCGAAGGCCTGCCGAACGATTGATCCAGTCCGTTGAATCGCCACAAAGCCGCCCGCTCGACCCGGTAGAGCAGTGAGCCCGGCGAATCGGTCCAACAGAAGTGATTCCATTTGAGCCTGCACTGCTCTAAAAGGTCGCTATTCACGAGACATGACGATGGGTCAGACCGACAATAACACCGCCGCTCCGCAGATACCGCAGCCCGTGCCGAACAGCCCGTTTGCCCGTAACGGACTGCTGCGCCGCGTGCTGCGTTATGCCGGCATGACCCTCATCCTCGCCGTCGCGCTGTTTTTTGCCGGCTTCCTGCATTTCGCCGATTCCGTCAGCATGCTGATGCCGCCAGCCAACCCGAAGGCCGATGCCATCGTCGTCCTGACCGGCGGCTATCAGCGCATCGACCAGGCGGTGGAACTTTTGCGCCGCGGCTCGGGCCGCCGGCTGCTGATTTCGGGCGCCCATCCCGACACCTCGCCAGCCCAGATCCGCAAGATGACCCAGAGCACGTCGGACCTCTTTGCCTGCTGCGTGGATATCGGCTACCAGGCGCTGGATACGATCGGCAATGCCAACGAGATCGCTCACTGGATCCATGATCGCGGTTATCAATCGGTCCTGGTCGTCACCAATAATTACCATATGCAGCGAAGCCTGCTCGAACTGCGACGGATCGACCGGTCGACCCGTTTCATTGCCTATCCGGTCGTCAATTCCGATCTGAAATCCATGGAATGGTATGCCGATCCCAATGTCCTGCGCACCCTTCTCTCAGAGTATGGAAAGACATTGTACGCCATCGCCCGGGATTTCATCGGCTGGGGCGCCAGTGACGGATTGCGGCGCGGCGCGGCGGTGATCAACGCCCGGAGCTGACCGCCGACAAAAGCTGCGTCCCGGCTTTCTCTCCGGCCGGATTTCGTATAGGCACGTTGCGACTTGCCGCCGGAAGCCCCGCCTATGCTCACACTCCGTTCCGTTCTGTTCAACGCCGCTTTTTACGCCAATCTGATTCTTCGGATGATCGTACTGTCGCCGTATTATTTCCTGTCGCCACGAAAGAAGGCTTTTTCCGTTCCGAAGAACTGGGCATCGTCTTCCCACTGGCTGATGGAAAAGATCGTCGGAACGACGTTCACCATCGAGGGCCTCGAGAACATTCCGGACGGTGGCTACATCCTGGCCCCCAAGCATCAGTCCTTCTGGGACACCTATGCCCTGCTGCCCTGGCTCAACGATCCGGTCTACATTCTCAAACGCGAACTGATGTGGATCCCCATCTTCGGCTGGTATGTGATGAAGCAGCGCATGATCCCGGTCGATCGCGGCGCCCGCGGCAAAGTCATGGCCGCCGTCATGGAGCGGACCGCGATGGAAATGCGCAACGGCCGGCAGTTGATCATCTATCCCGAGGGCACCCGTCGCCCGCCCGGCGCGGAGCCGCACTACAAATACGGTATCGCACGGATCTATCGCGACCTGCAGGTGCCGGTCGTCCCGGTCGCCATGCATCCGGGCCTGTTCTGGCCGCGGCGCAAATTCATGCGCTATCCCGGCCATTTCAAGGTGCGCATCCTGCCGCCGATCGAACCGGGTCTTGATCCCGACGTGTTCTTCGAACGGCTGATGGCGGTCCTGGAAAAGGCAAGCGACGATCTGTTGCTGGAAACGGCACGGGACAATCCGCATGTGCCGCTACCGCCAAGCGCCAAGGCCCGCATCGCCGAGCTTCAGAAATTGTCAGCCTCCGGCAGCATTGAGACGGGCAATCTCTGAGGCGACCTGCTCCAGCCAGTGATCTCGTATGCCTATGTCCTGGAGATGGGCGATGGTATTGGCCACATAATCCTGGTTGGCGCCGGACTGCCCGACGGCACCGCGCACCACAAACGCAGCCTCATCCACCGTCACCGCTCCGGCATATTGTCGATGGTTCCGGTCGATCACATAGGTCAGGGCGCGAACGGCCCGCCCATCATCAAGCACAACAGGCACGGAACGCTCTTGGTAGACATGCGTTACCAGTTCGCGCGCCCGCAGATAGTCGACCGTATCGTTCCACTCTTCCGGTGCCACCTTGAATGCCACCCCTCGGCAGGAGCCACCCCGATCGAGCCCCAGAACCAGTCCCGGTTTTTCCTCAGTCCCCCTGTGGACCCAGGACCGGACACAAAGCGAGCGTCGATAGCCGAAGGCCTTTGCCTGCATCCGGACCTCGTAGGGGAAACCGGGGTTCCACATCAGCGAGCCGTAGCCAAACACCCAAAATTCGTCCATATCGCACATCAAACCTGATCGTTCCAAAGCGACATACCATTGGAGAAGCGCATGGCAACGTCAAGCCGAACCGGCAAAACCTCGATCAGCGTGAAAGTGCTGCGGCTCGGCATTGTGGTTTTCCTGCTGGCCACGGCTTATTGCGTCGCCTGGTACTACTCCGCCGGCCTGATTACCGCACGGGTGGAAAGACTATTCGATGGCAACAACCGTTTTGCGGCCGCCGTCGACTGCCAGAACCGCGATCTGCGCGGCTTTCCGTTCCGCTTCGGCCTGTTCTGCTCCTCCGTCGCCATCGACGATGTCAGCCGGGGCATCTCCGGCTCGTTCGGCGAGTTCCGCTCCGCGGCCCTCGTCTACCAGCCTGGCAAAATCCTCTGGGAACTGGATGGCCCAGGCATCATCCGGTCGGCCGACGGCCTGACCATCTCGTCGCAATGGTCCAAGCTGCGCTCCAGCCTGCATACCGGCTTCAGCGGCATGTCCAGCGGCTCGACGACAGTCGAAGACCTGAAGACCAACATCACCATGTCCTTTGCCGGGCAGACCCTGGACATCGCTGTGCCCCACGGCGAGGTTCACACCCGTCGCGCTGGTGACGATCTGGATGCGGCAATGCTGGTAAAGGATGCGCAATTCTCCCTGCGCGATGTCGCACGGACCTTGCCGCCTGTCTCCGCCAGCATCGACCTGACCGTCACCGACCGCGCCATCGTCCTCGACTATGGCCGGAAGAGCCCCATCGGCTTTCGCGGCACCAAAGGTGAAATCCGCCGTCTGGTCGTCGATCTCGGTCAGGGCCGGGTGCTGACCGTGGCAGGGCCGGTTTCGATTGCCGAAGACGGTTTGTTGTCGGGCACATTGCGCCTCGACATTGAAGGCATAGACGGCTGGCGCGATGCGGTCCGGGCGGCCTTCCCGGAGGTCGAGGATATGGCAGATCTTGCCGCCAAGGCCCTGAAGGCCATGTCCGGCGGCGGCGACAAGGGCAATGTCACGCTCACCATATCCGATGGCGAAATGGCCCTCGGCTTCATCCCGATCGGCCGCCTGCCGCCTCTGTAAGCCTCAGGGTTTCTTGTCCAGCGAGTGCCGGCCGAAGTCTGGCGTGTCGACATCCTGGCCGGCCTCGATGATCGAGCGGCGGACGGCCCGCGTGCGGGCGAACAGATCGAACAGCTTGTCGCCCTCGCCCCAGCGGATCGCTCGCTGCAGATAGGCCAGATCCTCGGAGAAGCGTGCGAGCATTTCGAGGATCGCATCCTTGTTGTGCAGGCACACGTCGCGCCACATGGTCGGGTCGGAGGCCGCCAGGCGGGTGAAGTCGCGGAAACCGGAGGCGGAATATTTGATCACTTCCGATTCGGTCACCGTCTCGAGATCGTCGGCAGTTCCAACGATATTGTAGGCGATGATATGCGGCAGGTGGGAGACGATCGCCAGGACCTTGTCATGGTGCTCCGGGTCCATCTCGTCGACCCGCGACCCCAGAGCCTCCCAGAAGGCCTTCAATCGCGAAAGCGCCTCGCCATCCGTATCGGGAAGCGGCGTGAAGATGCACCAGCGCCCCTGGAAAAGACCGGTGAACCCAGCATCGGGCCCTGATTTTTCGGTGCCGGCCAGCGGATGGCCAGGAATGAAATGTACGCCGGGCGGCATATGCGGCGTCATCTGCGCGATGACCGACGCCTTGGTCGATCCGACATCGGTGACGATTGCGCCCGGCTTCAGATGCGCGGCGATCTGTTCGGCGACCGTTCCGGATGCCCCGACAGGAACCGATACGATGACGAGATCGGCGCCCTGAACCGCTTCGGCGGCCGAGGTCGTATAGTGGCTGCCGAGCTGCAACTCCTCGGCCCGCTTCAGCGTCTCGGGACTGCGTGTCGAAACGACGATCTCGTTGGCCAGGCCGAGCGCCTTGATGTCGCGCGCGATCGACGACCCGATCAGGCCGATGCCGATCAGGGCGACCCTGTCGAAATGCACGTCAGCCATTACTTGCGTCCCATGAACTCGCCGAGCGTCTCGACGACGCCGCGATTGGCCTCTTCCGTCCCGATCGACATGCGCAACGAATTGGCAAAGCCGTAACCGCGCACCGCCCGCAGGATATAGCCGCGGCTCGTCAGGAAGTCGTCGGCCTCAGCAGCCCTCTTGCCGTCGACATCGGGGAAGTGGATCAGCAGAAAATTGGTGACCGACGGCGTCACCTCAAGGCCGATTGCCGTGAAGGCGTGGGTCAGCTTGTCGATCCACATCAGATTGTATTCGACCGCCTTGTCCGTGAACGCACGGTCGCGAATGGCGGCAGCACCCGCGGCAATCGCCGGCGCATTCATGTTGAACGGTCCGCGCACCCGGTTCAGCGCATCGACGATGGCAGCGGGTGCATACATCCAGCCGATACGAAGGGCGGCAAGGCCATAAATCTTCGAAAACGTCCGCGTCATCACGACATTGCGGTTTTCCGAGACGATCTCGATACCGGCCTCGAAATCGTTGCGACGGACATATTCCGCGTAGGCCGCATCGAGCACCAGAACGACATGTTTCGGCAGGCCCGCCTGCAAACGCCGGATCTCGGCGCCGGAAACATAGGTGCCGGTCGGATTGCCGGGATTGGCGATGAACACGATCTTGGTCTTGTCCGTCACCGCGGCAAGGATCGCATCGACATCGACGCGGCATTCGGTTTCCTTGACCACCACCGGCGTGGCGCCGGCGCCCATGATCTGGATCTTGTAGACCAGAAAGCCGTGCTCGGTGATGATGCCCTCGTCGCCTGGGCCCAGATAGACATGGCAGAGCAGGCCCAGCAACTCGTCCGAACCATTGCCGCACAGGATATTGGCAGGGTTGAGCCCGTGCACATCGGCAATCGCCTCGCGCAGTGCCGTCGCCTGGCCGTCGGGATAGAGTTCCAGGTGCCCAGCGCTCGCCTTGAAGGCATCGATCGCTACCGGGCTTGCGCCAAGCGGGGTCTCGTTGGAAGACAGCTTGAAGACGCGTGCCACACCCGGCGCATGTTCCTTGCCCGGCACATAGGCGGCAATGTCAAGGATTCCAGGGCGCGGCACGGGCTGGTTCAAGGGGCTGGTCATCAAGGCGGCTTTCTTGGCTCTCTCATCCGGGACAGGCCGGACATGAATGGTCTGACGGAATTAAATCGGAAAAATTACTTTGTCGAGTGCGGCATGGCGCGCCACGCCGGTTTGGCGCGGTCCCGTGTCGTCGGAATGCCTTGCGGCGCAAGGGCCGGAGCAAAGACCCGGCGCGATGCTCGGGCTGCCACCGGCAAGCCCTGATAGAGCCGCTTCTGCGCCTCAACGACGATCACGCCGGAGAAGGCTGGCCACAAAAGCCGACCCACTCGCTCGAAATTGCTGCGCAGTTTCAGAATCGTGCGGATCTTCGACGGTGGAAAGAACAGCGCCTCGGCCGAGGCCCCCGGCGTGAAATTCGTTTCGCGCAGCAAGGCCGTCAATTGCCCCCGCGAATAGGGCCTGCCGGATCCGAACGGCGTATGGTCCATCCGCGCCCAGACGCCGCGACGGTTCGGCACGACGATCACCAGCCGCCCCCCCGGCGCCAGGATTCGCCAGATCTCCTTGAGCGTCTCCCGCGGGTTCTCGGCATATTCGAGCGAATGCACCATCAGCACCCGGTCGATCGAGGCATCCGGCAGCGGCAGTTCCTCGTCGAACACCAGAGCCGTGGCCGACAGTTCGCCGACCGGCCAGTTTACCGCACCCTGACCCGCCGGCATGAAGGCAAACGTCCGCTCGGTATCGCTGCGGAAGCGGTCGAGATAGGGAACGGCATATCCGAGGCCCACCAGCCTCTCCTGCGGCAGGCGCTGCCAGAGTGAACTGAGCGCCATGGCAATCGACTGTTCGGCGACATGGCCGAGCATGGAGTGATAGAACTGGCGAAGATCGACGATATCAGCGTGCATGCGCGATTGTTATCAGGCAACGGTTGGACATCAAGATCGAAGGCACTACATTTGCCGGAAATAGCCACGGATTGGATATCGGATCGATGAACGCACTTGAGCTTGAAATCTTCACGTGTCGCAGCGACAACTATGGCGTCCTCCTGCACGATCCCGACAGCGGCCTGACCGCCTCGATCGACGCTCCGGAACTTGAGCCGATCCTGGCGGCGGCCGACCGCCGCGGCTGGACGATCAGCCATGTCTTCACGACTCATCACCATGGCGACCATGTCGAGGCCAATCTGGCCCTGAAGGAAAAGTTCGGCTGCGAAGTCATCGGCCCTCTCAACGAGGCAATCGCCATTCCCGGCCTCGACCGGGCGGTGATGGACGACGATATCTTCGAATTCGGCGCCCATGCCGTCCATGTGATCGAGACACCCGGCCATACCGCCGGCCATGTCTGCTACCACCTGCCCGACAGCAAGCTGCTGTTTTCCGCCGACACCCTGTTTGCGCTCGGCTGCGGCCGCCTGTTCGAGCGGCCCGCCGCCGACATGTGGCGGTCGTTGCAGAAGCTGGCCGTGCTGCCCGATGAGACCGCCGTCTATTTCGGCCACGAATATACCCTGTCCAATGCCCGCTTCGCGCTAACCATCGATCCCGACAACCAACGCCTCAAGGATAGGGCCAAGGATATTGAAGCCATGCGGGCAGAAGGCCGCTTCACCATACCCACCACCATCGGCCTTGAAAAGGAAACCAACCCCTTCCTGCGCGCCGCCGACCCGGCCATTCGCCGGCATCTCCTGATGGAGACCCGCACCAACGAAGAGGTGTTTGCCGAGATCCGCAAGCGCAAGGACAATTTCTGATGGACGCCCGTGAGGTTATCGAGGCGCTTGCCATGCAGCCGCACCCGGAAGGCGGCTGGTACACGGAAACCTTCCGCGATCCGGCAGGCAGGCCCAGGGGCCATTCCACGGCCATCTACTACCTGCTGGAAAGTGGCCAACGGTCCCAGTGGCACCGCGTGCGCGATGCGGCCGAAATCTGGCACTATTATGCCGGCGCACCGCTGGCCCTCTACTTGTCCCCGGACGGCGAAACGGTGGAGACCGTGATCCTCGGTGCGGACCTTGCACGCGGCGAGCGGCCCCAGGCCGTCGTCTCCGCCAATGCCTGGCAGGCGGCAGAAAGCCTTGGCGCCTACACCCTCGTCGGCTGTACCGTGTCTCCGGGTTTCACCTTCTCGAGCTTCGAGATGGCAGCGCCGGGCTGGTCTCCAGCCAAGAGTTAGCCGGCAAAAGAAACCAGCGATACCGTGAGCAGGAACTGCGCGGCAAAATAAGTGATCCAGACGCCAAGCGACAAGGGCCGACGCCAGCGCGAACCTTTGGCCACGAGAAAGGTCTGCAGGGACAGCAGGGTGTCGGAGCCGACGAACAGCACGGCGCCGATGAAGGGGATCGCCAGGCCCGTAGAGAGCGCCAGCAGTGCCATGGAAACGATCGTCAACCCATAGAGGGCCACGGCCGGCGCCAGCTTGCCGGCGGGCCGCCAGAGCACGATGACCAGTGCGGCGGTCGAGGCGGCCAGGAGCAAGGCCACGGCCAGGCGCCAGGGCTCGGTCACGATCAGGCTACTGTCGGCATGGCCGGCGAACAGCAGGCAATAGGCGACATGCGCCAGCAGGAAGGAAACGAGGCCGGACAGGAAAGCCGCCTCGCCCTCATAGGCCAGACAAGCATCGCCAAACGCGCTGAGCGCCAGTGCTGCAAGCAACCATGCAGGTCCCCCGGCGAGGAACGCATAAAGCAACAGAAGCGCAATCGGCAGGACCTTGAACAGCGTCCGCCGGTGGCCGGTCGGATCGCCCGTCAGCCGCAGATAGGAAATCCCCAGCAGCAGTGCCGTGCCAAGAATGGTCCCCTCAACGATCTGCATGGCATCTTTCCCTCCCAGGAATGCCGGCTCAGGCGCTCGGCACGCGCCCCTTGCTGCGGAACATCTCGCTGGCGGCCAGCAGCGCACCGCCGGTGATCAGCACGCAGGCCAGCGCGATTCTGAAGCTAGGCTCCCCGAAGCCCGTGAGCAGCAGGATCAGCGTCGACAGCAGCGGCGCTGCATAGCTCGCCGCACCGAGAATCTGGATATCGCCATTCTTGACCCCATGGTCCCAGGCATAGAACGCCGCCCCGACCGGAAACAGCCCGAGCCCGGCCACAGCCAGCCATTCGCCATTGCTCGCCGGCCAGACGGTATCCTCCAGCCCGAGATGGCAGACCAGCGACAGCAGCGAGGTCGCAAGACAAAAGCCGGTCACCACATCCGTCGAGACCGCTTCGAAACGACGGGTCAGCAGAGAATAGCCCGACCAGGTGAAGGCGCAGAGAAGGGCTGCGCCATAGCCGAAGGCAAAGGCCGGATCGAAAGCGATGCCGTTCTTGCCGATGATCAGGATCGTGCCGGCAAGACCGGCAAAGGCGCCGACGACATGATACCAGCGCAGGCGCTCGCCCGGCAGAAGCGCCGAACCGACAACGATCAATAGCGGCCACAGATAGGCGATAAGGCCCGCCTCGACGGCCGGCGCGTTGCGCAAGGCCGTGAAATACAAGAAGTGATAGCCGAAAAGTCCCGCGATACCGACAATCCAGACCTTGGCCGGCTGCTTGAGCAGCGCCAGGCGTTCCGGCCGCAGGGCGAAGGTGACGAGGCCGGGCAGGCTGCCGATCGCGAAGGCAACGGCGGACAGCTGGAACGGCGGCATCTTGCCGGATGCCGCGGTGAACAGCGCCAGAAACGACCACATGACGATGGCCGTAAAGCCGATCAAAGTTGCCTGAAGCTTCAACTCATGCCCCCTTGCGGGCATCGAGTTCCCGCACCCGTCAGCCGCCGAAATTGACGGCGGTAATGTAAAGCGGCCCCATTCGCGTCGGAACGCGGGCATAGACCGGAGCATATACCTTCATGACCTCGGTCTTGGCAAACCAGATTTCCATGTCGGAGGCCTTGCGCAGATACTCGATGTCGCTGCGTCCCTTGGCGAAACCGGATTTCGGCACATAGCGAATGCCGCAGACGATCGCCTCGCCGGTGAAATCTCCGGCCGTGAATGTCCGCGTTCCCTTGGGCGACAGCACCAGGTCCATCCGGCTCTCGCCGTCATAGATCGGCAGCGTCTTCGGGCAGATCCTGTCGCCCTCGGCAAAGATCAATCCGCTGATCGGGTCCAGCACCGATTTCAAATCGTGCGCCGCCACCGGCACCCAGTTCTTGGCGCGCGATCTTCGGCTCGGCTTCATGGTGGTCGAGGTCACGTCGCCATTGGCAAAGCGAACCTCGTAGGTCCGGGTCCGCTCGTCGCTTTTGTAGACCAGCGAGTAGCGCTTCGCCTGCAGCTTGTTGCTACCCTGCACCGTGCCGGAAACGGTGGTCTGAGCCGTAATCTTGGTGATCAGATCGACGATGCCCGACGAGCGGACGGAACCCGAGATCGAATAAGTCCGGCTGTCCAGCTGGGTGACGAAGGACGCATTGGCGATCGGCAGACCGGCCAGCGTGATCCGGTACTCGGTCTTGTAGCGTTGGTCGGCTGCGGCCGACGACGAGACGGATCCCAGAATTGCCGTGGCGGCGATGGCGAACTGTGCCAGACGGCGCCTTGAAAACCACTGTGTGCCCAGGAGCATTTTTATTCTTCGATCCGATTGATTGGAATGACATCTATGGTCGAGACTGTGGCAATAAAATAGCCTCTTTTCATCGGCATTGCCGGAAAACACAAGGTTTGGCTTGACGCGGCCCGCCAGTCTGACTATAGAACCGCAACTTTCCAATCATGCTCAGTTGGATTGCGAGCCGGGTTTTGCCCGGAACGCTTTTCCAATGGCCAAGAAGAATAGGTGTACCATGTCCCGCAGTTGCGAATTGACCGGCAAGGGCGTCCAGTCGGGCAACAATGTGAGCCACGCAAACAACAAGACTCGTCGCAAGTTCCTTCCGAACCTGTGCGACGTGACGCTGATCTCCGATGCACTCGGCCAGCGTTATCGTCTGCGCGTTTCGGCAGCTGCCCTGCGCACTGTTGAACATCGTGGTGGCCTCGACGCTTTCCTGCTGAAGGCCGACGAGACCGAACTGAGCATGCGCGCGCGCCTGCTGCGTCGCCAGATCGTCAAGAAGACCGTTGCTGCTGCCGCCTAAGGCATCACAACATTTCTGAAAGATTGCGCAAGGCTTGAGCGGGCGTCTGTCCGCGCAAGCCTTTTGTGTTGATCGAATTTCCCTCCAACTGGTGGCATCACCCAGGATAAAAAAATGCTGACGCTACGCTATATCCTCATTTACAGCCTGCTGATGACCGCCGTGGTCGTCGCATCCAACGTCCTCGTTCAGTACCCCTTGTCCGGCGAGTTGGCCGGCATTCAGCTGGGCGACTTGCTGACCTACGGGGCTTTCACCTATCCGATCGCCTTCCTGATCACCGACCTCACCAATCGCCAGTTCGGTCCTTCCATGGCCCGCAAGGTGGTGTTCCTCGGTTTCGTCGTCGGCATCGCCCTGTCGTTCTGGACCTCCATTCCGCGCATTGCGATTGCCTCCGGCACGGCCTACCTGATCGGCCAGTTCCTCGATATCTCGGTGTTCAACCGCCTGCGCCGCCAGAGCTGGTGGCATGCGCCGCTGGCCGGCACGGTGGCCGGCTCGGTACTCGACACAACCCTGTTCTTCTCGCTGGCCTTTGCCGCGAGCTTTGCCTTCATCGGGCCCAACGATGCCTTCGCGATCGAGAACGCACCTGTCCTCGGCATTTTTGCAGTGGAAGCACCGCGCTGGGTATCCTGGGCGATCGGCGATCTCTGCGTGAAGATCCTGGTGGGCCTGGTCCTGTTGCTGCCCTACGGCGCCCTGATGAACACGCTGAAGCCGATGGCTCCGGCCACGCAGACCCGCTGAGGACAAGAGCCGCGCCGGCCATTGGGCCGGTGCCTGGCAGTCATCAGTTGATGACCCGGAACTCCAGCATCAGATTGCGTTGCAGGATCGAATGGTTGTCGTCGGAGACGACGATGACCCTCACCTCGCCACCGTCCAGGGCAACGACGTCGAGACCTTCCATGTTGTCGATCTGGTCGCTGTAGCCGGCTTCGAACACGATATCGCCATCCACCACCGCCCCAGGCTTCAGCGCGTCGGCCTCGATGCGGCGGATGCGCATGCCGATACCGGTTGCCAGGCCAAAACGCCGCTCAAGCAGCAGAAGATCGCCATCAGGAAGAAAGGCACCATCCGTCACGTCGAAATCATCGTGACGGGCGACCTTGAAGGAGCCCTTCAGCGGGCCGTCGAGGATACCGGCATACAGATAACCCTGTGCGTCGACGCTACGCTCGGAAACCGCCACGAGTCCGCCGGCAAGCGGACTTGCGACGGGAGAAGCGGCCAGCGTCTCCAAGCCGCCATTGCCGCGCAGTCGGCCGACGGCAAAGGGAAGCGCCAGGGTCCGCACCGGGCGGCCGGTTTCCGTAACCGGCAGGGCATAGGCATCCACCCGATGCCGTTGTTCGAAGCCGACGATCGCCTGACCGTCGCGAATTGCCAGGCTCTCGGCGTCCATGGAAGACTTTCCCTGGTCCTGAAGGCCTCTGGCATCGGTCATCGGAACAATCGCCATATCGGCAAGGCCTGAAAGCCGACCGGTCGCGTCGCGCTCGATCCGGCCCGACATCCAGTGGCCCGTATCGAGCACGCCGATAAAGTCACGGCCGCCTGGAAGGAAGCGGACAGACGACCAGGCGCCGAAGAGGGCAGTCGATGACGATATGTCGATGCCGCCCAGAAATTCGAACGAACCGAAGACCGCCCCTTCCGATCCTGGCCTGAAGACCGGGATTTGCCGGCTGCTCGTCGGAACCAGTTCGGCCATTGCCGCAGCAGCGCAAAGGCTGGTCCCAAGGGCCAACCCAAGCGCAAGGATCGATATCGGATGCTTCATCGTGCCCTTTTGGCCTGACGCCCGCCACCGCGCGTCTTGTCCTCGAACAGCGCCGCCAGCTGTTCGGTCATGGCCCCCGCCAACTCGTCCGCATCGACGATCGTCACGGCCTTGCGATAATAACGCGTCACGTCATGGCCGATGCCGATCGCCAGCAATTCGACCGGCGAACGCGTCTCGATCTGGTCGATGACGGCCCGCAGATGCCGCTCAAGATAATTGCCGGGATTGACCGACAGCGTCGAATCGTCGACCGGCGCACCGTCGGAAATCATCATCAGGATCTTGCGCTGCTCGCGCCGCGCGATCAGGCGGTTATGCGCCCACATCAGCGCTTCGCCGTCGATGTTTTCCTTGAGCAGGCCTTCGCGCATCATCAGCCCGAGATTGCGCCGTGACCGGCGCCAGGGCGCATCGGCCGACTTGTAGATGATATGGCGCAGGTCGTTCAAACGGCCCGGTGTCGGCTGCTTGCCGCCCGCCAGCCATTTTTCTCGGCTCTGGCCGCCCTTCCAGGCTTTTGTGGTAAAGCCGAGGATCTCGACCTTGACGCCGCAGCGCTCCAGCGTACGGGCCAGGATATCGGCGCAGGTGGCGGCAACCGTGATCGGCCGGCCACGCATGGAGCCGGAATTGTCGATGACCAGCGTCACGACGGTATCGCGGAACTGGGTGTCGCGCTCCATCTTGAAGGACAGCGGCTGCATGGGATCGATCACCATGCGCACCAGCCGCGCCGAATCGAGATAACCTTCCTCGAGGTCGAAATCCCAGGAGCGGTTCTGCTGAGCCATCAGGCGGCGCTGCAGCCGGTTGGCCAGCCGTCCGACCGCACCCTGCAGATGAGAGAGCTGCTTGTCCAGGAAGGCCCGCAGACGATCGAGTTCGGCGTCGTCGCAAAGCTCCTCTGCCGTCACCACCTCATCGAACTCCTGGGTGAAGATCTTGTAGTCGACCTTCTCGTTGAAATCGTCGAAGGGACTGGCCGGACGGCGCATCTCGCCGGGCGTCTCGGAATCCTCGTCGCCCTCCTCGGTCATGTCGTCGTCGGAAATCTCCGCGCCGTCCATTTCGCCGTCATCCATCTGCTCCTGCGAGGCTTCGCTGTCCTCGGCAGGCGCACTCTCGGAACCGGCTTCCTCTTCGGCGCTGTCCTGGTCTTCCTCGTTGCTGCGAGGCTGATCCTCGTCTGAGCTGTCCTCGTCCTGGCTGTCGTCGGCATCGTCGTCGCCGACATCATCGGCCATTTCCATGGCGCTCAGCATATGCCGGATGACACGCGCGAAGGCCTGCTGGTCCTCGATCGTCGCAGACAGGTTGGCCAAATCGCCGCCCGTCTTTTCCTCAAGATAGGGACGCCAGAAATCCAGAACCTTGCCCGCACTTTCCGGCGGCTTCTCCCCGGTCAACGTCTCGCGCACCAGCATGGCAACGGCTTCCGCAAGCGGAGCGTCCTCCTGCTTGGCAATGCCGGCAAAATTCGCCTTGGCGTATTTCTCCGCATTCATCGACTGCAGATTGGCCGCCATGCCGCCCATCCGCAGCGCACCGATCGACTCCACGCGGGCCTGCTCGACCGCATCGAACACCGTTCGGGCGTCAGGCCCCTGGGGCGCCAGCGAGGCATGGATCTTCTGGTCGTGGCAGGCGATTCTCAGCGCCATGCTGTCGCCGAGCCCGCGGGTCACCGCAAGCTCCTGCGCCGTCGGCCGCTTGGAGATTTCCGGCAGCCGTACCCGATCGCCGACCAGCCCCGGCCGCTCGTTGGCAAACGCCACCTCGACATTCGGATTGCCGGCAACGGCGCGCACGCAGCCGGTGATCGCCCGGCGCAACGGTTCCGTATCGACCGCCGTGCCGGGTTTCGCTCTGGAATTGTCGCCGCGACCTGCCATCTGCTGTTATGCCTTTCTCAGGCGCCAAGCACGATGTTGGCCGCACTTTCCTTCAGCTCGACGCCGAAAGCGCGCTGATACTGTTCCGCCACCAGCGTGCGCTCCAGTTCGTCGCACTTGTTGAGGAAGGTGACGCGGAACGAGAAGGCGACATCGCCGAAGATCTCCGCATTTTCCGCCCAGGTGATGACGGTACGCGGGCTCATGACGGTCGACAGATCGCCATTCACGAAAGCCGCACGGGTGAGGTCGGCCAGACGCACCATCTTGCCGACGGTTTCGCGACCAGCTTCCGTCTTGCGGAAGCTCTTGACCTTGGCCAGCACGATGTCGACTTCCTTGTCATGCGGCAGATAGTTGAGCGTCGTGACGATCGACCAGCGGTCCATCTGCGCCTGGTTGATCTGCTGCGTGCCGTGATAGAGGCCGGTCGTATCGCCGAGGCCGACCGTGTTGGCCGTTGCAAACAGGCGGAAGGCCGGATGCGGACGGATAACCCGGCTCTGGTCGAGCAGCGTCAGACGGCCGGAGGATTCCAGCACGCGCTGGATGACGAACATCACGTCCGGACGACCGGCATCGTATTCGTCAAACACCAGCGCCACATTGTGCTGATAGGCCCAGGGCAGAATGCCGTCCTTGAATTCGGTGATCTGCTTGCCGTCTTTGAGCACGATGGCGTCCTTGCCGACCAGATCGATACGGCTGACATGGCTGTCGAGGTTGACGCGCACGCAAGGCCAGTTGAGCCGGGCTGCGACCTGTTCGATATGGGTCGACTTGCCGGTGCCGTGAAAGCCGGACACCATGACGCGGCGGTTGTGCGCAAACCCGGCCAGAATGGCGAGCGTCGTCTCGCGGTCGAACAGGTAGTCCGGATCAAGATCCGGCACGTAAGCGTCGCCCTTACTGTAGGCCGGTACGCGGATATCGCTGTCAATTCCGAAGACTTCCCGAACCGAAACCGTAATGTCGGGAAGATTGGAAATATCAATGTCAATTTTGCTCATCGTGTCTCCATGCCGGACGGCACCGACCGGCTGCGTATGTCAGGCCTATTTCGTAGCGTTTTCGATTAACAGAAACCAGCCTGCTTTAACAATTGATACGCCTGAATAACAGCGCGAAAACGCTCTTCCGAGCCGCGGTCTCCGCCATTTGCGTCAGGATGATGTTTTTTTACAAGCTCCTTGTAGCGGCTCTTGATCTCGGCAGACGTCGAATTGCCCGGCAGGCCCAAGGCGTCAAAGGCTTTTGCCTCGAGCGTCTTCAATTTGCGCGCCTGGGTGTCGAATCGCGACCCATTGCCGCGCCCCTGCCCGACGAAGCCGAACGGGTCTTTCATGCGGGCCTGAGCACCGGCCGAACCAGAGCGCACTGTCGAATGCAGCGGGCTCGTCTTGGCCGCCTTGTTGACGCCCACCGTCCAGGTCGGCCGATGGCCGGTGATCGCTTCCTTCTGGTAGCGTGCGATCTCGGTGTCGGAGAGGCCGGAAAAATAGTTGTAGCCCTTGTTGTATTCCTTCACGTGCTCGAAGCAGAACAGGAAAAACTGGCCTTCGGCATTGCGGCCGACCGGTGCACGGTGGGCACCCGTTTTCTCGCAGCCGTCCCACTGACAGGTCGGAGTGGTGTTCTCCGGCTCCTGCGGTTTCTTCCGGCGCGTCCGGATCTTGTCGAAATATTTTGAATCAAGCTTCATCACGTAAGTATGGGACCTCTGCCCGAACACAACAAGAATTGACAAATCAGATTGTTATTGCCTTTGTGGGGCTTTTTCCAAAGGCTCGAGACGGGAGTAACCGAATGTCGCTTCGAAAGACGATAGAACAAAAACTCGAGGAAGCCTTCCGGCCTGAGCGTTTGATCGTTCTGGACGAAAGCGCCCATCATGCAGGCCATCAGCCCGACATCACAGGCACCGGCGAAACCCATATGCGGGTGCGGATCGTATCGGCGCATTTTGCCGGCCTGCCGCGGCTGGCCCGCCACAGGGCGGTCACCGACCTGCTGAAGCCGGAAATCGACGCCGGGCTGCATGCGCTCGCCATCGAACCCTCCGCACCGGGCGAACCGACACGTTGGTAGACGAAGGCCTCAGTCGAGCTTGGTCGCTTCGTCCGCCGGACGGATCCTGAGTTTCGTGATGCGGTTCTTTTCCCGCTTCATCACGATGAAACGCTTGCCATAGAAGGTGAAGGCCTGACGCTCCTCCGGGATCGATTTCGACTCGTGTATCACCAGTCCGGCAATGGTGGTAGCCTCTTCATCGGGCAGATGCCAGTCGAGCGCCCGATTGATATCCCGGATCGGTACCGTTCCATCCACCACGATCGACCCGTCAGCTTCCTGGCGGACCCCTTGAATATCGATGTCATGCTCGTCGGAAATGTCGCCGACGATCTCTTCCAGGATATCTTCGAGCGTGACGATGCCCTGCACCTCGCCATATTCATCGACAACCACGGCAAAATGCACCTTGCGACGCAGGAAGGCGTTGAGCTGGTCCTTCAGGTTGGTCGTGTCCGGAACGAACCAGGGTTTCTGGGCGATCTTGCCGATATCGAGATTGGACGGCTCGACATTCGGCTCGGCCAGCGCCCGAAGCAGATCCTTGGCATGGACGACGCCGACGATGTTGTCCGTCGATCCGCGCCACAGCGGCATGCGGGTATAGGGGCTTTCCAGCACGGCCCGCACGGCGACCTCCGGCGGATCGTCGGCATTGACCCCGCGCATCGACGTGCGATGGATCATGATGTCGGACACTTCCAGCTCGCCAAGGTCCAACACGCCGCCCAACCGGTCCCGATCGGCCTTGACCACCGAGCCCTCGCGGTGCAGCAGGTCCACCGCCCCGCGCAACTCGTCATGGGCCGACAGCATCGAGGTTTCCTTCGACAGCGTCAGCCCGAACAGCCCCAGCAGCCCGCGGACGATGAAGTTGACGCCGCTCGATACCGGCCCAACGACCGCCACGAACAGCCGCACCGCCGGTGCCACACGCAATGCGAAACGGTCCGGATTGGAAATCGCCCAGCTTTTCGGCAGCACTTCGGAGAAAATCACCAGCAGCGCCGTCATCACCAGGGTCGCGTAGACCACGCCACTATCGCCGAACAGAGCCAGGAACAGGCTGGTCGTCAGCGATGAGGCCAGGATGTTGACGAGATTGTTGCCGATCAGCAGCGCGCCGATCAGCCGGTCGCGCCGCTCGATCAGCGTGTTGACCAGCCTCGCCCGGATATCGCCGTTGTTCTCCATCGTATGCATGCGCGCCCGCGACGCAGCAGTCAGCGCCGTCTCGGAACCGGAAAAGAAGGCCGATGCGATGATGAGGCCCAGAATGGCGACGATCAGCAGCCAGTATTCCGCCAGATTGGCCAGGAAGATCTCGATGGTCATGTCTCCAGCTTTTCAGTGAGGAACCGCAGGACTTCCGACGACGGAACGTCGTCTGCAACGAAGGACCGTCCGATGCCATGAGTGAGGATGAAGGTGAGCTTGCCGCCCTTGACCTTCTTGTCCTGGGCGATGGCGTCCATCAATATATCGGGTGTCGGCATCTCGCCTTCAATGTCTTTGATCGATATCGGCAGGCCCACGGCCTTCAAATGCGCCTCGACGCGGGCCGCATCGTCGGGGCTGGCAAGGTTCAAGCGGGCCGAAAACTGGTGTGCCAGAACCATGCCGATCGCCACACCTTCGCCATGCACCAGCCGTCGGCTGTCGTAGTTCGTCGCCACTTCCAAAGCGTGGCCGAAGGTGTGGCCGAGATTGAGCAGTGCCCGCCGGCCGTTTTCCCGCTCGTCGGCGACCACCACATCGGCCTTGGCCTGGCAGCTCGCGGCAATCGCCTCGATGCGCGCCGCGCCGCCGGAAAAGATCTCCTGCCAATTGCCTTCCAGCCAGGCAAAGAAATCAGGCTGATCAATCAGACCATACTTGGCCACCTCGGCGTAACCGGCCCGGAACTCGCGGGCGCTCAGCGAATTCAGCACGCCCGTGTCGGCCAGCACCAGATCCGGCTGGTTGAAGATGCCGACCAGGTTCTTGCCCTGCCGGGCGTTGATGCCGGTCTTGCCGCCAACGGACGAATCGACCTGCGACAGCAGCGAAGTCGGCATCTGCACGAAGCGCACGCCACGCCGGACGATCCCTGCGGCAAAGCCGGTGAGATCGCCGATCACCCCGCCGCCGAGCGCGATGACCGCGTCGTTGCGTTCGATGCGCGCTTCCAGAAGCACGTCGCAGACCTTCATCAGGTGCTCGAAGCTCTTGGTCTTTTCCCCGGCCGGCAGCGACAGGGACACGGCTTCGATCCCGTCCGCCTCAAGGCTGTCCATCAATTCCTCGAGATAGAGCGTGCCGACATTCTCGTCGGTCACGATCGCGGCCTTCCGGCCCTTGATCCGCGTCGAAATCTCGCCGCCGGCCCGCCCGATCATGCCGGGGCCGATCAGGATATCATAGGCGCGCTCGCCAAGGGGCACATGCACCAGGCGTTCCGGGGACTGAACATCATTCATCGATCTTGCTTTCACTGGAACTGGGAAGGGAGGCGAGCGCCGCCAGAACCTCGTTGACAATCACATCTTTGCGGACATCCCGGGAGATCACCGTCAGGTCTGCAGTCGCATAGACCGGATAGCGCTCGTTCATCAGTTTCTCGAGAGTCTGCTTGGGATTTTCGGTCTTGAGCAGGGGCCGGTGGTCGCGCTTGTTGACGCGCTCCCACAACACGTCGATATCCGCCTTGAGCCACAGCGATATGCCGCCGCGCTCGATCTGCCGGCGCGTCCGCTCGTTGATGAAGGCGCCGCCGCCGGTCGAGATGACTCTTGGGCCCCCACGCAGCAGCCGCTTGATCACCCGGGTTTCAAGCGCCCGGAACTCCTCCTCGCCATAGGCGGCAAACAGTTCGCTGATGGTCATGCGCGAGACGCGCTCGATCTCGGCATCCGTATCGACGAAGGGAAGCCCGAGTTGCAGGGCTGTCACTCGGCCGACCGCCGACTTGCCCGCTCCCATCAATCCCACGAAAACGAGATTGCGACGTCCAAGCGCCGCGCGGGCACGCTCGCTGAGTGTCGGGGCTACTGATAGGGGCAAATCCGTCATCGGCCTGTTCGCAAGTGTTTTGCAACGGTATTGACAAATGAGCGCGCAGCGTCAAGCCGTGGATGCCGAAAGACCGGCACGAACTGGCGTCTTGCCCTGATTGCGCGCTTCATCATAAACATCGACCATCAATACGCCGGGGATGACATCATGCCGACATTGTTCCGCTTTCTGTTCCTATGCGCCACCGTCGCGGCGATGATCTATGGAAGCATGTGGGCTCTCGTCGTCTTCGTGGAGCCAACGCCGCGCGACGTGACCGTCAAGATTCCGGCAGAACGGCTGAACCCGCCTGCGCCCTCGCAATGAACGTCCCCAAGGATCCGTCTTGTCCGATCTGAGCTACGCCCGCATAGAGGCCTTTCTCGAAATGATGAGCGCCGAACGCGGCGCGGCAGGCAATACGCTGCTGTCCTATGAACGGGACCTGGATGATCTGCGCGGTTTTCTCACGGCGCGGTCGACCAGTATCGTCGACGCCGCATCCGCCGACCTGTCGGCCTATCTCGGCGACCTGGCAAAGCGCGGCTTCGAGCCGTCCTCTCAGGCGCGGCGCCTGTCGGCCATGCGCCAGTTCTACAAATTCCTCTATGCCGAGGGCATCCGCGGCGACGATCCGACGGCCATTCTCGACGCTCCGAAGAAAAACCGCAGCCTGCCCAAGACCATGACGGTTGCCGATGTCAGCCGCCTGCTTTCGGTTGCAGAGGAAGAGGCTGCGATCGAGGACAAGCACCAGCTTCTGCGCGTCCGCATGCTGGTCCTGCTTGAACTCCTCTATGCAACCGGCATGCGGGTCAGCGAACTCGTCTCGCTGCCGGCCAACACGCTCGGTCGCGAAGGACGCTTTCTGGTCATCCGCGGCAAGGGCAACAAGGAACGCCTGGTGCCGCTGTCGAAAACGGCGGTCACCGCCCTTGGTCGCTACGGCGCCTTGTTGGCCCGGCAGGATAATGGCAAGGCGGGACCCAGCCCCTGGCTTTTTCCCTCCGCCAGCAAGGAGGGCTATCTGCCCCGCCAGGTCTTTGCCCGCGACCTGAAGGACCTGGCAATCCGCGCCGGCCTCGACGCCGCCATGATTTCGCCCCATGTCCTGCGCCATGCCTTTGCCAGCCACCTCCTGGAAAACGGCGCGGACCTGCGCGTCGTGCAGGAATTGCTGGGGCATACGGATATTTCGACGACCCAAATCTACACCCATGTCCTGGAGGAAAGGCTGCAGCGACTGGTTCAAACGCACCACCCCCTTGCCAAACAGGCTAAAAAACAGGATTAGGACCGGCAGCACCCGGAGACAGGCGCCCCAATACCTGTGGGCACAACGATCGGAACGGATCTCATGCTTAACTATCTCGATTTCGAAAAGCCCATTTCGGACCTCGAAGGCAAGATTCATGAATTGAAGAAAATCGCCACCGAGGACGAGAGCATCGACACCTCGGAAGAAATCGGCCGGCTGGAAGTTCGCGTTCGCGAATCCATGGAGGACATCTATTCCAAGCTGAACGCCTGGCAGAAGACGCAGGTCGCGCGCCACCCGTCGCGCCCGCATTTCGTCGACTATGCCGCACGGCTGTTCACCGATTTCACACCGCTGGCCGGCGACCGCAAATTTGCCGAGGATGCCGCCATTCAGGCCGGCCTTGCCCGCTTTCAAGGCCAGCCGGTCGCCGTCATCGGCCAGGAAAAGGGCAATGACACCAAGTCGCGCCTGAAGCACAATTTCGGCAGCCCTCGTCCGGAAGGCTATCGCAAGGCCATCCGCGTCATGGAAATGGCCGATCGCTTCGGCCTGCCGCTGATCACGCTGATCGACACGGCCGGAGCCTATCCCGGCATCGGCGCCGAGGAACGCGGCCAGGCCGAGGCGATCGCCCGTTCGACCGAAATGTGCCTCAACCTCAAGGTTCCGATGATTTCCGTCGTGATCGGTGAAGGCGGCTCGGGCGGCGCCATCGCGATCGCCACCGGCAACCGCGTCTACATGCTGGAACATGCCATCTACTCGGTGATTTCGCCGGAAGGGGCTGCTTCCATTCTCTGGCGCGATTCCACCCGCGCCAAGGAAGCCGCCACCAATATGAAGATCACCGCCGAGGACCTGAAATCCCTGGGCGTCATCGACGGCATCATTCCGGAACCCATCGGCGGCGCGCATCGCGGCGCGGAAACGGTCATCGACCGCACCGGCGAGACGATTGCCAAGGCACTGGCCGATCTGGCCGGGCAGGACGGCAACCAGTTGCGCACGGCCCGCCGCCAGAAATTCCTGAATATCGGCCGCAATCTGTAGCAGGTGACCGGCCTCGGCTGGTCACAATGCTGCTACTTTGCCGGTATATCGGATTGGCGGAAACGTCTTTGCCGTATATGAGATTCATGTTTTGTGAAGCATGTCGCGTTAACAATGCCGAAACCCTCCCGAACGGGAGCTTTCTGACCCTGCCAAATGAGCTTCCGGAATGCGTTTGAAATCGACCGCACTTGTTCTGATCGCTGCAGCAGCCCTTTCCGGCTGCAACGACACCTTGGATAGTGTCGATACACCTGTAAATGTCAGCAACAAGGTCGAGCAGCCGCTGCCGCAGCGCATTCTCACCGAAATGCGCACCAAGGGCATGGAACGCACCTCGCCGATTGCCATCCGCATCTTCAAGGAAGAAGGCGTTCTGGAAATCTGGAAGGCCAAGACCAACAACCGCTTCGAAAAGATCGCGGAATACACGATCTGCGCCTGGTCCGGCCGGCTTGGACCCAAGGTCAAGGAAGGCGATCGACAGGCGCCGGAAGGCTTCTACTCGCTGTCGCCGCACCATCTCAACCCGAATTCGAAATATTATCTGGCGATCAATACCGGCTATCCGAACCGCTTCGACCAGGCCAACGGCCGCAACGGCACGAACCTGATGATCCATGGCGCCTGCTCCTCGTCGGGCTGCTATTCGATGACCGACGCGCAGATCCTGGAAATCTATGCCTTTGCCCGCGACGCCTTCAAGGGCGGCCAGGAGACCATCCAGCTTCAGGCCTTCCCCTTTCGCCTGACGGCCGAAAACATGGCACGCCACCGCCACAGCCCGCATTATGCCTTCTGGCAGAACCTCAAGGTCGGCTATGACAATTTCGAGGTGACCAAGCGGCCGCCCGAGGTCAATTTCTGCGACAAGAAATACGTCTTCAACCAGCAGATCGAGGGCAGCGGTTCCTTCAACGCCGCCGCCGCCTGCCCGACCTTGACGACGCCCGCACCTCTGCAGGCCGCGCTGGCATCCTACCAGACGGCCTATGCGCGCGACTTCGACAAGGCGATGAAGAAATACGACGACAAGGTCTGGTACGATCCGACGGAAGCCGAGCGCAAGGCGCTGGTGGCCGACCTGCGCAAGGGCCGCGATCTGGCCTATGCCCCGACCGGCTCGGCGCTCAAGGCCGGCAAGCTGCTCAAGCTGAAGGAAGTGGAGGATCCCTCCGCACCGACGCTCAACCTGCGCAAGGCTGTCGCCGATCCTTCCGTTCCTCCGTTGTTCACGGCCGCTCCATCAGCACCGGCAACGGCGCCCGCCGCGCAACCGCCGGCTCCAGGACCGACGATAGCCGCAGCAGCGGCCGCCAATGCCGCACAGGCGACCCCGGCTGCGCCTGCCGCCCCCCAGCAGACGGCAAACGTTCCCGTTCCGGCCCCCAATCCAAACGCCGTCGCGGTGGCGCCGGTGCCGTCTGCCGACGAGAAAAAGCCGTTCTGGAAGTTCTGGGCCTCGAAGTGACCGACGGCTCGCCGCAGGTCTACGACCTGAAGGGCCTGAAATGCCCGCTGCCGGTGTTGAAGACCCGGCGGCGTCTGGCCGATATGGCCAAGGGCGCGGAATTGATCGTCGAGACGACCGATCCGCTCGCCGTCATCGATATCCCGCATTTCTGTAGCGAGAACGGCCACGACCTGGTCGCGTCGGAAAAAACCGACACCGGCCATCGCTTTTCCATTCGCCGCGGCTGATCAGAGCCGCTTGGCCGCCGCCGCGGCTCGTCAGAGCCGCATACCGGGAATGGCCAGGGGATTGTTGGTCAGCGCCTCGCGGTCCGGCCGGTCGATCCGTATCTTGCCGACGAAAGCATCGAACAGATCCCGGACATAGGCCTCCGGCAGGTCCTTGGTGATCAGCACCATCCGCGTGCGCCGATCCGTGGGATCCGGCCAGGCCGGCAGGCGCACCGGCGGGTGAAACACCGCCTGGACGCCATGCAACACGATCGGACGGTCCGGATTGTCGCTGAGCCCCACCACAGCCTTCATGCGCAGCAGCCGCTCACCATGGGCCGACCGCAGCAGATCGACGAACATCTCCAGCGCCATCGGATTGATGAGCCCGTCATGGATGATCGAATAGGACCGGATTGAATCGCCATGTCGCGTCACGTCATGGTGATGGCCGTGATGGTCGTGCCCATGTCCGTCATCATGGTCGTGATGATGCCCATGCTGGTGGTCGTGATGATGTTGCGTATGCCCATGGTCGTCGGCCGCGGCCTCGTCGTTGAGCCAGCGCGCGACATCCGCCACCTTGCTCGACGCATCGTAGAGACCGTTGTCGAGAATGCCGGCCCGACCGGCAGCATCCGTATCGCCATCCATCACCACGGCGCGCGGGTTGAGTTCGAAAAGCCTCGCCGTCAGCCGGACGAGCGATGCCGCATCGGTCATCGTCGATTTGGAGATGATCAGCCGGTCGGCGACGGCCACCTGTTTGACCGCCTCCTCGAATTGATCGAGCGTCGACAGGCCGTTCACCGCGTCGACGACCGTGATGACGCCGTCCAGCTCGAAACAATCCGCCAGCACCGGATTACCGATCACCGACTGCATCACCGGCGCCGGATCGGCAAGTCCCGTGGTCTCGATGACGATACGGCTGAGCCTGGCGATCTTGCCGGTCTGCAGCCTGTCCATCAGCATGGCGAGCGTGTCGATCAGCTCACCGCGCACCGTGCAGCAAAGGCAGCCGTCCGACAGTTCGACGACCGCATCGTTGGAGGCTTCCACCAGCAGGTGGTCGATGCCCACTTCGCCGAATTCGTTGATGATGACGGCCGCATCCCTGAGGCCGGGATCGCGAAGCAAACGGTTCAACAGCGTCGATTTTCCGGCACCGAGAAAGCCGGTAAGGATCGACACGGGGATCCGTGCGCTGGGATGGGTCATGACGACACCTTTGTCTTTGCTCAGAAGGTCGGGCGCGGAATGGGGATCGGCACGTTGGCGATCTCATTGGCTGCCGTGGGCTTGCCCACCGGCTTTTCGGTGCCAGGGATAAGGCCCGCAAATACCGTGCGCGGCGGACGCGGCATCTGCTGGATATAAGGCGAATGCACCTTCATCCGGCCTTCCTCGTCGCGGCCTTCGCTGCGCACCTGCCGCGCCTTTGGATTGCAGATCTCGCTGCTGATATCGACGACCGCATCCCGGCCCTCGCCATAGGGCCTGAGCGTATCCAGCCGGTCGCCGGTCGCCGTGCGCGTCGTCAGCGCCTTCTGCAGCAGATCGGCCGACATGTCGGCGCGCCCGCCGAGGCTATCGGCGCCCAGCACCACTGCGACGACCGTGCGGCCGTTGCGGGTCGCCGATGACACCTGGTTGAAGCCGGAGGCGCAGATATAGCCGGTCTTCATGCCATCCGCGCCGTCGAAGCGGCCGATCAGCATGTTGTAATTCGGATATTCGCGCTTGCCGGTATTGATACCTTCCAGCGCGAAATAGCCGGCATATTCGGGAAACTCGCGGCGGATCGCCACGGCCAAGACAGCAAGATCCCGCGCCGTCGTATATTGCCCCTGGCCTGGCAGGCCGTTCGGATTGATGAACCGCGACGAGGACATGCCAAGACGTGCCGCCTCGTTGTTCATCCGCGCCATGAAATTATCGAGCGAGCCGCCCACCGTTTCGGCGATTGCCACCGCGACGTCATTGGCCGATTTGACGAGCAGGATCTTCAGGGCGCTGTCGAGCGTCATCTGCGAGCCGGGCTTGAAATACATCTTGCTGGCCGGCTGGGCCGCGGCCTTCTGGCTCATGGTCACGACGCTGTCGAGTCGGACCTCGCCGGCCTTCAGCGCCCTGAACACCGTATAGGCCGTCATCATCTTGGTCAGCGACGCGGGATACCATTTGCGGAAGGCATCCTCATGCTCGATCACCCGGCCGGTGGCCACATCCACCACGATTTTCGGATTGGCCGCGGCAAGGGCCGGCAGCAAAGCGGCAAGCGCCGCCGACAGCGCGAAAATGCGTCCAAGACGGTGCAGCATGGCAGACAACGACATCTCCTTGATCGGCCAAAACGGTTTACCGCTTGCCGAATGTCCCTCGTAACCCGCGGATATCTATCTTATATGACTTAGCAATGGCAAAGCCCGTTGATTCCGTCAATTGCCACGCGGCCACTGCCGCGCTTAAACTGCCCAGAGTTTCAGATGCAGGGCCAGGAAAATGACATGCCGATTTTGAACCGAGCCGCCGAATTGCAGGACGAAGTGCAGGAATGGCGCCGTCATATCCACAGCAATCCCGAGATTCTCTACGATGTCGAGCAGACGGCGGCCTTCGTGGCGGCGCGCCTTGCCGAGTTCGGCGTTGACGAAATCGTGACCGGCATCGGCCGCACCGGCGTGGTCGGCGTCATCCGCGGCCGCGGTGAAAGCCAGCGGGCGATAGGCCTTCGCGCCGACATGGACGCCCTACCGCTGACCGAGATCACGGCCAAGCCCTGGGCCTCCACCGTCGCCGGCCGGATGCATGCCTGCGGCCATGACGGCCACACGGCCATGCTGCTGGGGGCTGCCAAATACCTGGCCGAGACGCGCAATTTCAACGGCAATCTCGTCGTCATCTTCCAGCCCGCCGAAGAGGGTGGCGCCGGCGCGCTCGCCATGGTCAAGGACGGCCTGATGGAGCGGTTCGGCATCCAGGAAGTCTACGGCATGCACAACATGCCCGGCATGCCGGTCGGCACTTTCGCGATCCGCAAGGGCGGCATCATGGCCGCGCCAGACAAGTTCTCCATCACCGTCAAGGGCCGCGGCGGCCACGCCGCCGAGCCGCACCACACCTTGGATCCGATCGCCATCGGCGCGCAGATCGTCGGCGCCCTGCAGCTGATCGCCTCGCGCAACGCCAATCCGCTACGCTCCGTCGTCGTCTCGGTCACGAAATTCATTGCCGGCACCACCCACAACATCATTCCGGAAGAGGCCCTTTTGGCCGGCACCGTGCGCAGCCTCGACGAAACCGTCCGCGATCTTGCCGAAAGCCGGATCCGCCAGATCGCCGCCGGCATTGCCGCCGCCAACGGTGCCGAGGCCGTCGTCGACTATGAGCGGGCCTGTCCGGTCACCGTCAACCATGCCGCCGAGACCCTGCATGCCGCCCGTGCCGCGATTGACGTGGCTGGCCCCGACAATGTCGACACCGAGGTTGATCCATCGATGGCCGGCGAAGACTTTGCCTTCATGCTGCAGACTCGTCCCGGCGCCTATATCATGATCGGCAACGGCGAGACCGCAGGCCTGCACAATCCCGCCTATGACTTCAACGACGAGGCCATCGCCCACGGCATTTCCTATTGGGTGAAGCTCGCCGAGCAGCGGCTGACGGACTGAGACCTGGGGCGGCCGGACATCGACCGCCGGCCACCGCCAAACCGACCCCGCCTCTCTAAAAAAGCTTGGCTTCGCCTTAAGCCTTTTGTATGGATGCCTGTAAGTGGTTCCGTAGCTCAGCAGGATAGAGCACCAGATTCCTAATCTGGGGGTCGCGCGTTCGAATCGCGCCGGAATCACCATCGCTTTCCCTCACGCCTGCACCTTCCTGTCCTCCCCGCCCTTGTCCGTTGGAATTTTCAATGCCCTGAGCGCGTTGAGGATGACAGCCACGTCGATCGCCTCCTGCAGCAAAGCGCCTTGCACCGGCGAAAGATAGCCCATTCCGGCAAAACCCATGGCGAGGAAGGACAGGCCAAGACCGACGGCGACGCTCTGGCGGGCGATGGCGAGCGTGTTCTGGGCAACCACCAGCGCCTGGGCCAGGCGGCGCAGATCGTCGACAAGCAGCACGATATCCGCAGCCTCCGAGGAGGCGGCAGCACCCCGCGCGCCCATCGCCACCCCGACATCGGCCACTGCGAGCGCCGGCGCATCGTTGACCCCGTCACCGATCATCATCACTGGTGCCGCGACACGTTCCCTGATGACGATCTCCACCTTGTCGGCCGGTTGCAGGTCGCCGCGCATGTCGTCGATCTGCAGGGTACGGCCGATCGAGGTCACCACGTCGGAGCGGTCGCCGGACGCCATGACGAAACGGCTGACCCCTGCCTTGCGAAACCTGTCGAGCGTGGCGCGGGCGTCGTCGCGCACGCGATCAGCGAGCAGGATGATGCCAGCGACAGCGCCATCCAGGCCGACCGCCACCACGGCCATGCCCGGCGGCAGATCACCGCCAAGCTCGAAGGGATCGCCGACCATGCTCCTGTCGCGCACGAAGCTACTGCCGCCGACCACGACCCGCCGGCCATCGACAAGACCCTCAAGGCCCGCACCCGGCACCTCGCGGACATCCGTTGGGTTGGATAGCACCATGCCCTTTTGATGCGCGGCCTGCACCAGGGCTGCCGCGCTGACATGGTTCGAGGCCTGATCGAGCGAGGCCGCCATGCGCAGCAGCATCTCCCCGTCTAAGCCCGGCGCGGCACGGATATCGACCACCCCGGCCGTCCCGGTCGTCACGGTACCCGTCTTGTCGAGCACGACGGTGCGCACCCGCGCCAGCGCCTCCAGCGCGCCGCCGTTCTTGATCAACACTCCGATCGCTGCGGCCCGCGATATGCCTGATATGATCGCCACGGGAACGGCGAGGATCAGCGGACAGGGGGTCGCGACCACCAGCACGGCCAGCGCCCGCAACCGGTCGCCACTGATCCACCAGGCGCCGCCGGCGATCAGCACCGTCGCCAGCAGAAACCAGATGGCATAGCGATCCGCCAGGCGCACCAGGGGCGCCTTGCTCTGCTGCGCCCCTTCGACCAGCCGGACGATGCCGGCATAGGTGCTGTCTGCGGCGGTCCGGCTGACCTTGAGATCGAAGGCGCCGCCGATCGACAGGCAACCGCTGGCCACCTCCTGGCCGTTCCTCAGTTGGATGGGCAGGGATTCGCCCGTCAGCGCCGACATGTCCAGGTCGGCCCGTGCATCAAGCAGCACACCATCATTCGGCACCACCTCGCCGCGCCGGATCAAAATACGGTCGCCCGGCACCAGCCGATCGATCTCCACTTCTTCGAGGCTTTCCCCGGCATAGCGCATGGCCGTGCGCGCCACACGGCCAAGCAGCGCCGTCATTTCCCGTCGCGCCCGGCCCTCCGCATAATTTTCCAGCTGCTGCCCGCCGGCATACATCAGGGCGACGATATTGGCGGCCAGCGGTTCGCCGAAGGCAAGGGCTGCCGACATCGACAGCCCGGCGATGACATCGATGCCGAAGTGCCCGCGCCACAAAGACGCGGCGATTTCCGCGGCAAGCACCGCAAGCACAATGCCGGCGCCCAGCGACCAGCCGAGTGCGGCAAGGTCTGCCCGGCCGAGTGAGATCGCCAATCCGCCGGCGCCGAGCGTCAGCAAGGCCAACAGCGCCAGAACAGGACGGGCATAGGTGCGCGAGAAGGCCAGCGCATCGACCATTGCAGTTCCCCCCATCAACTCCGTTGCGCGACGGCGCATCCGGGATCAAATGCTTGCTGCACAACCATTTCCCTTGTAGACGCATGGGAAAATGAAGCAATCCGCGGATATCCGAATGAACCCCGTCACCGAAGTGCCGCGTCGCTTGACCATACTCGGTTCCACCGGCTCGATTGGAACCAACACGCTCGACGTCATTGCGCAGCTTGGCGGCCGGGATTCCTTCGAAATTCTGGCGCTGACCGGCAACGGCAATATCGATCTCCTGGCCGCGCAGGCCCGCGCCACCGGCGCCCGGCTCGCCGTCACAGCCGATGAAAGTCAGTATATTGCCCTGAAGGATGCGCTTTCTGGAAGCGGCGTGGATGTCGCGGCCGGCAGGACAGGGCTCGACGAGGCCGCCCGGCTCGACGCGGACTGGGTGATGGCGGCCATCGTCGGCACGGCGGGCCTTGCCCCGACGCTTGCCGCGGCCGCCCGCGGCGCCGATATCGCGCTCGCCAACAAGGAATGTCTCGTTTCCGCCGGTGATCTCTTCGTCCAGGCAGTGCGCGACGGTGGCGGCCGACTGATCCCCGTCGACAGCGAACACAGCGCCATTTTCCAGTGCCTCGATGACCACCAGCGCCATGCGCTGGAGCGCATCGTGCTGACCGCTTCGGGCGGACCGTTCCGCGCCTTCAGCCGCGAGCAGATGGCGGGCGTGACCGCTCATACCGCGCGCACCCATCCCAACTGGTCGATGGGCCTGAAGATCTCGATCGGCAGCGCCTCGATGTTCAACAAGGCGCTGGAAATGATCGAGGCGAAACATCTCTTCGATGTCCGCCCGGATCAGATCGAGGTGATCGTCCATCCCCAGTCGATCGTCCATTCCATGGTCGGCTATACCGACGGCTCGGTGATTGCCCAGCTCGGCAGCCCGGACATGCGCACCGCCATCGGCTATGCGCTGACCTATCCTCAGCGTCCGAGCCTTAATGTCGAGCGGCTGGATTTCGCAAAGCTGGCCCGGCTCGATTTCGAGGCGCCGGACGAGGTGCGGTTCCCGGCGCTCCGGCTGGCCCGCACGGCACTGACCCGCGGCGGTCTGCAGGGCGCCGTGATGAATGCCGCCGAAGAAACCGCCTTCACGGCCTTTGTCGAAGAACGCATCGGCTTTCTTGATATGGCCGATATCGTCGAGACGGTGATGGACGGCCTGTGCGGCATCGGCGCCGCGTCCACCATCGCCGACGTCTTTGCAGCCGACGACGAGGCCCGCCGACAGGCCTTGGACGCGATCGCCACTCGCCGCTCGGCGTAACGACGGCCAGGCCAGGCCCGCATCAGTTCGCCGCCTGGCGCCGTCCATAGACCGCCCGGCGCAGCAGTTCGGGATAAAAACCCATGCAGCCTTCAAGCGCGGTATTGGTCAGGCTGACGACGGTCAGCCGTTCGGCCGGATCGATGAACCAGGTGTTTCCGTAGACCCCACCCCATTGCAGCGCACCCTTCGGCAGAGCCGTTGCCGCCGCATCGGGATCGATGATCACCGCGCCGATGAACCCGAACCGCATGCCCGGCTCGCCGTCGATATCGCCGATCTGATTGGAGATCGCCGCCTTCGCCGTCTCGGGCTTCAGCACGGGCTGACCGCCCGCCCGCACCGTTTCGAGCAGTTTCAGCATGTCGTCGGCCGTTCCGGCCATGCCGGCGCCACCGGACTGGAACGCCTTGGGATTGAAGATGCGCGACGGTGAGAATGCCGCCCGCCATCCGGCCTCGCCGGCGGCTATCCACGGATCCGGCATGCGGTCCGGCCGCTCCCGGCCATCCGCATAGGCGACGGCCAATCGCTCTTTGTCGGTGACATGGAAGCGCGCATCCGACATCCCAAGCGGACCGGCAACATGGTGGATTACGGCCGCCTCCAGCGTATCGCCATGCACGGCCGCAATCACGGCGCCGAGAATGTCTGTCGCAAAGGAATAGGCCCAGCGGCTGCCGGGCGCAAACGCCAGAGGTATGGCGTTATGCCGCTCGAAATTAGACTTGAGATCAAGATCCGTGTCGACAAGGCCCATCGTCACCGCGCGGTCCGGGGCGAGAAGTTCCAGGGCCGGATCGTAGACGAGACCTGATGTATGGGTCAGCAGATGACGGATGGTGATCGCGGCCTCCCGCCCATCGGCGGTCTTCGGGCGAAACCACGGCAGAATATCGACAACGGGATCATCCAGGCTGATGAGACCGGCATCGGCCATGGCCAATGCCGTCACCGCAACCACCGGCTTGCTCAGCGACGCGTAGCGAAAGATCGTGTCGAGGGTGACGGGCCGCCGCGCTTCGCGATCGGCATATCCGGCGGCGCGACGCAGAAGCGGTTCGCCATCGCGGTAGACCAGAACCACCGCCCCGGTGATGCGCTCCTGCTCGATCGCCTGGTCGAGCATCCGGTTGACACGGTCCGCAATGGTCATGGCTGAAAAATCTCCCAATAAAAATGCGGGCCACGTTGCCGTGACCCGCATCGTTATAGGAAATATCCTGGACCGATCAAGCGACCGCGCGCGACAGGGCGCAACGCGACCAGAGCTGATGCAACGCGCCGACCAGATGTTCGAGATCCCCGTCCGAATGCAGCGGCGTCGGGGTGATGCGCAAACGCTCGGTCTTCTTCGGCACCGTCGGATAGTTGATCGGCTGAACGTAGATGCCGAAATTGTCGAGCAGAAGATCCGAGATCCACTTGCACTTGGCCGCGTCGCCGACCAGCACGGGCACGATATGGCTCGGGTTGGACATATGCGGAATGCCGCGGGCATCAAGCATCGAGCGCAGGCGGCGAACCCGTTCCTGATGGGCGAACCGTTCTATCTGGCTGGTCTTCAGGTGGCGGATCGAGGCGACCGCACCGGCTGCCAGCGACGGCGGCAGGGCTGTCGTGAAGATGAAGCCGGAGGCAAAGGAGCGGATGAAATCGCAAAGGGCGGCAGACGCCGCGATATAGCCGCCCATCACGCCGAAGGCCTTGCCAAGCGTACCTTCGATAATCGTCAGACGATGCATAAGGCCTTCGCGCTCGGCGATGCCGCCGCCATGGGCGCCATACATGCCGACGGCATGCACTTCGTCCAGATAGGTCATGGCGCCGTATTTGTCGGCAAGGTCGCAGATTTCCTTGATCGGTGCGATATCGCCATCCATGGAATAGACCGATTCGAAGGCGATCAGCTTCGGCGCCCGGGGATCGGCAGCCGCCAGCTTGGCTTCGAGGTCCTTCAGATCGTTGTGCTTCCAGATGACGCGGTCGCATTTCGCATAGCGAATGCCCTCGATCATCGAGGCATGGTTCAAGGCATCCGAGAAGATGATCAGGCCGGGGATCTTCTGGCCAAGCGTGCCGAGCGATGCCCAGTTGGAAATATAGCCGGAAGTGAAGATCAGCGCCGATTCCTTGCCATGCAAATCTGCGAGCTCGCGCTCCAGCAGCACATGGTAATGGTTGGTGCCAGAAATATTCCGGGTGCCTCCAGCACCCGCGCCACAGTGGTCGATGGCGTTCTTCATCGCTTCCACGACATCGGGGTTCTGCCCCATGCCGAGATAGTCGTTGGAACACCAGACGGTGACGTCCTGCTGGCCTTCATTGGTATAGCGCGTGGCACGAGGAAAATTGCCGCGCTGACGCTCGATATCGGCAAAAACGCGATAGCGGCCTTCTTCGTGAAGATTTTCCAATTCGCTTTTGAAAAAAGCTTCGAAATCCATTGCCAAACTCCAGTCTTTGACACCCTTTTTGGGTCCGTCCATGCGAGCGGTCAAGCCCGGCACTGTAAATTCGTTCTAAACTGCGACAAAAGGCGCGCTTTTCGAATCTTTCCAGAAATTTACTAACCGATCCCTTCCTATCGAAATTTGATCTGCGTCAAACTCAAAGAAAAAGGACAGCCGCAGCCGTCCTTTTCCAATCTTTGAGGAAACAGTCCGACTCAGGCCCCGGCAACAGCCCGCTTGGCCATGACCTTCACGAGGTTCGCACGATATTGCGAACTGCAATGCATGTCCGACATCAGCCCTTCCTCGGCAACCGGGACATTGGCCAGCGCCGCCACCGACCAGTTGGCGGCAAGGGCCGCTTCCATTGCGCCATGGCGGAACACGCCGCTCGCCCCGGCGCCGGTGACGGCCACCCGCACGCCGCCGGCCCCCTTGGCCACGAACACCCCTGCCATCGCGTAGCGCGAGGCCGGATTGGGGAATTTTGCGTAGCCGGCGGCCGGCGGCGCGGCAAAGGACACCGCCGTGATCAGTTCGCCATCCTCAAGCGCCGTTTCAAACAGCCCCGCGAAGAACTCGTCCGCCGGAATCTGCCGCCGATCGGTGATGATCGTCGCGGCAAGCGCCAGCATGGCGGCGGGATAATCGGCAGCCGGATCGTTATTGGCGATCGAGCCGCCGATCGTGCCCATATGCCGCACATGCGGATCGCCGATCATCCCGGCCAGCGCCGAGAGCGCCGGACAGACGGCCTTGATCGCCGCCGATGATGCGACTTCGGCATGGGTGACGGCCGCTCCGATGCGAACGGTGCCGCCATCGACGGCAATGCCCTTCATCGCATCGATATGGCGCAGGTCGATCAGATCGCTGGGGCTGGCCAGCCGCTGCTTCATGGTGGCGATCAGGGTCTGACCGCCCGCCACATATTTCCCATCCTCCGCCGAACCAAGCAGGCGGGCGGCATCTTCAACGGACGATGCGCGGTGATAATTGGTTGCATACATGGACCTATCTCCCCTTCACTGCGCGGCCTGAATGGCGTTCCACACCGCAAGCGGCGTGGCCGGCATATTCAGGTTGTTGTTGCCGATGGCATCGGTGATCGCATTGATCAGCGCCGGCGGCGAGCCGATGGCGCCCGCCTCGCCGCAGCCCTTGATGCCGAGCGGATTGCCCGGGCACGGCGTGCATTGATGCGAGATGCTGAAGGACGGCAGATCGTCGGCGCGCGGCATGGCATAGTCCATGTAGCTCGCCGTCAGCAACTGGCCGGTCACCGGATCGTAATTCACCCCTTCGAGCAGCGCCTGCCCGATGCCCTGCGCGATGCCGCCATGCACCTGCCCCTCGACGATCATCGGATTGATGATATTGCCGAAATCGTCGGCCGCGACGAACTGGATGATCTCGGTCTTGCCGGTTTCCGGATCGACCTCGACTTCGCAGATGTAGCAGCCGGCCGGGAAAGTGAAGTTGGAGGGATCGTAGAACGCCCCTTCCTTCAGCCCCGGCTCCATGCCGGCCGGCAGATTGTGGGCGGTATAGGCAGCCAGCGCCACCTGGAACCACGGCAGAACCTTGTCCGTGCCGGCCACCTTCAACTCACCATTCTCGATGACGATATCGCTTTCGTCGGCTTCCATCAGATGGGCGGCGATCTTCTTGGCCTTGGCCTCGACCTTGTCGAGCGCCTTGACGATCGCCGACATGCCGACGGCGCCGGAGCGCGAGCCATAGGTGCCCATGCCCATCTGCACCTTGTCGGTGTCGCCGTGCACGATCGAAACATTGTCGATCGGCACGCCGAGACGCTGGTTGACGAGCTGGGCAAAGGTCGTCTCATGGCCCTGGCCATGGCTGTGCGAACCGGTCAGCACTTCGACCGTGCCGACCGCATTGACCCGCACTTCCGCCGATTCCCATAAGCCGACGCCGGCGCCGAGCGAGCCGACCGCCGCTGACGGCGCAATGCCGCAGGCTTCGATATAACAGCTCATGCCGATGCCGCGTTTCTTGCCGCGCGATGCGGCCTCCGCCTTGCGGCCGGCAAAGCCGTTCCAGTCGGCCGCTGCCATGGCCGCATTCAGCGAGGCTTCGAAATCCCCGGCATCATAGGCCATGATGACAGGCGTCTGATGCGGGAAAGTGCGGACGAAATTCGTGCGTCGAAGCTCGGCCGGCGACAGCCCCAGCTCGCGTGCCGCCGTTTCCATCGTGCGCTCCATGACATAGGTCGCTTCCGGACGACCGGCGCCGCGATAGGCATCGACCGGCACCGTGTTGGTATAGACCGTCCGCACATTGGCATGGATCGCCGGGATATTGTACTGGCCCGACAATAGAGTCGCATAGAGATAGGTCGGCACCGAGGACGAGAACAGCGACATATAGGCGCCGAGATTGGCGATCGTGTCGACTTTCAGGCCGGTGATGCGATTGTCCTTGTCGAAGGCCATCTTGACCGTCGAGACATGGTCGCGGCCATGGGCATCGGTGAGGAAGGCTTCCGTCCGGTCGGACGTCCACTTGACCGGAACGCCGGTTTTCTTGGAAGCCCACAGACAGATGATTTCTTCCGGATAGATATAGATCTTCGAGCCGAAACCACCGCCGACATCCGGCGCGATGACCCGTAGCTTGTGCTCCGGCGCGACATTGTAGAAGGCGCTCATGACAAGCCGCGCCACATGCGGGTTCTGGCTCGTGGTGTAGCAGGTGTAATGGTCTTCCGCGCTGTCGTAGATGCCGAGCGTGGCGCGCGGCTCCATCGGGTTGGGCGACAGGCGGTTGTTGTGGATCTTGAGTTCCGTGACATGCGCTGCCTCGGCAATCGCCTTGTCAACGGCAGCGCTATCGCCGATCTCCCAGTCGAAGATCAGGTTGCCGGGCGCTTCCGGGTGCAATTGCGGTGCGCCGCCTTCAAGGGCTGCCACGGCCGTGGTCACCACCGGCAGCTCTTCATAGTCGATCTCGACCACCTCGGCCGCATCGCGCGCCTCGCCATAGGTGTCGGCCACCACGATCAGAACGGCATCGCCGACATAGCGAACGGTATCGACCGCCAGCGGACGCCAGGCGCCCATCTTCATCGGTGTGCCGTCTTTCGAATGGATCATCCAGCCGCAGATGATGTTGCCGATCCCGTCGGCCAGCAACTGCTTGCCGTCCAGCACGTCGATCACCCCCGGCATGGCCTTGGCCGCCGAAACATCGATGCTTTTAATTCTGGCATGCGCATAGGGCGAGCGCACGAAATAGGCGAATTTCATTCCCGGCACGACCATGTCGTCCGTATACCGGCCCTTGCCGGTCAGGAAGCGCTTGTCTTCCTTGCGCGTCACCCGCGCACCCACACCTTCAATACCCATGATATCCTCCGATGGCGTTTCCAGCCCGGATATCCGCACGCAGGACCTTATCAGCAGCGGCGGCCGGCCGGCGTCTCGATCTATGCTTATTCGGCGGCCTGGCGGCCGGCATGCATCTCTGTATTGGCGGCAAGAACCGCCTGGACGATATTATGATAGCCGGTGCACCGACAGATATTGCCTTCCAGCTCGTGCCGGACGGTTGCCTCGTCGAGAGTGCCGCCGTGGCGGGCGATCATGTCGACCGCAGTCATCACCATGCCCGGCGTGCAGAAGCCGCATTGCAGGCCATGATGCTCCTTGAACGCCGCCTGGACGGGATGCAGCTCGCCGTTGCCGGCCAGGCCTTCGATGGTCGTGACCGTCGAGCCCGATGCCTGCACGGCGAGGATGGAACAGCTCTTCACAGACTTGCCGTCCATGTGAACCACGCAGGCACCGCATTGGGATGTGTCGCAGCCGACATGGGTGCCGGTCAGTCCAAGCTTTTCGCGAATGAAATGCACAAGCAGCGTCCGCTCCTCGCAGTCGCCGCTCACTGTCCGGCCGTTCACCGTCAGCGTTACCTTAGCCATATTGCTCCTCCTCGTGTCTCTCCCTGACACCAGACCATCATTTGTCTTTTTCCGGACCGGATCAACCTGTACTTTGGAAAAGGGAACTTTTTTGTTTGCTGCGTTGCAGCAACGTCGCCTGATTATTGTGACGGTCGGCACATTGCCGCCGGTGCGACTCTAAAAACCTCGGGCCACCCGTGGACATTCACAGTTTCAACGGTATTTTCGCGGAGCAGTCGTCATTTAGTGGACGGTGGATGAAGGCTGGCGCTGATAGGCAGGACGGATCGAACCGGAATACCGCAACGATCCCAAATTGGAGAGAACCATGAAGAAGGCTATTGTACTCATGCTGGCGGGCCTGTCGCTTGCTGGCTGCACCCAGACGGAAAAGGGTGCCGGCATCGGCGCCGTGTCGGGTGCCATCATCGGCGGCGCGATCACCGGCGACGTGCGCGGTGCAGCCGTCGGCGCAGCCATCGGCGGCGTTTCGGGTGCTGTTATCGGCAGCGTCGCCGATCAGCCGGGCCAGTGCTACTACCGCGACCGCTACGGTCGTCGCTATGTCGATTCCTGCCCGCGCGGCTATTGATATCCGTCGATACCAGAGGTCCGGGCCCTGCGCCCGGACCTCATTCAAGGATAGTTTTCGGGATATGCGTCCCAAAATGATATCCATCCCGGCTTTTTGCTATTAAAGTGGAACCTTAGCTAAGCGGAAACCCTTGTCCGCCATGATGGCCGGGTAAACAAAAAAGCTGCGTATGCCGAGTAGATCGACATCACCGAAGGTTAGTATCGCGTTTCGGAAGGCATGCACCGGGTTGACGGTCGCAACCGCCCTGTCCCTGTGTCCACTCGTTGCCGGCAAAGCTTACGCTTTCAAGCTATTCGGGATAACGATTTTCGGCGAACCCGAAACGGCCAACGACGTTATCGACCCTGTTTCCTACAAGGCCGACCTGAGCACTTCCACGACCGATCCGGATCTACGCGAGGTTTTGGAAAACAGCTCCCGCCTGGTCCAAGAAGCAGACAAGCCCGTATCCGGCGATCTCGGGCTGGTGATCAAGGCGCGCGACGACCGCGATCGCCTGCTGGCCGCCCTTTATGAAAATGCCCGCTATGGCGGCGTCGTCACCGTGGAAATCGACGGCCAGAATATCGACACCCTGCCGCCCAACCCCGAATTCAGCCATGCCGCTCCTGTGCCTGTGACAATCAAGGTGGAGCCCGGCCCGGTGTTCACGCTGGGCCGTGTCTCGCTGACCGGCGACGCGGCGGAACTGGATGCTGAGACATACGATCTCGTGCCCGGCGGCAGTGCCGGCTCGCTGTTGATCCTGAAAGCCGCCGACAAGATCGTCGAGGACTTGAAGGCGGGAAGCCGGCCTTTGGCTCGGCTGACGGCCCGCGAGGTTGTTGCCGATCACAAGGCGCTCACCGTCGACGTGACCATCGGCGCCGATGGCGGCCCGGTGGCGCCCCTCGGAACAGTCTCGGTTTCCGGCACGAAGGCCGTCGATCCGGACTTCATCCGGCGCTACTCGCGTCTCAACGAAGGCAAGCCCTATTCACCCGAAGACCTGCGCAAGGCAGGCGACCGCCTGCGCAAGCTCGGCGTCTTCTCAAGCGTGTCCATTCGCGAGGATGAGAAACTGGCTGCCGATGGCTCCATCCCTCTGGGCATCGTCGTATCGGAAGGCAAGCATCGCTACTTCGGTGCCGGGGCATCGGTCTCGACCATCGATGGCTTCGGGCTGGAGGGCTATTGGGGACACCGCAACCTGTTCGGCCAGGCGGAATCCCTGCGGATCGAAGGATCCGTCAGCGGTCTTGGCGAAACGACCGACGCGACCGAGCTGAATTATTCGGCAGGCATCTTGTTTTCCAAGCCGGGAGCCTTCTTTCCCTCCGCGACGCTGAACGCCAGCGTCAAGGCTGCGACGCTCAATACGGACTCCTACGATTCGGCCACGGTGACCGGACTTGTCGGCCTCTCCTACGAGTTGACTGACTATGACACGGTCTCGGCCGGCACCTCGCTGGAATTTGCCGACATCGACGACGCCTTCGGCAACAACCAGTACCTGACCTTCGCAATTCCGCTGGAATATGTGCGAGATGCCCGCGACAACAAGCTCAACCCGACCGAGGGTTATCGCGCCGCGATCAACGTGACGCCAAGCTATGAGATCCTCAACAGCACGGTTTTCTCGTCCTTCGAAGCAACGGCATCTGCCTATCAATCGGTCGGCGAAGATGACCGCGTGGTCTTTGCCGGCCAGGTCAAGCTCGGCACGCTGTTCGGCGACGGCAGCCTGCAGGATATCCCGGCGACGCGGCGCTTTTACGCCGGCGGCGGCGGTTCGGTGCGTGGTTATGCGTTCCAGGAGATTTCTCCCTACAACTCCGAGGACGAGGCAACCGGCGGTCGCTCCTATGCCCTTGCCTCGCTGGAAGCCCGCGTCAAGATCACCGAGACCATCGGTATCGTGCCTTTCCTTGATGCCGGCAGCGTATCGACCGCGAATATTCCCGATTTCTCCGATATTCGCATGGGGGCCGGCATCGGCCTGCGCTATGCAACGCCCTTTGGCCCCTTGCGGTTCGACGTGGCAATGCCTCTTGATGCCTATCCCGATGGCGCTAGTTACGGCATCTATGTCGGCATCGGCCAGAGCTTCTAGAAGAGCCTCTAGAGCAGAACGATTGCACGCCCCCGGGCATGAGAAGGTTGCGACTTGGCAATGACCCTATTGAGACGAATAACCGGTGCAACGCTGCGCCTTCTCGGCCTGCTGCTGATCGTGCTGGCAATCGTCGGTGTGGCCGCGGTTGGAATTGCCGGTTTCACCACGCTTGGCGCGCGCGTCGTGACCGACATGATTGCCTCCGCCGTCTCGACCCCCGACCGCACCATCACGATCTCGGAACCGCAGGGCCTGCTGAACGGCCATCTGCGCGCCGGGACCGTCACCGTTTCGGATACTCAAGGCGTCTATGCGGAAATCCGTGATCTCTCCATTGACTGGTCGCCTCTGGCACTTCTCTCAAGACGCTTCGAAGCCCAGCGGATTTCGGCCGGCACGGTCGCCCTCGAACGGCAGCCAGTCGTCACGGAAGTTGCGACCAGCACCGGGGATGATGGTTTCTCGCTGCCGGTTGCCATCGATGTGAAAGCCGTTGATCTGCCGATCGTCAAGCTCGGCGAGGCCCTGATCGGCAATGCCGCATCGCTGGCCCTCAAAGGCAATGTCATGGCCGACAATGCGGCGATCGCGGCAACGCTTGCCATCAACCGGACATCCGTTCCCGATGCGGCACTGACGGCCGACCTCGTCTATGCACCGGCCAGCAATAGCCTGACCCTTGAAGCCCAGCTTACCGAGCCGGAACAGGGCATTCTGGCCACCTTGCTGCGGCTGCCGGGCACGCCGGCCATCGACCTCAATCTGTCGGGCGATGGCGCTTTATCACAATGGAAGGGCAAGCTGACCGCAGCGGTAGCCGGCCAGCCGCGGCTGAGTGTCGATGCAACCCACACGCTCGCCGCCGACAACCTGCGCCAGGTCACTGTCAAGGGCAGCGGCCAGTTCGATACCTTCCTGCCGCCGGCTCTGCGGCCGCTGTTTGCCGGCGATACGCAGATCGATCTGGCAGCCGCCTTCGGCGCGGGTGGATCGGTCGATATCGAGACTGGCACGATCGCCACGGGCAGCATGCTGGTTTCGGCCTCCGGCAGCCTTGATCCCAAGGGCGCCAACGACCTCAAGGCCAATCTGATCGGCGTCAGTGGACCCGTCGATTTCCGCTGGCCGAGCGGCAATGACGAGATCCGCGCCCTGATCAATGGCCTTGATGTCTCCGTCACCGGCTCGGCGGCCTCCGCCAAGGTGAACCTGGCCGCCGCCGTCGAATCTCTCTCCCTGCCGCAGGGCCAGTTGAACGGCTTGCAACTGACCGCCAGGAGCGACAGCTTCGATATCGCCGGACGGCAAGGCGTGCTCGATACGACCGTCTCCGTCGCCTCCAGCCAATTTACCGACGAGACCATCAACCGGGCCATTCGCGCACCGCTGACCATCAAGGCGCCCGTGACCCTGTCGACCGAAGCCATCTCCGTCGAAGGGTTGACCCTTGAAAGCGCCAGCATCGGCGGCACGATCAATGGTGCTTACACTCTTGGCGATGCCTCCCTGTCTGGCGGCTTCCAGCTCTTTGCCCTGCCGGGCGTCCTGCCGGAAAGTCTTGCTGTTAAATTCACCGACACGATCGGCCTTGCCGGCGCACTGACCTATTCGGCTGAAAAGACGCTCTCCATCACGGATTTGCAGCTGACCTCCAATGCTGTCGAGGCAACCGGCAGCCTCAATCTTGCCGATAGCCGGCTAACCGCCGACCTCAAGGGCACATTGCCAGAGATCGGCATCTTTCTGGACAATGCGGAAGGATCGGCTGCATTCACGCTCAAAGCGCAAGGGCCGATGAATGCCATCGCCGCCGATGCGACGATTTCCGCCGCAAGCGCCACCCTTGCCGGCCGCACGCTGCAGTCGCTTGATATTGCCCTCAGCGGCACCGCGGACCCGAAACAGCCGCAGGCCACGATCACTGCCAATGGCAGCCTTGACGGGCAGGCGATCCAGCTGGATGCAGATTTGGTCTCCCGGGACGGCAAGGCCAGCATTCCCGATCTGACCGTCAGGGTCGGCGACAACAATCTCAAGGGCGCGCTCGACTTCAGCCCGCAGTTCCTGCCGTCAGGGATCTTGGATTTCGACTTCCCCGATATCGGCCTTCTGGCAGCGCTCGGCGGCCAGACCGCCAGCGGCGACCTGAAAGGCAGCCTGAAGATTGCCCAAAGCGACAATCATATTTCGATGGATATCCTGGCCGCCGGCCGAGAAATCAAGCGCGACACGGTGACGGTGACCACCCCAAACATCGATCTGGCCATCAGCGATGTGAAGGCTCTGGCCGTTCAGGGCAAGATTTCCGCCGGTGCGGTCAGTGCTGGCATCAACCGCATCGAAGCGCCTATTCTGTCCTTCTCCCGCCAGGGCAGCGCCACCGATTTCGATCTTTCCGCCCGCTATGATGGCGCACCGGTGACCTCAAAGGGCACCTTGACCCAGGAGGGTTCGGCGTTACGGGTCGCTCTGCAGAGCTTTGCTGCCGCGCCGCGCTCGATCCAGCTGAAACTCAGCCAGCCAGCTTCAATCCGCATCGCCGATGGTCGGGCGACGATCGAAACGCTGATGATTGCCGCCGGCACCGGCACGGTCATCGTCAGCGGCACCGCCGGCGAGACGCTGGATATCTCGGCGGCGATCCGCAATCTTCCGGCCGCCCTGGCCAACCCGTTCGTGGCCGGGCTCGATGCCGCCGGCGACATTTCAGGCGACGTGAAGGCAACCGGTCGGGCCGCATCCCCCAACGTCACCTATGCGCTGACCTGGAACAATGCCGTGGTTGCGCAAACGAGGTCCGTTGCATTGCCGCCGCTCTCCATCACCGCCTCGGGCACCTATGCCGGCGACCGCCTGTCGCTCGACACCAAGGTCAGCGGCCAGGGCGGACTGACCCTGAACGGCGGCGGCTCGCTGCAGCTGTCCGGCAACAAGCCGATCTCGATGAAATTTGCCGGCAAGCTTCCCTTTGCCCTGCTGTCGGGTCTGATCGCCAATCGGGGCTTCCTGCTTGAGGGCTCCGCCGACGCCGACATTACCGTCTCCGGCACGACGGCATCGCCGGTCATCAATGGCACCGTGCGCACCCGCGGCGCCCGCTTCGTCGACGTCAAACGCAATCTTGCCATCGAACAACTCACAGCCGATGTGGCGCTCGGCGGCAATCGCGCCACGATCTCCGGCCTCAGCGGACGTCTGGCCGGCGGTGGAACGCTGTCGGGTGGCGGGACGATCGACATCGCGTCACCCGGCCTGCCGACCGATATCCAGATCAAGCTCGACAAGGCCGCCTATGTCGATGGCTCGATGTTCACGACATCGGCCAGCGGGACACTGTCGCTCACCGGGCCGCTTCTGGCCTCGCCTGTTCTGTCCGGCAAGATCGCCATGGCGAAGACCTCGATTACCGTTCCCGAGCGTCTGCCGGCATCCCTGTCCGAACTCAATATCGCCCACAAGAATGCCCCCGCCGACGTCCGCCGGCAGATGGCCGAGGTGATGACCAAGGAGGAAAACGGCAGTTCGTCGGCGATCAATCTCGATTTGCAGGTCTCGGCGCCCTCGCAGATCTTCGTTCGCGGCCGAGGTATCGATGCGGAACTGGGCGGCGACCTGACCATTCGCGGCACCAGCGCTGCCCCACAGGTGTCCGGTGCCTTCACGCTGCGACGCGGTCGCTTGAGCATCATGACGAAGCGCCTCGACTTCACCGAGGGCACCATCACCTTTGGCGGCGCGCTGATCCCGATCATCAATCTCGAGGCGACCAGCACCTCCAACAGCACGACGATCACCGTGACCGTGTCCGGCCTGGCCAATGACCCTGATGTCAGCTTCTCCTCGTCTCCTGCCCTGCCGCAGGATGAGATCCTGGCCCAACTGATCTTCGGCCAGTCCATGGCAAAACTGTCTCCATTGCAGATCGCGCAGCTGGCGGACGCCGTCGGGCAATTGGCCGGCGGCCGATCCACCTCGCTGTTCAATACCCTGCGCAACACCATCGGCGTCGACGACCTTGATATTTCCACTGACGAGAAGGGCAATGCGAATGTCAGCGCCGGCCGCTATCTGAACGACCGTACCTATCTGGAACTGCAGGCCGGCGATGGCGGCGGCAAGGCGGTCATCAACCTCGATGTCGGCCGTGGCGTAAAGCTGCGCGGCGAAGCAGGCGGGGACGGGTCCGGCGCAGCCGGCATATTCTACGAAAAGGAATACTGATACCAAGTCTCGATGATAGGAATCTGTAGGGCCGAGAAGCCGACCGAAGGTGGCTTATGGCAGGCCTGTGGCGTTGTTGCGCCGATTGGCCGATGCGACTGCATCGCCCTGAGCGCCGCGCCTAGCCAGACACCTCCATAAGCCATCCTATAGGTTCCTATCATCGAGACTTGGTATCAGTAACCATCAGCAGAAAATATGTTCGAATCTGTACTCCGGAAGCTCTCCAAGACTCAAATATTTTTGAGCACCTGATAGCAAGTAAATACTATCTTAACTCGACATCCTTAAAATCAAGGGTGACTGCAGACATGACGGCGCCTCAACAACAGAGCCTTCGGATGAGTTTGCACTGCAGCGAATGAAGCGCTGCCTAAATGTTCATGTCAGTGTACCCAATTCAACACCGCAAAAAGGTGCCGCAGATGTCACTTATTCCAGGCTTTAGCTCCGACGCGAAGAATATTCTTAGCGCGTTGAACAAATCGCAGGCGATCATTGAATTTGACCTTAACGGAACAATTCTGTCCGCCAACGAGATATTCTGTAACCTGCTTGGCTATCAGCTGTCCGAGATCAAAGGAAAGCACCATAGCCTGTTCTGCGATCCGGCCTATGTGGCAACGCCGGACTACAAGGAATTTTGGGCCATGCTTGGCCGCGGCAAGTTCGATACGCGGGAATACAAACGTATCGCCAAGTCCGGCAAGGAAGTCTGGATTCAGGCATCCTACAATCCGGTCCTCCGTGGCGGAAAGCCCTACAAGGTCATCAAGGTCGCGACCGACATCACCGAAGCGAAGCTGAAAACGGCGGAAGATTCCGGCAAGGTTGCAGCGATTGGCCGGGCCCAGGCCGTCATCGAATTCACCCCGAAGGGTGACGTCATTCGCGCCAATGACAATTTCCTCAATGCGCTCGGCTACTCCGAGTCCGAGATACAGGGCAAGCACCATTCGCTGTTTTGCGAACCGTCTTATGTCAACAGCCCCGCCTATACTGCCTTCTGGCAAAAGCTCGCGGCTGGCGAATATGTGGCTGAAGAATTCAAGCGGATCGGCAAGGGCGGACGGGTCGTCTGGATCCAGGCCTCCTACAATCCAATCTTCGACATGAACGGCAAGGTGTTCAAAGTCGTCAAATTCGCAACCGACATCACGGAGCGGGTGCGCGCCGTTGATGAAATCGCCGCCGGACTGACCGCGCTTGCCGACGGCGACCTGACGGCCACCATCGACAAGCCCTTTATTCCAACCCTGGAAAAGGTTCGCGTCGATTTCAACAATTCGATCGCCAAGCTTCAGGAGGCAATGCGCACCGTGGCCGAGAATGCCTCCGCCATCGCAGCCGGCTCGCGTCAGATCCAGAGCGCATCCGACGAACTCGCAAAGCGCACCGAGCAGCAGGCCGCGGCTGTGGAGGAGACCGCCGCAGCCCTTGAAGAAATCACCCAGACCGTAACCGACAGCTCCAAACGGGCGGATGATGCCGGACAATTGGTCGCCAAGACCAAGGCTGCGGCCGAAAAATCCGGCGAAATTGTCAAAAGCGCCATCGGTGCCATGGGGCAGATCGAATCCTCGTCCCGCGAAATCAGCAATATCATCGGTGTCATCGATGATATTGCCTTCCAGACCAATCTGCTGGCCCTGAATGCCGGCGTCGAAGCCGCTCGCGCAGGCGAGGCCGGCAAGGGTTTCGCCGTCGTCGCCCAGGAAGTGCGCGAACTGGCCCAACGCTCCGCGACGGCCGCAAAGGAGATCAAGGCGCTTATCACCGCCTCGTCCAACCATGTCAAAAGCGGCGTGTCTCTGGTCGGCGACACCGGCCAGGCGCTGATCGAAATCGTCTCGGAAGTGCAGGATATCGACAGGAACGTCGTGGCGATCGTCGGTGCCTCGAAGGAACAATCAACGGGCCTTCAGGAAATCAACAAGGCCGTCAATGCGATGGACCAGAATACCCAGCAGAATGCTGCGATGGTCGAAGAATCCACCGCCGCAAGTCATAGCCTGGCGCGTGAAGCGGAAACACTTCGAAAGCTGCTTCAGCAGTTTAGATTTGAGCAACACTCTTCTGTTAATCTTACCCCAGTGAGAACCGATGCCTCTGCAGTCCACCGTCCTGCACCATCGCCCGCACGCAAACTCATGGCACAAGTCGCCCGCGCTAACTCTGGCAGAGCGGTAACGGCCCAGGCTCAGGAAAGTTGGGAAGAATTCTAATGGCCACACCAATCAATCCCACCAGCTTCGGCGGTGAAACCCTTGAGATCATTGCCTTCCGGCTCCACGATCAGGAATTCTGCGTGAAGACCACGACCATCCGCGAAATTCGCGGCTGGGCGCCCTGCACGCCGATCCCCCATGCTCCGGCCGACGTCATCGGCGTGATGAACCTTCGTGGTTCGGTTATCCCGATCATCGATCTGGCCTACAAGCTGGGCATGAAGAGCACGGTTGCCAACGAACGCTCTGCGATCGTCGTTGCTGAGGTCCACAACATGGTCATCGGCATGCTCGTTGATCGCGTATCGGATATCCTGACGATTCCGAGCATTCAGGTCCAGCCGGTGCCGGAAATCTCTGCTTCCTTCGACAAGTCCTTCTCCGAAGGCATCATCGCCAACGAAAACGGCATGATCTGCTTCCTGAACCTCGCAAAAATGTTCAAGGGCAGCGAAATCGAAGAACTCGCCGCCTGATTTCTACATCCGGTCTCAAAAAAGACCATCAGAATACAAAAGAAGCGGCCTTTCGGCCGCTTCTCTGTTTTTAGGACTATCCGAACAGCACGAAGGTCTTCTGCAGGGTGACCCAGACACCCCAGAGAATCGGCACACCCACGACGGCCCAGGCGACAAGTGCCTTGCCATCGAAACCGCCCTTGCCGATGCCGAACGAGCCGCTCGGACCGGCCGTCGTCGCCTTGCTCTTGGCCTGCAGCGCGGCAACTTCGTCATCCGACATGAACCACTTCTCGGAAAGCGGCTTGACCAGCGCATTGGCCACAAGCCCAAGTGCCAGCATGCCCGCCAGGATATACATCGTGAAATCGTAGACCTGGGCGCGGGGAATGCCGGCAGCGATCTGCGCCTCGCGGATGTAGTTGACCACCACCGGGCCGATGATGCCGGCCGTTGCCCAGGCCGTCAGCAGCCGCCCGTGGATGGCGCCCACGAATTGCGTTCCGAAAATATCGGCCAGATAGGCGGGGATCGTGGCGAAACCGCCGCCATACATCGACAGGATGATGCAAAAGAAGGCAACGAAAAATACCTTGCTGCCGATGCCCGCCGCCCAGGGAGCAGAGGCATAAAGCAGGATCCCGAGAATGAAGAACACATAATAGGTGTTCTTCCGTCCGATCCTGTCGGACAGCGATGCCCAGAAGAACCGGCCGCCGATGTTGAACAGGGAAATCAGGCCGGTAAAGCCCGCCGCAATCGCCGCAATCGCCGTCAACTGCTCCTTGCTGAGATCGGAGAACTTGATCTCCGGCAGGCCGAGCAGCGATCCGGCGAAGATTTCCTGCAGCATGGGAGACGCCATGCCGATCACGCCGATGCCGGCCGACACGTTGAGGCAGAGAACGGCCCAGATCAGCCAGAACTGCTTGGTCTTGTGGGCGTCGCGCAGGTGTACGTGGCGATGGGTGATCATCGTGCTCTTGGCAACTGGCGGCGTCCAGCCCTCGGGACGCCAGCCGGCCGGCGGAATGCGATAGCCGAAGGCACCGCCCATCATGAAGACGAAATAGATGGCCCCCATCACCACGAAGGTCTGCCAGACGCCGACGGACACGTCGGTGCGGAAGGTGCGCATCAGCAGGTCGGCCAGGGGAGCACCGATCATCGCGCCGCCGCCAAAGCCCATGATGGCCATGCCGGTCGCCATGCCACGCCGGTCGGGAAACCATTTGATGAGCGTCGAGACCGGCGAGATATAGCCGAGCCCCAGGCCGATGCCGCCGATCACGCCGGCACCCAGCCACATCAACCAGAGCTGGTGGGTCATGACGCCGATGGCCGCGATCATGATGCCACCGCACCAGCAACAGGCCGAGACGAAGCCGGCGCGACGCGGGCCGACCCGCTCCAGCCAGCCGCCCCAGATAGCCGCGGATGAGCCAAGCAGCACGAAGAACAAGGTATAGATCCAGCCGAGATCGCTGACCCGCCAGTCGCAACTGGTGGTGAAGAGCGCCGAGATCAGCGTGAGGTCGGCGCAGGCGACTGACTGGTTGATGCCGATGGCCTTGGTCAACGGCAGCCAGAAAACGCTGAACCCATAGGCCATGCCGATGCAGAGATGGATGGCAAGGGCTGCCGGCGGCACGAGCCAGCGGTTGAAGCCCGGTTTCGCAATGATACGTTCACGGTCGAGAAGGCCGCCGCCTTCATATCCGCCCGCTAAAGTTTCTGTGGTAGCAGACATATCTCAAATCCTCCCTTGCACCGGTCACAATGCCGATGGCTCTATCCCGCAACCGCACGCCTTCGAATGGGCCTGTCTGTTTGTCCTCCGACGACACACCCGTTAGGCCGGTCAATCCTGAAGCCGCAACACGGCTTCCTCCCCGCAGTCGGCACCAGCCTTTGACAAAAGACAGGTGCTGCCAGCAGCGTGGCCAAGCAACCCGCATGCCATTCGGATGACCTATATTTTTCAATGGCTTAAATTTAGAATTACTCCGGCATCGGACAGAATGTCCAAGAAGTCAGGACAAAATGTCCGAGAGGCGAAGATGTCAGTTGGCCTCGGGAAGCCAGATGGAAAACCGGGTGCCTTTGCCCGGCACGCTTTCCGCTTTCAGGGTGCCGCCCTGGCGGGTGATCAGCGTCTGGCTGATCGACAGGCCGAGACCCGTTCCCTCGCACTGCTTGGTGGTAAAAAACGGGTCGAAGATCCGCGACAGGACATCCTCAGTCATGCCGATCCCGGTATCGGTGACATGGATGCCGATCCCGACCCGCTCACCCAGTTCCTCGTCAGCGCTGGTCAGACGCAAGGTCCCGCCTCCGGGCATGGCATGGATCGCGTTGACGATCAGGTTGACGAGCACCTGTTGCAGTTCCGTCCGGTTCATCAGCACCAGCCTTGTCGCCCGATCTTCCCGTTCGACGGCGATTTCCGACTTGTTGAGAAGATGCTGGACCAGCGGCAGGCAATCGGAAATGACATTCGCCGCCATGGTTCGCTCGACATAGCCGGCATATTCCTCCGGCTTGGCAAATTGCAGGAGCTTTGTGACGATCTGGTTGACCCGATGGATCTGCTCATCGATCAGTCGCAGCTCAGTCGTCAGATCGTCCGCCCGATCGCCCAGAACGCTGCGCACCACGTCGAGATTGCCTTGCATGACGGCGATCGGATTGTTGATCTCGTGCGCGACGCCAGCCGTAATCTCGCCGATCGCGGCCAGCTTTTCCGACATGATCAGCTGTTTCGTCGTCGCCTCCAGCTGCCGGTTGGCCAGTTCGAGTTCATGGGTTCGCTCGGCGACGCGGTCGTTCAACTCGTCGTTCCAACGTCTCAACTCCCGGTCCCGCTGCTGCAACTGGTCGAGCAGACTGTCGAGGTGAAAGGCCACCCTGCCGATCTCGTCACTGGCATCCTGTAGCCCGGAACGGGCACCGAGATCGCCCGCTTCAACCTTGGTGATCGTGCTCGTCATGCGCTCCAGTGGCTTGAAGATCGCCCGCGCCCAGCGCAGGAAGATCGGCACGCTGGCAATTGTGACCACCAGGAAGGCGACCAGGATGCCGATGATCGTCTCGGTTTTGGCGCGGGAGAACGGCGCCTCGAGAAATCCGACATAGAGCATACCGACGCGCTTGCCAAAACTGTCGCTGATCGGCTCATAGGCCGAGACGTACCAGTCGTTGACAACGAAGGCGCTGTCGAGCCAGACACGCCCCTCGCCGAGCACGCGGGACCGTACGGCGGCAGAGACACGGGTGCCGAGCGCCCGCTTGCCTTCGAACAGCCGGACATTGGTGCTGACACGCACGTCATCCAGAAACAGCGTCGCCGTGCCCTGGCTGCCCTCCGGCAGGCTTGCCTCCCGATAGACCAGATCGTTGATCGTATCGATGAAGACGAGATTCTGGTTGAGCAGGATGCCGCCGACCAGCGCCGCCTCGCCGAAGCCGGCAACCAGGACGGGACTCGCCGAATGCACCACCATGCCGCGGGTCTCCGTCGAACGATCGGTCGCCACCGCATTCGGCGTCGGCACCAGTTCCAACCGCGCGCGCGCGGCAAGATCCGGCGAGATCGCCTGCAGTTCGGCATTCGAGAAGATGTCGATGGCCGTTTTCGCCTCGCCCGCAAAGGCCGATACGAGCACCGGCCAATCCGGACGGATCGATCGCCCACCTTGCGGCTGGGGTGGCGCAATCACCTTGCCAGTGCGATCGACCAAGAGCAGAAAATCAAGCCCCAGTCGCTTGCGGTTGTCTTCCAGATAGGCCGGCAGCGCTGTGTCACCGTCGCGCGTCACCGCATCCTGAAAGGCAATCGAACCGGTCAGCGCATTCAGATGCTCGCCGGTATTTTCCAGAATGCGCGACAGATACTGATGCGCGATGGTCAGGTCGCCATTGACCTTCGAGATCAGCAGCGCATCGAACTTGGTTTCCCATCGTGCCATGGTAACGAAGAGCAGCAGAGGCAAGATGACCAGCGTCGGCAAAAGGGCGATGGCCAGCAGCCGAAACCGGATCGACCGACCGCCCCGCACCCGACCGTTGTCCGGATCGGCGTCAGCCATTCCAGGAGACGAATTTTCGATCGATGGTCTTGCGGGAGATGCCGAGCCTTCTGGCGGCCTCGTCGCGATCGCCGCGTGTCTCGTCAAGCACCGCCAGGATATGCAGGCGCTCGACCTCCTCCAGCGTTCCCACTGGCGCCGTGGCGGTCAGACTGCGCTGACCTTGCAGATCGTCGGGAAACCGGCCGAGAATCAGCGACCGTTCGATCAGGTTGCGAAGCTCGCGGACATTGCCGGGCCATTCATAACTTGAGAGGCCGGCCCGCACCCGTGCGTCGATCTCGACCGGCGGCATACCGAGCTGTTGCGACAGCTTGTGCATGAAAAGGCTGGCGAGTTCGAGCACATCGCCGTCCCGGTCGCGAAGCGGCGGCAATTGCAGCCGCATCACATTGATGCGGTAGAACAGATCGGCGCGGAACGCCCCCTGCTGCACCAGCTTTTCCAGATTGGCATTGGTGGCGAAGATGAACCTGAGGTCGACGGGAACCTCGCGCTCGGCGCCCACCGGCCGCACCCGCCGGTCCTCGATGACGCGCAGCAGCTTCGACTGGGTCGCCGGCGGCATTTCGCCGATCTCGTCGAGAAAGAGCGTACCGCCCTGGGCATGAAGAAACAGCCCCTCGCGCGCCGCTTCAGCTCCGGTAAACGCGCCTTTGATATGGCCGAACAGCTCGGACTCGATCACGTCAGGCGGAATGGCCGCGCAATTGACCGGCACGAAGGGCTTGGCGGCGCGATCCGACAGCGTGTGCAGCGACCGCGCCGCCACTTCCTTGCCGGTCCCCGACTCTCCCGTCAGCAACACCGTGGTCGGCAGCGGAGCCACCCGGGCAATGGTGTCACGGACCTGCTGGATGGCAGCGGAGCCACCAATCAGCTTGTCGCGCAGCAGGATATGATCGGCGGTTGCCTTCAGCTCGTAGCGCAGCACGAAGTTTTCCCGCTGCAGCCGCATGCGGTCGAGACAGCGCGCCACGGCATTGAGGATCTGGTTGGAACGGAACGGTTTCAGCACGAAATCGACAGCACCAGCCCTGAGCGCCCGGATGGCGGTTTCCAGATCGGCATAGGCGGTCATCAGGATCGCATCGGCGAAGAAGCCGATCGCCCGCTGCTCGATCAGCCAGTCGACGCCATTCTTGCCGGGCATGATATTGTCGAGGATAACCACATCGAAATGGTGCTGGTCGAGCTTGCGCGACGCCTCTTCCGTATCGGCGGCTTCCTCGATGCGCTTGCAGCGCGGCGCTAACGTTCGCACCAGGAAATTGCGCATGCCAGGCTCGTCATCGATGACGAGAATGCTTGCCTGCGCCAGCCAGGGTCCGAATTCGGGATCCCGTTCGTTCACCTGGATCTTGCGTACCGTCTCTGCCCTCACTGTGTCGCCCGCTCCCCTCGTTCAACGTCGGTCATGCATAGCAGAAGGCAAGGCGAAACGCCAAAGTGATACGGAGGCTTCGGGTCGCTAGGCCGCAACCGGCCGCTTGATCTTCTGCGCGGCCTCCATCACCAGCGGCAACAGTCCCTCGCCGCCCTTGTCGACATGGTCGAAGAACTGGCGGCGCATGCGCGCCTCCCAGAACTTGTTGATATGGTTGGCCACCCCATCGACGCGCACCGCCTCAGGCTGCGACAGGAAGAAGGTGGCGATCTGGTTCGCCATGCGGATCAGTTTATCTGTGGTCTGGTCATGCGACATCGGATACGGCTCCGGCCTGGATGCGTTCGGGTCTGGTGAAGATTTCGAATTCCTCGCCGCGGGCGATCGCGACAAGGGTCATGTTGGCGGCCTCGGCCGTGCGGATGGCCAGCGCCGTCGGGGCGGAAATGGCAATCAGCACCGGACTGCCGAGCATGGCCGCCTTCTGTACCATCTCGACCGATAGCCGGCTGGTGACCACCACCGCACCGGCGCTGCCCGCATGGCCGCCGCGCAGCACCGCGCCGACAAGTTTGTCGAGCGCATTGTGCCGGCCGACATCCTCGCGCATCGCGACAAGGCCGGTGCCGGGAACAAAAAAGCCGGCGCCATGAACGGCGCGCGTCTCACGGTTCAGAACCTGTGCCAACCCCAGCAGGTGAACCGCATCGACGACATCGGCCGGCGTGAGACCCAAACCATGTTCCGGCAGTTCGCGCACCACCCGCACCGCCTGCTCGATCGATTCGATGCCGCAAAGCCCGCAGCCGACCGGGCCGGCCATCTGACGGCGACGGGATGTCAGCGCCTCGGCGCTGGAATCGACAAGGCCGATCTGCACATCCACGCCGTCACCGGCCGCGACAACCTCGATAGTGTCGATCTCCTCGCGCGCGCCGATGATCCCTTCGGTCAAACAGAAACCGACAGCGAAATCCTTGAGATCCGCCGGCGAAGCCATCATCACCGCATGGGTACTGCCGCCAAACGAAAAGGCGATCGGCACTTCTTCAGGAACGATCCGGCTACCCGGCGTCACGGTGCCGTGGCGGAACTGTAGCTCGCGAACGGATGTGGAGGTCTTCATAGCGACTAAGCCCCTATTCCGCCGCCTCCAGCTTGCCGGCGATCCGGCGGGACTGCCTCGACAGTTCCTCGTAATCCTGCTGCCAGTTGGAAGGACCATTGGACGGGCTCACCTGAACGGCGGTCACCTTGTATTCCGGGCAATTGGTCGCCCAGTCCGAATAGTCCGTCGTGATGACGTTCGCCTGCGTTTCGGGATGGTGGAAGGTAGTGTAGATCACGCCCGGCGCCACGCGGTCGGTGGTCAACGCCCGCAGTGTCGTCTCGCCCGCCCGGCTGGCCAGCTTCACCCAGTCGCCATCCTTGATGCCGCGCTGTTCGGCATCGTGCGGATGGATCTCCAGGCGATCCTCCGCATGCCACACCACATTCTCCGTCCGACGCGTCTGCGCGCCGACATTATACTGAGACAGGATGCGACCCGTGGTCAGCAGCAGCGGGAAGCGCGGGCCGGTGCGCTCATCCGTCGCCACATATTCCGTACGGATGAACTTGCCCTTGCCGCGCACGAAGCCGTCGACATGCATGATCGGCGAGCCTTCCGGATGGGCCTCGTTGCAGGGCCACTGCACGGAGCCCATCTTTTCCAGGTAGTCGTAAGAGACATTGGCGAAGCTCGGCGTCGTGGCGGCGATTTCATCCATGATCTCGGACGGATGCTGGTAGGCCCAGTTCAGTCCCATGGCCTGGGCGAGCTTCTGGGTCACTTCCCAGTCGGCATAGCCGTTCTTCGGGCTCATCACCTTGCGGACGCGGTTGATGCGCCGTTCGGCATTGGTGAAGGTGCCGTCCTTTTCCAGGAAGGTGGAGCCCGGCAGGAAGACATGGGCGTAGTTCGCCGTCTCGTTGAGGAAGAGGTCGTGCACGACGACGCATTCCATGGCGGCAAGACCGGCCGAGACATGTTTTGTATCGGGGTCGGACTGCAGGATGTCCTCGCCCTGGATATAAATGCCCTTGAACGAGCCGTCGACGGCCGCATCCAGCATATTGGGAATGCGCAGACCCGGTTCGTTGCTAAGCGTCACGCCCCACAGCTTCTCGAAGGTCTCGCGGGTCGCATCGTCCGAGACGTGCCGGTAGCCCGGCAGTTCGTGCGGGAAGGAGCCCATGTCGCAGGAACCCTGCACATTGTTCTGGCCGCGCAGCGGATTCACGCCGACGCCCGGACGACCGATATTGCCGGTCACCATGGCGAGATTGGCGATCGCCATGACGGTGGTCGAGCCCTGGCTATGCTCGGTGACGCCAAGACCGTAGTAGATCGCACCATTGCCGCCCCGGGCAAACAGCCGGGCCGCACCGCGCAGCTCTTCCGCTGGCACACCGGTGAATTTCTCCGTCTCTTCCGGGCTGTGCTGCGGTTCGGAGACGAACCCTGCCCAATCCTCGAATTCCGACCAGTCGCAACGCTCGCGGATGAAGGCCTCGTTGAACAGGCCTTCGGTGACGATGACATGCGCCAGCGCCGTCATCACGGCGACATTGGTGCCGGGCTTCAGCGGCAGGTGGAAGGCGGCCTCGATATGCGGGCTCTTGACCAGATCGGTGCGGCGCGGATCGATGACGATCAGCTTGGCGCCCTGGCGCAGCCGCTTCTTCAGCCGCGACCCGAACACCGGATGACCATCCGTCGGATTGGCACCGATCACGATCACCACGTCGGAATGCTCGACGCTGTCGAAATCCTGGGTTCCGGCTGAGGTGCCGAAGGCCTGGCCGAGACCGTAACCGGTCGGCGAATGGCAGACGCGGGCGCAGGTATCGACATTGTTGTTGCCGAAGCCGGCGCGGACCAGCTTCTGCACCAGGAAGGTTTCCTCATTGGTGCAGCGCGACGAGGTGATGCCGCCGATCGAGTCCCTGCCGTATTGATACTGGATGCGGCGGAACTCGGAGGCCACATGCGCATAGGCCTCTTCCCAGCTCACTTCGCGCCAGGGATCGGAGATCTTTTCGCGGATCATCGGGTTGAGAATGCGGTCCTTGTGGCTGGAATAGCCATAGGCGAAGCGGCCCTTGACGCAGGAATGGCCGCGATTGGCCTTGCCGTCCTTCCACGGCACCATGCGCACCAGCTCCTCGCCGCGCATTTCCGCCTTGAAGGAACAGCCGACGCCGCAATAGGCGCAGGTGGTCACGACCGAATGCTCCGGCTGGCCGATTGATATCACCGACTTTTCGGTGAGCGTCGCGGTCGGGCAGGCCTGCACGCAGGCGCCGCAGGACACGCATTCCGAGGCCAGGAAATTCTCGTGCATGCCGGGCGAAACGCGACTGTCGAAACCACGGCCCTCGATGGTCAGCGCAAACGTGCCCTGGACCTCCTCGCAGGCCCGCACGCACCGCGAACAGACGATGCATTTGGAGGGATCATAGGTAAAGTAAGGATTGCTCTCGTCCTTCGGCATCCACTTGGCATTGATGCCGGCGGTGTCGCGCGCCTTGACGTGGTTGTCCCCTTCATAGCCGTAACGCACATCGCGAAGACCGACGGCGCCGGCCATGTCCTGCAGCTCGCAATCGCCATTGGCAGCGCAGGTCAGGCAGTCGAGCGGATGGTCGGAGATATAAAGCTCCATCACGCCCTTGCGGATCTGCTTCAGGCGCTCGGTCTGGGTATGGACGACCATATTGGCCATCACCGGCGTCGTGCAAGAGGCCGGCGTGCCGTTGCGGCCTTCGACCTCCACCAGACAGAGCCGGCACGAGCCGAATGCGTCCACCATGTCGGTGGCGCAGAGTTTCGGCACCTGGATACCGGCCTCCATCGAGGCCCGCATCACCGACGTGCCTTCCGGCACGGTCACCTGCCGACCGTCAATCGTCAGCGTCACCGTTTTTTCGGAACGCGACACGGGCGTGCCGAAGTCGATTTCAGGAACGAGACCCATCAGAAGGCTCCTTTGAAAAAGGTGGGTGCAGGACGCATCATCTCAGGCCCCTTCACCACGTTTCGTTTCGGCAAGCGTATCGGCAACCAGCGCATTGGCATGACCATGTCCCAGGGCATGCTCCTGCTTCAGCCAATTGACGATCTGCATATGCGTCATGCCTGATTGACCGCGGACCAGCGTCTTCCAATGCGCGATCGGCTGACCATAAGTCTTCTCGATCGACGGAAAATAGGATGCCGGGCCTTTGACTTTCGCAGCCTCGCTCATTCCGCCGCCTCCACCATCGGTGCCGGAGCGAAATCCTCCGGGAAATGGGTCATGGCGCTCATGACCGGATAGGGCGTGAAACCACCCAGCGCGCAGAGCGAACCGAATTTCATCGTCTGGCAAAGATCGGTCAGCAAAGCCTTGTTCTTGTCCACCTCGATACCCTGGCCGATGCGGTCCACCACCTCGACGCCACGCGTCGAGCCGATGCGGCAGGGCGTGCACTTGCCGCAGCTCTCGACGGCGCAGAATTCCATGGCGAAACGCGCCTGCTTCAGCATGTCGGCGCTGTCGTCAAACACCACGATGCCGGCATGACCGATCAGACCGTCGCGCGCCGCAAAGGCCTCGTAGTCGAACACCGTGTCGAACAGCGAGGTCGGAAAATAGGCGCCCAGCGGCCCGCCGACCTGCACGGCCTTGACCGGACGACCCGAGAGCGTGCCGCCGCCGATGTCGTTGATCAGCTCGCCGAGCGTCACGCCGAAGGCCGTCTCGTACAGGCCGCCATGCTTGATATTGCCGGCCAGCTGGATCGGGATCGTGCCATGCGACCGGCCGACGCCGAAGTCGCGATAGAAGGCGGCGCCGCGGTCCATGATGACCGGAATGGAGGCCAGCGACATGACGTTGTTGACCACGGTCGGACAGCCGAACAGGCCCTGCAGCGCCGGCAGAGGCGGCTTGGCCCGCACGATGCCGCGCTTGCCCTCCAAGCTGTTGAGCAGCGAGGTCTCTTCGCCGCAGACATAGGCGCCGGCGCCGGTGCGCACTTCCATGTCGAAAGCCCTGCCTGAACCCAGCACCGATGAGCCGAGAATGCCAGCGTCGCGGGCGATCAGGATCGCCGCTTCCATGGTCTCGATCGCATGCGGATATTCAGAGCGCGTATAGACATAGCCCTTGGTGGCGCCCGTCGCCAGGCCGGCAATCGCCATACCCTCGATCAGCACGAAGGGATCGCCTTCCATGATCATCCGGTCGGCAAAGGTGCCGCTATCGCCCTCGTCGGCATTGCAGACGATATATTTGCGGTCACCGGGCGCATCGGCCACCGTCTTCCACTTGATGCCGGTCGGAAAGCCTGCGCCCCCGCGGCCACGCAGGCCGCTGTCGATGACCTCCTTGACGATCTCAGCCGGCGCCATGGCAACAGCCCGGGCAAGACCCGTCAGACCCTGGTAGCGCCGGTAATCCTCAAGCGACAATGGATCCGTCACGCCACAGCGCGCGAAGGTCAGCCGTGTCTGGTTCTTCAGAAACGGGATATCCTTGGTTTCGCCATGACAGAGCGCATGGGTCGCGCCCTCAAGGAAGCCGGCATCGAAAAGACCGGGAACGTCGGACGGCTTCACGGGGCCGTAGGCCACACGACCGTGCTCGGTGCGCACTTCCACCAGGGTTTCCAGCCACAGCAGGCCGCGCGATCCGTTGCGCACCAGCGTTACATCCAGGCCGCGGGCTTGCGCTTCGCGTGCAATGGCAGCCGCCACCTTGTCGGCGCCAACGGCGAGTGCTGCGGCATCGCGGGGAACGAAAACAGTCACGCTCATCGGCGCGCCTCCGCAATCAGGTCGCCCAGACAGTCGGCATCCAGCCGTCCATGCAGCTCATCGTCCAGCATCGCCGCCGGCGCACAGGCACAGAGCCCCAGACAATAGACCGGCTCCAGCGTCACCGCGCCGTCCGCCGTCGTGCCGTGCCAGTCGATGCCAAGCTTGCTCTTTGCGGAGACCGCCAATGCGTCGCCACCGACGGATTGGCAGGCCTCGGCCCGACAGAGCTTCAACACGTGGCGACCGGAGGGATGATCGCGGAAATCATGGTAGAAGGACACCACCCCATGCACTTCGGCCCGCGACAGATTGAGGGCCTCGGCAATCACCGGCTTGGCGGCTTCCGGCACATAGCCGAACGTGTGTTGGATCTCGTGAAGGATCGGCAGCAAAGGCCCTTCGAGGTCCCGCAGGTCCTCGATGATGGACTGGGTGCGCGATAGAATATCGTCCATCGACGATCGGATGTTCATGATCAGCCCTCCCAAACCGACACGAATGGCACCAGCGAAATGCCTGCAAGTATAAGAACCGAGTCGGAAAATTGTGTTAAATCACCCGCAAAGACCGGAACTCAGCCAATCAGCCGCTGATATGACGGGAGGATGACCGAGAGCCGGCACTTTGGTCAATAACGGCGTTCCGTTACGCGATAGAAAAAAACTATCAAAAAGCCTGGATTTCGACGAGCCGGCGCGCCTCATGCAGCAGTGCCGAGACCAGCGGCGTAAACGGCTCACGATGGGTCGCGACCAGTCCGACCAGATGCTCCGCCTCCGGCTCGACGATCGGGATCATGCGAATCTCGGCGGAAAAGCCAAAGGATTCAGCCACATTCCTGGGCATGATCGACGCCCAGCTGCCGGTTCGAATATGCGAGAACAGCACGATCATCGAATTGGATTCCAGCGTTGGCTTGGGTGCGACGCCCGCTTCCGTCATATGCTGGTTGATGATTCGGCGATTTTGCATGTCCGCCGTCAATAGGCAAAGCCGAAGACCGGCGACCTCGCGCCAGGTCACCGCTTGACGATCCGCAAGCGGCGTGCCGGCAGCGGCGATGAGATGATATCGTTCGGCATAGAGCGGCACCGATGTCACACGGCCGAGCGGCTCATTGTCGAGATAGGTGATACCGGCATCGATCTCGAGATTTTCGAGAAGGCTCAGCACCTGCAGCGAGGTGCGCGAGCTGACCGAGAAAGTGACATCCGGATGCTTGTTCTGAAACGGCTCGGTAATGCGCGGCACCATGGCGAGCGCCGTCGGGATGACGGCAATGCGAATATGCCCAGCCAGACCCTTTCTTGCGGCCCGCATCTCTTCGCGCATGGTTCTGGTATCGCCGACGATACGCCGCGCCCATTCCAGCACCCGCTGGCCTTCCGGCGTCAGTCCCTGGTATCGCGAACCACGCTGCACCAGCATCACACCCAGATGATCCTCAAGCTGCCGGATGGCGGCCGAAAGCGTCGGCTGGGATATCCCGCACTCTTCCGCAGCCCGGCCGAAATGCTGTTCGCGGGCAAGCGCAATGAAGAATTCCAGCTTGTCGATCATCGCCACCCCTCTGCCATAGGTCTAGAGCAGTGGCGAGGCACGCGCAATCCGGTCGGCTTAACGGCTTTCGGCCATGGCGGCGGCCGGTTCGCAATACATCCTGTAAAGCACCGACACCAGATCAGTCAGACCGGGATCGGCGATGCTGTAATAGATTTGACGTCCTTCGCGCCGGGTCTTGACCACCTCGTCCATCCGCAACCGCGCCAGCTGCTGCGAAACCACCGCCTGCTGCAGATTGAGGATAGCCTCGATCTCTCCAACCGTCTTTTCACCGCGGCTGAGGATGCACAGGATCAGCAGCCGGCTCTCGTGCGAGAGCGCCTTCAGCAATTCGCTTGCCGCCCGTGCTTTGGACATGAAGCTCTCAAGCTGGTCATGGGTGATATCGACATTCAGATGGGGAAGGGCCATAGGGGTCCAATCGGTTCTCAGATATACGCAAAACACTATATTTCATATCGCAGCAGACGAAAAGTCCCTTACCGGCACAGGGGCATCCCGTTTCGCGGCAACGATGCAGGAATAAGGAAAGTTCCGGCGTTTCACAAGGGAACGGAGTCGGCACGCTCCTTCAGCAGCAAGGCGCTCTTCAGCAGGTCCGCCGATTCACTCTCGTTGAGATGAGGGAAAAGATCCTGGAGCACGCCCTTGGCGCCAACCACGCGCGGCACCGAAAGCGCCACATCACGAACGCCCGCCACTTCCGATGTGACGATGGAGACCGACAGCACGTCGCGTTGATCCCGGGCAATCGCCATCACGATGCGAGCCAGCCCGGCGCCGATGCCATAGTAGGTCGAGCCCTTGCCATTGATGATCTTGTAGGCCGCGTTGCGCACGCCATCGTCGATTTCGGCCCGCACGGTTTCGCTCAAGGGTTTGCCGACCTGCTCGGCAAAGGACAGAAGAGGCACGGAACCGGCCCGCGCATTGGACCAGGCAAGCACCTCGCTGTCGCCGTGCTCGCCCAGCACATAGGCGTGGACCGATTGCGGCGAGATCTCCAGGTGGCGGCCAAGCAGGCTGCGGAAGCGCGCCGAATCGAGGATGGTTCCCGATCCGATCACCCGCTGCGCCGGCAGGCCCGACAACCGGGTCGCCACATAGGTCATGATGTCGACCGGATTGGACGCGATCAGCAGGATGGCATCCGGGGCAACGGCCAGGACCTGGCCGACCACCTGGCGAAACACCTCCGCATTGCGGGTCAGCAGTTCCAGCCGCGTTTCACCAGGCTTCTGGCTGACACCGGCCGCGAGGATCACCACACCGGCTCCCTCCAGGTCACGATAGCCTCCGGCCCGAACCAGTGTGGCCGACACAAACGGTACGGCGTGCGAAATGTCCTCGGCCTGCGCGATCGCCAGGGCCGCATTCATATCCACCAGCACGATCTCGTTGACGATACCCTGCATAGTCAGCGCATAGGCCGCCGAGCTTCCGACCATTCCTGCCCCGACGATCCCGACTTTCATGGCTGTCACTCCTGCTGAAACCGGTCTCTCATAGCACGGGCATGTTTCGCGCAGGCGACGAACGCGCCCGTCGGGCAGTCGAACAATGCTGGCCGCCTGCCGACATGTCAATTCATTAGGCCAAAGGAGGTGTTCGCGCGAAAGATCGGGTGACGCTCAAAAGCAAGAAAGCGGCCTTGCGGCCGCTCTCGGGGAACATTCGAACGGAAAAGCCGGATCAGGCGGGAACGACGATGCCGTTCAGATGGGTCAGTTCCGACAGGTATTGCTCGATGCGGTTCTTCTGCTCGTGATTGTCCGCACCGGCCAGTTCGGCCTTCGCAGCATCGATCCGCTTCGTCAGCGTTTCGCGATTGATCTCGCTCATCGGTACTGCCGATTCGGCCAAAAGCGTGCAGCCCGTCGGGACGATATCGGCAAAGCCGCCGAACACCACGTATTTGCTCGTTTGACCGGAAGCGAGCTTGACCGTCACCACACCCGGCTTGATCGTGGTCATGGTCGGCGCATGATGGGCCATCACGGTCATTTCGCCGTCCGTTGCCGGAATGACCACTTCGCTCACCTGTTCGGAAAGCAGAAGACGCTCGGGCGAAACCAGTTCAAAATTGAAATTGTCGGCCATGACGGTTCACTTCTCTCAATACATCGGGAAAGGGGCGCGCGAAGCGTATTCGCGCGCCGCCAAACCGTTATCAGGCAGCTTCAGCAGCCAGCTTCTTGGCCTTGGCAACAGCCTCTTCCATCGAGCCGACCATGTAGAAGGCCGCTTCCGGCAGGTGGTCGTATTCGCCGTTGACCAGACCCTTGAAGCCCTTGATCGTGTCTTCGAGAGCCACCAGCTTGCCCGGCGAACCGGTGAAGACTTCGGCGACGAAGAACGGCTGCGACAGGAAGCGTTCGATCTTGCGGGCGCGGGCAACCGCGATGCGGTCGTCTTCGGACAGTTCGTCCATGCCGAGGATGGCGATGATGTCCTGGAGAGCCTTGTAGCGCTGCAAGGTCGACTGGACCTTACGGGCGATTTCATAGTGCTCTTCGCCGACAACCAGCGGGTCGAGCATGCGCGAGGTCGAGTCGAGCGGGTCAACAGCCGGGTAGATACCCTTTTCGGCGATCGAGCGCGACAGAACCGTCGTTGCGTCCAGGTGGGCGAACGAGGTTGCCGGCGCCGGGTCGGTCAAGTCGTCGGCGGGAACGTAAATGGCCTGAACCGAGGTGATCGAGCCCTTGGTCGTGGTGGTGATGCGTTCCTGCATCTGGCCCATGTCGGTAGCGAGCGTCGGCTGATAGCCCACGGCCGAAGGAATACGGCCGAGCAGAGCCGACACTTCCGAACCCGCCTGGGTAAAGCGGAAGATGTTGTCGACGAAGAACAGAACGTCCTGGCCCTTGTCGCGGAAGTCTTCAGCGATGGTCAGACCGGTCAGCGCGACACGGGCGCGGGCACCCGGCGGCTCGTTCATCTGGCCGTAAACGAGAGCAGCCTTGGAGCCTTCGCCGCCGCCATGCTTGTTCACGCCCGATTCGATCATTTCGTGGTAAAGGTCGTTGCCCTCGCGGGTACGTTCACCCACGCCGGCGAATACCGAGTAACCACCGTGCGCCTTGGCGACGTTGTTGATCAGTTCCATGATCAGAACGGTCTTGCCGACGCCGGCGCCGCCGAACAGGCCGATCTTGCCGCCCTTGGCGTAAGGGGCCAGAAGGTCGACGACCTTGATGCCGGTGACGAGAATCTGCGCTTCCGTGGACTGCTCGACATAGGCCGGAGCGTCCTGGTGGATGCCGCGCTTGTAGGGGGTGTCCAGCGGACCGGCTTCGTCAACGGGTTCACCGATGACGTTCATGATGCGTCCGAGCGTTTCCGCGCCGACCGGAACCATGATCGGTGCGCCGGTGTCGCGCACGGCCTGACCGCGGACCAGACCTTCGGTCGAGTCCATGGCGATCGTGCGCACGACGCTTTCGCCAAGGTGCTGCGCCACTTCGAGAACAAGGCGGTTGCCCATGTTGTCGGTTTCGAGCGCGTTCAGGATCGGAGGCAGTTCGCCGTCGAAAGCGACGTCGACCACGGCGCCGATGACCTGCGTCACCTTGCCGGCAGAACCGGTTGCGGCAGCCTTTGCCGCGGTAGATTTCTGGGTAGCTGCCTTAGCCATATTCTTACCCTCTTTCCTTAAACCTCAGAGCGCTTCGGCGCCCGAAATGATTTCAATGAGTTCCTTGGTGATCTGCGCCTGACGCTGCCGGTTGTAGGAGAGCGTCAACTTGTTGATCATCTCACCGGCATTGCGCGTCGCATTGTCCATCGCGCTCATCTTCGCGCCCATTTCGCCGGCGACGTTCTCAAGGAGCGCCCGGAAAACCTGAACGGAGATGTTGCGCGGGATCAGATCGCTCAGGATCGCGCCGGCATCGGGCTCATATTCGTAGACCGCCGATGCTGTACCTGCTGAGGCTGCAGCCGACATGTCGACAGCGGCCGGAACCAGTTGCAGAGCGGTCGGAACCTGCGAAATGACCGACTTGAATTCCGAGTAGAACAGCGTTGCTACATCGAATTCGCCGCGTTCGAACATCGTGATGATCTTGCGGCCGATTGCATCGGCATTTTCAAAACCGACGCGCTTGACTTCCCGCAGGTCAGTCCGCTCGACGATCATCGACGCGAATTCGCGCCGCAGGCTGTCGAAGCCCTTCTTGCCGACGCAGAAGAACTTGACGGTCTTGCCTTCGGCCAGAAGCTTGCGGGCATGATCGCGGGCGAAGCGCGAAATCTGGCTATTGAAACCGCCGCAAAGGCCGCGTTCGGCCGTGCAGACGATCAGCAGATGCACGTCGTCCTTGCCGGTCCCCGTCATCAGACGCGGAGCGTCGTCGTCACCACCAACCGCCTGGGCGATGTTGGCAAGGACGGCGCCCATGCGCTGCGAATAGGGCCGGGCTGCCTCGGCAGCCTCCTGCGCGCGGCGCAGTTTCGCCGCGGCGACCATCTTCATCGCCTTGGTGATCTTCTGCGTCGCCTTGACGGAGGCAATCCGATTTTTCAGATCCTTTAGTGAAGGCATCCGTTTACAGTCCTTGGCTCAAGACCCAATCAGGCGAAAGACTTCGCGAAGCTATCGATGGCAGCCTTGAGCTTGCCCTTGATATCGTCGCTGATGGCTTTCTCCGTGCGGATCGCTTCGAGAATGTCCTTGCCTTCCGACCGGAGGTAGGAAAGCAGGCCCTGTTCGAACTTGCCGACCTGGGCAACCGAGATCTTGTCGAGGTAACCGTTCACACCGGCAAAGATCACGGCAACCTGTTCTTCCGTCTTCAGCGGCGAGAACTGCGGCTGCTTCAGAAGTTCGGTCAGGCGTGCACCGCGGTTCAGCAGGCGCTGCGTTGCAGCGTCAAGGTCCGAACCGAACTGAGCGAAGGCGGCCATTTCGCGATACTGGGCGAGTTCACCCTTGATCGAGCCGGCAACCTGCTTCATCGCCTTGATCTGCGCGGCCGAACCAACGCGGGAAACCGACAGACCGACGTTCACGGCCGGACGGATACCCTGGTAGAACAGGTCGGTTTCAAGGAAGATCTGGCCGTCGGTGATCGAGATCACGTTGGTCGGAATGAAGGCCGAAACGTCGTTGCCCTGGGTTTCGATGACCGGCAGAGCGGTCAGCGAGCCGGCACCCTTTTCGTCGGACAGCTTTGCAGCGCGCTCGAGAAGGCGGGAATGCAGGTAGAAGACGTCGCCCGGATAGGCTTCGCGGCCCGGCGGGCGGCGCAGCAGCAGCGACATCTGGCGATAGGCAACGGCCTGCTTGGACAAGTCGTCGTAGCCGATCAGGGCATGCATGCCGTTGTCACGGAAATACTCACCCATGGCAGCGCCAGCAAACGGTGCGAGATACTGCATCGGCGCCGGGTCGGAAGCGGTCGCGGCAACAATGATCGAGTACTTCAGAGCGCCACGCTCTTCGAGAACCTTGACGAACTGAGCAACCGTCGAACGCTTCTGGCCGATTGCGACGTAAACGCAATACAGCTTTTCCGAGTCCGGACCATTGTCGTGAATGGCCTTCTGGTTGAGGATCGTATCGAGGATGATGGCGGTCTTGCCGGTCTGGCGGTCGCCGATGACCAGCTCGCGCTGGCCGCGGCCCACCGGGATCAGAGCGTCGATGGCCTTGAGGCCGGTCGACATCGGCTCATGCACCGATTTGCGCGGGATGATGCCCGGAGCCTTGACGTCGACGCGCGAACGGCGGGTCGCATTGATCGGGCCCTTGCCGTCGATCGGGTTGCCCAGCGCGTCGACGACGCGGCCAAGCAGCTCCGGACCAACCGGGACGTCAACGATGGCGCCGGTCCGCTTGACGGTGTCGCCTTCCTTGATGGCGCGGTCCGAACCGAAGATAACGACGCCGACATTGTCGGCTTCCAGGTTCAGGGCCATGCCGCGGATGCCGCCCGGGAACTCGACCATTTCACCGGCCTGAACGTTGTCCAGACCGTAAACGCGAGCAATACCGTCACCGACGGAGAGCACCTGGCCGACTTCGGAAACCTCGGCTTCCTGGCCAAAGTTTTTGATTTGATCTTTTAGAATTGCGGAAATTTCCGCGGCGCGGATATCCATCAGCCAACCTCTTTCAGTGCAAGCTTAAGGGTGGAAAGTTTGGTGCGAAGAGACGTATCGATCTGGCGGGATCCGACCTTGACGATCAGACCGCCCAGAAGGGAGGGGTCGAGCGAGACGTTAACCGTCACGTCCTTGCCGGTAACGCTCTTCAGCGCCGCTTTCAGTTCGTTTTCCTGCGCTGCGTCAAGCGCATGAGCCGAAGTTACTTCGGCAGTAATCTCACCGCGCTCGCGCGCAGCGATCTGGTGGAATGCAGCGATCATTCCAGTAACGGCGAAAAGGCGGCGATTGCCGGCCACGACCTTGAGGAAGTTGCCAACCAGTCCGCCGATGCCCGCCTTCTGGCAAAGCGCGACGATGGCCTTTTCCTGGTCTTCAGACGAAAACACCGGGCTCGAAAGCAGGCGCTTGAGATCGGCGCTTTCATCGACCATGGCCTGGAAGCGCGCAAGATCGGCACCGACGGCGTCAATGCTCCCCGCTTCGAGCGCAAGCTCGAAGAGCGACGACGCATAGCGCTCGGCCACACCGGAAATGAGCTGGGATGTGTCTGCCACGGGCAAAAATTTCCCTGATTTTGACTTAAGCTGATGGCCCTCGGCGAACGCCGAAATTACCAACTTGAAATCGTTACGTTTTCCCCCAGAAACACAAGCCAACTAGCCTTGCGTTTTCCGAATTTCGCGGTCCGTCTAGCATAGGAAGTCAGGACTCGCAACACGCGTAATAACGGATTACGCCTTTAGCACAAGGCGCCTTCGGCAATTTTCTGAATATCTGCGGCAAATTGCCGGATTATCGTCCGCGCAACACCGTGGACCGGTCAAATGAGCGCCAGGCCGTAAGCCAGGGGGAAAGCCGCCAGGGCAATCTGCACAACCAGAAATAGAATATTACGCAAACTACCGCCTTGATCCGACATGATCGACAGGATTCGCGCAAAGGCCGCCAGCGCCACCGCGGCACCAAGCGCCAGATACATCAGGTTCTGCGCAAGGAGGATCGGAGACAGCGCCGACGCTGCATAGAAGGCTCCAGCCGATCGTGTTTCGGCATATCCCTCGAACCGGCCTTCCCGGGCTTGCAGGCCAAATACACGCAGCGCTATCCCCGGCGCGAACATCACGCACAGGCCAAGGACGGCAATGATGGCGGCCGACAGGAAAGCCATCTGCTCACCTGTTTCAGTTGGAAAATAGAACTCCATCGTGGTCCCCTGCTCTGCCGGAATCGTTTGGCCGTTTATGGCACAGGCGCAGGCTGAGCGGAATCCGCCCCCGCCGCTTTTCATCACGGCAGAACCTGTCTCTCCTGAAAATCAGAGAAAGCTCTGCGGATCCACATCCACCTGGACATGGATGGAGCGGCGTTCCTTCGGCCCATTGGCCAGCATGTCCTTGATAAAGGCCTGCATGTCGCTGCTGCGCCGCCCGTGCACCAACAGCCGGAAGCGATGGCGGCCGCGGATCAGCGCCAGCGGCGCCTCCGCCGGTCCGAGCAGGGCAATGCCCGGCGATTGCGGGGCGGCATTGCGCAGCTGCCGGGCATGGGTTTCGGCATCGGCCCGGTTGTCGGCGGACACGATGATCGACACCAGCCGTCCGAACGGCGGCAGGCCGGCCCGCTCCCGCTCGGCGATCTCGCGCTCATAGAAGGCACCGGCATCGCCGGACACCAGTGCCTGCATCACCGGATGCTGCGGCTGGAAGGTCTGCAGCAGGCCATGGCTCTTGCGCCCGGTTCGTCCGGCGCGGCCTGTCACCTGCGAGAGCAACTGGAACGTCCGCTCGGCGGCCCGCGGGTCGCCATTGGCAAGACCGATATCGGCATCGACGATGCCGACCAGCGTCATCAGCGGGAAATTATGCCCCTTGGCGACCAACTGCGTGCCGATGATGATATCGGCCTCGCCGTTTGCGATCGCCTCAAGCTCCAGCCGCAACCGCTTCACGCCGCCGAGATCGGATGACAGAACCAGCGTCCGCGCATCGGGAAAATGCTTCTCCACCTCTTCGGCAATGCGCTCGACGCCGGGGCCGCAGGCCACCAGATGATCGAGCGTGCCGCATTCGGGACAGGCGTTCGGCGTCGGTTCGGCATAGCCGCACTGATGGCACTGGATCTGCCCGCGGAACCGATGCTCGACCAGCCAGCTCGAACATTGCGGGCATTGGAACCGATGGCCGCAGACCCGGCACAGGGTCAGCGGCGCATAGCCGCGCCTGTTCAGGAACAACAGCGCCTGTTCGCCGCGCTCGACCGTCTTGCCGACCGATTTCAGCAGCAGCGGCGACAGGAACCCGCCGCGATCCGGCGGATGGCGCCGCATGTCGATCAGATGCAAGTCCGGAAGTGCCGCACCGGCATAGCGCGTCGGCAGGTGAATGCGCTTGTAGCGACCGCTCAGGCAATTGACCTGGCTTTCGACCGAAGGCGTCGCGGACACCAGCACAACGGGAATATTGGCAATTCGGGCACGCACCACCGCCATGTCGCGGGCATTGTAGAACACCCTGTCTTCCTGCTTGTAGGCCGGATCGTGTTCTTCATCGACGACGATCAGCCCGAGATCCTCGAACGGCAGGAACAGCGCAGAGCGCGCGCCGGCCACCACCCGCACGTCGCCGGTCGTCACCTGGCGCCAGACCTTTTCCCGCGACCGCGCTGCCAGTTCCGAATGCCATTCGGCGGGTTTTGCCCCGAAGCGGTCCTGGAACCGTTCGAGAAAGCTCGCGGTCAGGGCAATCTCCGGGATCAGGATCAGCACCTGGCGCCCCTGGCGGAGCGTCTCGGCAATCGCCTCGAAATAGATTTCGGTCTTGCCCGATCCCGTTACCCCGTCGATCAGATCGACCGAAAATCCCCCGGTCTTCATGCCCTCGACAATGGCATCCGCCGCCTCGCGCTGCGGCCCCTCCAGCGGCTGGCCGCCGAAATCCGGATCGGGCCTGGCGACGATCGGCGGCGGCGGCAGGAAAATCGTCTCGAAGGCGCCCTGCCCGGCCAGCCCATCAACAACGCTGAGCGAAACGCCCGCTGCATGGGCAAGACCGGAGCGCGACCAGGACAACCCGTCACGGGCCATGTCGAGTACCTTGCGACGCGCCGGCGTGATGCGCTCCGGCTCCATGCCGGTAAACCGCAGTCCTTCGATCATCGGTTCCGGATCGAACGCTGCCGGCGCGCGCAGCGCCATGCGCGCCACCAGTCCCGGCGGCGACAGCGTATAGGTGGCCACCCACTCCAGAAACATGCGCATGTTCTTGTCGAGCGGCGGGCAATCGAAGACTTTTTCCAGCGGCCGCAGCTTGGCGGCATTGACCGGCCCGGCATCCGGCCCGTCCCAGACGACGCCGATCACTTTGCGCGGCCCGAGCGGCACCTGGACGATCGAGCCCGGCTCGACTGCCATGCCCTCGGGCACGGCATAGCTATAAGGCACGGCCGCCGGCATCGGCACAAGGACCGGCACGGTGCGGGGCGCAGGCGTTTCAAACAGCTGGAGCGAATCGTCTTTCATGGGCTGTGCAACTTGCCCGCCGCAGCCGTGAAAGGAAACAGCAAAACGCTTTCCCCCTGTCCCAAACCGCGCCGAAGGCCCGAAGGGTCAGCCGAGATCTGCAGAACCGTTGCCGACTAGCGCGTAAAGATCGCATTGCTGTTGGAGGCAAGGGCATGCACGGTATGCTGTTCGAGTGCCGCTGTGATCTCAGTCACGTCGCCGTCCAGCTGCTCCGGCGGAATGAGATTGCCGATGGTAAAATCGAACAGGTTGCCCTTCTTGTTCAGCAACTCGTAGAACACCGTCATGTCGCGCAGTTCGGTCGACCATTTGGCAAACCAGTAGAACAGGCCGGAATTGCGCGCCGCCATATGCACGGGCAGGATCGGCAGGCCGTATTTCTTGGCCAGCCCGACCGCCGACGTCTTCCAGGGGCGCTCGTTGAGCTTACCGTTTGCCCAATAGGCGATGCGGCCGGAGGGAAACAGGATCGTCGCCTTCTGCTCTTCGACGGCGCGATTGGTCAGCTTCAGGGTCTCGCGCGCCTTCAGCTTGCTCTTGTGCTCGTCGCGCCACTCGACGGGAATGACGATCTCGACAAGCCGCGGATTGACCCGCACCGCATCGCGATTGGCAAAGAACGTCATATCCGGCCGTCGCGTTTTCAGCAGGTCGAACACCGCCACGCCGTCGGCAATGCCGGTCGGGTGGTTGCTGACCAGGATGAAGCCGCCTTTGGCCGGAATGCGTTCGCCACCACGCACATTGATTTCGAGCCGGAGGATATTGCTCAGATATTCAAAGACCTGGAACCCCGGCATGTTGGCCACGTCATCGGCGAATTCGATCGCCTTTCCGTAGCGCAGCAGCGTGTAGAGGAACGGCCGCATCACCGGCCAGAGCGGATGATAGACGATCTTCTGGCCGCGCTCGGCAATCAGCGTATCGACGATATGGCCAGGCTGTCCTTGAGACACCAGGGCCACCGCCTCGGCAAACTGCCCGAACATTGTCATCGAATCGCGGCGTGCCATGTATAACCCCGAATGCCTCGGTCACTCTCTATCGCAGCCTTTTGTGATCGAAGCATGACACGGCAACCCATGTTAGCTTTTCTCTAACCGCTATCGAGCATGGTGAAATAGCAGGCAATCAATGTAAAGGGAAAGCCCCGTGGCCGAATTGCTGACGATTGCGGCGCCCGATCTGCTCGCGGAGCGCCTGAAATGGCTGGAGACCCTATCTGCGGAGCGGCGCCTGTCCGGCAACACCGTCGAGGCTTACGAGCGCGATACCCGCCAGTTTCTCGCCTTCATCACCGGCCATCTCGGCGGCCCGGCGAAAGTCAAGGACATCGGCACGCTGCGCCCGACAGACCTGCGCGCCTTTCTGGCCGCCCGCCGCCGGGAGGGATCCGGCCCGCGCTCGCTGGCCCGGCATCTGGCCGGCCTGCGGTCGTTTCTGCGCTATCTGGAAAAGAAGGGCATGGTCAATGCTGCCGGCGCCGGTGCCATCCGCTCGCCGCGCCAGCCGAAGTCCCTGCCCAAACCCTTGAGCGGCAAGCAGGCGCTCACCGTCGTCAGTGCTGACGCACAGATGAACGAAGAGCCCTGGATCGCAGCCCGCGACGCCGCCGTGCTCACCCTGCTCTACGGTTGCGGCCTGCGCATCTCGGAGGCCCTGGATCTGACACCCTCAGCCTTCAGCACCGACCCGACATCCCTGCGCATCACCGGCAAGGGCGGCAAGACACGCCTTGTCCCGCTTCTGCCCGCCGTGACGGAGGCGGTGGCCGCCTATCGGAAACTCTGCCCTTACCATCTGGAGGCAAAGGAACCGCTGTTTCGCGGCGCGCGCGGCGGCAAACTGCAACCGGCCATCATCCAGCGCGAAATGCAGCGGTTGCGCTCGGCCCTCGGCCTGCCGGAAACTGCCACGCCGCACGCGCTGCGGCATTCCTTCGCCACGCACCTGTTGAGCGGCGGCGGCGACCTGCGCACCATTCAGGAATTGCTCGGCCATGCCAGCCTGTCGACCACGCAGGTCTATACCGGCGTCGACTCAGTACGCCTTCTCGAAGTCTACGAGCGCGCCCATCCGCGCGCCTGAAGCAGTCGGCCGTTAACCATGCCCGTTAAGGCTTCATCAGCCCCGCAGCGATAGGTTTGCCGCTTGAAAATCGGACCGAAGACATGCTCGCGAACTTTGCCCAAGAGATTAAACCTCGCCTGCCCCATTGGCGCCAGGCAGAAAGCCTTATCTGGCTGGTCGCCGGCCTGCCCATGGCAGTCCTCGCACTCCTGCTTCTCGCCCTTCTGTGGGCAGCACCAGCGCATGCCGCCGACGAGACGGTCTGCGCAGGGCAAAATCTTCTGCCCGGTCTTGAGCGCGAACAGCCGAACCGTTACGCGACCATGCTGGCCGAAGCGGAAGCGACGCCGAACGGCAAGAGCCGCTTCTGGAAGATCGAGAAATCAGGCCTTGCTCCCTCCTGGCTGCTTGGCACCATGCACGTCACCGATCCGCGGGTACTGACCCTGTCGGATGCCGCCCGCAAGGCGAGTTCCGAGGCCGACGTGATCGTCATCGAGTCGGACGAAATTCTCGACGAGAAAAAGGCTGCCGCCGCGCTGATGATGCAGCCTGAACTGACCATGTTCACCGACGGCACCACGATTTCCGATCGTCTGACGCCGGAGGAAAAGGTCAAGCTGGAGGCTGGCCTCAAGGAACGCGGCATTCCGCTCGCAGCCGTCAACCGCATGAAGCCGTGGATCATCGCCAGCGTCGTCGCCATGCCGGCCTGCGAAATGGCCCGCAAGGCCACTGGTGCTTCGTTTCTCGACAAGAAACTCGCCGAGGACGCCAAAGCGGCCGGCAAGCGGGTGGCCGGTTTGGAAACACTTGCCGAGCAGATCGGCGCCATGGCGGATCTGCCGCTTGAGTTCCACCTCAAAGCCCTCATCGAAACCCTGGCGTTGAACGAAGAGATGGACGACATCATCGAGACGATGACCGAGCTCTATTTGACCGGCGATATCGGCATGACCATGCCGATGCTGGAGGCTGTAACGCCAGAAGCCGGTAGCGAAAAGGACAGCGGCTATGCCGCCTTCGAAAAGCGCATCGTGCTCGACCGCAACAAGGTGATGGCCGAACGCAGCGCGCCCTTGCTGGCCGACGGCAATGCCTTCATCGCCGTCGGCGCCTTGCACCTGCCCGGCGAAGAGGGATTGGTCGAATTGTTGCGCAAGCAGGGCTTCAGCGTTAGCGCCGTCGACTGAGAGATAGCTAGGTCCGCTGACTGACAACCACAGCGCGCAGGGCAATTCTGAGCTTCGTTCAGTCCTCCCGAAAGCGTTTTTCCCCTATGCCTTTTTCCAGCTGTGAATTTATCCGACGGGCATGTCTGCTTGTTTTATTCTTATTGGCGTCGGTTGCTTGGAGACCCGCTTGGGCGGAGGTAGCTCCTCCCGAATGTTCGGGGCAGAGCTTTCTGCCTCTTTTGCGGGAAAGTGACCCGGAGACCTACGATGCAGTCCTGACCGAGGCCGCCGCAGTCAAAAACGGCAAGGGTGTCGCCTGGCGCATCGAAAAACCCGGAATCGAACCATCGCTGCTTTTCGGTACGGTGCACATTAGTGACCCCCGCATCCTTCAGGTGCCAACGCCGATATTCGAGGCATTCGACCACATCGACACGTTGATCGTCGAATTGAAGGAAATTGCCAATCCAGGGGCCATGACTCTCGAGTTGTTCAAGTATCCCGAACTGTACACGCTCCAAGAGAAACGGCTGGACCAGATCCTTCGGCCCGAAGAAACAGAGATGCTGGCAACCGCGCTCCGACAGCGGGGACTTACGATGGGTTTGTTGGCTCGGATGCGGCCCTGGTTCATTTACATGTCTATGCAGAGCTCGGAATGCGAAGCAAAAAGGAGAGCCGCAGGACAACATGTCCTCGACCAGGCGGCCGCGCTAAAAGCACTTGAAAATGGCATAGAGCTTGTCGGAATCGAAACATTCCGTGAGCAGATGGAGACTTTGGCGAGCGTGAGCGACGAATCCATGCTCTGGGGGCTTATGGACCTGTTTGCCGTGCCCTACACGTTCGATGATCAGACAGAGACACTCATTCAGCTCTATGAGAGCTCCGACACGGGTATGATTTTGGCGCTGGCCTCAGCGCTTGCCCGCGACAAGAAGCCGTTGCACGAGTTCCTCGAGAAAGTTGTTTTCGAGCGCAATCGCAGGATGACGTCACGCGCATTGCCCTATCTTGAAAAGGGCAATGTCATGATCGCTGTCGGTGCCCTACACCTGCCGGGCGAGGAGGGACTTGTTGAACTATTCCGCACACACGGCTTCACAGTTACTGTCATCGAGTAACGGTACCGCGTGTCGCCAGGCTGGCAAGCGTGGTTGAGACGATCAGCTTGTGAAACGGCGTGATCACCGCAATGTAGAGCCGGCCCAGCAGGATCTTGCGCCACACAAGCGTCGTCACGCTGACGGTTTGCCAATCTGGACCATCATCCGCGACATCGACGACAATCCTGAAATCCAGATGCCGATCATCGAAGCCGAGAACCACCTGGGACGGCGTGTTCTGGACGATTGGAAAGATCGCGATCCTGCCAGCTTCGTCGCCCGCCGCAGGGGCGGCAGGCTTCAGGCCGAACAGGCCGACCACGCGGTTGCGGATACCCATGAGCATATCCACCCACCACGGAAAGCTGGACAGCACATGCCGTGCGGCGGCCTCTGCGGTCAGCCCGTGCCCGGCCACCCGCAAACGGTAACAATCGGCCCAGTCAGCCGGAGGCAAAGCCGCATGCGGCAAGGTCACAGGGACTAGAACCGGTCGCATCATCGCATCCGTCATTCGCTGCCCCTACCCGTTTAACCGCGCGTCATGCGCATCGCCACGTCCGTCTTCCAATAGAACTGGTGAACGAGGACCGCAAGAATATGGACGACAATCAGGACCCACATCAGCAGTTTCAGCGGTCCGCCATGCAGGAAGCCGGCGGTGTCATTGCCGAAATAGTATTTGCCGATACCGCTCAACGGCATGACAAAGAACAGGGCGTAGAAGGCCAGATGCGCCACCTTGGCGGCAAGCCTCCCAAGCGGCGGTTCCTCTGCCGGGGCTTCCGGCGCGCGATGGGTGAGGCGCAGGATCACCCGGATCGCGCCAAGACAGAGAACGGCGATGCCGACATAGGCATGGATATTGGCGGAGGCGATCATATCAGGGGCCGGGGTCTGCCCCTCCTCGACCGCCTCGGAAAGCTCTTCCATCGCTTCTGCAAACAGCAGGTTGAACAGGATGAGACCGGCCATCAGCCAGTGGATGAGACGCTGCGGAATTGAATAGGACAAAACAGGGGAGGACGGCATTTTCTTGCCTTTCGTCAATCGGTTAACGGCAATTGCGTCCAGATGATAAAGGCCGCGTCCTGCATGGCAAGACGCGGCCCCGATTATGGAGAAGATTTAATCGATCTATAGAGAATTACATATGGATCGGCTTGAAGAAAGTGGCGAGTGCCGCCTCCTTGACCGCTTCCGACATGGTGGGATGCGCATGGCAGGTGCGCCCCAGATCTTCCGAAGAGCCGCCGAATTCCATCAGCACGGCGATTTCGTGGATCATCTCGCCGGCGCCGAAGCCGATGATGTGGCCGCCAAGAACGCGGTCGGTATCCTTGTCGGCAAGGATCTTGACGAAGCCGTCGGTCGCCAGCATGGCGCGGGCGCGACCGTTGGCCGTGAACGGGAATTTGCCGACCTTGTAGGCGATGCCAGCGGCCTTCAGCTCTTCCTCGGTCTTGCCGACGGAGGCGACTTCCGGCTGGGTATAGACCACGCCCGGGATGACGTCATAGTTCACATGGCCGTGCTGGCCGGCGAGAATTTCGGCCAGAGCCACGCCTTCGTCCTCGGCCTTGTGCGCCAGCATCGGACCCTTGACCACGTCGCCGATGGCATAGATGCCCGGCACATTGGTGCGGTAATGGCCGTCGATTTCGACGCGGCCGCGATTATCGAGCACGACGCCCGCCTCTTCAAGGCCGAGGCCTGCTGTGAAGGGCTTGCGGCCGGTGGCGATCAGCACGACATCGGCGTCGATCGTGGTCGCTTCACCGCCCTTGACGGGCTCATAAGTCACCTTGGCACCCGTGCCGGACTTTGCCACGCCGGTCACCTTGGCGCCCAGCTGGAACTCCATGCCCTGCTTGGCCAGCATGCGCTGGAACTGCTTGGAGACATCACCGTCCATGCCGCCGAGAATGGTGTCGAGATATTCGACGACGGTGACCTTGGCCCCAAGGCGCAGCCAGACGGACCCTAGTTCCAGGCCGATGACACCGCCGCCGACCACGACCATCTTTTCGGGAACCTTGGTCAGCTTGATGCCGCCGGTGGAAGATACGATGACTGTCTCATCGATATCGACGGACACGCCCGGAATGCCGGCAACGTCGGAGCCCGTGGCGATCACGATGCTCTTGGCCTCCAGTTCCTGCACCTCGCCCTTGTCATTGGTCACCGACACCTTGCCGGCGGAAACGATTTTGCCCGTACCCTGGATGCCGTCGATCTTGTTCTTCTTGAACAAGAAGGACACGCCTTCGACATTCGACTTCACGGTCGCATCCTTGTGCGCCATCATCTTGTCGAGGTTGAGTTTCGGCGCACCGACTTCGACGCCCAGCGCATCCATGCCGTGCGCGGCCTGATGGAACATCTCGGAGGCGTGCAGCAGCGCCTTGGAGGGAATGCAGCCGATGTTGAGGCAGGTGCCGCCATAGGTCGCACGCTTCTCGACGACCGCGACCTTCAGGCCGAGCTGCGCCGCCTTGACCGCGCAGACATAACCGCCGGGTCCGCTGCCGATTACAATCACATCATAAGCCATGGGATTTTCCTTTTTTCAGGGCGCTCACCGCCCGCCACTGACATTGAGTATGGCACCCGTCACATAGGATGCCGAAGGGGATAGAAGATAGAGGATCGCGCCGGCGACTTCATCCGCCGTTCCAGGCCTCTGCAGCGGAATGACGGGGCTGAGGTCGCGGGCCCGGTCCGGCAGGCCGCCGGAGGCATGGATATCCGTGTCGATGACGCCGGGACGCACCGCATTGACGCGAATGCCCTCGCGCACCACTTCCTGGGCGAGGCCCACCGTGAACGTGTCGATGGCGCCCTTGGACGCCGCATAGTCGACATACTGGTTTGCCGAGCCGAGCAGGGATGCGACCGACGAGACATTGACGATCACCCCGCCCGGGCCGCCGTGTTTCGTCGACATGCGACGCACGGCCTCCGCCGCACAGCGGATCGAGCCGATCACGTTGATGCGGAACATCCGCTCCAGGCGCTCGGCCGACATCTCGTCGACCCGCGCCTTGACGTCGACGACACCGGCATTGTTAACGAGGCCGTCCAGCCGACCGAATGTACGATCGACGCCTTCAAAAATCGAGGTTATGCCCGCCTCGCTTCCGACATCACCCTGCACGGCGGCGGCGACACCGCCGGCCTTGCGGATCTCATCGACCACGGCTTCAGCGGCCCCGGCATTCGAGGCATAGTTGACGACGACCCGCCATCCGGCCTTTGCAGCCATCCGGCAGACGCTGGCACCAATGCCGCGGCTGCCGCCAGTCACCAGCAAAACGGGGGCTTCATCGCTCATGACGCGCATCCCTCCAGGACAAGCACATCGCCCACGGACGCCGAGATATTCCTGGTCGACCAGAGGGCGGAAATGCCGGCCAGGCGGCCGAAATCCGACAGGATCAGCTGCGGTGTCGCAGCAGCGCCGGCCGCCGGCAGGTCACCGATCCGCGCATCGGCGGACACGCTATAGAACACCCCGTCCCACACCGTGCATTTGCGCAGATCCTCGCCGGTCACATCACCCTCGGGGCATTGATACATCAGGAGGCCATTGGCGCGCTGCCCGTCGTCACCGGCCAGCACCACGCCATCGAGAACCAGCTTGCTGTCGAGCAGCGTCACCGTAAACCCATGGCTTGTGGCCGCCGCCGGCTCCGGCACCGGCTGGAAGCGCAGTTCGAAACTCTTGTGGTTGTCGCGATAGATCGCCTTGTCCTGCGCACAATCGGCCGCCATCGCGGACGATCCCGCGACAACCGCAAACGACAACATGGCAGCAGACAGGCGATGGGCGGCGTCCATGATCAACCCGCCTTCTCGGTGGCAAGCTTCAGACCGAGCAGGATGAAGACGACGCCGCTGGCACGGTCGATCCATTGGCTGATCCGCCCGAACGCCGCCCGCATCTTCGGCGTCGTCATGAACAGGCTCACGCCGACGAACCAGGCAATCAGGCAGGTGGCCATGACAAATCCGTAGCCGAACTTGATGAGGATCGGCGTATGGGCGCTGACGACGGTCGAAAAGATCGACAGGAAGAAGAACACCGGCTTGGGATTGAGCGCATTGGCGGCAAAGCCGAGCCCGAAGGATTTCAGCAGCGACTGGCCCCGTTTTTCCGCACCGGATGCCGCAGGGGCATCGACGGACATATCCGTCTTGCCGGCCCGCAGCGACTTGATGCCGATATAGATCAGATAGGCGACACCGCACCATTTGACGATGTTGAACAGCGTGATCGACTGGGAAATGATCAGCCCGAGGCCGAGGATCGTGTAGGTGACGTGGAACATCAGCGAGGTGCCGATGCCGAAACTGGTGACGATGGCCGGGCGACGGCCATGCAGCAGCGACTGGCGCATCACCATGGCAAGGTCCGCACCCGGCGAGACGATCGCGAAGGAGAAGATGGCCATCAGGGATGCAAGTTCGATCAGATAGGCATGCATGCAATCGTCTCCCCGCCGTGCCGCAAAGGGCCGTCTTGCCGGCGAATTAAAGAACCAGTGTCGCGACCATCAGGCCGAGCCCCGCCAGCGACCCAAGCCAGGCGAGCGAGCGGATATAGGGCACACCGGCCAGGTAGAGCGGAATGTAGATCAAACGGAAAACAAGCCAGATCCAGGCGCCGGTCAATCCCCAGCCCGAAGCATCGCCTGCGATCGCCAGGGCCAGCGCCAGGCCGATGAAGGCCGGATAGGTCTCGCGAAAATTCGCCGAGGCGCGCGCGGCACGGCCGGCGATCTTTCCGGAAGGCTTTTTCTCGTCGTCGCGCGGACCGGCATTCCATGCCGATCCGAGTTCGCGGGTGGCGGTCATGCCCTGCAGCCCGATATGAAACAGCAAAAGCAACACGCTCCAGCCGACAAGCAAAAGAAGCAAGGATACGCCTATATTTTCAAGCATCATCCAGCATCCTTTTCTTCAAAATCAGCATTCTGATCTCTAACCCAGATAGAAGACAGAAAATAATCTATCTCAAACGCCGAAGCACGCTCGCTCGCAACAGGAACCGAATTGATCTCATATCGAAAGGTTAGCGATCTCTCCGGATTCTGAAATTCGACATAAATATCCCGCTCATCGCCTCCAGAAAGGCTCCAGTCGCCGTCCATTCTGCGAAACGCATTTAGGGCGTCCGGAAGAGTGAGTAAGTCGATTCCGTCTCTACCTGAGGCCTTTACCGTCTGTTCTCCCAAATAGATCTCGAATTTTCCATTCCAATGTAAACGGCCCCCTCCGCTACCAATTTTTGGAAGAAACGGAATAAGCTTGAATGCTTTCAACCTGAAGTCAGAGTTGAAGAAAAACTCACAATTGGGTGCATAGATCGACCAAGAGGAATAAGGTGCGTGAACGGCTCCATCCACCTCAATATCACCCTCATCGAAAAGTGCTCGAATTCCATCACGATCGGTTTTACCTAATTCTATAGGACCGGAAAACCCGGCCCTATAGAAGTCCATAAGATCGAAACATACTGGCTCGACAGACACGGCGCGTTCGCCCTTACAGATCGAGAACGAGGCGTTCCAGATCTTCCAGGCTTTCCTTGACGCGGACCAGGAAGGTCACGGCTTCCTTGCCGTCCACCATGCGGTGGTCGTAGCTGAGCGCCAGATACATCATCGGACGGATGACCACCTGACCGCCGATCGCCATCGGACGTTCCTGGATCTTATGCATGCCAAGGATGCCGGACTGCGGAGCGTTGAGGATCGGCGAGGACATCAGCGAGCCGTAGACACCCCCGTTCGAGATGGTGAACGTGCCGCCCTGCATGTCGGCCATCGACAGCTGGCCATCGCGGGCCAGCCGGCCGAGACGACCGATATCCTTCTCGATTTCCGCAATCGACATCTGGTCGGCATCGCGAACGACCGGAACCACCAGGCCCTTGTCCGTGCCGACGGCAACACCGATATGGCAATAGTTCTTGAAGACGATGTCGGTGCCGTCGATCTCGGCGTTGACAGCCGGGATTTCCTTCAGCGCATGGGTGACGGCCTTGGTGAAGAAGCCCATGAAGCCGAGCTTGACGCCATGCTTCTTCTCGAAGATGTCCTTGTACTTGTTGCGCAGGCTCATGACCGCCGTCATGTCCACCTCGTTATAGGTGGTCAGCATGGCGGCCGTGTTCTGGGCATCCTTGAGGCGCTTGGCGATGGTCTGGCGCAGGCGGGTCATCTTGACGCGCTCTTCGCGGCCGGCATCCTCGGCAGAAGAAACCGGGCGCGGTGCAGCCGGGGCGGCCGGCGCCGGCGTGGCACTGATGCCCTTGGCGACGGCGGCGATCACATCGCCCTTCAGAACCTGGCCACGCTTGCCGGAACCGTCCACCTGCTCGGCGGAAAGGTTGTTTTCAGCCAGCATCTTGGCCGCAGCAGGAGCAGCCGGCATGGCTGTAGTCGCGGGCGCCGGTGCGGAAACAGCGGCAGCAGCCACCGGTGCGGCAGCGGCGGGCGCGGCAGAAGCAGCAGCCTTGGCGGGTTCAGCCGGAGCCGCGCCGGCAGCAGCGGCATCGATCTGGCCAAGCAATGCGCCGAGACCGACGGTCTCGCCATTGGCGGCGACGATTTCGGTCAGGATGCCCGAGGCCGGAGCCGGAACTTCGACGGTGACCTTGTCGGTTTCCAGCTCAACGATCGGCTCGTCGGCCTTCACGGTGTCGCCAACCTTCTTGAACCAGGTGCCGACCGTCGCTTCGCTGACGGATTCACCCAGGGTGGGAACGCGGATTTCTGTGGCCATGATTTTGTGTTCCGTTGATCAGATAGCGTTTCTGGCGATGGTCTATGGTCGCTGGGAGGCTTTTCAGCCCCCGAGCGCGTCCTCAAGGAAAGCCTCGAGTTGGGAAAGGTGCTTGGACATCAGGCCCGTTGCCGGCGAGGCAGCGGCCGGACGGCCGGTGTAGCGAACCCGCTGATACTTGGCGTCGATATGCGCCAGCACCCATTCCAGGTAAGGATCGATGAAGGACCAGCCGCCCATGTTCTTCGGCTCTTCCTGGCACCAGACCATCTCCGCATTGCGGAAGCGGCTGAGCTCGTTGATCAGCGCCTTGGCCGGGAACGGATAGAGCTGCTCGATGCGCAGCAGGTAGACGTCGTCGATGCCGCGCTTCTCGCGCTCTTCCAAGAGGTCGTAATAGACCTTGCCCGAGCACATCACGACGCGACGGATCTTGGCATCCTTCTGCAGCTTGATCGGGCCGTCCTTGATGACTTCGGCATCGTCCCACAGCAGGCGGTGGAACGAGGTTTCGCCGGCCATTTCGGCAAGGCTGGACGTGGCACGCTTGTGGCGCAGCAAGGACTTCGGCGTCATCAGGATCAGCGGCTTGCGGAAGTCGCGCTTCAGCTGGCGGCGCAGCACGTGGTAGTAGTTGGCCGGCGTCGTGCAATAGGCGACCTGCATATTGTCTTCGGCGCAAAGCTGCAGGAAGCGTTCCAGGCGCGCCGACGAATGCTCCGGTCCCTGGCCTTCGTAGCCGTGCGGCAGAAGGCAGACGAGACCCGACATGCGCAGCCACTTGCGTTCGCCCGACGAGACGAACTGGTCGAAGACCACCTGGGCACCGTTGGCGAAGTCGCCGAACTGGGCTTCCCAGAGCGTCAGCGCATTCGGACGGGCCAGAGAATAGCCGTATTCGAAACCGAGAACCGCCTCTTCCGACAGCATCGAGTTGATGACTTCGTACTTGCCCTGGTTCGGAGCCAGATTGGCGAGCGGGATATAGCGCTCTTCGGTTTCCTGATCGTAGAGCACCGAATGGCGCTGCGAGAACGTGCCGCGTTCGCAATCCTGGCCGGACAGGCGCACCTTGCTGCCTTCGTAGCAAAGCGTACCGAAGGCCAGCGCCTCGGCCATGGCCCAGTCGATCCCCTCGCCGGTTTCGATCATCTGCGCGCGGTTGTCCATGAAGCGCTGGATGGTGCGGTGCGCCTTGAAGCCTTCCGGAATGGTCGACAGCTTGCGGCCGATTTCCTTGAGCGTCTTCATCGGCATCGCGGTCTTGCCGCGGCGCTGTTCGTCGGCATTGTCGGCGGTCCTAAGACCCGACCATACGCCGTCCAGCCAGTCGGCCTTGTTCGGCTTGTAGGATTGGCCAGCCTCGAACTCCTGTTCGAGATGGGCGCGCCAGTCGGCCTTCATCTTCTCCAGTTCGCCTTCGGAGATCAGGCCTTCGGCGATCAGGCGTTCGCCGTAGATCTGCACGACCGTCTTGTGCTGGCGGATGGCCTTGTACATCTTCGGCTGCGTGAACGCCGGCTCATCGCCTTCGTTATGGCCGAAGCGGCGATAGCAGAACATGTCGATGACGACAGGCTTGTGGAACTTCATCCGGTATTCGGTGGCGATCTTGGCGGCATAGGTGACCGCTTCCGGATCGTCGCCGTTCACATGGAAGATCGGCGCCTCGATCATCTTGGCCACGTCGGACGGATAGGGCGAAGAGCGCGAGAAGGCCGGATTGGTGGTGAAACCGATCTGGTTGTTGATGATGAAATGCATCGTGCCGGCAACGCGGTGGCCGCGCAGGCCCGACAGCCCCAGGATTTCAGCAACGACGCCCTGGCCGGCAAAGGCCGCATCGCCATGCAGCAGCAGCGGCAGAACCTTGGCCCGCTCCTTGAGCGGCACGATGTCGCCGTCCCAGACCTTGGCGAGCTGGTCCTGCTTGGCGCGGGCCTTGCCCATGACGACAGGGTTGACGATTTCCAGATGCGACGGATTGGCCGTCAGCGACAGGTGAACCTTGTTGCCGTCGAATTCGCGGTCGGAGGACGCACCCAGATGGTACTTCACGTCGCCGGAGCCTTCGACTTCGTCCGGCTTGAAGGAGCCGCCCTTGAACTCGTGGAACACGGCGCGATGGGGCTTCGCCATCACATTGGTCAGCACGTTCAGACGGCCGCGATGGGCCATCCCGAAAACGACTTCTTCCAGGCCTTCCTGGCCGCCGCGCTTGATGATCTGCTCCAGCGCCGGGATCAGCGCTTCGCCGCCGTCGAGGCCGAAGCGCTTGGTGCCCTTGTACTTGACGTCGATGAACTGCTCGAAGCCTTCCGACTCGATCAGCTTCTGCAGAATGGCCTTCTTGCCGTTCGGCGTGAATTCGACGCCTTTGCCGGGACCTTCGATGCGTTCCTGGATCCAGGCCTTTTCGTCAGGATTGGAGATATGCATGAACTCGACGCCCAGCGTCGAGCAATAGGTGCGCTTCAGGATATCGAGCATTTCCGGGATCGTCGCATATTCGAGACCCAGAACGTTGTCGATGAAGATCTTGCGGCTGTAATCGGCTTCGGTGAAGCCGTAAGCCTGTGGCGAAAGCTCGTTATAGTCCTCGACGGGGGCCGCCAGACCCAGCGGATCGAGATTGGCGTGCAGGTGACCGCGCATGCGATAGGCGCGGATCATCATGATGGCGCGCACGCTGTCGCGCGTCGCCTGCAGGACCTGAGCTTCGGAAATCGTCTGGCCGACGGCTTCGGCCTTGGCCTTCACCTTGGTTTCGACGACCTTTTCGATCTGGCCCCAATTGCCGTCGAGCGCCGAGATCAGCTCGCCATTGGCGGCGATCGGCCAGCTCTTCTTCTGCCAGGAGGCGCCCTTGGCGGCCTTCTTCACATCATCGGGATTGTCGCCGAGCGCCTTGAAAAAGGCCTGCCATTCCGCCGGAACGGCGCTGGCGTCTTCCTCGTACCGCGCATAAAGCTGTTCGATATAGGCCGCATTCGATCCGTCGAGAAACGACGTGATCTGGAACTGCTCGTTGGCTTCTTGCCTTGCCATGGTGCTTCGCGGACGTTTCCGCCCGCCTCCCGACTTGAGGTGATGACCGTCGACCGGTCTGCCGCTTTTCACGATCGTCCGCGACGACCGCTGATGTCTTCCATTCGCCCCGCCTGCAAAACGTCAATTGTCCTGCAGACGGCAAATCCAGGCAGCCGGACCTCGCTCGAACGGCCCGCCTGCCTGGCATTCAATCAAGATCTCAGCCCTTGAGGACTTCGACCAGTGTCTTGCCAAGGCGCGCCGGAGACGGCGAAACCTTGATGCCAGCCGATTCCATGGCTTCGATCTTGGATTCCGCATCGCCCTTGCCGCCCGAAACCACGGCGCCGGCATGGCCCATGGTGCGGCCCTTCGGCGCCGTGCGGCCGGCGATGAAGCCGGCCATCGGCTTCTTCCGGCCCTTCTTGGCCTCGTCCTTGAGGAACTGTGCAGCCTCCTCTTCGGCCGCGCCGCCGATTTCGCCGATCATGATGATCGACTTGGTGGCGTCGTCGGCCAGGAACATTTCCAGCACGTCGATGAACTCGGTGCCCTTGACCGGATCGCCGCCGATGCCGACCGCCGTCGTCTGGCCAAGGCCTTCGTTCGAAGTCTGGAAGACTGCTTCATATGTAAGCGTGCCGGAGCGAGAAACAATGCCGACCGAACCCTTGCGGAAGATCGAACCCGGCATGATGCCGATCTTGCATTCTTCCGGCGTCAGGATGCCTGGGCAGTTCGGGCCGAGCAGGCGCGACTTGGAGCGGTCGAGGCGAGCCTTGACGCGCACCATGTCCATGACCGGAATGCCTTCGGTGATGCAGGTGATGAACGGGATTTCGGCTTCGATCGCCTCGATGATCGCGTCTGCGGCACCGGCCGGCGGAACGTAGATCACGGTCGCATCGGCGCCGGTCTTTTCCTTGGCTTCGGCAACGGTCGCGAAGATCGGCAGGCTTTCGCCCTTCGAGCCGGTCCAGGTTTCGCCACCCTTCTTCGGGTGGATACCGCCGACCATCTGCGTACCGTAGTAGGCGAGAGCCTGTTCGGTATGAAAGGTCCCGGTCTTGCCGGTCAGGCCCTGCACGAGGACCTTGGTGTCTTTGTTGACGAGAATTGACATTACTTGTCTCCGACAAGGAGCCTGTGGCCCCAAATTCTTGTTACTTGATGCTCTGTGTTATGGCTTACCGAAAACGCTACATCACTTGAACCGTCTGCGCCGGGCCAGGCCACAGCCTGCCAACCGGCATCATCTTCGAAAGGGGCTGGCGAGAAGCCCATTCTAACGCTCATCAGGTTTCCCAGCTTCTCGGCAAACTTCTCGTTTGTCTCATATAAAGACACCGAGGATTGGATGTTGATTGCCAAACTCGAGTAACTTTCCAGTTCATAGATGAGGAACAAAAGCTGCTTGCGATCAGCGTACTCGATAATGGCTTGACGGTCGCCAACGATACTGGAAACGCGTACATAACCATTCTCTTCAAGCATTTTCTCGACGCCATCAGGATCGGGCGGCGCATCATGAAGCTGGAAGAAAACCGCCATCAGGCGATCCTCGTCCATCTCCGGTGCTGAACCGAGGCCCAGCAAGCTCGATGCTGAAAATGCCGCAAGCAAGCTTTTCAATTCCTATCAGGCCCCTATCGCCGCGACGATCTTCTTCGCCGCGTCGTCCAGATCGTCAGCGGCAGTAATCGCCAGACCGGACTCGTTCAGGATCTTCTTGCCGAGCTCGACATTGGTGCCTTCCAGACGCACGACGAGCGGAACCTTCAGACCCACTTCCTGAACCGCAGCGACAACGCCTTCAGCGATGACGTCGCACTTCATGATGCCGCCGAAGATGTTGACGAGGATGCCCTCGACCTTCGGGTCAGCGGTGATGATCTTGAAGGCCGCAGCAACCTTCTCCTTGCCGGCGCCGCCGCCGACGTCGCAGAAGTTAGCTGGCTCCTTGCCGTAGAGCTTGATGATGTCCATCGTCGCCATGGCGAGACCGGCACCATTGACCATGCAGCCGATATTGCCGTCGAGTGCGACGTAGGCGAGGTCCCACTTGGAGGCCTCGATTTCCTTGGCGTCTTCCTCGGTCTCGTCGCGCAGCGCACGCACGTCGTCGTGACGGAACAGCGCATTGCCGTCGAACGACATCTTGGCGTCGAGCACGCGCAGATGGTCATTCTTCATGACGATCAGCGGGTTGATTTCGAGCAGCGCCATGTCCTTCTCGTTGAAGGCCTTGTAGAGCAGCGGGAAGAGCGACTTTGCATCTTCGGCGGCCGCACCCGAAAGCTCGAGAGCCTTGGAAATGGCAGCAATGTCGGCAGCCGTCACGCCGGTTTCCGGATCGATGGCGATCGTGTGGATCTTCTCCGGCGTGTCGTGGGCGACAGCCTCGATATCCATGCCGCCTTCCGTCGATACGACGAAGGCGACGCGACCGACCGAGCGGTCGACCAGCAGCGAGCAATACAGTTCGCGGGCGATATCGGCGCCGTCCTCGATGTAGAGACGGTTGACCTGCTTGCCGGCTTCGCCGGTCTGGGCGGTCACCAGCGTGTTGCCAAACATTTCCTTGGCATGCGCCTTGGCTTCGTCGATCGAGAAGGCGAGCCGAACGCCACCCTTGGCGTCGGGGCCGAGTTCCTTGAACTTGCCCTTGCCGCGGCCGCCGGCATGGATCTGGCTCTTGACCACATAGAGCGGACCCGGAAGCTGCTTGGCAGCCGCTTCGGCTTCATCCGCCGAGAAGATCGCAACGCCTTCCGCAACCGGTGCGCCGTAGCCCTTCAGAAGAGCCTTGGCCTGATATTCATGAATGTTCATCGTCTAGTCCCTGTCTGGTGGGCCGGGTGGCGGTTACTTGAGGGAAGGAGCAATGTTGATGCAGGCTTCGCAGAGGCCGGCAACAGCACCGACCGACTTCTGGAAGGCTTCTTCTTCGCTCTTGTTGAATTCGACTTCGATGATGCGCTCGACGCCGCCGGCGCCGATCACGGTCGGAACGCCGACATACATGTCCTTCACGCCGTACTGGCCCGAAAGATAGGCAGCGCAGGGCAGAACGCGCTTCTTGTCCTTGAGGAAGGAATCGGCCATCTCGATGGCGGAGGCCGCCGGCGCATAATAGGCCGAACCGGTCTTCAGCAGGCCGACGATTTCGGCGCCGCCGTCACGGGTGCGCTGGATGATTTCTTCCAGACGCTCCTTGGTGACCCAGCCCATCTTGACGAGGTCGGTCAGCGGAATGCCGCCGACGGTCGAGTAGCGGGCGAGCGGCACCATCGTGTCGCCATGGCCGCCGAGAACGAAGGCGGTGACGTCCTGTACGGAGACGTTGAATTCTTCGGAGAGGAACAAGCGGAAACGCGAGCTGTCGAGAACGCCGGCCATGCCGACCACCATGTTCTTCGGCAGGCCGGAAAACTTCTGCAGCGCCCAGACCATGGCGTCGAGCGGATTGGTGATGCAGATCACGAAGGCGTTCGGGGCATATTTCTTGATGCCGGCGCCGACCTGCTCCATGACCTTCAAGTTGATGCCGAGCAGATCGTCGCGGCTCATGCCCGGCTTGCGGGCGACGCCGGCGGTCACGATGCACACATCGGCGCCTTCGATGGCCGAATAGTCGCTGGCACCGGTCAGCTTGGCATTGAAGCCTTCAACAGGCGAAGACTGGGCGATGTCGAGCCCCTTGCCCTGCGGAATGCCATCGGCAATGTCGAACAGGACGATGTCGCCCAATTCCTTCAGGCCGGCGAGATGCGCCAGCGTGCCGCCGATCATGCCAGAACCAATAAGTGCGATCTTGTTGCGCGCCATTGAAGTGCTTCCTCTTAGATCCAAAACCAAGGCCGGATAGCTTCGATGCCGACCGTTGCGGCATTTCGCTTAGTCGAAACCAGATAAAATGGCAACCGATAATTCTGAGAGCAACGTTTTCAATCGGTTAGATCATTAAATACTTACGTAAACGTAAGATATTTTGTCGTCCATCCGTCATGAATCGGCACGCTTCTGCCGGTGAAGCTCCAGATAATCGGAACTTCGCATTTCAAACAGGCGCGAAACCGTGCGGTCGAATTCGAATCCTTCGGTTCCCTTCCTTTCTGTCAGCAAGCCTTCGGGCTCCGCGGCAGCGGACGCGAAAAGCCGCACCGACTGATCGTAAAGAGCATCGATGAGAATGATGAAGCGCTTGGTTTCGTTGCGCCTGGCCGCACTCAGCAACGGGACATGATCGACGAAGACGGTATCGAACCGGGCGGCGATCTTGAGGAAATCGGGTGCGCCGAGCGGCTGCTCGCACAGGTCGGCAAAGGTGAAACGGGCCATGCGGCCGATCGATCGACTTACGTGTATGGAGCGCCCCTTCAAGGCGATTTCGGTCGGAGCCTCGGGCCGGCCGGCGGCCAGAAAGGCCCAGGCCGCATCCATTCCCTTGTCGGCCGCCTCGCCGAGCGGCGACAGATAGACCGGCAATTGCCCGATCTTCTCCAATCTATAGTCGGTCGGCGAATCCAGCGTCACCACATCGACATTCTGCTTCAACAGTGTCACGAACGGCAGGAAAAGTCCGCGATTGAGACCGTCGCGATAAAGATTATCCGGCTCGACATTCGAGGTCGCGACCAGAATGCAACCCTTGGAAAACAGCTCGGTAAAGAGCCTCGCCAGGATCATCGCGTCGGCGATATCCGTCACGGAGAATTCGTCGAAGCAGAGCAACTCGGCTTCCGCCATCAGCGCTGCGGCAACCGGCGGCACCGGATCGGCCTGCCGCGTCTCGCCGGCCTTCAGCTTCATGCGATGGGCATGGATGCGGCTATGCACATCGGCCATGAATTCATGGAAATGCGCGCGGCGTTTCTTCTCGATGGGCGCCAGCTTGAAGAATAGGTCCATCAGCATGGTCTTGCCGCGTCCGACGCTGCCATGCACATAGAGGCCGGGGATCGGCGCCTGCTTGCGCCGGCGCTGCGCGAACATCCACCCAAGCGCGCTGGATTTCGTCGCCGGGCGTCTCTGCTTGAGATCGGCCAGGATGCGGTCGAGCCGACCGGCGACTTCCATCTGGGCCGCATCGGCGCTCAAGGCACCCGATTCCGTCAGAGACTTCAGCTGTTCGCTGACGCTCAGCGCGTAATCCGGGATTGGCTGCATGAAGGAACTCCGCGGGAGCGGACGCTCCCGCCGTTGCAGGTCGCGTTGTTAGCGGCTCAGGCTGATCGGCTGGCCCGAATCCGTCGTGCCGTCGTAACGGGCTTCCGCGGATTTGTAGAGGCGGCCGATGACATTGCCGTTGCGATCCTTGAGAACCACCTGCTTGCCGGCCACTTCCCAGGATCCCATCGTCGTCAGCGGGCCTGCACAGCCGCGCGTGCCGCCGCGCGATCCGCTGCCGAGATTGGTCAGCGTCAGGAACATGTCGCAGGAGCTGCCCGCATTGTTGACGCGCCAGTTGCCGACCATCGCCTCCTTGGTGATATCCTGGGCGGCGGCCGGAACGGCGTTCGCCATCTCGGTGCCCGGTGCAGCACCAGCCGGAGGTGCCGGAAACTGCGAGCCGTCCGCGGTCGGCGGCGGCAACTGGCCGGACTGCACGGAGGGAACCGGTTGCGCCTGAAGCGGCGGAAGAGCCGAAGAGGGAGAAGGAGAATTGAAGCCAGTGTAGGATGTACGCTGGCAGCCAGCGAGCGAAAGAACGACCGCGAGTCCAGCCGCTGCATATTTCAACTTCATCATAACACTCCCGGTTATCCGCAACTGTCCGGTTTGTTATCCCGAAACAAGGCGGAATTATCGCAAAGCAGGCATGCAAATCAAGGTCATGCCGGCGTGTTTATCGCCCGTAGTCGTTTCAATCGACTTTCCACCACGCCGAACGAGGCCTGACCTCCTCGAAGCTGGCGATGTATTGCATGATTCATCAGATATCGGGAAGTACATATTGCCCGGTCGGAGAGTTGCAATAGCCGATCGACAAGGCCTGTTTTCTTTCTTTGCTCCCGTTATTATAACGGAGATGGAAAAATCGTGTGGGACACCAAATGGCGATACGCAATGGCACGAACGGCGACGACAATCTCCGGGGCACCGATAATGACGATGTCATAGACGCGCTTGACGGCAATGACAGCATAGAAAGTCTGGACGGCAACGACCGCGTCTATGGTGGCAGCGGCGAAGATTATATCTACAGCGGCGAAGGAAATGACCGGCTCTGGGGCGGCAGCGGAAGCGACGACCTCATCGGCTGGGAAGGTAACGACCTCATCTACGGCGGCGCTGACGACGATGACATCTATGGCGACACATCTACGATGTCCCGCGACCCGACCACCAACCAATGGGTGCTCGATGAGATCGTCTCGCTCTACATCGCCGACAAGCTCTACGGAGAGGCCGGTGATGACAAGATTTATGGCGGCGGCGGCAATGATCTCCTGAACGGCGGCAGCGACGATGACTACCTGTTCGGCGGATCTGGCAATGACGCACTTGACGGTGGCACCGGTCATGACCTGCTGGAAGGAGAAGCCGGGAATGACGTTCTCACCAGCCTGTCGGGACGCGACACCATCGACGGCGGCAGCGGGGAGGACACGCTCGTATTCCGCCGCGCCGGCACCAGCATCGGGATCACCATCGAGCTATGGTCCGGCGAGGCGACGATCGGCGGGCTCGGGGGCAGCATCATCGACATCGAGACGCTGCATTTTACCGGCGGGTCTGGCAACGACCATGTCGAAGCCCTCGGCGGCGACGATATCCTGATTGGCGGGGCCGGCGCTGACACTTTATCTGGCGGCAGCGGCGCTGACATCATCAATGGTGGAGCGGACAAGGACACGTTGCAGGGCGGCAGCGGCATCGATCTCGTCGACTACAGCGGCAGCAGCGCCGCCGTCATCATTGATCTCGTCAAGCAAAGGGTGTCCGGAGGCGATGCGCAGGGTGACATCATCGCGAGCTTCGAAGGTGCCCGTGGCGGCAAGGGTGCCGACAAGCTTATAGGAACGGCATCGGCCAACGTCCTCGCAGGCAATGGCGGTCTGGACGTCATCATTGCCGGTGCCGGCAATGACACCGTCTCGGGCGGCAGCGGTGCCGACACGCTGACCGGCGGAACCGGCAATGACACCCTCGACTATTCGACATCCACCAAAGGTGTGGTGGTCAATCTCGTCAAGCAGATTGTTTCAGGCGGCGATGCCCAGGGAGACAAGGTGTCCGGGTTCGAAAACGTCATAGGGGGCAAGGGGATCGACAAGCTGACCGGCACCGAGACAGCCAACACCCTGAAGGGCAGCGGCGGCGACGACCAGATCTGGGGTGGAGCCGGAAACGACAGGCTGGACGGCGGAAAAGGCGCCGACCATCTCTACGGCGAGGCTGGACGGGATGTCTTTGTCTACGCCAGCCTTGGTGATTCCACGGTCGGCACCAGCGGCCGCGACACGATCCATGGCTTCACGACTGCCGACAGGATCGACCTCCGCGCCTTGAGCCTTTTCGAGGATATCCTAGACATCCCGGAAAACCACTTCATTGGAACGAGCGCATTCAGCAGCGGGCAAAGCCCGCAGATCCGCTATCAGTTTTCGGGAACCAACACGATCGTTTCGATCGAAGCCACGGGTGATACGAGAGCGGATTTTGCGCTGGTCCTCGAAGGGCGCCACAGCCTGACCTCGGACAGCTTTCTCTTCTGAAAGCTCGTCCGCGGCCCCGTGGCGCAAGTGCCGGGTTTACACCCGGCGCTCGACCATCATCTTCTTGATCTCGGCGATCGCCTTGGCGGGGTTCAACCCCTTCGGACAGGTCTGCGCGCAATTCATGATCGTGTGGCAGCGATAGAGCCGGAAGGGATCTTCCAGATTGTCGAGGCGCTCGCCCTTGGCTTCGTCGCGGCTGTCGATCAGCCAGCGATAGGCCTGCAGCAGGACGGCCGGTCCGAGATAGCGGTCGCCGTTCCACCAGTAGCTCGGGCAGGAGGTCGAGCAGCAGGCGCACAGAATGCACTCATAAAGCCCGTCGAGCTTCTGGCGATCCTCGTGGCTCTGCTTCCACTCCTTGGCCGGCGCCGGCGAAACCGTCTTCAGCCAGGGCTCGATCGAGCGGTGCTGGGCGTAGAAATTGGTCAGATCCGGCACCAGATCCTTGACGACAGGCAGATGCGGCAGCGGATAGATCTTCACCGTTCCCTTGATCTCGTCCATACCCTTGGTGCAGGCCAGCGTATTCGTCCCGTCGATGTTCATCGCGCAGGACCCGCAGATCCCCTCGCGACAGGAGCGGCGCAATGTCAGCGTCGGATCGATATTGTTCTTGATGTAGAGAAGACCGTCGAGCACCATCGGACCACAGTCGTCGACGTCGATGTAGAACGTGTCGACGCGCGGGTTCTGGCCATCATCCGGGCTCCAGCGATAGACGCGATATTCGCGCACATTGCGCGCACCATCCGGCTTCGGCCAAACCTTGCCTTCGCTGATCTGGGAATTCTTTGGCAGAGCGAGTTCAACCATTGACAAGCCTCTTAGATTTGACGGTTACCTGGACGGGCCAGATCCCGCGAGGCGATGCGTCGCGGCATCGCCGAGTTCAAACAACATGTTTCCACGGGTCTTCGAAGACAGTACATAACCGCAGTCCTGCAGGCAGGCGATGCAATCGTCCTTCCAGTCGGCGCGCGCCGTGAATTCGATCACGATGCGCTTGGGCCACAGCGTCTTCGGTGCCGTCGCGAAGAAGGGCAGGATCACGTCATCCTCGAAACCCTCGACATCGATCTTCAGGGCATCGACCCGCGTCACGCCCTGCAACTGCAAAATGCTCTGCAGCGGCCTGACCTGAACCTCGATTTCGCCATTGGCATCAAACCGGCTCTCGCCCAGATTGGTTGCCCCGCTCTGGAAGCGAGCCACGCCCTCGGCGCGGCCCGCGGCCTGGTCAACCACCGTGATCCGGTCCCGCATCGCGTCCGTGTTGAAGCGCAGCCGCTCCAGAACGACCGGATTGGGCTCGATGGCGATCACCCGGCAGCCAGCCCCACACCGTGCGGCAAGCTTCACCGAAAAGAACCCGACATTGGCGCCGATATCGACGAACACTCCACCTTCACCCATTGCATCGGCGAGAAATTCAAATTCCTCGCGATTGTATCCAGGATGCAGCAACGATTGCCGGTCGGTGGAATTGTCGCGGATATCGAAGCGGAACGGCGAGCCGCCCAAAGTGTAATCGATCGGGCCGTCACGCAGGCGACGCAACATGGCCGCCGCCAGACGCCGCCCGCGCCCGCGGCCAAGCGGCGTGTGATGGGCCAGGACCAGAATGAGCTTCTGGATCGGCGTCGGCGCCCATGCGCCAAAGGACGCCCCCTGCGCAGGGCGCAGGGACGATTCCTTTTCAATGGGCAGGGCCTGTGTGGTCACCGTGTCGTTCCTCAGTACACGCGCGCCTTCGGCTCGATCTTGTAGGGGTCGATGCCTTCGGCGATGAGGTCGGTATGGACAGGGCGATAGTCGAGCTTGACGTCGCCAGCCTCGCTGACCCAGGACAGCGTGTGCTTGCGCCAGTTGACGTCGTCGCGGCCGGCAAATGGGCCGTCGACATAATCCTCGCGCGCATGGCTGCCGCGGCTTTCCTTGCGGGCTTCCGCGCCATAGACCGTGGTGATGGCATTGGCCATCAGGTTGTGCAGCTCCAGCGTTTCGACCAGATCCGAGTTCCAGATCATCGAGCGGTCGGTGACCTTGACATCGGGGAGCTCTTTCCAGATCGCCGAAATGCGGCGGCAACCGCTCTCCAGCGCTTCCTGGGTGCGGAACACGGCCGCGTCTTCCTGCATGGCGCGCTGCATCTTGTCGCGCAGCACGGCGGTCGGCGTCGACCCGCTGGCATTGCGGATGCTGTCGAAGCGCTCCATGATCTTGTCGCAGGCGGCAACGTTCAAAGCCGGGATCGGCTCTGATTTGTCGATAATCTGCGCGGCACGGATGGCGGCGGCGCGGCCGAACACCACCAGGTCGATCAGCGAGTTGGAGCCAAGACGGTTGGCGCCGTGCACCGAGGCGCAACCGGCTTCGCCGACTGCCATCAGGCCGGGCGCAATGCGCTCGGGGTTGTTGGCATCGGCGTTCAGCACTTCGCCCCAGTAATTGGTCGGAATGCCGCCCATGTTGTAATGCACCGTCGGCAGGACCGGGATCGGCTCGCGCGTCACGTCGACGCCGGCAAAGATCTTGGCCGATTCCGAAATGCCCGGCAGGCGCTCATGCAGAACGGCCGGATCCAGATGGTCGAGATGCAGGAAGATGTGGTCCTTGTTCTTGCCGACGCCGCGACCCTCGCGGATTTCCAGCGTCATGCAGCGCGACACGACATCGCGCGAGGCCAGGTCCTTGGCCGACGGGGCATAGCGCTCCATGAAGCGCTCGCCTTCGGAATTGACGAGATAGCCGCCTTCGCCGCGCGCGCCTTCGGTGATCAGGCAACCAGCGCCATAGATACCGGTCGGATGAAACTGCACGAACTCCATGTCCTGCAGCGGCAGGCCGGCGCGGGCGATCATGCCGCCGCCGTCGCCGGTGCAGGTATGGGCAGACGTTGCCGAGAAATAGGCGCGGCCATAGCCGCCGGTCGCCAGAACCACCATCTTCGCCGAAAAGCGGTGGATGGTGCCGTCGTCGAGGTTCCAGGCCACGACACCGGTGCAACGGCCGTCTTCGGCCATGATCAGGTCGAGCGCGAAATACTCGATGAAGAATTCGGCATTGTGCTTCAGGGACTGGCCGTACAGCGTATGCAGGATGGCGTGGCCGGTGCGGTCGGCGGCCGCACAGGTGCGCTGCACCGGCGGGCCCTCGCCGTAATTCTGCATATGGCCGCCGAACGGCCGCTGGTAGATCTTGCCCTCGGCATTGCGCGAGAACGGCACGCCGTAATGCTCGAGCTCATAGACCGCTTTCGGCGCTTCCATGGCGAGATACTGCATGGCATCGACATCGCCCAGCCAGTCCGAACCCTTGACGGTGTCGTAGAGATGCCACTGCCAGCAATCCGGCGTCATATTGGTCAGCGAGGCGGCAATGCCGCCCTGGGCCGCGACCGTATGGGAGCGCGTCGGGAAAACCTTGGTGATGCAGGCTGTCTTGAAACCCTGCTCGGCCATGCCGAGCGTGGCGCGAAGACCGGCGCCGCCGGCGCCGACCACGACCACGTCATAGGAATGGTCGACATAGGTATAGGCCTTGCCGTTCGGGGCGGAGGAACTGTTGGGTGCCATGATGAATTATCCTACGAATGCGATTTTCAAGATGGCGAAAAGACAGAGCCCGCCGACGAGAATCGCGAAGAACGTGTTGAGCATCAGCAGGACGATTTTGACGCCCTCGACATGGATATAGTCCTCGATGATTACCTGCATGCCGAGCTTCATGTGCACGATGCCGGAAATCACCACCAGACCCATCAGGACGGCAACGATCGGGTTGGACAGGGCGCCGACGACATCCGCATAGGGGGCGCCGGCGTAGACCAGCAGGAATATGACGAAAAAGGTGATGAGCGGCACATTGGCGACCGCCGTTAGGCGCTGACGCCAGAAATGATCCGTTCCGTCCTTGGCCGAGCCCAGGCCGCGAACCTTGCCCAGAGGGGTACGCATATCCATGTTCGATGACCCTTCAGAAGCGAATGACGTAACCGATGACCCAGACCACAAGGGTCAGGACGATCGATCCGATCAGGTTGGCCTTGGCAAGCTTGGTCGAGAACGACTTCTCGAAGCCATATCCCAGGTCCCACATGAAATGGCGCAGGCCGCCGAGCATGTGGTGCAGGAGTGCCCATGTATAGCCGAACAGGATGAGCCGCCCGATGATCGTGCCCATGAACCAGCTGACCCATTCGTAGTAACCGGCGCCGGTGGAAGCCGCGACAAGCCACCAGGCAACAAGCAATGTGCCGAAATAAAGCGCACCGCCGGTGATCCGGTGGATGATCGACATCGCCATTGTCGGAATAAGCTTGTAGATTTGCAGATGCGGCGATAACGGCCGGTTATTTGTCACATTCGCCATCAGGACCTCGCGGCGTTGTAATGCGTTCCGAATTTGTCGGACATCCCCACTGCAATGGCTGAACCCATGTCGAATGGGTGCATTGCATCAATGGCGTGGTTTAATCGCCGAATTGTCGTACGACAAGCACTATTGCACCAAGTTCATATTTTAATCGATTGGGACATCAAACGCCTCAGACGAAGGTCTGATGCCGCCGGGATTTTATCCGGATCCGGTTAAAAAACGGTGCCGGAACCGCCGATCTCCTTGAAATCACCGGCGCAAGCGTTAACCTTTCGTTAACGTTTCATCGACCCGGAGATCTTGACCATGGTATTGCGTATCGGCAGGTTCGCCCCGGCAGCGCTCATCGCTGCCCTTGTATGCACCGTCTCGCTGCCGGCCCTGGCCGGCGACCAGCGGCAGGGTCATGGCCGTGATCACCACCGCCACGGCGGACACGGGACAAACACCGGCATCAGTGGATCGGGCCTTCCCTCGGTTCTGCCGGGCATCGGCACCTATGCCGGCTCAGTCTCGGCCGTGTCGTTTCGCGGCGTCGGCACCTATTTCGCCATCGACCACACCGGCCGCCGCACACGCACCGTCGTTCCCGCACCCAAGGCGCTGATCATCGAGGTGGATGCCGAGACGAGCGATGCGGCCTGCTCTTATGAGGCAGGCGTCTGCGTAATCAGGCCGTAAGCGAGAACTATAATCGTTAGGTGAACCGCCAGACCGTCGTCTTCTTGACTTCACTGTCCTCAAGAATCCGGCTGACCGGAACCTGATAGGTGATGATCAGCTCAAGCCGCTCCTTCGGGCAATAGGCTCGTCCGGGATCGCCGACCAAAACCGTCTTGCCGGCTGCCACCAACGCGGTGAACCACGGGATCAAAGCATCGGCGAAATCGCGATCGTAGAAGACGTCGCCCGCCAGAACGACATCCGCATCAACCAGACGGCCGATGATATTCTCATTTGAAACGTCGAGGTCGACGCCGTTTTCGCGGCTGTTGAGACGGATTGCCGTGCCCGCCCATGGATCGATATCGCAGGCGGTGACTCCTGCCGCCCCCGCCATTTTCCCCGCAATCGCCACGAGCCCCGAACCGCTCGCAAAATCGACGACCCGCTTGCCGCGGACGCTATCGGGATGATCCAGCACGTAGCGCGCCAACCCCTGTCCGCCCGCCCAGGCAAAGGCCCAGAACGGCGGCGGCAGGCCGATCGCGTCGAGATCCTCCTCTGTCTTCAGCCAGAGGTCATGCACCTCGCTGGCCAGATAGAGCCTGATCTCAGGCACATGCGGCGGCGACATCAACGCGGTATTGGCGATAATGAAGCTCTGCGGATCCGTCTTCAACCAACACCCCTCAAATCTGCAACCTCAACGCGGCGGATTGTCCAGGCCACCCATGCGGCAAACCTCGAGATATTCCTCGTCCGTCACCGGCTGAACCGAAAGCCGCATGCAGGTGACCAGCGCCATTTTCTGCAGAGCCGGGTTCGCCTTGACCTCCTTCAGCGACACGGGCTTCGGCATATCGCAGACCGAGCGGATGTCGACGCAATCCCATTTGGGATCGCCCTCGGCGGTCGAATCCGGATGCGACAGCGCGCAGACCTCGACGATACCGACCACGTCGAGCCCTTCGTTCGAATGGTAGAAGAAGCCCTTGTCGCCGATCTTCATCGCCCGCATGTTGTTGCGGGCCAGATAGTTGCGCACGCCGGTCCATTCGGTGCCGGCGGTGCCGGCTGCCTTCTGCATCTCCCAGGACCATTTGAACGGTTCGGATTTGTAGAGCCAGAATGCCATGGCGGAACTCATGCCTCCGGATTGTTGAAGACCCAATTATAGGGCTTGATCTCGACGCTCTCGAAAAGGCCGGCCAGGGCGTAGGGGTCCTGAGCGGCAATGGCCTTGGCACCGTCAAGATCGTCGGCCGCAATCAACAGCATGGAGCCGCAGGGCTTGCCGTCGCCGTCGAGGAACGGGCCGCCGATCTTCAGCGTGCCGGCTGCGTTCAACCCGTTCAGCCATTCCACATGCGGCGGCCGGGTTTCCATGCGAAGGTTCAGATGATTGGGCTTGTCCTTGCACAAAACAGCAAAAAGCATGGTGTATCTCCCGTATCTATGAGGTCGGTTTATTCGGTGGTGATCGGCCGCGTCATCAGCTGTTCGATGGCGGTTGGAATGTCCAGCCGGCCCTCGATGATCAGCGCAACGGCGTCGGTAATCGGCATGTCGATCTCAAGCCCTTCGGCAAGGCGGGCCGCAACGGCAGCCGCAAAAGCGCCCTCGACCAGGCCGCCGCTGGCAAAGTCCGCTTCTGCGCCGCGTCCAAGCGCGATGCCGAAGCGCAGGTTGCGCGATTGATGGCTGGTGGCCGTCAGCACGAGATCGCCAAGGCCCGAAAGACCGCGCACCGTATCGGCCGAACCGCCCATGGCCACCACAAGCCGCGACATTTCGGCAAGGCCACGGGATATCAACGCGGCCCGCGCCGAATCGCCAAGCCCCATGCCTTCGACAATGCCGCAGGCAATTGCCAGCACGTTCTTCAAGGCACCGCCCAGCTGCACGCCGACGCGATCCGAGGAGGCGTAAAGCCGAAAGGTACGGCCGGAAATCACCCGCGCCAACCATTCGGCATGGGCAAGATCCGTGGAGGCGATCGCCATGGCCGTCGGCAGGCCGCGGGCAATATCCATGGCAAAGCCCGGACCGGACAGAACCGCAATACGATGGTTCGGCAATTCTTCTTCCAGAACCTGGGTCAGCAGTTTCGACGAATTGCGATCGATCCCCTTGGCGCAGGTGACGACGGTCGCATCGGCGTGGAGATAGGGTCCATATTGTTCGGCGGCATCGGCCTGTGCCTGCGACGGCATGGCAAACAGCACGATATCGGCGGAGGCCAGCACATCGGGCTCGAAAGCGTATTGCAGGCCATCGGGCAGCATGATGCCGGGCAAGGCGGCATCGTGAATGCCCTCGTTCCTGAGATCCTCCATCAGCGAGGGATCCCGGCCAAGCAGCGTCACGTCCGCCTTGCCTTCCAGGGCCATCACCGTTGCCAATGCCGTTCCGAAGGCCCCGGCGCCCACCACGACGACCCGCTCTCTATCGCTCATGCCTTGGCTCCTCTTTTCCCCGATCCGATCAGCGCTTCCGCCGACATGTCGAGCGGCCAGCGCGACCGCGGCGACACATCCAATGCATCCGGACCGAAGCCGGCCGCCATGCGCTCGAGCCCGGCCCAGGCGATCATCGCCGCATTGTCCGTGCAAAGCGCATTCGGCGGTGCCACGAAACGGAAACCGTGCCGGTCGCAAAGCGCCTGCAGGCAGGTCCGCAGTTCGAGATTGGCCGCCACGCCACCCGCCACGACAAGCGCCGGCTTTTCGTCGCGAATCGGAAACTCCTCCGCAAAGCGCTGCAGTCCGCGGCCGATGCGGTCATCGAGCGTCCTTGAAACCGCCCTTTGAAAGGAGGCGCAGATATCGGCAATGTCCTGCTCAGACACCGGCGCTGCGGCTTCCGCCGCCTGGCGCACCGCCGTCTTCAAGCCGGAAAACGAAAAGTCCAGCCGCTTCTCGCCGACCAGCGGCCGCGGAAAGATGAAACGCTTGGCATCGCCGCTGCGGGCTGCTTTCTCCACCGCCGGTCCGCCCGGATAGGGAAGCGCCAGCAGCTTGGCTGTCTTGTCGAAAGCCTCGCCCAGCGCGTCGTCGATCGTCGTGCCCCAGCGCTCGTACTGACCGACGCCACGCACCAGCACCAGCTGCGTGTGACCGCCCGAGACCAAAAGCATCAGATAGGGAAAGACGAGCCCGTCCGTCAGCCGCGCCGTCAGCGCATGGCCCTCCAGATGGTTGATCGCATAGAGCGGCTTGTTCGCCGCCCGCGCTATCGCCTTGCCGGTCATCAGCCCCACCAGCAAACCGCCGATCAGGCCGGGGCCGGCGGTCGCAGCGATGGCGTCCATGTCCTTCAGGTCGGTGCCGGAGCGCGCCAATGCCTCGACGATCAGCGTATCCAGCGCCTCGACATGGGCGCGCGCCGCGATTTCCGGCACCACGCCGCCATAGGCGCTGTGCTCGTCCATTTGGCTCAAAACCACATCTGCGAGGATCTCGCCGCGGCCATCGGCATGGCGCACGACCACGGAAGCCGCGGTCTCGTCGCAGCTGGTTTCAATGCCGAGAATACGAAGAAAGGAAGCCATTTGCCCTTTGATTGATTGCGATGGCCCGGAAAGGCGTTTACGAAACCGTCGGTAACAATGGATGAAGTCGGATGCAAACAAAACCTTTCCGGATCGGCACGCGCGGCAGTCCGCTGGCGCTCGCCCAGGCCCATGAAACCCGCGACCGCCTGATGGCTGCCCATGGCCTTCCCTCCGAAATGTTCGAAATCGTCGTGCTGTCGACCAGCGGCGACCGCATCACGGATAGGTCGCTGGCCGAGATCGGCGGCAAGGGCCTGTTCACCCTGGAACTCGAGGAGCAATTGCTCTCGGGCGATCTCGATTTCGCCGTGCATTCCTCCAAGGACATGCCGACCGCCCTTCCTGAGGGGTTGGAGATTTCCGCCTATTTGCCGCGCGAGGATTTCCGCGACGCCTTTATCGGGCGCACCGCCCCGACCCTGATGGAATTGCCGCAGGGTGCCACCGTCGGCTCGTCCTCGCTGCGCCGCCAGGCCCTGATCCGCCGCCTGCGTCCCGACATCGAGGTCATTACCTTCCGCGGTCTGGTCGACACCCGCCTGCGCAAGCTGGCGGAAGGCCAGGTCGATGCAACGCTTCTGGCCTTCGCCGGCCTGAAGCGCCTCGGCAAGGAAGATGTGCCGACGCAATTGCTGGATCCGGCCACCTTTCCGCCGGCCCCGGCCCAGGGCGCCATCTGCATCGAAAGCCGCATTGGTGACAGCCGCATTGCCGGTCTTCTAGCCGCCATCAACGATCGTGCGACCTATGATGCCGTGACCTGTGAACGCAGTTTTCTCGGTGCCCTCGACGGCTCCTGCCGCACACCGATCGCCGGCTACGCGATCTGCGAGGGCGATCATCTTCGCTTCTCCGGTCTGATCTTGACGCCTGACGGATCCGTCTCCCATTCCGTGGCCATCGAGGGCCTGAGCACCGACGCCGTCGCCCTTGGCCGTTCGGCAGGTCAGACCGTCCGCGACAAGGCCGGGCCTACCTTCTTCGACGGTTGGAGCTGACAGCTATGCGCATCCTCGTGACCAGGCCGGAGCAGAGCGGGCAGAAAACCGCACAAATGCTCGAAAGGCTTGGCCACCAGCCGGTGCTCCTGCCGCTCGCAGCACCCGCCCATCACCCCGAAGAGATGCTGGACAGGTTGGCCCGTCACGAAGGCGCGCTGGCCGTGACGAGCGCTGTGGCGATCGAGGGCCTGGCCATGCTCGGCGACCGTCTGCTCCCCTATCTCGACAGGCCGCTTTATGCCGTCGGTCCGGCAACCGCCAAATCGGCCGAAAAGGCAGGATTTCGCCAGGTGGTCGCGTCGTCCGGCGACGGCGGCGCCCTTGCCGATACCATAGCCTTGCATCATGAGACCGCGCCGATCCTCTACCTCGCCGGCTGCCCTCGTGCCAAAACCTTCGAACAGCGATTGACCGAGCGGCAGATCCCCTTCACGGTCTGCGAAAGCTACGCGATGCATCCCTTGGTCTATGACCGCGACACCCTAAGGCGGTTGCTTGTCGACAATCCGATCGATGTCGTCCTGCTCTATTCCACGCAGACCGCCCGGCGCTTCTTCGACCTGCCGATCTTTGCGGAGATGCCCGGCCTGCTGTCATCCCCGCGCATCCTCTGCCTCAGCGAGGCGATTGCCGCAACCGTCCCGCCGCAATATCGCCGCCATGCGCAGGCAGCACGAAGCGCGGATGAGGCGAGCCTGCTGGCCCTACTGCCAAGGTCTTGAACGCAAAATTGCGCCGGCCCCTTTCCTTCGGGGTCATCACTGACTAATTTCATTGCACTGCAAGGAAAATGAGGTTGCCATGGTTTCGGAAAAAACGCCCCGCCGCTCCAAGACGACCACCGACCCGGTAACGATCGACCTGCAGGCGACCGCGTCCGATCCGGTGGAAACGGTGAGCGAACCGATCCCGCCGGCGACCGATGCAGGGGCTGCGACCGAACCGCCGGTCGATATCCAGCCGGCAAGCGATGACGTGCCCGGCCCGGCGCCCGAAATGGCAGCGGACGTTGCAGCCGAAGCTGGAACCGCATCGGAAAACACCGATTTTCTGCAGGCCAATGCCGCCCCGGAACCGGACGATGCCAAGCCGGAACCGACAGTGACGCCGGTAAGACCTGCCCAATCCTCGTCCTCGACGGCAAGTCTTGCCGCCGCCGGCATTTTCGGCGGTCTCGTGGCGCTGGCCGGTGCCGGGGCCATGCAATATGCCGGCTTCATACCCGGCTTGTCTCCCGATAGCGGAGCTTCCGTTTCGGCCCTGTCCTCCGAAGTCTCGTCGCTCAAGACCCAGATCGGCAGCCTCTCCGGCGCAGCGCCGATGGACAACACAGCGATTGAGGGCCGGATCGCAGCCCTTGAAGCGGCCCTTGCCGCCCAGCCGGACAATGCCGCCGACGCCACCGCCGTCGAAGATTTGCAGGCCCGCCTGAACCAGACGAGCGACGCGCTCACCGCCCTGCAATCGCAGGTCGCCGGCACGGCAAGTGCCCTGAGCGATAGCGAAACCCGCCTCGGCGACAAGCTCACCCAGATCGAAACCAAACTCGACCAACCGCGCGACGATATCGAAGTGGCGCGCGCCATTGCCGCCTCTGCCCTGAAGACGGCGACCGATCGCGGCGGCCCCTTCCTGTCGGAGCTGGAAACCTACGCCGGCATCGCACCGGAAGAACCAGCCCTTGCCGATCTGCGCAGCTTTGCCACGATCGGTATCCAGTCCCGGTCGCAGTTGATACGCGACGTCACTGCTGTCACGACCGGCATCGTCGAGGCCGTCAACCAGCCGGATCCCGAACAGGGCTGGTCCGGCCGGCTGCTGTCGAGTGCGAAGTCCCTGGTCAAAGTCCGCCCGGTCGGCAGTGTCGAGGGCGACAGCGTCGAAGCCGTTGCGGCACGTTTCGAAGACAAGCTCAAGAACGGCGACCTGAAAGGTGCTGCCAGCGAATGGAATGCCTTGCCGGAGCCCGGCAAGCAGGCCTCAGCGGCGTTCAAGGCGCAACTGGACGCGCGCATCAAGGTCGAAGACCTGGTGGGCACCATCATGGCCAAGGCGGTCGCAGGCAGGCAGGGTTGAGATCATGGTAAAACTCGCAATCTTCGTCGTCCTCATCGTGGCGCTCGGCTATGGCTTCTCCTGGGTCGCCGACCGCCCCGGCGACATCTCGCTCGTCTGGGAAGGCCAACTCTATCAGACCGACCTGATCGTCGCCGCCAGTGCGCTTGTCGCGATCATCGCAGCCGTGATGATCGCCTGGTGGCTGGTCCGCACCCTCTGGACCTCGCCCCATTCGGTACGCCGTTATTTCCGCGCCCGGACCCGCGACCGCGGTTACCAGGCGATCTCGACCGGCCTGATCGCCGCCGGCGCCGGCAATGCCGCCATGGCTCGCAAGATGAGCGCCCGCGCCCGCGGCCTGATCCGCGCCGATCAGGAACCGCTGATCCTCGTGCTGGAAGCCCAGGCCGCCGTCATCGAGGGCAAGCACGACGAAGCCCGCCGCCTGTTCCAGCAGATGTCGGAGGATCCGGAGACCCGCGAACTCGGGCTGCGCGGCCTCTATGTCGAGGCCAACCGGCTCGGTGCCCACGAAGCCGCCCGTCAATATGCCGAGGACGCCGCCGAAAAGGCGCCCTACCTGCCCTGGGCCGCCAAGGCCGCCCTCGAATACCGCTGCCAGTCCGGCCAATGGGATGAAGCTATCCGCCTGCTCGACCAGCAGCGCATTGCCCATGTGCTGAGCCGCCAGGAGGCCGACCGGCTGAAGGCCGTGCTGCTGACGGCCAAGGCCGGCGAGCAGCTGGAAGGCGACCCCGCGGTTGCCCGCGACAATGCCCTGCATGCCCTGAAACTGGCCAAGGATCTGGTTCCCGCCGCCGTGATCGCCGGCAAGGCCCTGCTGCGTGAGGACAATCTGCGCAAGGCAGGCTCTGTCCTCGAACAGGCCTGGAAGCTCACTCCCCATCCCGACATCGCCCGTACCTATCTGCGGGCTCGAAGCGGCGACAGCGCGGTGGATCGTCTGAAACGCGCCGAACGGCTGGAAAGCCTGAAGCCGAACAATGTCGAATCGCTGCTGATCGTTGCGGAAGCAGCCCTTGATGCCAAAGAGTTTACGAAGGCCCGGGCCAAGGCCGAAGCCGCGGCCCGCAGCGAGTCCCGCGAACGGGTCTTCCTGCTGCTGGCCGATATCGAAGACGCCGAAACCGGCGATCAGGGCCGTATCCGCTACTGGATGGCCCAGGCGCTGCGGGCGCCGCGCGACCCGGCCTGGGTCGCCGACGGCCAGGTCTCGGAAAAATGGCTGCCGATCTCTCCGGTCAGCGGCCGCCTCGACGCCTTCGAATGGAAAATGCCCTATGGCCAGTTGGCGGGCCCCGTCGAGGACGGCGTCATCGTCAGCGGCGCTGGCGCCATCAGCGCCCAGCCACCGCTCGCCCCTGCCGAGACAAGGAGCGAACCGAAGGCGGAGCAGAAGCCCGTCGAGGTGCCGGCCAAGCCGGAGGTCGAGCAGGCCGTTCCTGCCACGGCAGAGATCGAAGCAGAGCCGGCCGACAGGAATGCCGGGGCCGGGCCAGTCCCCGAGCCTTTCTTCGGACGGCCGCCGGATGATCCGGGCGTTCGCGACCCCAACCGCCAGGCCGACGAGAAAACGCGGCTTCGCCTGTTCTGACCCCCAAGGAGGCCCGATAATGCTGGAGCGGCTGCAGTCATTTTTCCAAAGCCTCACGGCCGAGCCGGAAAGTGCATTTTCAAGCGACGATCCGCGCATCGCCGTCGCTGCCCTCTGCATTCAGGTGATGGAGGCCGACGGAGTTGTGCGCGGTGCCGAAAAACGCATGCTCCGGACCCTGTTGCAGGAAAAATATGCCCTGGACGAGCCCAAGCTCGACGCCTTGCTGGAAGCCGGCAAGAAAGCCGAGAGCGAGGCAGTCGATTACTACCGCTTCACCTCCGAGCTGAAACGCCGGCTGGACGAAGAGCAGCGCCTCGAACTGATCGGCATTCTCTGGGACATCGTCTACGCCGACGGAACCCGCAGTGAGATGGAAGACCACGTGGTCTGGCGGATCGCCGACCTCTTGGGCATCTCGGACCGCGACCGCGTTCATGAACGCTTGGGCGCCGCGGCCCGAGCGGGAGACCCGGGAGGTGACGATGCTGCATGACCCAGCCAGGAAAACCACCAAGCCACCGATCCTGATTGTTCTACACCAGGAGCGCTCCAGTGCGGGCCGCGTCGGCCAGTTGCTGCTGGACAAAGGATTTCCGCTCGACATCCGCCGTCCCGTGCTGGGCGATCCGCTGCCCCCGACGCTGGCCAATCACAGCGGCGCCGTCGTCTTCGGCGGCCCGATGAGTGCCAATGACCCGGACGGATTCGTGCGCTCGGAAATCGACTGGCTATCCGTGCCCTTGAAGGAAAACCGGCCCTATCTCGGCATCTGCCTCGGTGCGCAGATGCTGGTGCGCCAGCTCGGCGGCAAGGTGGCCGCCGACAGGCACGAGCGCGTCGAGATCGGCTGGTATCCAATCCATCCAACCGAAAAGGGCCGCCTGCTGATGCAGTGGCCGAAGATGGTCTACCACTTCCATCGGGAAGGCTTCGACCTGCCGCACGGCGCCGACCTGCTGGCCAAGGGCGATCTCTATCCGAACCAGGCGTTCCGCTATGGCGACAATGCCTGGGGCATCCAGTTTCATGCCGAACTCACCCGCGCCATGATGCAGCGCTGGGTCGTGCATGGCGCCCATCGCTTCATCATGCCCAATGCCCAGCAAGGCCGCGAGCATCTGGAGGGCCGCATGCTGTTCGATGCGCCGCTCAAGGCCTGGCTGTCAGGCTTCCTCGACCAGGTCTTCGAAAAGTCCCTTCAGTCCGCCGACTGAGAATCCGGCGCGTCGAGACTGTCGATCTTGCGCAATTGCGGAAAGCCGACGGCCCACAAAACCGCAACCGCCAGCGTGCCGACACCGCCGATCACGACGGCAGGTACCGGCCCCAGCAACGAAGCCATGGTGCCCGCCCGGAACTCGCCCAGCTCGTTGGATGCGCCGACAAACACCATGTTGACCGCATTGACCCGGCCACGCACCTCGTCCGGCGTCCAGAGCGCGATCAGCGTCTCGCGCACATAGACCGAAGCCATGTCGGCCGCCCCCATCAGCATCAGCGCCGCAATCGAGATCCAGGCCGTCTCCGACAGGCCGAAGATCAGCGTGCCGAGGCCGAACAGCGCGACACCAGCAAACATCAGCAGACCGGCATTGTGGCGAACCGGATAGCTGGCGAGCGCCACCGCCACCAGGATAGCCCCGATGCCGGGCGCCGCCCTCAGCATGCCGAGTCCCCAGGGGCCAAGCGTCAGGATATCGCGCGCAAAAATCGGCATCAGCGCCACCGCGCCGCCCAGCAGCACGGCAAAGAGATCGAGCGAAATCGCCCCGAGCACCACCTTTTCCGACAGGATGAAGCGGAAGCCCGCCAGGATCGTGCCCCAGCTGATCGCTTCGGAGGATTTCTTCTGGGCAGGGCGCTTCACCAGAAAGATCAGAAGAGCCGAAGCCACGAAGAACACCAGCGCAACGGAATAGGCCGTGGTGGCGCTCACGCCATAGAGCAGGCCACCGACCACGGGACCGACGATCGATGCCGTCTGCCAGGAGGTCGAGTTCCAGGCAATCGCATTGGCAAGATCGGCTTCCGGCACGAGATTGGGAGCCAGGGACTGCACGGCCGGAGCGTTGAAGGCCCGCTCGATGCCGAAGACGATGAGAATGCCGAACACCGGAATGGGCGAAAAGGCATCGGCAAGGGTCAGGCCGAGCAGCGCCCCGCCGCAAAGCGCGCTGACGATCATGCAGATCGCCACAATGGCCCGCCGATTATAGCGGTCGGCCACCGAGCCGGTCACCAGCATCAATACCAGCGAGGGCAGGAACTGGAAGAGGCCGATCAGGCCGAGATAAAAGGCGCTGCCCGTCTGGTCATACATCTGCCAACCGACCGAAACGCTGACGATCTGCGTTGCGAAGGCGCCCAGAAACCGGGCGAAGAAGAACAGCGTGTAGGACGGATGCTTGAACGCGGCAAACCTGTCGCCGGACATAGGCGCGTGCATTATGCGAACTTTCCCGTCGAGGCCGGTCATGGATGCGCGGCTGACCCGCCTCGTTAAACATGATTTGTTTTCCGTCAGCCCGCAGTACTTGCCGGTTTAGTCCCCAATGTCTATCTGTCTGTCAACCGAGAAATGGAGACGACAATGCTTGCCCTGTTTCAGACCATCGATCTGGCACTGAATCTTTACACATGGGTGCTTATCGCAAGCGCCATATTTTCCTGGCTTTATGCCTTCAATGTCATCAATTCGAGCAATCGCTTCGTCAGTTCGATCGGCATGTTCCTGTTCAATGTCACCGAACCGGTATTGCGGCCGCTGCGTCGCATCCTGCCCAATCTCGGCGGCATCGATATCTCGCCGATCGTCGTGCTCCTGCTGATCTTCTTCATCCGCTCGCTGATGTGGAACAGCATCGCTCCGCTCTTCATTTGAGCCTGCCCTACCGCATCGCCGCCGACCATGTCCGCCTTTCGGTTCGCCTGACGCCGAATGGCGGGCGAGACGCGATAGAGGGTGTGGAGGTCAATGGTGACGGCGAGGCCTATGTGAAGGTCCGCGTCACCGCCGTGCCCGAGAAGGGCAAGGCCAACAAGGCGCTGATCGCCCTTCTCGCCAAGCGGCTGGGCATGGCGAAATCATCGATCGAGATTACATCCGGCGACACCGCCAGACAGAAAAACCTCCGGCTCGATGGCGAACCGGAGGTTTTGATCGCAAAGCTCACCGCCCTGTTGAGCGGCTGAAAGCGTGATTTACTTCGCGGCCTTGGCGCGCTCGATCGCCTCGACGATCAGCTTCTTGGCGACGTCGACATCCTGCCAGCCGCCGATCTTCACCCATTTGCCGGGCTCCAGATCCTTGTAGTGCTCGAAGAAATGTTCGATCTGCTTGAGCGTGATCTCCGGCATATCGGTGTAGTTCATGATCTTGTCGTAGCGCTGGGTCAGCTTAGGCGCCGGCACGGCAATGATCTTCTCGTCCTTGCCGCCATCGTCTTCCATCACCATGACGCCGATCGGGCGAACATTGATGACGCAGCCGGGAACCAGCGGACGCGTATTGCAGATCAGCACGTCGATCGGATCGCCGTCTTCCGACAGGGTATGCGGCACGAAGCCGTAATTGCCCGGATAGGTCATGGGGGTATAAAGGAAGCGGTCGACGACCAGCGCGCCGGCTTCCTTGTCCATTTCATACTTGATCGGGTGCCCGCCAACCGGCACCTCAACGATCACGTTGATATCGTCCGGCGGATTCTTGCCAATTGAAATTGCATCGATACGCATGTTTCACCCCATGGAAATATGAATGTCCCGCGCTTCCTAAAGGGTTTCATTTCGCAAAGCAACACGGCTTTCGGCGGAGGGTAGAAACCAATTTTGGCACCTGCCTGCAAACCGTCCAGTCAGCAGGCGGACGGCAGTTCCCTTTTTCCCGATGCTGCTCTAGCCTGTCGGCGATTACGACAATGCGATCCGGGGGGATGAGCAATGAGGTTGACTTTCTACGTGTGCGGTCTGACCGCGCTGCTTTCGGCGGTACCGGCGATGACGCAGGCTAATGACAGCGTCTACAGCGATCTCGATCTAGACGCCTGCCAGACGGTCCATGTCGAGGAGGGTATCAGCATCACGCTGAAATGCACCGGGCCTAAAGGCTACCCCTTCTACTTCAAGGAGGGCGACCTGCGCCAGACCGTCCTATTCGGCCATGTCAGCCGAACCTATGTCGACCAGGCGTTCGAAACCTTCGGCACGTTCAACCATATCGGAACCAAGGCGGAATGGCGGCTGGATGCCGACGGCAAGCCGATCGCCGCCATCCTCCGCTATTTCCTCGAGCACTCCGACCCGAATACCGGGATGCCCGCCGAGGCATTCTGGGGTCAGGTCCTGGTCATATCGCGCGTTGCACAGAAAGGAGACGGCATGGGCTGCATGGCGGCCTTCGTCGATGCCAAGGCCAACAAGGATGCCAATCTGCTGGCCAGGCAGTTGGCCGATACGCTGGCGCCCTCCTTTGCCTGCGGCCAGGACGAAGCCGTCTATCACGGGACAAGAGGCAAGACGGCCGACGATCTCATGAGCTACTTGCCGGAATAGAGCAATTCCAGCGAAAGTGCGTCGTGGTTTTGAGTGCAGGATTGCGTAAGAAAAAGAGTTGAGGCGCCAGGGCCCTGAGTCGACATACCGGTTTGCGGATTACTTCCAGATGAACCCAAGCTTCTTCAGGCGCACCTCGTCGAAATCCTCGATGCCTTCGACCGCATCGACGCCGCCGTTCGAACGAAAGAACTGCGACGCCCCGCCGCTATCTTCCAGGCACCAGACCACCATGCCGGAGCAGCCGAGCGATTTCAGCAGACGCCGTGCCTCGCCGAACAGCATGTGGCCGAGCCCGATGCCCTGGTATTCCGGCCTGAGGTAGATCTCGTAGATTTCGCCTTCCTGGGGCAGCGCGCGAGCGCGGTTGAGGCCCACCGTGGCATAGCCGGCAATGGTCCCGGCAACCTCGACCACCAGCACGGTGGCCGGGCCGCGCGTCGCCTTGCGCCACCAGGTCTCGCCCCGGCGCTCGATCATCTTGGTCAACGCCTTGTGCGGAATAAGGCCCGCATAGGCGTTCTGCCAGGACTGGCGGTGAGCCTCGGAAATGGAGCGGGCGTCCTGCGGCTCGGCCGGGCGCACATCAATCGACAACGTCTTCATAACGCTACTCTTGGTCCTGCCGGAGCTTGACGAACACCCGCAACTGCGCGGGAAACCGCCTTACCCACAGACTTTTGATCTGGACTATGACCCTGAGGTTAACGCTTTTTTAAACATGGCGGCAAGCCTGTCCTGCCCCAAAACACAAAAAATTAGAGCCCCGGCTGGTCGGCCGGGGCTCTGGAAATTCTGGCGGATTCGAGGGACGATCAGCCCTGCGCGGAGCGGGCCTTGCCGAAGCGCTTGCGATCGTTCGCATCCAGGTAGAACTTGCGCAGACGGATCGACTTAGGCGTCACTTCCATCAGTTCGTCGTCCTGGATCCAGGACAGCGCCCGGTCGAGGGTCATGCGGATCGGCGGCGTCAGACGAACAGCTTCGTCCTTGCCGGCCGAACGGATGTTGGTCAGCTGCTTGCCCTTCAGCACGTTCACTTCCAGATCGTTGTCGCGCGAGTGGATGCCGACGATCATGCCCATATAGACCTTTTCACCCGGCTCGATGATCATCGGGCCGCGATCTTCCAGGTTGAACATGGCGTAGGCCACGGCCTCACCAGACTGGTTGGACAAGAGCACGCCGTTGGAACGGCCGCCGATTTCGCCCTTGAATGGCTGATAATCGTGGAACAGGCGGTTCATGATCGCGGTGCCGCGGGTGTCGGTCAAGAGTTCCGACTGGTAGCCGATCAGGCCGCGGGTCGGCGCGAAGAACACCAGGCGAACCCGATTGCCGCCAGACGGACGCAGTTCGGTCATCTCGGCCTTGCGTTCGGACATCTTCTGCACAACCACGCCGGAATGCTCTTCGTCGACGTCGATGACGACTTCTTCGATCGGCTCCATCAGCGTGCCGTCTTCGGACTTGTGCATGACGACGCGCGGACGCGACACGGCAAGCTCGAAGCCTTCACGGCGCATGGTTTCGATCAGCACGGCCAGCTGCAATTCGCCGCGGCCGGAGACGTAGAACGAATCCTTGCCTTCCGATTCCTCGATCTTCAGCGCCACATTGCCTTCGGCTTCCTTGAACAGGCGGTCGCGGATGACGCGGCTGGTCACCTTGTCGCCTTCGGTGCCGGCCAGCGGGCTGTCGTTGACGAGGAAGGACATGGTCACGGTCGGCGGGTCGATCGGCTGGGCCGACAGCGGCTCGGTGACCGACGGATCGCAGAACGTGTCGGCAACGGTACCCTTGGAGAGACCGGCAATCGCCACGATGTCACCGGCATGGGCCTCATCGATCGCCGTGCGCTCGATACCGCGGAAGGCCAGGATCTTGGAAATACGGCCGGTTTCGATGACCTTGCCGTCCTGGCCGAGAACCTTGACGGACTGGTTCGGCTTGATCGAGCCGGAATGGATGCGGCCGGTGATGACGCGACCGAGGAAGGGGTTGGCTTCCAGCAGCGTACCGATCATGCGGAACGCGCCGTCTTCGTCGCCGACGCTCGGCTCGGGCACATGCTGCATGACCAGGTCGAGCAGCGGCGCGAGACCCTGATCCTTCGGGCCTTCCGGGTTGACGTTCATCCAGCCATCGCGGCCGGAACCGTAGAGGATCGGGAAGTCGAGCTGCTCATCGGTGGCGTCAAGGCTTGCGAACAGGTCGAAGACTTCGTTGATGACTTCTTCGTGGCGGCCGTCCGGGCGGTCGATCTTGTTGATCGCGACGATCGGGCGAAGGCCGACCTTCAGCGCCTTGGAGACGACGAACTTGGTCTGCGGCATCGGGCCTTCCGACGAGTCGACCAGAACGATCGCGCCGTCCACCATCGACAGGATACGTTCGACTTCGCCGCCGAAGTCGGCGTGGCCGGGAGTGTCGACGATGTTGATGCGGGTGTTCTTCCACTCGATCGACGTCGCCTTGGCGAGAATGGTAATGCCGCGCTCTTTTTCGAGATCGTTCGAGTCCATCATGCGCTCGACGGTGCGCTGGTTCTCGCGGAACGAGCCGGACTGCTTGAGAAGTTCGTCGACAAGGGTCGTTTTCCCATGGTCAACGTGCGCAATGATCGCGATATTGCGAATTTTCATGATAAGAATCTCTGGTAGCTGGGGCGCGCAAGGGGAGCGGGCGCCGGTTTACTTTGACGCGCTCATACCCTGTTTTTTGCAATTGCGAAAGGGGGGCCTGCCGTTTCGCCGGAATTGCGGTGCTTTTGCGGAAACCCCTGTCTTCGAGGCGGCTGCGCACACGCGTCGAAAACCTCTCCGCCGCGGCGCGGGAAGGCCGATCGACGTCTACGCTCGCCAGTCGTTCAAGCCGCCAGGCCTTTTTTGACGAGCATGGCATCCGGGCTCGGCATTTTGCCGCGGAAGGCCTTGTAGGCGTCTTCCGGATCGATCGACCCGCCAACCGAATAGATATTGTCCTTCAGCCGTTGCGCCATCTGCGGATCGAAGGCATTCCCAGTTTCCTCGAAGGCGGCAAACGCGTCGGCATCCAGCACTTCCGACCACATGTAGGAATAGTAGCCCGCCGAATAGCCGTCGCCGGCAAACACATGCTGGAAATGCGGCGTGGCATGGCGCATCACAAGAGAGGCCGGCATGCCAAGCTCGGTCAGAACCTCGGCCTGGACGGCCATCGGGTCGTCGACCTTGCCGCGGGTGTGGAAGGCCATGTCGACCAGCGCCGACGAGGTGAACTCGACCGTCGCAAAGCCGGCATTGAACGTGCGCGACGCCAGCACTTTCTGCAGCAGCGCCTCCGGCATCGGCTCGCCGGTCTCGTAGTGCACGGCATAGGTCTTGAGGATGTCCGGCACCGTCAGCCAGTGCTCGTAAAGCTGCGATGGCAATTCGACGAAATCGCGCGACACCCCGGTGCCTGACACCGAGGGATAGGTGACATTCGACAGCATGCCGTGCAGCGCGTGGCCGAATTCATGGAACAGCGTGCGCGCATCGTCGAGCGACAGCAGCGCCGGCCGACCCACGGCGGGCTTTGCGAAATTGCAGACATTGTAGATGATCGGAATTTCGCCCACAGCGCCATTCTTCAGCGCCAGCCGATGCTGGGACTGGAACGAGCTCATCCAGGCGCCCGAGCGCTTCGACGACCGGGCGAAATAGTCGCCGAGGAACAGGGCGACCAGGTCACCGCCGGCATTGCGGATCTCGAACACCCGGACATCGGGATGATAGCCGACCACATCCGGCAGCGGCACGGCCTTGATGCCGAACAGCCGGCCAGCCACATCGAAACAGGCCTCGATGATCTTTTCGAGCTGCAGATAAGGCTTCAGCTCGGCCTCGGAGAAATCGAATTTCTGCGACCGCAGCTTTTCGGCATAATGGCGCCAGTCCCACGGCATGACGGCATGATTGCCGCCCTCTTCAGCGATCAGTTCCGCCAGCTCGGCCTCTTCGACCCGGGCCTGCGCCAGCGCCTTGCCCCAGACCTGCTTCAGGAGGCCGTTCACCGCCTCCGGCGTCTTGGCCATGGTATTGTCGAGCTTCAGCGCCGCGTAATTGGCATAACCCAGCAGCCCGGCCTTCTCGAAGCGCAGCGCCAGCGTTTCCGCGACAATCGCCCGGTTGTCGGTTTCACCGCCATTGGCGCCGCGCGCCACCCAGGCGGCAAAAGCCTGTTCGCGCAGATCACGCCGCTTGGAAAAGGTGAGGAATGGCTCGATGATCGAGCGCGACAGGGTGACGATATAAGGTGCATCCACGTCACGCGCCTTCGCAGCAGAGGCCATGGCCTCTCTGACGAAATCCGGCAGGCCGGCCAGATCGGCCTCCTCACGGATCGGCAGCGACCAGTCCGTTTCATCCGCCAGAACATTCTGGCCGAATTGCGCGCCAAGGCTTGCCAGGCGCTCGTTGATCGCCGCCAGCCTTTCCTGCTCCGGCTTCGGCAGCTTGGCGCCGGACTTGACGAAGCCCTTCCAGTGTCGTTCGAGCACGCGCATCGCCTCGGTCGTCAGACCAAGGCCGTCACGGCTTTCCCAGAGCGCATCGATGCGTGCGAAAAGCGCGGCATTCATGCCGATCTTCGAATAGTGCCGCGACATCTTCGGCGCGATCTCGCGCTCCAGTGACTGGATCAGATCGTTGCTGTAGGCGCCGGCGCGGTTCCAGAACAGAGCCGAGACGCGCGACAGCATATCACCGGCAATCTCCAGCGCCACGACGGTGTTGTCGAAGGTGGGCGCTGCAGGATTGTGGGCGATCGCGTCGATTTCGGCCTCGTGTTCGGCAAGGGCGGCATCGAAGACCGGTGCGAAATCCTCGTCCCGGACGGCATCGAAGCGCGGCAGGCCATGCACTCCGTTCCAGAGGGTGAGCGCGGCTTGGGACGGAGAAATAGACGGCATATGGCTTTCCCTGATTTGCTGCTTTCCCTTCATATAGGACATCCATGCCGGGATTGGTACGTTCTTTCACGCCGCGATGGGCGCCGCGCCCACTGCAAGAATAGACGGGACAAAAATAATAGACGACAATTAACCTTTTGTTAACGATTGACGTAACGGCACTCGAATAGTTATCTATAGTCAAGCCGGAAACGGAGGATATTGATATGGAAATATATTCTCTGCGTTCTCTCTCCAGTTCCTTCAGCAGGAATGGAGGTCGAGATAACAAGGACTTGGCCGCCCCGGCCGAACGCAAAGCCACGTCTCATCACTTCGTTCAGTTCGAAATCGCCGAAGATCCCGAATCGCCTTATACCTCGATCACGCCCAGCCAGTTGCGCGAGATGGCGACCGAAAGCTTCGAGAGCGGCGAGATCGACCAGGAGACCTACGCCGCCCTTGCAGACGAATTGCCCATGCAGGCCCTCGACCGACAGGGCCAGATCATCGATCTCTCTGATATCACCGACGATACGCCCTTCGATTTTCAGGATTACTACAAGAACCAGCTCGAGATCGCGATGACCATGGGCGACGACGAGTTCGCCAAAGTGCTGAAGTCGGTCGTTGATTTCCTCGGCATCTGATATTGGGCCTTTCTCCCGCAATTCCTGCGATCCCTCTCGCCATTTCCAGTCCGCCCGCCTATAGCTCGAGTTATTGCCGTCCTCCGACGAGCCGGCCCGATGCCTGTCGCTGGCACCTCTTCCACAAGGGGGCCGGCCCCCAACGGAATGCCTGATGTGATGATGCCTGCCCGCATGACCGAACGCCGAACATCGCTGATCGGCGCGCTGCTGACCACTATCGGACCGGTCTCCATGGCCATCTACACGCCGGCCATGCCGGAACTGGTCCGCGCCTTCGGCACCACGGATGCGGCTATCAAGCTCAGTCTCTCGGTCTATTTCGGCGGCTTTGCCGTTGCCCAGCTGCTGTCCGGCCCGACATCGGACGCCTTCGGCCGCCGCAAGGCGACGCTCGGCTTCCTGATGATCTACCTGATCGGCAGCCTGGTCGCCGCCTTTGCCCCCACAGTCGACTGGCTGCTGGCCGGACGCCTGATCCAGGGCATCGGCGCCTCGGTCGGCATCACCGTGTCGCGCGCCATCGTGCGCGACCAGTTTATTGGCGCCGAAGCCTCCCGCATCCTCAACATGATCGGCATCATGCTGGCGATCGGACCGGCAGCCGGCCCGACTTTGGGCGGCCTGGCCCTGACACTCTTCAACTGGCAGGCGGTGTTTTTCCTGATGGTCGGCTTTGGGCTGGTCAGCTGCCTTGTCGTCGGCCTGCTGATGAAGGAAACCACGGTTCCCGATCGCGCCCTCATCCGCCCGTCGCGCCTGATCGGCTCCTATAGGACGCTGATCGCCGACCCCCGTGTTCTCCTGTCGGCCCTCGTGCTTGCCGGCACGGTCGGGGCGCTCTATGCCCAATCGACCATGTTGCCCTTCGTGCTGATCAACAGGGTCGGGCTGACGCCTGGCCAGTTTGGCCTCGGCATGCTGATGCAATCCGGCTTCTTCTTCCTGGGCTCTGTCGGTCTGCGCATCCTTGCCGCGCGCCTGGGCGAAAGCGGTGCCCTGCGCACCGGGCTGACGCTGGCCGGCCTCGGCGGCACGATGATCGCGCTCTCGGTGCAATTGATCGAGCCGACCTTCCTGTCGATCATGGGGCCGGTCGCTTTCTGCGCCTTCGGCATGGCCTTCGTCATTCCCTACATCACCACTGCCGGTCTGGCGCCTCATCCGAAGATTGCCGGCTCGGCAGCCGCCCTTCTCGGCTTCGTTCAGATGGGCGCAGGCTTCCTGGGTGGTGTTGCCGCAGCCCTCATCGGCGATCCGCTGCTGGCTTTCGGCACCGTGATCCCCTTGATGAATTTCATGGCGATCATCGCCTATCTCGGCTTCCTAAAGGCCCGCAAACGCCGGGCATGAAAAAGCCTGCCGGTGGATCGTCCACCGGCAGGCTGATGAGGTCCGGACGCTCTGTCGATTATTTCGACAGATTGCGCTTGGCGAGTGTCCGCAGGCGCAGCGCATTCAGCTTGATGAAGCCGGCCGCGTCCTTCTGGTCGTAGGCGCCCTGGTCGTCCTCGAAGGTCACCAGCTTGTCGGAATAGAGCGACTTCGGCGATTCACGGCCGGTCACCATCACATTGCCCTTGTAGAGCTTCAGCGTCACTTCACCTTCGACATGCTGCTGGCTGAGGTCGATCGCGGCCTGCAGCATTTCGCGCTCCGGCGAGAACCAGAAGCCGTAGTAGATGAGTTCCGCATAGCGCGGCATCAGGTCGTCCTTGAGGTGCGCTGCACCCCGGTCGAGCGTGATGGATTCGATGGCGCGGTGCGCCGTGAGCAGGATCGTGCCGCCGGGGGTCTCGTAGACGCCGCGCGACTTCATGCCGACAAAGCGGTTTTCGACGAGATCGAGACGGCCGATGCCGTTGTCGCGGCCATAGGTGTTGAGCTCGGCCAGAAGCGTTGCCGGGCTCATGCGCACGCCGTTGATCGACACTGCATCGCCCTTTTCAAAACCGACCTTGATCACGGTTGCCTTGTCGGGGGCAGCTTCCGGCGAAATAGTGCGCATATGCACATATTCCGGAGCCTCCTGGCTCGGATCTTCCAGGACCTTGCCCTCGGACGACGAATGCAGAAGGTTGGCATCGACTGAGAACGGCGCTTCGCCCTTCTTGTCCTTGGCAACCGGGATCTGGTGCTGCTCGGCAAATTCGAGCAGGTCGGTGCGGCTCTTGAACGACCAGTCGCGCCAAGGCGCGATGATCTTGATATCCGGGTTCAGCGCATAGGCCGACAGCTCGAAGCGGACCTGGTCATTGCCCTTGCCTGTCGCGCCATGGGCAATCGCGTCGGCACCGGTCTTTTTGGCGATGTCGACGAGATGCTTGGAGATCAGCGGCCGAGCGATCGAGGTGCCGAGCAGGTAGACGCCTTCATAGACGGCATTGGCGCGAAACATCGGGAAGACGAAGTCGCGCACGAATTCCTCGCGCACATCCTCGATGAAGATTTCCTTGATGCCCATCATCTCGGCCTTCTTGCGGGCCGGCTCAAGTTCCTCGCCCTGGCCGAGATCGGCGGTGAAGGTCACCACCTCGGCGCCCAGCTCCGTCTGGAGCCATTTCAGAATGATCGAGGTATCGAGACCGCCGGAATAGGCGAGAACGACTTTTTTCACGTCTTTATGTGATGCCATGTTGAGAAGTCCACTTGTGTGCGTCAGGCCGAGAAACCAAGCCTTTTGGTTTGCCGCACTTTTAGCGAGATTGGCGCGGCGTGCAAGAGCACCACGCTGCGACGCAAACGCTTAGGCCCCACAGATGCGCCGTGACAGTTATCCGCTGGTGCAGGATGCGGACGATCGTCACGGAATTCCCCGGCGATGGACGTCACTTTTCCCATGCGCCGGCACCTTGCCTGTTTGACTTCGTTTCCAACCGTACCATATCAAAACCGCACAGACCACGAAACGGCATAAGGAGAACAGGCCATGGACATCATCCATCCGGCAATTGCGAAATCCAATGTGGCCGTTGTGACCGGCGGCGCATCCGGCATCGGCCTTGCCGCGGCAAAGGCCTTCGCCAGGGCGGGCATGAGCGTCGTCATCGTCGACCTGGGCGGCGACGCGCTGGCCAGCGCCCGCGCCGATGTCGCGGCCCTCACCGAGAATGGCGAGACCGATATCGTCGCCATCGAGACCGACGTCAGCCGTCGCGACGAGTTGGAAGCGCTGGAGCGCGCCGTAATCCAGCGTTTCGGCCGGGTTCACGTTCTGATGAACAATGCCGGCATCCAGCCCGGCAGCGCCATCTTTGGCCCGCAGGCCAATTGGGAACGGGTGCTGGCCGTCAATCTGATGGGTGTGATCGACGGCAGCCGGGTGTTCGGTCCCGGCATGATCGCCCATGGCGAGCCGGCCCTGATCATCAACACCGGTTCCAAGCAGGGCATCACGACACCGCCTGGCGATCCCGCCTACAACGTCTCGAAAGCCGGCGTCAAAGCCTTCACCGAGGCCCTGCAGCATGAGTTGCGCAATACGCCGGACTGCAAGGTCTCGGCCCATCTGCTGATCCCCGGCTTCGTCTACACCGGCCTGACCGCCCAGGGACGCACTGAAAAACCCGCAGCCGCATGGACGCCGGAACAGACGGTCGATTTCATGCTGCAAAGCGTCTCCGCCGGCGATTTCTACATCCTTTGCCCCGACAATGACGTCGATCGGGCAACCGACGAGAAACGCATGCTGTGGGCGGCCGGCGACATCGTCGAAAACCGCCCGCCGCTATCGCGCTGGCATCCCGACTACAAGGAAAAGTTCACGGCCTTTCTGCAATCGCCAAAACCCTGATTGGCAGCAGCGTGAAAGCGCGTTAAGGACGTTTCCTCACCGCGCTTTCAAACCTCGAGTTCGTCATGGATTTCATTCCGAGCCTGCCCACGCTCCTGGCCTTCAGTGCGGCATCGTTTCTGCTGGCAGCAACGCCGGGTCCGGACATGACCCTCTCGATCAGCCGCGCCCTGCGCGATGGCCGCGCCGCCGGCTTGGCCGTCCTGGTCGGCACCAATATCGGCATCACCTTCCACACCATGCTGGTGGCTTTCGGCGTTTCGGCGCTGATCGTCGCCTCGCCGCTCGCCTTCCTCATCCTGAAAAGCGGTGGCGCTGCCTATCTCGCCTGGCTGGCGTTCCAGGCGATCCGCACCGGATCAAAATTTGTCGCAAAGGCGGAAACCGGAACAAAGGGCAGCGTCAAGGCGGCCTTCCTGAACGGCATCTGGGTCAATCTGCTGAACCCCAAGGTCATCATCTTCTTCATGACCTTCCTGCCGCAATTCGTCACCGCCAGCGACCCTGATGTCACGGGCAAGCTGCTCTTCCTCGGCGGCTGGTTCATGCTGGTCTCCCTGCCGATCACCATCGCCATCGTGCTGGCGGCAGACAAGCTGGCCGGCTGGTTGCAGGCCAACCCGAAAGTCCTGCGCGGCATCGATTACACCTTCGCCGGCGTCTTTTCGATTTTCGCGGTGAAAATCCTGTTCACCCAGGCCAAGTGATCAAAGCCTGGGTGATGCGTATCACCGAGGCGGCGGGGGAGGCGGGCAGGGCGACTGTTGGCCACGCTTATCCAAATCCCCTGGAGTGCCGCAGGTCTTGGCTTTTTTATCCGAGCCCGGTTTCTTTCGAGGCTTTTCCGGTTTGTCGCTCTGCTGCATCTGGGCGATATCGACTGTAACGGTTTCCTGATCGGCGCCGTTCTGGAAAGGGCTTTGTGTGCCTGTGGCCACTGCCACCCCAAACCAACTCGAGAAAATGATAGTCCCGACGACTGCGAGTTTTTGTGACGGATACAAAATGGTCTCCTGTCCTAATCTGGAGTCTGTCGTGAGGAATGCTCAAAGTGTGCCGGCGAGGTCGTCAACGGCCCCGCCTTGGCACGCTTCAATGCTTGCTCACTCTGCAAAATCCAACGTGCCGGGTATCGGCACGCCCGGGCATCGGCAAGGCGCGCCCCTGGGACCGGGGCGCTCAGATCGACACGTCATCGGCGGCGCACCCATCGGTGCGTCAGGAGGTGGCGGGATGATACAGGCCATCAACGGTGGTGGTGGAGGTGCGCCGGGGCCGGGCAATGGCGCAGGCGCAATCTGCGCGAATGCGTCACCGACAAGACAGCTCATCACAAGAGCAGGCAACAAGACAACCCTTAGAATTCCATGATTTTTCAGATTCAATTTCGGTCTCACTGCGTTCGATGTTCGGAAACGCAATGTAACGTATTGAGCGTTAAGTGCTGTTAACCTTTGTAAAGTTAAGTAAAAGTCCCGCTTTCGATAAAGCGCAGCGAATTTGCACGTGAATTCCTCGTTCGACACCGCTGACCATGGGGACATCGAAATAGGGGCCAGCGACAGAGGCACTTGGCCGAAAATCGGCGGCAACGAAAAGATAACAACGGAGTGCGATCTGGTTGTGCTGCCAGATCCAGCATCTCGATCGATGCCCCGTCACGGCCAAGCGCCGTGCCGGATCAATCCTCGTCTTCGCCATGGCCGGCGATCATCATCGCCTCGAAGGCCAGGCGTTCGGTCTTGCGCATGCGCTCGGATTCCGACTTCAGCTGGCCACAGGCCGCCAGGATATCGCGACCGCGCGGTGTGCGGATCGGCGAGGCATAGCCGGCCGCATTGATGAAATCGGCGAACTTCTCGATCTGCTCCCAGTCCGAACACTGGTAATTGGTGCCCGGCCAGGGATTGAACGGAATGAGATTGATCTTGGACGGCACGCCCTTCAGGAGCTGGATCAGCCCCTTGGCATCTTCGAGGCTGTCGTTGACGTCCTTCAGCATCACATATTCGAACGTGATACGGCGGGCATTCGAGACGCCAGGATAATTGCGGCAGGCCTCGATCAACTCCTTCAGCGGATATTTCTTGTTGATCGGCACCAGCAGGTCGCGCAGGTCGTCACGCACCGCATGCAGTGAGATCGCCAGCATGACGCCGATTTCCTCGCCGGTGCGGTAGATTTCCGGCACAACGCCGGAGGTGGACAGCGTGATGCGGCGCTTCGACAGCGACAGCCCGTCGCCATCCGACGCGATCAGCAGCGCCTTCTTGACCTCTTCGAAATTGTAGAGCGGCTCGCCCATGCCCATCATCACCATATTGGTGACCCGGCGGCCTTCCGACGGCACCATGGCGCCGACCGGCGCATCGCCGGCCGGGAAGTCGCCGAGCCGGTCGCGCGCCAGCAGCAGCTGCGCGAGGATTTCCTCGGCAGTCAGATTGCGCACAAGCTTCTGCGTGCCGGTGTGACAGAAGGAACAGGTCAGCGTGCAGCCGACCTGGCTGGACACGCACAGCGTGCCGCGACCCTCTTCGGGAATATAGACGGTTTCCACCTCGACCGGCCGGCCGGCGCCACGCGGCGGAAAGCGCAACAACCATTTGCGGGTGCCGTCATTGGACACCTGCTCCTCGACGACCTCGGGGCGGGCGATGGTGAAATGGGTCTTCAGCATCTCGCGCATGTCTTTGGAGACATTGGCCATAGCGTCGAAATCGGACACGCCGCGCACGTAGAGCCAGTTCCACAGCTGGCTGACGCGCATCTTGACCTGTCGGTCCGGCACGCCCTTGTCGCGCAGCAGTTCGCCCATCTCTTCGCGGCTGAGGCCGATCAACGACGGCTTTAACGCGCCGGATACAGCCCTCGGGCCGGCCGACGGCGGCGTCTTGCGCTCGATCACGATTTCAGTGGCAGCCATTGCATCACCTCTTGCGCCAAACCGATCACGCTCCGCAGTCTTGAAGCGAAGTCCTGATCTCGGCCTGCAGTATCATAGAAAACCGGAAAGGCCGAGCAAACGGCCGCGAGCTTTGGGCTCAAGCGCGGCGCTTTATCATCAAAAAACGCCTTTGGCAAAAGCCTTCTGCGCAAACGCAAAAGGCCGGCAGGGCGCCGACCTTTCAAAACAACGTGCCGACGATCAGTCTTTCGACCTTACTTGCAGGTCTCGATCTGCTTCAGGGCTGCCGAGATGCCGGCCAGCGAATAGGTGTAGGAGGTTGGTGTGCCCCGCGCCGATGTGGCCCTTACGGTCATGGCCTTCCCCGACTTCATCGCCGCCACCAGCGCCGGCTCTTCCGCCGCGTTCTCCACCCAGGCGGCAGTCTCCTTGGTGAACATCACGAAAATCTTGCCGTCGATATCGACATTGACTTTCGAGGCGTCCTTCAGGGTGTAGCCCATCATCGCCTGCGGCTCGTAGGAAATATTCTGGCCGGGCCGCTGCGAAACGATGAAGAAGATATCGCCGTGGTTGACGGAAGCCGGCTCCTTGCCGGTCGGAACGGACAGGACGTAGCAGACCGTGCCGCTCGTCGCCTTGTAGGAGTAGGCACCCCAGGCCTTGAACTGCTCGATGCGTGTCGGGGACTGTGCCGAAGCCATGCCGGCGGTTGCCAGCGTGAAGACGACTGCGGATGCGATACTTTTTACAAACATGATTTCCTGCCGGTTGCTTTTCCGTCAATTGTCCCGGACGAACTGGCCGGGCCTCCACCATCAAACTTGATTCAGTTTGACTTAATTTACGTTACCAAACCGTCAACATCGCGACATTTGATAGGGTAGCCCGCTTCATTTTTGGCCAACGTACCGGTTTTTCTACGGATTTTTTCGAGACAGTACGAATGCCGGAAAGCCGCCGGTATCGTTGTGAAACACAAGGAATCGGGCAAGAATTGGGCTTGAGGCAGCAATTTGTAACGCAAGCCTTGCAAGCCGGCGCCTGCAGCCGATCAACTCTTCGTGGTCTCGGGCAGGTCTTCGTCGGCAAGGGCCCTGTCGGCCGCAATGTAATGCCGTTCCCGGATATTGCTGTTGATCAGTGCAATGGCCGTCGTCAGCACGGCGATATCGTCGGTAAAGCCGATGAAGGCCAACACGTCTGGAACCATGTCGATGGGCATCACGAAATAGCCGAGCGCCGCCAGCAGCACGCCGCGCACCCGCAACGGCGTCTCGCGGTCGGTCGCGCAATAGAAGGCCGCGACGACATCCCGCCCCAGCGGAACCTGCCGGACCGCCCGCTTCAAGGTCGGCCAGAACTTGGCGCGGACCGTCCGCTCCTGCTTTTCCTGCGTCGGTTCGTCGCCCGGCAACAGGATCTCGCCTATCTTGATATCGTCCATCGCCTCATCCTCAACGTTTGCTGTCGATATGGGGATCGGCCTGGGGAGTGTCAATTGCGCCGCTGCGCCGCCTTGTCCATCGAGCGGGCCAGTTCGAAGTCCAGTTCCGTCAGACCATCGGCGCTATGGGTCGTCAGCGTGACGTCGACCCGCCGATAGACATTCGACCATTCCGGATGATGGTCCAGCTTCTCGGCAAACAGCGCGCATTCCGCCATAAAGCCGAATGCTTCGGCAAAATCGCGAAATTCGAAGCGGCGGACGATCGACAGGCCGTCTTCGGCAAGCTCCCAGCCATCGAGATTTCTCAAGGCATCGCCGATTGCCTTGCCGTCCAGCTTTGCGTATTTCATGGGTCCGCCCTTTGCATGTCTGTGGTCTCGCTGCGGAGAAATCGGCATGAACACGTACCCCATCCTGTTCGTCTGCATGGGAAACATTTGCCGATCACCGCTTGGCGAAGGTATCTTCAGGCACCTGGCCATCAACGCCGGGAAAGCCGATTTGTTTCCCTGCGATTCCGCCGGAACCGGGAATTGGCATGCCGGACACCGGCCCGACAGCCGCTCGGTGGCGGTGGCCGCACGCCATGGCATCGACATCTCGGGGCAGCGCGCCCGCCAGATCGAAGCCGCCGATTTCGACCGCTTTGCCCTGATCCTTGCCATGGATCACGACAATCTTGCCGGCATCCGGCGCGTCGCACCGCCCTCGGCGCTAAGCCGCATCGACCTGTTCAGCGCCTTTGCTTCAGGCGCCGATGACGACATACCCGATCCCTACTATGGCGGCCCCGATGGGTTCGAGACCGTCTATACCATGGTCTTTTCCGGTTGCATGTCCCTGCTCGACAGGCTTGCCAGCGAGCGCTCATGCAACGGGAACACTTCCTCGGTCAGGTAGGGGCCGCCGCCGACCGATTCCCGCGACGACAGAAGTACGAAACGGGATACGGAAAACAGCGACGTCTGGAAATTGCCGCGCCCGGCAAGATACTGCACGACATCATCGACCCGAGCCGATTTCAGGCGCGCCAAAGTCACATGCGGCATGAACTTGCGCGGGTCGGGCGGCAGGCCGATCCGCTGGCAGATGCGTTCGATTTCACCTTGCAGCGCGGACATTTCCGGCGTCGGGGTCACGCCGGCCCAGATGGAATGCGGCTTCTTCGAACCGAAGGAACCGATGCCATTCAGGCTCAGCTGGAATTCCGGACGATCGATCCGGTCCAGCCGATCGACGATCTCGTCGGCGGTACGACCGTCGACATCGCCGATGAAGCGCAAGGTGATGTGATAATTTTCCACGTCGATCCATCGGGCTCCGGGAAGCCCTCCGCGCAGCAATGAAAGACTCAATGCCGCATTACGCGGAATTTCGAGGGCAGTGAATAATCTCGGCATGGCGAGCTCCCCGAATCTTTTGCAGACGCTAACAGCGAATCATGCAATCGAAATTCACGCAAGCCCCAAGCTTTGGGAGTCATTTTTTAACGTTAAAACCGCAAAGCCCGGCCTATTCGGTTTTGGCCGCAAGCGTGCCGATAAACTGCTCGACCTGCGGCAGCATGAGGCGCGTGATCACCCCGACGCCTCCAGCATTCGGATGCATGCCGTCTTCGAGCTTGAGCTTGGCCTCGGTGATCACGCCATCGAGGATGAAGGGGTAGAGCGGCAGTTGATGCTTGTCGGCAAGCTTCTGATAAATCGGGTTAAACCGCTGCTGATAGTCGTCCCCCATATTGGGCGGCGCCAGCATGCCGACCAGCAGGATGCCGACCTTCTTCTCCTTCAGCCGCACAATGATCGCCTCAAGATTCTTCTCGGTTTCTTCCGGTGCGATGCCGCGCAACGCATCGTTTGCGCCCAGCTCCAGGATCACCCCGTCCGTGCCGTCCGGCACCGACCAGTCGACCCGCGAAAGCCCTCCGGCGCTCGTATCACCCGACACGCCGGCATTGGTCACCACCACATTCAGGCCCTTGTCCTGAAGCGCTTTTTGCAGTTGCGCAGGCAGGGAGTCCTGATCGGGCAATTGATAGCCGGCCATCAGGCTGTCGCCGAGACCGACCAGTTGCACCACCCGGTCCTGCGCAAGACCGGAGGTCACCATGGAAACGACGGCCGCCATCATGACGCCGAATTGAAGGATCGCCGCTTTAAATCTCATCTTGACTTCCCTAGATTGGACCTGACGCCACCATGCCGGCAGGCCCGCACATTCCCGAAGACTGCAATATAGGACGGAATCTCGTGAGAAAAACCATCATCGAGCTAAAGGGTGCTGATCTGACGCTCGGGAATGCCGCGGCCTCCGTCCATGTTTTGAAAGGCATCGACCTGACGATCGACCAGGGCGACGCTGTCGGCATTGTCGGGCCATCCGGATCCGGAAAATCGACGCTGCTGATGGTGCTGGCCGGCCTGGAACGGCTGGATGCTGGCGAAATCTTCATCAACGGCACGGCCCTGCATACGCTTGGCGAAGATGCGCTGGCCGATTTCCGCGGCCGCAATATCGGCATCGTCTTCCAGTCCTTCCACCTGATCGCCAACATGACGGCGCTGGAAAACGTCGCCGTGCCGCTGGAACTGGCCAATATCCGCAACCCTTTCGATATCGCCCGCGAGGAACTGGTCGCCGTTGGCCTTGGCGAGCGGCTGAACCATTATCCGGGCCAGCTGTCGGGCGGCGAGCAGCAGCGCGTCGCCATTGCCAGGGCCTTGGCGCCCAATCCGACCGTGCTGATTGCCGATGAGCCGACCGGCAACCTTGACGGCGCGACCGGCCGCCAGATCGCCGACCTTCTGTTTGCCAAACAGGCCGAGCGCCAGACCACGCTGATCCTCGTCACCCATGATCCGGCCCTTGCGGCACGCTGCTCGCGCCAGGTCCGCGTCAATTCCGGCCGGCTGGAAAAAGATGATGCCGCACCGGCCATCCCGGGCGAGACGGTCCTGGCATGAGCGCCTTTCTGCCGCGCCTCAAGGTGGCCTTCCAGCTGGCGCTGCGCGAAATGCGCGGCGGCCTGAAGGGTTTCTACATCTTCCTCGCCTGCATCGCGCTTGGCACCGGTGCCATCGCCGCCGTCAATTCCGTCTCGACCTCGATTACCCGGTCGATTGCCACACAAGGCCAGTCACTGCTGGCCGGCGACATCCGCTTCGAGCTGAACAACCGCGAGGCGACATCGCAGGAACGGCAGTTCCTCGACGCTCTCGGCACCGTCTCCGTCTCGACCAACCTGCGCTCCATGGCGCGGCTGACGGACGGGTCCGACCAGTCGCTGGTCGAGATCAAGGCGGTCGACAATGTCTATCCCCTCTACGGCACGCTGAAAACCGAACCGGACCAGCCGCTGGCCGACCTTCTGGCCCGGCAGGGCGACGCCTATGGCGCCGTCGTCGCGCCCCTGCTGATCGATCGGCTGGGCCTTGCCATCGGCGACGAGATGCTGGTCGGCAATGCCCGCATCAGGATCACCGGCACCATCGTCTCGGAGCCCGACGCCATTTCCGAAGGCTTCGGCTTTGCGCCGCGCCTTCTGACCAGCCGCGACGCTTTGCAGGCCACGGGCCTGATCCAGACCGGCAGCCTCGTCGAACAGGTCTACAAGATCCGCCTGACGCAGCCGGCCAAGGATTTCGAGGCGATCCGCGCCGACGCCACCAAAACCTTGCCGAATGCCGGCTGGTCGATCCGCACCAGCGACCGGGCGGCACCATCGCTGACCGAAAACGTTGTCCGCTTCTCGCAGTTCCTGACCCTGGTGGGGCTCACCGCCCTGATCGTCGGCGGCGTCGGCGTGGCCAATGCCGTGCGCGCCTTCCTCGATTCCAAGCGCACCGTGATTGCCACCCTCAAATGCTTAGGTGCCCCGGTCTCGGTGGTGGTCATGGTCTATTTCTTCCAGATCGCCATCATCGCGACGATCGGCATCCTGCTCGGCCTGGTGATCGGCGCCATCGCGCCGATGATCGCCAGCTACTATCTGGCGCAATTCCTGCCGATCTCGGCTAGCCCCGCCCTCTATCCCGGCGCACTCGCTCTTGCTGCCCTGTTCGGCGCGCTGACCACGCTTGCCTTTGCCATCGTGCCGCTTGGCCATTCCCGCGAAGTGCCGGCCACGGCGCTGTTTCGCGAAAACGGTTTCGAATCCCGCGGCCTACCCTCCTGGCCTTATCTGATGGCCACCGCCCTTGCCATTCTGTGCCTGGCCGGCCTTGCGGTGTTTTCGGCCTATGATCGTCGCCTGGCGCTGATCTTCCTCGTCGCCATGGCCTCGGGCTTCGTCGTGCTGCGCCTGGTCGCGGTCGGGGTCGCAGCCCTTGCCCGCCGCAGCCCGCGCCTGCCCTCGGCGGCCCTCCGGCTTGCCATCGGCAATATCCATCGCCCCGGCGCCCTCACTCCCTCGGTCATCCTTTCGCTCGGCCTCGGCCTTGCCCTGCTGGTCACCCTGGCGCTGATCGACGGAAATCTGCGTCGAGAACTGATCGGCAACCTGCCGGAGCGGGCGCCGAACTTCTTCTTCGTCGACATCCAGCGCAACGATCTGGACAGCTTCCGCGCGATCCTCAAGGACAATGCGTCGAACGGCCAGATCGTCGAAGTGCCGATGCTGCGCGGCCGCATCCTCGCCTTCAATGGCACGGACGTCGCCAAGATGGAGGTGCCGCCGGAAGGCCGCTGGGTGCTGCGCGGCGACCGCGGCATCACCTATAGCGAGGCGATCCCGGAAAACGCCGCGGTCACGGACGGCCAGTGGTGGCCGGCGAACTATAGCGGCGAGCCGCTGGTGTCGTTTTCCGAGCAGGAGGCCATCGAACTTGGCCTGAAGATCGGCGACACCGTCACCGTCAACGTGCTCGGCCGCAACATCACCGCCAAGATCTCCAACTTCCGCAAGGTCGAGTGGGAATCGCTGTCCATCAACTTCGTCATGGTCTTCTCGCCGAACACCTTTGCCGGCGCGCCCCATGCCTGGCTTGCCACCTTGACCGACGCAACGGCAACGCCCGAAACCGAAGCGACCATCCTGCGGGCCGTCACCCAGAAGCATCCGACCATCACCAGCGTGCGGGTCAAGGATGCGCTCGATGTCGTCAACAGCCTCATCGGCCAGCTGGCAACCGCGATCCGCGCCGCAGCGGCGATCGCCCTCTTGTCCTCCGTCCTGGTCCTGGCCGGTGCGCTGGCCGCCGGCAACCGGGCCCGCACCCATGACGCCGTGGTGCTGAAGACGCTGGGCGCCACCCGCGCCACGCTGATCCGCGCCTTCACCTATGAATATCTGTTGCTGGGTATCGCGACCGCGGTCTTCGCACTTCTGGCCGGCGGTGCCGCCGCATGGTTCGTGGTCACCCAGGTCATGAACCTGCCGTCCTCCTTCCTGCCGACCGTCGCCTTGTCGACGCTCGGCATTGCCATGGTCACGACCATCGGTATCGGGCTGGCGGGCACCTGGCGCATTCTTGGTCAGAAGGCGGCGCCTGTGCTGCGGGAACTCTAGGATCTGGAAAACAATCGGCTGGTAATGAACTTTTCGTGAGCCGCGGCCCTGTTCAGGGCTCCCAGCGGGCCTCTGACGCATTTCCGGGCCTTTAGGTCTTGTACCAGCACCGATATGACCTCATATTGAACGCAGGCATGCTGGAGCTCCGCAGCGGCGCCTGGGAATGATGTCCCGACACCGTAAACAATTCGGAGCTTATAAAGAGGAAACAATGTCTGATCTTCGTAACTACCAAGGCCGGATGGCGCAGACCAATGCGCAGTCCGCAACGATGATTGATGAAGGCCTGCGCGCCTATATGCTGAAGGTTTACAACCTGATGGCATTGGGTCTGGTCATCACCGGCATCGCGTCCTACCTGTCGTTCCAGTTCGCGGTCGATAACGGCCAGCTGACGGCGTTCGGTCAGGCGATCTATGCCAGCCCGCTGAAGTGGGTCGTCATTCTTGCGCCGGTCGCCATGGTGTTCTTCCTGAGCTTCCGCATCGAAAAGATGAGCGTATCCGCGGCGCAGACGACCTTCTGGGTTTATGCCGCGCTGATGGGCCTGTCCCTGTCCTCGATCTTCCTGATCTACACCGGCCAGAGCATCGTCCAGACCTTCTTCGTGACGGCCGCGTCCTTCGGCGCCCTGTCGCTCTACGGCTATACCACCCGGAAGAGCCTGTCGGCCATGGGCTCGTTCCTGATCATGGGTCTGTTCGGCCTGATCATCGCCTCGATCGTCAACATCTTCCTGGCCTCTTCGGCTCTGGAATTTGCGATCTCGGCGATCGGCGTTCTGATCTTCGCTGGCCTCACCGCCTACGATACCCAGCGCATCAAGGAATCCTACTTTGAAGCCGACAGCCACGATGGCGCCAGCCGCAAGGCAATCATGGGCGCCCTGACGCTCTATCTCGACTTCATCAACCTGTTCCTGTTCATGCTGCGCTTCCTCGGAAACCGCGAATAGTCTGGACGGATAACAACATGAGAAAAGGCGGCTTCGGCCGCCTTTTTTGTGTCTTGAATTCAAGGGGCCGATTGTTGATGATGAAGGGTCTCTCCCTTGCTCGATGAGCCTTTCATGACATTCACGCTTCGAAATGCCTGTGCGGCCGACATCCCGTCGATTGCCGCGATCTATCGCGATGCCGTCTTGATGGGGACCGCAAGTTACGAACTGGCACCGCCGAGCGAGGCGGAGATGGCAGAGCGTTTTGTCGCCATCACCGCCCGCGGCTATCCCTACATCGCTGCGGAAAGCGCCGACGGCCGCCTGCTCGGCTACTCCTATGCCTCGGCATTTCGCACGCGCCCGGCCTATCGCTGGCTTGTCGAGGATTCCATCTATCTCGCAGAAGATGCCCGCGGGCTGGGCCTCGGCAAGGCCTTGCTGAACGAATTGGCGGCACGCTGCGCGGCGCTGGGCTTCCGCCAGATGGTCGCCGTGATCGGCGGCGCCAGCGACGCCTCGATCGGCGTGCATCGCGCCTGCGGCTTCGAAATGTCCGGCACGCTGAAAGGCACCGGCTTCAAGCACGGGCGCTGGCTGGATACCGTCCTGATGCAGATCGCGCTTGGCGAAGGACTGACCACAGATCCCGACGAAACGGCCTATCCCGGTACGCTGTTTGAAGGTTGAGCTATTCGACCAGCTTCAGCGCCTTGTCGAAGATCTTCAGCACCTGCCGCAGGTCATGGCCGCGTTTCAGGATCATGCCGCTGGTATTGACCACGCTATAAGCGCCCTGCTTGGCGGCGAGCTTGGGGTTCTTCTCGATCCGGTAGAGCGGCATTTCGCCGGAGCGCTTGAAGACGGAGAACACCGCCTTGTCCTTCAGGTGGTCGAGTGCATAGTCCCGCCACTCGCCCTCGCCGACCATCCGCCCGTAGATCCACAGGATGGCGTCCAGTTCCTTGCGGTGGAAGGTCACCGGAAGTGGATCGAGACTCTGTCTGTATTCACCGATATCAACCACGTGGGCAGACCGATTGTCCGGCCGGTGCTCACCGCGCTGTAAATCCGGCTGATCGGTCATCTATGCTCCCCGATGCTTCGTCATGACAGACAGATGACAGTTTGCCTCAGACGGGCCAAAATGCAAGTCCGCAGCACCGATTTCGCACCCGACGCCGGTACGGGCATGCTGCCACCGACAGGGATTCAGCTTTTTATTCCCCGCCGTATTTCGGTCAAAACAGCGCCCCAATTGCAGGTGACATTGCCGGCTCTTGGTTGGCGCCCCTGCGCCAAACGGTCCGGTCTGGCGCATTGACCCCTTACCCCCAGCCCCCCAATGCTCTTGGACCGGACCACCAAGAACAAACATTCCATGATGGTCGGATCCAGGCGGCGGCGGAAACGCGTCAGGGTGCTATGAGTACCGTGGCACCGAGAATGGCGGAAGGTTCGCCCTTGGCGTTCGAGGCCTGCAGCAGGATCGCGCAGCCGTCGCTCTTGTCGCCCTTCATGAGCTTTGCCGGCAGAACGACCTCCAGGTCGCCACCGTGCCACATGCCGACGGTCTGAACGTCGGTAACGCTGTTCCAGTAGGTGATGGTCTTGCCCTGGTTCTCGCCCTTCAGCACATCGACGTCGCGCCGGCGCTGGAAATAGACGACCACCACATCGGCCTTGCCGCGGCCGGACCCGATCTTGATCGACAACTCGTCGCCGCGCATGGTCGCATCGACATCGACGTTCAGCCCGCTTCCGGACGTATCGAGGGTTTCCAGCCGCTGGTTCATGACCGCCGCATCCGTACCCTTCACCTGCTCGCGCCCATTGATCACCGCTTGCGGCGTATAGACGCCGCTACGGCCGAAGCTGCGGGCATAGGCATATTGGCGGGCGGTGTTTTCCTTGGAGGCCAGCGTGTCGGCCCAGCCCATGTAGTTCCAGTAATCGACATGATAGGCCAGCGCCACGACATCACCCTGCCGGATCAGGGATTCCAGTGCCCGGTCGGCCGGCGGACAGGAACGACAACCCTGGGATGTGAAGAGTTCGACGACGCCCTTCGGCGTCGCGCCAGCCTGCGCATGCGCCACCCCGAAGCCGGAGACGCACAGCAGCAGCAATCCGGCAAATATCTTCGATATCATAGAGGCAGACCTGTCCATTCGATCCTGATAGCCACAGGCCCTTGTCGCGATCAAGACCAGTTTGTGAATGATGATCAGAAATAACCTCTCTCGTCATCAACAGAAAGTCACGATGGGGTGAGCTTCAGGCCCTCAGCGATCGACAGACAATAAAAAAGCCGCCGGAACAGCTATTGTTCCGGCGGCCGATCGAAAACGTCAGCTAGTCTTTAGGCGGCGAGATCGCGCAGAACGGTCTGCAGGATGCCGCCATTGTTGACGTAGGTGACCTCATCCAGCGTATCGATCCGGCAGATCAGCGGGACTTCCTTTACCGAACCGTCGGCATAGGTGATCTTGGCGATCTTCTTCTCGCGCGGCTTGATCTCGCCTTCCAGGCCATCGATCGATACCGTCTCGTCGCCCTTCAGGTTGAGGCTTGCCCAGGTCGTGCCCTCCTCGAAGCAGAACGGAACGACGCCCATGCCGACGAGGTTGGAGCGATGGATGCGCTCGAAGGACTGCGAGATGACGGCGCGAACGCCGAGCAGGTTGGTGCCCTTGGCAGCCCAGTCACGCGACGAGCCGTTGCCATATTCGACGCCGGCGAAGATGACGAGCGGAACGCCCTCTTCCTTGTACTTCATGGCCGCATCGTAAATCGACATCTCTTCCTTGGACGGGTAGTGGATGGTGAAGCCACCCTCCTTGCCGTTCGGTCCGAGCATGTGGTTGCGGATGCGGATATTGGCAAACGTGCCGCGCATCATCACTTCGTGATTGCCGCGACGCGTGCCGTACTGGTTGAAGTCGGCCACCCCGACGCCATGGTCGATGAGATAGGCACCGGCCGGAGAGGCCGCCTTGATCGAACCGGCCGGCGAAATGTGGTCGGTGGTGATCTTGTCGCCAAACAGACCCAGAACGCGGGCGCCCTTGATGTCGGTAAGGCCCGAGCCGGTCTTGCCCATGCCCACGAAATAGGGCGGGTTCTGCACATAGGTCGAATTGTCGTCCCAGGCATAGGTCTGGCCCGGCGGGATCTGGACGGCCTGCCAGTTCTCGTCGCCCTTGAACACGTCGGCATACTTGCTCTCGTAAAGTTCGCGGGTGACGTATTTCAGGATGAATTCCTGGATTTCGTGCGAGGTCGGCCAGATGTCCTTGAGGAACACCGGGTTGCCGTTCTGGTCTTCGCCCAGCGGCTCCGTGGTCAGGTCCTTCTGGACAGAACCGGCCAGCGCATAAGCGACGACCAGTGGCGGCGAGGCCAGATAGTTGGCCTGAACGTCCGGCGAGATACGGCCTTCGAAGTTGCGGTTGCCCGAGAGCACGCCGGCCGTGATCAGGCCCTTGTCGTTGATCGTCTTGGAGATCGGCGCCGGCAGCGGGCCGGAATTGCCGATGCAGGTCGTGCAGCCAAAACCGACGAGGTTGAAACCGAGCGCATCGAGAGACACCTGCAGGCCGGACTTGGCGAGATATTCGCCGACCACCTGGGATCCCGGCGCCAGCGAGGTCTTGACCCACGGCTTAGACTTCAGGCCCTTGGCAACGGCATTGCGGGCAAGAAGACCGGCGGCGATCAGCACGCTCGGGTTGGAGGTGTTGGTGCAGGACGTGATGGCGGCAATCGCCACGTCGCCGTGACCGATATCATAGTCCGTTCCCTCGACCGCATAGCGGTTTGAAAGCTGGCCCGGCTTCTTGTAGTCGTTCTCGAGAGCGACCGCGAAGTTGGAGGCGATGGTTTCGAGCGGCAGACGGCCCTCGGGGCGCTTCGGGCCGGCCATCGACGGCACGACGTCACCGAGATCCAGTTCCAGCGTATCGGTGAAGACCAACTCGGAACCATCGCCCTCGCGCCACATGCCCTGCGCCTTGGAATAGGCTTCGACCAGGGCAATGCGATCCTTGGTGCGGCCTGACATGGTCAGGTAGTTGATGGTTTCGCCATCAACCGGGAAGAAGCCGCAGGTCGCGCCATATTCCGGACCCATGTTACCAATCGTCGCACGGTCGGCCAGCGTCATCGAATCCAGGCCGGGGCCGAAGAATTCGACGAATTTCGACACGACACCCTTCTTGCGCAGCATCTGCACGACGGTCAGCACCAGGTCGGTCGCGGTGACGCCTTCCTTGACCTTGCCGGTCAGCTTGAAGCCGATGACCTCAGGCAGCAGCATGGAGACGGGCTGGCCAAGCATGGCGGCTTCCGCTTCGATGCCGCCGACGCCCCAGCCGAGCACGCCCAGGCCGTTGATCATCGTGGTGTGCGAATCCGTGCCGACGCAAGTGTCGGGATAGGCGGTCGTTTCGCCGTCCTCGTCCTTGGTCCACACGGTCTGGCCGAGATATTCCAGATTGACCTGGTGACAGATGCCGGTGCCCGGAGGAACGACGCGGAAATTCTTGAACGCCTGCTGGCCCCATTTCAGGAACCGGTAACGCTCGCCATTGCGCTCGTATTCGAGTTCCACGTTGCGGGCAAACGCGGTCGGCGTGCCGAATTCGTCAACGATAACAGAGTGGTCGATGACCAGGTCGACAGGAACCAGCGGATTGATCTTTTCCGGATCGCCACCGAGCGACACCATGGCGTCGCGCATGGCGGCAAGGTCGACGACGGCGGGAACGCCGGTGAAGTCCTGCATCAGCACGCGCGCCGGACGATAGGCGATCTCGGCTTCCGCCGTACCCTTGTCGGACAGCCATGCGGCAATGCTTTCGATGTCCTTCTTGGTGACGGAGCGGCCATCTTCATTGCGAAGCAGGTTTTCCAGCAGGACCTTCATCGAATAAGGCAGCTTGGACACACCGGCCAGACCATTGGCCTCAGCCTTCGGCAGGCTGTAATAGACATAGTCCTTGCCATTCACGGTAAGGGTGGAGCGACAATTGAAGCTGTCAAGGGATTTTGACACGGATTAGGACCCCGCTGATACTGATAGCCAACACGCGCGTGCGGACACCTATGCACTTCATGCACATCAGGATGCGGGTACGGCCATTTCCGCTGTCCGCACGTAAAGATAACGCACTGTTATCTCTAGGTTCGGCGCTAGGATGATGATCACGCCGGCCGCTGGCGTGGTTGCAGGTCTTATAGATAATTTCTAAGAAAGGTGCCAGACCAACCAATGTCGAATTTCGACTATTTTTTTCAAGGTGATGGCAAATTTTGCCACGAGGCGGGATGCGATGCGGCTAACGGCCGATAAACTGGCGGCAAGACGCGGCGAGGATCTGATATTCGTTGATATTTCCTTTCAGCTCGAGGCGGGCCAAGCGCTTATTTTGACCGGTCGCAACGGATCGGGAAAATCGACGCTGCTGCGCGTCGTGGCAGGCCTGCTGCGTGCCGAACGCGGCACAGTGCTGTTTGATGCCGGCACCGGCGACGGCAGCCGCCCGCCGCGCGAGGCAAGCCACTATCTCGGCCACCGCAACGCCATGAAACAGGAACTGACCGTCATGGAGAACCTCACCTTCTGGAAGGATTTCCTCGGCGACTTCGACGGCGGCAAGGGCCGCACGCCGGAAGACGCCGCCGACCTGGTTGGGCTGTCGGGCATCACCCACCTGCCCTACGGCTATCTCTCCGCCGGCCAGCAGCGGCGCTTCGCCATGGCTAAACTTCTGGTTGCTCATCGCCCGGTGTGGATTCTCGACGAGCCGACCGCGGCCCTTGATGCCAGCGCCGACCGCATGTTCGCCGGCCTCGTCGACGAGCATCTCAAAACCGGCGGCATGGCCATCGCCGCCACCCACCAGCCCCTCGGCCTGACGGACGCCCGGCAATTGGTGATGAAGGGGTTTGAGTACCGCGAGATCGGGGAGATGGCATGATCGCCCTCTTCCTGCGAGATCTGAAACTATCCGTGCGGGCCGGTGGCGGGGCGTTGATCGGCGTGCTGTTTTTCCTGACCGTGGTCGCCGTCATCCCGTTCGGCGTCGGGCCGGATCTCAATCTTCTGGCCCGCATCGGACCGGCGATCGTCTGGATCGGCGCGCTGCTGGCCGCCCTGCTCGGCCTTGACCGGCTGTTCCAGGCCGACCGCGACGATGGATCGCTGGACCTGCTTCTGATGCAGGAGACGCCGCTGGTGCTGACCGTCTTCATGAAGTGCCTGGCCCATTGGGTAGCGACCAGCCTGCCGCTGGTCATTGCCTCGCCGCTGCTTGGCCTGTTCATGAACATGGACGAGGTGGCGATCGGCGCGGTCATGCTGACGCTGCTGGTCGGCACGCCGGCCATCACCTTTATTGGTGCTGCCGGCGCCGCGGTTGCCGTCACCCTGCCGCGCGGCGGGCTGCTGGTGTCGATCCTGGTTCTGCCGCTGGCCATTCCGGTGCTGATCTTCGGGGTCAGTGCCAGCTATGCCGCGGTCGCAGATCCGGCACCGTTCCTGCCGCCGTTTCTGTTTCTCATCGCAATTACGCTATTTTTCGCAGTTATCGGTCCGCTGGCCGCCGCCCTGGCACTGCGCACCGCCACGGATTGACCGGGATCAATTGCAGGCAACACGATCTGAGGTTAGAAGGGTTCTATGAGCGACACGAGCCTTGCCATTTCCAAATTTAGCGACCTCGCCAACCCGACCCGGTTTCTGGCGCTTGCCGGCCGTATCATCCCTTGGATGGCAGGGCTGACAGCCCTGCTGCTGGCTCTCGGCCTCTACATGAGCTTCACCACCGAAGGCGATTACCAGCAGGGCGAAACGGTACGCATCATGTATGTGCATGTGCCGGCGGCGTGGTTGTCGATGATGTGCTATTCGGTGATGGCCCTTTCGGCGATCGGCACGCTGGTCTGGCGCCATCCGCTGGCCGATGTCAGCCACAAGGCCGCCGGACCACTGGGCGCCGCCTTCACGCTGATCGCCCTGATCACCGGTTCGCTGTGGGGCAAACCGATGTGGGGTACCTGGTGGGTCTGGGATGCGCGGCTGACCTCTGTTTTCGTGCTCTTCCTGATGTATCTCGGCCTGATCGCGCTGAACCGCGCCATGGACGATCCCTCGCGGGCCGCCCGCGTCAGCGCCGTGCTGATCCTGGTCGGCTTCGTCAATATCCCGATCATCAAGTTCTCGGTGGAGTGGTGGAACACCCTGCACCAGCCGGCGAGCGTCATGCGCCTCGACGGCCCGACCATCGATCCGGAATTCCTCTGGCCGCTGCTGGTCATGGCCATCGCCTTCTCGCTGCTATTCTTCACGCTGCATCTGGCCGCCATGCGCAACGAGATCTGGCGTCGCCGCGTCGCGGCCCAGCGCCGGCTGGCCGCCCGCATGGCCGGACGGGAGACGAGCGCATGAGCCACGCCTTCTACATCTATCTTTCCTACGGCCTGACGGGCGCCGTGATCCTCGGCCTGGTCGCCTGGACCTGGCTTGACGGCCGTGCCCGGCAGAAGGAATTGCAGGCGCTCGAATCCGCCGGCATCCGCCGCCGCTCCGCGCCTCAAGGCGGTGGGAACCAATCATGAGCGACAGCATCGACGAGAAGGGCGAGGCCGAAGGCCGAGGCATCGGCCGCTATATCCTGGCCATCGTGCCGCTCGCCGTCTTCGCCGTCATCGCGTTGACTGCCGGCAAGATGCTCTACGACCAAGATTTCAATGGCAAGAACATCAACGAAATCCCCTCCGCCCTGATCGGCACCAAGGCGCCGATGCTCGACCTGCCGGCGCTCGAAGGCTCCAACCTGCCGGCGCTGACCACAGCGGCGATTTCCGGCAAGCTGACCCTAGTGAATGTCTTTGCCTCCTGGTGCGTGCCGTGCCGCGAGGAACATCCGATCCTCAAGGCCCTGAGCCAGGATCCGCGCCTCAACATCGTGGCGATCAACTACAAGGACCGCAACGACAACGCCCTGCGCTTCCTCGGCGAACTCGGCAACCCCTACAAGGCGATCGGCACCGACCCGAACGGCAAGGCAGCCATCGACTGGGGCGTCTACGGCATCCCGGAATCCTACCTGGTCGGCCCCGACGGCACCATTCTCTACAAGAAGGTCGGCCCCTTCGACCCCATTTCGCTCGAAAAAGGCCTCTACCCTGCTATGGAAAAGGCGCTGGCGGGAAAGTAACGCCTTTCGCGCTACAGTGCCCCCTGCCATTCGCGCACCGCGTCAACCGGCCAGACCAGCATCAGCACGTTGAGGGTCAGGTTATCGCGGATCAGCCAGCCGGTGATCAGCTCGAAGGCGATGGCCACGGTGATCGTGACCCAGACCGGCATCCGGGCGGCAAACAGGAAGCCGAGTGCCATGAACACCGTGTCCATGGTGGAATTGAGGATGCTGTCGCCTTCATAGCCGATGGCCATGGTGGCCGAGCGGTAGCGATTGATGATGATCGGCGAGTTTTCCAAGAGTTCCCAGGCAACCTCGATCACCGCGGCGACGAACAGCTTTGCCCCGAACGCCTGGCGGCGCATTACGGCGAAGGTCAACCAGTAGAACAGAAAGCCGTGGATGATATGCGAGGGCGTGTACCAGTCCGACAGGTGCTGGGAATTGCCTGCGGTGTTCACCCCCGGTTCGAACAGCTTGATATAACCGCATGCGCAGATCGGTATCCGCCCCATGGCGTAAAGGGTGACGACCTGCGCCACCAGCACCAGAAGGAAGGCCACGGCCCAGAATTGCGCCGAGCCGAACGGATTTGGCGGGCTCAACGGCGTCACGCTCATTTCTCCGCCGATCCTTCCGTCTCGACCGAATGGCGCATGATCAGCGGCATCTGGGCGAGCGTGAACAGGATGGTGATCGGCATCGTGCCCCAGACCTTGAAATTGACCCAGGCGGCATCGGAGAAATTGCGCCAGACGGCTTCGTTGAGCACGGCCAGGAACAGAAAGAACAGGCCCCAGCGCAGGGTGAGCTTGCGCCAGCCCTCGTCATCCAGCTGGAAGGCGGCGTTGAAGACATAGCCGAGCAAGGACTTGCCGAACAACAGCCCGCCGAGCAGCACCACGCCGAACAGCGCATTGACGATGGTCGGCTTCATCTTGATGAAGGTCTCGTCCTGCAGCCAGATCGACAGGGAGCCGAAGACGAGAACGACGACGCCCGACACGAAGGGCATGATCGGCAGGTGCTTGAAGATGATCTTGGAGACCACCAGCGACAGGATCGTCGCTGCCATGAACAGTGCCGTGGCGATGAACAGTGGCCCGCCGACCGCGCTCAAGGCCGGGAAGGTCTTGGCCAGCCATTCGCCGCGCAGGTTGCCGAAGAAGAAGACCATCAGCGGCCCCAGCTCAAGCGCCATCTTCAGCATCGGGTGATGCTTTTCCGCGGGTGTCGGCTTGTCGGATTCCATCTGCGCTTCAATTTGAGCGATAACCGAGCCGCGGACCGGATCCTTTTTCAAACGCGAAAATCCATCTGTGAACCAGCGGAAAATGTTCGGCTTACTCATACGTTAACTCCTGCAATCGCATTGGCGAAATCGTCGGCCTCGAAGGGTTCGAGGTCATCGACGCCCTCGCCGACGCCGATGAAATAGACCGGAAGCTTGTGCTTGGCGGCGATGGCGACCAGAATGCCGCCGCGCGCCGTGCCGTCGAGCTTGGTCATGACAAGGCCGTTGACGCCGGCGACGTTGCGGAAGATTTCCACCTGGTTCATGGCGTTCTGGCCGGTCGTCGCATCCAGCGTCTGCAACACCGTATGCGGCGCATCGGGATCGAGCTTACCGAGCACGCGCACGATCTTTTCCAGCTCCGCCATCAGCTCGGTCTTGTTCTGCAGCCGGCCGGCGGTGTCGATGATCAGCACATCGCTCTTCTTTTCGCGGGCCTGCTCGAAGGCCTCATAGGCAAGGCCGGCCGCATCGGCGCCAAGCTTCGAGGAAATGATGTCGGAGCCGGTGCGGTCCGCCCAGATCTTCAGCTGCTCGATCGCCGCGGCGCGAAACGTGTCGCCGGCCGCCAGCATGACCTTGAGGCCCGAGCCCGACAGTTTTGCCGCCAGCTTGCCGATCGTCGTCGTCTTGCCGGTGCCGTTGACGCCGACGACGAGGATGACATGCGGCTTGTGGGTAAGGTCGAGCGCCAGCGGCTTGGCGACCGGCGTCAGCACCTTGGAAATCTCGGCCGCCATGATGCGCGCCACGTCCTCGCCGGTGACATCCTTGCCGTAGCGCTCCGAGGACAAAGCACCACTGACCCGCATGGCGGTCTCGACGCCGAGATCGGCCTGGATCAGCAGATCCTCCAGATCCTGCAGCGTATCATCATCCAGCTTGCGCTTGGTGAACAGTGCGGCGATCTGGCCCGTCAGCTGCGACGAGGTGCGAAACAGTCCGGCCCGCAGCCGCTGGAACCACGAAAGTTTGACCTCCGGCGCTTTTGGCGCGGGTTCGGGGGCCTTGGCCGCGGTGGCGAAACCCTTGGGGAGGGCGATCTCTGGCGACAGCTGCCCCGGCATCGGAGACCCGGCATCGCCAGCGGCACTTTCGGCTTGCAGCAGCGAAAGCGGGACCACGCCGATCTCGCCCAGAGCCTCTGCACCGGGCAGTTCGGCCGGGATCTCGTCGGCCGGCATGTCGGCGGAAGGTCCGCTGGCCGTCTCCATCTGGACGTCGGCCACAGGGTCGACGGGCAAGACAGGAAGATCGTCTTCCGGCGGAACCGGCACCGTCTCAGCCTCTGCAGCGGCCTCTACCAGAGTTGCGAAGTCCTCGCCCTTCGGCACGTCTTCGCCGGCGGGCTTGTCCTTGCCGAAGCTGAAAACCTTCTTGATGAAACCGAGCGCCATGGGCCTTGCTTTTCCGTGTCTCAGGCAGCCGCAGATTGCGCTGCCGATGCAATCGTCAGATGGCGGCCGGTGTGGCCGCCGATCGAAACCTCGACAAGCGCGCCCGGCGCAAAGCCCGGCGCTGCCACGAGGGTGAAGTCTTCCGTATGGGCCATTTCGTGCCGTTCGACCAGCAGCTTCTGCCGCGTGCCGACAAGCCGGCCGAGATGCGCCGCATGCAGGGCCTCGCCCCGGTCGCGCAGCCGTGCTGCCCGCTCCTTCACCAGCCGCCGGTCGAGCTGCGGCATGCGGGCGGCCGGCGTGCCGGGTCGCGGGCTATAGGGAAAGACATGCAGATGGGCGATGCCGATCTCGTCGGCAAGGCTTGCCGCATTGTCGAACATCGCCTCGGTTTCGGTCGGGAAGCCGGCGATCATGTCGGCGCCGAACGCCATGTCGGGCCGCAGCCGGCGGACTTCAGCCGTGAAGGCCAGCGCATCGGCGCGGCTGTGGCGCCGCTTCATGCGCTTCAGGATCATGTCGTCGCCATGCTGCAGCGACAGGTGCAAATGCGGCATGAAGCGCGACTCGTCGGCGATCAGGTCCAGCAAATGCCGGTCGACCTCGATGCTGTCGATCGACGACAGCCGCAGCCGGACGATCTCCGGCACCTGGCGCAGCAGGGTCTTGGCCAGAAGGCCGAGCGTCGGCGTGCCCGGCAGGTCGGCGCCATAGCTGGTGGCATCGACGCCCGTCAGAACCACCTCGCGATAGCCGCTCTCGATCAGCTGGCGGGCCTGCGCCACCACGGCGCCCATCGGCACCGAGCGCGAATTGCCGCGGCCATAGGGGATGATGCAGAAGGTGCAGCGATGGTCGCAGCCGGTCTGCACCTGCAGGAAACCGCGCACATGGCCGTCGATATGCGCCACCATCTGCGGCGCGGTCTCGGTGACGCTCATGATATCGTTGACGCGCAGCTTCTCTTCCGCCGAAACCCCGAAATCCGGCAAGGCGCGATAGGCGGTCGCGGTCAGCTTTTCCTCGTTGCCGAGGACGGCATCGACCTCCGGCATATCGGCAAAGGTCTGCGCCTCCGTCTGGGCGGCACAACCGGTGACGATGATGCGGGCCTCGGGATTGTCGCGGCGCGCCCGGCGGATCGCCTGGCGGGCCTGGCGCACGGCCTCGCCGGTCACCGCACAGGTATTGACCAGGATGGCATTGTTGAGGCCCGCCTTGCCGGCTTCGGCCTTCATCACTTCGGATTCATAAATATTGAGCCGGCATCCGAAGGTTATGACCTCGATGCCGCTCACCGGGCCTTGGCCCCAAGTTCGGTCGAATTTTCGGCCTCGCGCTGCCAGGCACCGGTTGCCGGATCGACGCTGCCCGACCATTCCCATTCGGCAGGGCCGGTCATGATGACGTGGTCGTCGCGCTCGCGCCATTCGATGACCAGCGGCTGGCGGCTCGGGCTGGAGGCGACATTGATGGTGACCGTCCGCCCGGTGCGGCCGGTGCGCGCCGCACTGACGCCGGCCGCACAAGCGGCCGATCCGCAGGCCAGCGTCAGGCCGGCGCCGCGCTCCCAGGTGCGCGTCGTCAGCGACGACGGCGTGGTCACCTGAGCCAACGTGATATTGGCCTTTTCCGGGAACATCGGATGGTTTTCGAGCAGCGGGCCGAAGCGGCCGAGATCGAAACTCATCACGTCGCGGTCGACCCAGAAGATCGCATGGGGATTGCCCATCGACATGACGGAAGGCGAATGCAGGATCGGATCATCGATCGGGCCAATCTGCAGCTCGATGCGGCGGGTGTCGAAAAATTCCTCCGACAGCGGGATCTTGTCCCAGTCGAAGATCGGCGTGCCCATGTCGACCGAAATCGTGCCGTCCTCATGCTCGATGGCATTGAGGATGCCGGCCACGGTCTGGAAGGTGAAGGCCTTGCGCCCGGTTTCAGCCGCGAGCGCTTGGACCACGCAGCGCGTGCCATTGCCGCAGGCCTGCGCCTTCGAGCCGTCGGAATTAAGGATATCGATGAAGGCATCGGTGCCGTCGCGCTTGGGATCGTGAATCGCCATGATCTGGTCGAAGCGCGTCTCGGCATCGGCATTGAGCACGATCGCCGCCTCCGGCGTCACCCGATCCGGCCGGCCGCGCATGTCGACAACCAGGATCTTGTTGCCAAGCCCGTTCATCTTTGCGAATTCGACCGATGTGCTCATGAAACCGTTTCCGTTGCTTTTCAAGCTTATATGGCGGAAAACGGGCGGAATTACCAGAGGCGCAGCTTTGGACACTGACCATTGGAGTGGACTTGAGTCGCACACGAGGGAGGGTCTGCAGGTGTTTGCGCAGATGCCGGAACGGCGCCGCCTACTTCTCCGCCCTTCTGCGCGCCACATTGGTGGCCATGACGCAGAGCAGTTCGAACATCATGGTGGCGCCGGCGAGCGCCGTCATGCCGGCGACATCGAAGGGTGGGGCGACCTCGACGACATCGGCGCCGACGATATCGACGCCCTCGAGCAGCCGCACCAGCGCCTGGGCCTCGCGGGTCGTGAAGCCGCCGATCTCCGGCGTACCGGTGCCGGGCGCCATGGAGGGATCGATGCTGTCGATGTCGAAGGTCACGTAGGTCGGGCCGGAACCGGCAATAGCGCGGGCTTCCGCCATGACATCCTCGACGCCGCGGCGCACGAACTCTTCCATATAGATGATGCGGATACCCTGGCCACGCGCCCAGTCATGGTCATTGGTCTCGTAGATCGAGCCGCGAATGCCGATCTGCACCATGCGTCTAGGATCGAGCAGGCCCTCCTCGATGGCGCGGCGGAACGGCGTGCCGTGGGTATAGAGATTGCCGCCGAAATAGCTGTCATTGGTGTCGGTATGCGCATCGAAATGGATGAGGCCGACCGGGCGGCTTTTGGCAACGGCCCGCAGCACCGGCAGGGTCGTCAGGTGATCGCCACCGGCCGACAGCGGCAGCGCGCCGGCCGAGACGATCGCCGCGATGCCGGCTTCAATGCGCTTCAGCCCGTCCATCAGGTCGATCGGATTGACCGAGACGTCGCCGACATCGGCGACATTGGCAATGCTGAACGGCTCGACGCCCGAGACATGATGGACGCGGCGCACCAGGCTCGACTGGTTGCGCATCTCCCGCGGGCCATGGCGGGCGCCGGCGCGGTTGGTGGTGCCGCCGTCCCAGGGAATGCCGACCAGCGCAATGTCGAGTCCTTCGGCATTGGTCACCGCCGGCAGCCGCATGAAGGTGGAATGGCCGGCAAACCGCGGCACTTCGGCGGCATCGACAGGCTGATGGAAATTCGAGGTCACCGGCGGCTCCATTCTCGGCATGCGTTATGTCACGGGCCGCAGGACGCGGCCGACCGCCCATAGGAGCAAAGTGCCGGGCCGCTGTAAATGTTGCATTGCGACAAAATCCGGAACCGGGCCGTCAGTCCAGCGGAACGTCGAAGACTTCGCCGGCCAGCAGCGGCCGGAACCGGTGCGGCTCGACGCCATGGCGATCGAGTGCGGCGCGCAGATGTTCGACCGGAGCGTCGATGGCCTCGTCGGTCAGCTGGAACGTGCCGAAGTGATGGCCGCTGGCATAGGCAGCACCGCAAAGTTTCAGGCCTTGGACGGCCTCGTCGGGGTTCTGGTGCTGGCCCTGCATGAACCAGCGCGGCTCATAGGCCCCGAACGGCAGGTTGGCGAGGCGGAAGGGGCCGTGTTTGACTGCGGCCGCCCGGTAGTTGATGCCGCCGTGAAAGCCGGTATCGCCGACATGGTAGATCTTGCCGGCCGGCGTCGAAATGACAAAGGCGGCCCACAGCGCCATGCGCCGGTCCCGCGTGCCGCGCGCCGACCAGTGATGGCAGGGCTCGGCATCGATGGCGAGGCCGTCCCAGTATTCCAGCCGGTCGCCCCAATCCATGTCGGAGATCTTGGCCTCCGGGATGGCGCGGTGGATGATCGTGTCATTGCCGAGCGGTGTGACGATATGCGGCCCATGCTCCTCAAAGAGCCGGGCAAGCGTTGCCAGATCCAGATGGTCGTAGTGATTGTGGGTGACGATGACGATGTCGATCGGCGGCAGGTCGTCGAAGGCGACACCCGGCGCCACGACGCGCTTCGGCCCGGCAAACGAGAGCGGACTGGCACGCTCCGACCAGACGGGATCGGTCAATATGTTGAGGCCGGCGACCTGGATCAGCAGGCCGGCATGGCCGATCATCGTCACCCGGAGGTCCTGGCCTTCGACCCGGTTCACCGGCTTTGCCGGCGCATGCGGGCTGGTGACGCGCTTCGGCCAGCGGGCGCGTTGGCCATTGAACTGCCACTTCATCAGGTCGCGAAAGCCGCCCGGCTCGACCCCTTGCGGATTGAAAAAGCGCGCTCCGTCGAAATGGTCGGAGACGGGGCCGAGATAATAGGGATTCTTGAGCTTGGGCATCGTCACCTTGCTTGCCGTTGGTCTGCGTCCCGGCAAATATGGGATATCGCAGGCGGCGCATCCAGCCGGCTATCGTGGAATTCGCAGGGCTGCAAAATGCCCCATGAGCCGCAAGGCGTAGCGCCGCCTTGACTTTCCGGGCCTTTTGCTGTTTATCGCCCCCAATCTGCGACGAGACAAGTACTCCGAGCCGCCGACCGGGACCCGTCAAGGTATAAAGAGATCCCGGAGGTCAACACCCGACAGCGCGATGCGCCCTCGGGTGCTTTTTGGCTTTGCGTCTTGTTTTCGTCATGGAAAAACACGAGGTTTTGGTCTCCCCCGTTTTGACCTGAACCACAAGGAAGAGCCGATGTTTGATAACCTCCAGGACCGTCTTGGTTCCATTCTGAATGGACTGACAGGCCGTGGCGCGCTGTCGGAAGCTGATGTTTCCGCCGCCCTGCGGGAGGTTCGCCGTGCGCTTCTGGAAGCCGACGTGGCGCTCGAAGTGGTGCGCGGCTTTACCGACCGCGTGCGGGAAAAGGCCGTCGGCGCTGCCGTGCTGAAGTCGATCAAGCCCGGCCAGATGGTCGTCAAGATCGTCCATGACGAGCTGATCGAGATGCTGGGCTCGGAAGGTGTGGGCATCGACCTGCATGCCGCCGCCCCGGTGGTCATCATGATGGTCGGCCTGCAGGGCTCCGGCAAGACGACGACAACGGGCAAGATCGCCAAGCGGCTGACCGACCGCGAGCGCAAGAAGGTCCTGATGGCCTCGCTCGACACCCGTCGTCCGGCCGCCCAGGAACAGCTGCGCCAGCTAGGGGTACAGACCGGCATCGACACCCTGCCGATCATCGCCGGCCAGTCGCCAACCGATATCGCCGCGCGCGCCGTGCAGGCCGCCAAGCTCGGCGGTCATGACGTCGTCATCCTCGACACTGCCGGCCGCACCCATATCGACGAACCGTTGATGATGGAGATGGCCGAGATCAAGCGGCGCTCCAATCCGCATGAAATCCTGCTGGTCGCTGATGCGCTGACCGGCCAGGACGCCGTGAACCTCGCCCGCAATTTCGACGAACGCGTCGGCATCACAGGCCTGGTGCTGACCCGCATGGACGGCGACGGCCGCGGCGGGGCGGCGCTCTCCATGCGCGCCGTGACCGGCAAGCCGATCAAGCTGATCGGCGTCGGCGAGAAGATGTCGGAGCTCGAGGAGTTCCACCCGCGCCGCATTGCCGACCGCATTCTCGGCATGGGCGACATCGTCTCATTGGTCGAAAAGGCCGCCGAAAATATCGATGCCGAGAAGGCGGCCGCCATGGCCGCCAAGATGGCCAAGGGCAAGTTCGACCTCAACGACCTCGCCGACCAGCTGAGCCAGATGCAGAAGATGGGCGGCATGGGCGGCATCATGGGCCTGATGCCCGGCATGGGCGGCATGAAGGACAAGATGGCCGCCGCCGGCCTCGACGACAAGCTGTTCAAGCGGCAGATGGCGATCATCTCCTCGATGACCAAGGCCGAGCGCTCCAATCCCGATATGCTGAAGCATAGCCGCAAGAAGCGCATTGCCGCCGGCTCGGGCACGGACGCCTCGGATATCAACAAGCTTCTGAAAATGCACCGCCAGATGGCCGACATGATGAAAATGATGGGCGCCAAGGGCAAGGGCGGCATGATGAAGCAGATGATGGGCGGTATGGCCGCCAAGATGGGCCTTGGTGGCATGGGCGGAATGGGCGGCATGCCCGATCTGTCCAGTCTCGACCCCAAGCAGCTGGAAGCCCTGCAGAAGCAGGCCGAAGCGGCCGGCCTCGGCCGTCCGGGCGGCATGCCGGGCATGGGCGGCGGTCTGCCGGGCCTTGGCGCCCCGAAGCTGCCGGGCCTCGGTGGCGGTTTCCCCGGCCTTCCAGGCCTGCCGAAGAAGAAGTGAGGGTGGCGATGAGCACGATTGATCCCAGCGTCAAGGAACAGTTAGCCGGCTACCGCCAGTCGATCGACAATATCGATGCGGCCCTTCTGCACATGCTGGCCGAACGTTTTCGCTGCACCCAGGCAGTCGGCGTTCTGAAGGCCCGATACGATTTGCCGCCGGCCGACCCGGCGCGCGAGGAATACCAGATCGAACGGCTTCGCCGCCTGGCGAAGGACGCGCATCTGGACCCGGATTTCGCAGAAAAATTCCTGAACTTCATCATCAGGGAAGTGATCCGGCATCATGAAGCCATCGCTGCCGATTACGACAGCACAACGGAACAAACCGCCTGAATCGGGCGGCCCCAGAAAGCACCAAGGAGTACCGAAATGCCATTGAAAATTCGTCTTGCCCGCGGCGGTTCCAAGAAGCGCCCTTACTACCAGATCGTCGTTGCCGACGCCCGCAGCCCGCGCGACGGCCGTTTCCTGGAAAAGGTCGGCGCCTGGAACCCGATGCTGTCCAAGGACAATGAAAAGCGCGTCGAGCTGAACGCCGAACGCATCAAGCATTGGATGGACAACGGCGCCCAGCCGACCGACCGCGTCCTGCGCTTCCTCGACCAGGCTGGCCTTGCCAACCGTCCGGCCCGCAGCAACCTGATCAAGGCAAAGCCGGGCAAGAAGGCCGTCGAGCGCGTCGCCGAACGCCAGCAGAAGGCTGAAGAGCTCGCTGCCGCTGCTGCAGAAGCAACGTCTGCCGAATAAATCCCTCACGGGATATCGATGCAACGGGCGGCATGTCTCATGCCGCCCGTTTGTTGTTTCTATTTTGCCCGCTTCATCTTAAAAGAAGCGACCAAATCGACCTGCGGAACTGGATGCCTGCTGAGATGACCACGCTCGAAAACCCCGTCTTGATGGCCGTGATCGGTGCAGCCCAGGGCCTGCGCGGCGAGGTCAGGGTCAAATCCTTCACCGCCGATCCGCTGTCGCTCGGCGATTACGGCAAGCTGCACAGCATGGACGGCCGCGTCTTCGAGATCCTGGAGATCCGCGAGGCGAAGACCGTGGTGGTCGTGCGCTTCCGCGGCATCAACGACCGCAATGCCGCCGAGGCATTGAACGGCCTGGAGCTCTATATCGAGCGCGAAGCTCTGCCCGACGACGAACTCGACGAAGACGAATTCTATTATGCCGACCTGATCGGCCTCGACGTGCATGATGCGGCCGGTATCGAATATGGCGCCGTCAGCGCCGTGCACGATTTCGGCGCCGGCGACCTCTTGGAAATCAAAGGCCCCGGCAAGCGCCCGGTGCTCATTCCCTTTTCTGAGGCCGCGGTGCTGGAAATCGACCTGGAGGGCGGCCGCCTACTGATCGACCCGATCGCCGCCGGCCTGAAGGACGATGGCGAGGAACCCTTCAGCAGCGCGGGAAAGCCGCCGCTTCCGGACGAGGACTGATCGCCCGCCATGACCTTCCGGGCCACCATCCTGACCCTTTATCCCGACATGTTTCCCGGACATCTCGGCCATTCGCTGGCCGGCCGGGCGCTAGAGCGTGGGCAATGGTCGCTGGAGGCCGTGCAGATCCGCGACTTCGCGACCGATAAACACCGCAGTGTCGATGACACGCCAGCCGGCGGCGGTGCCGGCATGGTGCTGAAACCGGACGTTTTGGCGCGCGCCATCGACCATGTCTCGACCGATGACGGACGGCCGCGCCTGCTGATGAGCCCGCGCGGCAAGCCGTTGACCCAGGAGCGGGTCCGGCAGCTGGCGGACGGCGACGGCATGGTGATCGTCTGCGGGCGGTTCGAAGGCGTCGACCAGCGCGTCATCGAGGCGCGGGCGCTGGAGGAAGTGTCGATCGGCGACTATATCCTGTCGGGCGGCGAACCGGCGGCCCTGACCCTGCTCGACGCCGTGGTGCGCATCCTGCCCGGCGTGATGGGCAACGATCTCTCCGGCGTGCACGAAAGTTTCGAGAGCGGCCTGCTGGAGCATCCGCACTATACGCGGCCCCAAGAGTTCGAGGGCCGCGAGATCCCGGCGATCCTGACCTCCGGCAACCACCGTGCCATCGAAGAGTGGCGCCACGCGCAGGCTCTGCAACTGACGCAAGATCGCCGGCCGGACCTGCTCACCGGCCGGACATCCAGGCCAGGCAACAAGGCCTGACGGCGCCGTTCTTTCGGCCTCAGCCGGTGATGAAATAATAGACGGCCAGTCCGGTGCCGGCAGCCATCACCAGCCAGCGCAGCACTTCCTGCGGCACACGCTTGGCAAGGCTGACGCCGGCATAGCCGCCGAGCGCCACGGCCGGCACCATGACCAGCGCATGCCACCAGGACACGGCGCCGGCGGCCGTGAAGACGGCAATCGCCACGGCGGCGATGATGATCGACAGGAAATTTTTGAGCGCATTGAGGCGGTGATAGGGGCCGCCGCTGGCAAGCCCCAGCGACGCCAGCATCATGATGCCCATGCCGGCGCCGAAGAAGCCGCCGTAAAACGACGTCGCGGTCTGGGTGAACAGGCCGAGCGGCGTGGCGGCATGGCTTTCGCCGGTATTTTTCGGACGCAACCAGGGACCCGCGGCAAAGACGGCGGTGGCGGCTAAAAGCAGCCACGGTACCATGCCGCGGAAGGCCGGATTGGATAGCGAGACCAGGAACAGCGCGCCGCCGAGCGCCCCGAGCGCCGAGACGAGGCCGAGCGCCAGCGCCGGCTTCCACAAGGTGCGGATTTCGCGGGCATAGGCAAGCGTCGAGGTGATATAGCCGGGAAACTGCACGATCGACGACGTGGCATTGGCGGATATCGGCGGCAGGCCGGCCAGCGTCAGGGCCCCGAAGGTCAGGAACGTGCCGCCGCCGGCAATCGCATTGACGACGCCGGAGAAAAATCCGGCGACAAACAACAGGCCCATCATTGCAATCGACATAAGGCGTTTCTCCGTGATCGGGCAGGGTTAAGGCCTTGAGCTTGATATCGCAAGCCGATCGGGCGCCGGAAGCGTCGATAAAAAATGCGCCGCATGGGATGACAAGCCGTGCCGTTTGGTGTATTGGCCGCGTCGGAAATGGGCTTTAGTCCCGTCTGCCAACAAACAAAGAGCATGCGTATTCGCTCCCGCCCCGTCAACGGGCGCATCCGGAGGCTTCGTCCGAAGGAATGTCGTTGAGCGCTCTGGCTGTTTCAGAAGAACCTGAGGTTAGACATGAACATCATTCAACAGCTGGAAGCCGAACAGGCCGCCAAGATCGAAGCCAAGCGCAAGCTCCCGGAATTTTCCGCTGGCGACACGCTCCGCGTCAACGTCACCGTCAAGGAAGGCAACCGTACCCGCGTACAGGCCTATGAAGGCGTTTGCATCGCACGCTCGGGCGGCGGCATCAACGAGAGCTTCACCGTTCGCAAGATCTCCTACGGCGAAGGCGTCGAGCGCGTATTCCCGGTTTACTCGCCGCTGGTCGAAAGCGTCGAAATCGTTCGCCGCGGCAAGGTCCGTCGCGCCAAGCTCTACTACCTGCGCGATCGTCGCGGCAAGTCGGCCCGTATCGTTGAAGATACCGGCACGCGCGCCCGCAAGCTGAACGACGCCGAACGCGCCGCCGTGGCCGAAGAAAAAGCCCGTCTGGAAGCCGAAAAGGTCGCAGCAGCCCAGGCCCTGGCCGCCGAAAAGGCAGCTGCCGAAGCCGCTGAAGCCAAGGCCGCTGAAGAAGCAGCTGCAGCCGCTGCTGCAGAAGCCGCCGCTGCTCCGGCCGAAGGCGCCGCAGAATAAGATTTCCCGTGTTGGGAATACGGACAAGGCGGCTTTCGAGCCGCCTTTTCTTTTTTGGAATCACCTCCCTTGCTCCGGCGGAAGATTGTGTGACACACTTTGGCAACCGCCAAGTCAGGAGCCGTTCCATGCCGTTGCGACGTATATTTTTGACCGGGCTCGCCGCCCTCGTTTTCACGCCCTTGGCGGCGATGGCCGCCAGCCTGCCGGATCTCGGCGGCAGGACCGTTACGGTTGTCACCGAAAACGCCTATCCGCCGCTGCAATTCATTGACCCGAAGAGCGGCAAGGCGATCGGCTGGGAATATGACGCGATGAACGACATCGCCAAGCGGCTGAATTTCAAGGTCGAGTACCAGAACACCAGCTGGGACGCGATGATCCAGGCGGTGTCCGACGGGCAATACGATATCGGCATGACCGGCATCACCATCAAGGACGAGCGCAAGGAGAAGGTCGACTTTTCCGATCCCTATATGCGCTCGCAGCAGTTCATGCTGGTGCGCGGCGACGAGAGCCGCTTCACCGATGCCAAGAGCTTTGCGGCGCTTGAGAGCGGCCTGATCGGCGCCCAGGCCGGCACGACTCCCTTCTACACCGCCGTCTACGAAGTGCTGGACGGCAACGAGCAGAATCCGCGCATCAAGCTGATGGAAACCTTCGGCGCCACCGTGCAGGCCCTGAAAACCGGCGATGTCGACCTGGTGCTGACCGACGGCACGGCCGGCAAGGGCTATGTCGATGCCTCGAACGGCGGGCTGAAGCTGATCGGCGAACCGCTCGGCTCGGAAGACTTCGGCTTCATCTTCGCCAAGGGGTCCGATCTGGTCGCACCCATCAATGCCGTGATCGCCGCCATGCAGGCCGACGGCACCCTGGATGCGCTGAACAAGACATGGTTCCTCGACTACAAGATGGGCCAATGATCGGCCCGCTGGCCCAACGGTCGCAACAGGGGCGCTGATGGGTTTCCAGACCCTCCCCAAGGGCGCCAAGAAGGCCGACTATCCCTGGTGGCTGGTGGCGTTCGCCATTCTGGCCGTCGGCGTGGCGGGCGTCATCGCCGTCAACGATCTCTATGCCCAGGTGTTTTCGATCGTCGGCGCCGGCATAGCCGTCACCGTCTTCGTCACGCTTGTCGGCTTTGCGCTGGCAACGGCCCTTGGCCTGCTCATCGCCCTGCTCGGCATGTCCGACAGCCTGGTGCTGCGCCAGTTTGCCCGCTTCTATATCGAGGTGATCCGCGGCATCCCCATTCTCGTGCTGCTGTTCTACATCGCCTTTGTCGGCGCGCCGGGCCTGGTGGCCCTGATCAACTGGCTGATGACGCCGCTTTTCAGCACCGGCTGGGCAGAGCCGCTGCAGGTGCGCGACCTCTCGCTGATGTGGCGGGCGATCTTCGCGCTGACCATCGGCTATTCCTCGTTCATCGCCGAGATTTTTCGTGCCGGCATCCAGTCGGTGGACGAGGGCCAGATCGAGGCGGCCAAGTCGCTGGGGCTTAACCGCACCCAGCGTTTTCGTCTGGTTGTCTTTCCGCAAGCCGTGCGGGTGATTTTTCCGCCGCTCTCCAACGATTTCGTCTCGATGGTCAAGGACAGTTCCCTGGTCTCGGTGCTGGGCGTGGCCGACGTCACCCAGATGGGCAAGGTCTATGCCGCCGGTTCCTTCCGGTTTTTCGAGACCTATTCGATCGTCACCTATATCTACCTGCTATTGACCATTGGCCTGTCGCTGGCGCTGCGCCGGCTGGAACTGCGCATGCGCAGCCGCGGCGCTCCCGACGACTGATCCGGCTGCGGCACACGCTGCACCCTTCAGCAAAATTATTGCCGGAACAGTTCTAAACTGCTATGGAAGCCGTCATGGGATCGAAATTCGGATGTCTCGCGCCTGATATCTACGTGCTGCAGGACCACAAGCGCCTGCCGGCCCGCTTTTTTGCGCGCGTTTTCGGGGCACTCACCGGCCGCCTTTCATAAGGCCGCTGGCGCGGATCATGCGACGTTTCCGTCGATGGTCTTCGCAGTCTACGACCCCCTTTTACCTCTCCATTGGATGTCACAATCATGAGCGCACCCCGCACCCTTTACGATAAAATCTGGGACGACCATCTGGTCGACAGCCAGGCCGACGGCACCTGTCTTCTCTACATCGATCGCCACCTCGTGCATGAGGTAACGAGCCCGCAGGCTTTTGAAGGCCTGCGCATGACGCACCGCGCCGTGCGCGCGCCGCAAAAGACGCTGGCGGTCGTCGACCACAACGTGCCGACCTCACCGGATCGCCATCTCGGCATCAAGAACGAGGAAAGCCGCATCCAGGTGGAAGCGCTCGCCCAGAACGCTGCCGAATTCGGCGTCGAATATTACTCGGCCAGCGACAAGCGCCAGGGCATCGTGCACATCGTCGGCCCGGAACAGGGCTTCACCCTGCCCGGCATGACCATTGTCTGCGGCGACAGCCACACCTCGACCCACGGCGCCTTCGGGGCACTGGCCCACGGCATCGGCACATCGGAGGTCGAGCACGTTCTGGCCACCCAGACGCTGATCCAGAAGAAGGCCAAGAACATGCTGGTGCGGGTTGACGGCGTCCTTCCGGACCACGTCACCGCCAAGGACATCATTCTCGCCATCATCGGCGAAATCGGCACCGCCGGCGGCACCGGCCACGTCATCGAATTTGCCGGCGAGGCGATCCGCGCCCTGTCGATGGAAGGCCGTATGACGGTGTGCAACATGACGATCGAAGGTGGCGCCCGCGCCGGCCTGATCGCGCCCGATGAAAAGACCTTCGAATACATCAAAGGCAAGCCGCGCGCCCCGAAGGGCGAAGAGCTGGAACAGGCGATCGCATACTGGAAGACCCTGCAGACCGACGAAGGCGCCCATTACGACCGCGTCGTCGTGCTGAACGCCGCCGACCTGCCGCCGATCGTCTCCTGGGGCTCCTCGCCGGAGGATGTCGTGTCCGTCCAGGGCGTGGTGCCGAACCCCGACCTGATCGAAGACGAGAACAAGCGCACCTCGAAATGGCGGGCGCTCGACTATATGGGCCTGAAGCCGGACACCAAGATCACCGATATCGCCATCGACCGGGTGTTCATCGGCTCCTGCACCAATGGCCGCATCGAGGACCTGCGCGAAGTGGCCAAGGTCGTCGAAGGCCGCACCGTGGCCCCAACCGTCTCGGCGATGATCGTGCCGGGCTCGGGGCTGGTCAAGGAACAGGCCGAGGCCGAAGGCCTCGACACGATCTTCAAGGCGGCCGGCTTCGACTGGCGCGAGCCGGGCTGCTCGATGTGCCTGGCCATGAACGACGACCGCCTGAAGCCGGGCGAGCGCTGCGCCTCGACCTCGAACCGCAATTTCGAAGGCCGCCAGGGCTTCAAGGGCCGCACCCATCTGGTGTCGCCGGCCATGGCCGCCGCCGCCGCGATCGCCGGCCACTTCGTCGATATCCGCGAGTGGAAATAAACCGGTATCCATAGACGCTCGGCCGCAGCACCACACATGAGGGCGCTGCGGCCGATGGCCGTGATCTATCGTAGCTCCAGCAGCAAGGCCCTGTGGTCGGAAACCTCCGGCTGCTCGACCACGTCGAACCGCACCACCTCGACCTCAGGCGTGACCAACATGTAGTCGGCGAAGCGTCCCGGCTTGCGATAAAACGATGTGCGCGTATCGACAAAGCCGCGCGTCGTGACAAGATCGGTCAAGCCCAGCCCCGCCAGCGTCTCGAACGTCCGGCTGCCGGGCAGCACGTTGAAATCGCCGCACACGACAAGCCTTTCATCGCCGGGCCAGACCTGCCTGATCAGGGCGGCGAGCGCCTGGGCCTGGGCATCGCGCTCCGGCATGTCGCCCTTGCCGGCCACGTCGCGCAAGCCGTGCATCTGCGCCACGGTGACGGAAAAACCCCCGTCATAGCTGAAGACGCGCAGGCAATGGGCATTGCGGGCCCGCGGATGCGGTCCCCAGCCATCGGGCGAGAATGCCCGGTGCACGAAGCCGACAGCCTGGCCGATCACCGGATAGCCCCGGCGCACGAAGGTTGCCAGCCCGAACTCGCAGGGCACAGCCTTGTCGCCGTCGAAGAGGTCGCCACGGGAGGTCGGATGGAAGGACCCGTCATGCCCGGGAAGTACCGCCCGGATCTCATCGAACAGATGGGGCCGCTGCGGCAGTTCGACATCGCGATCCCGGTAGGCCAGCCAGTCGGCCGCGGCAACGGCGCTGCTCACCACCTCCTGCAGGCACAGGATGTCGGGGTCCGCGGCGGCCAGATAGTCCATCAGCGGCGCGTGCAGAGTGCCGCCCCATGCGTTCAATGAGAGTATCCGCATGCCATGCCCCTTCCGCTGCAGCGACCCATGAATGACGTGTCTCTCGCGACCTTAGCGCCACAAAACAAGACCCACAACGCCGGAGCGATGCGGGTCTTGTGTCGTTATTCAGGCATTGCGCGGGCGATCAGAACGTCGCCGTTTTCGGATCCGGGCCCATACGGGCCGAACCGCTGTCGAGCTTGTCAAGCTCGCCCAGATCGTCGGCTGTCAGTTTAAAGTCGAACACTTTAAAATTCTCGACGATGCGCGACGGCGTCACCGATTTGGGGATGACGACGAGGCCGTTGTCGATATGCCAGCGGATGATCACCTGGGCCGGCGTGCGGCCATGGCTTTCGGCAATCCGGCCGATCACCGGATGGCTGAGCAGCTTGCCCTGGCCGAGCGGGCTCCAGGATTGTGTGACGATGCCATGCTGCTCGTGGAAGGCGCGATGGGCCTTCTGCTGGAAATCCGGATGCAGTTCGATCTGGTTGATCGCCGGCACCACACCGGTCTCGGCGATGATCCTGTCCAGGTGCTCGGGATCAAAATTCGACACCCCGATCAATTTCGCCCGGCCTTCTTCCTTCAGCCGGATGAACGCCTTCCAGGTATCGACGAACAGGCCGCGATGCGGCGACGGCCAGTGAATCAGGTAGAGATCGACATAGTCGGTGCCGAGCCGCTTCAGACTGGCGTCGAAGGCCTTGAGCGTCGAATCGAAACCCTGCTCGCTGTTCCACAGCTTGGTGGTGAGGTAGATCTCGCCGCGGGCAAGGCCGGACTCCCGGATGCCCTGGCCGACGCCGTCTTCGTTGTCATAGATGGCGGCCGTATCGACATGGCGATAGCCCGCATCAAGCGCCGCCTTGACCGCCGGGACGGCTTGGTCATTCGGCGTCTGCCAGACGCCGAGCCCGACCTGCGGAATCCGGGCGCCATCGTTGAGGGTAATATGGGGTTGGTCGATCAAATGGATATCTCCCATGAATTGGCAAATGAAACGGACGGGGCCTGAGGGGCTGTCCTGGCTGATGACAGGCGAAGGTCACCGTGCGAGCCCCTATGTAACGGGGTGCCTGTCCTAGATAGGTTCTGCCGGCGACATTTTAAGGCCGGACGGACAATCTTTACCGATCCGGCCTCAAATGACGCGGACCACCCGGCCTTTGTGCAACAGTGGCAGAAGGCGGCGCATATCGGTCGGGCTGACGGCGATGCAGCCCTCGGTCGGCGCATATCCTGATTTGGCCAGATGGAAGAAGATCGCCGAACCGCAGCCGCGCCGCCGCTGCGACATGTTCCAGTCCATGACGAGGCAGACATCGTAGAGATGATCGGCCCTCAGCAAGTCCTCATGGTTGGCGGCAAAGGGCGCCCTGACCGGCCGGTTATAGGCCGCATGGCCGGGCGCATCGCACCACAGCATGCCGCCGACAATCGACTTCAGAGGTAAGGGGCTGATCGGTGCCCGGAACCGGTCGCGCCGCACGAAGCCGGAAAGCAACGTCATCGCGGCAATCGGCGTGGCGCCGTCGCCTTCGCGCTTCATCACCGTCCGGCCGGAACGGCCAAGGGCCGCCCGCATGACGACCGGCCCGACGCGTACGGTCGCCTTGGTCCTGTCGCGCGGGCTGACGCGGACGATGATATCCGGCTTTTTTATCTTCGCTTTTTCGCTGGCCCGACGCATTATGCTCACAAGTTTTTGCTTTGCCTGTGATTTCAATTGTATTCATAGCGGGCTGGCAAAGACAACTGCGCTCTGGTTTCGCCAAAGGGACCGGAGCAAGGCCTGTGACGGCATGCATTGCAGCGATATGGGAGACCGAACTTCATGACGGCACGCACCATTCTTCTGGTCGATGATGACGACGACCTGCGCGACACCCTGGTGGAGCAGCTGTCGCTCTACGAAGAGTTCGTGTTGCAGCAGGAATCGAACGCCACCAAGGGCATGCAGGCGGCGCGGGGCGGTCAGATCGACCTGCTGATCATGGATGTCGGCCTGCCGGATATGGACGGGCGCGAGGCGGTGAAGCTGCTGCGCAAGGGCGGCTTCAAGGCGCCGGTGATCATGCTGACAGGCCACGATACCGACAGTGACACCATTCTGGGCCTGGAAGCCGGCGCCAACGACTATGTGACCAAGCCGTTCCGCTTTGCCGTGCTGCTGGCCCGCATCCGCGCCCAGCTGCGCCAGCACGAGCAGAGCGAGGATGCCACGTTTACGGTCGGTCCCTACCTGTTCAAGCCGAGCCAGAAGCTGCTCACCACCGACGATGGCAAGAAGATCCGCCTCACCGAAAAGGAAGCGGCGATCATCCGCTATCTCTATCGCGCCGGCCAGAAGGTCGTGACCCGCGACGTGCTGCTCGAAGAAGTCTGGGGATACAATTCCGGCGTGACCACCCACACGCTGGAAACCCATGTCTATCGCCTGCGCCAGAAGATAGAACGGGATCCTTCCACCGCGGAAATCCTGGTCACGGAGAACGGCGGCTACAAGATCATTCCGTAAGGAAAAGGAACCGGCATGGCGCTTAGCGATGACATGGAACTGCTTTCGGCCGTTCCGCTGTTCCAGGATCTGGACAAGGACCAGCTGCGGCTGATCGCTTTCGGCGCCGAGCACCGGCCGATCAGTGCCGGCCAGGCGCTGTTTCGGGAAAAATCACCGGCCGAATGCGCCTATGTCATCGCCCGCGGCCGTTTCGAACTGTCGACGCTCGGGCGTGGCGGCAAGCCGAAGGTCGAGGCCATTGCCGAGCCCGGCACCATGCTGTCGGAACTGGCGCTGGCCACCATGGTGGAGCGCAAATACACCGCCATCGCGCTCGAGGATTCCAACGTCATCCGCATCACCCGCGCCCTGTTCCACCGGCTGCTCGAGGAATATCCCGAGATGGCCGAAATCCTGCAGAACCGCATCCGCCAGAATATCGCAGCGCTTGCCACCCAGGCGGCCTCGCTCGGATATCGGTTCACCTGATCGTGAGACCGGCATCGGCGCAGGCGCCTCTTCAGAGAGAAAAATGCGCGGTGACCGGCACGTGGTCGGACGGCCGGTCCCAGCCGCGGGCGTCCCGCAGGATGTCGATGCGCTGCAGCAGCGGCCCGAGATCGGCCGAAGACCAGATATGGTCGAGGCGGCGGCCCTTGTCGGCGGCATCCCAGTCCTTGGCCCGGTAGCTCCACCAGGTGTAGAGTTTGTCGGCCGGGTCGACGACCTGGCGCATCAGGTCCACCCAGCGCCCCTTTTGCATGACGTCCAGCAGCCCGTCGGTCTCAACAGGCGTATGGCTGACGATCTTCAGCATCTGCTTGTGCGACCAGACATCGTTTTCAAGCGGCGCGATGTTGAGATCGCCAACGAGAATGGCCGAGACTCCGGGCTCGGCTTCGGCATTCAGCGCCTTCATCTCCTCGATGAAATCGAGCTTGTGGCCGAATTTCGGGTTCACGTCGCGGTTCGGCTCGTCGCCGCCGGCCGGCACGTAGAAATTATGGATGCGGATGCGGCGGCCGCCCTGTTCGAAGATCGCCGAGATGTGCCGGCTATCGCCCACCCCGCAATAGTCCTGGCGATGATCTTCGGTTAGCGGAAATTTTGAGGCGATGGCCACGCCGTGATAGCCCTTCTGGCCATGCAGGATGATATGCTTGTAGCCCAGCGCCTGCAGGGGCTCGGTCGGGAACTGGTCGTTCTGGCACTTGATTTCCTGCAGGCAGAGAATGTCGGGCTGGACCTCGGAGAGCAGGCGCTCGACGATCGGCAGACGCAGGCGGACGGAATTGATGTTCCAGGTGGTGATCGAAAATGCCATGCGGTCCTGTCCCTGCCCTCGTCGCGCCGCCCATGGCGCTCAACGAGGTTTAGGCAATCAGGACGGCCTTGAACAGTCAAAAGGCGCCGACCCCTGGGGCCTGCGGCGCCTTTTCCACATTGCTCACACCGAGCCCGCTCAGTCCTTGTTGACGCCGCGATTGCGCACATCCTCGTAAGGCACTTCGAAAACCTTGGGGTCGAAGGCCAGGCCGTTCTGGACGTTGAAGATCATCACCGAGGTGTCCTTGGCCTGCGCATCGGTGATCGTCCACTGGCGCAGATCGTAGGTCTTCGGATCGAACATCAGCGTGATGGTCGAATCGCCGAAGATCGACTTGTCGCCGAGCACGATCGTCGTCAGATCCGCCTCCTGCTTCACGTCGCGCACCATCTGATGACCAAGATCGATCTTGTCGGACAAAAGCAGGCTGAGCGGTGTCTTCGACAGCGGGTAGATGTCCCAGGTCTTCAGCTTGACATTGCCGATGACGACATTGCGGCCATCCGAGATCACCCGCATCGGCGACGGCGCCTCATAGTTGAAGCGCAGCTTGCCCGGACGTTCGATGAAAAACTTGCCGGCCGTCTGTTCGCCGCGCGGTCCGAACTGCACGAACTCGCCAGTCATGGTCTTCACCGACGAAAAATGGTCGGCCACTTTCTGCGCCGCATTTTCGTCGGCGGCGGCAAAGGCCGATGGCCCGAACAGCCACACCGCAGTGCCAAGACCCGCGGCACCGGCGATCAACCGGCGGCGCGTCAGAACGGAACGCGACAGATGGGTTGGCGAAAGATCGGCTTTGATGTCAGACATTTCAATCTCCTTCAATGCGCCTTCCCTCGCCGAAAAACACGGCGTCATCATGACGATGACCGGCAGGCGCCGGCAGGTGGCGATGTCCGGACCGCAGAAGCGCTCCGGAACGGTTCTAGCGTTCGATGATATCGGCTTCCGTCGGCACCAGAATCTCGCGCTTGCCAGCGTGGTTGGCAGCCCCGATCAGGCCCTCCTTCTCCATGCGCTCGATCAGCGAGGCGGCCCGGTTGTAGCCGATACCGAGGCGCCGTTGGATATAGGAGGTGGAGGCCTTGCCATCGCGCAGCACGATGGCCACGGCCTGGTCGTAAGGGTCGTCCGAATCGGCCAGGTTGGCCGCACCGGCCGGACCGCTGCCGCCTTCGTCGTCATCGTCGTCGATGGTGATCGCGTCGAGATATTGCGGCGAGCCTTGCGTCTTGAGGTAAGCGACGATCTCCTCGACTTCGGTGTCGGACACGAAGGGACCATGCACGCGCTGGATGCGGCCGCCGCCGGCCATGTAGAGCATGTCGCCCATGCCCAGCAGCTGCTCGGCACCCTGTTCACCCAGGATGGTGCGGCTGTCGATCTTCGACGTCACCTGGAAGGAGATACGGGTCGGGAAATTGGCCTTGATCGTGCCGGTGATGACATCGACCGAAGGACGCTGCGTCGCCATGATCACATGGATGCCGGCGGCGCGCGCCATCTGGGCCAGCCGCTGCACGGCGCCTTCGATATCCTTGCCGGCCACCATCATCAGGTCGGCCATTTCGTCGATGATGACGACGATATAGGGGATCGGCTGCAGGTCGAATTCTTCCGTCTCGTAGATCGCCTCGCCGGTCTGGCGGTCGAAGCCGGTCTGCACGGTGCGGGTCAGCACCTCGCCCTTTTCGATCGCCTGCTCGACGCGACTGTTGAAGCCGTCGATATTGCGCACGCCGATCTTCGACATCTTCTTGTAGCGCTCTTCCATCTCGCGCACCGTCCATTTCAGCGCCACGACGGCCTTCTTCGGATCGGTGACGACAGGCGACAGCAGATGGGGAATGCCGTCATAGACGGAGAGTTCGAGCATTTTCGGATCGATCATGATCAACCGGCACTTCTCCGGCGTCATGCGATAGACCAGCGACAGGATCATCGTGTTGATCGCCACCGACTTGCCCGAGCCGGTGGTTCCGGCGACCAGCAGATGCGGCATCTTGGCGATGTCGACGATAACCGGCTCGCCGCCGATCGTCTTGCCGAGCGCCATGGCAAGCTTGGCCTTGCTCTGCTCGAAATCTCTGGAGCCGATCATCTCGCGCAGGTAGACGGTCTCGCGGCGCTGGTTCGGCAATTCGATGCCGATGGCGTTGCGGCCGGGCACCACGGCGACACGCGCGGCGATCGCGCTCATCGAGCGGGCGATATCATCGGCAAGGCCGATGACGCGCGACGACTTGATGCCGGGCGCCGGCTCCAGTTCATAGAGCGTGACGACCGGACCGGGGCGCACATGGATGATCTCGCCCTTGACGCCGAAATCCTCCAGCACGCCTTCCAGCATGCGGGCATTCTGCTCCAGCGCTTCGGCCGACAGCGTGGCATCGCGCGCAATGGCCTTGGGTTCGGCCAGAAGATGGATCGGCGGAAGCTGGAAGCCGTCCGGACGGATGAACGAGGTCTGCGCCTCCTTCTCGATGCGGGCGCCGGGCTTGGGCCGCGGCGGCGGCGCGGCAACCCGTGCCGAGGCCCGCGGTGGGGCAGCGGATGCAGCGGGACGGGCCTCCGGTGGGGCGACCCATCCGTAATCCACATCCTCGTCGTCATCCGGCAGGATGCCGACCGGTCGCCGGGGAGAGGCGTCCATGTCGAAATCGCCGTCATCGTCATGGCTGGAAATCGGCGGGGCGGCAACCACCCGCCGCCGTTCCGCCGGCATGTCCATCGGCGGCTCGGCCCGCATGCCGTCGCCCATGACCTTCGGTCGCACCGGCTCGTTCAGCGCACCGAATTCGTCATCGTTGAAATCATAGGGCTGTTCGAACTGCGACCGGTCGCGGCGGCGCGGCTTGACGCCGAACAGCCGGCGGATACGGGTCTGCGTCATGTACCAGCCATGGGCCATGGCACCGAAAGCCAGCGCAAAGGGACCGGCGCTATCGTCCTCGTCGTCCTCGACGACCGGTTTGGCAGGACGCGCCTTGACCGGCTTGATCGGCGCCTCGTCCTCATCCGGCTCGACCATCTCGCGGCCGATGATGCCGGCGGCAAAGAGCAGCAGCCAGATCGCCGGAACAGAAAAGATGCCGCCGACCACCATGGCGAAATTGCCGGTCGGATAGGCGCCGATGAACAGTGCCGGGAACCGCAGGATCATGTCGCCGAGCACGCCGCCGATACCGTTGGGGATCGGCCAGGTCAACGGCGGCGGGAAGCAGCCGATGACGGCAGAGGCTACCAGCGCGCCGACCAGCCAGGTGGCGATGCGCGCGGGGATGCGATTGATCGTCCGGCCGGAAATCAGCGCCAGCGACCAGGCGAGCACCGGCAACAGGGCAATGACGCTGGACAGGCCGAGAAACTGCATCATCAGATCGGCAAAGGCAGCACCGGCATAGCCGAGGATATTGGTCGGCTGATTGCCGGTGGCGTAGGAGAAGCTCGGATCGGCGACATTCCATGTGGCAAGGGCAGCGACGGCCAGCACCAGGAACAGGAAAAGCCCGAATCCGGCCAACGCCAGGATCTGTCGCACCACGAATGCGGTGATGGCCAAACGGCCGGAGCGCTCCTCCATCGACGCTGACGTGCTTCTGCTCATAATTTTCCGCCTGCCGTTCTTGATAGGTCCGTGACTTGCCGCTGCGGCAAGAGAAGTTCACTCGAACCACGCATGCCCCGCTCTGTGGCAGAGTATCAACGGGTCGGTTAACACCCCTTTAACCATGGAGAGGTTTCGCGGCCCTTGTTGGGCAAAAGGCACAGACCTTTATCGCAAGCGGCGACAGCAGGGCCGTGCGGAGGACAAAAAAATAGCCCGGACATTGCTGTCCGGGCCAAACGCGTCTTTCAGGAAAGCCGCGACGGGAGGAAACGCGGCGCCGGAGACCGGCGCCGCGTCGCACTTAAGAGTGATAGGCTGCTTCGCCGTGGGAGGCGAGGTCGAGACCTTCGCGCTCGGCTTCCACCGGAACGCGCAGGCCGACGATGACATCAACGATCTTGAACAGGATCGCCGAGCCAATGCCCGACCACAGAACGGTGACGATGACGCCCTTGAACTGTGCCCAGACCTGGGTCACCGTGCCGGCATAACCTGCAGCGAAATCGGCCGTCGAATAATCGACGATGCCAGCGCCGCCGAGAGCCGGGTTGACGAAGACGCCGGTCAACAGGGCACCGATGATGCCGCCGATGCAGTGAACGCCGAAGACGTCTGCGGTGTCGTCATAGCCGAACTTGTTCTTCACGGTAGAGACGAAGAAGTAGCAGATCGGCGAGACCACGAGGCCCATGACGATGGCGCCCATCGGGCCGGCAAAGCCGGCGGCAGGCGTGATCACGACGAGACCGGCAACGGCACCGGACGCTGCACCCAGCATCGAGGCCTTGCCGCGGCTGAAGGTTTCGACGATCGCCCAGGAGACGATGGCGGCGGCGGTGGCAACGAAGGTGTTGATCATGGCAAGCGCGGCATAGGCGTTCGATTCCAGGTTGGAACCGGCGTTGAAGCCGAACCAACCGACCCACAGCAGCGAAGCGCCGACCATGGTGAGCGTCATGGAATGGGGTGCCATCATGTCCTTGCCGTAACCGGTGCGCTTGCCGACCATGATGGCGCCGACGAGACCAGCGATGCCGGCATTGATGTGGACGACGGTGCCGCCGGCGAAGTCGATGGCGCCGAAGCCGAAGATCAGGCCGGTCGGGCCGTCATAGGCGCTCGGGCCGCCCCAGAACCAGACCATGTGGGCCATCGGGAAGTAGATGAAGGTGAGCCACAGGATGGTGAAGAGGATGACGGCGGAGAACTTGATGCGTTCGGCGAAGGCACCGATGATCAGGCCGGGCGTGATGGCGGCAAAGGTCATCTGGAAGACGACGAAGGTCAACTCCGGAATGGCGACGCCCTTGGAGAAGCTTTCCGCCACCGTCGTGACGTCGACGCCGGCCAGGAACATCTTGGAGAAACCACCGACAAAGCTGTTCAGCGAACCGCCGTCGGTAAACGCCAGCGAATAGCCGTAGGCGACCCAGACGAGCATCGCGACTGCGGCGATCATCAGAACCTGCATGGCCACCGAAAGCATGTTCTTGGTGCGCACGAGACCACCGTAGAACAGGGCCAGGCCCGGCACGGTCATCAGAAGAACCAGCGCCGACGAGATCAACATCCAGGTGGTGTCGCCCTTGTCAACGGTCATGGCCGGAGCAGCCGCTGCTGCTTCGGCAACGGCCGGAGCGGCCGCGTCCTGCGCAAAGGCGATCGCCGGCGCCAGCAAGGCGGCCGTGGCGGCGCTCAAGCGCGCGATAGAAGATGGAAATTTGGAAAATGACATCAGAAACAACTCCCCTTACAGCCGTTCTTACAACGCTTCGGTATTGGTTTCGCCGGTACGAATGCGCACGGCCTGATCGATCGAGTAGACGAAAATCTTTCCATCGCCGATCTGCCCGGTCTTGGCGGCAGAGGCGATAGCCTCGACAGCCTTGTCCGCGATATCGGACGCGACCGCGATCTCGACCTTCAACTTCGGCAGAAAGCTAACGGCATATTCCGTTCCGCGATAGATTTCGGTGTGTCCCTTCTGACGTCCGTATCCCTTGACCTCGGTCACGGTCAGGCCCTGAATGCCAACAGCGGTCAGAGCCTCGCGGACCTCATCGAGCTTGAACGGCTTGATAATGGCCATCACAATCTTCATCTGGTTTCCCATCCTTATGTTTGTCCTTCGGCGCGGAGCCGACTCTCCTTGCCGCTGGCAAGATCAATTAAGCAGCGACTGGCTTGTGACATTCAAAGTATGTGCCAGATTGGAGGCCGGGGAATAAGTTATTGAATTCTAAAGACTATAAGATAATCAGCTAAGAAACAGGCAGTTGAATGGCCGTTGGGCGGGCAAATCTTGTGCACTTTTCAAAAAATGCTCAATAATTAATCATTTGCCTTTTTCCGAATCAGGCCTTCCTGCGCCACCGAGGCGATCAAAGACCCCGTCCGACTGTAGAGGCTGCCCCGGGTCATTCCGCGCGCTCCAAAGGCACTCGGGCTGTCCTGGGTGTAGAGCAGCCAGTCGTCGAGCGCCGAGGGACGATGGAACCACATGGCATGATCGAGGCTGGCGACCTGCAGGCTAGGGTCGAAGATCGATCGGCCATGGGCATAGAGCGAGGTGTCGAGCAGCGTCATGTCGGAAAGATAGGCGAGCACCGCCGCCTGGTAGTGCCGGTCATCAGGGACGGCACCGGTCGGCCGCACCCAGATATGCGCTTCCGGTTCCAGCTTGTCCTTGGTGAGATAGTGGACGAGCGATACCGGGCGGATTTCCACCGGCCGCTCGCGACCCCAATATTTGCGAACGTTTTCAGGCGCCTGGGACAGGAAAACCTCGCGGAATTCGGTCTCGCCCATCAGCTCTTCCGGCTGCTTGACATCCGGCATGGCGACCTGGTGGTCGAACCCTTCCTCCTCCTGCTGGAAGGATGCCGACATCGAGAAGATTGCCTTGCCGTGCTGGATGGCGACCACGCGCCTTGTGGCAAAGCTCGAGCCGTCGCGAATGCGCTCGACCTGGTAGATGATCGGCACGGCCGGATCGCCGGGCCGCATGAAATAGGCATGCAGGGAATGGACGAAGCGGTCGGCCTCCACGCAGCGCTGCGCCGCCATCAGGGCCTGGGCGATCACCTGGCCACCGAACACCCGCTGCCAACCGACCTGCGGGCTGCTGCCGCGAAAGAGGTTGACCTCGAGGTTTTCCAGGTCGAGCGTCCGGATCAGCTGATCCATGGCGGTCTGGTTTTCACGCTCCTGCGACATTTTTGACGACCCCGGTTGTAGGAAGATGTTCAAGGCTGATCTATATAGGACAGAACACGGATACAAGCAGCAAGGGAGCGCGCCATGTTGGATCTGATTGTCGTCGGCGGTGGGTATGTGGGCCTGTCGGTCGCCCTCGCAGTCAAGCAGGCGGCCCCTCACCTGTCGGTCGAGGTTGTCGAAGCGGCGCCCGAAGGCCAATGGCAGAAGGACCTCAGGGCATCGGCCATCATCGCGGCTGCGACCCGCATGCTCGAGGTCTTCGGCATCTGGGATAGGATCGCGCCCGACGCCGAGCCGATCACCCGGATGATCGTCACTGATTCGAAGACCGGCGATCCGGTGCGCCCGGTTTTCCTGACCTTCGACGGCACCGTCGAAAACGGCCGGCCTTTCGCCTACATGATCCCCAATGTCAGCATGGTGGCAGCGCTGCGCGACGCCGCGGCCAAGGCCGGCATCGCCATTCGCCACGGCGCCGGGGCAACCGGCTTCAACAACAGCGGCCCGGCGGCCGAACTGACGCTGTCGGACGGCGCGATGCTCAACGCCCGGCTGGTGGTCGCCTGCGACGGGGTGAAATCGAAGCTGCGCGATCTGGCCGGCATCAAGACGGTGACCTGGGATTACGGACAATCCGGCATCGTCACGACGGTCGAGCACGAGCGTCCGCACGAGGGCTGCGCCGAGGAGCATTTCCTGCCAGCCGGCCCCTTCGCCATCCTGCCGCTGAAAGGCAACCGTTCGTCGCTGGTCTGGACCGAGCGCACGGCCGATGCCGACCGGCTGGTGGCCGCCGATGACCTGGTCTTCGAGGAGGAACTGGAGCGGCGCTTCGGCCACAAGCTCGGCGCCCTGAAGGCCACCGGCGACCGCCGCGCCTTTCCGCTTGGCCTGACGCTCGCCCGCGCCTTCGTCGCGCCGCGCCTGGCGCTGGCCGGCGATGCGGCCCACGGTATTCACCCGATCTCCGGCCAGGGCCTCAATCTCGGCTTCAAGGATGTGGCAGCCCTTGCCGAAACCATCGTCGAGGCTGACCGCCTCGGTCTCGACATCGGCGACCTCAACGTCCTGGAGCGCTACCAGACCTGGCGGCGCTTCGACACGTTCCGTATGGGCGTGACGACGGATGTGCTGAACCGGCTGTTTTCCAACGATGTCGCGCCGATCCGAGTGGTCCGCGATTTCGGCCTCGGTCTGGTCGACCGCCTGCCGAAGCTGAAATCCTTCTTCATCTCGCAGGCGGCCGGCACCGCCGGCAAAGGTGGGCCGAAACTCCTGGCCGGCGAGGCGATTTGAAACCGGATCAAGGACGGCAAATCAAAGCTCACGCGTCGATCTTGCGGGCCTCGGACACCAGCATGATCGGAATACCGTCGCGGATGGGATAGGCGAGCCGCGCCTTTTCCGACACCAGTTCGTTATTCTCCCGATCATAGGCAAGCCGCCCGCGGGTCAGCGGGCAGACCAGCAGTTCGAGCAGTTTCGGATCGACCCGGCTCAGCTTCTCATCCATCGAGGCCATGCTCCTTCACTGCAGCATCGTATCGACATCGCCGAAATCGCGTGCCAGCAGGATTTCCGTGATCGCCACCAGCGTCTCGGCGCGGGTCTTCAGATCCGGCGCCTCCAGCAGGGCCTGCTTTTCGGCCGGCCCGAACGGCGACATCATCGACAGGGAATTGACCAGGGTCAGGTTGCTGGCACGCTTGACGCTGTCCCAGTCCGCCTCCAGTTTGTTGGCTTCGAGATAGGCTCGGAAAGCCGAAAGCAGGCCGTCCCGATCAACCGTGCTCTCTTCCTGCGCCGATGACAGGTCGGCGATGAACGGTGCGATGCGCACCGTGCGATAGGGCCTGTGGCCGGCGATTTCATCGATCACCCGGAACCGACAGACGCCGCCGAGCGACACGATGTAACGCCCGTCGCCCGTTTCCGCCCATGACGTGATGCGGCCGATGCAGCCCACCTGGCAAAGCGCCGGCGCTTCCTGTGCGTCGAGCGCGGCTTCCGGCTCCGTGAGCGCCGGCTGCACGATGCCGATCAGACGATTGCCGGCCAGTGCCGCATCGAACATCGCCAGATAGCGCGGCTCAAAGACGTTGAGCGGCAATTGCCCGCCGGGCAGCAGCAGGGCCCCTGCTAAGGGAAAGATCGGCAATGTCTCTGGAACATCACCTGCCGTCAGATATCTGGCATTCCCGACCTGCATGAACGCCTCCCACGCCAGGCCTTACGGCGCGAAATCGCGCCCACCTTGGTTCTTCCTATCAAATTGGCGCAGCCGAAGCGAAACTCAAGGGCGCGCCGGCCTGTCACGAAAAAAGGATCGACGACAACCGTCTGCGCGCCTGGATCGTTGCCGGGTCCTTGGCGCCCCAGACATCGAAGAATTCCAGCAGCTGGCGCCGCGCGCCGTCGTCGTCGAATGTGCGGTCGCGCCGCATGATCATCAGCAGATGGTCGGCCGCCTCGTCGCGCTTGCCCTGGACGCTGCGAATCTTGGCAAGCTTCATGCGCGCTTCGTGATCATCTGGATTGAGCGCCAGCTGATGCTCCAGCGCCACCGGATCGCCGAGCTTGCGGGCCTCATCGATCTGGTCGAGCTTCTTCAGCACCGCCTGGATCTCGACAGCCGCCGACATCTCCGCCGGCATGCTCTCCAAAAGCTGGCGGGCGCGTTCATGCTGGTTGGAGGCGATCATGCATTCGGCGATGCCGGCCACCGCCACGGCATTGTCGGGCGCGGCCTGCATCACCGCGCCATAGAGCTGTGCGGCCCCTTCGAAATCGCCGGCTGCCAGCAGGCCCTTGGCTTCTTCCAGAACGGCAGCGATTTCGGCGGCCGCATCGGCCTCGTTCGAACCGCCCAGCTTCTCGATGAACTGGCGGATCTGGCTCTCCGGGATGGCGCCCATGAAGCCATCGACCGGGCGACCGTCGACAAAGGCGACGACGGCCGGGATCGACTGGATGCCGAGCTGGCCCGGGATGGCCGGATGATCGTCGATATTGAGCTTGACCAGCTTGACGCGGCCATTGGCCTCGTTGACGACCTTTTCAATCATCGGCTGGAGCTGCTTGCACGGGCCGCACCAGGGCGCCCAGAAATCGACCAGCACCGGCTGGCGCCGCGATTCCTCGAGCACGTCCTTGGCAAAGCCTGATGTGGTCGTATCGCCGACAAGAGCCTTGGCGGGCGCCTCGCCGAAATGGGCCTGCGCCGTCATCTGGCCGCCGAAGCCGCCATAGGGATTGCTGGTGTCGCTCATCGTGGTCTCCCGCCTTTTCTTGCCGCGCCGGGCCTTGTTCTGCTGCTTAGATCGTATGTCAGGCCGTGACTTTCAAGACAAGCGGCGTGTGGCCGGTCGCCTCAAGAAAGCGAATGAGATCGGCCCGCGCCAGCGAGGTCGTCGCGTCGTTGGACAGCGGATGGCAGTTGATGATGTCATGCTCCATCAGGTCCGCATCGAGCACGAAGGTGACATTATGGCCGGTGTCGTTGATGGCGCCGAGCGTCGTGACCGCACCGGGAATGACGCCCAGATACTCCATCAGCTTTTCCGGCTTGCCGAACGATACCTTGCTGGCCGCACCGATCAGCGTGTGCACGGTCTTCAGGTCGACGATGGCATTTTCCTCAACCGTCAGCAGGAAGAACTGGTCCTTCTTGTCCTTGACGAACAGGTTCTTGGTATGGCCGCCGGGAATCTCATCGCGCAGCGACACCGATTCGGCCACGGTAAAGACCGGCGCATGGGTCTTGGTCTGGTGGGGAATGCCAAGGTCATCGAGAAAACGGAACAGGTCTTCGGCGGTCTTGGGAGCGGTCGCAGTCATGGCAGGTCTCTTTTGCATCGATCACGGAACGGCGAATGCCGGTTTGTCGGCACGGTGATACGTCCGCGCTCAAGGATTGGCAATCGCCATGCCCGCCCAAAGACCTTGTGGACCAAGGGTTTGCCGCCATTGCGAAACGGGCCGGCAATTTTTTCTTCGTTCCGTCGTCATTTCCCTGTTGCATTTGAAATTCGGTTGGGCCATATAGCGCCCGTCGCCGCAAGACAGCGACCCACGGTTCACCGAATACCCCCGGACCGAGGTGATGAGCGGGTGTAGCTCAGGGGTAGAGCACAACCTTGCCAAGGTTGGGGTCGAGCGTTCGAATCGCTTCACCCGCTCCAATTTCTCTCAGAAATTTGAATGGCTTGCAGACCGGGGAAACCTGGCTCTCTGTTGTCGAGCCGTTTGCGCCACCCGCGCAATCCAGACGGCCGAACCTGTGGCGCGCCGCACTTCGCGCCTTCTCCACCACCTGCAAAACCCCTTGCCAGCATGAACAGGCCCCGGCATCATCCGTTTGAAATCGGGGATCGGGTCATGAGGTCAACGTTCATCGGTACCGCGTCGAGATCCCGCGGACCACATCGCTGGCAATTTGCCCAGGAAAACACGTCGAATCTCCCTATATCTAGTTTTTTCCTCCATATATTTCGCCGAAATGCCGCTTTTTACGCGGCGTTTGTCGCGATATACAGCTCGCCCATGACGTTTGATCGTTGCGGTGCAGGACATGCTGTCCGGGCCGGCCGGCGATCATCACCGACCCTCCAAGCCGAAGGCGCCCCATGACGGACCATATGCAGGCCAATCCCCCCATCGATGCCGGCGCGGCCTTTGCCACATTCGCCACCCTTCCCGATCGCGACGGTCTGCGCCAGGCGATCACCGATGCCTGCCGCCTGCCCGAAACGGTCTGCGTGCCGCCGCTGGTGGACATGGCCGCGATGAGCAAGGCGGACAGCGATGCGACGGCGGCGCTTGCCCGCCGGCTGGTCGAGGGCCTGCGCGCCAATGTCTCGCATGGCGGCGTGCAAGGCCTGGTGCATGAATATTCCCTGTCGAGCCAGGAGGGCGTCGCGCTGATGTGCCTGGCCGAGGCCCTGCTGCGCGTTCCCGATACCGCGACGCGCGACGCGCTGATCCGCGACAAGATATCGGGCGGCGACTGGCGCTCCCATCTCGGCAAGAGCGCCTCGCTGTTCGTCAACGCCGCCACCTGGGGCCTTGTCGTCACCGGCAAGCTGACCTCGACCGCCAGCGAAACGACCCTGTCTTCGGCGCTGACCCGCCTGATCGCCCGCGGCGGCGAACCGGTGATCCGCCGGGGCGTCGACCTTGCCATGCGCATGATGGGCGAGCAGTTCGTCACCGGCCAGACCATCGAGGAGGCGCTGAAGAACAGTCGCGCGCTCGAGGCCAGGGGGTTCCGCTATTCCTACGACATGCTGGGCGAGGCCGCGACCACGGCCGAGGACGCCGCCCGCTACCTGAAGGATTACGAGGCGGCCATTCACGCGATCGGCAAGACCTCGGCCGGCCGCGGCGTTTATGACGGGCCCGGCATTTCCATCAAGCTGTCGGCCCTGCACCCGCGCTATTCGCGCGCCAAGAGCGCCCGCGTCATGAGCGAACTGCTGCCGCGCGTCCGGGCGCTGGCGATCATGTCGAAGCGCTACGATATCGGCCTCAATATCGACGCCGAGGAAGCCGACCGGCTGGAACTGTCGCTCGATCTTCTGGAAGCCCTCGCCTTCGATCCGGAACTTTCCGGCTGGAAGGGGCTCGGCTTCGTCATCCAAGCCTACCAGAAGCGCTGCCCCTTCGTCATCGACTGGATCATCGATCTGGCCCGCCGGTCCGGCCAGCGGCTGATGATCCGGTTGGTGAAGGGCGCCTATTGGGACAGCGAGATCAAGCGCGCCCAGGTCGATGGCCTGGCCGACTACCCGGTCTATACCCGCAAGGTCCATACCGACGTCTCCTATCTTGCCTGCGCCCGCAAGCTACTGGCGGCACCCGATGCCGTCTTCCCGCAATTCGCCACCCACAATGCCCATTCCCTGGCGGCCATCATGACCATAGCCGGACCGGATTTCGCGCCCGGCCGCTACGAGTTCCAGTGCCTGCATGGCATGGGCGAGCCGCTCTACAAGCAGGTCGTCGGCCCGGCCCATCTCAACCGCCCCTGCCGCATCTATGCGCCGGTCGGCACCCATGAGACGCTGCTGGCCTATCTGGTGCGAAGGCTGCTGGAAAACGGTGCGAATTCCTCCTTCGTCAACCGCATTGCCGATGCGTCGGTGCCGGTCGAGGAACTGACCGCCAATCCGGTCGATATCGTCAGCGCAGAACAGCCGGTCGGCGCGCCGCACCCCGCCATCCTCCACCCGCTCGACATCTACGGCGGCGCGCGACGCAATGCCAAGGGACTGGACCTTTCCAGCGAAAGCGCGCTGACGCTGCTGTCGCATGGCCTGCAGGACAGCGCTGCAACCGACTGGAGAGCCGAGCCGACCACCGACAGCGGCTTGGCCCACGAGTGGCAACCGGTGCGCAATCCGGCCGACCACCGGGACACCGTCGGCCGGGTCCGCATGGCAACGACCGAGGCGCTGGCGGCCGCTTTCACGGCCGCCGATGCCGCCGCAGCCTCCTGGGCAGCACGCCCGGCGGAACAGCGCGCCGAGCACCTTTCCGCTGCCGCCGATGCCATGGAGGCCCGCATGCCGGTGCTGCTCGGCCTGATCGTGCGCGAAGCCGGAAAGTCCTATGCCAATGCCGTGGCCGAAGTGCGCGAGGCGGTCGATTTCCTGCGCTATTACGCAACAGAGGCGCGCCGCACGCTGGGCAGCGGCCGCAGTCCCGCCGAGAGCGGGTCGGTGGTCTGCATCAGCCCGTGGAATTTTCCGCTGGCGATCTTTACCGGCCAGATTGCCGCAGCGCTGGCCGCCGGCCGGCCGGTGCTGGCCAAGCCCGCCGAGGAAACGCCGTTGATCGCCGCCGAAGCGGTTCGCCTGCTGCATGAGGCCGGTGTACCAAGGGACGTGCTGCATCTCGTGCCGGGTGAAGGTCAGATCGGTGCGGCGCTGGTCGCCGATCCGCGCACCACGGCGGTGATGTTCACGGGCTCCACCGAAGTGGCGCGCCTGATCCAGCGGCAGCTGGCCGGGCGTCTGACACGGGCCGGCCAGCCGGTACCGCTGATTGCCGAGACCGGCGGCCAGAACGCCCTCGTCGTCGATTCCACGGCGCTTCCGGAGCAGGTGGTCGGCGATGTCATCGCCTCGGCCTTCGATAGCGCCGGCCAGCGTTGCTCGGCCTTGCGCGTTCTCTGCCTGCAGGAGGACATCGCCGACCGCACGCTTGCCATGCTGCGCGGCGCCATGGCAGAGCTGGAGGTCGGCAATCCCGTGCGGCTGGCGGTCGATGTCGGCCCGGTGATCACCGCCGAGGCGCGGGACACGATCGAGAGCCATATCGCCCGGATGGCGGCGAGCGGCCATGCGGTCGATCGCCTGCCGCTGGGGCCCGAAACCGAGCGCGGCACCTTCGTAGCCCCCGCGATCATCGAGATCGGCTCGATCGCCGAACTCGGCCGCGAGGTGTTCGGCCCCGTGCTGCATGTGCTGCGCTATAGGCGCGAACAGCTCGACCATCTGATCACGGCGCTGAACGCCACCGGCTACGGCCTGACCTTCGGCCTCCACACCCGCATCGATGAGACGATCGCCAGTGTCGTCGACCGGATCGAGGCCGGCAATATCTACATCAACCGCAACATCATCGGTGCGGTGGTCGGCGTGCAGCCGTTCGGCGGCCGCGGGCTGTCGGGAACCGGACCCAAGGCCGGCGGACCGCTCTATATCGGCCGGCTGGCCGGAACCGACGTCGCCACGGCGCTGGCAGCCGGGTCCGACGTCCGGCCCGATCCGAAGGTAGCGCGCTATAGCGCCTGGCTGCAGGCCGGTCCCCACACGGCGGCTGCGGAGCGCTGCGCGGCCTTCGCCACGGCTTCGGTGCTCGGCTATTCGGCGGAGCTTGCCGGTCCGGTCGGCGAAACCAATGTCTATTCGCTCTGCGCCCGCGGCAGGATCGCAGCCCTTGCCACTGAGCCTCCAGAACTGCTGGTCCAGATCGGCGCCATCCTTTCGACCGGCAACACCGCCGTGGTTGAAACGGGCAATCCGGCCCGCCCGGCCCTGAATGGCCTGCCGCCGGGACTGGCTGCGCTTGTCGAGACGGTTGCCGACTGGACCAAGGCAGCCGACCTGTCCGCCGTGCTGTTCGACGGGACGCCGCAGGCGCTTGCCGAAACCGCCAGGGCCGCCGCTGCCCGCGACGGCGCCATCGTTCCGGTCTATCCGCGGGCGCACGGCGGCGACTATCCGCTGCTGCGCCTGATCGAGGAACGCTCGGTCAGCATCAACACGACAGCTGCCGGCGGCAACGCCAACCTGATGACGATCGGGTGATAAGGCTTCCGCTTTACAAGCTACTCGCCGGCTTCGCCCCTCACCCTAGCCCTCTCCCCGCAAGCGGGGAGAGGGGACTTACCTCACTTGAACCGCGAAAGTTGAGCCGGCTCAGCTCTTCGAAAACACGTAATCCGTTTCCTGGACCAGCGTCTCGCCGGGCCGCAGCACCGCATTCGGGAACCGCGGATGATTAATCGCGTCCGGCCAGACCTGGGTTTCCAGGCAGAAGCCGGCAAATTTGCCATAGGTACGGCCTTCGAGGCCCGGTACGGCGACATTGAGCTTGGTGCCGGCATAAAATTGCACGCCGGGTTCGGTGGTGCGCACTTCCAGCGTCACGCCGGAATTGATGCTGCGGGCCAGAGCCACGCTGCGCTTGGCGACGCGCTCGTTCGACAGGCAGAAATTGTGGTCGAACAGTACCTGCTCACCCTCGACGAAGCGGGCCATCGGCGCCATCTGGCGGAAATCGAACGGCGTGCCGGTGACCGGCCGCTGCTCGCCGGTCGGAATGAGCGCGTCGTCGACCGGAAGATAATGATCGGCAGCGATCATCAGATCGTGCTCCAGAGCATCGGGCCGGCCGTCCAGATTGAAATAGGTGTGCTGGCAGATATTGGCGAGCGTTGGACGATCAGTGGTCGAGCGATAGGTGACCGACAGCACGCCCTCGTCCTTCAGCTGGTAGGTGGCAGTCACCGTGCAATTGCCGGGATAACCGGCCCGGCCGTCCGGATCGATGATCTGCAGCACGACCCGGTCCTCCGCCAGATCGACGATCTGCCAGTTACGCTTGGCAATTCCGTCCTTGCCGCCATGCAGATGGTTGACGCCACGCTCATTGCATTCGAGCTGGTAGTCCTCACCGTCGAGCGTGAACCTGCCGCCGGCGATGCGGTTGGAGCAGCGCCCGGGTGTCGCCCCGAAATAGGAGGAATAAAGCGGATAATCCTCGAAACGCTCGAACCCGAGGGTCAGCGGCGGGGCATGCCCTTCGAGGCGCAGGTCCTGGATGACGGCGCCCCAGGTCATGACGCTAGCCGAAAGCCCGCCGCCCTGCAGATGCACCCGATAGACCGTTTCGCCCGCGGCGGTCTGTCCGAAGACTTCTTTTTCCATGCTCAATGTCTCATCCCTCGTTTTGCCTGCCGCCCGCGACGGCATGATGCCAATTGGTCCCGTAACGATGCCGGCTCTGATGTTATTACCGGGACAATTCCCGGGCCGCGTCCTCGAGCCCGCCGAGCGTCAGCGGATGCATGCGCCCGGCCATCAGCCGCGCGATCAGGCCCACCGATGCGGTGTAGCCCCAGTATTCCTGTTTCAACGGATTGAGCCAGAGGGTTTTTCGAAAATGCGCCGTGACACGGTTCAGCCAGACCGCGCCCGGCTCCGGGTTCCAGTGCTCCACCGAGCCGCCGGCCTGGGTGATCTCGTAAGGGCTCATCGCGGCGTCGCCGACAAAGATCACCCGATAATCCGCCCCATAGGTGCGCAGGATCTCGTCGGTCGCGATGGTCTCGCCATGGCGCCGCCGGTTGTCCTTCCAGACCCGCTCGTAGAGGCAGTTGTGGAAGTAGAAATGCTCCATGTGCCGGAATTCCGAGCGGGCCGCCGAAAACAGCTCCTCGACGCCGCGCACGTGATCGTCCATCGATCCGCCGATATCGAAGAACATCAAAAGCTTGACCGCGTTGCGGCGCTCCGGCCGGGTCTGCACGTCGAGATAGCCGTGCTCGGCGGTCGAGCGGATCGTGCCGGCCAGGTCGAATTCGTCGGCCGCCCCCTCGCGGATGAAGCGCCGCAGCCGGCGCAGCGCCACCTTGATATTGCGGGTGCCGAGTTCGACCGTGTCGTCGAGATTGCGGAAATCGCGCCGGTCCCAGACCTTGACCGCCCGGCGGTGGCGCGATCCGTCCTGGCCGATGCGCACGCCCTCCGGATTGTAACCATAGGCGCCGAACGGCGAGGTGCCGGCCGTGCCGATCCATTTCGAACCGCCCTGGTGGCGGCCCTTCTGCTCCTCGAGCCGCTGGCGCAGCGTCTCCATCAGCGCTTCGAAGCCGCCAAGGCTTTCGATCAGCGCCTTGTCCTCGTCGCTCAAATGCTTTTCCGCCAGCTTGCGCAGCCAGTCCTCGGGGACCTCGACCGTCTCCATGCCATCGCCCTCGCCACCGGCGAGGGCCTCAAGGCCCTTGAAGCTCTCGGCGAACACCTGATCGAACCGGTCGATATGGCGCTCGTCCTTGATCAGCGTCGCGCGCGCCAGGAAGTAGAAGGCCTCGACGTCGAAATCCACCAGCCCTTCGCTGAGGCCTTCAAGCAGGGTCAGGAATTCCCGGAGCGTCACCGGGATCCTGGCCTGTCTAAGCTTCAGGAAGAAGGGGAGGAACATCGGCGCTCAGGACTCAGCCCGCCTCCACTTCCCGCTTCGTGCCGATGGCAGCCATGTCATACGGCGTCGTCTGGTAGATCTCGTTGATCCAGTTGCCGAAGAACAGATGGGCATGGCTGCGCCAGCGGTTCAGCGGTGCAAGCTCGGGATCGTTGTGCGGGAAATAGTCATGGGGCATCTTGATCGGGACGCCGGCCTGGACGTCGCGGAAATATTCGTCGGCCAGCGAGGTCGAATCGTATTCGACGTGGTTGAACATGTAGAGCCGGTTTCCGGCCTTTTCATGCACCAGGCAGACGCCCATTTCGTCCGATTCCATCAGGATTTCCAGCCCCGGCACCTTTTCGATGTCAGTGCGGCGCACCTCGGTCCAGCGCGACACCGGCACCTGGAAATCGTCGGAAAAGCCGTTGAGATAGACCGAGGAGGGCTTCAGGTTGCGGTGACGATAGACGCCGAAAGCCTTCTGCTTCAAGCCATGCTTGGGCACCTTGTGGAAATGATAGATGGCCGCCATGCCGCCCCAGCAGACGTTGAGCGTCGAATGGACATTGGTCGCCGTCCAGTCGAAGATCTGCTGCATCTCGGTCCAGTAGGTCACGTCTTCATAGGGCAGCGTCTCGACCGGCGCACCCGTGATGATGAAACCGTCGAACTTGCGGTCCTTCACCTCGTCCCAGGTCTGGTAGAAAGACAGAAGATGGTCTTCCGAAGTGTTCTTGGCCTTGTGGCCGCCGACCCGCACGAGACTGAATTCCACCTGCAGCGGCGAGGCACCGACCAGGCGCGCCATCTGCACTTCGGTCTTGATCTTGTTCGGCATGAGATTGAGCAGGCCGATCTGCAAGGGGCGGATATCCTGGCGGATTGCCGCCGTTTCGCTCATCACCCGTACGCCCTCATGCACGAGGGTCTCGAAGGCGGGCAAGGTATCGGGAATCTTGATCGGCATCTGTCTTATTTCCAGCGTCTGCGGGCTGTACCGCAAAATAAAAAAACCGGCGGCGAAATCGCAACCGGTCCTCGGGAAGTCAGACTTTCCTCGGCCCTTTAGCGATTTTTTTAACGTGGCTGCAAGCCGGCCGGCCAAATCACCACAACGGAAAATTCCATACGCCTGAGCCGACGCCGGGTCAATGAAAAACCATGCTGCACCGCCGCCGCAAGGCCGTCATGCCCTTACCGGCCCTCCCGGCGTGCCATGAAGGCGAGGCGTTCGAACAGGTGCACGTCCTGCTCGTTCTTGAGCAGCGCGCCGTGCAGTTTGGGCAGGGCGTGGCTGGCATCGGCGCGCAGATCGGCCGGATCGATATCGTCGGCGACCAGCAGCCGGATCCAGTCGAGCGCCTCCGACGTCGACGGCCGTTTCTTCAGGCCCGGCGTCTCGCGGATCTCGTAAAAGCGCGACAGCGCGCTACGCACCAGAGCCTGCTTGATGCCGGGATAATGAACCTCGACGATCTGCGCCAGCGTTTCGGCTTCCGGGAAACGGATATAGTGGAAGAAGCAGCGGCGCAGGAAGGCGTCCGGCAGTTCCTTCTCGTTGTTGGAGGTGATGATGACGATCGGCCGGACCTTGGCCGCCACCGTCTCGCCGGTCTCGTAGACATGGAATTCCATGCGGTCGAGTTCCTGAAGCAAGTCGTTGGGGAACTCGATATCGGCCTTGTCGATCTCGTCGATCAAAAGCACGACCTTTCTGTCGGCCGCAAACGCCTGCCACAGCTTGCCGCGGCGGATGTAATTGCCGACATCGTTGACGCGCTGATCGCCGAGCTGGCTGTCGCGGAGGCGCGACACGGCATCGTATTCGTAAAGCCCCTGTTGGGCCTTGGTCGTCGACTTGATGTTCCACTCGATCATCTCGAGGCCGAGCGATTTGGCCACCTGGCGCGCCAGTTCGGTCTTGCCGGTTCCGGGCTCTCCTTTGACCAGCAGCGGTCGTTCCAGCCGGATTGCGGCATTGACTGCCACCATCAGATCCTTGTCGGCGATATAGTCGTCGGTTCCGCGGAACTGTCCCTGGAATTGCATCGTCACTCTTTTCGTCTCGTCCGTCAGCGGGCAAACTAATGGCTGCCTGGAGGGGGTGCAAGCATGATTAAATGTAGCGGCACGGCACAGTTTTCCGATTTAGCCCTTGTATTGCGGCGTGAACCTGTCAGGGTGAAAAGTGATTACGCTCACCCATTCGCTGGGCGCGCCCTTGCGGGCAAAAGAGGGATTGGCGCATTGTCCGGATGCGCCGCCTTTTTCTAAATTTCGATAGCCGAACAACCGATCTCGCTGAATTTCCAGGTTTGGCGATGCGGAGGGTGACACCGGGCGCAGGGCAGAGAGATGCAGACGAGCGCCGAATCGATCGGCAGCCTGCAGCATTTGGAGCCAGGGGCCCAAGGAGAAGACCGATGAGCAGGCACCTGTACAAGGCCGGCGACCATATCGTCTTGAAGGATGGACCGGTGCGAACCGCAAAACCCTCGGGCGATTGCCGGATTCTGGCGGCCATGCCGGAATCTCAGGGCAGCCGACGGTACAGGATCCGGTTCGATACGGAGAATTTCGACCGCAGCATTGCCGAGGACGAGATCGATTCCGGGCGCTCGCCGACCACAGGCAGCACCCCGTCGCCAAACATTAAAGGAACAGGTACATGGCTAAAGGCCAGCAGCGTACGAACAAAGAAGTGAGAAAGCCGAAGAAGGACAAGGAAAAGCCTTCCTCCGCGGCAGCCTCCCCTTTTCAGACGCAGATGAAAAACGCAGAAACCCCGAAGAATGGTAAGCCGCGCTGATTTCAGCGCTTCTATTGTTTTTAACCGCCGATGTGCCCGCCGGACCTCGTCCGGCTTTCGCGTTTGGGCAACGGCCCGCCAAGGAGAGAAAGTGCAAGTTCTAGTCCGAGACAACAATGTCGAACAGGCCCTTCGGGTTCTGAAGAAGAAGATGCAGCGCGAAGGGCTGTTTCGTGAAATGAAGGCCCGTTCGGCCTACGAGAAGCCTTCCGAAAAGCGCGCCCGCGAAAAGGCAGAAGCCATTCGTCGGACCCGCAAGCTGGCGCGCAAGCAATTGCAGCGCGAAGGCCTGCTGCCGGCCCCGAAGAAAAAGGTCTTTGGAGCGGCTCCGGCACGCTGATTTCGACAGAGGCGTTCCGCACGGCAGCCTGCACCGCGGAACGCCCTTTCCCTTCTGCCCTCAGATGCGCTATGGGCTTGGCCCATGACGCAGAACACCTTCACCATCCTGCTGGGCGGCAACCTGACCCTGACCGATCGCCTCAAGGCGGCAGTCTCGGGCAGTCGTTTCATCGCGGCTGATGGCGGCATGCGGCATGCAGCCATGCTGGGTGCGACGCCGGAATTGTGGGTGGGCGATTTCGACAGCACATCCGACACCCTGGCGCAAAATTTCCCCGATGTCGAAAAAATGCCCTACCCGGCCGCCAAGAACGAAACCGATGGCGCCATTGCCATCGGCGAAGCGCTGAAGCGTGGCGCAACGCGGCTGATCCTGGCCGGCGCGCTGGGCGGCGAGCGCTCCGATCACGCCCTGATGCATCTGCTGCAGGGTGTAGAATTTGCCAGGCAGGGGCTGAAGCTGATGCTGACCTCGGGCGAAGAGGAAGCCTATCCGCTGCTGCCCGGCGACATGAGCCTCGACCTTCCCGAAGGGTCCCTGTTCTCCGTTCTCGGCTTCACCGATCTCCGCGGGCTGTCGATCCGCAATGCGCGTTATCCGCTTGTGGATTTCACGCTGCCTTTCGGCTCGTCCCGCACCATTTCCAATGTCGCCAATGGCACTATCGCCCTGTCGCTGCAAAGCGGCGATGCGGTGCTGTTGGCCCGACCTTATGATCTCTCAGGAGCTTGAGCCCTTGGCGCCTCCCATTTTGAAACTCGACGATATCTTCCTGTCCTTCGGCGGCGCGCCGCTGTTGAACGGCGCTTCGCTGCAGGTGGAGCCCGGCGACAAGATCTGCCTTGTCGGCCGCAACGGCTCCGGCAAATCGACCATGATGAAGATCGCCGCCGGCCTGGTGGAAGCCCAGTCGGGGGAAGTCTTCAGACATCCCTCCTCGACCATCCGCTATCTGGAGCAGGCGCCGGACTTCGGCGACTTCAAGACCGTGCTGGCCTATGCCGAAGCGGGTCTCGGGCCGGGCGACGATCCCTACCGCGTCACCTATCTGCTCGAGCATCTGGGCTTGAGCGGCCAGGAAGACCCGGCAAGCCTGTCGGGCGGCGAAGCCCGCCGGGCGGCACTCGCCCGCGTGCTGGCGCCCGAACCCGATATCCTGATGCTCGACGAGCCGACCAACCATCTCGACCTGCCGACCATCGAATGGCTGGAAAGCGAGCTGCAGAAGACCCGCAGCGCGCTCGTGCTGATCTCCCATGACCGGCGTTTCCTCGAAAAGGTCTCGACAGCCACCGTCTGGCTCGACCGCGGCCTGTCCCGGCGGCTCAGCCGCGGCTTTGGCCATTTCGAGGAATGGCGCGACAAGGTTCTGGAAGAGGAAGAGATCGAGCAGCACAAGCTCGGCAAGGAAATCCAGCGCGAGGAGCATTGGCTGCGCTATGGCGTGACAGCGCGCCGCAAGCGCAACATGCGGCGTCTCGGCAATCTGCAGAGCCTGCGCGCCGATTATCGCGGCCACAAGGGTCCGCAGGGCACCATCACGGCTGCCGTCACCGAAGGCCGTGAATCCGGCAAGCTGGTGATCGAGGCGGACCGTATCACCAAGACCTATGGCGACCGCACCATCGTCGCGCCGTTTTCGATCCGCGTGCATCGCGGCGATTGCATCGGCCTGATCGGCCCGAACGGCGCCGGCAAGACGACGCTGCTGAAAATGCTGACCGGCCAGATGAAACCCGACAGCGGCATGGTCAAGCTCGGCACCAATCTGGAGATCGCCGTCCTCGACCAGAAGCGCGAGGACCTGAACCTCGAGGATACGCTGGCCCATTACCTGACCGACGGCCGCGGCGACAACCTGCTCGTCAACGGCGAGCAGAAGCATGTGACGGGCTATATGAAGGACTTCCTGTTCCAGCCGGAACAGGCCCGCACGCCGATCCGCAACCTGTCCGGCGGCGAGCGCGCCCGGCTGATGCTGGCCCGCATCATGGCACGGCCCTCCAACCTGTTGATCCTAGACGAGCCGACCAACGACCTCGACATCGAAACGCTCGACCTGCTGCAGGAAATCGTCGCCGGCTATCCCGGCACGGTCATTCTGGTCAGCCATGACCGCGACTTCCTCGACCGCACCGTGACATCGACCATCGCGCCTGCCGATCCCGACGCGCCGGACGGCCGCTGGATCGAATATGCCGGCGGCTATTCCGACATGCTGGCGCAGCGCAAGGGCGCCGAAGACGACCGCAAGCGCGCGGAGAAGGCCGAAAAGGCCAAGACGTCGGATGGTTCGGCCAAATCTTCCGATGGCAGCAACAAGGGCAAGGCCAAACTCTCCTTCAAGCAGAAATTTGCGTTGGAAAATCTGCCGAAGGAGATGGCCAAGACCGAAGCGGAGATCGCCGCCCACGAGGCCAGGATGGCCGATCCAAAACTCTTCACCAAGGACCCCGCGACCTTCAACAAGCTGGCCGCCGAGACCGAAAAGCTGCGTGCCGATCTCGCCCGCATGGAAGAGGAATGGCTGGAGCTGGAAATGCTGCGCGAGGCAATCGAGGGATAGGGTCTCCTTATCCCACGACCGGCTCCAGCCGCCTCAGATGCAGCAGGCGTGGCTTGACGGCATCGAGGTAGATGCTGGAGCGGCCGATATAGATCTGCGTCGCGCCGGAGAGGCCCGACAGAATGTCGGATAGTATGGTGCTGGTGTCCGATTCCAGGCCTTCCAGCACATCGTTGAGGACGATCCAGCGCGGCTGCCGCAACAGGATGTTGGCGAATGCCAGTGCCATCTGCTCGTCCTTGTCGAGCAGGCGGTCCCAGCGCGGCGTCTCGTCCAGCATGCCGGCCAATCGCTCGAGCCCGACACGCGTCAAGGCGTCGATCAGCGCGGCGTCGCCGTAACCAGCCGGGTCGAGCGGATAGCACAACAGTTCGCGAAGCGGCCCCTCCGGCAGGTAGCCCAACTGCGGCACGAACAGAACCTGGTCTTCCTCGGGCATCAGGATCGTGCCGCTGCCGGAGCGCCACAGGCCTGCCAGCGCATGAAACAGCAGCTTGCGGTTCACCCCCTGGTCACCATTGATCATGATCCGCTCACTGAAGCGGATGACCGGTTGCTCCTCTTCGATGCCGAACCTGCCCTTGGCCGCGGGATCAGCGATATCGGGGGAGATGACCAGATCGATCAGCTTCAACTCGCCAAACGCCCCCGGCATCAGCGATATCTGCGGACCGTTCGGCTCGGCGGTGTCCTGTTCCGTCAGGGCGGCGCGCAGCGACATGACCCGCATCAGAGCGGCCCGCCAGTCGGCGATCACCCCGAAATTGTCGACATACCAGCGCAGGGCCGAATAAACCTGGTTGAAGGCCGCCGCAGCCATCATCAGCCCGCCGAAGCTCATGGTTCCGGTGAAATAAGCCGGCGCCGCGATCAGGATCGGCACGATGGTCGCCAGCCAGCCGAAGCCGGCGGAAATCCAGGTCAGGTTGGTGAGCGAGATCGCCAGGTGACGGATGACTCCCAGCACACCGTCGATCTTGCCGTTGATGCGGCGGCGCTCGGTCTCCTCGCTGCGCGCCAGGGCAATGGCTTCGAGATGCTCGTTGGCGCGCATCAGCGACGAGCGCAGATCGGCCTCACGGCCGTAGCGCTCCGCATTGAGATTGGCCAGTCGCGATCCGACCAGATTGCTGCTGATGGACGCGGCCCCGGCATAGATGATCGCACCCCAGACCATATAGCCCGGGATGGCAAAGCTGCGTCCACCGATCTCAAAGACGAAATCGCTCGACAATTGCCACAAAACGCCGATGAAACTGACCAGCAGGATGGTCGATTGCACCAGACCGATCGACAGAGTGGTGGTCATTTCCGACAGCTTGCGGGCATCCTCGTGCAGGCGCTGGTCGGGATTGACGCCGAACGGGCTTGAGACCGACAGCCGGTAAGCCCGGCGGCCCTTGAGCCACTGATCGACGATGTCGCGCGACAACCCTTCCCGCATGTAGAGCGCCGCCATCTGGTTCAGCCAGGTCTGGATAACATTGAGTACCAGCAAAAAGCCGGCAATCACGCCGAAATTCTTCAACTGGGCCAGGAATTCCGTGAGGTTGCGCTGTTCAAGCGAATTGTAGAAGGGCGCATTCCACTGATTGAGCAGGACCTGGGCATAGACCGTCATGAGAATGATCGCCAGCAGCGCCGCGGCCACCAGCATGACCTTGTAGCGCACAGCCGATGCCCGGAACGACTGCGCGGCCATCTTCAACTGCTGCGACAACGGCAGTTCGGCTGTCAGCGGAAGGATCGGCGGTGGCGTGGTATCGTCCGTGGCAAATATCGACATCAGGCAATCTCAAGAAGCTTCCAATCAGATAAGCATGCTGACCGTTCATGTCCATGGGCGGCTTGCCACCCTTGCAAGGCTCATGGTGCCACGCTATGACTAAATTTGCTCTAACGGGGTGCTTCTGTCTGCAAACGGACATTGGCTGAGAGGCGTCGAACGCTAACCCGCGGAACCTGATCCGGCTAACACCGGCGGAGGGATTAGACGCGCATGATGAATGACGCCCTTGTCCCGACATTTGACACCATTTGGAGGGCGTACCATGCCGACACTAAAACCCGTGCTGACCATCTGCGGCTTTGCCGCCGTTCTGCTTGCCACCACCGCCGTCCAGGCGGCCGACAAAGTGCTGACCGTCTACACCTATGAGAGCTTCATCTCCGAATGGGGTCCGGGGCCGAAGATCAAGGCGGCCTTTGAAGAAACCTGCGGCTGCACGGTGGATTTCGTCGGCGTCGCCGATGGCGTGGCGCTGCTGACCCGGCTGAAGCTCGAGGGCGAGGGCACCAAGGCCGATATCGTGCTCGGCATCGATACCAACCTAGTGGAAGAGGCCAAGGCGACCGGCCTGTTCGAACCGCATGGTGTCGATACCGCCGCCGTCACCGTGCCCGGCGGCTTTGCCGACGACACCTTCATTCCCTACGACTACGGCCACTTCGCCGTCGTCTACGACAGCCAGGCCCTGAAGACGCCGCCCACCAGCATGAAGGACCTGGTCGAAGGCGATCCCTCGCAGAAGATCGTCATCGAGGATCCGCGCACCTCGACGCCGGGCCTCGGGCTGCTGCTCTGGGTGAAATCGATCTACGGCGACAAGGCGGACGAGGCCTGGGCCAAGCTCAAGACCCGCATCCTGACGGTGACCCCCGGCTGGTCGGAAGCCTATGGCCTGTTCACTAAGGGCGAAGTGCCGATGGTGCTGTCCTATACCACCTCGCCGGCCTATCACATGATCGCCGAGAACACCGATCGCTATCAGGCGGCCGCCTTTTCGGAAGGCCATTACATCCAGATCGAAGTGGCAGGCCTGCTGAAGAATGCGCCACAGAAGGATCTCGCCCGCGATTTCCTGAAATTCACCATCAGCCCGGCCTTTCAGGACGAAATTCCGACCAACAATTGGATGATGCCGGCCGCCCCGACTTCGCAGCCGCTGCCGGAGGCCTTCGGCAAGTTGGTATCGCCGGCCAAGACCTTCCTCATGAGCCCTGAAGAGGTGGCCAGGAACCGCAAGGCCTGGATCGACGAATGGCAGGCCGCCATGACGCTGAACTGACACGGATGCTGACGCAACGCGAGCGTTGGACGGCGATTGCCGGCGGGGTTTTGAGCCTCGCCGGCCTTTCGCTGTTCATCGCCGCCGCCGTCGTCTCCCTGTTGCAGATCAAGACGGATACTGCCAGCGATTCGGCGTTCCTTGACCCGGTCGTGCTGTCGATCCTGCGTTTCACGCTGCTGCAGGCCGCGCTCTCGACAGCGCTGTCGCTGCTGTTCGCCCTGCCGGTGGCCCGCGCCCTGGCCCGCCAGCCGCATTTTTTTGGCCGCCGCTGGCTGGTCCGCCTGCTCGCTTTGCCCATGGGGCTGCCGGTGCTGATCGGCGCGCTCGGCCTGATCGGCGTCTGGGGCCGGCAGGGTATCGTCAACGATGGCCTTCGGTGGGTCGGCATCAGCGAGCCCTTCAGCATCTACGGGCTCAGTGGCATCCTGCTTGCCCATATATTCTTCAACATGCCTCTGGCGGCCCGGCTGATGCTGGCGGGACTGGAGCGGGTTCCGGCAGAATACTGGCAGATGAGCGCCAGCCTAGGCATGCGGCCCCTCTCGGTATTCCGCTTCATCGAGTGGCCGGCATTGCGTCCGCTGCTGCCGGGCATAGCGGGCCTTGTCTTCATGCTGTGCGCGACCAGTTTCACGCTGGTTCTGGTGCTGGGCGGCGGACCGGCCGCGACCACCATCGAAGTAGCGATCTATCAGGCCCTGCGCTTCGATTTCGATCCGGGTCGCGCCGTGTCCCTGGCGCTGTTGCATATCGCCGTAACGGCCCTTGTTCTCGGCGCCATGGCGCTGTTTCCGAATCCGCAAGACCAGGCCCAGGCGGAAGGCCGTCCGACACGACGCTTCGACGGCAAACCGGTCGCCATCCGGCTGGCCGATGCGATGATGCTGGGCTTGGCCTTTCTGTTCCTTGCCGCGCCGCTGGCCACCATCACCCTGTCCGGGCTGCAATCCGATCTGCCGAAACTCGTGTCGCAGCCGGCATTTCTCAAAGCCGCCGGCACCAGCCTGGCCATCGCCTTCAGTGCCGCCCTGCTGTCGCTGGCCGTCAGCATGGCCTTCATCGAGGCCCGGGCAGCGCTTGGCGCGGGGCCACGCGCTCCGGTCTGGGCCAGGTCCCTGTCGACCGCCATTGCGGCCGCCTCCTTTCTGGTCTTTCTGGTGCCGGCTATCGTTCTGGCGACCGGCTGGTTCCTGCTGCTCAGGCCAGCCGGCGATATCGGCCGTTTCGCGCCGGCCATCGTGGTCGTCATCAACATGCTGATGGCCCTGCCCTTCGCCATGCGCGTGCTGGCGCCGGCCGTGGAGACCCATCGCCTGCGCACGACAAGGCTTTGCGCCAGCCTCGGCATTTCAGGATTTCACCGCTGGCGGCTGGTCGACTGGCCGGCCCTGAAACGGCCGTTCCTAACGGCCCTGTCCTTTGCCATGGCCCTGTCGCTCGGCGATCTCGGCGCCGTCGCCTTGTTCGGTTCGGAAAATCTCACCACCCTGCCCTGGCTGATCTACAGCCGCATGGGCAATTATCGCAGTGACGATGCCGACGGACTGGCCCTGCTGCTCGGTGTGGTCTGCCTGGCGCTGACGATCGCCGGAACGAGCGGCGCCCATGCGCAAGCGCAGGAGAAACAGTGAAATGAGCCGTACCATTGCCGTCCATCTGGACAATGTCGGCCTGCGGCTCGGATCGCGCGCCTTCCATTTCACTTGCAGCCTGGCAGAGGGCACGATCACCTCGGTGGCCGGACCGTCCGGCTCCGGAAAGTCGACCCTTCTCAATCTGGTCGCCGGCTTCGAGCAGCCCGAAAGCGGCCGCGTGCTGATCGGTGGCGACGACGTGACCGGGCGCCACCCGGCCGAACGGCCGGTTTCGATCGTCTTCCAGGACAACAATCTCTTTGCCCATCTCGACCTCTTCACCAATGTCGGGCTCGGCATCAACCCGTCGCTGAAGCTCACTGCCCAGGATCGCGCCGCGGTCTCCTCGGCGCTCGACCGCGTCGGTCTGGCGGGCTACGAGCGCCGCATGCCAGCTACCCTTTCGGGCGGCGAGCGACAGCGCGCCGCCTTTGCCAGGGCGCTGGTGCGCCACAAGCCGGTTTTACTGCTCGACGAGCCCTTCGCCGCCCTTGATCCCGGCCTGCGCTCGACAATGGCGGACTTGCTGATCGACCTGCACCGGGAGACGGGAAACACCGTACTGATCGTCAGTCACGATCCGCAGGAGGTTGCCCGCCTGTCGCAGAAAGTTCTGTTCGTCGTCGATGGACGCATCGCGGTCGATGCATCGAGCAAGGATTTCTTCACGATGTCGGGCAATCCTGAGGTCGACGCATTTCGCGGCGAAGGCGCGCCCTAATCCGACCGCGCGTGGCCGCCGTGGGTCAATCGATTCGGGAAAAACGGGAAGGCATGGCGCGATCGCACATCGGATTGAGACGACCGAACAGCCATCGCGACCGACGCGCCTTATTTTCGACGCGGCCGAATGGCATGCGCAAACCCACTGTCCCATCTTCAATCAACGGGTTAGACCTTCCTTATCTACAAGACCATCTTGTTCGACATGCGGTTTTATCCATATGCAGTAAATGATGTTAAAAGTTTCAAGGGGGATCGGCAGACCTTCGGCGGTCGGCCAGATACGGCGGGGAGCAAGCTCCGCAACGGGTCCGTTGAATTCTATCACAGGGGCATGATGATTCGAAAAGATGCGGGGCATGGTCATTACTAGCGCATATGCCGTCAGGCACTCGTGGCGGCGCTTTCTGCTGTCGGGCATTGCCCGGCCGCTGACGGTATTGGTCGCGACCAGCATCCTGCTGTCCGGCTGCCAGTCGCTTTTCGACCAGTCCTACGAGCCGAACGTTTCGCCGTCGAACAATCCGCAGATCGTCGATGAAGTGCAAAAGAATGATCCGCGCGCCCAGATGGGCGCACGCGAACATCCGCGCATCGTGGCAAGCTATGGCGGCGAATATCACGACGAAAAGACCGAGAAGCTCGTGGCCCGCATTGCCGGCGCGTTGACGGCCGTTTCGGAAAACCCCAACCAGTCCTATCGCATCACCATTCTCAACTCGCCGGCCATCAACGCCTTCGCGTTGCCGGGCGGTTATCTCTATGTGACGCGCGGGCTTCTGGCGCTCGCCAACGACGCTTCGGAAGTGGCAGCCGTTCTTAGCCACGAAATGGCCCACGTCACCGCCAATCACGGCATCGAGCGCCAGCGGCGCGAAGAGGCCGAAGTGATTGCCAGCCGCGTTGTCGCCGAAGTCCTGTCGAGCGATCTGGCCGGCAAGCAGGCACTGGCGCGTGGCAAGCTGCGGCTCGCGGCCTTCTCCCGGCAACAGGAACTGCAGGCCGACGTCATCGGCGTTCGCATGCTCGGCGAAGCGGGATACGATCCCTATGCCGCCGCACGATTCCTCGATTCCATGGCCAATTACAGCCATTTCACCTCCGTCGACCCGGATGCCGACCAGAGCCTCGACTTCCTGTCGAGCCACCCCAACGCGCCGCAGCGCGTCGAACTGGCGCGCCGACATGCCAGAGCCTTCGGGCCTGAGGGAACGCACGGCGACAGCGGCCGCGACTATTTCCTGAACGGCATCGACGGACTGCTCTACGGCGACAGCCCGCAGGAAGGCTATGTGCGCGGCCAGACCTTCCTGCATGGCAGCCTTGGCATCCGCTTCGAAGTGCCGGCCGGCTTCCAGATCGATAATAAGGTGGAAGCCGTCCTGGCGACCGGCGCCGGCGACGTCGCCATTCGCTTCGATGGCGTCGCCGACAACCAGAAGCGCACCCTGACGAACTATATTTCCAGCGGATGGGTGACCGGCCTGCTGCCGGAGACGATCCAGGAAACCACGGTGAACGGCCTGGAAGCGGCAACCGCCCGCGCCTCGGCCGAACGCTGGGATTTCGATATCACCGTCATCCGGATCGGTTCGCAGATCTTCCGCTTCCTGACAGCCGTGCCGAAAGGAAGCCCGCTGCTGCAGCCGACAGCCGATACGCTCCGGGCCACCTTCCGCCGCATCACGCCGCAGGAAGCCCAGTCGCTGAAGCCCTTGCGCATCCGGGTGGTAACGGTAAAGCCGGGTGAAACGATCGGCACGCTGGCCGCCCGCATGATGGGCACGGAGCGCAAGCTCGATCTATTCAAGCTGATCAACGCCCTGCAGACCGGTTCGACCCTGGCGCCGGGCACACGGGTCAAGCTGATCTCCGAATAGATCTTGCAGATCCGATCGGGCGTCAGCCGGCCATGTGCGGATCGGCCGTGACCAAGGCTGATTTGAGCTTCTCGAGGGCTCGGCTCTCGATCTGCCGCACGCGCTCCTTGGAAATGCCAAGCTGGGTTCCGAGCTCTTCAAGGGTTGCGCCATCCTCCGACAGGCGGCGGGCGCGGATGATCTTCACCTCGCGCTCGTTGAGCTTGGTCATGGCGCCGTTCAGCCATTGCAGCCGGCGCTCGCCATCGATCATGCCGCTGACCTGCTCGTCCGGCGGCATCTCCTCGCTGGCCAGCATGTCGAGTTTTTCGCCACCGTCCGGGCTTCCCGCCGAGAGGGGCGCCTGCAACGAACTGTCATTGCCGGCAAGCCTTGCATCCATGGTCTGGACATCCTTGAGGCTGACGCCCAGCGCACTGGCGATTTCCTGGTGGATGGCCTGCTCGGTCAACTGGCTGTCGCCTTGCGCCAGCTTGGCGCGCAGCCGGCGCAGGTTGAAGAACAGCGCCTTCTGGGAGGAACTTGTGCCGCCTCGCACGATCGACCAGTTGCGCAGGATATAATCCTGCATGGAGGCGCGGATCCACCAGCCGGCATAGGTGGAGAAGCGAACGTCGCGCGCCGGCTCGAAGCGGGCGGCTGCCTCCAGCAGGCCCACATAGCCTTCCTGGATCAGGTCGCTCAAGGGGAGGCCGAAGCCGCGGAATTTCGATGCCATGGCAATGACCAGCCGCATATGCGCCAGCGCGATCTGGTTGCGCGCATGCTGGTCCTGACACTCCTTCCAGCGGATGGCAAGGTCGCGCTCTTCCTCACGGGCAAGATAGGGGGCGGCCATGGCGAATTTGATCAATCGCCTGTCGGCCTGCATGGACTTCATCGATCCCTCCATTCGGCAATTGCAACGAACAATATGGCAATCAAAATTCGCAGTTACGACGATATGACAAATGGCAATACGCATCATCCGAATGACTGGATTTGCCGCGAAGACCGACGGGAGTCACATTTCTTCCGAAGGATCGGGCGGTAACGCCTGCTACGGGCAATAGAGGCAATCCAACGAACCTGGATCTGACTGTTCAGCCTTCAGCATCTCTAAAACGCCGAGGGATCGGAAAAGTTCCCGGCGGCGAGGAACGCGACAGCAGCGGAAAACAAAGATTGTCGAAGATGACAGTCGCCCACGCCGGACGCCATCCGACGGCAAGGCACAAAAAAACCCGGCCAAGGCCGGGCTTTTTCAAAAACAGGTCGTCGCAGTAGCCTATGCGGCTTCTTCCTGCGCATCCTCTTCGTCAACTGCCTTGCCCCGCTTGGGCCCCTTGGCAAGATTGACTTCGACCAGACGAACGGCTTCGGTTTCCGACATCTTGTTCACAGCCGCAATTTCGCGCGCCATGCGATCAAGAGCGGCTTCGTAAAGCTGGCGCTCGGAATAGGACTGCTCGGGCTGATGCTCGGCACGATACAGATCGCGAACCACTTCGGCGATCGAGATCAGATCGCCGGAATTGATCTTCGCATCATACTCCTGCGCACGACGAGACCACATTGTCCGCTTGACGCGAGCCTTGCCTTGCACGACACGCAGGGCACGCTCGACGAAATCGGTCTCCGACAGCTTGCGCATGCCGATGCTGACGGCCTTGGCCACCGGCACCTTGAGGCGCATCTTGTCCTTTTCGAAATCGATTACAAAAAGTTCCAGCTTCATGCCGGCAACTTCCTGCTCTTCGATCGCAGTGATTGTGCCGACGCCATGAGCCGGATATACGATTGCTTCGCCGGTCTTGAAGCCTTGACGCATTGAAGATTTTTTCTGCTGGGTCGTCATTCGTTTCAAAAACTCCCTGTTACGCTCCTGGCATCACGCCAAGACCGGGTCAGTCAGGCCCGGATGAGACGGGGGACACCGTCGGGTGACTCCATTCTGGTCCAAACACGAATAGGCAAACAAAACCCCTCGACGCTTCGGTGACCCGGAACCATATCGTCGAATATGTCACGGATACCGCGTTCGGTTATTTGTGAGCTTTCGTGATAGTTTTGGGCACGCAAATGCCCGCAAAGTGGAACAGTCTGAAAACGCTATCATAAAAATATGAGGAAATCAATATTTTACTGTAGTGGCACCGCAGTGCAACACAGCCGCACAACACAAGCGGCGCGGTCTCCAGTCATCGCCAGTCAAAAGCCCGGACCTGAAACGGCCCGGCGGCTCAATCGCCGGTGCCAGGCGTGGGCGAAAAGTACTTTTCGAACTTTCCAGCCTCGCCGTCCATTTCCTTGGCCTCCGGCATGGCATCGCGCTTGGTCGTGATATTCGGCCAGACCTGCGCATATTCGGCGTTGATCTTCAGCCACTTATCAAGGCCCGGCTCCGTATCGGGCTTGATGGCCTCAGCGGGACATTCCGGTTCGCAGACGCCACAGTCGATGCATTCATCGGGATGGATGACAAGAAAATTCTCGCCCTCGTAAAAACAGTCGACCGGGCAGACTTCGACGCAATCTGTATATTTGCAGCGGATACAATTGTCGGTCACAATATACGTCATGCGGCACTCCAGAAATCTTCGCTTGCCAAGGACACACAGCGCCGGCGCCGGCTGCCCAAAAGATGATCGGGTCTTTCAACAAGGCGCACGGCATCGGAACGCCGCGCGATGTGGTTCGACAGGGCTGTGAGCTAATGCTTTCGCAGGCCTATAGCAAGGATAAATCGTCCTGAAAATAGCCGCGTCACGGCAGAGTTTTCTATTCTTCGGTCCAGGGATCATCGGAGCGCAACCGATCGATGGCCCGGCGCTCCCGTTTGGTGGGCCGCCCCGCACCCGGCATGCGCACCGCCTGCTCGAAAGCCGAGGGCGTTGACCCTGCGATCACCGGCGGCGAAACGTCGTCATAAAGCAGCCGGGCTTCCTCGTAGGGTCCGCGCCGCTCGCCGGCCTGGCGGACCACCACCACAAGATTGCGAAGAGGCCTGGTAATTTCGAGCCTGTCGCCCGGCCGAATGGCCAGGCTGGGCTGCTTGATCTTGCGTCCGTTGACCGAAATCAGGCCTGAGACGACCTGACCCTGGGCCAGCGTGCGGGATTTGGCCAGGCGCGCGAAAAACAACCACTTGTCGATGCGCTGCTGCGAACCGGGGGATGATTGGTTTTCGCCCATAGCCTACTTCTTCATCTGCTCCTTGAGAGCGGCCAGCTTGGCGAAAGGCGAATCCGGATCAATCGGCTTCTCCTTGCGCGGCGGCTTGGCCTCGAAACGCTGTGGCTGCGACTTTCCGTCGCGGTCCGGACGATTCGACCGCTCAGGCCGGTCCTGCCGCTCGGGCCGGTCCGAACGGGCGCCCTGCTTGCCGCGACCGCCGTCCTTGTCGCGCGGCTTGCCGGGCTGACCCTCGCGACGACGATCGTCACGGCGGCCTTCCGGCTGGCCTTCGCTCTTGACGGCTTCGCCCTGGTTCGGATTGCGGTTGCCGCGGCGGTCGCCGCCATGCGGACGGGCGGGACGTTGCCCGTCGCCGCGCCCACCGGGACGCCACAGCAGAACCGGCTTGGGTTCGGCCACAGGTTCGGCTTCGGTGCCCGTGGCAACAAGAGCCACCGTCTCGTCTTCAGCCACAACCGGTTCCGCGGCCGCTTCTGCTACCGGCTCGGCAACGGTTTCGGCAGATGTCGTCTCCGCCGGAGCAGCATCGGTCTCGGTGCTGGCATCGGCATCGTCATGGTCAGCGTTTTCGGCCTCAGTTTCGACGCTCGATGGAACTGCAACCGAAGCCGGCGCGGCAGACGCATCCTGTCCGGCCAGGAAGGCCTGTGCTTCTTCGGCCTTGACGCTATCGGCCCGATAACCGAGGCCCTTCAGGATTTCTTCCATGTCGTCCGGCGTGGCACCGAGAATGGACAGCATCGAGGTCGTCGTCACGAAACGGCGGCCGTCATAGGCGCCGTCCGGCCGCGAGGGCTGGCCGGGCTTCCACTGCAGCAGCGGCCGGATCAGATCGGCCAGGCGCTCCAGGATATCGATGCGCACCGCACGCTTGCCGAGGAACCGGAAGCCCGCCAGCTTGTAGAACATCCGCTCATAGCTCGGATCGGTGACGACAGAGGTACGGCCAGCCGCCAGCACGGGAATGAGATCGCCATAGCCGGGCTTGTCGAGACCGTCGTTCTTCAGCGCCCAGAGCAGGGTGATGAGTTCGGCCGGGGCCGGCTTCAAAAGCGCCGGCATGAAGATGTGATAGGCGCCGAAACGCACGCCATAGCGGCGCATCGAGGCGCGGGCGTCCTGATCGAGCGACTTGACGTCGTCGGAGACATCGCGGCGGAACAGCACGCCGAGGTTTTCAACGAGCTGGAAGGCCAGACCCTTGGCCAGGCCCTGCAGGTCCTCGGCGCGGGACAGATCGTCCAGCGGCTTCAAGACCGTCGAGATATGGTGGTTCACATAGCGCTCGATCCGCGCCACGACATGCTCGCGGGCGTTGCCGGTCAGCTGTTCGTCGGCCAGCAGAATGACGCGCGGATGCAGCATGTGGTCGCTGCCGGTCAGGCGCGCCACCGGATCGCCGACCCAGCGCACCAGCCCGTCCGAGCTTAAAGCCAGGTCGCTGTTGCCGGACGCATGCAAGCGTGCCGCCCGTGCTTCGAACTCCAGTCCGAGCGCTTTCTGCGCAGCCGTCTGCACGGCCCTCGCATCCGGCCCCTCGGTTCCGGAAATGGGCGTGAACCGGAAACCGGCAAGTTGCCCCATGTGATGTCCCTCGACGAAGACATCGCCATTTACACTGATCTCAGCTTCCAGCATCGCATTCTCTCTCAAGCGCTTCATGAGCACAGATGTCCTGCGATCAACAAAGCGTTTCGTCAACCTTTCATGTAGCGCATCGGACAATCGATCTTCGATTTCCCGTGTCTTTTCTTGCCAGTGTGTCGGATCGGCAAGCCATCCGGGTCGGTTTGACACATAAGTCCAAGTCCTGATCTGTGCGATTCGCGCCGAAAGCGTATCAATTTCGCCATCGGTCCGATCGGCGCGGCGCACCTGTTCGGCCAGAAAATCGTCGTTCACGGTGCCATGCCTTGCCAGATCTGAAAAGAGGCTGGAGATCAGATCCGCATGCTGGGCCGGCGTAATGCGCCGATAATCCGGCAAAGCGCAGGCGTCCCACAACAAGCCAACCCGCTCCGGCCGGTCGGCCAGATCGGTAATCTCGGGATAGCGCGACAGATATTCAAGCGCCTGCTGGTCGATGGCCGGCAAGGCCCGCGTCAGGCCGCCGATCTTCGGCGCATCGTCCAGGCTGCGCCTGAGCGCCGCGATGGACGAGAAATCGAAGGCGGCCGTGCGCCATTGCAGGACCTTGACCGGATCGAACTGGTGGCTTTCCAGCCGCTCGACAAGCTCCGCGTCGAACGGGTCGACCCGGCCGGTGACGCCAAAGGTGCCGTCTTTCAGGTGGCGGCCGGCCCGGCCGGCGATCTGACCCAGTTCGCCAGAATTCAGGTTTCGGAACTGATAGCCGTCGAACTTGCGGTCCTGAGCAAAGGCGACGTGGTCGACATCGAGATTGAGCCCCATGCCGATCGCATCGGTCGCCACGAGGTAGTCGACATCGCCGGACTGGTAGAGGCCGACCTGGGCATTGCGGGTGCGCGGGCTCAGCGCCCCCAGCACGACGGCCGCTCCGCCCCGCTGCCGGCGGATCAGCTCGGCGATCGCATAGACCTCGTCGGCCGAGAAGGCGACGATCGCCGTTCGATGCGGCAGGCGGGTAATCTTCTTCTGGCCGGCATAGAAGAGCTGCGATAGCCGCGGCCGCTCGACAATGGTAATGCCCGGCAAGAGCTGCTGGAGAATGGGCTTCATGGTGGCCGAGCCGAGCAGCAGGGTCTCTTCCCGGCCGCGCAAGTGCAGCAGCCGGTCGGTGAAGATATGGCCGCGCTCCAGATCGCCCGCCAGCTGGATCTCGTCGATCGCCACGAAGGAGGCCTTGGTCTCGCGTGGCATGGCTTCCACGGTGCAGACCGAAAAGCGCGCCTTGGGCGGCGAGATCTTCTCCTCGCCGGTGACCAGGGCGACATTGGCAACCCCGACCCGCTCCACCACGCGGGTGTAGACCTCACGCGCCAGAAGGCGGAGCGGCAGACCGATCATCCCGGATCCGTGCGCGACCATGCGCTCAATGGCATAGTGGGTCTTGCCCGTATTGGTCGGCCCCAGCACGGCAATGACGCTGCGGCCGCTGAGGATCATGGGTTGCGAGGTCAAGGCACGCTCCAGTCTGCAATGGCGGATGCGACGGACCAGAAACACGCCCGGCAACCAGGCCAACACATGGCGATGATCGCCTGCAAAGGCAAGGCGGGAATGCGCAAGCACCGCCAACACCCCCGCGGATCACGTGATTCCACTTAAGATTGTGCCTCATAAAAATGCTGCTTTAAGATTCGGAACAGGCACCGAACGAATCAGCGACGAATCGATGACCCAGCCTGATTCAGCCTTTGTTCACGGCTACATCTTGTGCCCTGCAATCGACTTTTCCACTGCATCCTGAATCCGCCTTGCAACCGGAATTGCTGAACGGCAGCCCGCTGTTAACACTCGGTTGCCGGGCCCGCCCGGCAAGACGGTTGCTCGATTAACTATTTGCTAATATTTATAAATTTCGCTCAGCGAATCCGCCCGCGACACCGGTTAACAACCCCGGCAGGACGCCGTGCGATCAAAGCCGGAACGAATCAGAGACGAATCACCGACTCCACCATGTTCCGGCTCCGTTCACCACTATATCTAGAGGAATCGTCTCCGCCGGCCCATAGACCGGAGGCTATAGGGAGGCCCACGTTAACTCCGGCCGGCCGCAGCAGTTGCTCGCACGTAAAGGAATGAACGTCCGAAAAGGACGTCGCCATCGCCGGCCTTTCAACGCACGCTAGACCTGGCGCCCCGCACTCTCAAGCCGGCGCCGATATGAATTTACATGGCCATGGAACAAATATCCACGCCACGCATTCTTAGGGAACGAAATCCAAATTGATAACAAACAATGGAGAGGGATCCCATGTTAGGTACAGTTCTCGTCGTCATCGTTATTCTGCTTTTGATTGGCGCTCTTCCGAACTGGGGTCACAGCCGAAGCTGGGGTTACGGCCCTTCCGGCGGCCTCGGACTTGTCGTCCTGATCCTGATCATTCTGTTGCTGATGGGCAGAATCTGACTTTAACACTGACAACCGGCTTGGAAGGAACATCCTCATGATGAAGAAGATTGTACTTGGACTGGCGCTCGTCGCATCGCTGGCCTCCTGCACGCAGACCGAAAAAGGCGCATCGATCGGTGCGGCGTCCGGCGCCGTGATCGGCGGCGTGGCAACGAATTCCTGGGGTGGCGCAGCGGTCGGCGCGGCCGTCGGCGGTGTTGCCGGCGCCTTGATCGGCCAGTCGCAGGAACGTGCGGGCTATTGCATCTATCGCGACCGTTACGGCCGCCGCTATGAAGCCCGTTGCCGCTAAGATCAAGCGACACAATACCCCGAAAAGCCGCCGCAACCCGGCGGCTTTTTGCTGTCATGTCGCGCCACGTTAACGCTTTGGCCAAAGCCGGAACGAATCAGCGACGAATCATAGATACGCGGGTTTTCCCGGTTTGTTCACCGCTACATCGTGTGGAATAACAAATGGTTAACCATATGATTCGGTGGAAAACGCAGCCTTGGCGCTTGGCCCACGGGACGTCTGTTAATCTGTAAGGCCGAGCTGCCGGCGCAAGGCAGAATACTGGAGAGGGCTGGTATCGCGGAAAGCCTCTTCACGCGACGAGACGATATCGTCGAAGCTGATCGGCGCGGAAAACTGGCTGATGGTGAAGTCGAAACGCTCGCCATCGATGCAATTATAGAAATGCGTGCCTCCCGGCGTCCGCGTTGTCAGGATATCGCCACCGAACACATCCTGTGCAACTAGGCTTGTCACGCTGCATTGGCCCTTGGCCGGATTCTCCGCCGTCCAGCTTGAGGAGGAGTCAAGCGACCAGGCTTGGACCAACGAACGGCCAAAATCCGCCGGCGTGGCGTATCGTGCTGTCATGGGGCCTCCAGATCAAAAGATCAGCCGGCCCTCACGAGCCGGCTGATCCGAAAAGCGATATTTTGGAACTACACGAAGAACTGCCCGCCATTGGCCGAAATGGTCGAGCCGGTGATGAAGCCGGCATCGTCCGAGGCCAGGAACACGACGCAGCGGGCAATTTCCTCGGGCTCGCCAAGCCGACCCACCGGGATCTGCGGGATGATCCGCTCGTTCAGAACCTTTTCCGGGATTGCCCGCACCATTTCCGTGCCAATATAGCCGGGGCAGACGGCGTTGACGGTAATACCCTTGGCGGCCCCTTCCTGGGCAAGCGCCTTGGTGAAGCCGAGATCGCCGGCCTTGGCGGCGGAATAATTGACCTGACCCATCTGGCCCTTCTGGCCATTGATCGAGGAGATCGAGATGATGCGCCCGAAGCCGCGGTCGCGCATGCCCGACCAGATCGGATGAGTCATGTTGAACAGGCCGGAAAGATTGGTGCTGATCACCTCGTTCCACTGCTGCGGCGTCATCTTGTGGAACATCGCGTCACGGGTGATGCCGGCATTGTTGACCAGGACCTCCACGGGTCCAAGCGCCGCCTCGACCGCGCCTATCCCAGCAACGCAAGCGGCATAATCAGAAACATCCCATTTGAAAGTGGGAATACCAGTCTCCGCTTCGAAGGCCTTGGCCTTCTCTTCATTGCCCGCGTAATTCGCCGCGACCGTATATCCGGCCGCCTTGAGCGCCACCGAAATCGCCGCCCCAATACCGCGCGTTCCGCCCGTAACCAGTGCTACCCTGCTCATATCAATTCCTCCCTTGCTCAGTTTTTACGGTATCCGGATCTTCTGCCCGGTTGTTTTGAATGATCTCAACGACAACTGGCCGACAAGCGCGCTACCCGAAGCATCGGGCAGCAACGCACTTGCCAAGACCCTAACGGCGAGGGCTCAGAACGCCTCCACGCACAAGGCGATGCCCATGCCGCCACCAATGCACAGGGTGGCAAGGCCCTTCTTGGCGCCGCGCCGCTTCATCTCGAACAGCAGCGTGTTGAGAATGCGCGCGCCGGACGCGCCAACCGGATGGCCGATGGCAATGGCGCCGCCGTTAACGTTGACGATCGACGGATCCCAGCCGAGATCCTTGTTGACCGCGCAGGCCTGGGCCGCGAAGGCCTCGTTGGCCTCGACCAGATCCAGATCGCCGACACTCCAGCCGGCCTTTTCAAGCGCCTTGCGCGATGCCGGAATGGGACCTGTGCCCATGATCTTCGGATCGACGCCGGCCGTGGCCCAGGAGACGATACGGGCGAGCGGCACGATGCCGCGGCGCGAGGCCTCCGTCTCCGACATCAGCAGCGTGGCCGCAGCGCCGTCATTGATCCCCGATGCATTGCCGGCCGTGACCGTGCCTTCCTTGTCGAAGGCGGGCTTCAGCTTGGTCATGCTGTCCAGCGTCGTGCCGGCCCGGATATATTCATCCGCATCGACGGTCACGTCGCCCTTGCGTCCCGGAACGACGACCGGAACGATCTCGTCCTTGAAACGGCCGGCCAGCTGCGCTGCCTCGGCCTTGTTCTGAGAGGCAACCGCGAAGGCGTCTTGCTCATCCCGCGTCAACTGCCATTGCCGGGCAACATTCTCGGCGGTAACGCCCATGTGATAGCCGTAGAAGGCGTCGGTCAGGCCATCCTTGATCATGGTGTCGATCATCTTCATGTCGCCCATCTTCACGCCGCCGCGCAGATGCGCGCAATGGGGCGCCAGGGACATCGACTCCTGGCCGCCGGCGATGATGATCTTGGCATCGCCCGTGGCGATCTGCTGCATGCCAAGCGCCACGGCGCGCAGGCCGGAGCCGCACAGCTGGTTCATGCCCCAGGCGGTGGTTTCCTGCGGAATGCCGGCCTTCATGGCCGCCTGCCGTGCCGGATTCTGGCCCTGGCCGGCCGTCAGAATCTGTCCGAGGATGACTTCGTCGACTTCGCCCGCTTCGACACCGGCCCGCTCAAGCACGGCCTTGATCGCTACGGCGCCAAGATCATGGGCCGCCACGTTCGCAAATGCGCCGTTGAAGGACCCGACAGCCGTGCGCGCGGCACTGGCGATCACGATGGATGGATTGGTCATGGACGTCTCCTCACTTTTCTTTTGCTCTGCACCGAAACTGACAAAGCTTTCGGCCAGAGTCAAACAGGAAGACACGGCCCGGTTTCATTCCTTAGTTGTGGCGCCGACCGAAACACGTGACATTCGTCAACCGCAACTTCTGCAATGCACAAAGAGATTGTCACAGCGCGCCCTTTGCGATTACACTTAGGTCGGGAAGAGCAAAAACAATTATATTACGTGGGGTCAGGAGACAAAAATGGCAAAAGCCGATGGCGAAATCGTTATCAAGAAATATGCCAATCGACGCCTCTACAATACGGGTACCAGCACCTATGTGACGCTGGAAGACCTGGCGACAATGGTGAAGAAGGGGGAGGAATTCACGGTACAGGACGCCAAGTCGGGAGAGGACATCACCCATTCCGTGCTAACGCAGATCATTTTCGAGCAGGAATCCAAGACGGGCAATACGCTGCTGCCGATTTCCTTCCTGCGCCAGCTGATCAGCTATTACGGCGACCAGATGCAGATGGTGGTTCCGAGCTTTCTCGAACACTCCATGAAGGCGTTTACCGAACAGCAGGTGCAGATGCGCGAGCAGATGACCAAGGCTTTCGGCGAACCGCTGTCGAAGAATATCCAGACTCCCATCCAGCTGATGGAAGAACAGGTCAAGCGCAACACCGACATGTTCCACCAGGCCATGCAGATGTTCTCGCCTTTCCTGACGCCGCAGCCGCCGAAGGAAACCAAGAAGGCCGAGGCCAAGGATATCGACGAGTTAAAGGAACAGCTTCGCAACCTTCAGACCAAGCTCGACAATCTCTAAAACGAAAAGCGCCGGGAGAACGGCCGGCACATGAGCCGTTCTCCTGGCGATCGGTCAGGACTTGGTATTAGCCGATTGCGTCAAAGGCCGATCGACACGTCGCGACCGGCGGTGCGGATCGACACGGCAAAGCCACCGACCACGTCGATGAACGTGATGATCATCAGGATGAAGAAGATCTGTGTGGCCGCGCCCTGCAGCAGCAGGAACTCGACCAGAAACGCCACGAAGACCAGCATCGACAGCATGTGGTTGATCAGCGAACCCGATCCGTGACGGGTGGCTTTGAGGATTTCCACGAACAGCACGGCAAGCGCCACCAGAATGAACAGGTCGCCCATCGACAGGGTCCACACGGCGCCCGACAGCATGGAGAGCGACAGGATCTGGTGGTCCAGCGCAGCAATACCGCCCTGTCCGAACAAGCCCATCATGGCGAGATTGTAGAGAACAAACGGAACGAGCATCAGCGGAAATGCAGCAATCATGAAGTTCAACCTCGCAGAAACAAAACAATATTGTCTTCTGCTTACATAACCCAAGATTTGCGGCGGAGGAATGACGTCACGAAAAAAGAAAAGGCCGGCGCGAGCCGACCTTTTTTCATAACAAGGATGCGCGCAAGTCTTATGCGCTTTCCTTCGGCGTCAGAACCTGACGGCCGCGATACATACCGGTCTTCAGATCGATATGGTGCGGGCGACGCAGTTCGCCGGAGTTCTTGTCCTCGACATAGGTCGGGGCCTTGAGGCCGTCAGCAGAGCGGCGCATACCGCGCTTCGACGGGCTTGTTTTTCTTTTAGGTACAGCCATTTCAACTACTCCACATGACGGACAAAACAGAAAACCCGGCCCAGATGAGGCCAAACAGCATCCGTCTCGATCTCGGAATTTTGCGCGCTTATACATGCCGCACCGGGCTTTGACCAGTCCCCCGGCCATATTTTTTGCGCCCTCCGCCAGCGAACCGGGCTCAGGCCTCATCTTCCGGCACGATCCAGATCTCGGCGAGCGCTGCATCGCGCCACTTGATCCAGGCGGGATGCGCCTGCATGGCCGCCATGTAATCCAGCGTATCGGCATCGCGCGTCAGGTCGTAGATCGCAAACCGATTGACGACCGGCGCGAACATTGCGTCCGCCGCACAGAAGTCACCGAACAGGAAGGAGCCGCCCGAACGAGCGCGCTGCTCCCGCCAGATCGCCTCGATGCGCGCGACATCGCCCATCACGCCGTCGGGCAAGGCGATGGTGCCGACCGGCCGGCGCATGTTCATCGGGCAGGCATTGCGCAACGCCCGGAAGCCCGACAGCATTTCCATCGAGATGGCACGGGCCACCGCCCTGTCGCCTCGGTCGGCAGGCCAAAGACCCGCATCCGGATAGACCTCGGCGGCATATTCGATGATCGCCAGCGATTCCCAGACGTGCACATCGCCATGATAGAGGATCGGCACGCGGCCGGTCGGCGAGATTTCCTTGATGCGCGGATTGTCGGCCGGAAAATCGAAGGGGATCAACCGCTCTTCGAAGTCGATGCCCGCCGCCGTCAGCGCGATCCACGGCCGAAACGACCAGGAGGAATAGTTCTTGTTGCCGATGTAGAGAAGAAAATCGCTCATGATGTGGCCCTTGCGCTGCCTGCCGTTGGCCTCAAATTAGGCTGCTTTGGCCGCCGCGACCAACGCCATTTGCTGAACTCAGTCATAAAGACATTTGATATATGCACCGGACCGCTTGGCCCGGCGATCCACCAGATTGGCCAGCCGCTTCATGCCATTGCCCGGCTTGCCCGCCACCCTCTCGATCGGATTGGGCAGCGACACGGCCAGGAGGGCAGCCTGGCGCGCCGTGAGCTTGGAGGCCGGCACCTTGAAATGATGCTGGGCGGCGGCCTCGGCGCCGTAGATCCCCGGTCCCCATTCGGCGATGTTGAGATAGAGCTCCATGGTGCGCTTCTTCGGCCAGATGAAATCCGCCGCAAGCGCGATCGGCAGTTCCGCCCCCTTGCGCAGGAAGGACCGGCTGTTCCACAGGAACAGGTTCTTCACCGTCTGCATCGGAATGGTGCTGGCGCCGCGCGTCGCCTCGCCGGACAGCGCATCGTCGACGACCGCCCGCATCTGCTCCCAGTCGATGCCGTTATGGGCGCAGAACTGGCCGTCCTCCGACATCATCACCGCCCGCACCAGATTGGGCGAGATGTCCTCAAACTCCACCCATTGGCGATCGTAACCGCGCAGCAGCAGCAGATCGGTCAACATCAGGGTCGAAATCGGACGGATAAAATCGAGCCGGTAGACGAGGATCAGAGCGAAGGGCAGGAGGCAGAGGATGACCAGGACCAGGAGAACGCGTCGCAAAATGCGTCGCAGACCACCTTGTTCCCGGGTCTCCGGAAAATCGCCGTTGTCTTCCGGCTCGATATCAATCGTCAATGTCCAACCGCCTGAATTTGCAACGCCGCCATTTTTCATACCGTTCAAACTCCGGCATGACCAGATCAACCGCCCCATGAAGCCGACGCTCACCACAGATTCCCGTTGCGCCACCCCCGTCCGCCATGGCAAACAGCGCGCCATGGAACAGGGGACCGACATTTTCGACCGCCACCTTCGCGACAGCGCCTCGCGGACGGAGGCGCTTTTGTCGCAATTGCTGGGCTCCGAGAGCCTTCCGCAGGAAATCCGTCGCCCGGACACGCTTCTTCAGGCCATGCGCCACGGCGTGCTGAACGGCGGCAAACGCCTGAGACCTTTTTTGGTGATGGAAAGTGCAGCCCTGTTCGGCGGCAATGGAGATGCCGCAATGCGTGTGGGCGCGGCGCTCGAATGCCTGCATTGTTATTCCCTCGTCCACGACGATCTGCCGGCCATGGACGACGACGACCTGCGGCGCGGCAAGCCGACGGTACATATCGCCTTCGACGAGGCGACCGCCATCCTGGCCGGCGACAGCCTGCTGACGCTGGCTTTCGATGTGATTGCCGCCCCGGAAACCGAGGTGTCGGACAGGGCCAAGACCGAACTGGTGCTGGCGCTGGCCCGCGCGGCCGGTCTCGGCGGCATGGCCGGTGGACAGGCGCTCGATCTGGCGGCCGAAAAGCAGACGCCGGACGAGGCCGGCATCGTCACCCTTCAAGCCATGAAAACGGGCGCGCTGCTGCGCTTTGCCTGCGAGTCGGGCGCCATCATCTCAGGCGCAGACATGCCGGACCGTCAGCGCCTCAGACAGTTCGGTGAGAGGATCGGCAGGGCCTTCCAGCTGGCCGACGATCTGCTGGACCTGACGGCGGATGCCGCTACCATGGGCAAGGCCACCGGCAAAGATGCCGCCCGCGGCAAGGGCACGCTGGTGGCCGTGCGCGGCCAGGCCTGGGCCGAGGCCGAGCTGGACCGCCTCGTGGCCGAAGCGACGGAACTTCTGACCGTCTACGGCCCGAAGGCCGGCATGCTGATCGAAACCGCCCGGTTCGTGGCCAACCGGAAAAACTGACGGTAAAATCTCTCCCGCCCGTGCGATCCATCACCCGATTTCGGGTTTGGATCAAATCAACTGACGTGTTCCGATCGCTCTTTCGGGTATGATCTCCGCCTGCAACAGCCATGCCCGGAGATCCGATGAACGATATTGTCCAGAACCTGCCGCAGATCATGGCGGCCTATCTCGTCTACCTGGTCGCCGTAATCAGTCCCGGACCGGCCATCATGGCAATCGTTTCGACCTCGATTGCGCAAGGGCGGCAGGCCGGACTGACTATGGCCGCCGGCGTTTTCGCGGGCTCGTTCACCTGGGCCATGGCCGCATCGTTCGGCCTGGCGGCTTTGCTCACCCACTATGCGCAGCTGCTGCAGCTCCTGAAGATCGCCGGCGGTCTCTACCTGCTCTATCTCGCCTACAAGGCCCTGCGATCGGCGTTGCGCAAGGAGGAGATGCTGCCGGAGACCGGCAAGGCCGCGCCAAGAACGCTGACGCAGACATTCCTGCTGGGTTATGCCATCCATCTGACCAATCCGAAGGCGATCTTTGCCTGGCTGGCGATCATCTCGATCGGCCTGCCGGCCCCCGCATCGATCGAGGCGGTCGGATTCATCGTCGGCGGATGCCTGGCGACCGGCATCACGGTCTTTGCCGGCTATGCCCTGTTGTTTTCCACCTCGGGCGCCCTTGCCGTCTATCGCCGGGCCAGACGCGGCATCGACGGGACGATGGCGCTGCTGTTCGGCGTTGCCGGGGTAAAGCTGCTGACCGCTCGGCTCTGAAACACCCAAACGAAAACGGCGCCGCCAGAAGGCGACGCCGCGATGGCAGACGTGAAAGCCCGATCAACCCTTGATCGGCGCGATCTGGATCTCGACGCGACGGTTCTGGGCGCGGCCGGGCGGCGTGGCATTGGAAGCCACCGGCTGGCTGGGGCCGAAGCCGAGCGCAGAGACGCGTCGCTGATCGACGCCCTGCGAGCTCAGATAATTGGCGACCGAGTAGGCACGGCGTTCGGAGAGCGCCTGGTTGTGGGCGGCACTGCCCGTCGAATCGGTGTGACCGTTGACGTCGATCAGCGTCTTGTTGAACTTGCGCAGCACGATCGCCACCGAGTTCAGCGTCGCGTAGAACTGCGGCATGACCTGGTCCTGGTCGGTCGCAAACGTGATGTTCGACGGCATGTTCAGGATGATGCGGTCGCCGACACGGGTGACAGAAATGCCGGTGCCCTGCAGCTGGGCGCGCAGTTCGGCCTCCTGATTGTCCATGTAATTGCCGATCGCGCCACCGGCGAGCGCGCCGATGCCGGCACCGACCAGGGCGGCATCACGACGGCCCGTGGCGGAACCGCCGACGGCAAGGCCGCCGAGAGCGCCGACGGTGGCGCCGAGCATGGCACCGCCTGCCGTGTTCGACATCTTCTGTTCGCCCGTATAGGGGTCGGTCGTGGTGCAGGCGCTGAGGAAGCTGCCGGCAAGGGCGAGGATCATAAATTTCTTTAGCATCGGATAGTCACTCCATGGCGTCCTGATACCGTCAACACAGCAATTGCGGCGGAATGAAGAAAACGGCCGGCGGCCTATTCGGCAGCCGTTCTATGGCCGTAGCGTTTTTCAATATAATCGATCACCAGCGATTCGAAATCGCCGGCGATATTGGGACCGCGCAGCGTCAGCGCCTTTTCCCCATCGATGAACACAGGCGCCGCCGGATTTTCGCCGGTGCCCGGCAGCGAGATGCCGATATCGGCATGCTTGCTCTCGCCGGGGCCGTTGACGATACAGCCCATGACCGCAACGTTCAGACCTTCGACGCCGGGATATTTCTCGCGCCACACCGGCATGTTCTTGCGCAGATCGTCCTGGATACGCTGCGCCAGTTCCTGGAACACCGTCGACGTGGTGCGCCCGCAGCCGGGACACGCGGCAACCACCGGCACGAATTGCCGGAAGCCCATGACCTGCAGGATCTCCTGCGCCACCTGCACCTCGCGGGTGCGGTCGCCATTCGGCTCCGGTGTGAGCGAAACGCGGATCGTATCGCCGATGCCGTGCTGCAGCACGTAACCCATGGCCGCCGACGAGGCGACGATGCCCTTGGTGCCCATGCCGGCCTCGGTGAGGCCCAGATGCAAAGCGTGATCGGAGCGGGCCGCAATCATCGAATAGACGGCGATCAGGTCCTGCACCTGGCTGACCTTGGCCGACAGGATGATGCGGTTGCGCGGCAGGCCGATCTCTTCGGCCAGCTCCGCTGAAATCAGCGCCGACTGCACGATCGCCTCGCGGGTCACCTGCCGGGCCGACAGCGGAAAGCCGTTGGCCTGGTTGCGGTCCATCAGGGTGGTCAGCAGTTCCTGATCGAGCGAACCCCAGTTGACGCCGATGCGCACCGGTTTGTCGTAGCGGATCGCCATTTCGATGATATCGGCGAACTGCTTGTCCTTCTTGTCCTTGAAGCCGACATTGCCCGGATTGATTCGGTATTTGGCCAGCGCTTCGGCACAGGCCGGATGGTCGGCCAGCAGCCGATGGCCGATATAATGGAAATCGCCGATCAACGGCACGTCCATGCCGAGCCGCAGCAGGCGCTCGCGGATCTTCGGCACGGCGGCGGCACTCTCGTCGCGGTCGACGGTGATGCGCACGATCTCGGAGCCGGCCTTGTAAAGGGCCGCCACCTGGGCCACCGTCGCATCCACATCGGCCGTATCGGTATTGGTCATCGACTGCACGACGACCGGTGCCCCGCCGCCAATGATGACGCCGCCGACATCGACAGCCACCGATGCACGGCGCGGTTTGGGATCAAAGTCTTCAGCTTGCGCCATAATCATGCTCTCGAAGCGCGGAAATCTGACATTTCAGGTGGATCAAACATGCCCTCTTGTCAACAGCATGGCAAAGGGGGCTCAGGTCGAAAGTGGCCCGATTATCAGATCGACGAGGTCGGACAGGCGGGCCGTGAAGTCATCCGCCGTCGCCATCCGCATCTTCATTCCCTCGGCACCGTCGACCAGAAGCGACGCGACCCGCTCTGCCGAAAGGCCGGAGCGGCCAAGGTCGACCGCACCATGAGCGGCCGCGTTTTCAAGGCCTGCGGCGATCTCCTCCTCCATCGCCGCCACCCAGTCGCGAAACAGATCCGCCGCGAAGTCGTATTTGATATCGAAGAGTTCCGCGCCATGCGGCGTATCGGCAATGTCGCGATAGTGGCGTACAATGCCCTCAAACAGTGCGGCTTTGACCTTGTCCGTCACATTTGCGTCACCACGGAAACTGGCAACGATCCCAAGGCGCATATCCGCCATCATCGCCTGCATGCAGGCGCGGAAGATGTCGGCCTTGTTGTCGTAGAGAAGGTAAAGCGCCGGCCGCGACATGCCACAGGCACGGGCGATGTCATCCATCGTCGTGCGCTTGTAGCCATAGCTCGTGAAGGCGGCATAGGCCTCCCTGAGAACGGCTGCGCGCTTTGGATCTGCTCTCGGATCGTCCATTGTTGACATTATGACACATTTTGTTATTTTGTCAGAAATATTTCGTCACGGCAAAACTAGTCCAGGAGGCTTGGAAAGTGAACCTGATCGTCAACGGAAAGTCCCATGCGTTCGATGATGTGGAAGCCGACATGCCACTGCTGTGGGTGCTTCGCGATATTCTCAATGTCAAAGGGCCGAAATTCGGCTGCGGCGCGGGGCTCTGCGGCGCCTGTACCGTGATCATCGATGGAGAGGCCGTTCGCTCCTGCCAGACGGCTGCTGCGGATGTGACGAGCGAGGTGCGCACCATTGACGGACTTGCCTCCGGCGGTGCCCTTCATCCGGTCCAGCAGGCCTGGATGGAAGAGCAGGTTGCCCAGTGCGGCTATTGCCAGGCCGGCCAGATCATGAATGCCGTCGCCCTGCTGGAACAAAATCCCTCGCCGAGCGACCAGGACATCGACGAGGCCATGGCCGGCAATCTCTGTCGATGCGGAACCTATCCGAGGATCAGGGCCGCGATCCATCGCGCTGCCTCGGGCATGGCGGGAGCGTGACGACCATGGCCGGCATTGCAAAAATCGCCCGACGCACCTTCCTGATCGGCTCGGCCGCCATCGCCGGCGGCGTTGCCTTCGGCTACTACACCTACAAGAAACCCTTCGCCAATCCGCTGGAGGGCGAACTGGCAAAGGGCGAGGTGAGCTTCAACCCCTATGTGAAGATCAGCACCGACAACCGCATCACCATCATCGCGCCGCGTGCCGAGATGGGCCAGGGCAGCTACACGACGCTTGTCGCCCTGGTCGCCGAAGAGCTCGATGTGACACTGGAGCAGGTCAGTATCGAACACGGCCCTGCATCGCCCGCCTATTTCAACCGCGCCGCGCTGACCGAAGGGGCGCCCTTTCCGCAATTCGATGACGGGCTTCTGGCGGAAAGCGTTCGCGGCACCATGGGCGTGGTTGCGAAATTCGTCGCCCTGCAGTTCACCGGCGGTTCCAGTTCGATGGCCGATGGCTACGAGAAGATGCGCCATGCGGGTGCCGCCGCCCGCGAAACCCTGAAGGCAGCAGCGGCAAGGCAGTTCGGCGTACCGGCCTCGTCGCTGAAGACGGAAGCCGGCACGGTCACCGATCCGGCATCCGGCAGAAGTCTGACCTATGGGGCACTGGCCCTTGAAGCTGCGAAGCTGGCGCCGCCCGACACCATTGTCCTTCGCGACACATCCAAATGGAAGATCCTGGGCAAGCCGCAGCCGCGCAAGGACATGCTGGCCAAAGTGACAGGCGCGCCGATCTTCGGCGTCGACGTCGACCTGCCCGATATGCTCTACGGCACCGTCCGCATGAACCCCAGCCCCGGCGCGCGCATGAAGAGCTTCGACGCCACGGCAGCGCTGGCCATGCCGGGCATCCGCACCGTGGTGGCGATCGACAGCCCCTATGGCCACGGCATCGGCGTTATTGCCGACAATACCTGGCGCGCCTTCAAGGCGGCGGACGCCGTGACGATCGAATGGGACAAGGGTCCCGGCCCGCAGAGTTCTGAGGCGATCGATGCCATCTTGACCACGACGCTCAACGGTCCGGACTCCTTCACCTTGCGCACTGTGGGCGATCCGGACCGCATCTTTGCCGATGCCCCGCAGGACAAGGTCATCGAGGCGACCTATGACGTGCCGTATCTGTCCCATGCCGCCATGGAACCGATGAATGCCACCGCACAGTTCAAGGACGGCATCCTTGAGGTGTGGTCTCCCAACCAGGGCCCGACCCTCGTCAAGGCGGTCGGCAGCCGCATTACCGGCCTGGATGACGACAGGATCAAGGTCCACACCACCTTCCTCGGCGGCGGTTTCGGCCGGCGCATCGAGCCGGATTTCTCCGACTATGCGATCCGCCTGGCGCTTCATGCCGACGGCAGGCCGGTCAAGGTGACCTGGACCCGCGAGGAAGACATCAGCCACGGCCCCTATCGCCCGGCCGCCAAGGCCCGCTACAAGGCGGTGCTCGATGAGACCGGCCTGCCACGCGCTATGGTCGGCTCCGTCGCATCGCCTTCGGTAATCGCCAGCGCCGTGGCGCGCTACTATCCCGATGTGCCGATCGGCGGGCCGGACAATTCGCTGATCGACGGCGCCTACAACCAGCCCTATGGCATCGCGAACTACCGTATCGACGGCCGCAAGGCACCGATCGAGATCCCGATCGGGTTCTGGCGCTCGGTCGGTTATTCCTACAACACCTTCATGCACGAAAGCTTCATCGACGAGATTGCCGCGGCCGGCAAAACCGACCCGCTGGCGCTGCGGCGCAAGCTGATGGCCGACTATCCTGTCGCCCTTGCCGTAGTGGAGAAGGTGGCAGCCATGGCGGATTGGCAGACGGTACTTCCGGCCGGCCGGGCGCGCGGCATGGCATTTGCCCTGTCCTTCGGCACATGGGTGGCGGAAGTGGTGGAGATCTCGCAGACGGACGGCGCCATCCGTATCGAAAAGGTCTGGTGCGCCGCCGACCCCGGCCTGGTGCTCGATCCCCTGAACTTCAAGGCCCAGATGATGTCGGGCATCCTCTACGGCCTGTCGGCTGCCATGGGCCAGGAAATCACCTTTGCCGACGGCGTCGTGCAGCAGTCAAATTTCCACGACTACGATGCGATGCGGATCAATCAATGCCCATCCGTGGAGATCGAGCTTCTGCAAAATTCGCCCCGCATGGGCGGTGCCGGAGAGCCGGGCACGCCGCCCTCGATGCCGGCGCTGGCCAATGCGATCTTTGCCCTGACCGGCAAGCGGCATCGCCGCCTGCCCCCGTCGCGCGAGGTCACGTTCGCCTGACGCTGGGGCCTTCCGCTCCAAGATCAATCTGTTTGATCCGGTCCGCATAGCGCGCCAGGCCGGACAACAGCAGCACGATGACGTTGAGCAGCGATACGAAGGTGAAGACCACCGACAGCGACACATGCTCGGCGATGAAGCCGATCAGCGACGGGGCAAACAGGATGCCGGAATAGCCCATGGTCGTGACCACCGACAGGCCGATGCCAGGCGCCATGCCCGGCAGGTTGCCGGCCGCGGAAAAGGCGATCGGCACCATGTTGGAAATGCCGATCCCGGCGACAGCAAAGCCGATGATCGCCACGATGGCATTGGGTGCGAGACCCGCAAGCACCAGGCCGGTGAGAGACAGAACCGTGCAGGTGCGCAGCGTGGCGACAGCTCCGAAGCGATCGCGCACCAGATCTCCGGCAAATCGCATCGCCGCCATGGTCATGGAGAAGGCGGCGAAACCGAAACCGGAGACGGCGACCGACGCGCCGAGTTCATTGCGCAGATAAAGGGCGCCCCAGTCGAGCACCGCGCCTTCGGGGATCATCGAGAACAGCGCGACCAGGCCGATCAGCCAGGGCAGCGGCGACATCGGCAGCCGGGCGCGCTTGTGCTCCTCGGCGGCGTGCGGCCTGTCGGAAAGGATCAGCGGCCAGGCGATGGCAAACAGGCCGGCGGCGATGGCAGTGACAGCCACGGCATGGGTGACCGGCCCGAACCGGACGATCAGCAGGCCGCCAAGCGCCGCGCCGAACAGGCCTCCGAGGCTCCAGAAGGCGTGGCAGGACGACATGATCGACCGGCGCAACTGCCGCTCGACCTCGACGGCATTGGCATTCATCGCCACATCCATCGCCCCGGTCAGTCCGCCGAACAGGAAGATGGCGACAGCAGCAGCCCAGACATTGCCGACCAGGGTGACACCAAGCAATGTCGGCAGGAACAGGATCGTCGTCACTTCCACGACATGCCTGGATCCAAAACGCGCGATCTGGCCCCCGGCCAGCGGCATCAGGATGAGGGAGCCCAGGCCGAAGACCAGCAGCATGATCCCGAGACTGCTTTCCGACAGGGCCAGCCGCGCGGCGAATTCCGGGATCTTCGTCGCCCAGGACCCTATGACAAAACCGTTCAGCAGGAACAGCAACGACACCGCAACGCGAACACGGGGTATTGTAATATTGAACATGAATGAAAGGTCCTGTGGCCGGGAGAACACCAAATATAAGCCTATGATGAGGGCCCGAAATTATTTAAATCGATTGAAATCGCAACCGTAAAAGCGTCGGTCCGTCTCACATTTTATGTCGCCCCGACATGGGGCTCCGGCAAGTGGGCCTGATCAATCGTTTTGGGATTGCGCCAGCAGCGAGGACAGTCTGCCAGACAGGAATGTGCGTATCCCTTCGTCATCGCGAACATTGGCGGCATAATCCGTCCGCAGCGAATAGAGGAGCGCCTCGATCGCCTCCGTCGATGCCGGCAGCCGGTCGGGCTCGAAAACCCTGGCAAAGTCTCCGCGAGCCCGTATCTGAAAGGTGGCCGCCTGATACTCGCTGGCGCCGAAGGTGTAGACCGGCTTTCCATGCAGAAGCGCTTCGGCCCCGACACTCGAATTCACCACGCAGACAGCACAGGCATTCGAGATCAGGCCATGGATCGAATCGGGCGAGACGGAGAACAGCCCCCGCCGTTCACCCCGGCGCAGCACGCTTGCGACCTCCCAGGACCGGCAAAGCGGATGACGCTTGACCACCACCGGTATGTGTCTCGCCCGGCAGACCAGGCTCACCTCTTCCAGCATGTCGAACATATGGACATGCGCCAGCCGCTGCACCGCATCATCGACCACCTGCAGGGCCACGAAGACATGAGGAGGGCTTGCAGGTCGCGCCGGATCCTGATCGGGCTGCTCGTATTTCGACTGATTGCCGGCAATCAGTGCCCGCCGCTCGCCAGCCACAAACGATTCAATCACGGAACGATCCGCCGGCTGGGCCGGCAAGGGACGCTTCGAAAAATCCGACCAACCGGAATATCCGGCGGTATCGACGCTGAAATAGGACCGTCGGTCGGTTTCCTTAACATGCAGCCCCTGCTTCGATGTTCCGACGCTGTGGTAGGCGATATACGGACCGCCTTCGCCAGAGAGAGCCCCATGTTTTGCCATGCGCGCCGCCACCCTGTAGGGCGTCTGGGCGGCATCCAGATCCGCAAAAATCAGGCGGAACACCTTGCGGATGTCGCTGCGAAATCCGGGATAATCCCGGCGGTTGCGGCGAAACGCAGGCCCGGGGACATACACGGTCAGGTAATTGCCCCTCTGGTCGGTCGCAGCCCCCTGCATGCGCCGAATCAGATCTTGCCGTGCGGCCTCGACGGCATGGCGCCAAGGCGCACATTCAGCCTCAAGCGCCTTCACTTCGCTACACAGGGCGTCCGCGCCATCGATGCCGGCCAAGCGACCGCTCTCGGCCAGCACCGCTGCCTTGTTCAGATCAAAGATCGCGATATGAAAGCGCACGAGTTCGTCCAGCGCCGCAGGGCGCCCGCCCAGGCGGGCCTCCAGATCCGCGGCTGCCGTCATGGCTTGGCCCAACAGGCGGCGAAAGGACCGCTCGTCGCCCGCACCTTCGGCAATCATCGCGATATCCAGCATGAAACTGGGCATGAACCGCCAGACCCTCATGACCAGCGAGGCCAGCAGAACGCCTTCCCGTGCCGCCCGATCCTGGAAGGAGGCGCTGCACCCGAGCAGCCTGCTGAAAGGTGTAAAGGCCAGCCAGGCCTTCAATCCGTCGCGCCGTCGGATCCACACATCGCCGGCATCAATCAGGGGAGTCGTGGCCAATGGAATTCTCTACAGATCCGGGAGGTCTTTACGGAAGGGTATCGCGCCCCGGAACGGATTTGACCATGGGGTGCAATTGCGCAACTCGACATCCACCGCCCTGTCCGCCGAAGTGAGGCTCAGAACACAGGAAGCCCCAATGCTCGCAGCAGGCGAACGCGACCGGTTATGCCCGGTCGCGGATATTGTAATAGCTCATCGTCAGCACGCCCCAGACAAACAAGCCTGCCAGCAGAACAAGGAAGGAGTTCAGTAGCCGGGCAGGATACTGAGCCATTTCCGACAGAGTCGGATTGACGAAGACCGCCAAATAGCGCTGCTTCCCATTGGCGTCCATTCGGGCCGATTCCATGCCGGCCAGGGCTGCCGTATAGGTCCGCTCGCCGAATTCCCGTTCGGTCTCGAGCTGTTCGTAGATCTGCAGCCGACCAGCCACATCCTGGCCGGCCTGCGGGCTATTGCCGGTGGCCGCCTGCTGCTCGCCCGTCGCCCCGCCGCTGCCAAGCCGCTGGCGTTCAAAATCGATCTGCTTCTCAATACTGCCGATCCGCGCTTTCAAGACGCGGATGCGTGGCGTGTCTTCACCCATCTGGGCCCGCGCCGTCGACAGGTCGGCATTGAGCGAAGCCAGCTGTTGCTCCAGCCCACCGACCAGCTGGGTCGCCAGCTTTGCCCCTTCGATGGGATCGACTTCCTGCGACACGTCACGGAACTCGCGCAGGGCGATACGCGCATCGGCCAGGCGTTTTTCCGCCAGCAGAATTTCCGAGCGAGCTGTTTTCAGGACCTCCTCACGGGCCTTCATCGACAGGTCGTTGATCAGGGCTTCACAGCGCGCCAGAACGAAATTGGTAATTTCCTGTGACTGCGACGGATCGAAGGATTTGATTTCCAGCTGCATGATGCCCGAACTCATGTCGAAGTTGATCGAGGCCATGCTGCGCCAATAGTCAAGCTTGTCCTCGATCGGCAGATCCTTGCCAATGCCGTAGAAGAAGTCTGCACCGCGTGGCTTGAAGAGTTCCTCGAGATTGAAATGCTGGTCAAGCTCGGCAACCATGCGCTCGCTCATGACATAGTCCATGAGAATATAGGAATCGGATGCCGTGCTGCCTCCCGAGGATTGCGTAAACATGCCTAAGATATCCGAGGCAGCGCCAGCCGAATCAATACTCCTGACCGAAAATGACGAAGAACTATGATACTGGTCGGCAGCCACGAACAACATGTAACTCGTCCCGACGATGGCCGGAACAACAACCAGTCCCAGGAACGAGGCGACAATCACCATATGGCGCAGTTTCAAGCGCGCTATCAGCGTCTTCTTTTTCTTCGGAGAAGCGACTCGCACTTTGCCAGGAGCGTCCAGGAGATTTTCCAGAACCCTAACATTCGGATGATTCTCCTGCTGGGCACGTCTTTCCTTATTCTGCCTTGCGGCCGCAAGCGCCGCCTGTCTGACGGAACGAGCGGCAGCGGTTTCAGAAATATCCCTCACGTTGTCCATCAGTTTTCCTTCATATTCCTATTGTGGGCGCGAATAGCATCTTCGACATCATCAAAATAAGACAATTTGCCTTTTTCCAGTACGATGCCGCAAGTGCAATATTCTCTGATCGTGCCCGTGCTATGCGAGACCATGACAACGTCGGAGTTCTGCAACTTAGTCTCGAACACCTGCCTGCACTTTTTCTTGAAATTCACATCGCCGACGGCCGTCACTTCATCAACGAGGTAATAGTCAAACTCTACCCCCATGCTGACGCCGAAGGCAAGGCGTGCCTTCATGCCCGAAGAGTAGCTTCCGACCGGCGCCCGAAAGAACGCCCCCAGTTCCGCGAAATCCTCGACGTAGGCGATGAGAGCCTCGCTGTCGACACCATAGATCCGGGCAACGAAGCGAACGCTCTGCTCTCCCGTCATATTGGGCTGAAAGCTGCCGGCAAAGCCGAGCGGCCAGGATGTTTTTCCCCGCTTGACGATACGGCCGCTGTCCAGTCGGATGGTCCCCGCCAGCAAACGAAGCATCGTCGATTTGCCGGCACCATTCCGGCCGAGCAAACCAATGCTTTTGCCTCGCTGAATCGTCAGAGAGACATGGTCAAGAATAGGCTTCCGCACATTTTTGGCGTAAACGATCTTGGTTGCATCTTCCAGTTTGATCATTCGTTTCTCAAAACTCTTGCCGATCGAGTAAATATCAACATTCCCGCGAACAGCGTACATATAATAAAACTATACATGTATTGCGTGTTCAGTGCATCGCCACGATATTCGGGATAGAAGCCGGTTCGAAATAGAATTACGACATGTATGAGGGGGTTAAATAATAAGAATTCACGAAACGGGTGAGGAATATTATCTGGCAGAAAGAAAACCCCTGACATAAGCATAAGCGGTTTTGTGACAATACCGTATATCTTTTCATAAAGCGCAAAGCGCGCAAAAAGAACCGCATTTCCCATGCCAACGCCCACAGCAAGAAGACTTGCGGCCATTGCCGCCTCTATAATCACCAGCCAGTCAAGAACCGGGGTGGTATGCAATGTCAAAAGGATCGCGCCGAGGATGATAAAGGCAACGACCGACATTGTCCCTAGCTGCAGAATGAAGCGCGCCGTAACCGTATCGACAGGCGCCACGTTTGGATAGTTGAGCAGAGCTTTGTTGCCCTTCACAGCACTGCTGAGATAGTTCACTGTCGAACTGTAGAAATTAAAGGCGATATAACCGGTGGCAAAAAACAGCGGAAAGCTGGTTCCAAGCGCCGGCACGCGGGCTATGACCTGAAACAGCAATGTCAGCAGGGCGACATGAGCCGCCGGATCGAGCAGTGCCCAGATGTAGCCACCAGGCTTGCTGCCGAACTTGGTCGACATCTCGCGAATCAACAAAGCCGATACGATCCGTGCATGCGTCTGCAAATACATATGTCAACGCCCAGTGGTTGCCGCCGAATCCAAAACGGCCTACGCTTACCCTTAGCTCGCAGCCTTGCGATACGAAAGCCACCCTATTCATATCATTATGGCGAACGTTGGGTCAGCCCCCGCGCGCGGTCTACCCAAAATGTATTGCCGATGCAAAGCCTCTTCTTGGGATAAGCAGCTTTGGTCTTTCCAGCACAACTCGCAGTCAATAGGAATTGACGCCCAAACTTTGCTTCTCTAAGTGACTATCTATCGAAGTTATGGGGCGTCGGGCGAAATGCCGCGACGGCTCGTGCCCTAAAGCTCGGAAATTGCGTTTGGATAGATGAGTGTAGAAATCATTGGGCGGGCTTGTGTCGCGCCAGGGGCGAATTCGCCTGAAGAACTGTTCGAGCTGTTGCGTGCCGGTACCTGCACGGTTTCCACTGTGCCTGGAGACCGGTGGGATCTTGCGCGTTTCTGGCATCCGGAAATGGGCGTTCCCGGCAAGTATTACACCTACGCGGCCGGCATCCTGGACGACATTTACGGTTTCGACCCGGTGCTGTTCGGCATTTCGCGGCGCGAAGCCATGTTCATGGATCCGCAGCAACGGCTGCTGCTTGAACTGACATGGCGCGCCCTCGAGGACGCCAACATTCCGGTCAGCAGTCTGCATGGCGAAAATGTTGCTGTCTATGTCGGCGCCTCCAGCCTCGATCACGGCAACCTTTCCGTCGAGGATCCGGCAGCTCCCGGCCCGCATTTCATGACCGGCAATACGCTTTCGGTCGTCGCCAACCGCATTTCCCACGTCTTCGGATTGAACGGTCCAAGCTTGACCGTAGACACCGCCTGTTCCTCGTCTCTGGTGGCGCTCGACCATGCCGTGCGTGCGCTCAATGCCGGAGAAGTCGATACCGCCATCGTCGGCGGCGTGAACATTCTCGTCCATCCCCTGCCTTTCGTCGGCTTTGCCCAGGCCCGCATGCTGTCCATGGATGGCCTGTGCAAGGCCTATGACAATGACGGCATCGGCTATGTGCGCGCCGAAGGCGCTGCCATTCTCGTCTTGCGCCGCAGCGACCGCGTCGCCGCCGAGGGCGACCGCAGCCACGCGACGATCGTGGCCAGTGGCACCAACGCTGCCGGCCGCACCAACGGCATTTCGCTTCCATCGCGCGAGGCGCAGGCGGCCCTGCTGACCTCCGTTTATATCGGCAACGATATCGATCCCGACCAGATCGCCTTTATCGAAGGTCATGGAACAGGAACCAAGGTCGGCGACCCCGCCGAAGTCTGGTCGCTCGGCACCGTCATCGGTTCGAGACGCAAGGCGCCGATTCCGATCGGCTCGATCAAGTCGAATATCGGCCACGCCGAACCGGCATCCGGCCTTCTCGGCGTGATGAAGGCGATGATGGCGCTGGAAAACGATTATCTTCCGGCATCCCTGCATTTCCACACGCCCAATGATTCGATCGATTTCGAAGGCTTGAACGTGCATGTCGCCAACGAGGCGATCGAGCTCGAAAAAAGCACCAAGCCCCGTCTGGCCGGCATCAACTCCTTCGGCTTCGGCGGCGCGAACGCCCATGTCGTCATTGCCGATCCGAAGACAAAGCCATCGAAAACCGCTGCAAAGAAGGGTGCAACAGCGCCGCTGTTCATGGCAAGCGCCCATACCGCGGAAAGCCTGGCCTTGTTGCTGAAGGGCTATTCCGAGCGCTTCGCGGCAGCAGCCGATCGCAACGAAGCAGCCGCTGTCATTTCGGCGGCCGGCAGCAGCCGAACCGCGTTACGCCACCGTTTTGTGGCCAAGGGCAGCACCGAGGAGATCATTGCCGCCGTTGACGCGCATCTGACGTCTCCCGGCTCGGGCCGTGGCGAAGTCGGCGAATCGATTTCGCGCGACCCGAAGGTTGCTCTGGTCTTCTCGGGCAACGGCTCGCAGTGGGCCGGCATGGGCATAGACGCCTTCGCCTCGAATGCCGATTTCCGCACCTGTTTTCTAAAGATCGCCGCTCTTTTCAAGAGCCATTCCGACATCGATCTGACGGACGCCCTGTCCGACCCGGCGCTGGACGAAAAGCTGTCCGACACGATGCTTGCCCAGCCGCTGCTGTTTGCGGTCCAGGCGGCCCTGTCGGATGCACTCGTCGCCATGGGTCTCAACGTAACGGCAACCTACGGTCATTCCGTCGGCGAAGTGGCCGCGGCTTATGCCGCCGGCGCGCTCAGCATGGAAGATGCCGTGTCGGTCATTGCCAAGCGCTCGCTGCACCAGGCCGTGCTGGCCGGCGAGGGCACGATGGCGGCCGTGAAGCTGGGCGAGGATGCAGCACTCGAACTCATCCGCGCCCTCGAACTCGACGACCTTTTCGTCGCTGCCGTCAACGCGCCAAACTCGGTGACCATTTCGGGTCCCTATGCCCAGATCAAGTCGCTCCGCGAAAAGGCCCGCAAGCGTAAGGTCGCGGTACAGCTCCTGGATATCAACTATCCCTTCCATCACCCGCTGATCGACAAGGCAAAGGCCGCATTCTTCGACGACGCCCCGAAGATCTCGCCGCGCAATTCGAAAATCTCGTTCATCTCCACCGTCACGGGCACGTCCCTCGACGGCGAGGCGCTGACGCCGGAATACTGGTGGCAGAATGTTCGCCAGCCGGTGAAATTCCTGCATGCCACGGAAGCCGCGATCGCTCTCGGCTGCAATGTGTTTCTGGAAGTCTCGCCGCGCCCCATCCTGTCGAGCTATGTCAGCGATATCGCCCAGCAGGTGTCCGCTTCGGTCAATGTGGTGCCGACGCTGCAGCGCGAGGAAAGCACAGAGGGCCAGGATCCTGTGTCCCAGTCCATGGCGCGAGCCGTGGCCTTCGGCGCGGCTGTCGACGAAAAGCAGGTGTTTGGCAAGCGCGACGCCTTCGTTTCCCTGCCGATACTGCCGTTCGACAAGACCGATCTGCATCCCGAATCGACCAGTGATCGCGCCGATATCTACGGCCGGACAAATCAACAGGGATACACGCTCGTCGGCTGGCGGGTGGACCCAAACGGCACGACCTGGAAGAACCATGTCGATGCCTATCTCTTCCCCGATCTGGCCGAACATGTGGTCGATGACCGCGCCATCCTGCCTGGCAGCGGCTTCATCGAGATCGCTCTCTCGGCCGCACGCCTGCACTTTTCAAGCGATCGCATCGAGATTTCCAATCTCGAAATCGTGCGCCCGCTGGAATTGAGCCAGAACCGACTTTTCGAACTGTCGACCGTCATTTCCACGGAAACAGGCGATCTGCAGATCAGGTCGCGCGAACGGCTGAGCGAAGACGACTGGGCCGTTCATGCGGTCGCCCGTATCCGCAAGCTGACAGCCTCCGAGCACAGCGAACCCGTTGATTTCGCGCTTGATCCCATCACCGCTGTGGTCGACGCAACCAAGGCCTATCGCACCGCCGCCAATTTCGGCCTCGACTACGGCCCGCGGTTCCAGCTGATGGATAAGGCAACGTGCCACGGTGATCGCCTGGTCGCCGTCGAGCTTCGCAAGCCCGCCGATGCCGGCCATCCGCTGCTGCACTACAACCTCAATCCGCTGTCGGTCGATGCCGTGTTCCACGGCCTGGTCGCATTGTTCGACCGCTTCAGCGGCGAGCACGGCGGCGCACCCTATATTCCGGTGCGCTTCGGGCGCATTCGCGTCGAGGCCGTCGGCAAGACCATCCGCAAGGCCATGGTCGAAATCGAACGCATCAGCTCGGCCTCGATCAAGGCCAACTTCTATCTGCTCGATGACAACGGCGAACCCATTGCAACGCTTGCCGATTGCCGCTTCAAGAGAACCTATCTGAAGCAGCACAAGTCGCTCGATGCCCTATCCTTCCATTACGAGAAGGTGCCTTCGCTGCTGGCCAAACCCGACGCCGCTCTGGCCGGGTCGGAAATTCGGCGCACGGCGCCGTTCTTCACGCCGAGCGACGACGGGCAGCTCGACAACGAGACGTTCCTGTTCAACGCAGCGGTGTTCCGCGCCATCCACGACATCGCGGTCAAGCTTGGCAAGGGCAACTATGCACTTCGCATCGACGCTTTGCCGCAGGATCCCGAATTCCGTCACTTCCTGGTCAACGGGCTGCATCTGCTGGCCGATGCCGGCTTTGCTACCTATGCCGACGGCGAATGGACATTCGAAAAGGATTGTCCCTTGCCGGCCGTTTCGGAAGTGCTGGGCGAGCTCTATTCCGGCAGTCCCGATCGCACGGTCGAAATCGTTCTCATCAACGATGTCTACCGGGAAGTCCTCGACAGGCTCGACGCCGGTGAGCGGACAGCAGACGAGGATCGTGAAGACGCCCGCGCACCATCCTTCATCAGCGAGGCGACGCTCGATCATTTCGCGATCCATTCCAATATCGCCAAGAACCGCATGCGGCTTCTGCTGGCCGCCCTGCGCAATTGCCTGCTGCAGAACGACGGCGCAGAGCGCCCGCTGCGCATCCTTGAGCTTGGAAGCACCTCGCCGCATTTCAGCCGCGAGCTTGCCGACCTTGCCGCCACCCATGCGGCAAGCCTGACGATCTACGAGCCGGATGCCGGTGCACGCCGCAATCTCGAGATTGCGTTCGAAACCGACGCCAACGTGCAGATTATCGACCGCAAGCAGCTCGACGCCTTGCAGCCGATCGACATCGTCCTGAGCGCATCGGACGATCTGCACGACATTCTCGATACTGACCTTGCCAATCATTTTGTCAGCGGCCGGCTGGCCCAGGTGGAATTGTTCCTGGCCGCCCAGTCGGCACCCGGCGTGGCCAATGATTTCGCCTTCGGCCTTTCCAAGGACTGGTTCTCCCGTAGCCTGTCCTCCGAATTCCCGATCGGCCGTCTGCTGACCGCGGCGGAATGGCAGAAGAAGCTTGAAGGAATGGGCTTCAATCCCGCCGAGATCGCACCGCGCGATCTTCCGGGCGGCAGCCTGATCCTGATGGAAGCGCTCGGCCGGCAGTCCTCTGCCCCGGCAGAACTGCCCGCTGCAACCGAAGACACCGCACCGGGCGGCTCGTGCCTTGTGATGCACGACGGTCGGCTTGGAACCGCCCGCCTGCTGTCTGCGGCCCTCTCGCTTGGGCGTAATGATATCGTCCCGGTGTTGACCACCGGTGATCTGGAAGCCGACAAGAGGTCGCTCCTCGACGCGATCGACGAGAATGCCGGCAAGCTGCGCGGCGTGATCTGCCTGTCGCCGCTTAGCTCCGCCACAGCCGAGGATTCTTCAGCGGTCCTTCAGGACCGTGTATTGGCGCTGAGTGCTCTTGCTGCGGCATGTTCCGAATATCAGGGCAGGCCCGGTGCCGCCAAGGCGCAGATTCGTCTGGTCGTCGTCGCCCCCGGCGGCGCGCCCGTGAAGGAGAACGGATCGGCCGGCGTCACTAGCGCCGTCAATGCCGGCCTCTGGGCTTTCGCACGCGTGCTCCGCAACGAATACGAGATCTTCGATCTTCGCTCGATCGACACGAATTCCGAGGCCGATACGCCCGAACGCTTGCTCGACGTCGCCTTCAAGGCGCTGGAGCTGAACGGCCCGAACCGCGAATGGCTTCTGGACGAGAAGACCGGTGCCTTGTCAGAGCTTCGCATCGTTCCGGGCGCCAGCGTCCAGGCTGCCCGCACGACCCGTGAGTTCGAGGCTGCCGTGATCCGCCAGCAGGTACCGTCGCAGGTCACGAGCATCCGTTGGGAAAATTGCGCCACACCACGGATCGGACCGGCGGATGTCCTCGTCAAGGTTGCCGCAACCGGCTTGAATTTCCGCGATGTGATGTGGGCCATGGGCATGCTGCCCGAGGAAGCCCTTGAAGACGGTTTTGCTGGCGCCTCGATCGGCATGGAATTCTCCGGCGAAGTGGTTTCTGTCGGCAGCGATATCACCGACCTTGTGCCGGGCGACAATGTCATGGCCATTGCGGCCTCGGCATTCTCGACCCATGTCAGCGTCAATCGTGCCGGCGTCGCCAAGCTTCCCGCCGGGATCGATCCGGTCTCGGCAGCCACCATTCCGGTGGTCTTCCTGACTGCCTACTACGCGATCAACGAGCTTGGCCGCATGCGCCCGAACGAGACCATCCTGATCCATGGTGCCGCCGGCGGCGTCGGTCTGGCGGCTCTTCAGGTAGCAAAACATGTAGGCGCCACGGTGATTGCCACCGCCGGCACGGAGGAAAAGCGGCGCTTTCTCGAAACCCTGGGCGCCGACCATGTCTTCGATTCCCGTTCGCTGGGCTTCGTGCAGGATGTTCTGGACGTCACCGATGGCCAGGGTGTCGATCTGGTCCTGAATTCCCTGTTCGGCGAAGCCATGGAACAGAGCCTCTCGCTGGTGAAGCCGTTCGGCCGCTTCCTCGAGCTCGGCAAACGTGACTATTACGCCGACAGCAAGATCGGCCTGCGGCCCTTCCGCCGCAATGTCAGCTACTTCGGCATCGATGCGGACCAGCTCCTGGTCCTGCATCCGGACTTGTCGCGGCGCATGCTGACCGAAATCGGCGCCCTGTTCGAGCAGGGCATATTCTCGCCCCTGCCGTTCCGCGCCTTCGAGTTCGACGAGATCGGCGATGCCTTCCGGCTGATGCAGAATGCCGGCCATATCGGCAAGATCGTCGTTCTTCCTCCGGTATCCGGTCGCGACCGAATCGCCACCCGGCCGATCCGCAGCATGACGGTCGATCCGAAGGGCATGCATCTCGTGGTCGGCGGCATCGGCGGCTTCGGACTCATGGCGGCCGAATGGCTCGTCGAAAAGGGCGCTAGGCATATCGCCCTCTGCTCGCGCCGCGGCACGCCCGATGACGATACGACGGCGGCAATCGCCCGCTGGACGCAATTGGGCGTCAAGACCGAGCTGCATGCCTGCGACGTGACCAGGGAAAGCGATGTCGCGGCCATGCTGAAGGCCTTGCGTGCCAAGGCGCCGCTGAAGACGGTCATCCACGCCGCGATGGTGCTGGACGATGCCTTCATCGCCAACCTCACCAAGGATCGCAACCGTCCCGTCATCGACGTGAAAGCCAAGGGCGGCGCCATTCTCGACAGGCTGACGCGCACCGACAGCCTCGACAACTTCATCCTGTTCTCCTCGGTAACGACGCTTGTCGGCAATCCCGGACAGGCAAACTACGTGGCGGCCAATGGCTATCTCGAAGGCCTGGCCCGGGCGCGGCGCGGCGAGAACCTTCCGGCTCTGGCCGTCGGATTCGGCGCCATCGCCGATGCCGGCTATCTGGCGCGCAACGCCGAGGTCAACCAGCGGCTTGGCCGACGGATCGGCAAGACGGCCCTTGATGCCCGCGACGCCCTGTCAGCCGTCGAGCAGTATATCGGCTCGGCGCCCGATACGGTCGACGCAGCAGTGGTGATGATCTCGGAATTCGACTGGGCAGCGGCGCATGCCCTGTCCGTGGTCAACGAGGCCCTTTTCGAGGTGGTCATGCGCCGGGCATCCCAGCATTCGGCCGGAATGGAGAGCGGCGAAATCGATCTGCCATCGATGATCGAGGGCAAATCGCAGCTCGAAGCACAGGAAGCTCTGTTCAACGTCATCGCCAGCGAGATCGCCAACACCCTGCGGGTGCCCAAGGAGAACATCTCGCTCGACAGCGTTCTGAAGGAGATCGGCCTCGACAGTCTGATGGCGGTTGAACTTGGGCTGAACTTCGAACAGAATACGGGCTTTGACATGCCTCTCAGCAGTTTGGCCGATAACGCAACGGTTGGCGACGTGACGCGGAGACTGTATGAGAAGGTCAGTGCGAGAAGCAGATCGACCGATGGCGAAGAAGAAGCCTCGACCGATGTGCAGATCATCGACGACCTGAGCCGCCGTCACGCCGGTCAAGGGTAATGGATACCCGTTGCGTGACCCGATATCGCATTGGAGTACGCAGCCTATGAACGAGAACAAGCGGCAGGATCTTCTGAACCGGATGCGCGGCCTGCAGAAGGACGTCGAGCGCGGCCGCGTCGTGCGCAGCGAACAGGCTGCGACGCAACTGCCCGTTCGGACCCAGCCGGCCTTTACCGACCTGGCCGAATACAAGCAGGTCGCCATGCAGCAGTTTGCCAGCCAGCAGCTCGGCATGGAGAACCCGTTCTACAGGGCCCATGAGTCGGCAAGCGGCGCGACAGCGCAGATCGGCGGACTGAGCTTCGACAACTTCGCTTCCTACGACTATCTCGGGCTTAACCAGGATCCTCGCGTCATCGAGCGGGCCAACCGCGCATTGGCCGATTTCGGCGTGTCGGCTTCGGCAAGCCGCGTGGTCGCCGGCGAGCGCACCATTCATGGCGAGCTCGAAACCTCGCTTGCCGACATCTACCAGACGGAAGCCGCCGTCTGTTTCGTCAGCGGCTACCTGACCAACGTTGCAGCAATTGGCTGTCTCATGGGGCCGAAGGACCTGGTGATCCATGACGAGTTCATCCACAACAGCGCCCTGACGGGCATCAAGCTGTCCGGCGCCAACCGGCGCTTCTTCAAACATAATGATTGCGCCGATCTGGAACGCATCCTGCATTCGCTGGCCGGCGATTACGAGCGCATCCTCGTGATCAGCGAAGGCATCTATTCGATGGACGGCGACATTGCCGATCTGCCAGGGCTGCTGCGCCTGAAAAAGCAGTTCAATTTCTGGCTGATGATGGACGAGGCCCATTCCTTGGGCGTGCTGGGCGACACCGGCCGCGGCATTTTCGAGCATTACGATGTTGCCTCCAGCGAAGTCGACATCTGGATGGGTACACTGTCCAAGACCACCTGCAGCTGCGGCGGCTACATTGCTGGCAGCAAGGCGCTGATCACGCTGTTGAAGGCGCAGGCCGGCGGCTTCGTCTACAGCGTCGGCCTTGCCCCGGCGCTTGCGGCGGCGGCAATTGCCAGCCTTGATATCCTGCGCGAAGAACCGCGCCGCACCCACGCCCTGCGCCGCAACAGCCAGTCCTTCCTGGAGCATGCCAGGGAGCGTGGCCTGGATACGGGTCTGAGCGAGGGCTATTCGGTCGTGCCGGTCCTGGTTGCGGACTCGCTGCGTTCCGTGCAGCTTTCCAACGAGCTCTTCGCCGCCGGCGTCAATGTTCTGCCGATCATCTATCCGGCCGTGCCCGAAGGGCTGGCGCGCTTGCGGTTCTTCATCACCAGCGCCCATACCGAAGAGCAGATCAAGCGGACCGTCGACCTGACCGCAGAAATCCTCGGACGACTGAAGGAACAGAACTTCGGCATCGGCTCCATGGACGTAAAGCAGGTCATGGCCCAGCTTGCCAAGCTCTAGGGCGCTTTTTGGCGACATGGCAACAGGTAGCGGCTCGGCAATCGCGGAAGGCAGGCGGGCTTGACCGGCAGTCACGTCATCTTATCAGGCGGTTCCAGCGGCATTGGCCTGGCGCTGGCCGGGATTTACCTGGGAAACGGCAGCCGCGTCACCCTGATCGGCCGCTCGGCCGATCGGCTGCAGGATGCCGCCAGCCGCTTGCAGGCCTCCCGGTCGACCAACGCGGACCGCATCCGTCTCGCAGCCGTCGATGTTTCGGACGCTACGGCTTTGGCCGCGGCAATCGCCGAGGCCCAATCAGTCTTTGGACCCTGCGATATCCTGATCACATCGGCCGGCATCGTGTTGCCAGGGCTGCTCCACACGGCTGCCGATAGCGCCGTGCGCGAGCAGATCGAGACCAATCTGATCGGCACGATCAATGCAGCACAGGCCGTCTATGCAGGGATGCGGCAACGCGGCCGGGGCACGATTCTGTTCATATCATCCGCCGCAGCGCTGATCGGCATTCCGGGCTACGCCGCCTATTGCGCCTCGAAAGCCGGCCTGACGGGCTTTGCCGATTCCCTGCGCATGGAGGCGGAGCCGGCCGGCATTCATGTGGCGATCTGCTATCCCCCCGACACCGACACGCCGCAACTGGCCGGCGAACTGGCCCATCGCCCGCCGGAAGCTGGGGTTATCATGGGGCATGTCAAACCCTGGCCGGCCGACAAGGTCGCCGAGCACATCGTCAGGGGGCTCGATCAAGGTCGGCACGAGATCTTTTTCGGCCTGACCCTGCATCTGCTTGCCCGCTTCGGCTCGCTGGTCAAGCCGATCCTCACTTGGTGGTTCCTGCGCCGGATATCCCGCTGACATCCGACAGTTCCGCCTCGTAGCGGAAATGCGAACGATCCGGCGGGCTGTCGACGGGCAACAGGTCCGTCTCGCCGAACAGCCGGTCCGCCATTGCCTCGGCGCCTGCCTCCATCGCCGCACGGCCGATGAAGCCGCCGCGCACCTGGATGGTTCTGGCCATGGCCCTGACCAGTGCTCCCGGCATATCGGGTTCGGGCGGCATCGGCATCCGCCAGAAGGATGCGAGACTGGCCTGATGGGTCAATCCAGCCACATCATAGACCGCCGGTGCCAGCGCGATAACCGGTTTGTGTGCCAGAAGCGCCGTCAGGCCGACCGTCGAATTGATGGTCACAATCCCGATGGAACGGGCAATCAAGGCATCGAGGTCGCCACCGTCGATCACATGGATCCGACCCTCGACACCATTTTGCCGCGCCAGCCGGGTTATCCGCCCGCTCCATCGGCTGAGGCCATTGTCGATCGGGTGAACTTTGAACAGCAGTCGTGTCGTCTCAGGGGCATGGAGGGCGAACGAGCGGATTACGGCGGCCACCAGCTTGAAGAGGTTGCCCATCGGGGCATGGACGCGGATCTGGTAGTCACCTGGCAGTTGCAGCGGAAACAGGAAGAAGTCGGGCGAACCATCGATATAGCGCTGTTCCACACTCCGGGCCGCCCGACGGCGCCAGGGCGCGGTGATGGCTTTGCCGATCCAGCCCGCATATTCGACCAGCGGATGAACCGCACCATGGGCACGATAATGGGGATGAACCAGCCAACCGAGCAGGACATTCGGAATATGGAAGGCCAGATCGTAGAGCGCATAGGTCAGGAAGCTGCTGGCGAAGCGGGCATCGCTTGGCGGATCGGCTTCCCCCTCGGCAAGCTTTCGAATGGTTGTCGCATCAGCGGGAAAACAGGATTTGCTCGACATCCCAAAGGGTTCGAGTGTCAGCCAGTCGGGCCGCAGATATCCATGCTCGAATATATGCGCCCGGATATGAAGTTGCCGGGCAACAGTCACGGCAGCGGCATGCCTTGGCCGCCCATCGCCCAACATGACGATATCCGTGACGCCCTTCTCGGTCACGTAGCGCTTGAGGAAATCCGGCCATTCGGCCGGCCGGCCGGTAAACCAGTCGGCCTTGCGCGGCCACCAGAAACAGCCGTCACCGAGACAGAAATTGATTTTCAGGACCTTGGCGCCCCGCCGTTCGGCTGCCTCGGCCAATGTCTTCAGGAAGGGGGAGGCCGGTCCTTGCAGGAAAAGAAGGGTCAAATGCCGCATCCCACACACTTATAATCTTGTTCATCCGTTACCAGCCTTCTATACTGAAAACATCGGTTGACTGGAACCTTTTACCAAGTCTCGACGACAGGAGCCAACTGGGTCGGAAAGCCATCCTGCGGGCTCCTGTCGTCGAGACTTGTCATGAGTTCCCCTTTGGACAGAATGTTGCATGCGTGAATGTTCAATGAAATCGGGAAGTTCCGTGTAATGCGGCCTCCCTCGCTCGACCGATCGATCCTTTTCCTGCAAGGCCCTCCCTCAACATTCTGGCGACAATTGTCTGAAGCCTTTGAGCGGAGCGGAATTGCGACACATCGGGTCAATTTCTCCCTCGGCGACCGGTTCTATTGGCAAAAGCCAGGCGCGCTCAATTTCCGCGACTCGATTTCACGCTGGCCCGGCTATCTGAAGGCGCTGATCGAACGCGAGAACGTTTCCGATATTCTCTACTATGCCGACCAATTGCCTTATCACCGCATCGCGCTTGACGTGGCCAGGGAACTCGGTGTCCGCTGTCACGCGGTCGAATTTGGTTATCTGCGGCCCGACTGGATTACCCTCGAGCGGGATGGAATGGGCCGTCACTCCCATTTTCCTAACGATCCGGCCCGGGTCTCGGCCATTGCGGCAAAGGTTGGCGAACCGGACCTCGAGGTCAAATATGCCCATACCTTCGGTCAGGAGGCGTTCAACGAGGTTGTCTACAACCTCCTGTCCTTCTTCGGTCGCCCTTTCTATCCGCTCTACAAGGCCGACAAATACTATTCGGCCCTGGTGGACTACGTGCCGTGGCTCTGGCGCTCCTTCAAGACTCCGGCGATCCTGCCACACGATTTTCTCAACGCCGGCCATCCGTCATTCTACCTGGCTGCTCTGCAACTCCAGAGCGACTATCAGATCCGGGCGAATTCGCCCTACCGGCATCTTCGGGAGATGCTGGAGGAGGTCATCTCTTCGTTTGCCGCCTACGCGCCCAAGGACAACAATCTCGTCTTCAAGCAGCACCCGCTGGACAACGGTCTTGAACGCTGGGGACGCAACATCCGCCAGATTGCCAGGGCGCATGGCGTGGAAGACCGGGTCATTTTCATCGAGCAGGGCAATCTCAATGCCATTTTGAGACAGGCAAGAGGGGTTATCGTCGTCAATTCGACCGTCGGAATCCACAGCCTGCGTGCCCACAAGCCGACCATAGCGCTCGGTTGCGCCATCTACGACGTGGCCGGATTGACTCACCAAAGCGGCCTCGACGATTTTTGGGAACACCCCGCTCCGGTCGATCTGAAATTGCTAGGCGACTTCATCACCGCGCTCGCCGCAACCGTTCAGATCAAGGGAAACTTCTACAATGAAGAAGGGCGAAAGGTAGCGATCAATGAAATTGTCGGGCGGATCCTTTCCGCAACGGTCAACCAGCCGGACGCTTTCATCGTGCCGCCCCCCCGTTTCGACTCCCCCAAAGGACTCGCCAAGCGTCCAAATTCAGACTAAGGAAGCACCGGGAAAATCGATGGACACGGAATATGTTAGGTTCGCGATGATATTGTAATTGATGTGGGTGGAATTTGTTATTTTGCCTATGCTATGGAGTGTCCGCCGGCCAAGTGCCGGTTGAGGGAGTCGAAACTTGAAGCGGTTCATTGTTGCCATCATCTGCGTCGGCCTTGCTGGTTGCGAAGCAGTTCCCGGGGCAGGCCCCCTCGCCTCGTCCATCAATTCACAAGCTGGAAAATCCACAAGTGAGCTCAACCACGCCAATGGCACCGTCTTTGATATCATCGACGTCGACGCCAGGGCGGCCCAGATGGTTGCCAATTTTTCGGCGGAAATGCTAAAGCGCCGTTTCGGCATCGGCGGCGGCGCGCAGAGCGCCGTGATCGGCATCGGCGATCACCTGAAAGTAACCATTTTCGAAGCCGGCGCCGATGGCCTGTTTTCGACATCCGATTCAAAGCAGACCGGTCTCGATGTCGTCGTGCAGCCCGATGGCAAGGCATCCATTCCCTATGTGGGACTGGTGTCGTTTAACGGGAAAACCCTCGAACAGGCCCGCCAGTCCATCCTCAGCGCCCTGGTCAACAAGGCTGTCGAGCCGGATGTCATCGTCACCAGCGTCAGCACCGCATCCCGCAACGTCACCGTCTCTGGCGCCGTCGGCAGCCCGTCAATGGTGCCCCTCGGACTTGTCGGTGAGAGAATCACCGAAGTCATCGCCAAGGCCGGCGGACCGAGCGAGGAACCCTACGAGTCCTATGTGACGCTGGTGCGCAACCAGAAGACCGGCACGGTGCTTCTGCAGTCGATCATCCAGAACCCGTCGGAAAACATCTTCGTCGAGCCGAAGGACCAGCTTTTTGTCACCCACGACCCGCGGACCTTCACCGCGCTCGGCGAGTTCGGCAAGAATGCCCGCGTTCCCTTTGCAGCCAACGATCTCAACCTGCTTGAGGCTATCGCTCTGGCAGGCGGCGGCAACGATGCCAGCAGCGACGCCAAGGGCTATTTTGTCTTCCGCTATGAAGAACCAGAAATCGTTGCGGATCTGCTATCTCCGGATCGCTTCCACGACCTGGTCAGCAAAGGCATGCGGCCGAACAAGGAAGGCCGCTATCCGATCGTCTACCGGTTCGACATGTCGGTTGCCGACAGCCTGATCATCGGGCAGAGCTTCCCGGTCAAGAACCGCGACGTCATCTATGCCTCGCGCCATCCGACGGTCGATATTTCGAAATTCGCGAAGGTTATCGCACAGCCGATTACGTCGGCAAGATACGTGGATCAGATAATCCAGTAAGTCAGAACCGGCTTTGCCGGCAGACATCCATATTACAGAAAGCCCGGAGTGCTCGATCAGCGCTCCGGGCTTTTTTCATGTCAATGGCGGAAATGCCGGACGCCGGTGAACACCATGGCAACGCCATGGTCGTCCGCCGCTGCGATTACATCGGCATCGCGCATCGACCCGCCCGGCTGGATAACGGCGGTCGCACCAGCGGCAATGGCGGCCAGCAGGCCATCGGCAAACGGATAGAAGGCCTCCGATGCCACTGCAGAGCCGCGCGTCAGCGGCTCGGCAAGCCCCAGCGCCTTGGCGGCGTCTTCGGCCTTCATCGCCGCAATCCGGGCGGAATCGACGCGGCTCATCTGGCCGGCGCCAATGCCGGCCGTCTGGCCGTCCTTGGCATAGATCACCGCATTCGATTTTACATGCTTGGCGATCTTGAAGGCAAACTTCATGTCTTCGAGCTCGGTCGCCGTCGGCGCGCGCTTCGTTACGACCTTGAGATCGAGATCCTCGACCACGACATTGTCTCGTGACTGCACCAGCAGACCACCCGAGACGGTCTTTGCGGTAATGCCGGGTGCACGAGGATCGGCAAGGCTTCCGGTGACCAGCAGTCGCAGGTTGGTCTTGCGGGCAATGATCGCCTTGGCCTCACCCGAGACAGCGGGTGCCACGATGACCTCGGTGAAGAGCTTGACGATCTCCTCGGCCGTCTCGGCGTCGAGCGTCTGGTTGAGCGCGATGATGCCGCCGAAGGCCGATACCGGATCGCAGGCCAGCGCCCGCTTGTAGGCATCCAGCAGGGTCTTGCCGGTCGCCACGCCGCAGGGGTTGGCATGCTTGATGATCGCGCAGGCCGGACCATTCTCGGGCAGGAATTCCGACACCAGCTCAAAAGCCGCATCCGTGTCGTTGATATTGTTGTAGGACAACTGCTTGCCCTGCAGCAGCTCAGCCGTCGAAACGCCGGGGCGCTTGTCGCCGGAGACGTAGAAGCCCGCACTCTGGTGCGGGTTTTCGCCGTAGCGCATCGCCTCCTTGAGCGCGCCGCCGACTGTGCGATAGGCCGGCATGTCGATGGCAAGGGCCTCGGCAAACCAGTTGGAGATCGCCGTGTCGTAGGCCGCCGTCCGGGCATAGGCCTTGGCGGCCAGCTTCTGCCGGAAGGCATAGGTGGTCTCGCCGTTGCCGGCGTGCAATTCCTCAAGCAGCAGGGCGTAGTCCGCAGGATCGGTGAGGACGGTCACATAGGCATGGTTCTTGGCCGACGCCCGGATCATCGCCGGCCCGCCGATATCGATATTCTCGACGGTCGTCGGATAATCTCCGCCGGCGGCCCGCACGGCTTCAAACGGATAGAGGTTGATGACGGCGAGATCGATGCTGTCGATCTTGTGTTCGGCCATCGCTGCGACATGCTCGGCATCGTCACGGATCGCCAACAGGCCGCCATGCACGCCGGGATGCAGTGTCTTGACCCTTCCGTCCATGATCTCCGGAAAACCCGTGACTTCGGACACGTCGACCGCCGGAAGGCCGGCAGCAACGATCGCCTTGTAGGTTCCACCGGTCGAGACCAGCCGTATGCCCATGTCGCTGAGCGCCCGCGCCAGATCGATGATGCCGTCCTTGTCGGAAACCGACAGCAGCGCCGTACGGATTCTGACTTTGTCCGGAATAGGGGTTTTCTTGGATACAACGGCCATCTGCGCTCGCTCCGATCATCAATGCCTGAGACGCTACCCGCGGGTGGCGCCCGGTTCATGCGCCGCCTAGCACAGCTGGCCCTGTGTGGAAACAGGCGTAGCGCGAGAACCCCTATTTCTCGTGGGATTGGCAGGCTGGAAGACGGAATCTGCGGCCAAATGGCCGCCCGGCGGGTTGGGCCCTACGCGTGGTGGGACAGAAACCACCAGATTTCCGGACCCGAAAAAGCAAGCTCGATCTGCTCGGAGGGCTGGACACCCGATACCGCGGCAAAGAACACATCCTCAGCAATCACCGGATTGCCGGCCGGCGCCGAGAAGACCCAGCTCTCGCCATCGGACGCTTCCAGCCGGATGCTGCGTTCATCGATCGGCACCAGTGAAATGGCCGGATGGATATGGAAGCGGGCGATCGCCGGCGCCTGAGGATTTTTTGTCAACGGCTCGCCAGAGGCCTGCAGGAAGCGATCTCTGCCGACGATCTTCGTTCCCGTGGCATTGATGCGGATTTCCCGCTCGTGCAGCAGGCCGAAGGGATCGAGATAGCCGTCGTGGATCGCCGACAGGTGGTCGCTGCCGTCGGCAGCCGTGCCGCGCTTCACGTCGACCTTGCCGACCCCGCCGACGATCAGCGGTCCCAGATAGCGCGACCGCGCCATGCGGCTGGACGACATGTCGCCGACAATGACCGTCGAATGGGCCGCCGTCGCCCGCGCCATCTGCCGCAACTTCTCGCCGGCAAAGCGCGGCGAGCCGGAATTAATGATGAAGCGATGCTTGCCCGACGACATCTCGAACGACAGCGTACCGGCATGGGCGGTCTTGGACAGATCGGCAGAAGGTGGCCGGCCGGTATCGACGATAATCACCGTGCCGCCCGCCGCCAGACGCTGGAAATGCATATGCGGCAAAGCCTTGAACGGCTGGCCGGCGGTCTCGTCATAGCGCAGCACCGACATCAGGTCGTTGGCAAGCGTCGACGTAGCGCCATTGAACAGCGCCAGAGCGCCGTCCTGGTGCCGGAAGAACCGCAGGGCCGGATACATCCGGTCGATCGCCGGGATCAGCCGGACCGGCACGTCGTGACCGAGATTGATATAGGTCTGGCGCAGCGGCAGCAGATCGAACAGCAGCTCCAGCGCGGATTGCGGATTGCGCGAGATATGCCCGCCATCCGGCAGGATCTGCCGATCGATTTCCGCATCGAGATGGCGCGACGCGCGCCGGATGCCGCGCGCACTGGAAAACATCGAGACGGAGGCCATCGCCAGGGCAATCCGGATCCGCAACCGCACGATACCGTCGTCCGAGTGATCGGCAATCCGGTTCAGGTAGCGCACCTGGAAGGCCAGGTTCTTCAGGAAGCGGCGATAGAAGCCGCCATCGGCCTCCTGCAGCACGACAGGCGAATGGGACAACCAGGCTATGATCCGCTGGGCGACGATATCCGTTTCCCAGGCGACCCCGCGGATGCGTGTGCCATGCAGCCCGATCCAATCATCGACGATGGCGCGGGCATTGGCGCAGGCAGCGGCCGATTTGTTGGCCCTCAGATGGCGCAGCCAGGCAAAGGAATGCAATCTCACGGCAAAGAGATGGGAGGGAAGCTCCAGCGCGAAGGGCGATTGATCGCCGCATTCCAGCACCCGCCCCGCGAGAGGGAAGCGTCCTTCGAGGATTTCTTCGGCGACGAAGGGGTCGACGACCCGCAGATCCGTCGGGGCAACAATCAGACGGCTTGGCGCGCCACCGGAAAACCGCCATGCATAGATATGACCGACCGCCAGCTGGCGGGTGAGCTTCTGCCAGGTTTCACGGATGTAGAGAAGCGGCAGTTTATGGCGTTCCGTGATTCGCATTGTCGTTCCATGCTGTCGCTGCAGCCGGGTAAGCCGGAGATGGACGAGAGCGAACAACAGCACATGTGCCAATCCGTCGATCTGGTCGAGCGCCCGGCGATACGCCACGCACTCTTCCCCTCCCCAACAGAGCGTGCCGACGGACTGATTGCCAAAAGCGGATCAGCCGGCGGATTCTCTATTGTCTATGAGTTAACGCTTTATATGAACATTTCATTAAATTCTGCGCAATTGGCAGGCGTAGAAGCCATCGAGCCCCCCGGCAAAGCCATCGTCAGCCGGCAGCATGGCCGGCGTCGTGCGAAATTCGCCCAGCGGCGTGATCGCCGCTTCCAGACCCGGCCAGTCCTGCGCCAGAGCCGCAACGCGCTCGAACTGCGGATTGTCGGTAAGGACGCGGGCCACGACCGCCTCGCCTTCCAGCGGATCGAGCGAACAGTTGGAAAACACCACCGAACCGCCGGGCCGGACCAGGGTCAGGGCGTGCCGAAGCAGCTTTTCCTGCACCTCGGCCAGCTTTTCGATGTCGGCGGGACCCTTGGTCCAGAGAACGTCGGGATGGCGGCGCGTCGTGCCGGTCGAGGAACACGGCGCATCGAGCAGCACGGCATCGAAACCCTCGTCCGGCTTGTAGTCGAGCAGGTTGGCCTGCACGACATCTGCCGAATAGCCAAGTCGGTCGAGATTGCCCTTGAGGCGGGTGATGCGGCTGGCCGACTGTTCGACGGCGGTAACGACCGCGCCGTGCTGCACGAGCTGCGCCGTCTTGCCGCCGGGTGCGGCGCAAAGGTCGGCGGCGCGCTTGCCGGCAAGGTCGCCGAACATCAGGACGGGAATCGCGGCGGCCGCATCCTGCACCCACCATTCGCCCTCCGCAAACCCCTCGAGCGAGGGGATCGAGCCGCGGAAATCTGCAAGCCGGACGCTGCCGGTTGGCAGCAGCTTGCCGGTCAGCTTCTCGGCCCACTGGTCCGGAGAGGATTTCACCGTTAGGTCGATGGCAGCCGGCACCATCTGGGCGGCGGCCATCTTTTCCGCTTCCGATTGGCCATAGGCCTTCACCAGCCGGCTGAAGAACCAGTCCGGCATGCAGACGACCGAGGAGACCTGCTGAAGCAGCGCCTGCTTTTCCCGCCCGAGACGGCGAAGAACGGCATTGACCACCTTGGCAAAGCGCCGATTGCGCGGATCGCGATTGGCTTGCTCCACGGCAAGGTCGACAGCCGAGTGATCCGGCACGTCGAGAAACAGCATCTGCGCGGCGGCCACCACCATCAGATGATGCAGCGCCCGTGCGCCGTCTGGAAGCGGCGCATCGAGCAGCATGTCGAGAATGGCATCGATGCGCGGCAGGGCGCGCAGCGCGCTGTGCAGAATGGCCCGCACCAGGGCTCGGTCGGCATCACCGAGCGCCCGATAGGCCGGGTTGCCGGTCTGGGCATCCATCATTCCGTCCAGCGGGGTCTTCCGGTCGACGACGGCCGCCAGCAGCTTGGCGGCGGCCATTCTGGCTTCAAGGCCGGGTTTCAGGTCATAAGTGTCGGTATCGCCGAACCCTCTGCCATGGCGCGGAGCGCCTTTTTTGCCCGAAGTCTTCTTACCGGATGTCTCGTTCAATCCCACGGTCCCTTTGGCGGTTGCGAACCACCGCGTCCCCAGCCGGAATCCGGAACGGAGCGCGATTTGCGCCGGGGCATATCAGCCCGCGGGGCATCCGTCGACCTTGGCTGCGTGCCGATCGACATTTGCTGGAGCGCCGCAATGCGGTTTTCCGTGTTCGGATGGGTCGAAAACAGGTTGTCCATGCGCTCGCCGCTCAGCGGATTGATGATGAACATATGGGCCGTGGCCGGATTGCGCTCTGCATCGGGATTGTGCACCACCGTTGCTTCGCCGGCGATCTTGGCGAGCGCCGAGGCCAGCCATAGCGGATTGCCGCAGATTTCCGCGCCGCGCCGGTCTGCGGCATATTCCCGTGTCCGGCTGATCGCCATCTGCACCAGCATGGCTGCGAAAGGTGCCACGATCATCGCCACCAGGACGCCGATAATGCCGAAGCCGCCATTGTTGTCGTCTCGCCGCCCGCCGAACAGGAAGGCGAAATTGCCGAGCATGGAGATCGCGCCGGCAAGCGTCGCGGTGATCGTCATGGTCAGCGTATCGCGGTTTTCGACATGGGCGAGTTCGTGGGCCATCACGGCGGCCACTTCCTGAGGGGTCAGCTTGCGCAACAGCCCCGTCGATGCCGCAACGGCAGCATTCTGCGGATTGCGCCCGGTTGCAAAGGCATTGGGCTGCGGGCTGTCGAAGAGATAGACCTTCGGCATCGGCAGGTCGGCATTGTGCGCCAGATCGCGGATGGTCGCATAGAATTCCGGCGCGTTGCTCTCGTCGATTTCCTGTGCATGGTAGGCTGACAGCACCATGCGGTCGGAATTCCAATAGGAGAAGAAATTCATCCCCGCGGCCATGACGAAGGCGATCAGCATGCCACTCTGGCCGCCGATCAGATATCCGACCCCCATGAACAGTGCTGTCATAAAAGCCAGCAGCATGGCAGTCCGCATGAAGTTCATCATTGCTCTCCGCGTTGAACCGGGCGATGCGGCGACAGGTTTTTCTGGACCGCCGATCCTCTTATGATTTAAAAATAGATATGACATTTTCAATATTCGGCGAACCGAAAGCGATCATGACCAACGATAATGTCCCTGAAAACGAACGATTGGCGGGCGCAGTGCCCGTCAACGAACCGACCGCCCCCCGGCCACCGCTCTCCGCGGCAGCCAGGCGAGCTCTTGCCGAAGCCGAGGAGCGGCGCCGGGCCGAGCCCGCCAAGGAGCCGCCGGAGGAAATCGGCGGCCGCGGCGGCGCCGATCCGGCCCGCTTCGGCGACTGGGAAATCAAGGGCCGGGCCATCGATTTCTGAGGCTATCGCCCGGCAAATGCGGTGATCCGTCCGCCACCCCGGACAATTCGGCGACCGGCAGGCTTTGCTAGACCGGCAAATCAGCTTAGTTTGGCGCGATGGCCCCATGGCGGCAGGCTGGATCCAGGAGCACGATGACAAGCAGGGCGAGGAGTTTTGCCGACAGGCGCAGGGCGCGCGTCGCCGGCCTGCTGTCGGTAACCCTGCTGATGCTGGGCTCATCAATGGTCAGCGCTGACCGGACCGGGGCGCAGGAACCGGAGGCGACGCCGGCCGCGCAACCTGCCGCACCCTCTCCGCCGGCTGCTACGGCAGACCCGCAGGATCCGTCGACGGCATTGCGAGAAAAGCGGGACGAGGTCGGGCGCGAGCTTCAGGATCTGTCCCAGACCCTGAAGCTCTCCGAGCAGAAGGCGACGGAGCTGCAGCAGGGCATTGCAGCGCTGGAGAAGACGGCCGGCAGCCTGCGCGAGGCTTTGATCGAATCGGCCACCCGCCGCAAGGACCTCGAAAAGGCGATCGCCGCCAGCGAGACCAAGCTTGCCGAATACGGCCTGCGTGAAGACGAGATCCGCAAGTCATTTTACGAGCGCCGCGGCACGCTGGCCGAAGTGCTGGCCGCCCTGCAGCGCATGGGCCGCAATCCGCCGCCGGCCCTGCTGGTCAGCCCCGACGATGCGCTGGCATCGGTGCGGACCGCCATCCTGCTTGGCGCGGTGGTGCCCGGCATCCGCAAGGAAACCGACGAACTGGCCAGCGACCTGCATGATCTCGCCACCCTGCGGGTTTCCATCCAGTCGGAAAAAACAACGCTGCTCGCCACGCTGCAAAGCCGCCAGGAAGAAGAGCGCCGCATGGATCTGCTGCTTGTCGAGAACGACAAGCTCAGCCGCAAGAGCGCCGCCCAATTGGAGGAGGAGCGCCGGCATTCCGAGGAGCTGGCGAAAAAGGCCGTCACCTTGGAAGGATTGATCGGCTCACTGGAAACCGAGATCGCCTCGGTGCGCGAAGCCATGGACGCGGCGCGCCTCGAGGAGGAGAAGCGCCGGCAGCAAACCGAGGAACAAAGGCAGCGGGCGCGCGAGCTGGCCGAGACCACATTGCCCGATAAAAACCGCATTGCGCCAGCATATTCCTTCGGTGAACTGAAGGCCAAACTGGAGCTTCCCGCGGCAGGCGAAATCCTGCGGCAGTTCGGTGATCCGGATGGCACGGGCCATCCCGCAAGAGGCATGGTGATCGCCTCTTCAGCGGGTTCCGTGGTCACGGCACCTTCGGATGCGACGGTGGTTTATGCGGGAGAATTTCGCAGTTATGGCCAGATGATCATCCTCAATACGGGCGAGGGTTATCATATTGTCCTTTCCGGAATGGACCGGGTGAACACGCAAGCGGGCAAGTTCGTTCTCTCCGGCGAGCCCATTGCGGTGATGGGTGAAAAAAGAGTGGCAAGCGCAACCGCATTGGCGCTGGAAACAGATCGCCCAACGCTTTACATAGAATTCAGAAAAGACGGCAAGTCGGTTGATTCTCGGCCATGGTGGGTCGAACGGGACTCCGGAAAGGTACGCAATGATACGTAGGGCTTCTCTTATGCTCGTCGGGGCGCTGATGGGTGCAACAGCGATGAGCGTTCTTTATTCCGCGGGCATCCCGGCCGAGGCCGCAGGCACGTCGACCTATAAGGAACTGTCGATTTTTGGCGACGTGTTCGAGCGGATTCGCGCCCAATACGTGACACCGCCGGACGAGGAAAAGCTGGTGGAGAATGCCATCAACGGCATGCTCAGCTCGCTCGATCCCCATTCCAGCTACATGAATGCCAAGGATGCGGCAGACATGCAGACCCAGACCAAGGGTGAGTTTGGCGGCATCGGCATCGAAGTCACCATGGAAGACGAACTGGTCAAGGTGATCACGCCGATCGATGACACGCCCGGCGCCCGCGCCGGCATTCTGGCCGGCGACTTCATTTCCGAGATCAATGGCGAGGCGGTCCGCGGCCTGCAGCTTCCCGCTGCCGTCGAGAAGATGCGCGGCGCGGTCAATACGCCGATCAAGCTGACCATCTTGCGCAAGGGGGCCGACAAGCCCATCGAAATCACCGTCGTTCGGGAAATCATTCCGATCCGGGCCGTCAAGTCGCGGGTCGAAGGCGATGTCGGCTATCTCAGGGTGATCTCGTTCACCGAGAAGACCTATGACGATCTGGAAGCAGCGATCGTCAAGATCAAGAAGGAAGTCCCGGCCGACAAGCTGAAGGGCTATGTACTGGATCTGCGGCTCAACCCGGGCGGACTGCTGGACCAGGCGATCTACGTCTCCGACGCCTTCCTCGAACGCGGCGAAGTCGTATCGACCCGCTCGCGCGATCCGGAAGATACCCGCCGCTTCAATGCCAGCGCCGGCGACCTGACGGACGGCAAGCCGCTCATCGTGCTCGTCAACGGCGGTTCGGCCTCCGCCTCTGAAATCGTGGCGGGCGCGCTGCAGGACCTGCGTCGCGCAACGGTTCTCGGCACCCGCTCGTTCGGCAAAGGCTCCGTCCAGACCATCATCCCGATGGGCGAAAAGGGCGCGCTGCGCCTGACGACGGCGCTCTATTACACGCCGTCCGGCAAGTCGATCCAGGGTACCGGCATCCGCCCCGACATCATCGTCGAGCAGCCGCTGCCGGAAGAACTGCAGGGCCGCGTCCGGGCTGAAGGCGAATCGGCGCTGCCGGGCCATATCCAAGGCCAGAGCGAGACCGACGAGGGCTCAGGCTCCGTTGCCTATGTTCCGCCGGAAGCCAAGGACGACATCCAGCTGAATCAGGCGCTTGATCTGCTGCGCGGCGTCAAGACGGATCCGGCCTTCCCGCCGAACCCGGACAAGGCCGTCGTCGAAAAGTAAACCGAAGGCATAAGGTGCCGATTGCAGATGCGGTCGGCACCTTTTTCATGATCCGCTGGTCCGGGGTTACCTTGGGTCGAGCGACGACAGCGTATGCAGTCCTGGCAGACGGCCACACGACGAAAGGTTTCCGCCGCGCCGGAGACCGATGCGGCACGCGCAGGACGACGGGAACGGATACGGGGCTTGGGCGCAGATCTTCATGCACCACTGGGGCAGAACCGCCGGACTGCGGCTGCCGGATCGCGCCGCCTTTCGCCATCCCTCATCGCCAGCATAGCGGCCGTGTCAGGAATCCTCGGGCTTTCGATCTACACCGCCGTGATGCCCGAAGCCCTGCAGAAAACCGCCTCGCTTCCACAGACTCCCACCCTTGAGCAAACGGCCGGCAGCGCCTCCGCCGAGGGCAATGCCACAAAGGCTCCAAGCGCCACCGGACAGCTCTCTGCCCGTGCCCCCCATTCCGGCGCCAATGTGGAGCGCACCACCATGCCCGACGGCACCGTGGTGACGAAATTCACGCCTCGCCCGCGCGGCGAGAACGGACCGGCCCTGATCGATACACCAAGGATTGGCCAGGATCCGCGCATGGCGGCCATGCCCAACGAGGATTTGCTGGAAGACAGCGTCTATGGACCGATCCCGATCATCGGCCCGGACGGCCAACGGCCGGTCGATCAATATGCAAGGCCGTGGTCCGGCGCGCGCGGCACAAGGATCGCCATCGTCGTCGGCGGGCTTGGCCTGAGCCAGACGGGTACGCAGCGCGCCATCAAACAATTGCCCGAGGAAGTCACCTTCGCCTTTGCCGCAACCGGCAACAGCCTGCAGCGCTGGATGAAGGAGGCGCGCAACGCCGGCCACGAGATCCTCCTGCAAATCCCCATGGAGCCGTTCGACTACCCCGCCAACGATCCGGGCCGCGGCACCTTGCGGGTCGACCAGTCGGCAGCGGACAACCTGGACGATCTGCACCAGTCCATGGCAAGCATTACCAATTATACCGGTGTGATGAACTATATGGGCGGGCGGTTTCTGGCCGATGCCGAGGCTCTGGACCCCATGATTCGTGACATTGCCGGCCGCGGCCTGTTGTTTCTCGATGACGGATCGTCGGCCCAGTCGCTGGTCGGCCAATATGCCAAGACGCTCGACATGCCCCACGCCTTTGCCGACCTGCAGCTGGACGGCCAGCTCGACGAGAGGGCGATCCTGACGCGGCTCGACGAGCTGGAGCGCATTGCGCGCAAGAACGGCACGGCGATCGGCACGGCCTCGGCCTTCGACGAGAGCATTGCGGCGATCCGCAAATGGAGCGAAGAAGCAACCCTGCGCGGCATCGAGATCGTTGGCGTCTCGGCCATCGCGACCGACATGGAACGGTAAGGACCGATATGACCCGAAGCGTAGTGACAGCAAGCGATCTGCCTTACCGACCCTGTGTCGGCATCATGGTGTTGAACCCGGCCGGCCTGGTCTGGACAGGACGGCGCATTCCCGTCGGCAATTCGGAATATGACGGCTCGCCGCAGCTGTGGCAGATGCCGCAGGGCGGGATCGACAAGGGCGAAGACGCCCTCGCCGCAGCCTATCGCGAGCTTTACGAGGAAACCGGCATGACATCGGTGTCCCTGCTGGCCGAGGCTCCGGACTGGATCAACTACGATCTGCCGCCCGAGCTGATCGGCATCGGCCTGAAAGGCCGATATCGCGGACAGACCCAACGCTGGTTTGCCTTCCGCTTCGAGGGCGACGAAAGCGAGATCGCCATCAATCCGCCGCCCGGCGGCGAGCACGCCGAATTCGATGCCTGGGAATGGAAGCCGATGCGCGACCTTCCGGACCTGATCGTGCCGTTCAAGCGGCAGGTCTACGAGCGCGTCGTCGGCGCGTTCCAGCATCTGGTGGCCTGAGATACCTGACTGCAGGAACAGAAAAGGCCGGGTCCCAAAGGCCCGGCCAGGTCCAGAATGATTGGCGATATCGCCGAATTATTCAGCCGAATCGGCCGATTCGGCGTTGAGCTGGCCATAACGCTCTTCGCCGATCTTGGCGAGCAGATCCAGCTGGGTTTCCAGGAAGTCGATATGGCCCTCCTCGTCCGTCAGCAGCGCTTCGAACAGGGCCATGGTGACATAGTCGCCGGCTTCATGACAGATTTCGCGGGACTTCTTGTAGGCCGTGCGCGCATCGTATTCGCCGGCGAGATCGGCTTCCAGCACTTCCTTGACGTTCTGCCCGATGCGCAACGGTGCAACGGTCTGCAGATTGGGATGGCCTTCGAGGAAAATGATGCGGTCGATCAGCTTGTCGGCATGCTGCATCTCTTCGATCGATTCGGCGCGTTCCTTCTTCGCCAGCTTGGTGTAGCCCCAATCGTTGAGCAGCCGGTAATGGAGCCAATACTGGTTGACCGCTCCGAGCTCGAGGAAAAGTGCCTCATTTAAGCGTTCGATGACTTTCGCGTCGCCCTTCATGACAGATGCTTCCTATGCTTGCGTTGTGATGGCGCAATGAAAGCAGGAATAGGCAGCGAAGTCGAGCCCTATCTAGAATCGTTCCAGAAGTTTGCGGGGAAAGGCGCGTGTCCGTAAGCCACCGATACCGATGCGGCACGTAAACCAATCAGGCGGCAGAGACCGTGCGCTGGCGCCGTTCCAGGATGGCGGTCTTCTGTTCCTGATGAAACCGCCTGAGCCGTTCCATGAAATCGATCACTTCCACGCCATCCGAGTTGCGTGCGGCATGATAGGCTTCGGTGGTGGAAACAATGAGGTCGACGACGGTCGGGAAACAGCCGCAGCAGCGGCCGCGCTTGGACATCGCATGATACACCTTGGCCGGGACGATCAGCTGCCAACAGTCCTCATCGAGAAGCTGTGTGATGACTTCTCTGATGTCCTGATCGGTGATGTAATTGCAGCTGCAAACCAGCATAGGAGTACGCGCCCGTCAAACATGACATTCAGTCTCTCCTTTTTGCTAAACAAGACGGCCTTTGTCAAGATAGTTTGTATTCGCAGGTTGAGGCGAGGCACCGCACAAGCCGGCGCCAATCGACGATGTTTGCGCCCGCCGGCCGATTGCCCATCGAAAGATGTCGATGAGGCGGTCTTGGCAAGATCTGGTTAAGGTTTTCTTTCTATTAACGGGTCTGGCGTGACAACTCCTTTGATGGTCTTGCGTAACATGCAGCTTCCCCCTTCCCGTATTCCCCTTTCCAATCTGCCGGATGCCGATCCCGATTGTGATCACATGCCCGCACCCCGTCCGGATGCGGTTTCGCATCCTGAGGTGCCCGGCATGGATCGGCAGCCGTCAACGCAGACGTTCCCCGATGCGGTTATTCTCGACCCGGCGAAACTTCCCGCCTGGCAAAGGGCATTCGTTCTGGGGCCAAACGTGCGGTTTACCCGCACGCCTTCCGCAGCCGGCGTCCGGCCGGAAGCCGAGCGGCGAGATGTCGTGACGGCAGCAGTCAGCCCCCCCCATCCTTCTGGTCAGACCGTGGCTGACCCCCTGCCGTCCTCCGCCTATGTCATCGGGCGGGGCAATCCGGCTTTTCCGTCCAGAACGGAGACCACTCCCTCGCCGGCCGGCGAACTGCAACGGCAGATCAGCCAGGCCCTACAGGCTCAGGAGTCTGGACAAGCCGCGTCCATCGAGACCCAGACAGCACTGCCTCAGGGTGTCCCGCCGATCCGGACCGGCTCGCCACTGATCGTCCCGAAGCGCTTGGCACCGCAACAGCGCGGCTCCGGCTTCGTGCAGACGGTTCTCGATCACGGCACGCAAGCAGCAACTGAGCCGGCACCCGCGACTGGCCTGCAGCAGGGAGAGCCATCCGCCAATTTGCCTGCACCGGCGGCCGAACCGCAGCCGCAAGCAGCCGCCGCTCAGGCGCCCGGCGGGCCTGTCCTGCCTAAGCCTTCCGTAACACCTGCGCGCTTTGTCTCAACCATTCCGGACCATCTGATCTGGGAAATGATGAGCCTGGGGGCCTCTGATGGTGCCGAGACGCGCGCTGCACCCCAGGCACCAACCAGGCAGGCGGCCGCGTTCGTCCAGCGTCCTGTTGCCGGCGCAAACCCGATGGCGGCAGGCACCCCGGCAGACGCCGTACCGCGCCTGAATCCGAAGCCGGTTCAGGTCCCGTCGGTACCGGCCAAGGCGACCTCTGAATCTCGCGACCCGCTTCCCTCGGCCGTCCATCTCTACCGGCAGGTCGCACTGCACCGCCCGGCCGCGCTGCAAGTGGAGGCCGCCGAACCTGTCGTGACCTTGGACACCGCGTTGCAACCGGCTGCAGCCGCCGTCCAGCCGGCCATCGCAACCGAGGCTCCCTCGACCCGGCTGACGGCCAAGCGTGCACCCGGACCGCTGTCCTTTGTGCAGACGGAAGATTACCTCTTTCCCGACGTCGATCTTCTGCAGACCGCCGCGCCGCGCCAGGTCGGCATGATGAGCCAGGAGGCGCTCGAACAGAGTGCCGGATTGTTGGAGAGCATTCTTGAGGATTTCGGCGTAAAGGGCGAGATCATCGACGTTCGCCCCGGTCCCGTCGTCACGCTCTACGAATTCGAGCCGGCACCCGGGGTCAAGTCGTCGCGCATCATCAACCTGTCGGACGACATCGCCCGCTCGATGTCGGCACTTTCCGCTCGTGTCGCCGTCGTTCCCGGTCGCAACGTGATCGGCATCGAGCTTCCCAATGCCGAGCGCGAGACCGTCTATCTGCGCGAATTGATCGAAAGCGGCAGTTATGTCGGCACGGACCACCGCCTGCCGCTCTGCCTTGGAAAGACCATCGGCGGCGAGCCGGTGATCGCCGACCTTGCCCGCATGCCGCATCTTCTGGTCGCCGGCACGACCGGTTCCGGCAAGTCGGTCGCCATCAATACGATGATCCTGTCGCTGATCTACCATCTTCGGCCCGAGGAATGCCGCCTGATCATGGTCGATCCGAAGATGCTGGAACTGTCGGTCTATGACGGCATCCCCCATCTGCTGACGCCCGTCGTCACCGACGCCAAGAAGGCCGTCCTGGCCCTGAAATGGGCGGTGCGCGAAATGGAAGAGCGCTATCGCAAGATGTCGCGGCTCGGCGTGCGTAATATCGATGGCTTCAACGCCCGCGTCGCGCAGGCAAGGTCCACCGGCGAGACGATCATGCTGAGTGTGCCGAGCGGTTTCGACCGGGCCACCGGCGAGCAGACCTTCGAGGACCAGGAACTCGACTTGACGGCGCTGCCCTTCATCGTCGTCATCGTGGACGAGATGGCCGATCTGATGATGGTCGCTGGCAAGGAAATTGAAGGCGCGATCCAACGGCTCGCCCAGATGGCACGCGCCGCCGGCATCCACCTGATCATGGCGACGCAACGTCCGTCGGTCGACGTCATCACCGGTACGATCAAGGCGAACTTTCCGACCCGCATCTCCTTCCAGGTCACCTCGAAGATCGACAGCCGCACGATCCTCGGCGAGCAGGGCGCCGAACACCTGCTCGGCCAGGGGGACATGCTGCATATGGTCGGCGGCGGCCGCATTGCGCGCGTCCACGGTCCCTTCGTGTCCGACCGCGAGGTCGAAAACGTCGTCAAGCATCTGAAGACCCAGGGACAGCCGGCCTATCTCGGCAGCGTCACCGAAGATGACGACGAGGTTGCAGCCGAAGAGGATACACCTGTCTTCGATGATACCGCCATGGGCGGCGAGAGCGATGGCGACGAACTCTATGAGCGGGCGATCAAGATCGTCCAGCGCGACAAGAAATGCTCGACATCCTACATCCAGCGGCGGCTGTCGATCGGCTACAACCGCGCCGCTTCCCTGGTGGAGCGCATGGAAAAGGATGGCTTGGTCGGCGCGCCAAACCACGTCGGCAAGCGCGAGATCCTCGCGCAACGCACCATGGACGTCAAAGACGGCGAACACCAGATGGGTTGATCGGAAGCCATCCGCAGCCGGGCCGGCCTAAAGCGTGTCGCGAACTTTCAGATTCGCTCCTTACGCTTTATCCCTTTGTTTTGTCGCATGTCGTTGTCCCGAAACCGGTGCCCACTTTCGGGCGACATGCTTTATATGCGATGATAGGGATGGCCCGAAAGGATCGTGACGGCGCGATAGAGCTGCTCGGCAATCAGGATGCGCACGAGCTGGTGCGGCCAGGTCATGCGGCCGAGATTGAGCGCAATGCCGGCCTTCTGCCGCAGATCGGGATCCAATCCGTCCGCCCCGCCGATCAGCACGGCCATGTCGCGTAGGCTTCGGTCGCGATGGCTGCCGATGAACTCGGCGAATTCCGGACTGTCCATGGCCTTGCCGCGCTCGTCGAGCGCGATCAGGAAGGCGCCGTCCGGCAATGCCTTTTCCAGCAGGGCCGCCTCTTCGCGCTTGCGGGTCGCGGCATTGCCCGCGCGGCTCTCGACGATCTCGACCGTTCGCGAGAATTCCAGCCCGCAGGCAGGCCCGGCCTTGGCAAACCGGTCGAGGTAACGGGACGCAAGATCCTTCTCGGGGCCAGCCTTCAGCCGGCCTACGGCAAAAATGCCAATTCGCATGTCCGCTCCTTGCAAGGTGTCCGCAAAAATCCAGGCGGCGGCCAGGGAGTGCCTCCGCTGCCGCTGGTATTGGACCCTTTCCTGTCGAATCTCAACCGAGATCCGATGGAGCCGTCAGTGCAAGCGTCCCTCTTCGATATCCGGAGCGGCCCACATTCTTTCGATATTGTAGAACTCGCGGATTTCGGGGCGGAACACATGCACGATGATGTCACCGGTGTCGATCAGCACCCAGTCGCCGGCCTCAAGGCCCTCGACGCGCGCGGCGCCCAGACCTTCATCCTTGAGATCGGTGATGAGGTGTTCGCAGATCGCCATGACATGGCGGTTCGAGCGGCCGGAGACGACGATCATGTAATCGCCCAGCGCGGACTTACCTGCAATGTTGATGGTGACGATATCTTCTGCTTTCGAGTCCTCGAGACTTGCGAGGACCAGCTCAAGCTCGCGGGCTGCGGCATCGACGCCACGTTCCGGGCTTTGCGGGATGACGATGGACGTCCTTCCCTTGGTGTGTACTGTTGTCAGAGTTCTTCCTTTCCTGGGCATAACAGAACAGCACGTCTGCGATTCGCGCGCTTGGCGCCAACCACCCGTAAAAGGTGGCACCGAATCGTTAATCTTTCAAGAGAGGCCTATCGAAACTCCGCCGGCGCTCACCGGTCGGACTGCGGAGGGCCACGTGTCAGGGCTGATACCAAGTCTCGATGATAGGAACCTATAGGTTCCTATCATCGAGACTTGGTATGATTTGCTTCCCTAAGCGCCGTTGAGCTCAGGGTAGAACGGGGGCCGTGGATGAAGGTCCAGGACGGGGCCGTCTTCTTCCAGAGCAGGCCGGCATCGTCCTCGTCGATCCGCGCATAGTCGAAGGTTCTGGCCATCTTCGAGGAGAGGTAGGACAGGGTCGAGCCCGGACGATCGATGACGGCAATCGGAAAGGTCAGGGCGATGCGCTGCCATTGCTGCCAGTGATGGAAGGACTTCAGATTATCCGCGCCCATGATCCAGACGAAATGCGCATGCGGGTTTCGCGCTTTCACATAGGACAGGGTCTTGGCGGTGTAGCTGCTGCCGAGGGATGTTTCGAATGCCGTCACCTTGATCCGCGGGTCTGTCGCGAATGTCTCGCACAGCGCCAGGCGCTCGCTAAGCGGCGTCAGGTTGCTGCGGCTTTTCAGCGGATTGCCGGGCGTGACGATCCACCAGAGTTGGTCCAGCCGCAGGCGGCGCAGCGCAATCTCGGCGACCAGCGCGTGGCCCTGGTGCGGCGGATTGAAAGAGCCGCCGAACAGGCCGACCACCATGCCCCGCTCGGTATGCGGCATGCGCAGATAATGCTTGGCAATGCCGGTCTCTGTCACGCTAGGGCCGGATCTGCCCGGTGCCATGCACCCGGTAGTTGAAGGATGTCAGCTGCTCGACGCCGACCGGACCGCGGGCATGCATCTTGCCGGTGGCGATGCCGATTTCGGCGCCCATGCCGAATTCCCCGCCATCGGCAAACTGCGTCGAGGCATTGTGCAGCAGGATCGCCGAATCGACCTCGTTGAAGAAACGCTGCACAACCTCGGGATCGTCGGCAATCACCGCTTCGGTATGGTTCGATGAATATTTAGCGATATGGGCAATCGCCCCCGAAATGCCATCCACCACAGCAACCGCGATGATGGCATCGAGATATTCCGTCCGCCAGTCCTCGTCGGTGGCGGGCTTCAAGCCAGCAAAGATCTTCAGAACGGTCGGCGATGCGCGTACCTCGCAGCCCGCTTCCAACAAGGCTTCGAGCAGCGGCATCAGATGGCTGCCGATGGCCGCGCTGTCGACCAGCAGGGTCTCGGCAGCGCCGCAGATGCCGGTCCGCCGCATTTTCGAATTGACGACGATCGCTTTCGCCATTTCGACATCGGACGAGGCATCGACATAGATGTGGCAAAGCCCTTCCAGATGCGCAAACACCGGCACCCGCGCTTCCGCCTGGACACGTGCCACGAGGCTCTTGCCGCCGCGCGGCACGATGACATCGATCGCCCCGTTAAGCCCGCCGAGCATGGCGCCGACCGCGGCGCGATCGGTGATCGGAACCAGCTGGATAGCATGCTCTGGAAGCCCGGCCTGCAGCAGGCCCTCCATCAGGCAGGCATGGATAGCATGCGATGAATGGGCCGAATCCGACCCGCCGCGCAGGATCACCGCATTGCCGGACTTGAGGCACAGGGCGCCGGCATCGGCCGTCACATTCGGGCGGCTCTCGTAAATGACGCCGATGACGCCAAGCGGCGTGCGAACGCGCTCGATCTGCAGACCATTCGGCCGATCCCAGGCGGCCATGACATCGCCCACCGGATCCTTCAGCCCGGCGATTTCGCGGATGCCGCCGGCCATCGCCAGGATGCGCTCCGCGGTCAGCGTCAGGCGGTCGAGGAAGGAGGCGGCCAGTCCGGAAGAGGCCGCATTTTCGAGATCGACGGCGTTGGCGGCCAGGATAGTCGCCTTGCTGGATACGATCGCGTCCGCCATGGCATCCAACGCCCGGTTCTTCTGCTCCGTCGTGGCAATGGCCAATGGTCGCGCCGCCGCCTTCGCCCTGCGGCCGATCTCCAGCATCAGGGCATCGACGTCGTGGGTTTCGGAAACCTTGTCAAGCATCGGCTTTGTCCTTCTTCTCGGCTGAACGAACATCGACCCTTGGGGCCGTTTCGGTCATGACGAGATCGTCGCGATGGATCATGGCGGCCCGGCCGGCATAACCCAGGATAGCTTCGATCTCTGCGGATTTGCGCCCGGTGATCTGGCGTGCCTCATCGGCATCGTAACCGGCAAGGCCTCGGGCGATTTCCCGCCCCTCGACGCCGATCACCGCCACGGTGTCGCCACGACCGAACTGGCCGGCCACCAGACGCACGCCCGCCGGCAGAAGGCTCTTGCCCGAGCGAAGCGCCGTCTGCGCGCCGGCATCGACATGCACTTCGCCGGCCGGCTGCAATTGCCCGGCGATCCAGGTCTTGCGCGCCGTCACCGGCGTTCCGGACGGCGCAAACCACGATGAGCGGGCGCCGGTCTCGATGGCCTGCAACGGATGGTCCGGCTTGCCCGAGGCAATGATCATGGCACAACCGGCGCTGGTGGCGATCTTGCCAGCGTCGATCTTGGTGCGCATGCCGCCGCGCGACAATTCCGACGCCGCCCCGCCCGCCATCGCCTCGATCTCCGGCGTGATGGCGGCGATCGTCTCCAGGAAGCGGGCCTCGGGATCCAGATGCGGCGGCGCCGTGTAAAGCCCGTCGATGTCGGACAGCAGCACCAGCAGGTCCGCGCCGGTCATGGTGGCCACCCGCGCCGCCAGCCGGTCATTGTCGCCATAGCGGATTTCCGTGGTGGCGACCGTGTCGTTCTCGTTGATGATCGGCACGGCGCCCAGCTTCAGCAACTGGTTGATGGTCGCCCGGCCATTGAGATAGCGGCGACGCTCCTCGGTATCGCCGAGCGTCAGCAGGATCTGCCCCGCCACGATCGACGAGTGCGACAGGCTTTCCGACCAGGCACGCGCCAGCGCGATCTGGCCGACGGCGGCCGCCGCCTGGCTTTCCTCCAGCTTCAAGGCCCCGGCCGGTACCTTGAGCACCGAGCGCCCCAGCGCGATCGCCCCGGAGGACACCACCAGCACATCGACACCACTCGCCTTCAAGGCCGCAATATCGGCACACATCGCATCGAGCCAGGCCGTCTTCAGGCCTGTCGCCCGATCGACCAGCAGGGCCGAACCGATCTTGATGACAATCCGCCGATGACTGGCGAGCGATTTGCGGCCGGTCTTCATGTCACTCGTCGTCGCCCAGATCCGGCGCCGGATCATGTCTTTGCTTGCTGCGATCGGGAAGCGCCGATTCGCGCCCAGCACCTGCCATGACGATAACGTCGCGCAGGGCCCGCAAGGCATCCGTCATGCCGGCACCGGTGATCGCCGACAGTAGCATCGGCGTCTGGCCGCAGGCTTTTTCAAGCTCCTTGGCCTTTTTCTTCAGTTCCTTCTCGTCCAGCACGTCGATCTGCGACAGGGCGACGATTTCCGGCTTGCCAAGCAGATCGCCGCCATAAGCCTCCAGCTCGGTCTTCACCGTCTTGTAGGCCTTGCCGACTTTTTCTTCCTGGGCCGAGACCAGATGCAGCAGCACCCGGGTGCGCTCGACATGGCCGAGGAACCGGTCGCCGATGCCGACCCCTTCGTGGGCGCCTTCGATCAGGCCGGGAATATCGGCGAGGATGAATTCGCGACCATCGATCGTCGCAACCCCGAGGTTCGGATGCAGCGTCGTGAACGGATAATTGGCGATCTTCGGCCGCGCCCGGGTCACCGCCGCCAGGAAGGTCGACTTTCCGGCATTCGGCAGGCCGACGAGGCCCGCATCGGCGATCAGCTTCAGCCGCAGCCAGATGGTCTTTTCCTCGCCCTCCTGGCCGGGATTGGCCCAGTTCGGCGCCTGGTTGGTCGACGACTTGAAATGGGTATTGCCAAAGCCGCCATTGCCGCCGGCGGCCAGCCGGAAGCGCTGCCCTTCCTGCGTCAGGTCGATGATCAGGGTTTCCTTGTCCTCTTCCAGCACCTGGGTGCCGACTGGCACCTTCAGCGTCACATCGGCACCATTGGCGCCCGTACGGTTGCGCCCCATACCATGGGTGCCGATGGTTGCCTTGAAATGCTGCTGGAAGCGAAAATCGATCAGCGTGTTCAGCCCGTTGACCGCCTCGATCCACACGTCGCCGCCGCGGCCGCCGTCGCCGCCGTCCGGCCCACCGAATTCGATGAACTTCTCGCGCCGGAACGAAACGGCGCCCGCGCCGCCGTCACCGGACCGGATATAGACCTTTGTCTCATCGAGAAATTTCATTTTATTGCCGTTCGTTGCGTGTCAGGGTGGCCGCTTATTTGCCATCTTCGATATAGCCGGTTGCAGCAGAGGTCAAAGATTATCATGAAGTTCGCGAGCTATAACATACAGTTTGGTATCGGTCTTGATGGGAAATATGACCTCGGCCGCATCGCTGCAAGCCTGCAGGGCGCCGATGTGATTGCCCTCCAGGAGGTGACTCGAGGCTTCCATCGCAACGGTCATGCCGACCTTCCGGCCCTCTTCGCCGACCTATTCCCGGACTATTATTGGGTCTACGGTCCGGCCTGCGACCTGCATCTCGACAGCGCCATGGTCGATGGCCGCCGCATCGACCGGCGGTTCCAGTTCGGCAACATGGTGCTGTCGCGATGGCCGATCCTGGCCAACCGCCTGCTGTTGCTGCCGCGCAGCCGCACCCTCGACAAGCTGAACCTGCAGCGCGGCGCGACCGAGGCCGTCATCACCACGCCGGACGGCCCGTTGCGCGTCTATTCCATCCATCTCGACCATGTGTCCCCCGACGAGCGCATCGCCCAGATCCGCTATCTGAAGGATCGCGCCCTGCACTATGCGGCCGAAGGCGGGGCGCTCAGCGGTGCCAGCGAATTCGGCGTCTCCGGCCCGCCGATCCCCGACGACTTCATCCTCCTGGGCGACTTCAATATGGAGCCAGAATCGCCGGAATATTGCGAAATGGCCGGCAGAAACGACGCCTATTACGGCCGGACGCTGCGGGCAAATCAGCCTGTCGACGCTCAAAGCCGCGCGGGCGGTCGGGCCACCGACAGCTATACCTGGATGGATCCGGATCATCGCGGCCGCCGCATGCATCTCGACTATGGCTTCCTCAGCGGCAGTCTTGCGCCGAAGCTCGTCAGCAGCCGTGTCGATACGGCGGCGGAAGGCTCCGACCATTTCCCGCTCTGGGTGGAGATCGGCTGATGGCCGGGCCGCGATTGCCGCCCGGCCATCCGTGTCAACAGCGTGCCGCCGGCCGGAACCCGGCCTGCGTCAGCTCGGTCTCGATATGCGGCGCCACGGCGTTGCGCGCCAGCGAATAGAGATCGCCGCAGCCCTTGACCGAAAAGCCGAGCTTTTCCTGGATGCGCAGCGAGGCGGTATTGTCCGCGAACGCGCCGGAATGGAGCACCACATCCGGCATGCGCCGGAAGAAGCGCTCAATGGCCGCAGACGCCGCCTCGCTCATCAGCCCCCTGCCCCAGTAGTAGCGGTTCAGCCAGTAGCCCAGATGCCAGAGGCCGTGACGCAGTTCCAAGCCGACAACGCCGATATGCACGTCGTCGCCGGTGGTAATCGCCAGTGCCCAGTCGGGCGTCAGCCCTGAGCGCACCCGGCTCAGCCAGTCCGCCGCATCCTGCCGGTCATAGGGGGCCGGCACGCGCGACAGCATGCGCGCCACCTGAAAATCGGCAAGCGACTGGGCAATGGCATCCGCATCGCCGGGGCGGTGCGGCCGAAGCGTCAGCCGCGCCGTCTCGATCTCAGGGCAGGGTCCGGGCAAGCGGACCGACGGTCTGTCCAGCAGGTCCATCACCGCATCTCCCCCCAGCTCTTCAGCGACATCCAGGTCTTGCGGTCCAGCCGGTACCATTCCACCGGCACCATGCCGCCCATGGCAAGGTTTCCGACCATGCCGGATCCCTGGAACTGGAAGCCGCATTTCTGGATGACCCGCCGCGATGCGATATTGGTGACCCGGCAGCGCGCATCGATATGGTCGATCTCGCGGGTGCGAAACGCCATGTCGATCAGCGCATGGGCCGCTTCCGTGCCGTAGCCCTTGTTCCAATAGGGCTGGCCCAGCCAATAGCCGAGCTCCAAGGCCTCGTCATGCTGATGGGGCTCCAGCGCGCAGCAACCGAGGAATTCGCCGTTTTCCGCTTTGGTAATGGCGTAGACGCATTTGCCGATCTCGCCAATATTGGTACGTCGCACGAAATCGGCGGCGTCCGTTGCCGTGTAGGGATGCGGCATGCGAGACACCATCGTGGCGATGGCGGCGTTATTGGCGAGATGGGCAAGGGCGTCGATGTCTTCTGTGTGTGGGGCGCGCAGGACGAGCCTTTGCGACAGTAAGACGGGGCAATCGCTTCTTAACCGATCCGGCCTCAGCCGATCTTCGGGCGACCGTAATTGGTCGTCCCTTAACAGTTCGCTTTGCATGGTTCAGTCTCCTTCGTTGGAAAAAAGGCATGAAAAAAGGGGCGATGGGTGGTGCCCCATCTCCCCTTTTGTCTAGACTGAACCTGGTACGGTCAGCCGGGTCGATGAGACACCGGCTGCTTGCACGCTACCGGTTTTATTCCGCTGCTTCCGCCGCTTTCGGCATCACGGACACGTATACGCGGCCATTGGCCTTGGTACGGTAGGCGACATTACCTTCGATCAGTGCAAAGACGGTATGGTCCTTGCCGAGACCGACATTGCTGCCCGGATGCCACTGCGTGCCGCGCTGACGCACGATAATGTTGCCCGGAACGACCACTTCGCCGCCGAACTTCTTCACGCCAAGGCGCTTGGAATTCGAATCGCGACCGTTGCGCGACGAACCGCCAGCTTTTTTGTGTGCCATTGGAGTTCTCCTTTAAACTTGGTTTCGCGTTGGGCCGTTAAGCGGCGACAATGTCCGTGATACGGACGACGGTGTGATGCTGACGATGGCCGCGCGAACGCTTAGAGTTCTGGCGACGGCGCTTCTTGAAAGCAATGACCTTCTTGCCGCGGTTCTGCTCGACGACTTCTGCCTTGACCAAGGCGCCTGCCACGAAGGGCGCGCCGATGGTTGCATCGGCACCGACGCCGACCATCAGGATTTCGTTGAATTCGATCATATCACCAGCAACGGCTTCCAGCTTTTCGATGGTGAGCACGTCATTGGCAGCAACGCGGTACTGTTTACCGCCGGTCTTGATGACTGCGAACATTGGTTATCCTTTCATGTTCGTTCCAGCTCTGTCCGGTTGACCCGGGCGGCTGTCTTTTTATCAGTCGGAGTTAAGCGGACTTTTTTCCGACAGCGATAGGCTGTCTTCATCGGTCCGCCGGTGAGCCTTGCGCCAAGCGCCAGGAAAACAAGGCACAGTGAGCCCATGCCTAATTCACCGCTCGCATACGTGAGGCGCAAAAACCTGTCAAGATGAAAGCACGAGATAGTTGGATATTCGCCCTTGCAAGCCCGACATTTGCCCGCTATGTAACGCCCGCGCCGACCAAGCGCCGACCAGAACGACCGGAGAGGTGGCTGAGTGGTCGAAAGCACCGCACTCGAAATGCGGCGTGCCTGCAAGGGCACCGTGGGTTCGAATCCCACCCTCTCCGCCATATTGGGCCTGGGTTGATCTTTGCCGATGGAAAACAACGAGCTCTGCTCTCGTCTTTCACGCCGTAGCACCTCCCTACATATCGACACCATACTATCCATTTGCTTTAGAATTTAATGATGGATTTAATCAGGAAATTCGGACATCGGCGTTCAGGCTTCTTTACGCAATCAGCATTTGAAACAGGGTACTTCCAATAGTCGCAACATTTGCAGTTAAGGATATTCCCGCGACAGACTTCGAAGTTAGCCTATCTGCAACCACTTTGAGTTTACTCTTTATTTCTTCAGCGTTCTCCATCTCTGTAATGACAGGATGTAGCTGCATGAAAGTCGCAAACGTTTCTTTGTATAGCTTCCAGAATGTATCGTCTCCGAAGTCGCACACGTGGGAATAGGCGCTTTCCATCTGCTGGAGGTAATGACTAAGGAGTGCTGCTATCCTACGATCAAGTTTATCCGAACTCTTGAACGCCTCTACAGTCTCCCTGACCGCGTCCAAAGCGTCTTGCAGATCGTCGGGGGTGCTTTCCGTGAATTTTGCAGCTTGGAAGCGCTCAGAAATGGCATCGAGCAACTCAAGGTTACGTTCAGAGAAATGAGACCCAAATGCATCCCTGGTGACCTTGCCAAAGTTCTTTGCGTCAAAAACCGACGAAATATTCTTGATGCAGGCTAACCACGAAGCTCGAACTGTCTCCTTTTGCATCGGGATAACGGAGATGTCGCTTTTTATCGAGTGACACAATGCCAAAAAGGCGTCTAGGAACTCACCGTAGTCAGCATAGCCCAGATTCGCAGAGATGGGATTGAAGGACTGCCAGAGCGCTACCTTCGAGAGCGCGACCGTTTGGCCGTTTTCCTTAAGGGTGGCTTGTTGAGCAGCCTCCTGAATTCTTCCTATCAGTTGATGTAAACGCTCTGCCTTGTCGCTCATTGATTACCTTGCGTTTTGGTTCCTAAATCGGTCGCCCACAAACTTCACATTTTCTCCTTGTCATCATGGAGAAACTCCTTCGCGTGGTCACCTACTGCCGTTCTGACGACAATACTTCTTTAGAGAGGGGCAAAAGTGCATCATGGTCGATGTTTAACTGATCTTAAAGGAAAAATCAGTTGTTCAGCCTGCAAACTCAATAGAGACTAGCAGAGATGGGTGCCCTTTTCGGTAGCAACCGGTAGCGCTACGTAGCATTGACAGCCAGCCATTTCTCCAATGCCGAGATAACGCTCAGTCTGAGGCTCGAGTTTCGGGCGAGCGCCAGCATCAGCGATCGATCTTCCGCGGCGAAGCCCATTTCCCCCATGACATCGGCCGGGCGCAGGCCGCGCCTGATCATGATGGCCTTGATACGCTCCACGGTGGCGGGCAGCAGGTAGCGGCCGGTGGCAATCGGCGGGGGTGGTGACGGCGGCATCGCCGCCTGCGCGCCCACCGCCAAACCCATGTCGGCCGGGACCGGAACAACGGCGCTGTCCGTCTCTGCAAGCCAGGCCAGGAAGGCGCGGCGATCGTCCTCCGTCGCCTTCTTCCAGGAATTCTTCAGCTTTTGCAGCCGTGTCCGCTCGCCGTTTAAGCCGGCCATCTGCATGGCGCGCGGCAGGGACGGGATGCGGCCGGCCAGGAAATCGACGTAGAGGCCCGGATATTCCGCCTTCAACCGCTGCTCGTCTTCGGCACTGTCGCGTTTCGGTTTCTTGGGCATGATGCATTCCGGGATTGGTTTCACCCGCCGTCTAGCGCAGGTGCTCCGACGAGGCGAGAAGAAACGTATATTTTGATCTCCGCCGGCACCCACGCCTGTCGTCACGATGATTCCGTTGGCGACGCAACTGTCGCCTCATCCTGTCGCAGGATCGCCACCCGGCCGGCAGTGATGTCGACGACCATCGCCAGGATGGCAGTCGCCTTGGCGTGCGGCAGCGCCAGCGTGAGTTCGACCCCGTCGCCGGCAAAGGCTTCGTGGTCGATCCGCACATCGGGGCAGCCGAGCAGGCGGGATTTTACAAGGCTGAAATCGGAAAACGGGCAGCGGATGACCGCTTCCAGCCGGAGAATGATCGACAGCTTATCGGCGGTCCTGAGGCACATTGCGGCGGTGCCGCCATAGGCCCGCATCAGGCCGCCGCTGCCCAGCAGAATGCCGCCGAACCAGCGGGTGACGACCACCGCGACGCCATCGAGCGCCTGGCCGTCGATCGCCTGCAGGATGGGCTTTCCCGCCGTGCCGCTCGGTTCGCCGTCGTCGCTGAAGCGATAGGCCTGTCCGACGCGCCAGGCCCAGCAATTATGGTTGGCACTGGCATCCGCGTAAGTTGCTATGAAATCCCGTGCCGCCTGTTCGCTGGCAACCGGGCCAGCCACGGCCCGGAACCGGCTTTTCTTGATGTCCTGCGAAAAGGTCTCGATCCGCAGCAGGCTATGGAGCGTGCGCGTCAAATTTGCTCGCCATAGTCTTCGTCGCTGACAGGTTCCAGCCAATCGACCGATTTGCCGTCAAGCGCTTCCTGCAGGGCGATATGGGTCATCGCTGTGATCGCCGTGGCGCCGTGCCAGTGTTTCTCTCCGGGCGGGATCCATATGACGTCGCCCGGCCGGATCTCCTGAAGCGGCCCGTCCCATGTCCGGGCCCAGCCCATTCCGGAGGTGACGATCAGCGTCTGTCCGAGCGGATGGGTGTGCCATGCCGTCCGTGCGCCCGGTTCGAAAGTCACGGAAACGGCTCGGATGCGCGCCGGGGCCGGGGCCTCGTGAAGGGCGTCCTGGCGAACCGAGCCGGTGAAATAGTCCGGCGACGGCACGCTCGACGGCCGTGATCCACAACGCTTGATATCCATGTCCATCCTCTCCTGTCTGCGAGCGATCAAGCCTATCATCCTCCAGGGGCCGGAGGAAACGGACCATTTTTGGCAAAGGCCGGCAAAGCGCACCTTGCGGGCGATCACAGCGGTCGAACGGCTTTGCAATTTGCCGGAAGAGCAGATAGCTCTCTCGCCAGACGAAGCGGTTGCGCCAAATCGAGACGGGCCATCAATCCGCCCTCTTGGGGCGGCAGAGCTTCCATCGTCCACGAATCATGGAAAACGATCCAACGAGGAAACGCCGATGCCGAACCGTCTCTTGCCCACCGTTCTCGGCGTCGCCCTTGCCATCGGCACCGCGTCCTCTGCCTACAGCGACAATTACACCGCCTATAGCACCACGGCCGAGAGCATTACCGGCAATATCTCCATGGATGATTTCAGCCTGGTTTTCCAGAACGGCGAAACCTTGATCTTCGATCAGCTTATCGCCGACAATTTCATCGTCGACGGCCAACGGGTTCCGGCCTCCGTCTTCAGCGTCGAGAACCCGTATGATCCGGAACTTGAGAACGGCAACCAATTGTGCGGCATGGGCGACGTGACCTATGTCGCCAACTGGGCGGCCGGCGACGGCCTGTCGGCCGTGGCCGTCTTCACCGGGAACGAGCCGCCAGCCTCAAGCGACGAGATGTGCGCGTCCTACATCTATCAGGACTGACCCGCCCCGCCGCCGCGGCTCTCAAGCCCGGCGCAAGCGTGCGGCCCTATCGTGGCACCCCACAGTCGGGATGAGCCGCGACAGAGAAAAGGACCATGAGATGTCGAACGAACCGGACCACGCGATCGAGCGACTTGTCGAAATGGCCGACCTTTCCTTTCTGGAAGAAAAGGCCGACGAACTGACCGATATTCTTGTCGAGGCTCTGAACGAGGCCTTCCGCATTCTTCACGAAGACCAGCGATCGGCCACCGTGCACTGAGCTTGGCTTGCCTGGCCACGCCGATCGCCCTAGAACTTGGCGCCCGGCGTAAAGCCGCAACGGTTCGACGCACGAAGTAGGTCGATGATACCAAAGCAGATCGCAATTGTCGGCGGCGGACCGGCCGGCCTGATGGCGGCAGAAACCCTCTCGGCGGCCGGTCACCGGGTCACGGTTTATGAGTCGATGCCGACGGTCGGCCGCAAGTTCCTGCTGGCCGGCAAGTCGGGGCTGAACCTCACCCATTCGGAAGACGACGAGATCTTTGTGTCGCGCTTTGGCGCGGCCACCGCCCGCCTGCGCCCGGCCCTTGATCGCTTGCGGCCGAAGGATATCCGCGCCTGGGCGGCTGGTCTCGGGACGGAAACCTTCGTCGGCACATCGGGCCGCGTCTTCCCCAAAGCGATGAAGGCATCCCCCTTGCTGCGCGCATGGCTGGCTCGGCTGGAAAAGCAAGGCGTGGTGATCCGGACCCGCCATCGCTGGACGGGCTGGACGAACGGCGCCCTCACCTTTGAAACCCCGCACGGCACCCTCACGATCGAGCCGGATGCGACCCTTCTGGCGCTGGGTGGCGCAAGCTGGCCGCGACTGGGCTCCGATGCCGCCTGGACCGCATGGCTGGGCGCACGGGCAATCGAGATCGAGCCATTCCGGCCGGCCAATTGCGGTTTCGATATCGAATGGAGCGACATCTTCCGGCAGCGCTTTGCCGGCGCGCCGATCAAGTCGGTGACCGCAAGCTCGCCCGCCGGAATCATGTCGGGCGAATTCGTCGTGACGGAAAGCGGCATCGAGGGAAGCCTCGTCTATGCCCATGCGGCGGCCCTGCGCGACCGGTTGCAGAGCACGGGCCATGCCGAGCTGGTTCTCGATCTCGCCCCCGGCCGCTCGACCGAACGACTGGCCGCGGACTTATTCCGACAGAGTACAAAGGCCAGTTTCGCCAATCGGCTGCGCAAGGGCGCCGGTCTCGACGGCGTGAAGGCGGCGCTGCTGCGCGAGATGGTGCCAGAAGCCAACCAACTGCAACCTGACGCGCTGGCGAAACTCTTGAAGGCCCTGCCGCTACCCGTTTTGCGATGCCGGCCGATTGCCGAGGCGATCTCCTCGGCCGGCGGCGTCTCCTGGAACGGCGTTGACGAGCGATATATGCTGACGGCGCTGCCCGGTGTTTTCGTCGCCGGCGAAATGCTGGATTGGGAGGCGCCGACTGGAGGCTACCTTCTGACCGCCTGCCTGGCGACCGGAAAGGCGGCGGCGATCGGGATCGAAGACTGGCTTCGTACCTGACGGCTCCGATCAACAGACAGGCTTTCGAAAGGCCGGGTTGGCAGGGTGCGACAAGGTGCGCATGGACCAGCTCTATCGCCGCTCCCCATTCACGAGCGGCAGGCTTGAATCTGCCACATTAAAGATTTACGTAAGGGTCGCAGTGAAATTGTTTGATCAGATGTCAGCATTGGTAATTTGCTGTGTGTGCTCAAGAGGAGAGAGCACCGCCATCCATGGCAGACGATTGCGCAACGTTTCCACCTGATACATGGCCTGTTCGCCTGACAGCAGTGCTATTGCCTGTTGCAGAGGGATTTTCCCGGTCACGGGCAAAGCAGGAGCCTGGTCCGGCCAGGCGCGACGAGCAGACTCCCTTTCGGTTGGAACTGCCTGAGCGGACATCCCTCTCCCCGAATGGGTGGAATTGCGCCAGGGCCTTTGACGCCTGGGCCGAAACCGCAGCTCATTCTTCATCCTATCGTTTTTCCTTTACCCAGAAAGCAAGCCAAAGCTCATGAACGCGATGCCCACCCTCGAGCATCCCAAGGGTCTGGACGAAAAGTCCTGGCTCAAGATTCTGTCCAAATACCGCGAACCCAGCACAGGACGCAGCACGTTCGAACTGGTCGTGACGGTGGTGCCCTTCGCCCTGCTGTGGGCTTTGACATGGGCCGCCGTCCACTACGGTTACTGGCTGGGTCTGATCCTCATCGTTCCGGCGGCGGGCTTTCTGCTACGTCTGTTCATGATCCAGCACGATTGCGGCCACGGCTCGTTTTTTGCCCGGCGCTCGGTCGATGACTGGACGGGGCGTCTGATCGGCGTCCTGACGCTGACACCCTACGATTACTGGCGGCGTGCCCATGCGGCCCATCACGCTTCGGCGGGCAATCTCGACGAGCGCGGCATCGGTGACATCACCACGCTGACCATCGAGGAATACGCTGCCCTGTCGAGGCGCGAGCGGCTCGCCTATCGGCTCTATCGGCATCCGGTCGTGATGTTCGGCATCGGCCCGGCATTTCTCTTCCTGTTCAAGCAGCGCCTGCCATTCGGCATGATGCGCTCCGGTCTCAGCCCTTGGGTTTCCACCATGGCGACCAATGCTGCCGTTGCAATTGTGGCCGGCCTGCTGATCTGGGCCGTCGGCCTCGTGCCCTTCCTCCTGGTTCACCTGCCGATCGTCATTCTGGCGGCTACGGCCGGCATCTGGCTGTTCTATGTCCAGCACCAGTTCGAGGACACCCACTGGTCGAAGAAGCCGGAATGGCAGTTCCAGCAGGCAGCGCTTCACGGCGCGTCGCATTATGATCTGCCGCCCGTCCTGCGCTGGATGACCGGCAATATCGGCATCCACCATGTCCACCATCTCTCAAGCCGCGTGCCGTATTATCGCCTTCCGGAAGTCCTGAAGGACCATCCGGAATTGGCGGACCTCGGCCGCATCACGATCATGGACAGCCTGCGCTGCGTCAAACTCGTCCTGTGGGACGAAAGCAGCCGCCGGCTTATCTCGTTCCGCGATGCCCGTCCCCGACTGGCGGGCCTCCAGGCATCTTGAAATGGCGGGCGCCCCAGAGGGCGCCCTCGCCACAATCCGGCAGCGAGCCAAGTCTCCAACATGTGCCGAAGGGGTTGCAACGAGCACCCGAAATTCGCCTCCCCAAATTTGGTTGTTTTCGTAATATTTTTGCCGCAATACGCGAAACATGAGAGTGCTTCTTTAACGCACTGTTAACTCTGTTGCCCGACACTGCAATCAAGATAGATCACAATTGAAGCGGTATCGCATAGCTTCTGAGCTTCGGCTTTTCCTGATCGAGCGACTGCATGACGCAGATCGAATGTAAAAAATCCCAAAAATAAATATTACAGCTCCGCCGGTGACAAGTATGTCTCCGCTTTTGCTGCATTATTTCCGAAACATCATTCAGCCGGACGGGCATCTGGAGCAAAACGTGCGCGTTGCTTTGATAGACGACAGCAAATCGGTACTTTTTGCGCTGCAGGCAGCGATGAAAGATCTGGCCGACAACACGGTCGAGACGTTTCTCGATCCGGAGATGGCTTTGCTGGTCTGCAGGACAACTGTCTTCGATATCGTTCTCGTGGACTACACCATGCCCAAGATGAACGGCATCGAGGTGATCCGCACCCTGCGGCGCCAGCCTAGCTATAGCCATGTGCCGATCATCATGATCACCTCGGAAACCGAACGCAGCATCCGGCTGGAGGCTATCGAAGCCGGCGCGACGGAATTCCTCAGCAAGCCGATCGACATCGTCGAACTGAAGGCGCGGGTTCGCAACCTGCTGGCCCTGCGGCAGGCGCAGCTGGAACTGTCGGCGCGCGCCCAGGGACTGACGGCAATTGTTGCCAACGCCACCTTGAAGCTCGTCGCCCGCGAAGAGGAAATCATCTGGCGGCTGGCGCGCGCCATTGAGTACCGCGACGGCAATACCGGCGAACATGTCTCGCGGGTGGCCCATATCTGCCGGCTGCTGGCCGAAGATCTCGGCCTGGACGAAAGCCTTTGCCGGATGATCTATCTGGCAGCGCCTCTGCACGATGTCGGCAAGATCGGCATTGCCGACGACATCCTCCAGAAACCCGGACGCCTGACGGCGGACGAACTGGAACAGATGCGCCGGCATGTCGAGATTGGTGTCAGCATTCTGGAGAACGGTTCGTCCGATCTGGTCCGCATCGCCGAGACGATTGCCGGCGGCCATCACGAGAAGTGGGACGGGACCGGCTATCCGAACCGGCTGTCCGGCGAACAGATCCCGATCGAAGCCCGCATCGCGGCGGTGGCGGATGTGTTCGAGGCCCTGTGCTCTGAGCGGCCTTACAAGAAGGCCTGGTCCGTGGACGACGCCTATCAGCACATTCTCGCCAACAGCGGACTGCATTTCGACCCGCGCTGCGTGGACGCCTTCATCCATCAGTGGCCGGCCATCTCGGCGCTGATGGCGGAACAAGCCGACGCCGAGCCGGAGAGCGGCCCGTCGCCCTCCGGCAATAGCCTTGCCTCCAGTTCCTCCAATCTTGCCCCCAAGCGGGCCTAGGGAATGCCGATGTCAAACGAAACCGCTCCCCATACGCTAACACTGCCGCAGTCGCTGTCGATCCGAAACGCGCAGGCCGTGCGCGAGCAGTTGTTGAGCGGCCTTTCGGAAAACAGCAGCGTCATCATCGATATCCCCGAGGGCGCCGACGCCGACCTCAGTTTCATCCAGGTTGTGGAGGCCTCGCGCCGCCATGCTCAAACCTACGGCAAGTCGATCGCCCTGAAGAACCCAGCCGGCGGCCGCGTGCTCGAAACCCTCAGACGAGGCGGCTTCCTGACGGATATGGACGCCGCCACCTGCCAGTTCTGGTTCCATCGGAAGGAAATACAATGAGTGCGAACATTCTCACGGTTGACGATTCGGCCAGCATCCGAATGACGACGAAGATCGCGCTGTCGAATGCCGGCTATCAGGTGACCGAGGCCGTCGATGGTCTCGACGGGCTGAACAAGGCGAAATCGGCCAGTTTCGATCTGATCGTCACCGATCTCAATATGCCGAACATGAACGGTCTTGCGATGATCGAGGCGCTGCGCAAGTCGCCGGCCCACACGGGCATACCGATCATCTTCCTGACCACCGAATCCGATGCCGACATGAAGAACCGGGCCAAGGCCGCTGGCGCCACCGGCTGGATCACCAAGCCTTTCGATCCCGAACAACTGGTCAAGATCGCACGAAAGGTCCTCGGCAGATGAACACAATGGATCCCATCCAGGTCTTTCGGACGGAGGCAGCCGAACTGTTCGAGCAGATCGAAGAAGGACTGCTGGACCTGTTGCACAATCTCACCGACCAGGATCAGATTGACGCGGTCTTTCGCGGCCTTCACACGCTGAAGGGATCGGGTGCCATGTTCGGCTTCGAGGCCCTGGCCGCCTTCACCCACCATTGCGAGACGGCCTTCGACCGGGTGCGCAAGGGCGAAGTGCCCGCCACCAGCGAACTGGTGGCTGCGGTGCTCGAAGCACAGGACCACATGCGGTCGCTGGTCGACACCCCGAATGGCGACCACGAAGAGACCGGACGCCGCCTTCTGGCCAAACTGCAGGCCGCAGTCGGCGGACAGAAGGCCCCGACAGCTGCGGCAGCGCCGGCCCCCACGGTTCCAGCGCCGGCTGCCGTCAAGGCCGAGGCACCCGCCGAGAGCGCGACCTGGCTGATCGATTTCAAGCTGCCTATCAACGCCATGGCAAACGGCACGAATCCCTTAGGACTGCTCGACGAACTTGCCGAGCTTGGCGATTGCACCATCAAGGCAGACCTGTCGGCCATTCCTTCTCTCGCCGAACTCGACCCTTCCGAACTGCATCTGGCATGGAAGATCAGCCTGACCACCACCCAGCCGCGCTCGGCCATCGACGATGTCTTCATTTTCGTCATGGACGACATGCAGCTGGACGTCAGGACGGCCCAGCCCGGCGCTTCTGCCGAGCCGGTGCGCCAGGAGGCCGCCGTTGTCGTCGCCGAAGAGCCCGCCCTGGAACGGCGCAGCCAGGCCATACCGGCTGCAGCCGATGCCAAGCAGAACAAGGGCACCGAGAATGTTCGCGTGCCGGCTGAGCGGCTGGACGAATTGATGGATCGGGTCGGCGAGCTGGTAATTGCCCAGTCCCGCCTGTCGCAGTTGGCCAATGCCAGTGCCGATATCCAGCTGCGTGCCGTCTCGGAAGATGTGGAGCGCCTTTCAGGTGAGCTGCGCGACACCATGATGGTTCTGCGCATGGTGCCCGTCGGCAGTCTGTTCGGCCGTTTCCGGCGCCTGGTCCACGATCTTGCGCGCGAAACCGGCAAGACGATCGAACTCGAGACGGAAGGCGAAACCACCGAGGTCGACAAAACGGTCGTCGAGCGGCTGGCCGATCCGCTGGTGCATCTGGTGCGCAATTCCATCGACCACGGCCTGGAGACCCCGGACGAGCGCATCGCCGCCGGCAAGAATCCAGCCGGACGCGTCCTGCTATCGGCCCGCCAATCCGGCGGCGAGGTCATCATCACTATCAAAGATGATGGCCGTGGCATCAACCGCGAGCGGGTGCGAGCCAAGGCGGAATCATCCGGCCTCATTCAGCCCGGTGCCGCGCTGTCCGATCAGGAATTGCTGCAGCTGATCTTCCAGCCCGGCTTTTCCACTGCCCAGCAGGTCACCAATCTGTCGGGCCGCGGCGTCGGCATGGACGTGGTCAAGAAGACGGTCGATGCGCTTCGCGGCGTAATCGACATCAAGAGCAATCCGGGCGAGGGATCCGAGGTGGCGCTGCGCATTCCGCTGACGCTTGCCATCATCGACGGCTTGCTGGTGCGGGTGGGCAACGGCTGCTACGTCATTCCGCTTTCCACGGTTGAAGAATGCCTGGAACTGTCACTGGAAGACGATCTGCGCTCGCGCGGCCGCAGCTTCCTATCGCTGCGGGACAACCTCGTTCCCTTCATAAGACTGCGCGATCTCTTCCGCACCGGAATCAAGCCTGATCCGTTCCAGAAGATCGTGGTCATTTCGACCGGCAGCGAACGCGTCGGCCTGGTCGTCGACCAGATCATCGGCGACCACCAGACCGTCATCAAATCCCTATCCAAGCTGCACCACGACGTCGCCACCTTCTCCGGCGCGACCATCCTGGGCGATGGCAGCGTGGCCCTAATCCTCGATGTCGCCCATCTGGTCGTGTCGGGACAGCAACAGGAGGCGCAGTTGCGTGCAGCAGGATGAATGAAGCCCTGAGAAACGTTCCGGCTCACAACAAGGGTGCCGCCGACGAGATCGAGATTCTCACCTTCGACCTTGGCGGCGAGACCTTTGCCTTCGACGCCATCATCGTCCAGGAAATCCTTGACCTCCTGCCGGAAACCGCCGTGCCGGGCAGTCGGCCCTTTGTGGCCAGCGTCATCAACTTTCGCGGCAAGGTCATTCCGCTAGCCGACATCCGGCTGGCCTTCGGCATGGATGCAACGAAGACGACCATCGATAGCCGGATCATCGTCATCCAGCTGGATATCGAAGGCGAACCGACCCTGATCGGCGTCAGGACAGACAAGGTGCATGAGGTGACCACGCTTGCCAAATCGGCCGGCGAACCGCCACCCAGCGTGGGGATGCGTTGGCGGCCGGACTTCATCGACTGCCTTGTCCGCCGAGACAGCGAATTCGTCATCATTCCGAACCTACAAGCCATTTTTTCCGCCCAGCATGAGCGCAACACCGCGCCTGCGCATTCGGCCTAACGCACAAGGGGGTTTCGTCATGCGTGCTACCATTAAATTGAAGTTGGCGATGGCATTCGGCTTCGTCATTGTCATGCTCATCTCTGTGGCCGCCCTTGGCGTCATGAGCCTGGGTGAACTCAACACAACGCTCCAAAATGTCGTGGAAGGGCCGGCCAAGCGTCTCAGTCTGGCGCAGGACATGAACAACGCACAACTCCAGCAGCTGCGTCAGCAGAAGAACATGCTGCTGGCCACTGACACCAAGGCCGTGCAGGACTATGCCGTGGCAGCGGAGAACCACCGCAAGGAATTCGATACGGCATACCAGGCTGTACTGCTGCTCGCCACGGAACAGGGCAAAGTTCTTTGGAACAAGCTCAACGGGTTGGAAACAGAATATCGCAAGCAGGACGATCGGATCCGCACCATGATCCTTGCCGGTGATCATTCGGGCGCCCTGAACTTTTCGAGCACGGAAAACCGCGCGACGGTCAACGAGATCGACCAACTGCTGACGGAGGTCATTCAGCTTGAAACCTCGCGCCTCGAGGACGCCAAGATCGAGGCCGGTGCAAACTACGTCCAGACACGCACCATCATGCTGACAGTCGCTGGTATCGCGCTGGTGATCGCAGTCATTTCCGCCGTCTGGATTGCTCTGTCGATCAATCGTGGCTTGCGCAATGCGGTCTCAGCCGTTCAAACCGTGGCCGATGGTGACCTGACCTCGCTCGCCACCGTCACCACGCGCGACGAGATCGGAGACCTGCTGGGTTACGTCAACACCATGGTGGAACGCCTTCGTGGCGTGGTTGCCGATGCTTTGGCCGCCGCCGACAACGTCTCGTCGGGCAGCCAGGAACTGTCGGCAAGCTCCGAACAGCTGTCGCAGGGTGCGACCGAACAGGCATCCTCTGCCGAAGAGGCATCCG